>CAWFJE010000013.1:0-23460 GCA_963816155.1 uncultured Actinomycetes bacterium | reverse complement strand
GGCCTGATGCTGCAGTGGTCGTCGTCGTCGGACGCTGGGACGTCGTCGTCTGCTGCGGTGAAGACACCGCATCGTCTTCGAGGTCCTCGATCGGTGTCAGGGTGGTCTGTGCCAGGGTGGTCTGTGTCACGGTCGTCTCGGTCGAGGAGGCCGCGGCGACCACGTCCGCTCCCGTAGAGGCCGGTGCCGGCACCTCGCCACGCGAGGCGACCGCGTAGAACACGAAGGCCGCCACAACGATCGTCGACACTATCAGTCTCTTCACGCCCTCTCCCCCAAGGTAGTTCTGCTCAATAATACCCGCCCCTGTATATGGTCGGCGTAAGCATCCTTGTGTCGACCGACCTCACAACCTCAGTCGGGCAGGTCGGGGATTCTCCGGGTGAGATCGAGCCAGCCGTCTCCCACCGACTGCCGGATGAGTCGAGCGACTCCTGTGAACGCTTCGGGCGGCATCGCCATCTGCCAGACGCGCGTCATGTTCTCGCGATCATAAGGACCCAGCAACGGGAACAGCCACGCGACCAACTCGGGAAAGCGGTCTTGGGGAACGGTGCTCGCCATGAGTCCCATCGCTTTGCCTTGCTCGGGAACGGATATGCGCTCCCTGAAGAGGCGGTAGAGGTGCGTGTCCTCTTTGTTCAGGTGGATGTCGAGGTGGAACTTGAAGGCTGCAGTGGATCGCGCCGTCGTCAGCGGGTCTCGAGCGGACACAGCCTGGTCGAGGGCGTCGAACGCGGCGTCCAAGCCGCGGTGATCCAGCAAGTACGCCTCGGCCACTGACGGAGCGACCTCTTCCAAAGCTGGAAAGACTGCCAACTCTTCGCCGTGAGCATGCCACACCAGTACTTCGTTGAAGAAGCGGAAGCGGTCGATGGTGGTTTCGAGTCCTGTCTTGCCCTGTGCGTTGCTCAGGGCGGCCATGTCTATTTCCGCGATGTTGCGGCGGAAGGCGTTGTGAATTGCGGTGACTGCGTCGAGTGGAGCGGTCATGATCTGTCATGCTCCTTCCGCGGATCCCGCGGTCTGGCGTTCGAACCACAGGTAGCAGTTACCCAGGACGCATGCCGCACACGCCTTCGATGATCAGAGCTGGGCCTGGTTGAGCGCTGGCCGTGCCGTCGGCTCGGTCGAAGAAGCAGACCTCGTCGACCACCGTCAATGTCAGTCTCTTCACGTGTCTTCTCACCGGCGGCCTACTTCGCCGAAATGCCTTCCCCGGCACGGAGACGTTGCATACATGCTCCGGGCCACCATCGTCGTATACTTCGGTCGTCAATCTGGGAGTGGGCACTCATGAAGACTGTGACGCCACAGATCGAAGCACGCGCGCGTGGTCTGCTGGATCGGGCGACTCCGGCTGAGAGACTGCTTCTTCTGGCCGGGAACCAGGATCTGTACGGTGACATGCTGGGCGCGGCGTCCCCGACCGGCGACCTTGAGCCGCCGCTCTACTCGGCGGCCGCCCTTGCCCGGCTTGGCCTTGGCGGGATGTACTTCGTCGATGGCCCTCGTGGAGTCGCACGCGGCGCCTCCACGTGCTTCCCTGTGGCCATGGCCAGAGCGGCCAGCTTTGACTACGGGCTCGAGGAGCGCGTGGGCGAGGCGATCGGCCGGGAGGCCCGTGCGCGGGGAGCGAACGTGTGTCTGGCTCCATGCCTCAACCTGCTCCGCCACCCGGGCTGGGGGCGCGCACAGGAGACCTACGGCGAGAACTCGGGCCACGTCGGCGAGATGGGTGCGGCTTTCGTTCGTGGTCTACAACGGCACGTCATGGGCTGCGCCAAGCACTTCGCCTGCAACAGCATCGAAGAATCGCGTTTCGTGGTGGATGTTCGTATCAGTTCTGAGGTGCTGGATCGCGTCTACTTGCCTCACTTCAAGCGAGTGGTCGACGAGGGCGTCGCCGCCGTCATGTCGGCCTACAACTCAGTCAACGGGGACTGGTGCGGCCAGAACCGGCGTCTGCTCACTTCGATCCTCAAGGAGCGTTGGGGATTCGAGGGGTTTGTGGTCAGCGACTGGGTCTTTGGCATCCGTGACGGTGTCGTGGCCGTCAACGCCGGCCTCGACCTCGAAATGCCGGCCCGCATCTTCATCGACGATCGGGTAGCGAAGGCGTTGGCGCGCGGCCTCGTGCCTCAAGCCCGGGTCGATGATGCGGCTCTACGGATGATTCGCCAGCAGTTGCGCTTCGCCGAAGTGGGTGACGGCGACTACGGACCCGAGGTCATCGGCTGTGAGGAGCACCAGGCGCTGGCTCGAGAGGCAGCGCGGAAGAGCATCGTGCTGCTGCGCAACGAAGTCGTGGGGGACGGCCCACTCCTCCCACTCGACCCGCGGAAGCTGCGCCGGTTAGCGGTCATCGGTCGTCTGGCAGACACACCCAATACCGGCGATCGCGGCTCAAGCAACGTCAGGGCTCCGCACGTGGTGACGCCACTCGATGGTCTGCGTAGCACGCTTGAGCCGCTGGGAGTGGAAGTGCTCTATGACGATGGGTCGCAACCCGAGCGGGCGGCGGCGCTCGCCGCTGCCGCCGATGCCGCCATCGTGGTCGCCGGCTACGACTACCGCGATGAGGGCGAGTACATGGGCGAGTTCCCTCCTCCCGGTTTCAAGTGGCTCCTGCCTCGTCCGCCACTGCGGCTTCTACCCAGAGCCCTTGTGGCCGCCGCGCGCCTGCGCCGGCGCGAGGGCGGGCTCCTCGGCGGGGGCGACCGCCGTTCGCTCACCCTGCACAAGGACGAGGAGGCGCTAATCAGGGTGCTGGCGGCGGTCAACGACCGGACGGTCGTTGCGCTCATGTGCGGCTCAGCTGTTCTGATGAATGAGTGGCGACACGTGGTGCCGAGCATCCTCATCCTCTGGTACCCGGGTATGGAGGGCGGTCACGCGCTCGCCGACATCATCATCGGCCGTGAGAAGCCGACCGGCCGCCTGCCGTTCGCCATCCCGACAAGCGCGGACCACCTGCCGTCCTTTGACCCTGATGCGTTGGTTGTCGAATACGGCGAGCTTCACGGTCAGGCCCTACTCGATCATCTGGGAGTGCCGGCCGCCTACCCGTACGGCTTCGGGCTCACCTATGTGTGAGCCAGCTAGTGGTGCTTGCCTTCGCCCGCACCTCGACCGGACGTGATCGCCGTGTATGGGCGGCGTCACGCGCGGTGGGTCGCCCGACCCTCCGATTGCTATATTCACAGGGCTGACACACAGAAAGGGCGGAGCGATGCGCGTACTCATGATAAATGGCAGTCCCCACGAGAAGGGTTGCACGTACACAGCACTCTCGGAGGTCGCGGGAGAGCTCGAGCAGGCGGGTATCGAGATCGAGATGCTTCACATCGGGAGCGATCCCATCCAGGGCTGCACCGGTTGCCGTGGCTGTCTGAAGACCGGCTACTGCGTCTTCACAGATGATCTTGTGAACACCTGCGTCGATCTGGCCGCCGAAGCGGACGGCCTCGTGGTCGGTGCCCCCGTCTACTTCGCCGGGCCGGATGGGTCCATCTGCGCGTTCCTCGACCGGATGTTCTTCGCCAAAGCAGGGAGATACGCTTACAAACCGGCGGCCGCCGTCGTGAACTGCCGGAGAGGCGGCGCCAGCGCGGCCTTCGACCGGCTGAACAAGTACTTCACCATCTCAAGCATGCCCGTGGTCCCCTCGCAGTACTGGAACGCGACGCACGGGCTGGCGCCCGACGAAGTCAGGCAGGACCTCGAGGGCATGCAGGTCATGAGGACCCTGGGCCGCAACATGGCCTGGCTGCTTAGGTGCCTCGAGGTGGCGAAAGACGTTGTGCCCCGTCCTGAAGTGGAGACGAGGGCCGTGACCAACTTCATCCGCTAGGGTGCCACCCTCGGGTCGTCCAAGCTGGGCAGTAGGTCTGAATAGTCATCCACGCTGCCACCATCCACGCAGCACTCGATGATCTCCCTACCCTTGGCGGCAAGCGAGGCCACGTGAAAGCCGCGAAGGTGCTCGAGGAAGAAGTCTCGGAGCTGTGCAGATCCCATATCAAAGGCCTCCGCTCCCACTTCAGGCTGCGTGTCGACCTGCAAGAACCAAGGGGCGACGGGAACGCCCTCGATCCTCATGTTGGTCAGGCTGAATCCGAGGAGCGGGCATCGCGAAGGAGTGAGTTGACCTGGGCGGAAGCGGGCGTTGCCTCTCCTGGCGAGGTAGTCGCGGGCCAGCCACTGAGGCATGAAGCCTGTCTGCCAAGCGCCGACATGCTGGTTGGGCACCAAGATGTGGCGGGTGCGGTCCGCCCTCTCGAACTGATCGAGCAGTAGGTTGGCCTGCTCCACCATGTTCTCGGTCGCGAACGGCCAATAGCTGCCGACTCCCTCGCTGGCCATGCCCTCTTCATCGACGATGCTGGGGTTGGCGTGACCTCGGGGCGCGACCAGCCGCCATAGCCAGGCCAGAGCCGGAGGCAGTACGTGGAAGAGCCCAAGGATCCCATATGACGGGTGCTCCCTTGTGCAAGGAGGGGTTCTCAGGCCGATGCTGCGGATATCCACAGCGACCGGCTCGTTGACCACGTTGGGGATGATGCGCCTAGGGATGATGACCCGCGGATTGGGGCAGGGCTTGCCCGGAGCATCCAGCGTGTGTTCCCAGATCAGCGCCCGGCTGCGGGGGACCGCATCGATGTTCAGGAACAGGAGAGGCTCGGGAGGATCAGTGGCCAACTTCTCCAGATCCGGGTCCGTGCCATAGCTGCGGATGTGATCCATCGCGTACGAACCAGGCGTCTTCAGCGTCAACGATCCTCAGTTTGCCGTCCTCTCGCTGGAGAGCGGGGTGACACAGGGCCATGTCGTCACAGACAGGCTGGAGTTCACAGGTCCTGGGGATCTCGAGAAAGCGCTCCTCGCCGGTGACGAGGTTCCTCCCCTTGAGGAGGCGACCATCGGGGAGGCGGTGGGGCTGCTCGAGCATCTCGCTCTTGCCGCTGCCACTCGCGCCCTCGTGCATGAAGGTGATCACGTTGTCGTAGGGAGTGATGACCTTCACGGCCGAGCAATGAGCCGCCACCCATCCCTCCTTGGCTCCCTTGCGGATCAGGGTCCCGTAGACGCCCTTCTTCGCGCTGGGACCGGGGTAAAGGTTGTAGGAGAAGATCTCGTGTCGTCCCGGGAGCCTGTTGTGTACCACCACCTGCTTTCCGCCGAAATGCGTGTGGCGGAAGGGGGGAGCGACGAGCACGAACACCGTTGGCTTGAAGCCGTCCGTGAGGCTTGCGAGAGGGATGATCCCCTGGAGCATGGCGAGGCCAAGCCCGAAGAAGGCTGCGTTGGCCGGTACCACGGCCATCGCGTTCGCGCCCAAGTCGCCGAAGCCGGTACGAAAGCAGAAGGCGGCCAACTCCTGGGCACCGAGCCAGTCCAGCGTGCTCTTCCGAACGGCCGCGAAGTCCTGGCCGAAGCGCTCTTCGTATCGCGGCTTGTCCGTCGGACCTCCGTCGCCGATGTACAGACAGTCGGGGTCCCGTCTTCTCATGTTGGGTTCGGGATAGTTCACGGAGATCCCGTTTCGGACCCGGGTCACGGTGGCCTCGCAGACCGTCGTTCCGTCGGGCAGGGGATAGCTGACTTCCATGAAGTCGATGTCGGGAGTGCGCGTAGCCAAGGCGAATAGTCCGTCAACGTCGTCCGCCAAGTGCAGGGCAGGCGCAGCCGCAAGGGTCCGGGCCAGGTCTTTGGGCAGATGTAGGCTATCGAGTGCGCTCATGGTGCCCGGTATTGTACCCTGTAGTGCTTCTTGTCCGGGCCTTCTCGTCGCCGCAGAGCCTACGGGGTAGCATGCCTGTGTCTCGACTACCAGGAAGTGGAGCCATGATGAACGTGATTGCCGTCAACGGAGGTCCGCGGAAGGATTGGAGCACCCACAACCTGCTCAAGAGCGCCCTCGAGGGCGCCGAGAGCGTGGGGGCGCGGACGACTTTGGTCCATCTCTACGACCTCACCTACAAAGGGTGTACGAGTTGCTTTTCATGCAAGAGGAAGGGCAACACCTGCGAGGGCCTCTGCGCCATGCGCGACGATCTGCGCGAGGTGCTGGCGCAGGTGCTGGAGAGCGACGTCCTTCTCCTCGGCTCGCCCATCTACTTCGGTGAAGTCACGGGAGAGGCGCGTTCGTTCCAGGAGCGCCTGCTCTTTCCCAGCGCCTCCTACGACGAGTTTGGCAAGTCGACCTTCGGGCGCCACGTGTCGTGCGGCCTCATATTCACCATGAACTGCCCAGAGGAGTTCCTTGAGACCTTCCACTACGACATCCTGTTCGAGAATCATACGCGCACGATGGGGATCCTCAAGGGCGCGACCGAACTCCTGACCTCGCACGAGAACTATCAGTTCGCAGACTACTCAGCCATGAACGCGGCCGTGTTCGACGCGGAAGCCAGGGTCAGGAGGCGCGCCGAAGTCTTCCCCATCGACTGCCGGAAGGCGTTCGAGATGGGTGCCCGGCTGGCCGGCAGCTAGGAGTCGTCCGCGCGGATTGGGCCGGCGGCTAGGAACTCGCCGGCAGTTCGACGGCCGACGGCGCCGACGCGGGAGCGTGATCGGAGGGTGCTGGCCTGTCGTCACGCTCATCGCGAGTCTCGGCCGGTGCCTCGTTGGTGAGCGCCAGCGGTTTTTCCTTCATCCAGAAGAGCATGAACATCGCCACTATCATGATGGGCACCATATAGAGATAGATGGGCGCCAGGGCCTCGTTGTAGGAAGTGACGATGACGGTCCTCACCTGCTCAGGCATCTGGGCGACCGCCGCGGGCGTGAACGAGTTCTGGTCCATGCTCATGGGTCCGCTCGCTCCCGCTCCCGCCAATCTCTCCGCCAGCAGGGCCACGAGACGGGTGGTGAACAAGGTGCCGACGATGGCCGAACCCAGTGAAGATCCGATCTGGCGGAAGAAGTTGTGCGCCCCGGTAGCGGTGCCCACCTCAGTGATGGGGAACGAATTCTGCACGGCCAGCAGCAGGGTCTGGATACACATGCCGGTACCGACGCCGAGAACGAACAGGTAGAAGGACACCAGCGCCACCGCGGTCGTGGGGGTCATGGTTGAGAGCAGCACGAGGCTGGCTGCGATGACGAAGCACCCAACTACCGGTATCCACTTGTAGCGACCGGTGCGGCTGGCCAGGATACCCGAGCCCATCGACGCCGCCAGGATGCCGATGGCCATGGGTGCCAGGAGCATCCCCGACCCAGTAGCGCTCATGCCCGTGGCCATCTGCAAATAGGTGGGCACGTAGATGACCACTCCGATGAAGGCGGCGGAGCAGAAGAAGCCGGCCATGGTGGCCAGGTTGAAGTTGCGGTCACGGAACAGGCGCAGGGGCAGGATGGGTTCGGCCGCCCTTCTCTCCGCCAGGATGAACAGCGCGCCCGCGCCGACCGTGACGCCGATGAGGCTCAGGATGATGCCCGAACTCCACGAGTATGTGCTGCCGCCCCAGGTGGTGACCAGTACCAGAGCCGTGGTGGCCACCGCGATCGTGATCATGCCCCAGCCGTCCAGCGAGGGACGAGCAGCCTTCTTGTGGGCGGGCGTTCTCAGGAACGCAGCCACCAGGATGATAGAGAGGATGCCCAGGGGCAGGTTGAACCAGAAGGCCCACCTCCAGCCGATGGTGTCCGCGAACCAGCCGCCCAGTATGGGGCCCAGTACCGAAGCAAAGGCCCAGGCCCCCAGCAGCACACCCATGTACACGCCCCGGCGCCGAGGAGGCACGATGTCGGCGATGACCGACTGGGACAGGATCATCAACCCTCCGCCCCCGAGACCCTGAACCGCGCGGGCGGCGATGAGCATGGGCATGTTGCCGGACAGTCCACCCAGCACGGAGCCGGCCAGGAAGAGACCCAATGCGCTGACGAGAAGCATCTTGTGCCCGATGAGGTCGCCCAGCTTGCCGTAGAGGGGCATGACCAGCGTGGAGGCGAGGATGTAGGCAGTGGCGACCCAGAGCATGAGGTCGACCCCGTTGAGATCGCCCACGATGGTGGGAAGGGCCGTACCGAAGATGGTCTGGTCGAGTGCCGCCAGGAGCATTGACACGAAGAGCGCGACCATCACAAGAGTCAGGCCTCGTTTACCCACCTGAACACGCCCCGTCGAGGGGGTTGCGGGCTTCGTGGGTGTCGCGGCCGCGGCAGACGCCGCGGGGGTGGCGCTGTCGGTCATGCTTCCTTCCTATGGATCTCGGCCATCATCTCTATAGTCCGTTCAACGAGTTGCTCGGTCAGGGTCAGGTCCACATCGTTTTCGATCGCCGAGCGGACGTGATAGAGGGCGGCTGACGAGACCATGTTCACGGCGAGGCGGGCCTCCTCTTCGACCGTGGTGCTCTCGGACAGGCGGCGCTGCGCACGGTGGTTCTCGAGGTATGTCGCGACGACGCCGGCCAGCCAGCGGTCGAACCCGGCGTTGGCGATGACATGCAGGTGGAACAAGGGTGCGTGCTGGTGGATCAGGCGCCGCCGCTGGCGCTTGAGTTCTGCCGCGGGACTCGTGGAGGTGAAGCACACCACGGCGATGCGGCCGATGCCCTTGAGTAGCCTCCCGTGGGCCTGATCAAGAATCGCGAACGCCTCGTCCTCGTCGATCAGACGGGGGCCCTCGCCAACGATGGCCACGTCCTTGCTGGGGAAGTAGTTGTAGAAGGTGCGCAGCGACACCCCAGCCCTGCCGGCTATGGCCTCGGCGGTGGTGGCCTCGTACCCCTCTTCGTAGGCGATGTCCACCGCCGCCTGTTCGATGGCCAGGCGGGTCTCGGCTTTCTTCTGTTCGCGTAGCCCTGTGTCGGTCGAATATTGCATGTCGTGCAGTATTGCACGGTGTGCAAGTAACGACAAGCCACGATATCGAGCTAGAGGCTCGTCTGCGCTCTTGACCCTCTTCTCAGACGCCGAAACCCGGCCCCTAGGGGACGGGTTTCGGACCGGGCATCTATGGCGCTAGGCGCAGTGGATCAGATCTCTTCCAGCATTGTGGTGAAGATGTCGTGGTGCTCTTCCTCGTCCTCCAGGATCTCCTTGAAGATGAAGGCCGTGGTGACGTCACCCTCCTCTGTGGCGAGGGCGATGATCTTGCGGTACATCTCCACGGCTTCGACCTCGGCCTGCGCGTCGTACTCGAGGAAGTCCTTCAGACTCTCACCCACGTGAATGGTCGAGGGCTTGGTGGTAGGGGTCCCGCCGAGATACCAAAGCCGCTCCGCGATCTTCTCAGCGTGCTTCATCTCGTCGATGGCGACCTTCTTGAATTCGTCCCTCACGGAGTAGGCCTTCACACCCATGACCTGCACGTGCTGCCACATGTACTGGACGATGACCTGGATCTCTCTCGCGATCGCGTCGTTGAGCAGGGCCTTCAGCTCGTCGCTGACCTTGGTCACCGGCTCCAAGGGAACGGACATCTTCTACCTCCTTGAGGATCGGACTTGGTGGGGATTCGTCCCCGATGGGGTTAGTACCCACCGACGGTCTTCATGAATCGGCCTCGAGCTCGGCGCTCAGGGACGGGCCGCTGATGTGCCCACCGGGCAGCTGAGCTCGCAGGCGCGGCAGTATCTGACCACCTTGCCTGCGACTGTGAAGGTAGCGCCCGTAGCCGCTGCTGCGGCAGCGTCGGTGGCGCTGACGTCTGAGGCTCGGGCGGCGCTCGCGGCGGCCTCGACCTCGACCGCGCTCGCGGCCGGGGCCCCCGTGGCGGCGTCCGGCTCGATGACAGACAGGTCTGTGTCCGGTGCGGCCGCGGTCTCCAAGTCGCGATTCATCTGCCTCATGCACGCTGCGCGCGAGAACCGGCCGTCGCGGGCGGGCAGGCGAACCCAACCAGCGCTGCGGAGTTCTTCAGAGCGATTCACGGGGATGCCTCCCTCCTTGGCGTTGCTCATGAACGCGTTCTGAGGGCAGGCCTCCCGGCAAGGCGCGGCGCAGTCGGCGCAGGGATCGAACAGAGCAGGTCCTGTCGGTTGCAGCGCTACGTCGAGAGTGAGCGCTCTCAGTCGCACCCGAGGTCCGTAGTGCGGGGTCAGCAGCAGATTGTTCAGACCGATACGCCCCACTCCGGCCAGGACGGCGGCATCCTTGAGGTACGTACCTCCCCGGTCGACGTGGTAAGGGAGGTGGACTGCACGGACACCGAACTCGCTCGGGATCCGATCACACAGAGCCTGCACTATGCCCGCCAAGATCTTGTTCCCCGGAGGATCGGAACGCCCGAACCACCAGTCCATCTCCGGCCTGTCCGGCGGGTGTGACACCGCCACCACCAGAACGCTCAGGGCCCCTTCGGGCCAGACGACCTCGTGCGCGTCGCGCAGGTCATCCACCGCCGCGATGCCGGCCAGGTGGGCGCCCAGAGCCTGGGCGTATCCCAGAAGGATCGATCTCAAGTCGGCCATCTCGACCGGCGCTTCGCCTAGAACAGTCCGAAGAGAGTAGCCAGGAACAGGATGTAGATGAGGATGAGCGGCATGCCCTCCCAGCGCGTGACCTCGCGATCCTGGGCCATGAAGAAGTAAAGCACTGTGGCCACCGCCATGAAGGGAAGGCCGATCATGAGCACGGGGTTGGTCACGGGTAGCGGAGCGATCATGGCCGGGATGCCCACGACGGCGAACGCGTTGAACACGTTGGAGCCCAAGACGTTGGCCATGGCGATCTCGAGTTTTCCTCGACGGGCCGCCATGACGCTCACCACCAACTCGGGAAGTGACGTGCCGATCGCCACCGCGGAGATGGCTATGATGTCGGCTCCGATGTCCAGGATGGTGGAGAGCTCTATGACCGAACGGATGGTGTATTCGGCGGCGAAGTAGAGGGCGACGGCACCACCCACGAGCTTGAGGAGTACCACGGGCCGTAAACGGCCGCGCACCAGCTTGAAGTCGTCCTCGACCGCGGCCTCGACCTCGGCCTGGGTGGCCAAGGTGGGTCTCGACATCCGGAACCCGTAGATGGCGTAGACGATCGCTCCTGCGAAGAGGAGCACGCCCTCCCCGCGGCTGATGGTCCCGTCCATGGCCGTCAGGCCCAGAAGTGCTGTGGACGTCGCCAACATGGGCAGGTCGATCCGCACAATCTCGCGGCTCACGAACAGACGTCCACCGATGATCGCTCCGGTGGCCAGCACCAGGCAGATGTTGGTGATGTTGGACCCTATCGCGTTGGCGGCGACGATCTCAGGGGAACCGCGGACCACCGCGAAGATCGAACTGACGAGTTCGGGCAGCGAGGTACCCATGGCCACGATGGTGAGGCCGACCACATACGGGGGCACGCCGAGAAACACCCCGAGTTCCTCGGCACCCTCGGTGAACCAGTCGGCGGACTTGACCAGCGTGACGACGGCGGCGGCGAAGACGAGCACCCACAGAGCCACAGTCCAGTTCATGGCCACTCCTGTGAGCCGGGATATGAGGGGCGGGTGGTCAGCATGGCCGAATCATACCCCGCGCCGCGTATCGATTGCTCGAAGTATCGCGCGCAAACGGCGGGCGACACCAACCTAGTGCTTGCCCGGTAGCAGTAGCGTGTGCTAGTAGTGAACATGAGTAGTGCTCGCTACTGCGTGTGGCACGAAGTTAGCGCCGGACGGGGGGGGATGCTTGCGGCGACAGTGCGCGTCGGACCACACACCGTTTGCTCTGCGCAGTCATGCTGCTGCTTCGCCCAATGCTCCGACAGACAGGAGGGATCCCGTTGAGACGTGAGAAGATGCTCGTTCGGACTCTTGTGATTCTCGTTCTCAGCCTGTTGGCGGTGATGGTGTTCACCGGTTGCGGGTCGAGTGACGATACGACCACCACTGCGGCACCGGAAACGACGACCACCGCTGCATCCACGGAAACCACAACAGCGCCAACCGAAACCACAGTTGCGCCTACGGAGACGACCGCGGCGGCCGCTTTCGACGGCACAATCAGGATCGGCGCTCTCGGCAGCATGACCGGGGGCAACGCCATGAACGGCGCTGAGACCATCTGGGCGCAGGAGAAGGCCGCCGAGGACATCAATGCCGCGGGTGGCGTGATGGTCGACGGCAAGAAGATGGAACTCGAACTGGTGTTCGTCGATGACAAGAGCGACCCCAACGAGGGAGCGGCAGCCGTTGAGAAACTGATCAAGGTGGAGGGCATCAACCTGATTCTCAGCACCATGGTCAGCTCCATCAACATGCCCGCGGCCATCGTGGCAGAGAAATACCAAGCCCTATATCACCAGGTGGGCACTTGGTCTTCGGTGGCTCGGGAGCAGAACTGGCAGTGGTCCACCGACATCTTCTATTCGCCGAAGGACGCGGCCGCGATGCCGTTCTTGCTGTGGAAACCACAACCCCCGGACGCGACGTGGAGCAAGTGGTGCATCCTTAACGAGGACAACGCCGATGGCCAGGCCTTTGGCAAGGGCATGGAGATGACCGCACAGGCCTTCGGGGCCACCATAGTCGCGTGGGAGACCTTCACCCCGGGTACCAAGGACTTCTCCTCGGCTATTCTCAAGTTCAAGGAGGCGGGGGGCGACGCTCTGGTGACCCTGCAGGCTCCTCCCGACGCCATCACCTTCGCCAAACAACTCCAGGAACAGAACTGGTCGCCCAAGTTCATAATGGGCGGCAGGGGATTCTGGCCTGTGGAGTTCCCGGCCGCGCTGGGCCCGGCTTCCGACTACTTCGTTCACGATGGATTCTGGTCGGAAGAACTCCCCTACCCGGGTTGCAAAGAACTGGGCGAGGCGTACTCTGCGTCTCATGACGGTGCCACCTCGGTCAGCGTCGGCCTTCCCTACGCCCAAGTGCAGATCCTGGCGGAGGCCATCGAAAGGGCCGGTTCGACAGATCCGGCTGCGGTCCGCGATCAGATCTGGAACGGGACCTTCAAAGACACCATGATCGGCGACATCACCTACGACGAACAGGGTGTCTGCGACATCCTGCCCCTGCTTCTGCAGTGGATCGACGCGGAACGCGTACTCGTCTTCCCCGGACACGAGACAGACCTGAAGCTGTTCGTGCCCTGGGACCAGAGGTAGCGTAGCTGGAGCGGTCCTTGCGCGCGTACCTTGGGGCCCGCGCGCATGGACCGCATGGCCGGCTGTGCAGATCACACGACCACCCGCCCTTCCCGGTTGCCGGGGAGGGCGGGTTTGTCATGCCGCCTCGCATCACTCTGGCCGACTGGCCAGCTGCAAGACCCTGCCCTCGACGGGTGTGCCGTCGCGCTTCGATGATTCGGCACACAGCCCCGCGTTCGAGGAGCCGGAGAAGATGCGCCAGATCCTACGCGACGATGTCCTGACCGGCCGGAACCGGTTTGCCGACGCGATGTAGCGCCATGTCCGGCGTAGCCAGAGATCAGAGGTGAAGCGTGTCACCTGGTGACGCCTCGCCGCACCCGCTTTCTGTGGTCCAAGGGCGCGGGTTGGTACAATGCCGCGACAGGTTGCACTCAGGAGAGGGATGATGTTATGAAGCGCAGTTGGAGATTGCTGGAAGTCCTAGGGATAGTGGCCGTCATGGCTCTGCTCGTGTTTGCAGTCGCTGCATGTGGCGGTTCCGAAGACACGACCACCACCAGCGCCGAGGCCACAAGCACTACCGCGGCGGCAGGCCCGCAACCCGACAAGATGTACACGATAGGTATCACCCAGATCGTGTCCCACCCCGCGCTCGACGCCACCGCGGAGGGATTCATCGAAGCCTTGGCCGAGGCCGGATATGTGGAGGGCCAGAATGTCACCTTCGACATGCAGAACGCCCAGGGTGACATGGCCAACGCCACGACCATCGCGCAGAAGTTCGTAGGCGACAAGGTGGATCTGATCCTGTCGATCGCCACACCGACCAGCCAGGCCGCGGCCAAGGCGACGCCAGATATCCCCATAGTCTTCGCGGCCGTCACCGACCCGGTGGCAGCGGAACTGGTCACGAACGCGGACGCGCCGGAAGGCAACATCACCGGTGTGTCCGACATGCTTCCGGTTGAGCCGCATCTGGAACTGATCAAGCAACTCGTTCCGGGAGCCATGACGGTCGGTCTGTTGTACAACGCCGGCGAGACCAACTCGGTAGCTCTGGTGGAGAAGGAGAAGGCGGCTGCCGAGGCCATGGGTCTCAAGGTCGTCGAGGCCACCGCGGCCAACTCCTCTGAGGTGCTCGGCGCGGCGCAGTCCTTGGTGGGCCGCTGCGACGTGATCTCGGTCCTGACCGACAACACCATCGTCTCGGCACTGGAGAGCGTGGTCAAGGTCTGCCAGGAGAACAAGATCCCCTTGATCGCGGGCGACATAGACAGCGTGCAGAGGGGCGCGGTCGCCGCCTACGCTTTCGACTACAAGGATCACGGGTTCCAGGCAGGCCAGGTGGCCGCCGAGGTGCTGGCGGGGACTCCCATCTCGCAGATACCGGTCCAGTACGCGCAGAATCTTCAGCTGGCCATCAACGAGACCGCGGCTGCCGCGATGGGTGTGACCATCCCTGACGACCTGAAGGCCAAGGCCAACACCACCTTCTAGGACTTCCAGGTCGCGGATCATCATATGAAGCGAAGGCTACGATATGGCGGGGCCCGCGGGCCCCGCCATATCGTCATCACAGGCATGAGACGCGCTTAGGGGTATCGGTGGGAACAATCCTGACAAGCGCGCTCGAGCAGGGGCTTCTCTACGGCCTCATGGTGCTGGGCGTCTACATGACCTTCCGGGTCCTGGACTTTCCTGACCTCACCGTAGACGGAAGCCTTCCCTTGGGGGCCGCGGTGACGGCTGCGACCATCGCCGCCGGCCACTCACCCTGGCTCGCGACCATGGCAGGCACGGGGGCCGGGATGCTGGCCGGCTTCGCGACGGGTGGGCTGCACCTTGTCCTCAAATCGGGCGATGGCAACTCCACCAACTACGGACCCAAGTTGCTCGCAGGCATCCTGGTCATGACCGGACTGTACACAATCAACCTCCGCATCATGGGGGGCAGCAACGTGCCCCTTCTTGGGAAGACGACTGTGTTCGACCAGTTGGGCGAGTGGCTGGGTGTGCGCATGAGCGGCTGGTGGGTCATTCTCTTTCTCGCCATACTGGTGCTGGTTATCAAGTACGGGCTCGACTGGTTCCTGCACACGGAACTGGGCCTCGCCCTCCAAGCGACGGGCGACAACGAACAGATGCTGCGATCGCTGGGCGTCAACACGAACATCGTCCGCGTGCTGGGTCTGGGCCTCGCGAACGCCCTTGTGGCACTGAGCGGGTCGTTAGTCGCTCAGTATCAGGGATTCGCGGACGTGGGCATGGGCATCGGGACGATCGTGGCCGGCCTGGCGGGGGTCATCATCGGCGAGGTGCTCTTCGGAACGAGAAGCATCAGTTGGACGCTCTTCAGCGTCATCGGAGGATCGATCGTCTTCCGACTGTTGATCGCCGTAAGCCTGCGGCTGGGTATCGCTCCCACGGATCTCAAGCTGCTCACGGCCGTGCTGGTCATCGTGGCGCTATCGCTACCCGCAGTGCGGCGGAAGGTGATACGGATGTGAGCGGTCCGGCAGCTTTGACAGCCAGTGACCTCAGGAAGGTCTTCTTCCCGCGCACCGTCAACGAAGTCGTGGCCCTGAACGACATCAGCTTTCACGTCGAACCGGCCGATTTCGTCACCATCATCGGCTCCAACGGGTCGGGCAAGACCACCATGCTGAGCACCATCGCCGGCAGCGTCTCTCTCAGCAGTGGCAGCCTCCGACTTGGAGACACGGATATCACGGGCCTGCCGGAACACGAGCGGGCGAAGTCGATAGGCCGCGTCTTCCAGGATCCTCGAGCCGGCACCGCTCCCTCGATGTCCATCCAGGAGAACATGGCCATGGCGTACATGCGCGGTCGACGGAGAGGACTGCGGCCCGGCGTTCCCGGTGCGCTCAAACGCGAGATGAAGGAGCGACTGGCCGAGTTGGACATGGGTCTGGAGACTCGTCTCTCTTCCCAGGTGAACAAGCTCTCAGGAGGCCAGCGACAGGCGATGTCGCTTCTCATGGCAACTGTCGCCGAGCCGAGACTGCTCCTCCTCGACGAGCATACCGCGGCGCTCGATCCTAAGGTCGCGGCCACCATCATGGACCTGACCGGCAAGATAGTGCAGGAGCGCCATCTGACCACGCTGATGGTGACTCACAACATGGACATCGCCCTTCGTTGGGGTAACCGGTTGATCATGATGCACGCAGGGAGGATCATCCTCGACGTCTGCGGCGAGCAGAAGAAGACTCTCACCATTCCTGAACTCGTGCGCAAGTTCCACGAGGTCAGCGGGGAGCAACTCGCCGTCGATCGGATGCTCCTCGACTGAAGCGCGTCGCGCCGGGGCGAGAGGTCGGGTGTGGATCAGGCGCTGTGTTCGACGCACCCGAAGTCGAACCCGTAGTCCTGGAAGCCAACGGCTCGGGCGCTGCCAGACCCATCCAGCGCCCTCCTAACCACCGCTACCTGCTGTGCGTGGGCAGGTGGACGGGAAGGTAGGTTCTGGTGAGCCCGCCGTCCATATCCTGAACGACCAGGCCGACGAGATAAGACCCGGGCACGGCGGTCTCCACTACCGCACGCAGCCCCCGGTCGGAGAAGGTGAGAGGGTCGGAGAGCGCTTTCGACACCTGCCATGCCCGGCCTTCCACTGGGGGAGTGAGGACTTGCACAAACGCGCTGAAGCGGTCACCCGGTGCGGGGATCAGTGGGTGCGGCAGCAGGCGGTCGCCGTGCTCCTTGTGAACAACGATGCTTCTCATTTCGCCGTCGCCATCGAGGGTGAGGTTCGCCTGCAGCCGGACGGCGCCGTCGGCGGGCGTGAACAGTCCCGAAAGCCGGTGGTCGGGGCTGTCGTATCTGGTGGGCATCAAGGAACAGAAGGCGTGGCCGACTCCATCGGTGAGCAAGGGCAGGCTCAGATGGAGCCGGACAGCGATCTCGACCGGGTCGTCCCACACAGGGTGGCTCACTCCGCGGACCTCGCTTTCGCCAGGGGCGAGGATGTGTTCACGAGCCAGAGGTCCGTAGTATCGACCAACGTGTGGGTCCTTGAGCAGCAGTTCGGTGTAGAGGTAGGCGACGTTCTCTCCCGCCACTCGGGCCGTGAGTATCGGTGCTCCGCCGTCATATGTAAGAGCGATGGGCCCGGTCTCCGCGCGCCCCTCACCGGGCGCGGTCAGGCACGACACGTCCGCAGGCTGTGAGGGGTCGGTCTCGTACGCGAACAACTGCAGGACATGGCCATCGTGTTCGTATGTCAGCAGGACTTCCACGCCGCTCCAGGTTCGACCGTCTTACTCGGTGACGGTCACTTCGGTGAATTCCCAGACGATGTTGCCGTCCAGGTCTTCCACTCCGATGCCCAGCGCGTAGTCCCCGGTGTAGGCGAAGTACGGGACCATGGACAAGGGGTTGGCGCCGAAAGTCATGGTGCCGCCAAGGTAGTCCACGAACGTGCCGTCGGGATCCTCATCGAACTCCAGGTATTCGTCTGTGATGGTGAACGTGTCTCCCGCCCGCGGGGTGATCTCGTGCCAGGTGCCCGCGCCTCCACTCTTCTCGGCTGAACCGACGCCCCACACGGTCAGCATGCTGCCGTTGCCGGAAAAGTCCATCTCCGCATCTATCTGCGTTCCGCTGCTTATGAACGTGAAGGTGCCGCGCACGGTGTAGACATCATCCTCTGGAGCTGCGCCGTAGGTCGTCGGGTCGAAGAAGGCGAATTGATCGTTGGCAGTGTTTCCGTCGCTCACGAAGAACAGGGTCGGTTCCCAGTCGTACTTCACTGAGATGACATCCTCGTCGCCCCAGTCGGGGTAGTAAGTCCCGCCCATCTCCTTCGCCACCCCGGGTTCGATGAAGCCGGCATCGGCGGTGAGGTAGGAGCCGTCACTCTCCCAGTAGTAGCTGACGTAGTAGTAGATGTACGCGACGTTCGAGCCCGTCACCACGGTCGACAAGGTGATGGTGCCGTCTTGGCCGATCTCGCTCGCCGAGACGGTGATGGGGGCGATGGTCAACTGGGCCGCGCCAGGGCCGACCACATCCGCTCCGGCCGCCGGCGCCGCTTCCTCGGCCGCGTCCGAGAAATCGGTGTGTGTGGACTGGGCGGGAGTCACCGCTGTGATGTCGGCCATGCCGGGATCGAAGGTCTCGCCCGTGTAGTGGAAGGTCAGGTAGTCGTCCCACAGCGACGCGGTGGCGAAGCGGCCCACGGATGGAGGGTAGGCGACCGGCCAGTCACCGAACGCGCCCGCGTACTCCGCAGAGTTGGGGAAGTAGATACTGAGTCCACCCGAAGCCGGCCGGTTTTGGCCATGATACTCGGCGACCACGGACTGCGCCAGAACACTGTTCACCTGCTCCGCAAGCCGGGTTGTCTGCGGATCGTCGATGCGCTCCATCAGCAGGTCGACGAAGTGGGCCAAGTCGATGAAAGAGGGCGGGAAGTCCTCGCCGAAGACGCCGGTGAAGGACTGCGCGTACGTGCGCGCCTCTGCCACCAGCGCCTGGTCGACGTCGGCCAACGCCAGCACCAGCTCGTTCACGGCGGAGTTGAGTTCCTGCATCATGCTCAGATCGATGACCGCCATGGTGGCTTCGAGGCTCATTTCGGCGACGACGCTCTCGATGGTGTGGTCTCCTCCGGTGAGTTCAGCGCGTGCTTCATCATCGACGATGCGGATGTCGTCCTCCACGTATGCGTCCACGACCGCTCGTCCCAACTCGGCCCCTGTCATAGCCGCGTTCTCTGTCAGGGCCTGCAGGAATCCGCCGTACGCCCAGCCGACTCCGGGTTCGATCTCCTCCGACCCCACGCCGAAGAGCGCGTGCGGTGCGATGGCGCTCATCACTTCGAGTTGTCCCATCAGACAGGCGTCGAAGCCGATCAGTTCAAAGGCGCCGATGCCGGTGTCCTCGACGATCGAGCCCAACGCGCTGTCGATCTCCTGGATGGTCAGCGCACTGGCCTCAACGGGGTCGTTATCGCTCCACCCTCCCGTCCAGCCGCCCCCGTGGTTCGCCATGATGAGCACGTAGTGGTCGGCAGGGTACGCGTCGATTGCCCAGGTGGCGAAATCGTAGAGGGAGCGGCCATCGCCCATGTCCACCTCGCCGATATCAGCCGCTTCCATCGAGCCTATGGTGTAGATGTCGGTGTCTTGAGTCACCAGCCGGCGTTTGGTGTCGGTCACGTCGCCGTCGCCGTCGAAGCCGCCGGCGTAACGGTCGATCTGCGAGACGATGGTCACCAGATCGGTGGAGCCCACCAACTCGGCTTCGTTGAGGTCGAAGGCTATGTCCTGTTCGAGGAGTTCGTCGTCACCATCCTGGTACAGCATGACCAGCCAGGTGCCCGGCTCTTCGGCCTCCGTCGTGGATGTGGAGGTGGGCTCCGCGGGGGCGGTGGTGGCCACGGTCGAAGTCGTATCGACCGGCGCGGTGGTGACCGACGTGGTGAGATCGCCGCCGTCGCCAATACCCCTCAAGCCGAAGAAGAGGCCCAGACCCAGAGCGACGACGAGCACCGCGGCCAGGGGGAGCACCCAGAAGAGGTGGGAGCGGCCCGTGGCGGTTTCAGCTGGCGCCGCGGGCTCGGGTGGCGCCGCGGGCTCGTGTGCGACGGCCCCGTCCTGGGGTGGGGCTGTCTCCGATGGCCGGGCAGCTGCGGAACTGGGAAAGAGCTCGACGATCTGTTCGGCTGGGAGCCAATCAGCAAGCGTGGGGTGCCAGACCCAATCATAGGGGGTCAGCGCGCCGGATCGCGCCAGCAGCACCAACTGCTCCCAGTCGAGGGGGCCGACCTGCCCACCGGGTCCTTGCGACTTGGAATAGAACCAATCCGAAGTCAGAGGGTGACTGTTCACATCTGCCTCCTCGGACGTGCCTCGATCTGCCAACTCGCCTTCATCGAGTATATATCGACGCGAGAATCATCTGGCGACGGATCAAACCGGCGCTCGCGGCGCGGATCCTCCGCCGGAGAGCCGGCCGCGAGTACCCTGCGACGGGAACGCCACCTTCTTGCTGCGGCGTCTTACAAGGTCGAACGCTAGACGGGCGAGCATTTCCTAGCCGGGTCGTTTCCATCGCTACGAAATCGTGTTGGGGAGAGTCATGGTGCGCAGGTCACTGGTGCTGGGGGCGCTACTGCTGGCGCTCGCGGCGCTCGGATGCGGAGGTGCGGCGGACACCGAGAGCACCGCTGCGACGACTGCGCCGTCGACCAGCTCCACCGCTACAACGCCGACCTCCGCCTTCGCCGATTTGGAGCCTGTAGTCCAGCCCACTCTGCCCGAGGTCATCCCGGGCTACACAGAGGTGGATCCCGCCACCGGCCTGCATGTGACCGGCACTCCCACCGTGGTAGATCTGGCCGGCTACCATCTGAAGGTTACGGGCAAGATCGCCCGCGAACTGAGTCTGTCGTACGATGACCTGAGGCGCCTGCCCAAGGTATCGGCTACGCCGCGCCTGGTCTGCCCTGGCATCTTCGTGGATACGACCACCTGGTCAGGTGTAGCGCTTCACACGGTCCTCGAGATGGCCGGGGTGCAACCCGGTGCCACTGAGATCAAGATGACTTCGGCGGACGGGTATTGGGTCTTTCTGGACCTCGATCGGGCGCTCGGCGCCGACAACTTTCTAGCCTATGAACTGATGGGCCGCCCGCTGCCGGTCCTGCATGGCTTCCCACTTCGCGCCGTGCTGCCGAACGAGACCGGCAATCTCTGGGTCAAGTGGCTGGTGGAGATCGCGGTGGAGTAGCGAGCGGTCCCCGGGCTCAATGTTGTCACTGCTGCGCCATCAAGCGCCTGAGCGTCGCCTCATCGTCTTCGATCAACTCCCCGCTGACGTCCACCGTAACGGAATGGATGGTGCCGGTGAACGGGAACGGCGACTCATAGGCGTCGGGAAGGGCGGGAGCGAGCGCGTCGTAGCCACAGGAGAGACCCTCGAGCTCGTAGATAGCGGGTGTGGTGTGGGGCACCTCAGCGATACCAACAAGCGTACCATCCAGGTATAACTGGAAACGGCCCGGTGTTCCCTTGCCCACAGCGAAGTCAGGCCGACCGGTGGGCTCGAACTCGAAGCGCAGCAGGTGCCGTCCCTCCGGCACCTCGTCGGCTGACGACACTCCGAAGAAGTCCCGAGCCACGTAGTTCAGGCCGTAGTGCAGCCTGCCCTCCTTGAGGTAGAGGGCGAATCCACCCGCGGCACCGCCCTGCGCGAGCAGAACGCCCTCGGCACCTCCGGCCGGGATGGTGACATCGGCCTCGATGCTGTGGGGGCGATTGACGGTCTTCGGCGTAGCCGGCTGTGGGATGGCGGATAGGCCCGGGTAGTAGGTGAAGCGCGTCCGGGGACGCGACGTCATCGGCCGTTCGACGACCAGCCGGCTCCTGACGTCACCGTCGATGGGCAGGACTTTGTATTTGCCCGCCTCCACCCACCAGAGTGCGACGAGTTCTCGCAGCTTTGCCGGATGGTCTGCGGCGACGTTGCGTGACTCGGTCGGATCGTCGGTGATCCGATACAGCTCCCAGCCCTCAGTTTCGAGTTCGTCGAGTTCGTCGGGCCCGATAGGCGATCCAAACGCTCGTGCCTTAGCAGCGGCCGATGTGAAGTCGACGCCCGGCCAGGGGCACACGGCGCGCCAGCCATTGTGATCTATGGCGCGATGCCCGAACATCTCGAAGTACTGGGTCACGTGCTCGGTTGGAGTCGAGGCATCATCGAACGACTGGGCGAACGAGACGCCCTCCAAGGGCGCTTGGGCGACGCCGCGGATGGTGCTTGGCGGGTCGATGCCGAGCAGATCCAGGACGGTCGGCACCATGTCGATTGCGTGTGCGTATTGCTCGCGCACTTCGCCCCGAGCCTTCATACCCTTAGGCCAGGAGACCACGAATGGGTCGGTCGAGCCGCCTCTGTAGGTCTCGCGTTTCCAGCGGCGGAACGGCGTGTCGCCGGCCCACGCCCAGCCCCATGGGTAGTGGTTGTAGGAGCGCGTGCCGCCAAGCGAGTCGATCTGCGCGAGGTTGTCCTCCAGCGACTCGGCTGCGTTGTTGAAGAACAGCATCTCGTTCGTGGAGCCCTGCGGCCCACCCTCGGCCGAGGCGCCGTTGTCCGACAGCACCATGACGACGGTGTTCTCGAGCTCACCGATCTCCTCGAGCGTGTCGAGGATACGTCCGAAGTGGTGGTCGGTGAAGGAGACGAAGCCTGCAAACACCTCCATGAAGCGGGCGTACAGTCGCTGCTCCTCAGCCGACAGTCCATCCCACTCAGGCACGTCGGGGTCTCTCGGCGGAAGTTCCGCGTACTCCGGCACGATGCCGAGTTCTTTCTGTTGCGCGAACACCTGCGCGCGGTAGGCATCCCAGCCCTCGTCGAAACGGCCCTTATACTTGTCCGCCCACTCGCTTCCCACGTGGTGGGGGGCGTGACCACACCCGGTGGCGTAGTACATGAAGAACGGCTTCTCAGGCGCGTTCACATGCGCGTCGAGGATCATCCGGATCGCCTGGTCGGCGAGGTCCTCGGACAGGTGATAGCCGTCTCTTGGCGACTTGGGAGGCTCGGTAGCGCGGTTGTCTTCCACCAAGTCCGGATACCACTGGTTCGTCTCGCCACCCAAAAACCCGTAGAAGCGGTCGAACCCCCGGCCAACGGGCCAGCGGTGGAACGGTCCCGCAGCGGTGTTGTCCTCGGAGGGGCTGAGGTGCCACTTGCCTACGCAGAACGTGTTGTAGCCGTGCTGTCGAAGGATCTCAGAGAGCATCCCGTTCTCGAATGGCATTCTCGCGTCGTAGCCTGGATAGCCCGTAGCGGTCTCCATGATCGAGGCCACACCGTTGGAGTGGTGGTTGCGGCCGGTCAACACACACGAACGGGTGGGGGAACAGAGAGCGGTGGTATGCATGTTGGCGTAGCGCAAGCCCATGTTCGCGACACGCTCGATGTTTGGGGTCTCGACCAGACCGCCAAATACCGAGAGTTGTCCGTAGCCCACGTCATCCAGGATGAAGAAGAGAACGTTGGGTGCACCTTCAGGCGCGCGGATGGGCTCCGGCCATGCGGGCGACGAGTCGGCGGTGGTGAGGCCGATGTGGCCGGGGAAACGAGAGCCTTGGGGATACTCGAGAATCGACAAGACGGCACCATCCTTCCGGAGGGGTGTGTGGGATGGCACTGCGACCTCTCCCTTGCACGAAGCTTCTCCCCTCTGGTCTCGTTCGACAAACCCACAAGCCGCCAGTGGTACGGAATGCACCATAGGCGCCATCGGTACGGCGACATCACCCGGTGGGGCGCTTCGGGGAGCTATCGGTCGAACCAGAGGATGATGAGCAGCAGGGACCCAGCTGACTCGGTTCGGAATCGTGGGGAGCCGGTTCTAGAGCCGGTCTTTCCGCTCCAGCCTGCTCA
>CAWFJE010000012.1:0-42937 GCA_963816155.1 uncultured Actinomycetes bacterium | reverse complement strand
ATGTCTACCTCCCTGCTACGACGGCTCGGAGGCTCCGGACTCGTCTGCGAACTCGGGGAGGTCGAATCGGTGAGGGTACAACTGCGCGGCTTGTGCAGGCGATGCCAAGGGTCGACAGATGGCTCCGGTCCGGAGCCGGAAGGAAGGGAGAGCTGACATTAGTGAAGAGAGTAAGTGCCCGGTAACCGGGAAGGCGGCAACCCCATCGTCGGCGGCGGCACATCGAATCGGGATTGGTGGCCGAACCAGCTGAACCTCAAGATCCTCCATCAGCACTCGGGCCAGCAACCCCATGGGCGGGGAGTTCGACTACGCCGAGGAGTTCAAGAAGCTCGACCTGGAGGCGGTCAAGAAGGACCTCTACGCGCTGATGACCGATTCGCAGGAGTGGTGGCCGGCGGACTACGGGCACTACGGGGGACTCTTCATCCGTATGGCGTGGCATAGCGCGGGCACCTACCGCATGGGCGACGGCCGCGGCGGCGGGGGCTCGGGCAACCAGCGTCTTCGCCCCGCTCAACAGCTGGCCGGACAACGTCAACCTCGACAAGGCGCGCCGCCTGCTCTGGCCCATCAAACAGAAGTACGGTAAGAAGATATCCTGGGCCGACCTCATGATCCTGGCCGGTAACTGCGCCCTGGAATCGATGGGGTTCAAGACCTTCGGCTTCGGCGGCGGACGCGAGGACATCTGGGAACCGCAGGAGGACATCTACTGGGGCTCAGAGGCGGAGTGGCTGGCAACCAGCGACAAGCCCCAGAGCCGCTACTCGGGCGAACGGGATCTGGAGAACCCCCTGGCGGCAGTGCAGATGGGGCTCATCTACGTGAACCCGGAGGGTCCGGACGGCAACCCTGACCCCGTCGCCTCCGGTCGCGACGTCCGCGAGACCTTCGCGCGCATGGCCATGAACGACGAAGAGACCGTGGCGCTCGTCGCCGGCGGGCACACCTTCGGCAAAGCTCACGGCGCGGGCGACACGGCTCTGGTCGGGCCGGAACCGGAAGCCGCCCCACTCGAAGAGCAGGGCCTCGGTTGGAGGTGCAGCTTCGGTAGTGGCAAGGGCTGCGATACGATCGGCAGCGGCATCGAGGGCGCCTGGAAGCCCAACCCCACCACGTGGGATATGGGCTATCTGAAGGTCCTGTTCAAGTACGACTACGAGTTGGTCAAGAGTCCGGCCGGCGCCAACCAGTGGCTGGCCAAGGACGTGGCCGAAGAAGACATGGTGGTCGATGCTCACGACCCGGTGAAGAAACACCGGCCCATGATGACAACGGCTGACCTGTCGCTGAAGTTCGACCCCATCTACGAGCCCATCGCGCGCCGCTTCCAGGAGAACCCCGAGGAATTCGCCGACGCCTTCGCGCGGGCTTGGTTCAAGCTGACCCACCGCGACATGGGCCCCCGCGCGCGTTACCTCGGCCCCGAGGTCCCGGCGGAGGACCTCATCTGGCAGGATCCGGTGCCAACGGTCGATCATGACCTCATCGACGCGCAGGACATCGTGGTTCTCAAGGGCAAGATCCTTGCCTCAGGTCTGTCTGTCTTCCAACTGATCTCGACCGCCTGGGCCTCGGCCTCCACCTTCCGTGGCTCGGACAAACGCGGCGGAGCGAACGGCGCGCGCATCCGTCTCGCGCCGCAGAAGGACTGGGAGGTCAACCAGCCGGCTCAACTCGCGGCGGCGCTGCAGACCCTCGAGGGGATCCAGCAGGAGTTCAACAGCGCGCAGTCCGGCGGGAAGAAGGTGTCTCTCGCCGATCTGATCGTTCTGGCCGGTTGCGCGGGCGTCGAGCAGGCGGCCAAGAGGGCCGGCCATGAGGTGGCCGTCCCCTTCGCGCCGGGACGCACGGATGCGTCGCAGGAGCAGACCGACGTGGTGTCGTTCGCCGTGCTCGAACCGCGCGCCGACGGGTTCCGCAACTATCTCAAGACCAAGTATGTGGCATCGGCGGAGGAGCTGTTGGTCGACAGGGCGCAGTTGCTGACGCTGACGGCGCCCGAGATGACGGTCCTGCTCGGCGGTATGCGCGTCCTGGATGCCAACTTCGGACGGTCTCAGTACGGAGTCTTCACCAAGCGGCCGGAGACGCTCAGCAGCGACTTCTTCGTGAATCTGCTCGACATGGGCACGGTATGGAAGCCGACCGCGGAAGACGGCGACGTGTTCGAGGGCCGCGACCGCGCAACGGGCGAGCTCAAGTGGACCGGCACCCGTGCCGACCTGATCTTCGGTTCGAACTCCCAGTTGCGGGCCATAGCCGAAGTCTACGCGTGTGTGGATTCTGAGGAGAAGTTCGTGAACGATTTCGTAGCGGCGTGGGATAAGGTGATGGGCTTGGACCGTTTCGACCTTACCTGATCACCGGCGTTCCGCGTGCCGGACAGGATGACTGATGAATGGAGGATCACCATGATGACCACTCAGGAGTTTCTCAGCCACAAGAATCTTGCTCTTGTCCGGCTCTCGGCGCAGACACCGGTGATGGGCGGGAAGGTGAACGAGGAGTTGGCCAAGAAGGGCTACACGATCCCCGTCGTCTATTTGAACACCGGTCCAGGAGATCCGAGCATAGCCGGCGTGGGCGGCACGGTGGAAGGGGCGATCATCGCCGTCCCCAAGAGTGAGTGCGCCGCCGCGGTGCAGGAGGCCATCGACGCCGGCATCCCGCGCCTGTGGCTCCAGAGTGGGTGCGACTCGCCTGAGGCGGTGGCGCTTTGCGAGGCGAACAACGTCCCGTTCGTTCGCAAGGCCTGTGTCATGATGTACGCGCAGCCCGTGGAGTCCATTCACGGTTTCCACCGCGGGCTCTGGAAGTTGTTCGGCAAGCTGCAGGACTAGCCCCATCTGACAGTGGAAGGCGCCGACCCCCGGCGTGCGTGCGTCGAGCCGGGCATCTCGGGGCAGTCGGGGCCGGTCGCAGTGCGCCTCCACGCGCGAGCACGCCTCAGATATCGCGATCCGAGCCAAGGAGTGAACGGCCTATGTTTGCAGATTCGTCTATCGGTCTTTCCGACCTGGGGACACCGGCGCTGATAGCGCTCGGCGTCGTGGGCCTTGTAGAAGTGGCGTTCATCATCTGGGGTCTCTATGACATCTGGGCCGGCCGCAAAGCGAAGTCCCAGCCGTGGCTGTGGACCATCGTGGTGATCGTCCTCAACTGGATCGGCGTGGTGGTGTACCTTGCCGCGGGTCGCCGTCCGGCGGCGCCCCGGCCTACAGATCACACGCCCGACGGAGGGCCAGCGCGTGGTGAGGACGACGAGGCTCGCTCCCGCCGGGCCGAGGACGCCGTCGATACTCTCTATGGCGGCAAGCAGGAGTGAGCGAAGTCCCGGCACTGGAGTTGGTCGGGCTGAGCAAGACGTTCGGGAAGGAACGGAAGGCCCTCGACGGTGTCGATCTGTCGGTCCGCGAGGGCTCGATCTTCGGGTTCCTCGGTCCGAACGGTGCGGGGAAGACCACGGCCCTACGCATACTGGCCGGGCTGGCCCATCCCACGGCCGGGAAAGCGATGTTCTTCGGCAAGGATGTCGCGACGGCCGACTCGTCCGCGCGGGCGCTCATCGGTTTTCTTCCCGACGTGCCGGGATTCTATCCTTGGATGACTGCTAGGGAGTTCCTCCGTTTCGCGGGCGACATCTTCGGTCTCGCGGGCTCGATACTCGACGAACGTGTCGAGGTGCTACTCGACCTCGCGTCTCTGAGCGACGAAGACGGCCGGGTCGGAGGGTTCTCTCGGGGCATGCGCCAACGCCTGGGAGTGGCGCAGGCTCTCATCAACGCGCCCAGGCTGCTCCTGCTGGATGAGCCCACGAGCGCTCTCGATCCCATCGGGCGCAAGGAGTTGCTCGACATGGTCACCTCGCTTCGCGGCCGCACGACCGTCTTCTTCTCCACCCACATCCTCTCCGATGTGGAGCGGGTCTGCGACAGCGTGGCCATCTTGGATCGGGGGCGGTTGGTGGTGAAGGCGTCGATTGGAGAGCTCAAGGCACGGTTCGGCGGGCACAAGATCATCCTGGAACTCGCCACGGGTGACGGCACGGAACCTGACCGATCGAACGAGTCCTCGTTCGTGTCGGCCCTCCGTGAGGAACCCTGGGTCACGGCGATCGACAAGGCCTCGAACGGCGATGCCCTCATCTGTATGGTCACCGATCTTGGCTCGGCACAGCGCCGCATCCCCGCGGTAGTTGCCGATTTCGGTCTGGGGATACGGCGCATGGAGGTCGACGAGCCCAGTCTGGAGGAAGTCTTCGTGCAACTGGTGGGGAGGGCGACCGATTGAGCGGGTTCCTGCCGATGCTCCGCAAGGAAGCCGTGGAGGTGCGACGGACCAGCAGACTGTATGTCCTGCCCGCGGTCTTGGTCTTCTGTGCCCTCAGCGGATCGGTGTTGACCTACTTCCTCCCGGTCATTCTCAGTGCCGCGACCACCGGTACCCCGGGGTTGTCCCTGGATGTCACGCAGCAGACGGTCGCGGACGCCATGATCGAGTATTTCTCGCAGTTGTCGCAGTTCGGGCTTCTCGCCGTGGTGATCGCTAGTGCGGGGCTCATCTCTGGAGAGCTGCGCAGCGGCACGATCCTCCTCGTGGTGACCAAGCCGATTTCGAGGGCGGCGTTCATCCTCTCGAAGGTCACGTCGCAGACACTTGTGGTCATCGCCTCCACGCTGCTGGGGACACTCGTGTTCGGCATCTCCGCCCACGTGCTGTTTGGGAGTGTCCCCCTGGGCAGGCTCTTGGCCGCGATCGCGGCGTGGATTCTGATCGCGGTGGTATTCGTGTGCTTGATGGTCCTCGTCGGCAGCCGGATGAATTCGTCGGCTGGCGCGGCAGGCATAGGGATCGGTCTCTACGCCGTCATATCAGTCCTGGGGATTTGGGCGCCTCTGAAGGCGCATTCGCCGGCGGGACTGCTGGAAGCGGGTAGCATCATCCTGCGCGGTGGCGACGCCCTTCTCCTCTGGCCCACGGTGTCCGCGGTCGTCCTGGCTGCACTGGCGCTTGCGGGCGCGGTGTTTTCGTTCCGACATCGCGAACTCTGAAGGGGCGGCGGACCCGGAGCGGCCCGCCGCCCGGGTATGAGCTACAGATTCTTCGCCACGTGCGCGGTCAACTCTCCCAGCCGGCCCGTGTAGCTGCCCAACTCGTTGTCGTACCAGCCGAACACTTTGACGTGGGTCACCGGCAGTCGGTAATCGCGGATGCCTGCGCCATCAGGGAGGTGCAGATCCACAAAGCCGGTGCGGGCGTGCGTCTCCAGCGCTTCGATGACAACGGCAGCGTCCTCGCCCATCATGTCGGCGGACACGTTCTGCTGCTCGCTGTACTTGAGGAGGTCCTTGGCCTCGCCCTCGCTGGCCTGGCGGTAGATGCCGTTGATGACGTCGCGGTCCACCGAGACCGTGCCGTCAGGCTTGGCCTCGGACTGGAAGGTAACGTTCAGGATGATCAAGCTGACCGTGGCCGTGGGGATGCGCACCGAGTCGGCCATGAAACCGATGTTGGCGATCTCGGGCATGACCTGCTCGAGGGCTTTGGCGGCGTTGGTGGACGTGAGGATGATGTTGTCCATGGCGCAGCGGGTCTTGCGCAGGTCGGTGGCTCCGGCCGCGGGCACCGCGTCCAGCACAGGCTGACTGCCCGTGACCGAGTGGACGGTGCTCATGCCGGCGGTGATCATGTGGCGGGTGAGGTCCCTGTCGAGCAGCGGCCGCATCATGTGCGCCAGAGCCGTGGTGGTGCACGACGCAGCCGAGAGCACCTTATGAGTTCCGGGGTCGAACTCGAAGTGGTTGATGCCGTTGATGAGGATGGCGGTGTCGTCGGGCATGGGGACGCCCGTGGTCTTGCTCTTGAAAGGTGAACTGTTGATGACCACCTTGGCTCCGGCAGCCAGATGGCCTCGGATGGAGCCCTTGGGGTCGTCCGCGGGAGCGAGCGGATCGCGGAACTTGCCGGTGCACTCCACCACCACGGAGACGCCCTGGTTGCGCCAGGGGATGTCCTTGGGGTTGCGGGCTTCGCGCAGGAGGACGACCTCCTTGTCATGGATGCGCATGAGCCCGGCCGCCTCGTCGACCACCTGGAGGTCGGGTTTGCCCTTGTGACCCAGAAGATAGCGGTGGAGCGGCCCGTAGGTACTGTCCTTGCCTATGTAGTCGGCCACATCCGCCAGCGACGTACCGACCTGGCGCCCCACGTTGACCACGATGCGATCGAAGTCGTCATGTCCCAGGTGGTACCACAGCGTAAGCTTCCCGATCCTGCCCAGGCCGTTGATGCCCACGGTTCTCGGAGCGCTCATCCACACTTCCCCTTTCTGGACGGTGGCTCCCTGCCGCTCCGGCGCCCCAAACACCGGCGACTGGGAGAGGACTAGATCCCCCGTGCATCCACGGTACCTGGAAAAGCGGGCGCGCGCCAGTTACAGGGGTGCGAACGGAGAGTCGCGGGAAAGCGGCCGACGGACCCGGGGTCGCCCTCTCAGACAGGCATAGACGTGCGCAACAGGATGGGGAGGCGGCCCAGGAAGATGTTCCCCGTGCGGCCGTCGATGGAGATCCAGTCCCCGACCTTGAGCTTCGACCCGGCCAAACGGGCCGTTCCTGCGTGCTCGTCCACCTCCAGTTCGCGGCAGTCGACCACGGCCGTCTTGCCCAGGCGCTTCGCCGTGACTGCTGCGTGAGAGGTGGCGCCACCGCGGGCGGTCAGAAGCCCCTCGACCCTGGTTATCATGGCGATATCCTCTGGAACGGTATCGGGCCGGAGAAGTACGATGTTCTCCTCGGGGGCCTCTCCGAGAAGCTGGTCCAGATGCTCCTCGTTGATGGCCATCCTGCCCGAATAGGCACCGCCGGCGACTCCCATTCCCACAGCGGCCGGGGAGCCGAAGCTCTTGGATGCGGTGTCGAAGTAGGGGGCGTCCGGGGTCTGCTCCTGCACCATGGCACGCTTCTGCAGGATGTAGAGGTCTTCGCCGGAGTCCGACTCGAAGGTGAACTCTATCTCCTGAGGGTCGTACTCCCGGTTCTTGACCAGGTCCTGTGCCACTTCGAAAAGGGCGTTGTAGACTTCAGGATGATCCTTCTCCAGGGAGTGTTCGACTCCCCGGTACGTTGCGCTGCCCAGGCGCTGCGCCTCGGAGATAGGTGACGGGAACACCAACCCCCCCACTAGGTCCTCACCTTGGCTGCGGGGTGTGAAGTCGCCGAACAGCCGCACCTGGCTGCTGTGCGGCTCCACTGGACTGCGGGTGAAGGTCACGCCCGAACCGGAGGCGCGGGTCAGGTTGCCGAAGACCATGCGCTGCACGACGACAGCCGTGCCCCACTCCTCGGCGACCCCGATGTACCGTCTGTAGAGTTTGGCTTCGGATGAATCCCACGACTGCAGCACCTTGCGTATGCAGCCCATCACTTGGCGGAAGGGGTCCTTAGTGAATCTCACCCCCATATCCTTCGCCCGCGTCTTGTAGGCAAAGGCCAGTTCGCGCATGTGCTCCGCCTCGAACTCGAGCTTCCTCTCCACTCCGTAGCGGGTCTTGAACGCGGTCATGATGTCGTCGAACACGTCCCTGTCCATACCCGAGGCCATGGCCCAGGATTGCAGGAAGCGCCGGTACGAGTCCCAGGCCGCCCACGCGAACCCCGGCTTGCGCGAGAGAGCCTCGGCCAGTTGGTCGTTCAGGCCCACATCGACGAAGGTGGTCATCAGTCCGGGCATGGAGATGGCCGCGCCCGAGCGGATGGACAGGGTCAGAAGACGGTCCGGATCGCCCAGACGAAGCCCAGTGGCCTCTTCGAGGTGATCCAAGGCCCGCCGCACCCGGTCGATGGTGTCGTCGTAGAGAGGCCTGTAGGACATGGCAGGGAGCGCCCCGAACAACTCGGTGGAAAGGATGAAGCCCTCAGGTACCCGGTGTCCGTAGGCGGCCATCTGCTTGAGCCCCAGCCCCTTGAAGCCCAGGGTCATCTGGTCGTCGGTGGCGGGCTTCACCTCATGGATAGGCGATACCAACCTCTCGGGGTCGTAGTTCATCATGCGGGTGAGAGCATGCTTGCTCAGGCGTCCGGCCAGTGTGGAGGTCTTGTGCAGGGTGGCTGAGATGAAGCGGTCGAGGTTCTGCATGCCCAGGGCCGAGACCAACACCTCGCGCAGAACCATCTCCGCGGTGGCATCCACCGACATGCAGCGTATCTCGCACTGCCGGGGATCGTGCTTGAGCACCGTGTGCAAGACCTGGTCATGGCTGAGGATGGAGGTCCGTGACAACTCCGTGACCGACCCGGCGATGAACTGGAACACGTTCTGGTATTGGTGGAAGGTGAAGTTCTGGCTGCTGAAGCTGGCCTCCAGCAGGCGCAGATTGGCAGACAGGTGGCGTGAGTCGATGCCGTCGACCGCGAGGGCACGCTCGAAGCGCCGCAATGCGGCCGCCATGCGGCGCAGAGAGTCTCGCGTGACGTAGGAGTCTGTGCCCTCTGAGGCCAGTTCTTCCAGCAGACGCGACACCAGGTTCTCCACCCGGAAGGACAGGCCCAGAGCGTCGAACTTGGGCTCGTTGTAGTTGCCGTACATGGAGGGGATGCCCGCGGCGATGTGTCGCTTCTGGTAGATGTTCTCCACGGCGGTGGAGGGCTTGGGTTCCAGGACTATGGCGTTCAGCCGCTCGAGCACGTCGAGGGACGCGTCGAGCAGGTGGTCACGGGTGACGGGAGTGGGTCGCGTCTGCCAGGCGGTGAAGGTCTTGCCGAACTTCTGCCTTGTCTTGGCGTCCAGCAGCAGGTCGTGCGACACAGCCAGGCGCACATTGGCGGCTGAGAGGGAGTATTTCTGTACCAGAAGCTGGTAGGTGCGTACGAGCAGCGCCACGCGTCGCACGGCCCGTTCACCGCATTCCTCGTCCGATCCCGGACACGCCCGCAGGTACTCGTCGAGCGTCTCGGGTGGTAATGCGAGTAACTGCGCGATGAAAGGCTCGGCCTGCTCCGCCGTGAGCGCGTATTCGTCGCCCCCATCGCCCCCGTCGCTCCATGGGACTTGCCCGTCGCTGAAGGCCCGCCACAGTGCGGTCAGGATGGCGTGCGGCTCCTCAGCCCACTCACGTTCGCTGAGGACGGCGCGCATGGTGTTGCTGGAAAGGAACGGTTCCAGACCCGACGGGTCCAAGATGGTCCAGTACAGCAGGACGGCGCGGCTGAAATCCACCAGCCGGTTGGACGACTCGGCGTGCGACTGCTTGCGTAGAAAGTGCATCAGCGTGTCGCGCCGCTCGCCGATCTCGTCGACCTCCGTGGTCACGGCGCGCAGCTCGCCCTCGGCGCCCACGTCGTTGAAGTACACGGGGAATGCGCGGAGCAACTGTCGGGCCACAAAGTAGATGGGCCCGATGTCGGCGTTCAGGAAGCGCGTCACGTCGCGCTGGAAGAGGTCGGTGTCGGCGATGTACACGCCCCCCAGGCGCAGTTGCACATTGAGAGCTGCCGCCAGGCGTTCGTACAGCGCGGGATTGGACTCGATGATGTGCATCCAGCAACGGATCTTAGGCAGGTGGTAGGGGTTGACGACGGTCTCCCACTCATCAGTGGCGCCCTGGATCTCGGGATACTGGAACTTCCAGGACAGCACGTCCTCGATGAGGTGGTCGGCAGCGTTGGCGTTGCCGGCTTCGCCGATGGCCAGTCCGATGGCTTCGTAGCACTGGAAGCGCATGAGCAGGAACTGGTTGTCGCGGTCGCGGAAGAAGGTCGTCAACCGGCTGAGGATGCGTTCCACGTCCATGCGGTGCTCGAGTCGCATGAGCTGCCGCACCACGCCCAGAAGATCAACCATGACCTCGTTCTGGCGGTAGCCGAGGGTGTCGTCCTTGAGGAAGTAGAGGCAGACCGCGAAGCGGTCCTCCAGGTTCTCGATACGGAATATCTCGTCGATGGCTCGGTCGAGCACCGCCGAATAGGTGGGGATCGAGGCAGACAGTAATTCGCTTGCCGTGGCGACCTCTGCCCGCGCGATCAGATCCTGGACTTCGCGGCCGGTAAGAGAGTCGAACTGGGTGGCCACGCGATCGGGATCGGTCAACTCGGCTCGGTTGGACGTGGCCCATTCGGGGATGGGGAGCCGCTCGGCGACGCGGCCGTAACCGAGTAGGAGAACGCTCCGGTAGAGGTCGGTGAACGGGTCCAGCAGGGCGGCGTGGTGGGTCGCGCCTTCGAAGAGCCTGTGAAGCAGCGTGTCGCGCTCCAAGAAAGGCAACGGCTGCGAGGGCAGCAGGCCCGGCAGTGCCTCGGCGACACCGGTGAGGGATTCCTCGTAGGCATCTGCGTAGGGGCCGGACAGGGCATTCGTGCACCAGGTCAGCAGCTGACGCAGAAGGAGCGACACCTGCGCGCCGGTGAGCGGAGTGTCGAGAAGGTCGAGCACCAGCTCGGACAGGAGCTCAAAAGACTGGGAGCGTTCCTCCGACCGCTCGAAATAGGTCCAGTTGCGGAGAAGCACGGTCTGGAAACCGTCGATGAGCAGGTCGGCGTTGCGGAAGGAGTGGAAGTACTCGCTCAGCAGTTCCTCAAGGGGAGCACGCACTCCGTAAAGGTCCTCCACGGTACGCACCAGCGGAAGGTAGCGATCGGGTATCACCACCTCCTGCGCTGTGCCGGCCAGATTGGCCCGCAGGGCGTCGGAGTCGACTGGGATGTGTCGAGGATCCATCGCGGAAGATGATACAGCCTGGAGGTGAAACAGACGGGTGCGGGGTGCGGGCGGAGCGTCGCTCTCAGGCTCGGTGTGTGGCAGCCGGTCTTTAGTTCTCGCGCTTGCCGTTCTCCGACGCGCGCTGCCCGGTCTGCGTACCGTCGTTCATGGATGGCAGCGTCAGCAGGACCCGGGAGATGCGCATGCCGTCGACTTCCAGCACGCGGGTTTGGAAGTTTCCCACCCGAGCCTCGTCGCCCACGGCGGGCCGGCGCTGGAGCTGCTCAAACACCCGTCCACCCAAGGTGGGGAAGCCTTCGTCCGGCATCTCCAGCCCGAAGAAGTCCTCGAGGTAGTCGACGCGCACGCTGCCGTCCACCGAGTAGCTGCCGTCGCCCTGGTCTTCGACCAGCGGCGGTTCGGCGTCGAACTCGTCTTGGATCTCACCGATGAGTTCTTCCACCACGTCCTGGATGGTCACCAGACCGGCGGTGCCTCCGTGCTCATCGACGACTATGGTGAGCGGGGTGCGCGTGCTCTGGAAGCGTTGCAGGGCCAGTTCGATGTTGGACGTCTCGGCGATGAAGCCGATGGGGCGCAGGAGGCGGCGCAGAGTGTCCGACCCCGCGGCTCGGTAGACGTCCTTGACGTGGATGTAGCCGACGATGTTGTCCACGTCTTCTTCAAAGACGGGATAGCGCGTGTGGTTCGTGTCGACGAACTCCCCGATGGCTTCGCCGACTGTCAGCGAAGTGGGCAGGGCGACCATCTCCGTGCGGGGCACCATGATATCGCCCACGGCGCGATCACCGAAGGTGAGCGCGCGCCTCATGAGGGTCTGTTCCATCTCGTCGATGTGACCGACCTCCTGGCTCGCTTCCAGAATCATGCGCAGCTCCTCTTCCGAGTGCGCCAGGTCGCGTTCCGAGGCCGGCTGGATGTGGAAGAGTTTGAGGATCCCGGCTGTGGATATGTACATCAGCCAGGTCAGGGGGCGGGTGACCAGATAGAACCAGCGCAGGGGTACGGCGACCATCAGGCTGGAACCCTCCGCCCTGCGGATGGCGAACGATTTAGGCACCAGTTCGCCCAGGATGATGGTGATGAAAGTGACGAAGACGAACGAGACGATGGCTGCCGCCGTGCTGTTGACGGCCATGCCGAAGAGCTCGGCGAAAGCGGCGGCCCCCAACCAACCCAGGCCCAGACTGGCCACAGTGACGCCCAACTGGGTGGCGGAGAGGTAGGCGTCGAGATGACCGGTAATGTGCTGGAGCACCCGCGCCCGTCGCTTGCCGCCGGCCGCCAGTTCCGCAACGCGCGTGTCTCTCACCTTGACGATGGCGAATTCGGCCAAGACGAAGAAGGCGTTCACAAGCACGAGGACAAACGTGCCGACGATCTGCCAGGCTAACACCGTCATCAGGCACCTACCCAGAGGGTAGCCGCTACGCGGGAGGGACTTGGAGGGTCTGCGGGGGTGTCCATATTGCTACGCCCAAGCATAGCATAAGGGTGCCCGGCGGGCTTCGAAGGGCAATGAACGTCGCCCCGACGGGTCGAACGCCTCGGTGTTGTGGGCGTGTCGCTAGCGGCAGGGCCCGTGGCTTGGTCAGGTGTCGAGGAACGGTCTGAGTATCTCCCAGGCCTCATCGGCCGTCTCGACGTACTGGAAGATACCGAGGTCGCGGGGCGCGATGGCCCCTTCGTCCACGAGAGCCTGGAAGTCGATGATGCGCTCCCAGTACTCTCGCCCGAAAAGCAGCACCGGAATGGGCTTGATCTTGCCGGTCTGGATGAGGGTGAGGACCTCGAACAGTTCGTCCAGAGTGCCAAAGCCACCCGGGAAGACCACCAGAGCGACGGCGCGCAGGAGGAAGTGCATCTTGCGCAGGGCGAAGTAGTGGAAGTTGAAGCACAGGTGCGGGGTGATGTATGGATTCGGCCGTTGCTCGAAAGGCAGCACGATGTTGAGCCCGATGGTGTCGGCGTCGACATCGTGAGCACCCCGGTTGGCGGCTTCCATGATGCCCGGTCCACCACCCGTGACCACAACCACGCTCTTGGGGCTGTGCTGAATGAGACAGGCATCGTCTCCGACGGAATCCTTGTCCCTCGCCGAGATCATGCGGGCCAGCCGACGGGCCTCGCTCGTAGAAGCGGCTCTTCTTGACCAGAGCGTGGGCAACCTGCACCGCATGCCTCGCGTCGGGATCGTCGGGGTCGACCGCTGCAGCGGCCTCGGCTTTTGCCAGTCGGGCGCCCGCCTCCTCCGGTGAGGGGACGCGGGCACTGCCGAACACGACCACCGTGGCCGTTATCCCGCGGTCGCGCTGCAGGATGTCGGGCTTCAGAAACTCGAGTTGCAGCCTTGCCGACCGCAACTCGTCGCGCATCAGGAAGTCGGCGTCGGCGAAGCCGAGCTTGTACGCCGGCGATAGCGTCTGGGGCGTCTCCGGATCGAGATGCGCGCGCAGTGGTCTTCCTCGGCGGACGGGAACGGTCGAGCCTCTACCCGCGGCTGCGCGTCGGGTCGCTTGTCGCCCTCAGGCTCCGTCATCCGCTGCGCTACTCCTTACGCAGGTCTACCACCCGCTGCGCCTTGCCTTCGCTCCGCTCGATCGATCCCGGTTCCTTGAAGGCCACGCCCACGTTGATGCCGATGATGTCCTTGATGTTCTTCTGGATACGCCGCCTGAGATCGACCAGGATCTCGTGCTCGGTGAAGAACTCGATGTCGTCGAGCGAGAGGACGGCTTCCGAGACTTCCCTGGTACAGGTAGGGCCTGATCTCCACCTCGACGCCGAGGTTGTCCATGGCACCCTTGCGGCTCACGATCAGCCTGTAGTGCGGCTCCACCTGCGGCGACATGAGGAGCACGGATTCCACCTGGCTGGGGAAGACGTTGACACCGCGGATGATGAGCATGTCGTCCGACCGTCCCGACACCCGGGCCATGCGCACGCTGCTGCGGCCGCAGATGCAGGTCTCGTAGTCGAGCTTCGTGATATCGCCGGTGCGATAGCGAAGGAGAGGGAAGGCTTCCTTGGTCAGCGTGGTGATCACCAACTCGCCCAGTGAACCTTCGGGCAGGACTCTGCCGGTCTCAGGATCGATGATCTCGGGCAGGAAGTGGTCGTCGCAGATGTGCAGTCCGTTCTGGGCTTCGACACACTCGCAGGAGACGCCCGGGCCGATGATCTCGCTCAGACCGTAGATGTCGCAGGCCTTGATGTTCCACTTCTGCTCTATGTCGCGCCGCATGGCTTCCGACCAGGGCTCGGCTCCGAACACGCCCACCTTCAAGGGGAACTTGGTGACGTCGAGCTGCAGTTCCTGGGCCACATCCCACAGATAGAGGGCGAAGCTGGGTGTGCAGCAGAGGACCGTGGTGCCGAAATCCTCCATGAGCATGAGTTGGCGCTGCGTGTTGCTGCCAGAGATGGGGATCACTGAGGATCCGATGGCCTCGGCTCCGTAATGAGCACCCAAGCCCCCGGTGAACAGGCCGTAGCCGTAGGCCACCTGGACGATATCCTCGTCGCTGGTGCCCACGCCGGCCAGACAGCGGGCCATGACCTCGGCCCACATGCTGATGTCGGCGGCCGTATAACCGACCGTGGTGGGCTTGCCCGTGGTGCCGGAGGAGGCGTGGATACGGACCACTTCCTTGAGTGGGGTGGCGAAGAGGCCGAAGGGATACTGCTCGCGCAGGTGGTACTTGCGCGTGAAAGGCAGATTGGGGAGATCTTCCAGGCCACGGACCTTGAAGGGGTCGATACTGGCTTTGTCGAGCAGGTCCTTGTAGAAGGGGACGCGCTCATACATCCGCTGGACCTGCGTCACCAGGCGTTGTCCCTGCAATTGCCTGAGGTCTTCTCGGCCCATGCACTCGTGCTCGCGGTCCCTGATCATTCTCGTTCCCCTTGGATGTAGCGCTGCGATTCTGAGGGATAGTATAGGTAGCTGCTGGGACCGTCAACCGCGGCTCCTTCAGCGGGAGCGCGGCAGCTCGGGCGGCTGGAGGGCTAGACCTTGAAGACCGAGGGGCAGATGTCGCTCAGCACGCACTCGCCGCAGCGGGGCCGTCTCGCGATACAGACGGCCCGCCCGTGCTCGATGAGGAGGTAGGTGAGCTGGGACCACTCCTCGCGCGGGACGATGGCCATGAGATCCCGCTCGATCTTCACCGGGTCGGTGGAGGAGGAGAGCCCCAGCAGCCCGCTGAGCCGCGTGACATGCGTGTCCACCGCGATGCCGGCGTCGGCGTCGGTGGCGTAGGCCTCGGGGTGCGCGTTGGCCAGGATGATGTTGGCGGTCTTGCGGGCGACGCCCGGAAGGGTGAGAAGCTCCGCCATTGTGGCCGGCACCTCGCCCCCGTAGTCGGCCAGGACTTTCTGGGCCGCCCCCATGATGTGCTTCGTCTTGTTGCGGAAGAAGCCTGTGGAATGGATGTCGTCCTCGAACTCGGGCACGGAGGCGCCGGCATAGTCCTCGATGGTGCGGTACTTCTGGAAGAGTCGGGCCGTGACCTGGTTGACCATCTTGTCCGTGCTCTGGGCCGAGAGGACGACGGCCACGAGCAACTCCCAGTCATTGCCGAAATCGAGGACGATGTGGGCGTCCGGATAGGTCTTGCGCAGCCGCTCGATGATTGCAGCGCCATGGCGTTTCTTGGCTGCGGCCCCCCGGGGCGCGGGCCGACCATCGGTCCGAGAACCGCTTTGGGGAGCAGGCTTGCTGTTCTTCTTCTCGGCCATCCCTTGGCGGCCTACTCCGCTGCCGTCCGGCCCAGTTCGAAGGCCTTCAGGTTCACGTCTATGGTCTTGGGCGGTACGGCGCGACGTATGACGCTCTCCCAGGTCTCGGCGGCGAAGGGGAGCTCAGGCGAGATGGCGCCCAACATGACCAGGTTGACGGCCTTGACGGTGCCTGCCTGCTGGGCCAGAGCGGTAGCGTCCACCGCGCGTACGCGCGGGAAGGCATCGGCTATGCGCGCGTCGATGTCGGCGGGATACTTGGCCAAGCCCGCGGCGACCGGGCTGGGGTTCACCTGCACTGCGTTGTAGACGAGGAGTCCTTCCGGCTTGAGCCAGTGCACGTAGCGCAGGGCCTCCAGTGATTCGAACGACAGGAGGATGTCGGCCGTGCCCGCGGTGACGAGGGGCGAGCGGACGATATCGCCGAAGCGGAAATGGCTGGTGACGCTGCCGCCGCGTTGGCTCATGCCGTGCACCTCGCTCTGCTTGACATCGTACCCTTCGGCCATGGCCGCCTGGCTGAGCACATAGCTGGCCAGGACCACGCCCTGTCCGCCGACACCCGAGATGAGCAGGTTGGTGGTGGGCCGCCGCCCCGAGGTGCCGGACTGTTCCGACCTGCCAGACTGTTCCGAGGCGCTCATGCTCCTGCTCCTTCCTCGAGCTCTTCGGGGGGGCGGATGGCGTCGAATTTGCAGAGCTGCGCGCAGACCCCGCAGCCGGTGCACTGGTCGGCCAAGATCTCCACCTTGATACTGTCGCTGCTCTCGAGCAGATTGAGCGCTGTGCAGCCCGCCTTCAGGCAGTGCTTACAACCGGTGCAGACCTCGGTGTCCACGTAGTACGCGGGTCGCTTGATCTTGTACTGCAGCACGCAGGGCGACTTGGCGATGACCACAGAGGGCTCGTCCGCCCGCAGTTCCTCCTCCAGCACCCGCTTGGTCTCCGCCAGATCGAGGGGATCGATCTCCGTGACGCGCTTGATGCCCACAGCCCGACAGAGCGCGGGGATGTCCACCATGGCTGCCGGTTTGCCCATGAGGGTCTTGCCGGTGCCGGGATTCTCCTGCCCGCCGGTCATGCCGGTGGTGCGGTTGTCGGCGATGATGGTGAGCGTCCGCCCCCCGTTGTAGGCGATGTCCATGAGGGGAGTGACGCCCGAGTGGAAGAAGGTGCTGTCGCCGATGACCGCCACCGACTTGGCCTGGAGGTTGTCCGAGGGTTCCGTGACCTGGGCCATGCCGTGGGCCATGCCGATGCTGGCGCCCATGCAGATGCAGGAATGCATGGCTTCAAAGGGAGGCAGAGCGCCCAGCGTGTAGCAGCCGATGTCGCCGCTCACGAACACGCGCAGGCGCTTGAGCACCGCGAACAGGCCTCGGTGGGAACAGCCCGGGCAGAGCGTGGGTGGCCGGCCGGGGAGGTCGGTGGCGCCGGCCTGCGGGGTTACCAGCAGGGCGCTGTCGACGCCGGGAGCGCCGTCTTCATGAAGCACGCGGGCGATCAGCCCCGGCTCGAGTTCGCCGCACATGGAGAACAGGTTCTTGCCTCCGTCCACCGTGATGCCCATGAGACGGATCAGCTCTTCCAGGAAGGGATCGAGTTCCTCGAGTACGTACAGCCTGTCGACCTGGGCGCGGAAATCGGCGATCAGGCGCGGGGGGAGCGGATAGGTCATGCCCAACTTGAGGAAGCTGGCCTCGGGGAAGGCTTCCCGGGCGTACTGATAGGCGGCTCCGGACGCGATGATCCCCACCCGCGCGTCGCCCATCTCCATCCTGTTGAGGGGGGTGGTCTCGGCGAGTTCGGCCATGTCGACCAGTCGCTGCTCCACCAACGGGTGGCGGGGGGCGGCGTTGCTGGGAAGCATGGTGTACTTCTTGGTGGCCTTCTCCAGGACGGTGATCGGATCAGAAGCCGTTCGCTCGCCCATCTCCACCAGACTCTTGGAGTGACTTATGCGGGTGGTGGTGCGGAACAGGACCGGCGTGTCGAAGCGCTCGGAGAGCTCGAACGCGGTCTTCAGGAACTCCTTGGCCTCCGCACTGTCGGTAGGCTCGAGCAGGGGGATCTTGGCGAACCTCGCGTAGTTGCGGTTGTCCTGCTCGTTCTGGGAGCTATGAAGGGCCGGATCGTCCGCCGTCACCAGCACCAGCCCGCCCTTCACGCCGGTGTAGGAAACCGTGAAGAGGGGGTCGGCGGCCACGTTGACGCCCACATGCTTCATACATACGAGGGCGCGGGCGCCGGCCATGGACGCGCCGATGCCCACTTCCATGGCCACCTTCTCGTTGGGTGACCACTCGCTGTAGATGTCGGTGTAGCGGGCGGTGGCTTCGAGTATCTCGGTGCTCGGGGTGCCGGGGTAGGCGGCGGCCAGCTTCACGCCCGCCTCCCACGCTCCGCGGGCTATGGCCTCGTTTCCGGATAGTATCTCTTGCATCTCACTCCTTATGACGTCTCATCGAAGAGCTGCCCACAGGGGCTCCGTGCATTGTCGCCTCTCGGCTGCTTGTCTACAATGGCTGCATGCAACGTCTCATCGTGGGCATATCGGGCGCATCGGGCACTATCTACGGCATCCGCCTGCTGGAGGTCCTCCGCGACGCGCCCATCGAGACCCACCTGGTGATGAGCGAGGCTGCCAAGGTGGTCGCCGAACTGGAGACGGAATACTCGGTAGCTCAGATCGAAGCCCTGGCCGACGTGGTGCACCGCAACGACGATCTGGCCGCCTGCATCTCCTCCGGGTCGTATCCCACCATGGGTATGGTGGTGGCCCCGTGCGCGGTCAAGAGTCTCTCTGCCATCGCCCACAGTCACAATGACAATCTGCTCACTCGCGCCGCGGACGTAGTCCTCAAGGAGAAGCGTCGCCTCGTGCTCGTGGTGCGGGAGACGCCTCTGCACCTCGGACATCTGCGCCTCATGGCGGAGGCCGCGGAATACGGCGCCGTGATCCTGCCGCCCGTGCCCTCCTTCTACCATCATCCGAGTAGCATCGCCGACATAGTCGACCACACGGTGGGCAAGGTCCTTGACCAGTTCAGCGTCGAGCACCAGCTCTTCTGCCGCTGGGCGGGCGGTGAAGCTGCTTCGGGTCAGCCGCCGGCCCCCGATTCGCCTGCAGCGCCCGCTCCGGCAGGCTGACGTCCGGAGGTCGCGACGACTGCTGAACCCCTCCCCGATCTCCGCATGCGGGTCACGGCCTATCTGCGCGACCACCACACCATGACCATCGCCACCATCGGTCCGGTGGGCATCGGCGCAGCTCAGCCGAGTGTTGAACCCGCCGTCCCCGGCGCACCGGTCGGGAACGCACCGCACGCGGCCTGCGTCTTCTACGCCGTGGACGACTCTCTTCGCCTGATATTCCTCAGCAAGCCTTTGAGCCTGCATGGTCTACACATCGGTGAGCGTGCGGCGGTGGCCGCCACTATCACCGAGCAGTACGACGACTGGGAGATGATCCAGGGCGTTCAGCTTTGGGGAGAAGCCGCGCGATTGAAGGGGGCGGCTCGCATCCGGGCTCTGGCTGTCTACATGGATAGGTTCCCTTTCGTGAGCGACGTCTTGAAAAGACCGGGTATGGCCTCGCTGATGAAGGCCATGGGGGTCTATCGGGTGGAGCCCAGCCACCTGGCTCTCACAGACAATACAAGCGGGGTATTTGGGCGCGAGGTCCTCGATGTGGTGGTAGAGTGATCGAGTGGATTCCCGGATGATCAATCGGGCCGGCATGGAACGGCGCCGCCGCGAACGGCGCCGCCGCCTCCTGTTCCGCTGGCTCATCCTTGCGGCCGTCATCGCCATCGTGGTCATACTGGTCTTGTTCGGACTCAAGAGCTGCGGTGATGGCGAAGCCTCCGGTGGAGAGACGTCCACCTCGACTGCGACGGGCACGAGCACATCCGGGAGCACGGACACGTCAGAGGGGAGTTCGGGCACCGAGACGTCGTCGACTTCCGCCACCGGCTCGACGACCTCGTCCGCGGTGGGTGGATCGGGTGTGTCGGGGAACGCAGGGGTGGCCGGCGGCGCTCCGCCCGTGAGCCCCAACACCACGGTGGCCGTGGCTCACGCGGGGCAGCCCGGCGACAAGCGTGTGCCGGGGAGCTTCTATGGGCCCATCAACACCACGTACGAAGGTCTGACCATGTTCCGCGGGAACGCCTCCCGCACCTACTACGGTCAGGGACCGATCCCCACCAACCCCGATATCCTGTGGAAGTTCGGGCCCATGTCCGGCACATCCACCAATCTGGGCAACACCACCACCTGGACGGGTACCGGCTGGACCGGGCAGCCCGCCGTGTTCGAGCGCGAGGGTAAGACGTGGGTGGTCTTCGGTGCCTATGACTACAAGATCCATTTTCTCGACGCCGAGACGGGCGAGAAGCTGTTGCCCGACTTCAAGGGTGGTGACATCTTCAAAGGCTCCGCGGTGGCCGACCCCGACGGCTATCCCCTGATCTACATGGGCTGCCGAGACAACAAGTGGCGCGTCATCGCCATCGATCGCGACGAGCCCACGGAACTCTTCAACCTCGATGCCGACGAACTTCCCAACCGCATCTGGAATGACGACTGGGATTCCAGCGTGGTCATCCGTAATGACTACGCCTTCGAGGGGGGCGAGAACAGTCACTTCTACATCCTCAAGCTCAATCGAGGCTACGACGCCCAGGGTAAGGTGACGGTCGATCCCGAGATCGTTCTCGACTATCCCGCTTGGACGCAGTCACTGCTCGACAAATTGGGCAGCAAGGACGTGTCGGTAGAAAACTCCCCCTGCCTGGTGGGCGATCGCGTCTACTTCACCAACTCCGGCGGTCTAGTGCAGGGTCTCGACGTGAGCGCGACTCTCAAGGAACTGGCGCCCGGGGAAGAGCCGGCCAAGGGTGCGGAAGCTTATCCCAAGGTGTTTTCCTATTGGACCGGTGACGACTCCGACGCCACCATCGTGGCCGACGAGCAGGGTTTTCTCTACGTGAGCCAACATATGGACGATGCCCGGGGTGTGAGCGCACGGGCGACCAAGGTGGGCCAGGTCATCAAGCTCGACCCGCGCAAGACCGGTGAGGGCCAGACGCCTCTGGTCTGGTCGGTGGCGGTCACCAAGATGTCCGGCGGCGTGTCCGGCGTGTGGGCCACTCCCGCCATCTACAAGGACATGTTGTACGTCCCGACCCACGGCGGGGCTCTTCTTGGCATCGACCGTCAGACCGGCGAGATCGTCTGGCAGAAGCCGTTCAGCGAGCATGCCTGGGCAAGCCCCGTGGTGGTAGACGCCACGCTGATTATCGGTGACACCTACGGCACGTTGCATGCCTACGATGTGAGCGATACACGCGTGGACCCGCCCATCGTATGGGAGTTCAAAGTTCCGAGCGGAAGCGCGCTCGAGTCCACGGCCGCCGTGTGGAAAGGCGGCATCTATTTGGGCTCGCGCGACGGCTTCTTCTACAAGTTCGGCGACAAGTAGCCACCCTCGCCGCTGGGGTGCTTTCGCCCCTCCCCCCTCCGCACCCATTCCCATCGCCAGCAGACCCGGCGGTCAGGTTGCGGTCAGGTTGTAGTCAGGGCGACACGCGCTGCGCGCACTCACGAGATCGTCCCTCCTAGCCGATAAAGGAAGCAGCGGGTCCGTGTTATCCACACACCTTGAAAGGGGTCGCGTAGTGGCGGCCAGGGATTGTTGCGCCTTAGTGGGATGTCCGCGTTGTGGGATGATCATGCTGATATCGGGAGACAGCGCCGAAGCGCTGAGGCCTGACGCGGAATGGCTGGCCCCGGCCCTCGTCGCTCTCTGCGGCTGCTGGGTGCGAGACTTGCCTGATGAACAGATCCTCCACATGTGGATACTGCTGGCGGCGTAACGGGTCGCCGGCGCATGGGCCGCTTCGCCCTCACCTCGCCCGGGCGAGTCGAATGCCTCTCCGACTAGCCGGAGAGGTCTCTCCTTCGAAACAGGTCTTGCCACAGCCGCGTGTTGGCCACGTCGGCGGCGGTCACCCAACCCCGCCGGGCCTCCGCCACTCCGGCCGCCAGGTTGGCGAATTCGCTGGGGCGGTGCGCATCGCTGCAGATGACCAGCGTTGCTCCCAGTTCTAACGCCCGGCGGGCCGAGAGCGCATCAAGGTCGAGACGATCCGGGCAGCCGTTGATCTCGAGGAAGGTACCGGTTGCCGCCGCCTCTCTGGCCACCGTGTCCAGGTCGATCTGGTAGCCCTCGCGACGGTTGATCAAGCGGCCGGTGAGATGGGCCACCGAGTCGACGTGTGGGTTGCACAGTGCTGAAAGCAGCCTCTTCATGATCTCCCCTCGCGACTGGCGAAAGCCGGAGTGGATGCTTGCGGTGACGAAGTCGAGGCGCGCCAGGACGTCGTCCGGGAGGTCGAGGCGCCCGTCGAGCATGATGTCCACCTCGATGCCTGCCAGTACTCTGATCTCCAGGCGTTCGTCGAGTTCGCGGATGGCCTCGATCTGCTCCAGGACCCTCTCCGGATTGAGACCGCCGGTCATGGCCAAGGCCTGCGAGTGGTCGCAGAAGCAGACGTATTCGAGACCCTGCGCTTGGGCGGCCCGGGCCATCTCCTCCAACGGCGCGCGGCCATCGGTCCAGTCCGAGTGCACGTGCAGGTCGCCGCGCAGATCGGGTCGTTCGATCAGACGGGGAAGGGTCCCTCGCTCGGCCGCCTCGATCTCCCCCCGGTCCTCACGCAGTTCGGGGGAGATGTAGTCCAGCCCCACAGTCGTGTAGACCTCGGCCTCGGTCGGGCAGTGGATCTGGTCGCCTGAAGCGAGTTCCTCGATGTGGTACTCGCTGATCTTGAAGCCGCGGCGCTGCGCGTACCCGCGCAGCGCGACATTGTGTTCGGCGCTGCCGGTGAAGTGCTGCAACAGGTTGCCGTAGGCCGCTGACGGGACGATGCGCAGGTCGATGTTCAAGCCCGTGTGGCTCACGGCCGTCAGCTTCGTCTCTCCCCGCTGGTCGACGCGGGCCAGTTGTGGCAACTGCGAGAAGGCATCCATCACCGCAGCGGGTCTCGACGAGGCCGCCACCAAGTCGATGTCGCGGACCGTGGCCCGACGACGGCGCAGACTCCCCGCGGTGTCGGCCGCGGATACGTCCGGGTGAAGGCGCAGGGCCTGAAGGAGGGATTCAGCCTGTGGCTCCACATCGGCCAGCAGCAACCGGGCCGACCCACCCGTCCCACTCTCGCCTCCCGTTCCGCGCGCCTGGAGGGCCGTCCAACTCTCGATGGTCTGCAGGAGCTTGGCCTGCGTCTTATCACCCATGCCCGGCACTTCGCGGATGCGCCCTGCCCGCCCTGCTTCCTCCAAATCGCGAAGGTCGCCGATTCCCAAAGCCTCATGCAGTCTGCGGGCGGTCTTGGGTCCGATGCCCGGCACTGCCATGACCTGGAGCAGCCCCTCCGGAAAGCGCTCCCGCAGACGGGCGAGGACGGCAATGTCCCCAGTGCGCACGAACTCTAGCACCTTGCTTTCGATCGCAGAGCCCACGCCCGGTAATTCGCGCAGTTGTCCCTTGAGCGCGATGTCTGCGATGGAGTGCGGATGACGCCGGAAGAGTTCGGCCGCCTTCTCGTAGGCGAGGATGCGGTACGTGGACTCGCCCTCCAGGGCAAGGTATGCCGCGATGGTGGTGAAGAGATCGGCCAGCTCGCCGTTGGAAGGGCGCCGGGGACTGTGCGGGGTGCCGGAAGTACCGGTCATGGCCGCTACCCGTTCGAGCGCGGCCCGTGTGTGGAGCCGGTCTTCTGCTCGCCCGCGGCTTCGCGCGAGTGGCGCGTGATGTGGAAGCAGGTATGGATGCGTGGATTGCGGGCGAAGTCGGGTGGGATGGTGCGTTTCGTGATGTCCTGGGTGGCGAACTCTACCGCCACCTCGGGATCGAGACGGAAGCGGCGGAAGTTGGTCGAGAAGAGGAGGATCCCTTCGGGCGAGAGTCGTCGTGCCGCGGCGCGGATGAGGACGGCGTGATCGCGCTGGATGTCGAGAGTCTCGGTCATGCTCTTGGAGTTGGAGAAGGTGGGGGCGTCGAGGAACACCAGGTCGTAGGCCCCCTCGCGGTCGGCGGCGCCCGCCTGCGTGCCCTCGCTGCCGGGCTGATCGGCCGTACTCCGGCCCATCCCCAACCACTCCAGGCAGTCGGCCTTCACGAAGCTGTGCCGCGCGTCGAGCAGGCCGTTCAGTTCCAGGTTGCGCCGGGCCCACTGCAGATAGGTGGAGGACAGGTCGACGGTGGTGGTGGAGGCGGCTCCACCGGCCGCCGCGTACACGGTGGCGGTGGCGGTGTAGGCGAAGAGGTTGAGGAAGCGCCGTCCGGCGGCCAACTCACGGATGAGGGCGCGCGTCGGGCGGTGATCGAGGAACAGACCCGTGTCCAGGTAGTCGGTGAGGTTGACCAGGAAGCGAAGACCTCCCTCCTCCACCTCGAACTCCGAACCCGCACTGCCCAGCCTCTCGTACTGAGCGGCGCCGCGCTGCGGGCGCCGCACCTTGAGGACGGCGTTCTGCGGCGGCAGCCCGAGGACCTGTGGCGTCACAGCCATGATGTCCTTCAGCCGTCGCCGGGCCAGCACCGGGTCGACGCTCGCAGGCGGAGCGTATTCCTGCACGTGGAGACGGTCTTCGTAGAGGTCGATGGCGGCGGCGTATTCGGGCAGGTCGGCGTCGTAGAGGCGATAGCAGTGGACACCTTCGCGGGCCGCCCAGCGACGCAGGTGCTTGTGGTTCTTGGCCAGCCGGTTGGCGAACATCTCCGCGCCGGGTGACAGGCCGCGGCTCAGGGCGCCGGCGCTCGTACCGGCACCGCCTACATCAGCGAGTGCGCCCGTGAGCGCCCCATCTCCGCCGCCGGCGCTCTGCTCCTCCCGGCGCTCGAAGGCCGTTCCCACTCGGAACTGCAGGAGCTTGCACGGGAGCGGACCGTTGAAGAGCACGTTGACGCGGTGGGCGCGCATCCCCAGATGCGCCGAAAGCTCGGGGTTGCCGGTAAATACGACCGCCTCCCATCCGGAGAACGAGGCCTTGAGCCGTTCGCCGAGCATCTCGTACAGCGGGACCAGCTCGGTGACCTCGCCCAAACGCTTTCCGTACGGAGGATTGGTCACCACGAGACCCGCAGCGACGCCGCTCGGGGCTATGAGAGAGGCGAGGTCACGCCGCTCGAGGGTGATGCGCCCCGCCAGTCCGGCCCTGCGGGCGTTGGCCCGCGCTGTGCCCACGGCCCTCTCGTCGACGTCGTAGCCGAAATAGGGGGGCAGCGTGGCGAGTCCTTGCTCCCGGCGTGTCTCCGCCTCCTGGACCAAGTCGGTCCAGGTCTGTACCTCGTGCCTTTTCCAGTTCAGGAAGCCGAAGTAATCGCGTCCGAGCCCCGGGGCCACGTCCGCGGCCATGAGCGCTCCCTCTATCAGCAGGGTGCCGGAACCACACATAGGATCGAGCAGGGAGCTGCCTTCGGCTGCGAGTGACGGCCAACTGGAGCGGAGGAGTATGGCCGCGGCCAGGTTCTCCTTGAGGGGCGCCGGACCCCCTTCGAGGCGGTAGCCCCGACGATGCAGACCGCCGCCGGAGAGGTCCAGGCTCACGATGGCCTCGGCTGGGGCGAGGTGCACGTTGATCCTGACGTGAGGGCGTATGCGATCCACCGAGGGTCTCGAACCTGCCTGCTGCCGGAAGCGATCGACAACGGCGTCCTTCACCCGTTGCTCGAGGAAATGGGTGTTGACCTGAGCGAGAGGTCCCTGGCGGACGGCGGAGGTGGCCTCCACCGCGATGGTCCCCTTGACATCCACATGGTCTTCCCAAGGCACGTGACCGACCAGTTCGTACAGATCGTCGCTGGAGAGGACGGGAGCGGACACCAAGCGCAGGAGCACCCGGCTGGCCACCCTGGACCACAGGCAGGCTCGGTAGGCATCGGCGAGCGCGCCTGAGAATGACACTCCGCCCCGGGTCTCGCGCGGCTCGGCGGCGACCAGAGAGCGCAGTTCGTCGAGCAACAGACCCTCCGTGTTGCGGGGGCAGGTGGCGAAGAAGATGTGGTCGGAACTGGGGATGGGCGCTGTCATCGTGGGCCAGAGTATAGCGGGGCGGGGCGCGTACGCGCCCCGCCCCGCAAGGCTTCGACCATCTCGCCCCTCAAGCCGTCTTCGCAGACGGGTCCTGAGACTCTTCTAAGTCGTTGCGCCGTCGGCCGGCAATTCCGAGGTGCAGTTGGGGCAGCGAGTGGCGCTGAGCGGGATGTCGGTGAAGCAGTAGACGCAGGGCTTGGTCATGACCGCTTCTTCCGCAGGCTTCTGAGCCTTCATGTAGGCGCTCACCAGGAGGTAAAGCACCAGAGCCACGATGATGAAGACGATGATCGTGTTGATGAACATCCCGTAGTTGAGGGTCACGGCGCCCGCTTCTTGAGCCTGGGCGATGGTGTTGTACGGCCCGACAGGGTCGCCTTCCTGCAGGACGACGAACAACTGAGTGAAGTCGAGACCCCCGAGAGCCATGCCTACGCCCGGCATGATGATGTCGTTCACGAGCGAGGTGATCACAGCCGCGAACGTGACCCCCATGATGAAGGCGACGGCTATCTGGAGCAGATTGCCCCTTTCGATGAAGTCTCTGAAGCCCTTCAAACTGCACCTCCGTGTCTGGCTGTTGTGTCTACTCCCAGGCGTTCGTCAGCGCGCCTGCAGAATCCTGCCGGTAGGGCATCCACAGTAGACCGACGAGATCGACGGCGATGTCGCTCTTGCGCGGTCGCATCTGGATGTGTTCGAGTTCTTCAGTCATGGGGTCGAGGTCGACGCCGAGAGCGTCCACTTCGCTCTGGAACTCGGTCTCCAGGTCGGCCAGGGCCTGCTTGTGAGCCGCCAAGGATTCTTCGGCCCGCTTGACATCGCCGCCTTCGTCGAGCGACCTGCCCACGTCGCGCATGGTCGTGGTCGCCCGGCCCAGGGTCCCGGAACTGGTGATCTTCCTGCCCGTGAAAGCGCTGAGGAGCGTGGCCCCCAGGGATATGGCCGTCTGCACTTTGCGACCCTGGGCCTGCTCGGCCTCGCGTTCCACTGAGTGCTCCGCCCGCTGCACCCGTTGTTGCAGGCTAGCCGTCTTGGCGCCGTACTTCTTGCGCAGTTTTTCGGCCTCGTCGTCGCGTTTCTCGCGGGCGACCAGTTGGAGCCGGGTCCGGAACTCCCCTTCGGTCTCCCCCGGGTCCGAGGTCAGTTTGAATCCGGGGCTCTTAAAGACCTCGACCGTCTGGGTGCGGAAGGCCCAGGCAGAGAAATCACTCGACCAGGAGCGGTAAGAACTCACCTTCTCCATGGCCGCCGGCACGGGAGCGAAGGTCACCCCCGGGTACGGCTGGCGTTCGATGTCCTCCACAGCCATGTCCAGGGGAAGTGCGCCCTCCCAATCGAGGGCGAGGGTACCTTCGGGGAGCGGAGCGACGCGCAGCACCTTGGTGCTCGTGCCTGCGCCGGTCTTGGCGCTGACGAAGTTCACGGTCGCAGTCGCCAGCACGCCGGGTCTGTAGACGATCTGGCCGTCGGCTGGAACGGCCCCACGGAGGGGAAGGAAGAACTGCGGCACCTCAGCCGGCAGCGCGCTCGGCGCCGTCGGTGAAGTGGCTGCCTCGGGAGAGGTGACTGCTGCTGCCGCCGCGGTATCGGCGAGGGTGGTCGCCGCGACTGCCGCAGCGGCCGGTGTTGCCGTCGGGGCCGCGGCCGCGGCCGGCCCGACGGGGGTCTCCGGCGGGCGCTTGGGGTCCATGAGGGTCTTGATCTGCGTCCTTGTCAGCGGGCCGCTCAGATACGACAGAGTCCAGCGGGTCTGGAAGACGGCTGGGGCGTCCTCGTGAGTGTTGTGCATGAGGAAGACGCGCTTGCCCAGGCCGGCCAGGGTCTCTTCCATCTTCTGCCGGTCGAAGCCTGTCTCGGAGCCTGCCGCCACCCCTTCCAGTCCCTCCAGAAGTCTGGCCTTGTCTCTCTCCGTCTGCAGCCTGCCTATGAACCAGGTGCCGGCGTTGGCAAGGCCTTTGTAGTCGAGGTCCACCGGGTTCTGCGTGGCCAGCAACACGCCCACACCATAGGCGCGGGCCTGTTTGAGAAGCGTCAGCAGCGGCAGTTTCGAGGGAGGCTCCGCCACCGGGGGGAAGTAGCCGAAGATCTCGTCCATATACACGATGGCCCGCAGACTGCCCGTCCCAGGCTGGGTGCGCATCCAGCCGACGACCTCGTTGAGGAGCAACGAGACGAAGAACATGCGCTCAGAATCGGATAGGTGGGCTATGGAGAAGATGGATACTCGCGGCCGACCCTCGGCGGTGAACAGCATGCGCCCCACGTCGAGAGCCTCGCCCTCGAGCCAGGTCTGGAAGGTGGGAGAGGCCAGCAGGTTGTTCAAGAGCAGTGCCAGACCGAAGCGTTCCTTCTGGGGATAGAAGGCTTCCAGATCGAGCACGCCCACCTTGGCGAAGGGCGGGGTCTGGATCTGCTGGATGAGCGTGGGAAGGTCGAGGTCTCGGCCGGCCGACCAGTAAGAATCGAGCAGACTGGAGAGCAGGATGTGCTCGCGGCTCTGGATGGGATCGGCGGTCACGCCCACCAAGCCGAGCACGCTGGTCGCCACGGTGTTGATGCGATCCCTGAGGGTCTCGGGGTCGTCCCGCAGGGCCTGCGCCGGGGCGGCGAACGACTTCAGGATGCTCACCGGCAGTCCCGCCGTCGAGCCTGGAGTGTAGATGGTGAAGTCCGCCGCCTCACGCAGCCGGCGGATGCGGGAGGCGTCTTGTCCCCAATCGGCCAGACCCTTGGTCCACTGTTCCGCCTGCTGCTGCGCGAAGTCCTCGGGAGAGAGGCCCTTGTTGCCCGCCTCTTCCTCGTTGATCCAGGGGCGAAAATCCTCGGAGCGCAAGTCGGGGAACGTGAGAAGCAGATCGGCCAAGTCGCCCTTGGGGTCGATGACCAGGGACGGGATGCCGTCGATGGCGGCCTCTTCCAGCAGGCCGATGCAGAGCCCCGTCTTGCCGCTCCCGGTCATGCCCACACACACTCCGTGCGTGACCAAGTCCTTCGAGTCGTAGAGGAGCAATCCCCCCAGTGCCTTGCTTCCCAGGTCGTACTCCCGACCCAGGTAGAACGCGCCCAGCTTCTCAAAGTCTTCCATCAAGAGGACTCCTCCCGCGGCCGAGGGACTTCTGACGAACACAATATGCCCGTGCTGGGTACAAATACAACATGCAGATGCGGCGCAGTCGGGGTCCGGCCGGGAGGACATGATGAGGGTAGGTATCGCTGCGGATCACTGGGGCGTTCGGCTGAAGGGCCGACTGGTGGAGGAGATGAAGCAGGCCGGGCACGATGTCGTCGACTTCGGCGCGTACGAGCATGACCCCGAGGACGATTTCCCCGACTACGTCATCCCCTTGGCCCAGGCGGTGGCTTCGGGGAGGGTGCACAGAGGCATCGCTGTGTGCGGCAGCGGAGTCGGCGCCTGCGTGGCCGCGAGTAAGGTCAGGGGTGTGAGGGGCGCCCTGGTGAGCGACACCTTCTCGGCTCGACAGGGAGTGGAAGACGATGACATGAACGTGATCTGTCTGGGCAGCCGCGTGGTGGGAGACGCCGTGGCCACCGAACTTGTGCAGGTGTTTCTTGCCGCGCGCTACAAGAGGGAAGAGCGTTTCGAACGCCGCCTGGCCAAGATCGCGGCCATCGAGTGAGCTCGCGTGTTCGGACCGCGGCCTTGAGTGTCCGCGTATGGACGCTCATCGGGTCGGGCGGGTTTGCGCTGCATCGTGCCGGGTAAACCAGTAGTACTCCCAGTGAGTGAAACCATGGCTCCTGCACCTCCTTACGGACCGAAAGGGGCAAAGATGCCGGACAAGAAGGTTTCCAAGAGCGTAGCCGCTCGTCCTTCCACCCCGTCCCAGAAGCTTGATGCCTCGCTCTCCGACACGGGGACCGTGAACATGGCGGAGCCGACGCATGACAGGGCGCGTTCGACTCTGGTGGACAAGTTCAAGGAGAGGGAAGAACGTTGGCGTCGCGACCAGGCCCTGCACGAGCACCAGGGTGAGGGCGTCGCTTCGGCCGAGGCCGGATCCGGGGTCGAAGCAGCGGTGGAGCAAGCCGCGGCGCAGGGTGAAGGAGCGGGACCGCGGGAGTCTGGGGCAGCGAGCCGAGGCGGTGAGTCCTGATGGAAGGCGCGGCGGCGGTGCGGCAGAAGCTGGAGAGTTTGGCCGGTGCGCGCTCTCCCCGCGGTGTCTTTCTCACTGTGACCCTCTCCACCAGCCGGTTGGACGATTGGCGCCAGTTCGCGCCCACCTTCCTCAACAGTGAGTTCAGCCGTCTTCTGAAGGAACTGCAGCCCGAAAAGAGCCTGAAGCACAGTCTCGAGCGGGACCTGGAGTGGATCGTCGACATCATCAAACACGACGTCTCCTCTCCCACCCAGGGACTCGCGCTGTTCGCCGACGGGGGGCCGGAATTGTTCGAACGCATAGAGTTGCCCCTGCCGCTGCTCAACCGGGTGGTCATCGAGCCTTCGCCTCACGTGCGCCCCGTGGTGCACGCCCTGGCGCTCATGGAGCCCTTCGCGATCGCCCGGGTGAGCCGCGATGAGAGCAGTCTGTTCGTGGTGGACGAGTGGGGTGTCTCCTCGGAGAGGGACCTCACCGGGCCCTGGCTGAAGACGAGCGATCGGGAGACGGGAGAACTCTCCATCCGGAGGTACTTCGCGGCGGCTCGGCAGGACAGCCTTGTGGACCAGCACTTCAAGGAGGTGGGGGCGTCGCTCGGGACGTTGCTGGAGGTTTCGGGGGCGGGACGCGTTATCTTGTGCGCTCAGCACGACATCGCAAGCAACTTCCGCCACACACTGCCCCAGGCGACCGCGGCGCGCATCGTGGCCGAGATCCCCCTCGACGCTGTGGCCGGCCCAGGCCAGATGCTTGGTCCGGCTCGCATCGCCCTCCAAGAGGCTCGACATCGAGAGTTGGAAGGCCTGGCTTCGCGCATCAAGGACAACATCGGCAGCGCCGGCCGTGGGGCCGGGGGTTTCGATGACGTTCTCGGCGTGTTGCTACGGGGCCAGGTGCAGACCATCCTTGTCGATCGCAACTACAGGCCCGAGGGCTGGCGTTGTGGCGACTGTGATTGGGTGAGTCTGGCGCCTGCTGCGAGTTGCCCGTCATGCGGTGGGACGACGAGCAGAGTGAGCGACGCGGTGGCCGAACTCGTGCGTCTGGCTGTGCTGCAGAGCGCGCATATAGAGGTAGCCGAAGGTATCCCCGCGCTGGATGAGATGGGCGGCGTGGCCGCATTGCTGAGGTACGCCTGACAGGGCGGCCCCAGGAGCCGGCCGCTTGCCGCGTTGGCCATCCCGAAGCGAATGGCTTGGCGGGAGCTTTGCCGCCTCCGCACGCGGCCTCTCTAGGGGGTGAGCGACTCCAGCCGGTGATGGGGGAACCAGGGCTGTCGACACAGATAGCGTGCGAATCCGTCGTTCTCGACGGATTCGCACGTCTCGTCGGCGCACCTCAGTACCTCGGCGGGTGCTCCACACATGGCCACGCCCCTGCCTGCCCAGGCGAGCATGTCCGCGTCGTTGTAGGAGTCACCGAAGGCCAGCACGTCGGCAGCCGCGAAATCGAGCAACTCCCCCAGGATCTGCAGGGCCCGAGCCTTGGTGGCCGTGGGGCTGGCCAACTCCAGAAAGAAGGGCCAAGTCTTGAGAGCACTGAGAGCCTCTCCGAACGAGGCCCGCAACTCCACGAGGAGAGCATCGAGGGCCTCCGGCTCGCCGGTCACCCCGATCTTCGTGCTCGGGGCCCGCAGGAAGGCGCCGAGTGGTCCCACAGCCTGAGCGCTCATGCCCGATATGTCCTCGTAGCGGCGCACTTCCAGGTTGCGTTCGGCCACATACAGTTGGTCGTCGACGTACAGGTTGACGGTGTACCCGCGCGGCTCGAGCAGGTGCAAGACCTCTCTGGTCACGTCGAGAGGTACGGGGTCATGGTGCAGAAGTCGCCCCGTGGCCGCATCTCGGATGAGCGCTCCCTGGTACGCGGCCACCGGTCCTGTCAGGCCCAAGTCGCTGGCGAAACGCGCGGCCGACCGGAACATCCTGCCGGTGACGAGGATGACCGTGATGCCCATCTTGTTCAACACCCTCGCGGCGGCTACCGTCGATGGGGCCAGGGTCTGCGAGCCGTCGAGCAGCAGCGGCAGCAGCGTGCCGTCCAAGTCGGTGGCGACCACGAGCGGTGGGAGGGCGCTGAATTGAGGTACGGACGATGGCATCGCGATAGATTAGCAGGCCGTTATACTGGAGTGGTGATGTCGTCGGTGCCACGCGACCGGCGTGACGCCGCCCGAGGAGGTGGATCGTAGAGGTCTTTGCTCCCAGCGACCTTGAGTCTCTGCTCTGCAGAGTGTGCGGGGCGGCCGTGCCTCGGGAGGGCGGGGCGGCCGTGTTGGTCTGTCCTGCCTGCGGACTGGCGCACGAATTCTCCGACGACGAACTCAGCATAACCATCCCCTTGATCGCGCGGGAGAGCACCGGCTTGGCCGTCACCGGCGAGGTCCACTATCTGGCGGCTTGGAGACTGGTGGTGGACATCGATGAACCGGATGGCTGCGTATGGCAACAGGTCACGCGTGCGGTCGCTCCCTCACTGCCCTATCTGTACGTTCCGGCCTTCTCTTCCACCCGCTGGGTGCTACAACGCCTCGGCTGCCGGTTGACGGAGAAGCAGCCCGTTCTCGAGCCGTTCGGGGGAAGCAAGTTGCCGGGGCGGCAGTACCCCGAACCACTGATGCTGCCCCACCGCCTCGGACAGGAACGGGGGACGGACGAGAGCGGTTTCGGGCTCTTTTCTCCCATCGTCATCGGACGGCAGGACTCACGCGTCCTCAGTCACTTCGTCTACCTGATTCTGCGCTCGGGCGATACGCGGGAGTTGGGTGTGGTGGACTATCGTCTCGACGTGGTGGCCGAGGAGTTGGTGTACATCCCCGCAGTGTGGGACCCCCGATGTATCCATAGCGCCAACTGGCGTCTGCTGTTGGCTGAGTTCGACGATCTGGTGGCCTGAGAAAGGAGACCAATGGGCATCGACGAGAACATCGACGCGAGCAAGAACTGGTTCGAGCGGGCGGCGGAGCATGTACCCGGTTACAGAGGCTACAAGGAGAAGGAACTGCGCCGTGAGGCGGACAAGATCCAGCGGCTGTACGTGGCCGAGCGTCTGGAAACCGCCCGCCGCGCACTGGAGGAGGTCCAACTCGACCTTACGCATCGGGGCGACCTGGAGTTGCTGTCACTCATCGACATCACGGTGCGCCGGCTGCGCACCAGTCGGGACCGCGTCCAGTTCGCGGACTATGGGTACGCGGGCTTGTTCGACACCACGAAAGTGGGCGACGAGAAGTTGGACGAGCTGTATCAGTTCGACGTGCAGTTGCAGGAGCGGGCGGTGGCCATCGAGGAACTGACGGCGGCCCTTTCGGCCGACAGCCCGTCGCTACGGGGCGATATCGATCTTCTGGAGGAGCGCATCGAGGCGCTCGATGCCTATTTCGCGGGACGCGAACACCTCATCACCGGAGCAGGGAGGTAACCCATGGCGCTCATGAGTCTCATCGAGTATGTCGACGAGCTCGGGTCGGAGATGGTCCACCGTATCCCCGAGCAGGGCTCGGGCGAGTTCGCGGTCGGGTCGCAGCTCATCGTGCGCGAGAACCAGTGGGCGGTGTTCTTCCGCGACGGCAAGGCCTATGACGTCTTCGGGCCCGGCCGGCACACCCTGGCCACACAGAACATCCCGCTCCTCACCGCCGCGCTCACGGCTCCCCTGTTCGGCGACAGCCCCTTCCGCTCCGAAGTGTTCTTTGTGAGCCAACGGACCTTCACTGATCTCAAATGGGGTACCACGGAACCCATCCTCTTCCGGGATTCCGAGTTCAAGATGATCCGGCTGCGCTCCCACGGCATCTACACCATCCAGATCATCGATCCCAAGCTCTTCGTGGTGAAGATCGTGGGCACCCGGGGCATATTCACCAACGCGCAGATCGAGGACTTCCTCCGCGGAGTGATCGTCGGCCGGTTGGCCGACATCCTGGGAGAGAACCTCGACTCGGTGCTCGATCTGCCGCGTTACTTCGACGAACTCGGCGCCGGGCTGAAGGCGCGGGCCAAGGACGACCTGGCCCAGTACGGGCTGGCCATGGTCGACTTCCTGGTCAACGCCATCTCGCCGCCCGAGGACGTGCAGAAGCGCATCGACGAGCGTTCCGGCATGGAAGCCATCGGGGGCATGGACCGATACTTCCAGTACAAGGCCGCGCAGGCTATCGGCGACCTGGCCAAGGGTGGTGGCGGTAGCGGTGGCAGCAGCGATGTCGGGACCGCCGCGGCGGCCGGACTCGGCCTGGGGACCGGTGCCGGCCTGGGGATGATGATCCCGGGTATGCTGCAACAGGCCGCGGCGGGTGGTGCGCAGCCCAAGGTCCGTTGCCCCAACTGCGCCAAGGACATCCCCTTCGACAGCAAGTTCTGTCCGGAGTGCGGCCACAACCTCTCGGCCACAGTGAAGTGCCCTGAGTGCGGCACCGCGAACCAGGTCGGTGCCAAGTTCTGCGCCAACTGCGGCCACAAGATGGAGGACGGCGCGCCCGCTGGTTCGGGCGGCCCCGCAGACTCGGGCGACTCTGCCGACTCGGCTGGAGCTTCCGCCGCAGGTGAGACGGCTGAGGGGGGCTCGGCCGAAGGCGGTGCCGCCTCCGGAGCCTCGGACGCCGCGCCCGAGGAGTGAGGCCGCCGGTGATCCGCCTCTCCAGACTGCGCGCGCTTCTTCTCGTCCTGCTGTTCGGGGTCGTCGGCATTGCAGCGCTCTTGGCTGGGCCGGCCGGCGGGCAGGCTCAGGCCAAGGACTGGTGGATGGACTCCATGGACGTCCTTCTCGATGTGCAGACGAACGGCGACGTGCTCGTGGATGAGGAGGTCACCTTCACCTTCGAAGGCAGCTTCACCTTCGTCACTCGGGGCATCCCCACGGGCAACACCGACGGGATCACCGACATCGCTGTCTACGATGCCAACGGGGTCGCACTGGCGGAGGGCGACGGTCCCGGCACCTACAGCACCGCCTCCGAGGGGGGCTATCTCTACATCACTCTCAACTTCGACCTGACAGACACGTCGGAGACCTGGACCATTCACTACAAAGCCCAGCAGGTGGTCATGTTCTTCGACCAGGGCGACGAGTTGCGCTGGTACGTGTTCGACGCGGAGACCCCGGTGCCCATCAACAGCGCCCGGGCCACGGTCAGACTGCCGGGAGAGGTGCCTTCGGACCAGATGTTCCCCTCCGTGCAGACCGGCAACGGAGTCGAAGCGCAGGTCGGCTCGCCCGGTGCTTCGACCATGGTCTACGAAGCGACCGGTTTCCCTGCCTACACCAACTTCTGGATCGTGACCGGCTTTCCCAAGGGCGTGGTGGAGTACACGTGGACGGCGCGGCGCGTGGCCGCTTTCATCGTTCCCAAAGTGGGATTCGTGCTGCCCATCGCCTTCATGCTGGCCATGTTGCTGCTGTGGCGCAAGCGTGGCCGCGACGACCCCTCGGTGGTCTACGCGAAGTACGTGAGTGAACCGCCGTCGGATCTTCCGCCGGGGATGGTGGGGGCGTTGATAGACGAAAGGGTGGACACCAAGGAAGTCATCGCCACCATAATCGACCTTGCCCGGCGTGGCTACCTGGAGATGACCGACACCAAGGACGATGGCTTCTTCGCCAAGCCTGTGACAGTCTTCACCCGGCGAAAACCCCTCGACGACCTCAAAGGCTTCGAGGCCGACGTGGCCAGGTCGGTGTTCGACAGCTCCCATCCCGACCAGGTGACGACCACCGATCTCAAGAACCACTTCTACGTGCACGTCGGCCCTCTCGTCGAACGGATCTACAACGACACCACCAAGGCGGGGCTGTTCCACCAGAATCCCAAGACGGTCCGTTCTCGCTGGCTGGGTTACGGGCTCCTGACCGCCATCATCCTCGGCGGGTTGACGGCCCTGATGGTCTTGCTGCGCGTACCCGGTTGGGGCTGGTTCATGTTCGGCTCCATCCTCTCCGTGCTCATCGTGTGGGCGTTCGGACCGCGTATGCCGCGCCGGACGAGTCAAGGAGCCCAAGAGGCGCGCAAGTGGGAGGCCTTCCGCAACTACCTGGAGGACCTGACCCGTTTCCAGGACATGGAGACCGCTCAGGAACAGTTCGAGAAGTATCTGCCCTATGCTGTGGCCCTGGGCGTGGAGAGGCAGTGGGTGCGACGGTTCGAAGGTCTGAGCGTCCCGCCTCCCATGTGGTATCACCCTGTCTTCGTGCCCATCCCGATGGGCGGGGGATACGGCGGGGGCCCTGTGGGCACCGGTCCGCTGGAGTCGAACATCCCAGGAGGGACCATGGGCGGAGGCGCCCCCGGTGTGCCTGGAGGCGGCTTCAGCCTTGATACCATCTCTGACGGGCTGTTCGGAAGTCTCAACAACATGTCCAGCGTCCTGACCTCGGCCCCTTCAAGCACCGGCTCGGGTCGGGGCTCGTTCGGCGGAGGTGGGGGCGGCTTCGGTGGAGGCTTCTCCGGCGGCGGCGGCGGAGGCGGCTTCCGGGCGGGATGAACCAGACGGGCGTGAGGCCCGTGCTGAGATGGAGGAACGATGCGGACCAGGATCATAGGGATAGTCCTGATAGTGGTGAGCCTTGGCATTGACGCCTGGCTGGCGGCGGGGCTGGCAAGCGGCTCACGCGGCACAGGCGTGGCGCTGGGGTTCGTGCTCTTCTCTCTGCCCTTCTTGGCCGTCGGCATCTACCTGCTGCTGACTTCGCGGGGTGAGGTGAAAGCGGAGAGCAAGGCGGACAAAGAGCGGGCCATCCTCAATTCGGTGATGACCCGGGGCCGGGTGAGTATCCCCGAACTCGCTATCGAGGGCGACCTCAATCGCGAGCAGGTCCGCGACTACATCTACGACCTCATAGGGAAGGACCTCTTCCGGGGCTACGTGAACTGGGAGAAGGGTGAACTGGTGTCGGCGGAGGCCGCGCAGATCAAGGACGGTTCGTGTCCCAACTGTGGAGGCCAACTTCAACTGGCGGGCAAGGGGCTGGTGAAGTGTCCGTTCTGCGGGACAGAGACCTACCTGTCCCCGCCCGGCACCCCGGCACCCGTGCCGACACCGCCGGCGGCGGGGGAACCGATGTCTACGACTGCCGTCGCAGGCGCCTCAGGGGCGCCTCCCGGCTCGCCTGGGGCGCCGCCCGAGGGGCCGCCGGCATGAATCTGGAGTACAAACTGTGGCTAGAATGCCGGGGCCGGGCCTTCGGAGACGGCCCTGCCCGGCTTCTCGACGGCGTGGAAGGGGCGGGCTCGCTGCGCAAGGCCGCCGCGGAACTGGGTATGTCTTACAACAAGGCCTGGCGCATCCTGCACGCGGCGGAGCAACGGCTAGGCTTCCCCCTGCTGGATCGCAGCGTGGGAGGTTCTTTGGGAGGAGGATCGCACCTCACCCCTGAGGCCCAGGATCTGATGAGGCGCTATCGGGCTCTCATGGTCGAGGCGTCGACTGTCCTGGAAGAGGTATTCGCGCATCACTTCGCCGATTGGGAGGATCCCCAGCCGGAGGAAGGCTCCGACCCATGAGAAGCATCGAAGAAGACCTTGAAGCCGCCCTGGATTTCCACGGCCACCTGTGTCACGGCATGGTCATGGGCGTGCGCATGGCTCGCTACGGCTGTAGGGAACTGGGGATCGACGACCCCTTGAGCCACCGTGACCTTGTGGTGTACGTGGAGATGGACCGCTGTGCCAGCGACGCAGTCGCTGTCGTAACCGGCGCCAAGCTCGGTCGCCGCCGCCTCAAGTGGGTCGACTATGGCAAGCTGGCCGCCAGTTTTCTGGATCTGGCCACCGGCAAGGCCGTCAGGGTGGCCCCCAGAGCGGAGGTCCCTCATGGAGGCAGGGAGGACGACCCCCTCGTCTTCTGGAACGACTGGGCCGACGAGCAACTCTTCACGTCTACGCCGGTGACCATCGATATCGCACCGGAGGACCTCCCCGGTCGGCCGATACGCACCGTGGTGTGCGACGAATGTGGCGAACGGGTGCAGGACTGTCGCGAAGTGGAGTGCGACGGACGACTTCTGTGCCGCTCCTGCGCAGGCGACAGCTACTACTCGGAGTAAGCCTCAGAGAGCGCCACGGACGCCGAGCCTCGGCGATCCGAGGGCGCGGCGTCCGTTATATCCTCGCGTGTACCCGGCAGGCAGCTTACGGCAGCGTCGTGGTCGTCGTCCCGCCCGTGGTGGTGGTAGACGGTGGCTTCGTGGTGGTGGTCGAGGGCGCGGTCGTCGTTGTGGCCGCCTTCGTTCCCACCTCGACCTGCTGCGGCACCATGGGGTAGGTGCTGACGAACTTGTTGTTGTGCACGACCGTACCATCTGGCAACGTGACCTTGCGCACCACCGTCAGCTGCTTGCCCGACTGGCCGCTGGTCAGAACGTTCTTGGTACCGACTGGGAGGTTGGGATTGTTGACCGTCACCGTCGTACGCCCCACCACGTTGTAGAAGTCACTGGTGGTGTAGGTGACCTTGCGTCCCTCGCTCGTGCCGTAGATGTTGAAGGTGGTCGTGATGCCGTCGGAGCTTCCCCGGATCCAGAGGTAGTGGCCGGTGTCGTTCTTGAAGCGCATGTTGGGACTACCGGCGCTTACGGTGGCGTCACGGCCCTTGGGATAGTGGTCGATGTAGATGGAGTGGTTCTTGCGCTCGACCACCTCCAGTCCTGCGAAGAAGACGGCGTTGAACAGTGTGGTCGACACCTGGCAGATGCCTCCGCCGAACACGTCCTCCAGCTTGCCGGGGCCAACGATGCCGGGGGCCGTCTTGTAGCCCCGCGCCGCCGTGCGCGGACCGATCTGTTTGTCGAAGTTGTAGATATCACCTGGGGCGAGGAAGACGTTGCTTGCGTATTCGGTGGTGATACGGACGTTGTGCTGGCGGTTCGCGCTGCCCGCATACGGCTCGGTGGTGTAGCTGGCCAGGAGGTCCTTGACGCCCATGGCCTCGGCCTTCTCGGTGGTGCGCTCCGGCTCCGTGGTGGTAACGCCTACCGCGATGCTGCGGCCGGCCGTTTGCATCGAGGCCTGGTACATGGCTTCAGCCGTCTTGGCCGGATCGAGTTCCTTGCCCAGGATGGCAGGGACGACCCAAGCCTTCGTGCCGTCGCTCTTGAAGGTGGCGTTGACAGGCTCGGTGGCCACATCATCGGCGACGGAGGCGAACAGTGTCTCCATCTTCTTCTCGTCCAGATATGGCGTGAGGGTCTCGACGCCATCCTTCATCTCGGAAGCAAAGCCCATATAGGAGACGATCTGTTTGGGGGTGACCACCCATTTCTTGTCCCCGCTGGTGAGGGTCACGGGGGCACTGATCATAGTCTCGGCAAGAGCCGCAGCCTCCGCATGGTCTTCCGCGGTGACTTCCGGCTGCACGTCCACCACGGGTATGGGTACTTCGGTGCTGTGCATGGTGGTGAGGAGCGCGCGGAGTTGCTCGCGGAGCTTATCGACCTCCACGGCAAGACCGAGTTGGTCCTCGATGACCTTGATCTGATCATTCTCTATGGTCAGTCCCGCGTCGACCGGAGCGAATTCGATGTCGGCGGCAACCTGGGCCAGCTTCTTGTTCGCCATCTCATCGTCGATGGTGCCATTGAGGGCTACGTCCACGTCGGTGAAGTACAGCTTGAGACGACGGCCCAAGTCGGTGAAGACGTTACCCTCGCGGGAGACCTCCATAGCCTGCATGACGGCGGTCGCGACATCCATCTCCGTGCCCATCTCTGCGGGCATGACGTCCCAGGTCCTGCCGTCATACGTGAGCGTGATGCTGTTCTGCTGCACCTCACCGACCATGTCCTCGATCTGGGCGGTGGCTTCCTCCGGGGTCAGCCCGGCCACGTCCTGCCCGGATATGGTGACCCCCGCGTGTATGTTGTTGTAGTAGAGGACGGAGTCGATTAGGATGGCCAACGCTACAATGGCTACGATGACTCCGACTGCGACGAATATGTAGAGACGAGCACGGCTGTCTCTGTGTCTTGTGACTCGGGATTCATTCAAGAGAGACCCACTCCTCAGTTTAAACTGACACAAGATAGCAGATGCGTGGGACGCCCAAAAGGTTTCCCGTGCACCTTTGTGGTTTTCTGTCTTTTGACAGTGCTTCCTTTACGCGGCGAGGTTCAAACATGACGACAGTTCCATCGCCCCCCTCTCCTTGGGCGGGGCCTTCGGCTGAGGTCTTGTCGTGCCAGTCGGTCGAGTCCGCTCTCGGGCGGGTGGTGGCGCGAGGCCTGGTGGAACCCGGCCTCGCGCGGCGGGTGAGTCTGGTTGCGCGGCTCGCGGGCACTACCGGCTCTGAAGAACGCGGCGCGTCGGGGCCCCCGCTCTCCGGCCAGGCGCTCGCGGGGCAGGCGGGTCTCTCGCGGGCGGCCGTTCACAAGCACGTCGAACAGCTGCGCTCGCTGGGCTTCGCCGTGGGCTCGGTGGCGGGGGTGGGCTATCGTCTGACAAAGCCATTCGCCGACCTTCTGGCCGCCGAGGCGGTGCTGCCTTTCCTCTTACAGGCACTTGAGGCGGACCAGCCCTGGGCGGCCGGTCTGCCCTATCTGTATCGTGAACGCTGCGAGTCGACCAACCGGCTGCTGCGGGAGATGATCGGGTCGGGCAGTCCGCCGACGGGCATGACCGTCGTCACCGATCATCAGACTAGGGGGCGAGGGCGGCTCGACCGCGTGTGGCGCGACGAAGCCGGGAAGGACCTCATGCTCTCCGTGCTGCTCCGGCCTTCGCTGGCGCCGGGGCAGGCCCATCTACTGTCGCTGGCCGCGGCTCTGGCCGTGGCCGAGACGGTCGAGGCCGGTCTGGGCTCTGGAGTACCGGTAGGGGTCAAGTGGCCGAACGACGTGGTCATCGACGGGCGAAAGCTGTGCGGCATCCTGCTGGAAGGATCCCTGGACGCAGACAGACTGCACTGGGTCATCGCGGGCATCGGTCTCAACGTCAACAGCGACTGCGCCGGGATCGCGGCGGTCATAGAAGGGGAGGATGCGGGCGGTTTGGGAGGGCGCCCCCTGCCGGTAGCCCTGCGCGATCTGGCGGGCGCGGTGCCACGGGCACCTCTGTTGGCTGCGCTTCTCGGCCAACTAAAGAACCGGTGGACCGAACTGGAGCGGCCGGGCGGCATCGCGGACGTGCTGGCCGGACTCCGGCAGCGGGACGTGCTGGTGGGACGGCCGGTGGAGGTGTTCGGCGGAGTTGCGCGCGGAGAGCCGGTGGTCACGGGTGAAGCCGCCGGCTTCGGGCCGGAAGGGCAACTGCTCGTGCGGCGATCCTCGGGTGAAGAGGTGGCCGTGTTTGCCGGCGACGTCAGCCTCAGGGCGATTCCGGCCTCGGACCGGGACCCCGGCCGCCGTCATCCGTCAACCCCGGATGTGCCCGGAGGTTGACAGGCCGCGCGGGTTCTTTGTAGACTCAGCGACTGTATGTTCCAGGGACGACCAGGAGGAGCGCAGATGAAAGGCATACCAGGCCCCAAAGGGATCACGGGGCGCGGTGGCCGCGGCGCGTTCGCGACGGTCGCGCCGGCGACGACCGCCGCTGCGGCTTGGTGGCGCTCCGGACTCGCTTTGGGCGCGACGCAGAGAGCGACCATGGTGGTGGCCGCGGTGGGCCTTCTCACCGCCAGCGCGTATCTTTCCGTGCCCTTCTTTCCCGTTCCCCTGACTATGCAGACGCTGGCCGTGCTGCTCATCGGCGGCATGCTCGGGCCGGTGTTGGGCGCGTCGGCGGTGGCGGGCTATGTGGCTCTAGGTGCGGCGGGCGCTCCTGTCTTCCACAACGGCTTGGGAGGCCCCGCGGTCGTGGCCGGGCCGACCGGTGGCTACCTGATCGGCTTCATCGCTGCCGCTTTCGTCATGGGTCTTGCGGTGCGCTGGGCTTCTAAGACGGGCGCGCGGACGGACGCCGCCGGCTCCGCCGGTCGCGGCGGCGCGACGGGTGGCGCGCAGACAGTCTCTCTCACCGGACTCCGCGCTCTGCTGGTGCTGGGGGCCGGCGTAGTGGCGGCCGGCGCGGTCATCTATGCTGTGGGGGTCCCCTGGCTGGCACTGTTCACCGGCGGTGATATCCGCACCGCGCTGAGCGTCGGGGCGGTCCCATTTCTGCTGGGAGACCTGCTCAAGGGAGCGGTGGCCATCGCGGCTCTGCGTGTGGGCGGCGAGGTGCTTGCCCGCCGAGGTCTGCTGCTTCCCTGACACATAGGGGTCCTGGTGTTCTGTCGTAGCGAAAGGCGGATGGCCGGCATATGACCGTGCTCGATGCTGTCATACTCGGTATTGTCCAGGGCTTCACCGAGTTCCTCCCCGTTTCCAGCTCGGCCCATCTCGTGCTCGTCCCGGAGTTCTTCAACATCCCCGCCCCCACGCTCGCCTTCGACGTGCTGCTCCATCTGGCCACCCTCATCGCCGTTGTGGGCTACTTCATGGGGGACATCCGCAAGATCGTCATATCCGTGGTCGCCCCGCGGCGCATGGCCAAGCCGGAGATGAAGTACTGGCGACGTCTCTTGGCCTGGCTCATCGTGGGGTCGATACCGGCCGGCCTGGCGGGCGCGCTTCTCGGCAGCTACTTCGAGGAGCTCTTCAGCAGCACCCTGGCTGTGGGGGTCTTCCTCGTGGTCACCAGCCTGCTGCTCACGGGCGCCGACTTGGCCGTGGGTCGTGTGGCCCGCGAGCCTCTCGCGCTCGACCGCGTGCGTGGGGTGGATGCTCTGATCGTGGGCGCGACGAAGCTCTGGCCATCGCCCCCGGGCTGAGCCGCCGGGGGCCAGAATGGCGGAGGTATTTCCCGGGTTTCGACCGGAAGACGGCTGCCGTTCTCGTTTCCCTCAGCATCCCGCCATCCGGGCGCGTCCCGGTCAACCTCGGCGACATCTCGGGCGTCGTCGGCAGCGGGGACGGCTTCGCCTACCTGATGGGGTCCGTGGCGGCAGGGATATCCGGGTTCGTCGCCGTACCCTCCTGATGCGCTATCCGAAGGATGATCGTCTACGTCCTTGCCATTTACACCGCGGCTCGGGGGATCCGTAGTGATCCCTCGCTCGCGTAGGGGGACGCTCATGGAGCCGAGAGTGGTGCCTCGTCGACGTCGTGCCTATTCAGTCGCTGGTTGTGCGCGGCTTCGGTGCGCACTCCTGGCGCTGGTCACCCTTGTGATGCTTCATCGCTCTCGGCCTAGACCGCCACCGAGTGCCGCCGCCTCGGCCTCTATCCAAGTCCACAGGGGGGCTCGAGAGCGAAGCAGTAACACGTCTCCTCTCAATGACAATACGA
>CAWFJE010000011.1:0-396619 GCA_963816155.1 uncultured Actinomycetes bacterium | reverse complement strand
TCGAATCCCGCCTCCGGCATAGGTTCTGGCGCTTGCAGAAGGGGGGATACGCGATGACCAGACGCCTGCTCATCATGGCGCTGGTTTGGATGTTGCTCCTTTGCGTCGTCCTGACCGGCTGTTCGAGTACTGGGTCCGCCACCGCGACCGATGGGGACCGGGCACGCCTGCGGCCGGCGGTGACGCTGCGCTCGCACGGGCCTTCGCCGAACGGGCCGAGGGTCTACTCGTCGAAGGCCAGGGCACGGTGTCACGCCTTCTGTCTGATGACACCGAGGGTGACAGGCATCAACGCTTCATCGTCCGGCTGGATTCGGGCCAGACGCTCCTTCTGGCGCACAACATAGACATCGCTCCGCGCGTCGCGCCGCTGGAAGTGGGAGACGTGATCGCCTTCAAGGGCGAGTACGTGTGGAACGAGCAGGGCGGGCTGGTGCACTGGACGCATCGCGACCCCGCTGGCAGCCACGAGTCGGGCTGGATCAAGCACGACGGTGAGTGTCTTCAGTGAGCACGCGTTGCCCATAGCCCCTGCGCCCCGGTCCCGGGGGATGCGCGGGAGAAGTCGGCCGGCTCGGAAACTGAGGTGGCCTGTCGAGCGTCACAGAGACGGTCGCCGGTTACCCCTAGCCGTATTTGGTTTATGTGTATCTTACGAGGCTGCGGGTAAAGTCCCGCCAATGCCCCGGCCGAACGCGACGAGTACCGGGATGGCAAGGTCTCGAGACAAGGAGTTCAAGTGGCTTACTCAGCCGAAATCAGCAGACAGAATCCCGCCTGTTTCGTGTTTCTGGTCGACCAGTCGGGCTCCATGGCGGACGCCATCGGCCACTCGGAGGCAGAGCCCAAGGCAAAAGCCGAGGTCCTGAGTGACGCCATGAACCGCCTCTTGGCCGAGGCCACCCTGCGCTGCTCGAGAGAGGACGGTATCCGCGACTACTTCCATATCGCGGTCATCGGATACGGGGCTCAAGTGGGCCCGGCGCTGGGAGGAACGCTGGAGGGCAAGGAAGTGCTTCCCATCAGCCAAATAGGGGACAACCCTGCCGCCGTGGTGGATCGGGAGACGCAACTCCCAGACGGAGCCGGGGTGCTCGTGAGCCAGCAGGTGAAATTCCCGGTGTGGCTGGAGCCCGTCGCCGGCGGCAAGACGCCCATGTGCGAGGCCTTTCGGCAGGCGATCCGGATCGTGGAGGGCTGGATATCCGAGCATCCTGAGTCCTTTCCCCCAGTGGTATTGAACATAACGGATGGCCAGTCGACGGACGGCGATCCGTCGAGCCTCGCTTCTTCGCTCATGTCCCTGCACACTGAGGATGGAGAGGTCTTGGTCTTCAACATGCACGTTTCCTCTGAAGGCGGGGCGCAGGAGTCCAAGTTCCCCGATTCCACCGACGGTCTCGCCGACGACTACGCCGTCCTTCTCTACGGCATGTCAAGCGCGCTACCCAGCCAGATGAGGGAATCGGCGAGCGAGCTGGGCGTTCCTACCAGCGGCGGGTCCCGCGGATTCATCTACAACGCGGACCCGGTGGCGGTGGTCCAGTTCCTCGAGATCGGGACCAGAGCCGGCGAACTTCGCTGATGACGTGGCGCCCTCAGATGGCGTGGCGCCCGCAATGCTCTGTCTTTCAGGTGGTCAAGGCCGGTAACGAACCGGAGCAGTGCGACGACGCGGCGGACTTCAGGCTGCCGTCCGCGAACACGTCCTTACGGGCCGCCGTGGCAGACGGGGCCACGGAAGCGATGCTGAGTGGGCTGTGGGCGAGATGCCTCGTCAAAGCGGCCTGCCGTTCGGCGTCGGCTTGGCCCCCAGACGAACTGCTGGAGCAGGCGCGAAGATACTGGCGGACTGCGCGGAGTGGCTATCTCGCCAAACGGGAGCGGAGCCGGCCGCTCAAGTGGTACGAGGAGACCGGACTGGCCAAGGGTTCGTTCGCCACGCTCTGCTGGATCGAATGCGAGGCCTCCTTCTTCGCACGAAAAGGGGGCTACCTGGCCGCCGGGGTGGGAGACGTCTGTCTTCTTCACACGCGCCGGGGTCGTCTGCTCGATGCCTTCCCTCTGTCGGACGAAGCCGCGTTCGGCAATCAGCCGGCGCTACTGACCACAGATGAGGCCGGTGCCCGACCATCTTTCAAGATGAAGCGCGGCACCTGGCGCTCCGGGGACGTGTTGCTGCTCGCCTCCGACGCTCTTGCCGCCTGGCTCCTGGCACACGCGACCGACCCGACCGTCTGGTCCCGGATGGCCGGCATGCGCTCCAAGGCGTCCTTCGCGGAGTTTGTCACGGCCACCCGGGAACATGGCGGACTCCACAACGACGACGTCACTCTGCTGCTCATCAAACCATGACCCTCGCTCCGCTGCCCTGCGCCTTGCCGATGCCGAACGCGAGTGACTATCGCGACGCCTTCCAGCATCCGGTGCACGCCTTTGTCGACCCCTTCCTCAAGCAGGGGATAGCCGTATGCGACGCATTGGGCCTGCCGCGCGCGTCGAGTGGTAATTACGCGAGCGTCTTCTACTTCACCACACCAGAGGGCTACCGCTACGCCGTCAGATGCTTCCGCAAGCACGTCGAAGACCGGCAGCACCGTTACGGAGCCATCAGCGACGGCATGGCTGAAGTGCGTTCCTCGTGGAAGGTGCCCTTCAAGTATCTTCCGGACGAGGTGACCGTGGCGGGACGTAGCCATCCCATCGTATGCATGGAGTGGGTTCGCGGCGTCGGTCTGGACAGGTACGTCAAGGACCATCTGGAGGATGGTGCACTGCTCCGGGCCACGGCTGATGCCTTTCTGAGACTCGCTGTGGACCTGCGCAGCAAAGGGATCGCGCACGGTGACCTGCAGCACGGCAACATCCTGGTGGCGCCGAAAGGGCTACGCCTGGTCGACTACGACGGCATGTACGTGCCGGCCCTTGCGGGGCATCGGGCCGCCGAGTCTGGTCACCGCAACTACCAGCACCCGCAAAGGAGGGCGCGCCCCGACTTCTTCGGGCCCGCCGTGGACGACTTCTCGGTGTGGGTCATCTACGTCTCGCTCATGGCTGTCGCCGCGGAGCCGGCTCTTTGGTCTTCGCTGGGCGGGGGAGACGAGTGCCTGCTGCTGCGCGAGGAGGACTTCACGAACCCTGGCGAGTCGAACTCTCTGCGCCTGCTGTCCTCGAGCACGTCCCCAGAAGTCCAGAACCTGTTGTCCCATTTCCTGACGATCGTCAGGTCACCGCTGGAGGAGGTGCCGGCCCTTTCGGCCTGGCACCGGACCACCAGGGGGGCCGGGGTCTGGAAGCCGTCCTTGCGGAGGCCTGTCGGTGTGCGGGCGACCGGAGAACCATGGTGGAAGGAAGCGCTCCATGAACGGGAGCGAAGCCCGGGAGCCAAGGCCGGACTTGCTTCCGAGCCATCCCTTGCGCCTCGGCCACAGCCAACACCGCCTCCAGTCGCGCAGGCAGGATCGCCCCAGCCCCAGCCGCAGCCGCAGCCGCGGCCACAGCCAACACCGCCTACGGTGCCGCAGCCGACACCGGCGCCGCCTTCCGCGTTGCCGCCAACACCGCCTCCCGTGCCGCAGCTGATCCCACCTCCCGTGCCGCCACCGGCCCAGCCCGTCCCCCTTCGGAGTCACCTGAGCGAACAGGTGGTCTTGCTGGCGACGACATTCGCGATCGCGTTCGTCCTCGCCGTTGCGCTGCTGACACTCGTCTTCGCCGAGTCGATACCTCTCTCCGCCGCCGGCGTCGTAGGTATCCTGCTGACGCTGGGCGTGGTCGCCGCCATGGCTATCATCGGCCGTCGACATGGCGATGCTCAGCGGAAACCGCCCGACGGAGGGATCTGACCAGCTATCTGACTGTCCCGCTCACCGCAGCGGACGCGTGCGGGCGACCGGCACCCCTCGGATACAGAAGCGTCGGCGTTGTCTCTCTTCCTTCAGATGCAGGTAATATGGCGCGAACGCATATTCTGCTCCCGGTGTCGACTGGCCGGTCGGAGACCACTTGGAGAACGAGCAACTGAGCGCTACGGGCGCACCCACCGGGCCTCCGGGGCGACAGATTCGCTGGAGGCGCTTGGCGATCTGGTGTGCAATCGGGATTCTCGTGGTGTTGGCCGTCGCGGGTGGTGCCTCCTACCTGTGGTTCCGTAGCCAGGTGGAGAATGCGAATGCAGACGTGGACCCGGCCGCCATCCAGGCGCTCGACGAAGCGCCCGTGACCAGCTTGGGTGCCATGGCCGCTGGCAGCGCCACCACTATCGAAGCGCCCCAGACCCCCACCGGCATGAACCTCGTTCTCCTAGGAGCGGATAGCAGCGGGGATGCGTCTGCGCGCTCGGACACCATCATGTTGATCCACGTGGACCCCGAGGAGGACTTCCTCTCCATCTTGTCGGTGCCTCGAGACCTGCGGGTGAACGTACCCGGTCATGGCGCGCAGAAGATGAATGCGGCGTACACCTTCGGGGGAGCCGCCCTGGTGATTCGTACCGTGCAGGACGAGTTGGGCGTGGATCTGGATCACTACGTAGAAGTGGACTTCAACGCCTTCAAGGAGATAACCGACGCACTCGGTGGCGTCTACGTGGATGTCGACCGTCGCTACGACGACGGGAAGATCCAGTTGGACCCCGGATATCAGCTTCTGGACGGCTTGAACGCCCTGCGATTCGTCCGCACCCGCCACGACACCAACATCGATTTCGGTCGCATGCAGCGCCAGCAGCGTTTCATATCCGCCCTCCGCGAGCAGGCCATGGGTTGGAACCTGCCGCTCAAGTTGCCCACCCTCATCAAGAGTCTGTTCGGCAACGTAACCAGTGACCTGAGCGCCAATGAATTCATCAAACTGGCCTACTGGGCGGTCGGTCTGGGTGGTGACCGCATGAAGATGGCCAGCATGCCCGCCGGTGTCGGTACCGTGGACGGAATCTCCTACGTTCTCGCCTCCGACAAGCAGAAAGCGGCGGCGGTCGAAGCCTTCTTGACGCCGCCCGTGTCGATCGTTCCCGAAGGGGAGGGATCATCCGGCGAGCTGGTCACTCCTCCGCCAGCCACCTTGGAGGCTGTCGCTCTGACGGGCCTTTCGGTGGATGTGATCAATCGAACTGGTCGTACCGGTCAGGCCGCACTGGCGGCCGTCTGGCTGTCACGCCAGGGCGCGAGGATCCAATCCGCTCGGGATACTGCGAGGAATCCCCTCGGGGGCAGTGAGGTCGCGTACCCGTCCGGTGATCGCGCAGACGGGGGGCTTGCCGCTCAGGCTTTGGGCATAGAGACTCTGCGGGAGGTCTCTTCGCTGGCCCGCGTGACGGTTACTCTCGGCATGTCGTATGCGATCACCGCCGCACAAATCGGTGCGGCGGCGGCCGCTTCGGTATCGGACAGTGGTCACTGGAGTGCCCTGGCCGGCGAGGTGGCCTTTCCTGTGGCGGCCCCCACGTACGTGCCCGCCAGTTGCCGGTACGCTTTTTCTCGTAGCTATGACATCGTTGTTGGCAATGGAGCGGCGCCGGCTTTCATGGTCGGATACCGCTACGGTGACGAAGATCAGTTCTTGGGCGTCAGCGGGACGACCTGGCTCGACGCTCCCCTGGCCGGCGCCGGCGAGGAAGTGGGGGACGACAACATGCTGTTCACCGTGGTCGGTACCAGCACCAAGACCGACCACGTGTGGTGGAAGAAGGATGGTGTTCTCTATTGGGTGTCGAATACACTGCTGTACGAACTCAGTAGGGAAGATCTCTTGGCCGTGGCCGCATCGACGGTGGAGGTTCCGGCGGGGTAGGCGGGCCAACGACCGAGACGCCAGAAGCGGCCCCAACACGCAACGGGAGGCATCGTGAGTCCCATCAAACTTACGGATCTCGAGCGCAGCGCGCAACGGCGGGAGATAGTGCGGATGGTGATCCGTGTGGCCGCGACGTTTGTGGCGCTCTTTCTCGTGTATTACATGTTGCCTGCACGTTCACGTACGGGGGGCGTGGCTCTGTTGGGCCTGGCGGTGAGCATCCTTCTCTTCGCGCTCATTGTCGTGTGGCTTGTCCGCAGGATCATGCGGGCCGACTTCCCCGGGCTGCGGGTTATCGAGGTTCTTGCTCTCATCATCCCCCTCTTCCTCTTCCTGTTCGCGACCACCTATCTGGCGATGTCGCGCGGCTCGATAGTCTCGTTCAGCGAGCCACTGAGTCACACAGGGGCTTTGTATTTCGCCATAACGGTCATCTCGACGGTGGGCTTCGGGGATATCACTCCCGCGACTGATGCCGCGCGGATGGTCGTCGGCCTGCAGATGGTGCTCGACATGGTCCTCATCGGCGCGGTGGTGAGAGTCGTGATCGGCGCCGCTAGGTCCGGGTTCACACACGGCCCTGAGCCCGCGCAGTCGGACGGCGCGGCCGGGTCCTCCGGTTCGCCTGAGACGACCGGCAGGGACTGACTTCCAGCGAGGCATCCGGGGCGCCGCGTCTATCTTTCTGAGCGTCCGCTCGATACACTATTCGGGCGGCCCGGCGGTCATGTCTTGTGCCGGCGCAAAGAGAACATCTCAGGCCATGTTATGGGGAAGGGACTATGAGACTCGCCAGAATTTGCTTGAAGATCAATGGTGTGGAACGTTTCGCTGTCTGCGATCCGGAGAAGGACACGTTGGCGGAGGTCCTCCGCCGCATGGGTCTCACCGGGGTGAAGGTCGGCTGTGGTGCGGGTGTCTGCGGGGCCTGCTCGATCCTCCTGAACGGCGAGGTGGTCCGCGCCTGCACCAAGAAGATGAAGCGGGTGGATGAGTTCAGTGAGATCACAACCATCGAGGGCATCGGCACGCCTCAGCATCTCCATCCTCTGCAGCAGGCTTGGATCACGTACGGTGGGGCGCAGTGCGGCTTCTGCTCGCCGGGCTTCATCGTATCCGCCTACGGACTTCTGACGGAGAATGCCTCGCCCACGCGCGAAGACGTCCGCGGCTGGTTCAAAAAGCATCACAACGTCTGCCGGTGCACGGGATACAAACCCCTCGTGGACGCCGTCATGGCGGCGGCCGAGGTCATGCGCGGCGACGCCACCGTGGAGGACATCACCTACGACTTTGAGGGCGAGACCGAGATCTACGGCTCCAGGCATCCCCGGCCCACCGCTCTCGCGAAGGTCACCGGTCTGGCGGACTATGGGGACGACGTGGCGCTTGCGGATGCCCGATGGCACCGCTCACCTGGCCGTGGTCCTCGCCGAGGCCCATCACGCCAACATCCTCAGCATCGACACCTCTGAGGCCGAGGAGATGCCCGGCGTCATCAAGGTGCTGACCGCGACGGACGTCAAGGGCACCAATAACGTGGCCGGCCCGACACATGTGCCGCGCGAGAAGGGCGAGGGCGTCACCGAGTTCCCGGTGATAGCCGGCAAGAAGGTCAATCGCCGCGGCGACGTGGTCGCCCTGGTCGCCGCCGACACCGAGGAGCACGCTCGGGAGGCGGCCAAGAAGGTCAAGCAGAATCTTGAGGTCCTTCCTGCGTACATGACCTTCCCGGAAGCGGTCATGCCCAACGCCATCCAGCTCCATGAGAACAAGCCCAACTTCCATATGGAGCAGCCGCTCTTCAAGGGCGAGGACTCCGCCGGACTCTTCGAGACGGCGCCCATCGTTGTGGAGGGAAGCTTCCACTCCCAGCACGAACCCCACCTGCCCATCGAACCCGATGTCGTCCAGGGCTACTGGGGCGTCGACGACATGCTGACCCTGCAGTGCAAGTGCCAGAATATCTCCGAGAACAGCGAAGCCGTCGCCATGGCCATCGGCGAACCCAAAGAGAACATCCGCATGATCCTCAACTGCGTGGGCGGGTCTTTCGGCTACAGCATCGCCCCGAACATCCACGCGCTGGTGGCTGCGGCCGTCAAGGATCTGGACATGCCCTGCACGCTCACTTTGAGCTACGACGAGTTCAACCACGCCAGCGGTAAGCGGTCTGCGACGTACTCCAACGGCCGGCTGGCCTGTGACGAAGACGGCAAGATAATAGCCGCGGAGTACGACGTGGCGCTCGACCACGGGGCATATGCGACCGTTCCCATCTTCGCGAACCTCGTATCCGTAGGGTTCCACGGCTACAACATCCCCAGCATCAAGGCCCTGGCCCGCGGCGGCTCCACGAACCATAACTTCAACACTGCATACCGTGGCTTCGGCTCTCCCCAGATCTACACCACCACGGAAGCCCTGGTCGACATGGCGGCCGAGAAGGCGGGCATCGATCCGTGGGAGTTCCGCTACAAGAACGCGGCAAGGCCCGGAGACCTCACTATCAACAGCCGTCCGTACCAAGACTATATCTATCCGGCTCTACTCGAGAAGGCCAAGCCCGTGTACGACGGGTACAAGGCCGAGGCTGAAGCGGCGCAGGCCGAGGGCCGGAAGGTGGGCGTAGGGATAAGCCTGGGCGGGTTCATCATCACCATCGGCATGTTCGACAATGCCGAGGTGGCTCTGGAACTGAACGCCGACGGCACCATCACCCATTTCAATACGTGGGAAGACATGGGGCAGGGCGGCGACATAGGCACCCTGACCCACACTGTGAAGGCTCTCGCTCCGCTCGGCATCAAGGCCGACCAGGTGCAGTTGGTCATGAACGATAGTAAGACCTGTCCTGACACCAACTTGGCGGCCGCCAGCCGGTCGCACTACATGGCGGGCAACGCCACCCTGGACGCCGCGAGCCAGTTGATGGATGCCATGCGCAAGGAAGACGGCACGTATCGCACCCATGCCGAGATGGTGGCTGAGGGCATCCCCACCAAGTACACCGGTCACTACGATCAGTTCAACATCGGCCTGCCTCCGGGCCTCGATCCGAACACGGGCGAAGGCGAGAAGAACCCCACCTACATGTATGGGCTGAACGTGGCTCAGGTCGAAGTGGACGTCGACACCGGCAAGGTGCAGGTCCTCAAGTTCACCTGGGTGGGCGATGTGGGGGTGGTGGGGAACATGCTCTCCGTCGAAGGACAGGGCTACGGCGGCATATCGCACTCCATCGGGTTCGCGCTCAGCGAGAACTACGATGCAGAGGACAAACACGGAAGCATGGCCGGTTGTGGCATCCCCACCGTTGACATGATCCCGGATGATTTCAATCTGATATTCCTGGAGACCCCGCGTCCGGCCGGTCCACACGGCTCCTGCGGTTGTTCCGAGGTCTTCCAGAGCTCCAACCACATGGCTGTGATCAACGCCATCAACCACGCCTGCGGCGTACGGGTCTACGCGCTTCCCGCCACCCCGGACAAGGTCAAGGCCGGCTGGGAAGCCAAGCAGCGCGGAGAGGATCTGACACCTCCCAAGTACTACCTCGGCTCGGACTTCGAGGAAGAGTTGGAGATGATCAAAGCCAACCCGCTGTGATGGCGGTCTGACCGAAGAAACGAACTCGACTGCAGGGGGGGCTCGCGGCGCCGAGGCGCCGCGAGCCCCCCGTCTGGGGCCCGCAATGAAGCTCGAGGATGCGACCGCATACACCGCCAAGTGTTTCAGGGGAGAACCGGCCTCCTGTTCGTATGCGTGTCCCTTCCGTATGGACATCCGCTCCTTCCTGGGCAAAGCGGGCAAAGGTCGATGGGGGCCGGCTTACAAGATCCTGCGTGATGCGACCGTGTTTCCCGGCATCGTGGCCGCGCTTTGCGAGCAGCCGTGCAGAGAGCACTGCCAGCGCACCATGCTCGGGGACGAGGCCATAGCCCTGCGCGATATCGAGGGCGCCTGTCTCCGCTACGCGAAGGACCGCAGGCCGGAAGCCTACGTCATACCTCCCAAGAGTCGGCGCGTCGCGGTGGTGGGTGCGGGCACAGCCGGGCTGTCTGCCGCGGTCAACCTCGCCCAGAAGAAGTTCCCGGTTACGGTCTTCGAGAGGGAGGATGGATGGGGAGGCAGTCTCCGGTCGCATCCTCGCTTCGCCGAATTCGATGCTGACATCGCTCTGCAGTTCTCCGCCGTGGAGGTGGCGTTCCGCTACGGGAGCGAGGTGATGAGCCTCGACGACCTTGCGGACTTCGACGCCGTCTATGTTGCGACAGGAGTGGGAGGGGAGTCCTTCGGGCTCCTTGGGACCTGGGACCCTGAGTTGCTGACCACCGCCCAGCCCAGGGTGTTCATGGGTGGAGCACTCTGTGGGGCGACGCTCATGGAAGGTATCGCCCAGGGTATCCAGGCGTCCACGTCCATCGAGGTCTTCCTGCTGACGGGCAGGATCGCTGCGACCCACGGTGGGCGCGGTGAGGACAAGCGCGACCGCTATGTGGAGCACCACGGCGCCGTCTCCGCGCCGCGAGTCGAACCGTCGGGCCCGGACGGCTACACCGAAGAGGAGGCGAGGGCTGAGGCCGGCCGCTGCCTACAGTGCGACTGCGCCGACTGCATCGCCGCCTGCGAGATGCTGCGGCGTTTTCGCAAAGATCCTCGCAAGATCGCCACGGAAGTGTATACAGACATGGGGGTCAATCCGCCCTTCTCCACACGCGCCGTCACCAGAGAGGCCTACTCCTGCAACGTCTGCGGCTACTGCAAGTCCGTATGTCCGGAGAGTGTCGATATGGGCGCACTGCTGCAGCTGTCACGGGCCGCCCGCATGAGCGCCGGCGTCCATCCGGCCGCGCTCCACGACTTCTGGCTACGGGAGATGGACTTCGCCACCTCGGAAGGTGCCTTCGCCTCCACACCCAAGGGCGCAGAGACGTGTGAGTACGCCTTCTATCCGGGCTGTCAGCTCGGTGCGTCCAGGCCGGAGCACGTGCTCAGGTCCTACGAGTTCTTGAGCAGGAACCACGACGCGGGCATCATCCTCGGTTGCTGTGGCGCCCCAGCATATTGGGCCGGAGATGAAGAGCGACTGCGCGCGAACGCCGACGAGACTCGCCGTCAATGGACCGCCATGGGCGGGCCCACGCTCGTCTTCGCCTGCGCCACCTGCGAGAGTCTCTTCTGCCGTCTCTTGCCCGATATACCCAGAGTGTCGCTGTACGAGCTACTGGCGGCTTCTCAGGACATCACCCCCACGGCCCCCTTCCCGGAAGCGGCTGTGTTCGATCCTTGCGCGGCCAGGGGAGACGAGGGGATGGAGGTGGGCATCAGGGAGTTGGCCGGGAAAGCGGGTGTGGCGGTCGAGGAGCTCGTGGAGCGGAACCACTGCTGCGGGCACGGAGGACACATCCGCCTGGCCTACCCAGATCTGTATGGGGAGATAACTCAGCACCGGGCGGAGGCGAGCGATAAGCCCTATATCGTGTACTGTGCGAACTGCCGTGAGGTGTTCGCCTCTCGGGACAAGAGATGCGCACATATTCTGGATCTGGTCTTTGGCCTAGACCCGGACATGCGGGTACCCACTCTCCAGGAGAAGAGGAACAACAGTCTTGCCGTCAAGAGGGAGCTCATGAAGCAGATCACGGATGTCGACTTCCGGCCCGAGCAGCACCCTTGGGATGCTCTGACTCTGCTCATAGGGGGGGAACTACAGAGCGACATGGAGGAGAGACTCATATCCGCCGCCGATCTCAAGGAGGCCATCTGGATGGCGGAGACCGATGGCGACAAGTTCTGCGACGAGAGCGACGGGACCTCGACAGCCAGCATGGTCAAACCGGTCATCACCTATTGGGTGCAGTACCGTGAGACCGCTCCGCAGACCTATGAGGTGCTGAGCGCGTACTACCATCGCATGCGCTTCGAGCGGGGGGAGCAATAGTGATGGAGGCTGAGGACAGAGTCTGGAAATGCTGCAGATGCGATAGGGCGTTGACGCCGAAGCGGATCGTCTTCGAGTACCTGGGGCATACTGTAGCCCATGAGGTGCCCACCTGCCCCAAGTGTGGCAAGGTCTACATCTCCAAGGATCTGGCCGAGGGCAAGATGTCGGAGGTGGAGCAGCTTCTCGAGGACAAGTAGCGCCGTGGAGACAGGCCGCCCTGTGCTCACAGACGGCCGAGAAGGGCATGAAAAGCGCATGTTGATCGGGTGGTCGCTGTATCATGGCCCTCAATCTGTAGCTAGAGGAAGCGCGCGTGCGATCGAAAGATAGTGAGGAGCGAGTATGACGGGTGGAACGGGCCCCGCAGTGCCTGGACCGAGTGTGGACCACGGCGGAGCAGCAGGGGGGCGTCAGGACCACCAAGGCACGCAGAGCGAGCAGGGCGAGCATCAGGACTTCATCCGGGACATCGTCCAGCAAGATCTGGCCTCCGGTCACGTGGACAGCGTGGTCACGCGTTTCCCGCCTGAGCCCAACGGCTATCTCCATATCGGCCACGCCAAGTCGATCTGCCTCAACTTCGGCCTTGCCCGGCAGTTCGGCGGGCAGTGCAACCTGCGCATGGACGACACCAATCCGACCAAGGAGGACGTCGAGTACGTCGACTCCATAACGGCGGATGTCAAGTGGCTCATCGAAGGCTGGGCCGATCACTGTCTGGGCCTGAAGCCGGCGGGTGGGCTGGCGGTGAAGCAGGAGAGCGGCGGCCGGGAGGACTTCTTCCTGCCGGCCGTCATGCCGGCAGACCGCGACGCCGAGACGCTCGAGCCGTTCTACGCCTCCGACTACTTTGAGCCTCTGTATGAATACGCCCTCGAGTTGGTGCGTAGGGGCAAAGCCTACGTGTGCGACCATACCGCTGAGGAAGTGGACGCCATGCGCGGCGCGCCCGAGCGGCCGGGGGAGGAAAGCCACTATCGCGGACGCTCGGTGGAGGAGAGCCTCGCACTGTTCGAACGCATGCGGGCCGGTGAGTTTCCGGACGGCACCTGCACTCTGCGCGCCAAGATCGACATGAGCGCACCCAATGTCTGGCTGCGCGACCCGGTGCTCTACCGCATCCGTCACACCTCGCACCACCACACCGGTGACGAGTGGTGTATCTACCCCATGTATGACTTCGCTCACGGTCTGAGCGACTACATCGAGGGTGTGACCCACAGCATCTGTACGCTCGAGTTCGAGGTGCATCGGCCGTTGTACGAGTGGATCCTGGAGGCCCTCGACCTGCCCCGCGTCCATCCTCGCCAACGGGAGTTCGCCCGTCTCAATGTCACCTACACCATCATGAGCAAGCGCAAGTTGCTCCGGTTGGTCGAAGAGGGGCTGGTGCAAGGCTGGGACGATCCGCGCATGCCCACCATCGCAGGCATGCGCCGGCGCGGTTACCCTGCGGAGGCCATACGCGCCTTCTGCGATCGCATCGGCGTGGCCAAGCGCGAGAACATGGTCGAACTGGGTCTGCTCGAACACTTCGTGCGTGACGATCTCAACCGTCGCGCCCCTCGGGCCATGGCCGTGCTGCGGCCCCTGCGGGTGGTGATCGAGAACTACCCTGAGGGACTGGTGGAAGAGATGGAGACGGCCAACAACCCCGAGGATCCCGGCACGGGCACCCGCCGCGTCCCCTTCTCGGGCGTGGTCTACATCGAGCAGGATGACTTCCGCGAAGTGCCGCCTCCCAAGTACCACCGGCTCAGCCCGGGAGTGGAGGTGCGCCTGCGCTCAGCCTATCTCGTCACCTGCACGGGCGTGGTGAAAGATCCGTCCACGGGGGAGATCGTGGAGGTGCGGGCTACCTATGACCCGGCCACTCGGGGGGGAGACACCCCCGATGGGCGTAAGGTCAAGGCCACCATCCACTGGGTGTCGGCGGCTCACGCACTCGAAGCCGAGGTCCGTCTCTACGACACACTGTTCTCGGTCGAGAATCCGGAGGCGGTTCCCGAGGGGCAGGACTTCACACAGACGCTCAATCCGGGTTCGCTGGAGATCCTGCGGGGTTGTAAGCTGGAGCCGTCGCTGGCGGCCGCTCTTCCGGGCGCGCACTATCAGTTCGAGCGGCTGGGGTACTTCTTCGCCGACGCCCAGGACTCCCAAGCCGGCGCCCCTGTGTTCAACCGCACGGTGACTCTGAAGGACGCTTGGGCCAGGATTGAGAAGAAGCAGGGCGGTAGATGATCACCGCCATCTGATAGGCCGAGCGGCGAGGTGAGGCGTGCCGTTCGCCGCAAACTGTGCTGGGCTTGGGCCCGGCCACGATGGTACACTTGCTGGCGCCTTTGCCCGATGGTGTAACGGTAGCACGACTGACTCTGGATCAGTTAGCCGAGGTTCGAATCCTCGTCGGGCAGCCATCCTTCTCGTGAGCGCAGGTTGCGTGGGGGAGATGATGATGGAACCGCCCCATCCCGAAGAACTGCTTCGCGTCGACGATATTGCCGTGGCCCGCGCGGCCCCCCTGGCGATCCGGACCGTCACTCCAGATGACTACGACGCTGTTCTTGCACTGTGGGAAGCGGCGGGGCTGCCTTTCAAACCCCTGGGCCGCGACAGCCGGCCGGCTGTCGCGGCGGAGTTGGGGCGGGGGCTGGGCGCCTTTCTTGTAGCTGAGACCACGGCGGAGGCAGTTGAGCCAGACCGGAACGGCGCCGGCGAGGCGCGGATCGTGGGCGTGGTGTTCGGCACTCACGATGGCCGCAAGGGATGGATAAACAGGCTGGCGGTCGCTCCCGACTCCCGGGGGCGAGGGATAGCGCGCCGCCTGGTGCGCGAGGTGGAGAGGGCCCTCCGCGCTCAGGGGATCGACGTGATCGCCGCTCTTGTCGAGTCGGAGAACCGGGGTTCGGCCACCTTCTTTGCCCGGATGGGCTACGCATGCGACCCTGAGATCGAGTACTTCAGCACCAGGCAGGGCCCGGACAGCTAGGAGGCGGCTGAGTAGCGGAACCTCGGCCGCTAGAGTGCCGGCCCGCGCGAGAGCACGTGTGCGGTTGCTGGCGAGGCCCCGCCTAGTGTAGGCTTGGGCACCGTGCCTCCTTGCACGGTTGGTGTCGTCGCTTCCGGGGTCGCACTGCAATATGGACGGTATGCAGACAAGCGAGCAAGACGAGGTCTCTTCCCCGGCCGCCCGCCCGGGCGGTGACGGTCCCGAACGCACTGAATGGCTTCAGCTCATCATCGTCTGCGCAGCGAGTTTCGTCGTCTGGTCAGGCTTCGGCGCCATCTTGCCCTACCTACCCGTGTTCCTGCAGGAGCAGGCCGAGGCACCGGTCTGGCTCATCGGAGTGGTGGCTGCCGCCTACTACGTCGGCTCCTTCCTCTTTTCCGCGCCCCTGGGCAGGTTGAGCGACTCCGTAGGTCGCAAGCCGGTCATAGTGGCTGGAGTGGGACTGTATGCCGTCTCCACCCTTCTCTTCATCACCGCCACCCATCCGGGGTGGTTCATCCTCTTCCGTTTCCTGGAAGGAGTCGGGGCGGCGGCCGTCACGCCCGCGGGACAGGCTTTGGTGGCCGAGCTCTCCACCGAGCAGACCCGCAGCCGCGCCTATGGTTGGCTGACCACGGCGCAGTTCGGTGGCCTGGTGGCCGGGCCTATGCTGGCCTGGCCTCTCTACTCGTTGGGAGGAGGAGAAGGGAAGTGGGCCTTCTACACCATCTTCCTGTTTGGAAGCGCGTTGTCGGCGCTCACCGCGATCGTTCTGCTGATCACGGTGAAGGAGCCCGTGCATGCCAAACACAGGCGTGCCGTCAAGGTTCCGAACCCCCCCTTCAGGCGCCTGATCACCAAGCCGGTGCTGGCCTTCCTCATCGTGGCCGCCACTGGGCATTTCGCCATGGGGGTGTTCGAGGTGTTGTGGAGCATCTGGCTGCGCCATCTGGGCGCCTCTATGCGCTACATAGGGCTCAGTTGGATAGCCTTCTCTCTGCCCATGACGCTGGCGTGGGTCGGGGGATACCTGGCCGACCGCCACAATCGTTGGGCGCTCATGTTTGCAGGGTATTTCGTCTCGGCCCTTTGCTACATCATCTATGGCTCGACTGCCAACCTCATCCTGTTTCTGTGTGTCAGCGTGGTGGAGGGTCTCTCTATCGCTTGGTCCTACCCGGCCAAGCAGGCGTTCTTCGTCCAGGTCGTGCCGGCTCGCTGGCTGGGCAGCGCGCAGGGGATGGAGCAGTCGTCCGTGCAGGTGGGCGCGCTCATCGGTACCCTGGTGGCTCCGCTGCTCTATACCCGGATGTCCGGATACGTGATAAGTCTGGGCGGACTGATATCGATAGCCGGCCTGTCCTTCGCGGCTCCCATACTGCATCGGGAATGGCGACGTCTGCAGCGAAGCGGTGAAGTCGCTCTGGAAGTGGCGTCACCCCTTCCGCTAGAGGACTGAGATTGTCTATAATTGGTCTTATGGGCAAACACCTACACTCTGACGAAAGTGAACGTCGAGGTAATGATCGCCGCCAGCGGCGGGTGAGTTTCGTTCTGCACGAGCGTCGGTCCGGCTTCGATCGGAGGGCCATGGAGGGTGGAAGCTGGGCAGGTAGCAGTCTGAGTTGCGTTGTGGCGGGGCTACGCGATCGGCCGGGGACGCTGTGGGTGTTACTGGTGACGGTCAACGTGCTCAACGTGGCCGACTTTGTTCTCACTCTCAACGCGCTGGCCGCGGGCGGTGGGGAAGCCAATCCCATCATGCGGCCGCTGTTTGCAGCCAGCCCTGTCTACGCCGGCTTGTTCAAGTTCGTAGCGATCCTGGCCGTGACGCTGATCGTGTGGCAGTGTCGTCGTTTCCGGCGTGCCCTCGAGGCTGCGCTCATCATGGTGGGTATCTTCACGGTGGTGTTCTTCTACCACATCTTCGGGCTCTTGGCCTACAGTTGAGCCTTCCTCTCGGGGCGTGCAGTCGCTGCGTGATAGGTCACTGAGGTCCCGACGGCCGACTCGCGGTTGCGCCGCCGACTCAGGCGGAGGCGCTGAAGGCGGCCGGGCGCCGGCGCAGGGAGGAGCCGATGGCACCGGGCTTCTCCACGACGCCGGCTTCCAGGGAACCATCCAGGATAGACACGAGCGCGTCCACCACGCGCGGATCGAACTGCCGACCGGCGCAACGGCGTAGTTCCGTGGTCGCCTCCTGATGAGAGCGGCCAAGCCGATATGGACGGTCGGAGCGGATGGCGTGGTACGCGTCGGCGGCGGCGATGATACGGGCCCCCAAAGGTATTGCCTCCCCACGTAGGCGATCGGGATAGCCGGTGCCGTCGTAGTGCTCCTGGTGATGGAGGACCAGCGGCACCAGATCGGTCAGTTGAGCCTTCTCGATAATCTGCTTGCCCAACAGGGGATGCTGCTGGATCTTGTCCCACTCCTCCCGGGAGAGACTGCCCTTCTTGCTGAGGATGGCGTCGGGGACGCCGATCTTGCCCACATCATGGAGCCAGCCTCCCTCGCCGATACGTTCGATCTCCGGGGCAGGGAGGCCGATCCGTCTGGCTATGGCGGCCGCGAGTTCCGATACGTGGTGGGAGTGCTCGTGCGTGTAGCCGTCGCGGATATCGACGGCGGCAGCCAGGCTGCGGACGATCGCTCCCCGTCCGGCGCGAGGGAGGGGCGTGACGTTGTCTGGGGTCCCGCCGGGCACCTCTCGCGACACCTGCACTTGGTTGCCACCCATGTTCTTGGCGAAGTGCAGTGCGGTCATGGCTGCCTCGATGAGTTGTGAGGGGCCGGCACCATCCTGCGGATACGAGCAGAGGCCTACGCTGATGGTCAGGCGGAGCTCGGTCCCGGGAGAGGGCGCGAAGACCCAGGAAGCCACGTTCTGCCGCAGACGCTCCGCCACCTCCAGGCCGCCCTTCTCGAAGGTGTGAGGCAGAAGCAGGGCGAACTGGTCGCCACCGTAGCGGGCCACGAGGTCGATCTCGCGGAGTTGGGCGCGGAGTCTGCCCGCCAACTCGAAGAGGATGCGATCACCGGTCCGGTGACCGTGGTGGTCGTTGACGGGATGAAAGCCATCCAGGTCGACGATAAGAAGGAGAAAGGTGTCGCCGAAACGAGAGGAGCGCTCGCACTCGTGTGCCAGACGGTCCTGGAAGGCGCGGTGGGTGGCCACCATTGTCAGTGTGTCTACGCCTGAACCGTCGGCCATGGTGGTGAGGTCGGCCCGGCGCTGCCTGTAGAGTGCCCAAGCGTTCACGAACAAGAGCATTGCGGCCAGCAACAGGACGGCCTGTGCTATCCAAGTGGTTGGTCCAGGCACGGCATCCAGAGCCAGAGTCACTGTGAGAGCCAGGAGGAAGATACCTCCCAACACAGGAGGAGCCAGGGAAAGCGCCCGTGCCCGCCGGCCCGAGGTGATTGTGCGGCAGGAAAATACCAGCGCAGCGAGCAAGAATGCCGCCGTACACAGTGCCATCCCCAAGGCCAGTAGGTCTGGAAAGCCGATGTCGATACTCCCTTCTCCCTCGGGGACATCTGTTCGACGGGCCCGAGGTGTATCCTGCCGTAGCCTCGGTCGACCGGTGGGGATAGGTGTCGTCGGGGCAGGTGTGGATGGGCCGCGCACCGCGGGTGGTGGGGGGTGTGGCGAGTCTCCGGAGAAGGACGGAAAGGCCGCCTTGCGGCGGCCTTCCGAGGTGCTTCCGTCTACATGGTGTTCCGCGCTACGCCGCGGCAGCTCTTACTCGAGCGTGATGGCGCCCTCCGGACACTCATCGGCGGCTTCTTCGCAGCAGCCGGCGTCTTCGCACGCGTTCGGATCGATAACGTGAGACAGGCCGTCATCGCCGATCTCGAACACATCCGGGCAAATATCCTCGCAGATGCCGCACCCGGTGCACAGATCGGGATCGACTTTGGGAACACCCATGGTTATCCTCCTTTGGACTTTCAGGCGTGCCGATTTAAGCAAAGCCGGGACCAGAGTGCAAGTTCAAGCCCGCTGCCTTCTTGAAGCTGTGCGCGCGGCGCAACGGCAGGGAGGCTGGGAAGCCAGGAGCAACCCGGTCGCGGCAGCCGTCCTGGACCTTGCCCCAGGCCCTGGTGCCGGCCTGGGCGGCGGCCTGGCTGGTAGTACAATATCTGCCCGGGAAGCGGTGTAGGACGGGAAGGTGGCGGCGTGTGTGAAACAGTCGACAAGGGAGCGAGTAGACACCCGTCTCTTCATGCCCGCGCCTGCACGCTGGTGTCGCGGGAGGAGCTCTTCTCGGCACGGAGCCGCGTTCTGGCGATGGTCTCGGGCGGGCAGGACTCGATCGCGTTGCTGGAGATCCTCTGCAGTGATCTGCTGGGCGGGCTGCGACCCGGCCATGTGTCTGTGCTGCACGTGAACCATCACCTGCGGGCTGACGAGAGCGACGCTGATGAAGCCCTCGTGGTCGCCCACTGCCGACGCCTGGGGGTGGGACTGAGCGTGGCGCACCGTCCGGTGGAGAAGGCTGGGGGGAACGTGCAGGCTCGTGCACGCGAGGAGCGCCGGCAGGCGGCGGTGGAGACGGCCTGCCTGCAGGGATGCGAGCTCATCGCCCTCGGTCACACGGCTGACGACCAGGTGGAGAACCTCCTGTATCGGATGGGGAGATACGGCGGCATGGCTGCTTTGCGTGGGATGCTCCCCGCCGAGCCCCCTTGGGTCAGGCCCCTGCTGGGGGCCAGGCGCGACGAGACGGCCCGCTTCTGTCGTGAGAAGGGGCTCGCGTTCGCCGTCGATATCGGCAACTCCTACCCCGGCTATGCGCGCACAGGCATTCGTCAGCGTGTGGTGCCCGAGTGGGAGCTTGCGCTTCCGGGGGCAGTGGAGGCGGCGGCCCGCACGGCTGAGGTGGCGGCTGAGGTGGAGCGCTTCCTGCAGGAGGCGATCAACGCTTCAGGACTCGATGTGAGCGCCGCTCATATGCAGGTTCCTCGGCTGCTCGCGATGTCCGCGGCGCTCAGACGGTTGGTGCTGCATTCCTGGTTGCAGGAGCAGGGGCTGACTGTCTCCCGAGCCGCTGTACTGGCCGTCGAGGGGCTTCTTGCGGTGCCGGGCTCGGCCGGCCGCGATCTCGAGGGAGGGTGGAGGGTCGAGCGTGAGTACGATCTCCTGCGGTTGTCGCGCATCAACGCCGAGCCGGGCGTGTACGGCGGAGGCCGGGGAGCCGCGGCGGGTCGGCCGCTGAGCGTCTCGGGCGCCGCGAGTGTCGAGTTGCGCATCCCCGGCCGCGCGGAGTGGGAGGGGGCCGTGGTCGAGGCCACGAGAGTGGAACACTTCTTCGCCCCCGACACGCGTCGTGAGGCCTACGTCGACGCGAAGAGCGTCGCCGGACCGCTTCGGGTGCGTGGGCCCCTGCCGGGCGACCGTATCCGCCTCCTGGGAGCTCCGGGATCTCGCAAGTTGCAGGACGTGCTCGTGGATCTTCGGGTGCCGGCTGCTGTGCGACCGCGGCTTCCTTTGGTGGTCGCGGAGGAGGAGATCGTCTGGGTGTGTGGATTCGCCGTCGCGGAGAGGGGTAGAATAACGCCCGAGACGGTTGAGATCGTACGGCTGAGCCTGGTGGAGGCGAACTCTTGAACGGCGAGGTTTGATGGACGCAGACCGAGTGCGAGTGCTCATTTCTGAGGCGGACCTGCAGGAGCGTATCCGGGAACTGGGAGAGGCTATCAGCGCCGACTACCAGGCGCTGCGCCCTGTCCTTGTGTGCGTCCTCAAGGGTGCCGTCCTCTTCATGGCCGATCTGTCGCGGCGGCTGGCCTTTGACCTGGAGATGGAGTTCATGGCTGTCTCCAGCTACGGACGCTCCACCGACAGTTCAGGCGTGGTGCGCATCCTCAAAGACCTCGACATCGACATCGAGGGACGACACGTCCTCATAGTGGAGGACATCATCGACTCCGGCCTGACGTTGCAGTACCTCACGAACAACCTCGGCTCGCGCAACCCTGCCAGCCTGGAGGTGGTCACCCTGCTCAGCAAGCCCAGCCGGCGCACCGCAGACCTGGAATGCCGCTACACGGGCTTCGAGATCCCCGACGAGTTCGTGGTCGGCTATGGGCTCGACTACGCCGAGCAGCACAGGAACCTGCCTTTCATCGGAGTCGTCGACCATCTCGGCTGATGCGCGCGTCGCCGGCGCTCACCAACTGCCCTCTGCGGACCTCGGTTCCTCGGATGGGAAAGTGGGCATATGGTAGTATCTCTGCCCACTATTGAGCAAATGGTGGAGTACTCGTGAGCAGGCTTTTCAAGAGCGCCGCCTTCCCCATCCTTCTCATCATTTTGCTGGCATTCTTCGTCCAGAACTTGTTCTACGGTTCGAATGCGTCGGAGGTGATGACCTTCAACCAGTTCCAGACGGCCGTCGCGCAGGGGAACTTGAAGGAGCCGATCACTCTCAAGACCAAGGACTTGGTGGTCGAGGGCGAATTGAAGGACGGGAAGCGCTTCCAGGTCGGGTTCACGGCTGCCTTCAATATGGAAGAGTACCTTTTGGCCAATGAGGTGGAATTCACCACCGACATCCAGAAGAGCTCGGTCTGGGTCACGCTCCTGGGCACCCTGGCGCCCATCCTCCTCATGGTCGTGTTCTTCATCTTCCTCATGAACCAGATGCAGGGCGGTGGCAGCAAGGTCATGAGCTTTGGCAAGTCCAAGGCCAAGCGTATGGCCATCGATCAGCCCAAGATCACATTCAAGGATGTAGCCGGCGTGGATGAGGCCGTGGAGGAACTCGATGAGATCAAGGAGTTTCTCGAGAATCCCAAGCGCTTCCAGAGCTTGGGCGCCCGCATACCCAAAGGCGTCCTTCTGTTCGGGCCTCCAGGCACAGGCAAGACGCTACTGGCGCGGGCCGTGGCGGGAGAGGCCGGTGTCCCCTTCTTCAGCATCTCCGGCTCCGACTTCGTGGAGATGTTCGTGGGGGTCGGCGCCAGCCGCGTCCGCGACTTGTTCGACCAGGCCAAGCAGAACCAGCCCTGCATCATCTTCATCGATGAGATCGATGCCGTCGGTCGTCATCGTGGCGCCGGACTGGGTGGTGGGCACGACGAGCGCGAGCAGACCCTCAACCAGTTGCTCGTGGAGATGGACGGTTTCGAGGCCAACGAGAGCATCATCATCATGGCTGCCACCAACCGGCCCGATATCCTCGACCCAGCGCTGCTGCGGCCGGGGCGTTTCGACCGGCAGATCATCGTCGACCGGCCCGACCGCGAAGGGCGCAAGGCCATTTTGGCCGTCCATGCTCGTGGCAAGCCGCTGGCTCCCGGTGTGGACATAGAGGTCCTGGCTGCGCAGACGCCGGGCTTCACCGGGGCCGATCTGGCCAACCTGGTGAACGAAGCTGCTCTGCTCACCGCTCGCCGACACAAGCGTCTCGTCGAGATGGACGAGTTCGAGGAAGCCGTCCTGCGTGTCATCGCCGGCCCGGAGAAGAAGTCCCGGCTGCTGTCGGAGGAAGAGAAGCTCATCACCGCCTACCACGAGATGGGACATGCCTTGGTGGCACACTTCCTGCCCAATGCAGATCCTGTGCACAAGATCTCCATCATCAGCAGGGGGCAGGCTCTCGGCTACACCATCACTCTGCCCACTGAGGACAGGTTCATGGTCAAGAAGAAGGAGATCATCGACAAGCTGTCGCATATGCTGGCCGGTCGAGTGGCCGAGGAGATCCGTTTCGACGACATCACCACCGGCGCCTCCAACGACCTCCAGCGGGCCACGGAGACGGCGCGGCGCATGATCACCCAGTACGGCATGAGTGAGAACCTCGGTCCCCTCACCTTCGGGCATGATCCGGCTCAACCCTTCGTGGGTCGGGACTACGGCATGGGGCAAGAGTATTCCGACGAGACGGCGCAGAAGATCGACTCTGAGATACGCAGGGTGGTCGACGAGGCCTACGACATGGCCAGCAAGATACTCAACGAGCATCGCGCGGAACTCGATCAGGTCTCGCTGCTGCTCATCGAGAAGGAGACCATCGATCGCGAAGAGTTCGAGGCCCTGATGCGTGGCGAGGAGCCTGAGGCCGTGTTCAAAGCCCGTGACGAGGCCCGCGCCCGCAAAGCGGCTGAGAGCAAGCGTGTTCAGAAGCAACGCAAGCAGCGTCCCGAGCCGGACGCCGTGGAGCCCGACGGGCAGGTGGCGGCGCCCGGGCTCTCGTCGTTCATGGGTCAGGGCGAAGACTAGGCACGGCCTCGTGGACAGAGACAAGATCGAGCAGGCCGTTCGACTGCTCCTCGAGGGCATCGGTGAAGACCCGGACCGTGAGGGTCTGGTCGACACCCCCCACCGCGTGGCCGAGATGTTCGGTGAGATCATGGCCAGCGAGTCGGAGGACTTGTCGTCCATCATCGTCGCCATGCCCTCCGATCGCCATCAGGAGATGGTGCTGGTGCGAGACATCGCTTTCCACTCCATGTGCGAGCATCATCTGCTCCCCTTCTTCGGCGTAGCCCACGTGGCCTACATCCCTTCCAAACACGGGAAGATCACCGGGTTGTCGAAGGTGGTGCGCCTCGTGCACACCGCGGCGGCGAGCCTCCAACTACAAGAACGACTCACTACCGCCATCGCCGACACCTTGGTGGACGCCCTTGAGCCGGCGGGCGTGATGGTCCTCGTCAGAGCCGAGCATCTGTGCATGACCATGCGCGGCGTCCGCTCCCCCGGTTCCCAGGTGATCACCTCGGCGGTCCGGGGAATATTCCGGACAAGTGAGGCGACGAGGTCCGAGGTCCTGGCCCTCATCGACGGCCGCGACTCCTAGCGGGCAGGTTCATATGATCCCCGTCGAGGGTTCACCCCAGGTCCTCACCCTCCGCACCGCAGACGAAGTGCGGGCCAAGCTGACCCGGGGGCGTGTGTCGCGAGGCGGCATAGACCTTATGAGCAACAAGGCACTCTTCCGGGCGGTCAGGGTCACCGGGCTAGACGTGCGCGCCGCCAACATCCTCAAGCAGGAGATGCTCTCGCGAGGAGGCGAGGTGGCCGTCTCCCGGGAGGTCTACGAACTGGCCGGGGAGACAGCCGACTGTCTCATTCTGGGCACTCTCATGCAGTATGAGCGGCTTCTGCCCAAACTGCGCCGGCAGCCCTTTGGGCTGCGCCGGCTCACGGACGCTATCGAGACGGCCCTGCGCAACTACGACGCACCCGTACCGGCGGCCCCCCCGGGGCTCGACCTGAGTCTCGGACCTCTGCTCATGGGCGTACTCAACTTGACGCCCGACTCCTTCTCGGACGGCGGGTGTTATGCCGGGCCCGACGCTGCTGTGGCAGCCGGACGGGCGCTGGTGCAAGAGGGTGCCTATCTGCTCGACTTGGGAGGCGAATCCACCCGCCCGGGTGCCGAGTTCGTGAGCGAGGAGGAGGAACTGGACCGGGTGTTGCCTGTGCTCCGGGGGCTGGCGCCCGATCTTCCCGGACGTATCTCGGTGGATACCTACAAGGCTTCAGTAGCCGCCCAGGCGCTGGCTGCGGGAGCCTACATGATCAATGACATATCCGCGTTGCGCATGGATCCGGAGATGGCTGCCGTGGTCCGCGACGCCGATTGCCCGGTGATACTCATGCACATGCAAGGGGTGCCGCGCACCATGCAGGAAGCGCCCGCGTATGGGGATGTGGTGGAGGAGGTCTACGATTTCCTTGTCGAGCGTCTGAACTGGGCGGTGGACCAAGGGCTGAAGGAAGAGAACCTCCTGGTCGACCCGGGCATCGGGTTCGGCAAGACCACCGTCCACAATCTTGAGATCCTGCGCAACCTTGGCGCCTTCCGCTCCTTGGGGCGTCCACTCGTGGTGGGGACCTCCCGCAAGCGCTTCCTGGGCACCATCCTGGACCTACCCGAGGCTCGATCACGTGACCAGGCCACTGCCGCGACCACGGCATTGGCGGCATGGGAGGGCGCGCACATCATCAGGGTCCACCAGGTGGCCTCGAACCTCGAGGCCGTTCGAGTCGCTCAGGCGCTGCTGACCGCTTCCCCAGTAACCGTGTGAAGGAGGGGACATGGACATCTTCATCCAGGGTCTAGAGGTATACGGCCATCACGGGGTGGCTCCGGAAGAGAAGGTGCTGGGTCAACGCCTCTACTTCGACGTGCGCTTGACCATCGACGACTGCCGTGCGGCCGTCACCGACAAAGTGGAAGATACCGTCGACTACACCGAAGTGATGGACCTGATCACCGACATCGTCACCACGGCGAGTGTCTCCCTGCTTGAGCACCTTGCCCAGAACGTGGCCGAGGCGATCTTGGTGAGATTCCCCGTGGATGAGGTCTGGGTGCAGGTGATCAAGCCCCATCCGCCTGTCGCCTGCGCTCTCAAGAGCGTCAGCGTGGCCGTGGAGTTGGCGCGCGCGGACCTCGAGGACTGAGACCCCGTGACGGAGGCTGCTGCGACCGCGCGCGCCTTCATCGGCCTCGGCTCCAATCAGGGAGAGAGCGAGTGCATCTTGGGCAGGGCGGTGGACATGTTGGCCTCACTTCCCGGGACGAGGGTAACAGGGTCTTCGGGCCTGTATCGCACGGCTCCCATCGGCGGGCCGGAGCAGCCTGATTTCCTCAATCAGGTGGTCGAAGTCGAGACCTCCCTTTCCCCCCACGATCTCCTGCACAGGGGTCTGTCCATCGAAAGAGCCCTCGGCAGGGAGCGGACCGTAAGATGGGGCCCTCGCACCGTCGACGTGGATATCCTTTGGTACCATGGTTCGTCCGTGGTCGATAGCGAACTGGAGATTCCTCATCCGCGTATGGAGGAGCGCCGTTTCGTGCTCGAGCCACTGGCCGAACTTGCTCCGGAACTGGTCCTGCCGAGCGGAAGGACGGTGGTCCAGGCGCTGGCGCTGGTGCAAGAGCAAGCGGTCGGCCGTCACGAGGTCAGAGATCAACGGCAGTCGATGGCGAGGAGCGACCGGTCACACATGGACTATGCAGCGTTGCACGCAGAGATCCGCGAGTTGGCGCGTGAGAAACAAGCCGTCATCCTGGCCCACAACTACCAGCGCCCCGAAGTGCAGGACGTGGCTGATATCCTCGGCGATTCGCTGTGGCTCTCCCGCCAGGCCGCGGCGACCGATGCGCGCATGATCGTGTTCTGCGGGGTGCATTTCATGGCCGAGACCGCCGCCATCCTGGCTCCGGATCGTCCGGTGATCCTACCCGAACCCCAAGCGGGCTGTCCCATGGCAGACATGGTCGACGTGGAGGGATTGGAGCGACTGAAGGCGGCGCACCCTCAGGCTGCGGTGGTCAGCTACGTCAATACCACAGCCGCTGTGAAGGCGGTCTCCGACATCTGCTGCACGAGCGCGAACGCTGTGCGTGTGGTCGAGACCATCCCTCGCGACCAGGAGATCATCTTCACCCCGGACCGCAACCTGGGGGCTTGGGTGGCCAAGCAGACCGGCCGAGAGATGATCCTCTGGCCGGGCTTCTGTCCCACCCACGAACTCATCGAAGTGGAGGATGTCGAGCGGGCGCGGGCGGCCCACCCCGGGGCCAAGGTGGTCGTTCATCCCGAGGCCCGCTCGGAAGTGGCGGCGGTCGCCGATGCGGTGGAAAGCACCTCGGGCATGATCCGCTTCTGTCGCGAGGACCCCGCCGAGGAGTTCATCGTCGGGACCGAGACGGGGATGATCTACCGCTTGAGCCAGGACGTGCCCGGCAAGCGCTTCTATCCAGTCACCAAGATGGCCGTCTGCCCCAACATGAAGCTCACCACCCTGGAGAAGGTGCGAGATGCTCTGCGCGCGGAGGGACCGGTGGTATCGGTAGCACCTGAGGTGAGACAACAGGCGCTGCAGGCCGTGCTGCGCATGATAGAGGTCTCGCCGTGAGCGGAGCGGATGCCTCTGGTCGCCGCCCCTATCTGGTGTCACGGGGCGGTACCGACGTCCGCTACTCCAGCTACGACGTTCTGGTCATCGGCGGTGGCATAGCCGGCCTGACGGCCGCCATCGGGGCCGCCAACCAGTGGAACGTAGGCATCATCACCAAGGGCAAGTTGGCCGAGACGACCACGTTTCTGGCCCAGGGTGGCATCGCCGCGGCCATGGGGCCGTACGATTCTCCCGATCTGCATCTTGCCGACACTCTGGAGGCCGGAGTGGGCCTCTGCGATGCCGAGGCCGTGCGCATCCTGGTGGAGGAAGGACCGGACAGGGTGCGCGAGTTGGAGCGTCTGGGCACGAAGTTCGACCAACGTGCCGGGAAGCTCATCCTGGCTTCAGAGGGAGCCCATTCCGTCCCTAGGGTCGTGCGTGCCGGGGGAGACGCGACGGGCAGCGTGGTGGCCGGCGCACTTGCGCAGGCTATCGTCGGCGGCAGCAGGGCCGAATTGCATGAGGACGAGTTCGTCGTCGACCTCATCATCGACGCGGGGCGCTGTGTGGGCGCACTCTCGGTGGACTTGCGAGGCGACCTGACGGTGTCTCTCGCCCGGGCGGTGGTCCTCGCCTGCGGTGGGGCCGGGCAGGTGTACGCGCACACCACCAACCCGACCATGGCCACCGGCGACGGTCACGCCATGGCATACCGGGCGGGAGCGCTCATGCGCGACATGGAGTTCATGCAGTTCCACCCCACGGCTCTTTATGCCGAGGAGAACCCCACCCTGCTACTTACGGAGGCGCTGAGGGGAGAGGGCGCCTACCTGAGGGACGATCGCGGTGAGCGTTTCATGGTGGGAGCCGACCCGCGGGAGGAGCTTGCGCCCCGGGATATCGTGGTGCGGACCATGAAGAAGGTCATGGATCGCGACAGGGTGGACCACGTGTGGCTCGACGCCCGTCACCTCGACGGCGAGTTCTTGTGCACTCGCTTCCCCACCGTGTTCAGCGGCTTGGCCAAACGAGGTCTCGACCTGGCGAGGGAGCTCATACCCATCGCACCGGCGTCGCATTACTTCATCGGCGGTGTGCAGACCGACATGTGGGGGCGGACATCGGTCCCCGGGCTCTACTCTTGTGGGGAGACGGCCAGTACCGGCATCCACGGCGCCAACCGTCTGGCCTCGAACTCACTTCTCGAGGGGCTTGTCTTCGGCGAGCGTACGGTGCGCGACCTGGGGCTCTATCTGGGGTCGTGTGATCCGACCGTCAACAAGGTCAGACTCGGTCTCGATGAAGCCCGCCGGCCTGGGAACGATCCCGAGGTGGTGGCAGAAGGGCGCAGGCGGCTGGGGGAGGTCATGGCCGAAGGCTGCGGCATCGTGCGCGACTTCACGGGGCTCAGCCGGGCGCGGGAGGCGATAGCGGAGATCAAGACGGGGCTGGAACCACCGGGCCTGCGAGTCCCTGAACTGGAACTGTTCAACCTGCTGACCGTGGCGGAGCATATGGTGGTGTCGGCTCTGGCCCGGGAGGAGAGTCGTGGCGTCCACCTGCGCTCGGACTTCCCCCAGCAGGACGATCTCAAGTGGCGTCGGCACGTGCTGGTGCAGAGCCGTCCAGGGCACGATGGGCCCCTGGTGACTCTGAGCGAAAGGGAGGAGTAGATGATGCTGGACGACATCTCCCGCTCATTGGTGCGGCAGGCCTTGGCGGAAGACATGGGCGGCTACGGCGACGTGACGTCAGCCTGGACGGTGCCTGCCGACCTGCGGGGGCGTGCGGAGGTCGTCGCCCGAGAGGGACTGGTTCTCAGCGGATCGCCCTTGGCAGCAGCTGTAGTGGAAGCGGTCGATGGGGAGTGCGTGTTCACTCAGTTGGTCGACGAGGGGTTTCCGGTCGCGCCCGGCCTGCCCGTGGCGAGCGTCGAGGGCCCTGTGCGCAGCCTGTTGGGAGCGGAACGCACGGTCCTCAACTTCCTCAGCCATCTCTCCGGAGTCGCCACCCAGGCGCGCCGTTTCGCCCAGGCCGTGGAGGGCACGGATGCGACTGTGGTCGATACGCGTAAGACCACTCCCGGTCTGCGCTACTGGGAGAAGCGGGCGGTGTTGCACGGAGGCTGCGGCAATCACCGCTACGGGCTGTTCGACCTGGTCCTCATCAAGAACAACCATCTGAGGGCCGCGGGAGGCGTGCGACAGGCTGTGGAACGGGCTCGGGCAGCGTGCCCGCACTACCTGCGCATCGAAGTGGAAGTGGAGTCGCTCGAAGACCTGCGCGTGGCTCTCGAGGCGGGGGCCGATATCATCATGCTCGACAATCAGAGTCTCGATTCTCTGCGCGCTCTCGTGGCGACCGCCCGCGCTCTGAAGCCCGAGGTGATCCTCGAAGCCTCGGGTGGCGTGAACCTGGAAAACGTACGTGCGATTGCGGAGACCGGGGTGGACATCATCTCCACGAGCGCCATCACCATGGGGGCGCCTCCGGTGGACCTGAGCATGACTCTGCTCGGCCCGGGACTCACCCGCGCATGATGACCCGTCGAACGGACGAGGGAGGCGCCTGATGCTGTTGACAGTCGACGTAGGCAACACCCAGACCACCCTTGGGCTCTTCGATGCACAGGAGTTGGTGACCAGTTGGCGCATGGCCACCGAGGTACACAAGACCGGTGACGAGATCGCGGCACTCGTGGTCGACTTTCTCCGGCTGGCAGACCTCAGCCGCGATTCCGTGTCGGGCATCGCGCTGTCGTCGGTGGTGCCCCGTCTGAGCGGCGAGTACGCGGCCATGGCCGGTCGCTGGTTCGCGGTGGAAGCTCTGGTGGTGGGACCCGGCGTGAAGACGGGCATGCCCATACTCACCAACGACCCACGGCAGGTCGGTCCCGACCTGATCGTCGACGCGATAGCTGCATACGAACTCTGCGGAGGGCCCTGCATAGCCGTGGACTTCGGTACCGCCACCACGTTCAGCGCCGTCTCTGCCTCGGGCGAGTATCTGGGGCACGCCATCGCCCCGGGCATCGAGGTCTCCCTGGATGCTTTGGCGACGCGGGCCGCGCGCCTTATGAGGATCGAGTTGGTCGATCCGGGGACGGTCATCGGGCGTAATACTATGCAGGCCATGCAGGCGGGGGCCATCTACGGCTTCGCCGGGCAGGTCGACGGCATCGTGACCCGCATGCGCGCGGAAGTGGGAGGAAGTGCGGTCACCATCGCCACCGGCGGGTTGGCGTCGCTCATCTTCGACCACGCGTCGTCGCTCGACCGGCTGGACCCGCTTCTGACCTTGCGCGGACTTGAGATCATCCACAGGCGCAACCATAGCTAGTGGGCCGCTGAAGAGCGAAGCCTTGGCTGCCTGGACGCGCCGTCCGAGGCTACACTTCGTCGTCGGTCGCGTAAGTAGCGCTGCTATTCGCACTTCCTGCCTCCTCGTCGCCCCCATGGCCGCCGGGCCCTGGTCGAGAGCGAGCTGCCGGCGACGGGAGGTCCAGGCCCGATGACGACCTCGCCGTTCGCTCGACCCTTCCGCATCGGCACCCTGGTCGTGCCTAACCGGGCCGTGTTGGCGCCGATGGCCGGGCTGACCATAAGCGCCTACCGTCGGCACATGAAGACTCACGGTGTCGGTCTGGTGACGACCGAGATGGTCTCTGCTCACGGAATACTCCATCACAACGTCCGTACCGGAGCCTACCTCGATTTTGTGGACGAAGAGCGCCCGGTGGCTGTGCAGTTGTTCGGCGATACGCCGGAGGCCATGTCCGCCGCGACCGACGTGGTGCTCGCTCGCGAGCAGGTCCCGGACGTCGTCGATATCAACATGGGTTGCCCCGTGCGTAAGGTCATCAAGACCGGCGCCGGAGCGGCTTTGCTCGCCGATCCGGACAGGGCGGTGGCGATGGCGGCTGCCGTGGTGAGAGAAGCGACTCCACGAGGGATACCTGTGACGGTCAAGCTGCGGTCGGGATTGAAGGCCGGACAGGGGGCGCAGGTAGTCGTTCTGGCTCGGAGGTTGGAGGAGGTCGGGGTCGCGGCCATCTGCATCCATCCCCGCACTGCCGACCAACTGTACCGGGGGACGGCCGATCATTCGCTCACCGCCTCCTTGGTAGGGAGCCTCAGCATCCCGGTGCTCGCCTCCGGCGACATCCACGGGTTCTCTTCAGCCCTGGCCGTGCATGAGTCCACCGGAGCGGCCGCGGTCATGCTGGCCCGCGGCGTGGCCGGCACCCCCTGGGCGGCGGAAGATCTGCTGACGGGAGTGGATCGCCCCCGACCGTCTTTGGAGGAGGTGGTCGCCGACCTGCGCGCCCTCATCGCCCGGGTGGCCGAGGAACGTGGACCCGAGCGGGCCGCGCGTTGGGCGCGCAAGCTGCTCAGTTGGTATCTTCGTCCCTCCGGCGTACCGGCAGCGGTGATCGAAGGACTCCGTCTGCTGCCCGACGCGGTCCGACTCGACGGGGCGTTGCAGGGCGTGGCGATCTCCTTGCATCCGCCGATGCGATGATATCTCGCCCGCGGACAGGACCTGTTCTTGGGGCATGTGTGTTGCGAACGATTTGACAACTCGCCGCCGCCACCCTATAATGCGCCGCCACTTTTAGGCCCGTCGATCTCGGGAGTCCTAAGAAGGAAGGTAATCCACGTGTCTCGGAAAGAAGTAATCCTCACAGCTGATGGCCTCAAGCAATTGCAGGATGAGATCGCTCTCCTCTCCACGGAGCGGCGGGAGGAAGTCGCCGAGCGCATTCGCCAGGCGCGTGAGTTTGGCGACATCTCGGAGAACTCCGAGTACGACGACGCCAAGAGTGAGCAGGCCATGCTGGAGCACCGCATCAGCGTGCTGCAAGAGAAGCTTCGCCGGGCGCGGGTCATCAAGGAGTCTGAAATCGACACCGACAAGGTGAGCGTGGGGAGCACGGTAACCCTGCGCGACCAAGACGGCGGAGACGTGCGCATCTATACGCTGGTCGGTTCCGCGGAAGCCGACCCCTCCAAGGCGCGTCTCTCCAACGAGTCGCCCGTGGGCCAAGCCATCCTGGGTAAGCAGGTGGGCGAAGTGGTTACCGTCGCGGTCCCGGTCGGCTCGCTGAGCTACGAGATCCTCTCCATAGGGAAGATGTCGTAGATGGATCCGGCGGCGGGATCTGCAGGTCATGAGGAGGATGGTGGCTTAGGCTCGGACCATCTGCCCGAATGGGAGCGCGATCGCTTGGCCAAAGTGGAGCGGTTGCGCGGGCAGGGCGTCGAGCCCTATGCGCGCAACTTCCCTGATCGTCACAACCCTGCCGAGATACTTCAGGCTCACATGGAGCTCGAGTCGGGAGAGAAGGACGAAGGTAGTCACTACCGGGTCGCCGGCCGGGTCATGGCCCGCCGCGAACACGGCAAGGCCGTCTTTCTGACTCTGCGCGACGGCTGGGACGACATACAGGTCTACAGCAACGTTGACACGTTGGGAGAGCAGTCTTTCACGCTCCTCACCGACGTGGATGTGGGCGATATCATCGGTTGCGAGGGTCACGTCTTTCGCACCCGGCGGGGTGAGCTCACTCTCTTCGCCTCTTCGTGGACGCTCCTGACCAAGTCGCTTCGGCCTCTACCGGAGAAGTGGCACGGTCTCCAAGATCGCGAGACCCGGTATCGACAGCGCTACATCGACCTGGTGAGCAATCCCGAGGTGGCCTGGCAGCTGCGGGCCCGGGGCCGGATCGTGTCCGCCATGCGACGGTATCTGGACGGTCGGGGCTTTGTAGAGGTGGAGACTCCCATCCTGCAGCCCTTGCCCGGCGGCGCTCTGGCCCGTCCTTTTTCCACTCATCACAACGCCCTGGACAGTGACCTCTACCTGCGTATCGCCCCCGAGCTCTACCTCAAGCGGCTGCTGGTGGGCGGTTTCGACCGCATCTACGAGATAGGCAAGAACTTCCGTAACGAGGGCATCTCGCTGGTGCACAACCCCGAGTTCACCATGATGGAACTCTACTGGGCCTACGTGGATTACAACGCCATCATGGAGTTGGTCGAGAATATGATCCCCGCTCTTGCGGGTGAGGTACTGGGCACCGCTGAGATCGTGGTGGGCGAGCATTCCATCGACCTGAGACCGCCCTGGCCCCGGCGCAGTATCGACTCGCTGCTGCTGGAGACGCTTGGCTTGGGTCTTACCGACATGCGTGCCGCTCCTCAGGACGCCAAGCGCGTTCTGCACCAACGCGGCATCGAAGTGGAGAATCGCGACACGTTCGCCACTCTCGTCGACAAGGGTCTCAAGCATGCAGTGTGGCCGACCCTCATCCAGCCCACTTTTGCCATCGACTACCCCCTGGAACTCAGTCCATTGGCCAAGTGCAGCCCGAATGACCCCCTGCTGGTGGAGCGCTTTCAGCCCATCATCGCCGGCAAGGAGATGGGCAACGCGTTCTCCGAGCTCAACGACCCCATGGAGCAGCGGGGGCGTTTCGAACAGCAGGCGCGCAACAAGGAGGCGGGTGACGAAGAGGCGCACGTCCTGGACGAGGACTTCCTACGGGCCTTGGAGTACGGCATGCCCCCGGCTGGTGGGCTGGGGATAGGCATCGACCGGCTGGCCATGATGCTGCTGGGAGCCGAGTCCATACGCGATGTCATCCTTTTTCCGCAGCTCCGCCCCGAGAGGTGATCCAGAGGTCTGCAAACTGCCCCCGGGGGTATTTGCCGAGACTCCGTTTCGCCTGTCCGACAGGCGGGTTATGCTAAACTTTGCCCAGTGGTTACCGGCTTCGGCCGGTGGCTTCGAGGGCGTTTCCCGGCACGACGGCCGATTGCTAAATCGCTTCTGTAACGTGTCGGAAGAACCGGCCGGTGCGTCCGGTCGCGGTCCCAGAGGAGGCCTCGGGTGTTTGCAGAAGAATCACCCGGCTTACATATAGACGCCGACGACTCTGCCATATGCGAGATGTGCGGAGAAGAGGGCGCTGTCATCCATCTCCTGCGCGTTCAGGATGGCGCGGTGACTCACACTCGTCTCTGTCACCAGTGCGCCGAGGACCTGGCCGGAGAGACAGAGGGCATCTCGCTGGTGCTGGCGGTCCCCGCGGCTCTGCGCCAGATAGCGGGGACGAGACCGCGCGACGAGAATCCGGCATCCGTCCCGGGCCCCGAAGAGAGTCGGGTCTGCACCGTGTGTGGCACGACGCTGGCCGATCTCAAGGAGACGGGCCTCGTGGGGTGTCCCGTGTGCTACCAGGTCTTCGGCGAGCAGCTCTGGGGCGCCGTCCAGGAGGATACCGATCCTGTCGAGCACCTGGGCAAGGTACCGCAGAAGGGATCGGCGTCTGAGTCGCTTCATCACGAAGTCACTCGTCTCACTCGCATGCTGAGCGAACTGGTGCGCACCGAACGCTTCGAGGAGGCTGCCGGTGTTCGCGACCGGCTCGCCGATCTGGCGCGAGACCTTGAGGAGGGTGGCCGGTGAGCACCGCTGTCACCGCATGCGGCCTGGGCCTCTCGCGGAACCAGGCGGGTCTGCGCTTTCCGCACGCCGAAGAGGCTGATGCCCTGGAGGAATTGCGCGAGCAGGTGCTCGATGCGCTCGTTTCCGAAGGTGGCGACGGATGGCGGGTCGTGGAACTCGGCGACTTGTCGAGTATTGAGGTGGCCCACCTGGTTGAACGGGGGCTCATGACGCCTCGCTTCGCAGACATCACGGGGGCCGGACGCGGTCTCGCCATCTACGGCAAAGACGAGGCCTCGCTGGAGATCAACGGGGAGGACCACCTGCGGCTGCTCGGCTTTCGGGTGGGGGATCAACTGCCCTTCCTGTGGTCGCTGCTCAGCCTGCTCGACGATCGGCTTGAGGAGACCGCGGCCTACGCTTTCGATGCGCAGTGGGGCTATCTCACCAGTCATCCTGAGCAGGCGGGCACAGGCCTGCGGGCTTACGCCACTCTACACGCGCCTGCGCTGACTTTTGCAGGGAGGCTGCCGGGGATCGCTCTCGATCTTCTGGACGCGGGTCTCGGCCTTGCTCCTCTGTGGGGAGGAGCGGGCGGCGTGGTCCAGGTCTCAAACCTGGGCCGTCAGGGTAAACCAGAGAGGGAAACGATACAGGATATAGAAGAGGTCTCAGTCGAGATATTGGAGAAAGAGCGATCGGTGAGGAAGATGCTGTTCCGATCCAACCCTATGCAGGTGAAAGACCATATCGGCCGGGCCATAGGTGTGGCACAGCACGCCCGGAACGTATCCTTTGCGGAGGCCGTCAATGTCATATCCGCCGCGGATGTCGGCGTCGAGCTGGGCGTGGCGGAAGTGCCGGGAATGAACGGGGTTCTGGCGTTCAACCTGATGCAACGGCTACAGCCGGCCCACCTCATCGTGGAGCACATGGATTCCAACTCCGGCAGTCTCGAAGATCCAGAGATCGACAACATCCGAGCCCAGGTCCTCCGCGAAGTCTTCGCGGCGGCTGTGGTGCGGTGACAGGAGAGAGCCATGATGTTCGAGAGATTCACTGAGAGAGCCAGGCAGGTGGTGGTCCTCGCCCAAGAAGAGGCGAGAAACCTCCATCACAACTACATCGGTACAGAGCATCTCCTCTTGGGCCTGCTGCGTGAGGCCGACGGCGTGGCATCGCGCGTGTTGGGCTCGCTGGAGGTCAGTCTGGAGGAAGTGAGGGGCGAGGTCGCCCGCATCGTGGGTGAGGGCGAACACGAGTCCCAGGGGCAGATACCCTTCACACCCCGGGCGAAGAAGGTGCTCGAACTCGCTCTGCGCGAGGCTCTATCGCTGGGGCACAACTACATCGGCACCGAGCACATCCTCCTCGGCCTAGCTCGAGAGACCGAAGGCGTGGCGGCGCGCATCCTGGCTGATCTCGATGTGGACGTGGAGCGTGTGCGCCAAGAAGTCATGCGAGTCCTCGCCGGTCCTGCGAAGCGCCCGGCGCGTGGCTCGACGGAGGCCGTCGCGGCCGAGGGCAAGGATCGCAAGAGCTCCAAGGTGCTCGATCAGTTCGGTCGCAACCTCACGCGGTACGCGGAGGAGGACAAGCTCGACCCCGTCATAGGGCGCGAGATCGAGATCGAGCGGGTCATGCAGATCTTGTCCAGGCGCACCAAGAACAACCCTGTGCTGGTCGGCGAACCCGGTGTGGGTAAGACGGCCGTGGTAGAAGGCCTCGCTCAGCGCATCGCCAAGAACGATGTGCCCGGCCTGCTCAAGGACAAGCAGATCTACACCCTCGATTTGGGCGCGTTGGTGGCCGGCTCCAAATACAGGGGTGAGTTCGAGGAGCGTCTCAAGAAGGTCATGAAGGAGATCTCGGAGCGGGGCGACATCATCCTCTTCATCGACGAGATACATAACCTGGTGGGCGCCGGAGCCGCTGAGGGCGCCATCGACGCGGCCTCCATCCTCAAGCCGGCATTGGCGCGAGGGGAGATCCAGACCATCGGGGCCACCACCATGGACGAATACCGCAAACATCTGGCCAAGGACGCAGCGCTCGAGCGCCGCTTCCAGAAGATACTCGTCAAGGAACCCACCGTCGAGGAGACCAAGAAGATCCTCGCCGGACTGCGTGAGCGCTATGAAGCGCACCATCACGTCCGCATCACCGACGAGGCTCTCGACGCCGCGGCCTACCTGGCCGACCGCTATATCAGCGACCGCTTCCTGCCCGACAAAGCCGTCGATCTGGTCGACGAAGCCGCGTCGCGCAAGCGCATCCAGAACATGTGTGCCTCCCCGGACCTGAAAGAGGTCGAGGCGGCTATCCTCGAGGTGCGGCGGGAGAAGGAGGGGGCCATCGAGGTCCAGGACTTCGAGAAGGCCGCATCCCTGCGCGATAGGGAGAGGAAGCTGCTCAACCGTCGCCGGGAACTGGAGGACAAGTGGCAGGAGAACGACGGGGCGGTCGAGATCTCCATCGGCGAAGAGGAGATCGGTGAAGTCACGGCCATGTGGACCGGCATCCCGGTGACCAAGCTTACCGAGGCCGAGACGCATCGTCTCCTGCGTATGGAGGAATCTCTCCACAAGCGCGTCATGGGGCAGGATGAGGCCGTGCGTTCGGTCTCCCGTGCTATCCGGCGTTCGCGCGCCGGACTCAAGGACCCGCACCGGCCGTCGGGCTCGTTCATCTTCCTGGGTCCCTCGGGCGTGGGCAAGACAGAGCTGGCGCGCACGTTGGCTGAGTTCCTCTTCGGTGACGAGGCGGCCCTCATCCAAGTGGACATGTCGGAGTTCATGGAGAAGCATGCCGTCAGCCGCCTGGTGGGCTCTCCGCCGGGATACGTGGGCTACGAAGAGGGAGGACAGCTCACCGAGTCTGTGCGTCGCCGGCCCTACTCGGTCGTGCTACTGGACGAGATCGAGAAAGCGCACCCGGACGTGTTCAACATCCTCCTGCAGATCCTGGAAGATGGTCGGCTGACCGACGCCCAAGGGCGCACGGTCGACTTTCGCAATGCTATCATCATCATGACCTCCAACATCGGGGCCTCGATCATCTCCAAGGGCCAGGTGCTGGGTTTCGGCGAAGCCGTGGCCGAGGGTGGCCTGCAGTACGACGAGATGAAGTCCCGTGTGACAGGCGAGCTCAAGAAGGTCTTCCGGCCTGAGTTCCTCAACCGCGTGGATGAAGTCATCGTCTTCCACAAGCTTTCCCGAGAAGAGATCACCTCCATCGTCGATCTCATGCTGGCACGGGTGGAAGAGCAGCTGAAAGATCGCGAGATCGGCCTTGCTCTCACGCCGGCGGCCAAGTCGCTGCTCGTGGAAGTGGGCTACGATCCCACCATGGGCGCGCGGCCCCTTCGTCGTGCCATCCAGTCGCAGGTCGAGGACCTGCTGGCCGAAGAGGTGCTGTCGGGACGCTTCCCCGCGGGGAGTACGGTGCTGCTGGACCAGGAAGAAGACCATCTGGCCATCGTCGAGGTCATCCCGGGCGTGCCTGAGGTCCTCGTAGCTGACGAGACCGGCTAGTCGGGGCTGCGGCCGATGCCGCGGGGCAAGAGTTCTTTCGTGTGCCGGGAGTGCGGTCACGCATCGCCTGGGTGGCTGGGCAAGTGCCCCGGATGCGGTGAGTGGAATACCATAGTGGAAGAGGCGCCGGGCGTCGGATCATCGCTCCGTAGGGTGGGACTCGTGCCCGCGGCGCCCGTTCCTGTCGCTCTGGCCGACGTCGATCCGGGTTCCCACGTCCGTATCGACACGGGGTTGGGAGAGCTGAACCGGGTGCTGGGCGGGGGACTGGTGGCCGGCTCGGTGGTCCTTCTGGGAGGCGAACCTGGAGTGGGCAAGAGCACGCTCCTCCTACAGGCCCTGCTGCGCATGGAGGCTTCCGGGGTCTCCGCCCTGCTTGTCTCAGGGGAGGAATCCGTCGCCCAGGTGAAGCTGCGCAGCAATCGTTTGGACGGGAGTAGCAGCCGCCTCCGTCTACTGAGCGAGACGCAGAGTGAAGCGGTGGTGGCCTGTCTCGAGCAGCTGCGCCCCGCTGTGTGTGTGGTCGACTCGGTGCAGACGCTGTGGTCGCCCGAACTGGGTTCCACGCCCGGATCGGTGGCGCAGATCCGCGACGCTGCCGGCAGGCTTCTACGGGTGGCGAAGACCTGCAACATCGCTCTCATCCTGGTGGGACACGTCACCAAGGATGGCGAATTGGCCGGGCCGAGAGTGCTGGAGCACATGGTGGACGCGGTCCTCTCCTTCGAAGGCGAGCGCGCCCAGCCCTTCCGCATCCTGCGGGGGATCAAGAACCGTTTCGGCTCCACCAACGAGGTGGGGGTCTTCCAGATGGCGGAGCAAGGGCTTGTGGAGGTGGCCGATCCTTCCTCTGTATTCCTCGAAGACGGGGAGCTTCGTTCGGGTTCGGCCGTCGCCCCGGTCATGGAAGGAACGCGCTGCCTGTTGGCCGAGGTGCAGGCGCTGGTGGCGCCCAGCAATCTGGCTATGCCTCAGAGGGTGGCTCGGGGGGTGGACCGCAACAGATTGGCCATGATCGTGGCCGTGCTCAGCCGACGGGCACGTCTGCCGCTTCTCAAGTGCGACATCTTTGTTAATGTTGCAGGGGGACTTGTGATCGAGGACCCGTGCGCCGACCTTGCCGTAGCACTGGCGGTGGTGTCGTCATGGAAGGATGCCGACATGGACGGGGGCGTGGCGGCTCTCGGTGAGATCAGTCTCACGGGCAAGGTGCGCTACGTCCTGCAGGCGGAGAAGCGCGTGCAGGAGCTGGCTCGGCGGGGGTTCGAGAGGATCCTCCTCCCGGCTCGAAACGCCGACGAACTGGTACGCGCGGGATTGGATCTGGGAGCGACACGACTGACGGCGGTGGCGGACATCGCTGAGGCGGTGAACATTGTGGGTGTGAGGAGTGGACGTGGGTAAACGGCCCCCGGCGATCGAGGAGAGGCTCATAGAGGCCTTGGAGATGGTCGCTCCCGGCACCACCATCCGGCGGGCCATCGACAACATCGTGCGGGCCCGGACGGGTGCGTTGCTGGTCTTTGCCGATGAGGCCGACATCAGGCCCATGATCTCCGGGGGCATCGACATAGACGTCGAGCTGGCGCCCATGATTCTCTATGAGCTCGCGAAGATGGACGGCGCCATCCTTCTGGATCGCCAAGGCACACGCATCCTGCACGCCAACGTGCAACTGATGCCCGACGCTTCCATCGAGTCCGAGGAGACCGGCACGCGCCATAGAACGGCCGAACGTGTGGCCAAGCAGATCGATGTCTTGGCTATCTCCATCTCTGCCGCCCGTGACGTGGTCACCATCTACCTGTCAGACATGCGCTACGTGATGGAGCACCTGCGCACCATCCTCGATAGCGCCAACCAGGCCCTGCAAACACTGGAGAAGTTCAAGGAGCGGCTCACTCACGTCTCCACATCGCTGTCGGCGCTCGAGTTCGAGGACGCCGTGACTCTGCACGACGTGCTCAGCGTGGTCCAGAGGCTTGAGATGGTGCTGGTGATCGTGCAGGAGATCGAGCGTTATATCATCGAGTTGGGCACGGAAGGGCGTCTCGTGCGGCTGCAACTGGAGATGATGATGCTCCGCGTGCGCGAAGATCGTGAGGCGCTCCTTGCGGACTACCTGCCGGAGTTGACGGTCGGGGCTCTGAAGGAGGCACGGGAAGGTCTCGGCGCCCTGCTCTCCGACGACCTTCTCTCCCTGGCCCGCCTCGGTCAGATTCTCGGTTACGAACCGTGTATCGACATGTTGGAGAAACACCTGCGCCCCCGCGGTTACCGCATGCTGCGCAAGATCCCGCGTCTTCCCCAAGAGGTCATCGTCACGCTCATCGGGTACTACGGGCACCTGAGCGAGGTCATCGATGCGACGCCGGACGAACTGGCTGCCATCGAGGGGGTGACGTTGGCCCGGGCGCGTGACATCAAAGAGGGTCTGAACCGCCTGCGGGAGCTGAACCTGCTCGAGCGGTACGGATGATGTTCGCCATCGGTGACACTGTGGTCTACCCTCATCTGGGGGCCGGGCGCGTCATGGACGTCGTGGAGCAGGGGGAGGGGGACGAACTGCGTCGATGCTACCTCATCCAGATGCTGCATGACGGGATGACGGTCACCGTCCCCGTTGAGGGCTCGGAGAAGACCGGTCTGCGGGCCATCATTTCCGATGACATGGCGGATGTGGTGATCGCGGTGCTGCTGGACGACGCCACGCACATGCCCGATAACTGGAACCACCGCATCAGGCACAACCGTGACAAGATCAAGACCGGCGATGCGCTGGAGATCGCCGAGGTTCTCCGCAATCTCGCCCTGCGCGACCACGACAAGGGGCTGTCTACGGGTGAGAAGCAGATGTATGCCAAAGTGAGGCGCATCCTTGCTTCGGAGCTCATGTACGCCAAGGGGCTCCAGGAGGGGGAGGCCCTGAAGCTCCTCGACGGCGCCCTGGCGGAGATGTGCACCCGCGCGGGCGAAGGGCAATAGGGATGGTCTTCGCGCTGAGGTTGCTGATGGCCCTCGTGGGAGGGGTGGTCGGCTACGAGTTGGCCATGGTCTACCTGCCGCACGATGGGCTGGGCGCCTTTGGGCACGGGTTGCTCGTTGCGTTGGTGGTGCTGGCCGGGGTCATAGTGGGAGGCGTCGTCGGTAGTCTCCTGGGCCGCGCGGTGACCCGGTTGGGCCGCCGGCTCGATCGGGCGAGTTCGCTGGTCACGGCCAGTGGGCTCATCTTCACCACTCTGGGTCTGCTGATCGGGCTGGCCATCGCGGCCCTCGGTGGTCTCGCCGTCCGTGATCTGCCCGTGGTGGGACCATATCTTCTGCCACTCCTTTTCGCGGTCAGCGGGTACCTGTTCGCGTACCTGGGTTACAAGCGTCATACCGATATGGCCCGTCTCCTGGGTTTCAAAGGCCTCCTCGAACAACCGGGCACAGAGCATTCTGTGCGCCCCAAGGTGCTTGACACCTCGGTGATCATCGACGGGCGGGTCGGTGACGTGGTCAGTACGGGCTTTCTCGAGGGTGATCTCATAGTCCCCGGGTTCGTGCTGGAGGAACTGCAGTCCATCGCCGATTCGGCGGAGCCCGGCAAGCGCTCCCGGGGGCGCAGGGGGCTGGAGACCGTGCGTCATCTGCAGGAGGCCTACAAGAGAACGATCATCATCGAGCGGGATTTTCCCACCATAGCCGAGGTCGATGCCAAGCTCATCCGCTTGGCGAAGGAAATGAAGGCCTGCATCCTCACCACGGACTACAACCTCAACAAGCTCGCGCAGATCCAGGGCGTGGAGGTACTCAACGTGAATCAACTCTCCAGCGCGCTCAAGGCAGTCGTGCTGCCGGGGGAGAGCCTGGGCGTGAAGGTCTTGCGCGAGGGTAAGGAAGAGGATCAAGGCGTGGCCTACCTTGAGGATGGCACCATGGTGGTGATCGAAGGGGGCCGGAACCGGGTGGGGGAGGAAGTGGAGGTGGAGGTCACCTCGGTCCTGCAGAACCCGTCGGGCCGGATGATATTCACGCGGCTGGCGTCTTGAGGAGGAGACCTGGATGGCGGAGAGACGTCTCAGCCTAGCTATGGTGGTGGCCGCGGCCGGCTACGGGACTCGTCTCGATTCCGGGATGCCGAAGCAGTACGTTCCCTTGCTGGGCGTCCCCATGCTGCAGAGGACGTTGAGCACTCTCAGTTCGTGTGCGGAGATCGACACCCTGCTGGTGGTCGTCAACATGGAAGACGTCGACTACTGCGCCGATGAGATCCAGGTGGAGCACATCGGGAAGGTCGCACGGGTGGTGGCCGGGGACAGCAAGCGACCGTTCTCGGTGCGCAACGGTCTGCGCGCCCTGATGGATCTGGGCGACTGGGACCTGGTCGGAGTGCACGACGGGGCCAGACCTCTGGTGACCTGCGCCGAAGTGAGGCGCGCCCTGGATGCTCTCGAGGCCGATCCGTCACTCGACGGGGTGGTGCCGGCCGTTCCCAGTGTGGACACGATCAAGATCGTCGACGACCAGGGTGTGGTGCAGAGCACTCCGCACCGCGCGCGACTCTTCCGAGCTCAGACGCCCCAGATCTTTCGCTGGCAGGTACTCATGGACGCCTACGGACAGGCCGATGAGGTGGTGGCGGAGGCCACAGATGACGCCTCGCTTGTGGAAGGCCGCGGCGGCCGGGTGGCGCTGGTGGAAGGATCGCCGCAGAACTTCAAGATCACCGATCGCCTCGACCTGCGCCACGCCGAGGGGATACTCGCGGAGCGCAGGCATGAGTGAACAACGCGTGGGAGTCGGCTACGATGCCCACCGCTTCGCAGCGAAGCGCGCGCTCGTGCTCGGCGGCGTGCGGCTGCGGGAGTCCGGAGGCCTGGAGGGACACAGCGACGCGGACGTGCTGGTGCACGCCGTCATGGACGCGCTTCTGGGAGCGGCGGGCCTGGACGACATAGGGCAATACTTTCCCGACGACGATCCGGCCTACGCCGGGGCGGACAGCATCGGGCTACTTGCCGAGGTGGGTGGTCTCCTGGCCGAGGGTGACTGGGAGGTCGTGAACGTGGACGCCGTCGTCATCTGTGAGCAGCCCCGAATCGCCCCCGAGCGGCAGCGCATGCGCGAGCGCATGGCGGCCGCCCTCGGTGTGACGGCTGATCGAGTGGGCGTGCGCGGCACGACCACCGAAGGCATGGGCTTCACCGGCAGGGGCGAAGGCATCGCCGCCCAAGCGGTGGCTCTCGTCAGGCGCCGGGGAGCGACGGGACCCACCTGACCCGGGCCCGCGTCGGCCCTGGCCGGCCTGCGAGGCGCGCTGAGTCGACCCTGCGACGCGCGCTGACAGCGACCGCGGGGTGCGGCGGAAGTGCCGGCGCGGCATCAAGACCGAGGGTCCGCTATTATTCCGCAGACAACGAGCGAAGAGAGATTATGACCATGAGCGACGTCCGCGTGCGTTTTGCCCCCAGCCCCACCGGTTCACTGCATGTGGGAAGTGCCCGCACCGCTCTCTACAACTTCCTCTATGCCCGCCACCACGGCGGTACCATGGTCCTGCGCGTCGAGGACACCGATCTCAAGCGCTCCACGGTGGCGCACGACGCGAGCATCATCAACGACCTCAACTGGCTTGGCCTGCAGTCCGACGAAGGCCCCGACGTAGGGGGGGAGCATGGCCCCTACCGGCAAAGCGAGCGGATGGACATCTACGAGGCCGCCGTACAGCAGCTCCTGGCTGAAGGCAAGGCCTACCCCTGTTTCTGCCCGCAGGAACTGCTCGAGGAGCGCAAGGCCGAGCAATTGGCGCGGGGGCAGATGCCCAAGTACGACCGTACCTGTGCCTGTCTCTCCCCAGCCGAGATCGAGACCCGTCTGGCCTCCGGAGAGGAGGCCGCCATCCGCTTTCGCGTGCCCGAGGGGCAGGTGACGTTCGACGATCTCATCCACGGCCCCATCACCTTCTCCTCCGATGTGATCGGTGATTTCATCATCAAGCGTACCGATGGCGGCTTCGCCTACAACTTCGCGGTGGTGGTGGACGACTCGGGCATGGAGATCACGCACGTCATCCGTGGGGAAGACCACATCACCAACACCGCGCGTCAAATGATGCTGTTCGCGGCTTTGGGCAAGGAAGTGCCCCTCTACGGTCACCACTCGCTCATTCTGGCCCCGGATGGTAGCAAGTTGTCCAAACGGCACGGAGCCACGTCCATTGGCGATTTCAAAGGGCTGGGCTATCTCTCCGGAGCCATCGTCAACTACTTGGCTCTTCTGAGCTGGCATCCGGGCGATGAGCGCGAGAAGTTCACTCTGGAGGAGCTCATCGAAGAGTTCGATATCGGCCGGCTGTCGAAGAGCCCGGCCATATTCGATATCCAGAAGCTGAACTGGCTGAACGGCCTCTACATCCGCGAGTTGGACCCGACCGCCCTGTACCGGGAGATCGAGCCCTACCTGACCGAGGCCGGCATGCGGCCGGCTCCGGTCCAGCAAGAGGTTGTGGCGGAGGCCGTACAGGCGAACCTCGTGATGCTGGGGGACGCGCCTCGGTTCGCGGCCGTGTTCCTCGAGCCGGTCGATCCGGCCTCGTGCGAGTGCGCGCAGTCGTTACTCGCGCCCGGCGTGGAGGTGCTGCTGCGCTTGGCCCAGGAGAGCTTCGCCGGGCTGGAAGCGGAGTACGTTCCCACTCAGTCCGGTCGTGAGGCGCTCCGCACATTGGTGGAGGCGGCCAAGGAACAGGGACTCAAGGGCAAGTCGGTCTACCATCCTCTGCGCGTGGCTCTGAGCGGGCGCGATGAGGGTCCCGAACTGTTCTTCCTGGTGGCCGGGCTGGGCAAGAGCACCATCTTGGCTCGGCTGGAGGCAGCCGCGGCCTTCGTGAGTGCGAATATGCCCGGCGATGCGACCGACCCCGGAGCAGGGGCGGGGGTGGCCTGAGATGCGGCTCTACGACTCGCTGACTCAGGAGAAGCGGGAGTTCGTCCCCCGGGACGCCGACCACGTCACCATGTACTTCTGCGGACCTACGGTCTACAACTACGTGCACGTGGGCAACGCCCGGCCCTATGTAGTATCTATGGTGGCGCGGCGCTACTTTCGGTCGCTGGGCTATCGCGTGACTCTGGTGGAGAACATCACCGACATCGATGACCGCATCATCCAGAAGGGCAGCATCGAGGGCAGGAGCGCCCGGGAGGTGGCGGAGGAGTTCGCCGCTGCCTACCGCGAGGATACTGACCGCCTGGGCCTGGGCAGGCCCGACGTGGAACCGCTGGCGACGGAGCACATCGCTGAGATCGTCGCCCTCATCGAGGGGCTGGTGGCCACGGGACACGCCTACGCGTCGGGCCCCGATGTGTATTTTGACGTGGACAGCTACGACCCGTACGGGAAGCTGAGTAAGCAACAGGTCGCGGAGATGCGACACGGAGCGCGCGTTGACCCCGGTGATGACAAAGCCGATCCGCTCGATTTCGCCCTCTGGAAGGGGGCCAAGCCGGGTGAGCCGGCCTGGGAGAGTCCGTGGGGTCTGGGGCGACCGGGTTGGCACATCGAATGCTCGGCCATGAGCCTCACGTATCTCGGGGCAGGGTTCGACATCCATGGAGGTGGTCGGGACCTCATCTTCCCCCACCACGAGAACGAAGTCGCCCAAGCGGAAGCGGCCCAGCACCCCTTCGCCCGCTTCTGGATGCACAACGGCATGCTCAACCTCAGCCAGGAGAAGATGTCGAAGAGTGTGGGGAACATCCTCACCCTGCGCCACATCCTGGACGAGTACCGTCCCGAGGCGCTCATAGTCGCTTTCGTGGGTACGCACTATCGCAGTCCCCTGGAGTTCAGCGCCGAGCTCTTGGCGGAGTCCGAGCAGCAGGTGGACCGTCTGCGCAACGTCTTCCGGGCCTTGGCCGACCGTCTGGCCTCCGATGCTGAGAACGGCGCGTCCGCGGCCGAGGCCGATGGGGCCGAGGCGGAAGCCGCCGCGGGCATCGAGGGACTCCTCAGGCAGCGCCGTCAGGCGTTCGACGAGGCGCTTGCCGACGATCTGAACACCGCTGCCGCATTGGCCGAGGTCTTCGGTCTGGCGCGGGAGGTCAACGTGGCCTGCGCGTCTGGGGAACTGAGCGGTGGGTCGGCGCGGGAGATCCAGAGCCAGATGAAGGAAATGGTCTACATCCTGGGTCTTGACGCGATCGCCCTGGTGGAGGATGTCATCTCGGCCGACGTTACGGCTATGGCCGAGGAGAGGCAGAAATGCCGGGCGGCGAAGGAATTCGCGCGCGCCGACGAGTTGCGCGCCGCCATCACCGAGCAAGGCTACGAGGTCCGGGACGTCGCCGGTGGCTTCAAACTCGTCCCCATCCGCTAGGAGGCGCGGCGGCCCACGACCGGCTGCGCCGGGTGGGCGTCCCGCAGAGAGGCCGGCTTCGCCGCCCGATCAGGGGGCTCACTTCGTCTACGGACGGAATCCCGTGCGCGAAGCGCTCAGGGGTCGGAGAAAGGTGGGCAGGGTGCTGCTGGTCGCCGGCGCGGTGGGGGACGAACTCGAGCCGAAGGTGGGCGAGTGGGGCGCGGCGCCCGGTGGCCGGATCCCGGTGCAGCGGCTGCCTGGGGCTGAACTGGTGAGCCTCGTGGGCAGTCCCGACCATCAGGGCATCGCAGCCGAGGTGGAACCCTATCCCTATGTGGAACTCGGCGACGTCTTGGGTTCGCACACGCTGCTGATCGCCTTGGATGCCGTGCAAGACCCGCACAATCTGGGCGCCATCATCCGCACGGCCGAGGCCGCGGGGGCAGGAGTCGTGATCCCCAGGCATCGGGCGGCCGAGATCACGGCCGCGGTGGTGAAGGCGTCGGCGGGAGCCACCGAGCACGCGGTGGTGGCGCGGGTGCGTAACCTCGCGGACGCGCTGGCGGAGGCCAAGGAGGCCGGGTTCTGGATCTATGGGGCGGCGGCCGACGCGGACAGTCCGCACTTCTCTCAGGATTATCGTTACCCCACGTGCTTCGTCGTCGGTTCTGAGGGTGAGGGAGTGGGGAGGAGGGTGGCGGCGATGTGCGACGTCATGGTCGCTCTGCCCCTTCTGGGTGAGATGGAGTCCCTCAACGTGAGTGTGAGCGCCGGCATCCTGCTGTACGAGGCTCTGCGCCAGAGGGCCACGTCGGGCGGTGAGGGACGTGCGTCGCCAGGTGAGGGGGCGTATCGGCGGGTGGGAGAGGTGCGCCAGGAGGAGAGAGGGGCGCGTCCGCAGGTGGTGAAGCGCCCCCGACACCGGAGACTGCTTCATGAGCGTGTTTCTCATCGATGGCTACAACCTTCTGCATCAGATCCTCGGCCATCGAGACGGTCGGCCCCGCAGCGGGTCTAGTGGTCAGGGAGGGCGCGGGCCTGGTGGCGCCACCGGTCGCGGAGAGCGCGGCACGCAGGGGGGCGGGACCGGCGTCGGTGCGGCGCCCTACGATCTGGACGACGAGCGGCGCAGGCTGCTCGATCGCATCGCCAGCTACATGGGAGGCACCTCCGACAGAGCTATCGTGGTCTTTGACTCCCAAGGGCAGGCATTGCAGAAGCAAGAGACTGCAACTGCGCGGGTGCAGATTCTCTTCGGGTCCTTCTCCCAGTCGGCCGACAGCATCATCGAAAGGGAGGTTTTTACCCTCACCCCGGGCGAAAACGTTATCGTCGTATCCTCCGACTACCAGCTCCAGAAGACCGTGTTCCGGCCGGCCGTGATCCGGCGCTCCTCGCGGCAGTTTGCCAACGAATTGCAAGATGACACAAAAAGGATTGCAAATCGTCAGAATTGCATTACAATGAGTCATCGGGTTGAGGAGAGAATCCCCGCGAGCACGCTCGAGCGACTGGCGCAGTTGAGGGACGAGTTGCAGAAAAGGGCGCCAGGCGAGGAGGGTCGCGAGGAATAGGACGGGGGGCCGGCTGCCGGCCCGAAAACAGGGCAGGAGGAGGTGCGGCGGTGAGAACAGCGCGCGCGGCCAGGGCTGTCGGCGAGTCGTCAGACGAGGAGTTGGTCGCGCAGGCCAAGGCTGGAGACACCGACGCCACCCGGAAGCTCCTCACTCGCTATCGCTACTTCGTCCGTCTCAAAGCCAATTCGTATTTCCTTGCCGGCGGCGACGGGGACGATCTCATCCAGGAAGGCTACATAGGCCTGTACAAGGCTATCCGTGACTTCGAGCACGACCGCAACACCAGTTTTCGAAGCTTCGCCGAGCTGTGTGTCACCCGGCAGATCATCACGGCCATCAAGACCGCTTCCCGCCAGAAGCATTCTCCGCTCAATACCTACGTAAGCTTCAGCCACTCTCCCTCCAGCGCCGACTATGACACGCGCACCCTGGCCGACGTCATCCCCTCGGGGCGCACAAGCGATCCCGTGCAGCAGGTCATCAGCTCGGAAGAGGTGGTGAGCCTGACCGACTGCCTCGTGCGGCTGCTCAGCCCTCTGGAGTCGCGAGTGCTCAAGTACTACCTCGAGGGCAACTCCTACGAGGACATCGCCACCCATATCGGGCACGATACCAAGACCGTGGACAACGCCCTGCAGCGCATCAAGCGCAAGGTCACCATGCATCTGGAAAGTAGGCGGGTGCTCCTGTAGGCTGGCGGTCGGCGCTCGACCGGGCGCTCGTCTGGGCGCTTCACGCGGCTTGACACAAGTCGCTTCTCTCCGTAGCGTGGGGGTCGACACAGCTCCAGTGGATCTGAGGAGTGTGGCCGAGCCAACCGAATCGAATGAGGAGGCGCCATGGCTGATGTAGAGAACACCCCGAACGTGGTTCCGGAACCCTCCACGCCACCGCCCGCTGCTCCACCGCCTGCCACGCCCCCGCCGGCCGCTCCGCAGCCTCGCTCCGCAGCAGTATCAGCCTGCTCCGCCGCAGCCCCAGTACGCTCAGTACGGGCAGCCGGCAGGACCTCCTCAAGGCAAGAGTTTCTGGAGTAGGTTCTTCGACTTCTCCTTCCGCGAGTTCATCACCCCGACTTCATCAAGGTGCTGTTCATCGTGATCATGGTCGTGATCGCTCTCAGCATGCTGGGGTCGATCATCGTCGGCTTCGCCATGGAGTGGGCACTGGGAGTCGGTGCTCATCGGTTCCGCTCATCTGGGGCTTTCTGGTGCTGCTGTTCGCTAGAGTGTGGCTTGGAGATCATCATCATCTTCTTCCGCATCCACGACGACACCAGCGACATCGCTCGCAGCAAGAAGATGTAGGGCGCGCGACGTCGATATAGGTCTGTGGTTATACGAGGGGCCGCCCGAGCGGGGCGGCCCCTCGCTTGTCTCGCCGCCGCCGGGAAGTCGGGCGCGCGTGCTCACGAACTGCCCGGATGCCGCCTGCCGCGCTACAATCTCCAAGCACGGCTGCGCTTTGGTGTGCCGTGTTTCGTGCCGGTGTAGCTCAATGGTAGAGCAGCTGATTTGTAATCAGCAGGTTGGGGGTTCAAGTCCCTTCGCCGGCTTTGCAGAGGCAAGAGAAAAGCCTGGCATGCGGCAATATCACGAGGACGGCTCGGGGGCCACTTGTGCTCGTGAAACCCAGCTTGCTCCGATTCCAGGTACACGCGCTTGATGTCGATCTTTCGCCGACTTGCACTCACAGTCGCCAGAGAACTGCTTCTCGCTGTATTATTGACAGCGGCGCGACGAGCATTGCCAGTCGTCGCAAGAACGTGGATCGGTGGGCGCGGAGGAGAGCAGCGGCATGAGTGGTCTCGTATGGTTATTGCTGGGGGTCGCTCTCGGCGCTGCGCTGGTGGTTGTTGTTTGGCAGCTGCGGGCGCGGACGGCGCGGAAGGTCACGTCACGTCGGGCGGGGGCCTTCGCATCAACGGCTCGGACTGCCCGCGAATCGACGGTTTCAGAGCGGGCGGCCGTCAAGTGGCCGTCCCACGACGGCGTCTTCGTGGAGAGGCAGCGTGTCGCGAAGCGGGTCGCCGAGGCGGCGCCGGGTGGCCCGGCACCGGTCGAAAAGCCGCCACTCACCACTGTATTGCCCGCGGCTGAGTTGCCGAAGCCATTGTTGCCGCCTGTCTCGACTCCGGCCGCAATGGAGCCCCTGGTCGAGGCGCCCGGCACCAGTCTGCGAGCTGGGAAGCCGGTCCCGGAGACGGGTCTCGAAGCATCGCGGGCGGTGGTCCGTATGCCCGAAGGCCTCACAGAGTCCCTGGGGGAGACTCTCGCGGTGGCGGGTTCGACCGGCGATGGGCCGATCGGCGCGGAGCGGTCAAGAGCTTGGATCGAGGAAAGCCGTCGGCGCCTACGGCGGGAACTGGAGGAGCCCTTCCTCACTCTGGAGGAATTGGAAACCAGCCTGCGCTACGGTGCCGTCCGCATCCGGATAGGAGAGGCTCGGACTCGTCTGAGCATGAAGGCGCTCGAGGGCAGGGCGGCAGATGGACCGGAGGTGTCGGTGGAGTGTCGGCCCGAGGGGCTTTCTCCTACCGCGTCCGGGCATTTTGGCACTGAGGCGGCGGGCAAGATCGATAGCATGCTCACCGAGGAAAGCGCTCTTGCCGAGTCAAACCGGTCGCGGTCTATGAAGTCAGCCTTGATCCAGGGGGTCGGACAGACAGGCTGCGACGCGGGCAAATGGTTCGGGAAGTCGAGCGTGGGCGAGTCCCTCCATGCGCGTGCGCAGAGAAGCCGGCGACCTTCGGTACGAGCGGCGCGGAGTCGCAGTGCGACCAACGACATAGTCCCACCGCCCCGGCGAAGCGTTCGTCGGAAGGACGACAGCTAGCCGTCTCGTTCACCTCCGTTTGGGGTGTCCCCCGAGGTCCTTTGGGCGGCGGAGGCGAGAAGATCCTGCCACGAGGGGATTCTCCCCCCGGTCTCTTGAGCCGCTGGGAGGCCGGCTGAGTGTCCCGCGTTCAGCGGGGCGGTCGAGAGCTTGTCCTCCTTCGCCTGGGCTTCCTCCTCCTTCTGGAGCGTAAGGTAGGTGGCGACCCGCTGGCGGTAGAGGGCGTAGAAGGGCTCGTCCTCCAGGAGGAGAAGGTGGCCCTTCCTCTCCTCCTCCGTGAAGAGCGTCCGGAAGACCTTCTTCCGTTCGGTCGACGCGAGGGAATTGAGAGCTTCGAGGAATTCCGCTTCTGACATGGTGTCCACTCCCTCGAAGACCGCCCACAAGTCCACCTCGAAGTGGACTCTCTGGGGGACCCACTCCCCGCACCAGTCGCTACCGATGCTTCGGCTCCAGTGGGTGCCGGCAGCGCTGCCCGCGCCGAGACCCTCTCGGGGGACGCCGGCGGGAGGGTAGCGCCTGCACTTGCCCTCGCGCAGATGGCCCGAGTCGTTACCCCTTGCCTCGAGGGTCTTCTTCTCTTTCGCGAGGATTTTGTCGTTGTCCAGGTCCCAGTAGTAACAGCTGGAACAGGTGCCAGTCTCGTCCACACTTACTCCTCCGCGCTCGTCGTCTTGGGGCGGACGGCCCATAGACTGATCATGCGCAATCTCCTGTCATATCTCTCGACGCCGTTCGCGCGGGAATCGAGATGCGCCTAGAGACCCCTGGGCGTCAACTGATAATCGAACCGATACCCGTGCTTCTCGGTCAACTCCCGCACCCCGGTGCGAATCTTCGCGTAATCGAAGGTGAAGGCATACTTGCTGCCTAGCAGGCTGCCTTGCGCCTCGATGAAGCCATCGCGACCCCCGGTGCCCGTCTGGTAGATTCCTTTGGAAACCCCCCAGCCAGCGCCCACGTCGTCGTCATCGCTCACGGACATCCCCGAAGCCGACTCCTTCAGCATCTCGAAGAAGCGGACTACGCGGTCATCGTCCTGGACCCTGAACTTGGCCGAGTATTCGACCGTCTTCTTCGCAAGGAAGGCCTTCCGCTCGGCGATGATCAGCTTTGCGTCGCCAGTCTCGCCCTTTCCGCCCACTTTCGCTCCGACTTCGTCTCCCAGGTAGGACCTGATCTCATCTGCAACTGCCATGGCCTCTCCCTCGAAAGGTGCTGGTTCGTTCCCATCCCTGACGGTTCAAGCCGTCCACTAATGTGTTTCGACATCCAGCCTGGCCCTCATTAGCACATAGACTCTTCAGGCGTCTATCTGGCGCTTGAAGGCGCAAAGGTAGACGTGCGTGTACCTGGTAGGCTCGGTGCCTCCGCCCGTCGATGGGATCCTGGCCTTGGCCTTGATCATGCCGGTGATGGGGTCGTCGGGCGGCCTGGGTCCCCCGTGGATAAGGACGCTCGCGTCTTCGTCCAGGAAGACGGGCTCCATGCTCACCAACTCCCAGCCCTCGGCGCCCATGTCGTTCAGTTTGGGGATCAACGCCTGGGGTGCGTGGCGCGGGGGCTCCCATCCGGGCCAAATCTTCTGTAGGTACGCCTTGGTGTCCGGGTCGTGCGCCTGTGCGCTCAGGATGATGCTGCGGTACTCCCATCTCATATCGGGCTCCCTCGTTCGATGTCCCAGCGCGCGACTCCTCAGCCGGGTCCCATGTTCGCCCCAACCGTGCCATCTATCAAGGGGTTCGGCGTCATGTTCGGTTGCCGCCAACAGGTCACGGGAGCCGAGGAAGGATTACGGGACGGTGCGTGGAAACTCCGTCTTCAGTAGCCTACTCCCCTCGAACACGGGGCCCCGCGATGAACTGAGCGGAGGCCCCGTCTTCTGTTCGGGCCGCCCGTGGTCGCCGGGATTCCGGCATCTGGTATGCTCATCCGCCGGGGCCGAAGCCGGGGCCGCAAAAACAGAACGAAGACGAGGTCCGAAGATCAGGATACTCATCCTCTTGGCCATCATGGTGTCTCTCGTGGTGACTGCCGCCGGCTGCCGCGACCTCACACCACCGCATCAAACGGCCACGGAGTCGAGCGAGCGGACGACGGGCATCGACGACACCTTGTTCGAAGACTCCTGGGGGGCGCTCACGGACATAATCGTGGCTACTTCCGCGGTGAGCACGCTCACAGACAGCCGGAACAAGGTGGATCATCTGCGGGAGGAACTGGACGCCATCGATGCGGCCGGTCTCACGCTGGACGAGCAGGACTTCCTGGCCAAGTTCAACTCGATCTACTGGGCCTACGAAGACAGTCTCTCCTTGTGGAGCGCCGCGGATGCACAAGGCACCGAGTACGAGGGCATTCCTCTGTACCGGGACGGTCGGCCGTTGGTGCCGCGCGCGGACGAGATAGTCGACCTCTACGATCTGCCGCTGCAGACGTCCCAAGTGTCGAGCTCCGTCCAGTACGCTCCCGATGACAGCATCCAGCGGCTGTGGCGACTCGCTCGGGCTCGGACCCAGGAATGGTTGGTGCCGGTCATGGAGGGCTGAGGCTGCCCAGGCGCGCGTGGGGTTGAGAGTAAGGGGGGGGAGTCTTGTATACTCAGACATAGGGCACCATGACGCGAAGAGGGGGCGCTTGCTAAGCCGCTCCGCCTCAGTGGCCGATAGTACGGAAGAGAGCGCGTGCACCATTGGCCTACTGGCATCGGACTCGAGCGGCCGGCAGGACCACATCGGATCGAAGGGGGAGCAGACCGTGCCGGATTTCGATCGCATACTGGTCGCCTACGAAGACCGACAGACACAGGTGGTCGACGATCTGGTGGCCGAGCTTGATGCCTCCGGCGAAGAACGGGCCCGGCTGCGTCTGGTCTCTCAGCTCGTCCAGTCGATCATTCACACATTTGGTACGTTCGAGGCCGACCGGGCCTCCTCGCGTGACGACGGCGACGTCGGTGCCCGGCGACTCCCCTTATCAGCGTCCGCACCGGGCGACCGCAGACCGGGGGAGATCCTCCACGTGACCCTGCGCGATTTGGTCGACACCGGCTGTCCCACGGTCTGGCAGGCGCGGCGCATCACCCTCAATCTCGGCCTGAAACGGAACATGTTCATCAGCGGAGAACCCGGCACCGGCAAGTCCTCTCTCCTCAATTCGCTCGTCGCTCAACTTCCCGCCAATCAGCATCTCGTGGTTATCGACGAGGAGGAGGATGTGCTGCCTGTGATCGGGGAGCGCGCGGATGTGTCTCGGATGGTCGCCGCGGCCGGTTCTCAGGCGCGAACGGACGCCTTCCGCAGAGCGGCGGACATGAAACCGGATTGGATCGTGGTGGGAGAACTCGCCGCGGAGGACATACCATCATTCCTGGACGCTCTCCAGGGAGGCCCCGGTGGTCTTGCCACCATAGCCACAACCGAGCCCGACGCCCCATTCAACCGGGCGCTCGTAGCGAACCGGAAGGTGGCCCAGCGCCTCACGCGTGTGAAGCCGCTCGTCCTGCATCTGCAGAGGGAGAGAGACGGCATGCCCCGCCTGCTCGACATGCTGGAAGTGTCGGTGAAGGCGGGCACGGTGGCGCTTACATCGCAGGCTGGTCTGACGTAGGGCGGAGGGACAGGAGCCGGGGGTCTTGGGCTGATACGCCCGCGCCTGCGCCTCGCGCGCGGTGAAGCGCTCTTTGACCCCTGTTCCGGTGAATGATAGAGTCCACGCTGGTTTCACGCGGTCGTCCAAAGTCCTCAGACGTCGGCGAATCGGTGCCTGGGCTATCGAGGAACCGGCGCGGCGCAGCTCCCGGTCGGAAGAAAGGTCATTGGTCGTTTCCATACGAGTTGACAAGGTCTTCTGGGAGTTCCGGGTCACGAAGGCAAGCGTGGAACGGGCAACGTGACTGTTCGCTTGGTTCTTGCCGACGACCACCCGCTGATCCTCGACGGGTTGGAGCGTCTGTTCGCCGGCAACGGGGATTTCGAGATCCAGGCCCGCTGCGCGAATGGAGAAGAGGCCCTCGCGGCGGTCCGGCGCTTCTGCCCGGATATCCTTCTCCTTGATCTTCACATGCCGGACATGGACGGTATCGCCATCGCCCGGGCGCTGAAGGAAGAGGATCTTCCCACGCGGGTGGTCATCCTGACCGCTTCGCTCGACGAGCGCGAGGCTCTGGACTGCCTACGCCTGAGTGTTCCGGGGATCCTCCTCAAGGATATGGCGTCCAGCTTGGTGCTTCAGTGTGTGGAGAAGGTCGCGGCCGGAGATGTATGGATGGAGAAGCGCTCGTTCAGCCGCGCCATGGAACACCTCCTTCGGAGGGAAGCTGGGGCACAGCGCCTGGCCGGCCGACTCAGTGACCGGGAGATGCAGGTACTGCGATCATGCGCACAGGGTATGAGCACCGCCGAGATAGCCACGACCCTTTCGGTTACTGAGGGGACGGTCAAGTCGCACCTGCACAATGTTTATCGGAAGCTGAGCATTGAGGGACGGGCTGGCTTAGTCAGGTTCGCCCACGAGAACGGACTGGTCTGACCTGAGGTTTGCTGCCCTGTTTGTTCTGGGCGAGGGTTCGGGCATTTCTCTATATCCAGAAGGTATAGCTCTTTCTATCCGGCGGTCAATTGTGTGGCACATGATGCCCGCCTAGACTTGCATGCATGTCACAGGCGAGTAGCATCTATTCTGAGCATCGATTGGCCGAGAGGTTCCTGGTCTCTCTACCGGTCGAAACCGACAGGGGGCCGGCAACCACATGCAACGTGTCCGTGTCGGGACTCTATCTGTTGACGAAATACCAGCTCGATGTCGGTGACCGACTGAATGTGGTTCTGACTATCCCCGATCGTGAGACCGCCACTCCTCTGCGGGTCGAAGCCACTGGGAACGTGGTCCGGGTCGAACACGTAGAAGGCGGCGCGGGGGCCGGCATTGCTCTAGACGAGGCCAGCGCGCAACTGGCCCAGGTGTCGTGAATCGCAACAAGGGTCGCCCATCTACGGGAAAGGGCTTTGGGAGGCGTCAGTGAACAAGATAAGCAGAGACACGCGGACGGGGAGCGCATTATGAGCACTAGACAGACCGAACCCACAAGAAGCGAACGAATGACGAAGAGGAAACGCCCACGGATGCACAAGGCGATGGCCTACGCAGTCGTTCTGCTGATTGTGTTGGCGGCGTCGGTCGTGGGGCTGTCGGCATCGGCGCTGGGCGCCACTACCGTGTACCAGCAAGGGACCGGTTTCACGGGCACCTGCTCAAATCCTGGCAACGCCCAAGAATCCGACAACATCAGAGCCACGTTTGACGACAATGAGAATCTCGTAGCATCCATCTTCGGTCTTCAAAGCCTAATTGGCTCTGTGGCAACGAACATAGCCTTCTCCGTAGAGGTCGAGGGACGCGTCAGCGACAACGACAATACAGACAACTTCGGCGTGGACCTCTCCTGGAATAGCGGAACCAACTGGACTGCTCTGACCTACACGAATGATGTCAATCAAGAGGGCAGTGGTCTGACGGGCAGTGATAGTACCTACTCTGCGCCATCCAGCAACTACAGCAGTTTCGGACGATCGTGGAGTTACGGCGAGCTCTCTGACAGCAACTTCAGGCTGCGGATAAGGGCAAATTGTGGCAACACGGAGCAAATGCAGGTGGACCGCGTGAGGATTTCAGTGTCCTACGACCTCGCGGGTATCACCGTCTCACCGAGCTCCGGTCTGGAGACCACAGAGGCCGGAGGCTCGGATACCTTCACCATCGTGCTGGATTCGCAGCCGACGGCGGATGTGACCATCGGGCTGAGCAGTTCGGATCTGAGTGAAGGCACGGTGTCTCCCGCTAGCGTGACCTTCGCCGGCACCGCGACGTCAGCCTCCCAGACCCGGCGGCCGAACGCGGACGGCGAGTTCAGGGGAACCTGGACCAAGGAACCCTCGACTGCGACCCACTTCTACGAATGTGTGGATGAGTCGCTCCAGGATGACAGCGATTACATCACTGGCACAGCGACCACCTCCGGAAGCGCCCGGTATCTTTTCGGGTTCCCGGCCTTTGATATTCCCAGCGGCGCGACGATCACCAACCTGACCGTCTATGCCGCAACCGACCAGGTTTCGAGCGGCGGCAACACCATCGCCATGGGCATCAGAGTCAACGGCGCCAACTACAACTCCACCCCCCAGGAGGTCTATTCCGGTTGGGAAATTCATTCCTTCACATGGACCTCGAACCCGGCCGGAGGAGGGTGGACAGTAGATCAGATCAATGGGGTGGTATCGGCGACTGAGCTGCAACAGTTCGGTGTCTATTCCGACGATCTGGATCCCGATGTACGGGTGTCTTGGGTCTACGCTGTGGTGAGCTACACAGTGCCGGCGAACTGGAACCTGCCCCAGACGGTCACGGTCACTGGGGTGGATGACTCTGATGACGACGGCGACGTTGCGTACTCCATCGTCACTGCAGCTGCAACGTCTGGGGACGCTGCCTACAGTGGGCTCAATGCGGCGGATGCTAGCGTCACGAACATCGACGATGACGAGGGCAATAGTCCACCCAGCGATATCGCCCTTGATAACAGCGACGTCGACGAAAACCAGGCCAGCAGCACTCTGGTGGGCAACCTGAGCACCACGGACGAGGATGTGGGCGACAGCTTCACCTACACTCTGGCGGCGGGTGCTGGCGACACCGACAACGCCTCCTTTGCCATCGTGGGCGATGCGCTCAACACCGCGGCACTCTTCAACTACGAGGTGAAGGACTCCTACTCCATCCGAGTGCGCACCACCGACTCCGACGGCGCTTGGTATGAGGAAGCGTTCACGGTCACTGTGAACGACGTAAACGACGATCCCAGCGATATCGCCCTTGATAACAGCGACGTCGACGAAAACCAGGCCAGCAGCACTCTGGTGGGCAACCTGAGCACCACGGACGAGGATGTGGGCGACAGCTTCACCTACACTCTGGCGGCGGGTGCTGGCGACACCGACAACGCCTCCTTTGCCATCGTGGGCGATGCGCTCAACACCGCGGCACTCTTCAACTACGAGGTGAAGGACTCCTACTCCATCCGAGTGCGCACCACCGACTCCGACGGCGCTTGGTATGAGGAAGCGTTCACGGTCACTGTGAACGACGTAAACGACGATCCCAGCGATATCGCCCTTGATAACAGCGACGTCGACGAAAACCAGGCCAGCAGCACTCTGGTGGGCAACCTGAGCACCACGGACGAGGATGTGGGCGACAGCTTCACCTACACTCTGGCGGCGGGTGCTGGCGACACCGACAACGCCTCCTTTGCCATCGTGGGCGATGCGCTCAACACCGCGGCACTCTTCAACTACGAGGTGAAGGACTCCTACTCCATCCGAGTGCGCACCACCGACTCCGACGGCGCTTGGTATGAGGAAGCGTTCACGGTCACTGTGAACGACGTAAACGACGATCCCAGCGATATCGCCCTTGATAACAGCGACGTCGACGAAAACCAGGCCAGCAGCACTCTGGTGGGCAACCTGAGCACCACGGACGAGGATGTGGGCGACAGCTTCACCTACACTCTGGCGGCGGGTGCTGGCGACACCGACAACGCCTCCTTTGCCATCGTGGGCGATGCGCTCAACACCGCGGCACTCTTCAACTACGAGGTGAAGGACTCCTACTCCATCCGAGTGCGCACCACCGACTCCGACGGCGCTTGGTATGAGGAAGCGTTCACGGTCACTGTGAACGACGTAAACGAGGCCCCGGACGCGGTCAATGATGGGGATCCCACGGCTATCGATGTGGCTGAAGACAGCGTTGATTTCGCCATCGACGTGCTTGCCAACGATACTGACCTAGACGGCGATGATCTGGCAATCACGGCCGTGTCAGACCCCGCACACGGCACTGCTGCCGTGGACGACAACGGGACCCCGTCTGATACGACGGACGATCTTGTCAACTACTCGCCGGACGCCAACTACAACGGCTCAGACAGCTTCACTTACACCATCAGCGACGGCGAATACACGGATACGGCCACCGTCTACGTGAACGTTAATGCACTGAACGACGCCCCGGTCATAACGAGCAACGGCGGCGGCGCGAGCGCGGCCGCAGTTGTGAAGGAGAACACCACCGCGGTGACCACGGTCACTGCCACCGACGTTGACGTGCCCGCCAACAACCTCACCTACAGCATCATCGGCGGGGCCGACGCTGCCAAGTTCACCATCAACGCTTCCACCGGGGTCCTCGCCTTCATCACCGCTCCCAATCATGAGTCTCCCACCGACGTCGGGGCCGACAACATCTACGACGTGATCGTGCAAGTGGCCGACAACGGATCGCCCGTGCTCACCGACACCCAGGCTCTCGCTGTCTATGTCTCCAATGTGCAGGAATTCACCCTGATCTACCGGGCCGCCGAGGGAGGTTCCGTCTCCGGGGATACCGTCCAGGTGGTCCAGTACGGCAAGGATGGCAGCCAGGTAACAGCGCTGCCGGACACCGGCTATGAGTTCGTTCGCTGGAGCGACGGCCTTGCCACTGCTTCGCGCACGGACATAGACGTGACCTCCAGTCTCGTGGTGATGGCTGAGTTCACCGCTCTGCCCGAGCCTCCCGTTCATGTCGACCGCTGGACTGACATCACCGACGCCCAGTGGGTGAGCATGTACGGCGTGACTGCCGACGAGGTCTGGACCGTGGCCAAGGGTTACTCTGACGGTACCTTCCGGCCCACCCTGTCCATCACCAGGGATCAATTCGCCAAGATGGTGGTAGACGGCTTTGCTCTGGGGACGCTCACTCCGGCCGCTCCCACCTTCACGGACGTTTCCGTCGCCCATGCCTACTATCCTTGGATAGAGGGGGCAGCGGCCGCCCAGGTGGTGACCGGATACCCCGACGACACCTACCGTCCGGCCTGGAACATATCCAGGCAGCACGCCAACACCATCCTGGGGCGCTACCTCTCTCAGCAGGAACTGGCCGACAGCGGTCACATCGCCGGCGAGCTTGGTAACTACCCGACGCTGGCCGCCTGGTACGCCGCTGAGGGGGCGGCTGTACTTGCCCCCTTTGCCGACGCCGCCCAGGTCAATCCCGTTCACGTCCCCTTCACCGCCTATCTGGTCTACCGCGGGGTGGTCCAGGGAACCACGCAGAACGGCGGTGCTGTATCTCCTACCTCTGTCCAATCTGACTCGGGCCCAGGCTGCCGTGCTTGTCCTGAGGGTCGGAGCGGAATAGCCGAACGCCACAAGGAGCCTGTGAGAGGGGCGGCGCCGCGGACGGCGCCGCCCTCTCAGTCTTTGGGCGGCTTCTCGAACTGGAGGACGACGAGGACCGCCGGACGCGCATTCTCATGAGATGTCCCAGTCTGTGGTGCTTCGCTTTCATCTCGGCGGATGAATCCATCGAGCAGGTCTCAGGGTCCAAGCGCACCGGCCGAAGTCGATTGGCTGGGCGGAGGAAGTCATCCTGAGTCGTCGTACTTCTTTCTGTGAGTACGACCTCGCAGGAGGTAGCGATGTACACCGAGCGTGTGTTCCTTCCCTTGAGGAGTCGCGTCGACCGTAGGGTGGCCAGAAGACGCGAAGCCGGTCTCTGCCTCAGCGGCACGGTATGGAGTGGTTGGTGGGGGCCCCTCTGCCAGGTTCTCGTCTTTGAAAGGCGGCGCTAGAAGCCACCTCTGGATCATCAAGAGATCCAAGACTCATCTAGTCTAGGCTATTGCACGTCGATTTCTCGCTGCAATCCAATCGGTTAGCCTAGGCGCCGCGGATGGGCCCAATTCTCAACGCTTCAGGATTGTTCCTCCACGGCAGCACCATACTGCCGATCTCGGTTCGATTCCCCAAGAATCATCCTCTTTCTTTCGAGCGTGCTTGTCGCTTCTCTTCGCGGGGCCGATAACACCACTGCGGGTGCAAGACTTTGACACTCACGAAGTTTGAGGCGGGACCCAACGTGGAAAAGAAGAGGAAGATGTTACGGGAGAGCACATGAGCCGCGAAGGAGTTCCGCGGAGGCGTTCCGTAATGGACTTCTGTGAATTCGGCTCGCCGGATGACGCATTGACGTGGGGCTCTGGCCCCTCGCATGACTGCGAAGTCTGGTGTGGAGATGTTGGCTCCGCTCTTCTATCAACCTCGCGCTACAGTGCCGACATTCGCTTCAGCCGTCACGCGTCTTGTTCTAGAGCGAATGTATTGCACGCGCCGTGTAATTGGGCTATGCTCAATAGAGTGATATCCGCCTCGTTCTGTCACAAGGGTGGAGCGGACCAGAGCGGGATGCAAGGACCTCAGTGGGCCAGTAGCGGTCGCCGGGAGTGGGTGACACTCCAGTCCTCTGAGAGAGCAAGTGGCGAGACCGACCCGAGCGCGGCGTGGCAACGTCGCGCAGAGGGAGCGGTTGGGCTCTCGAGGAGTTACGATGAAGGCGAAGTCACCATGACGGCTCGGAATCTTACACGCGGGGTGCACGCTGGTGATTTCCGCAGCGAACGGCGTCCCGGCGTAATGCGATGAAGATGCATCGCTCCGACAGTTCGCGCACTCGGCGTCGCTTGATGGCCGCCGGAGTCGATTTCATACTCATCTTCTTTGCTTACTACCTCATCCTGGTGTTTCGCTTCCAGGGCTCGATCCCAGCGGATATGAGTCTAGGCTCCTATAAGTTCGGCGTCTTTCTTGCTGCCGCGATGATTCTTCACCTCGGCTTGAACGGCGTTTTCCACGTGTACTCGATCGTCAATCGCTATGTAGGGCTGCCGCAGGCCACATGGATCGTGAAAGCGACGGTTGTCTCCGCTGCCGCGCTGCTGGTGCTTGACCTTGCTTGGGGAACCGCCACCGGTCGGCTGGTGCCCCTGTCGGTGGTTGTCGTCGGCGCGGCCGCCGCGGGGACTGCCATGCTGGCGGTTCGCTTCTACAGCCGCCTATTCCAGACTCGGAGCCTGAAAAGAAATCATGACGGCAAGCGAGCAGTGCTTGTGGGAGCGGGCTCGGCGGCCGAGGTTCTCCTACGGCAGATAGACGCCGCTCCGCAGTTGGGAATCACGGTCGTAGGCTTGCTGGATGATGATGCGGGCCTGCGGGGCATGCGTATGCTCAGCTACCCGGTCTTGGGGACCATCGCCGACGCCGGCCCGACGGCCTCCGAGCACGACGTGGAGGAGTTCATCATCACTATCCCGTCCGCCGACGCGAAGCAGATGGACCGGATCTACACCGAACTCAAGAAGACAAGAGCGGTAATCAAGACGTTACCTTCGCTGTCGGATCTCATTGACGGGCGAGTAAGTATCGCCGACGTGCGCGAACTCAAGATCGAGGATATTCTCGGTCGCTCTCCCGTGCAGACCGACCTAGCATCCATCGCAGGGTATCTCATGGGTCGTCGTGTGCTCGTCACCGGTGCGGCCGGGTCTATTGGGTCGGAGCTGTGTCGCCAGATCGCATCTTTCGCGCCCGAGAGGTTGATACTGGTCGACCGGGACGAGTCGGGCCTTTATGCGCTGCATGAAGAGTTGCGGACCTTCGGCTTCTCCCGCTACGAGATGGTCACGACCTATATCCAGCACAGTGAGAAGATGCGGTTGGTCCTCCTGGAGCACCGTCCGCATGTGGTTTTCCATGCCGCGGCGTTCAAGCACGTTCCGCTGATGGAGGTCTGCCCCGACGAGGCGGTCTTCAACAACGTGATGGGGACGATGTCTGTAGTCCGGGCAGCCGGGGAGGCGGGAGTGGAGCGTTTCGTCAACATCTCCACCGACAAAGCCGCCGACCCTATCAGCTTGATGGGCGCGAGCAAGAGGGTGGCCGAGATGATCGTGCATCAGGCAGAAAGAGAGTATCGGGCCACCCGTTTCTGTTCCGTCCGCTTCGGAAACGTGCTGGGAAGCCGGGGAAGCATGCTTCCCATATTCCAGAAGCAGGTTGAAAACGGCGGTCCAGTCACCGTGACCCACAAGGACATGACCCGCTATTTCATGTCGATTTCGGAGGCTGTGCAACTGGTGCTCCAGGCCGCTGCCATGTCCACGCAGGTGGACACTGGGGGAGGCGTGTTCATTCTGGAGATGGGCGAGCCGGTGAGCATACTGGAGGTCGCCAAGAAGATGATCTTGTTCGGCGGCAACGGGAGGACGGCAGACATACAGATCGAGTTCACAGGGCTCCGGCCTGGAGAGAGACTGCATGAGAATCTGGTGGGGCGCCACGAGCACGCCGTTCCCACGAGCCATCCCATGATCGAGCTGGTCAGTCCCGCGAGCGACCTCGGCGGAAATGGTGACCGGCCCGGGTCCGATTCCCTCGGGCTCGACTTCGCTCAGAAAGTGGAGCAGTTGATAGACTTAGCTCGCCGCTACCCAGATCGCGACTCCCTGATCGCTGGTTTCAAGTGCCTCGTTCCTACCTATGAACCGTTCGAGTTCATAGGCGTCGGGTCTTTCCCAGGATGCGAGCGCAGCGCGGGGGACGAAGTCGGAGAACTGGATGCGCGCGAGTTGGATGACGAGACCGCGTGCAAGAGGATGATGGTGCACTCTGGGGATTCAGTGCGCGGACGTGATGTGGCAGTCGTTGCTCAGTCAGCCCATGGGTCCGTCCATTAACGATCAGAACGCGCTCAGGTCCTGCCGTTAGACTGCCCGCTGGCGGGTCTTCGTCAGCCGTGGCTGTCGCGGTCAAGCAGTACCGGTGCAACCTCACGACCGTGGTTGCGTTAGCGCGCTGAGTTCACGCGTCTGTACCGGAGAGTCAGGGTCATGTTGGCGCATTCGTGGCCGACATCATGCCCACGGACGTCGCGATGCAGCTGTGGTGATATCGCTCACTCCACCGCGCTGGAAGTCCTCACACGCGAGCCGGACATGGTAGCGTCCCCGGACGTGGCGTAACAGGAAGCGGCTGAGAATGCCGTCTTCCTTGAAGAGAAAAGCCATCGTGTGGTTCCGTAGGTAATGGCTCGCAACCATACCTAAGGGAAGGACACAACGATGGCCGATTCCATTGTCACCCCGCAAGAGCTCCTCATCAAGCTCACCGAGGGTCGAGAGTTCGACTTCTTTCGTGAAGCCATGCTGTCGGTGCTCAGAGAACTCATGGAATTGGAGATCTCCCAGAATGTCGGTGCCGATGCAAAACTGACCCCCTAGTGCCGGGCAGGTTCTAGACTTCGTCGCAACACTGACATTGTCGGAGGTTGCGAATGGGACGGCGGGGACGCAAGCGGAGATTTGAACCCCTGTTCAATGGAGACTCAGTTGTTTGAGTCCCGCCTCTTCAGCCGTGACTGCTTCACGATAGTAGGTTTCCTCGATCTCTGCCGGAGGGATATCGCCGATGGGTCCCAGAAGCCGGCGGTGGTTGAACCAGTCGACCCACTCAAGAGTCGCGAACTCCACGTCTTCAAGGGTCTTCCAGGGGCCCCACTTGCGGATGAGTTCGGCCTTGAAAAGCCCGTTGATGGTTTCCGCGAGAGCGTTATCGTAGGCATCACCGCGTGAGCCCACGGAGGTGACCGCACCGGCGTCCGCCAGGCGCTCGGTGTAGCGGATGGAGAGGTATTGGACACCGCGGTCACTGTGGTGAACGAGGCCCTCAACATCGCCGCCACGCCGCCAGAGAGCCATCTCCAGGGCATCGAGAGCCAGATCGGTGCGCAGCGAGCCCGAGACCTGCTAGCCCAGGATCATGCGGGAGTAGGCGTCGATGACGAACGCGGCGTAGACAAATCCCGACCAGGTTCTGACGTACGTGAGGTCGGCCACCCATAACCGGTTAGGAGCGGCGGCCACGAAGTCGCGCTCCACGAGGTCGAGGGGCCGAGGCGCGGAGAGGTCGGGGAAGGTGGTCTTCCAACTCTTGCCTCTGACCACACCTTTCAGGCCCAGGGCGCGCATGAGGCGCTCTACCGTGCAGCGAGCGACCAGGGTACCTTCGCGGCGCAGTTGTCCCCACTTTGCGGACTCCGTAGACCGAGAAGTTCTCCTCGTAGACGCGGATGATCTGAGGTGCGAGCTCCTCGTCGCGGAGTTGCCGGGCTGAGGAAGGCCGAGAGATGGCAGCGTAGTAGGTGGAAGGGGCGATGGGCAGAACGGCACACATCGGCTCGACCCCGAACTCCTCTTTGCGCTCGGCTATAAACGCGGTCATTTCTTCTGTTTGCGGTCGAGCTCCGCTCCGAAGAAAGCCGCGGCTGCCTGCAGGATCTCATTGGCGCGCCGGAGCTCTCGGTTCTCCCGTTCGAGTTCCTTGATGCTCGCCCGCTCCTCGGTGGTCACGCCGGAGCGAAGGCCTCCGTCGATCTCTGCTCTTCTCACCCGCTTGCGCAGCGTCTCCGGGGTCATGCCGAGCTTCTGCGCTACCGAACTGATGGCCGCCCACTGGGAGTCGTATTCACCCTCGTGTTCGAGGACCATCCGGACGGCCCGTTCCCGGACCTCAACTGGATACCTCTTTGATGTGTTTGTTCATGGCTCCATCCTCTCAAAGTCTGGAGCCTCCAGGAAAGCCGGTGCGGTTCACCATCTTCGCGCACCCGCTTGTATCTCGCGTCCAGGATGAGATAGGGATTCGGCATCACGTGCATACCATGACCTTTTCTCTTGTCCTTCTTCCAAGAGCTCTTGCACACAAGTCAGCACACTACGCGGCGCGAGCTGCCGGTAGCCCGCCCGTAGGCTATCCAGTTCGCCGCTTGTCTCGCATAAGCCTAGCGAAGAACCGGGCGTGGCGCCTCACCATCGGGAGGACGTTGACCCACATGCGATATCGGAGAGGTTGAAACACAACCTGCTGCGCCGGAACCAACTCGATGATCTCAGGATTGAATCCCATCTTGAAGGTGTTGACTCCGGAAGTGCCGAATGAGGTCAGGTCGTACCCGGCCAACCCGAGCCCGTGGGCCTTCTTTATGGCCATCCATTGTGCGAAATGTCCGACTTTGAGACTACCGCCGACGCGGATTGTGCCGCCCATCATGTAACTGAGCCTTCTGCCGGCGAGAACTCCATAATAGGCTCCCACAAGTCTTTTCTCGAAGGCTACCCCGAACAGTATTGCCTGACCCCGCTTCACTTGTTCAATGATCGTTTGCCCTAGATCGTCCCAAGTGCGAGTTGCATAGCCCTGGCTACGCCCGTTCGTTTCGATCACTTCATACACCGTTTGCATCTGTTCCTGGTCGTGGGGATCCATGATGGCTAGTTCCGATCTGAGCGCGGAGCGGATGTCGCGCCTGGTGTGTTGAGAGAAGGTCGCCAGAAGACCCTCTTCCCAATCGGATCCGCGCCCCGCACGCGAGAAGTCTATCCACATCATTTCCCCGACTGCCATCCCGGGAAGTCGTATTCGAGTGCTGAGATCAGGGTTCGACGGAAGGTACTCCCGGGAAAGCAACACTTCTGGCAGGGCAGCCGACCGAGGCACGGTCGGCTGGAGGATAAGTGCCATAGCCCCGGCCTGCTTCGCCCCGCTTGCCGCACCCTCAAGGATTGAAGCTGCGCACTCTTCACAGCCCTCGCGGACGACCGGGCCAGCAGGAGACGTCCAGAACTCGACGCCCCACTTGCGCCAAGAGATGCACCCGGAGCCACCCAGAATGGTCCCGTCTGAGCCTCTGGCGACTACAACCCGTTCTTTGCCCCCAAAAGCCCGAAAGGATTTCAGCCAGCTAGATAGTTGGCAGTAGTGGCCGCGGGGGCTCTCCATCTGAAACTCATCCCATTCAGCCAGGTCTGAGTCGCTGAGCCAGTCAAGACGTAGCATTCTTGGCTCCTGCCGTGTGGTTTGGGAGAATCTGCGGCGCTCCGGCCTCGCGCCGCCGGTGATGCGAATGACGAGGGCGCGTCATGGAGCGAAAAGGAAGAGCTGGTTGGCTGCGGTTGCTCGGTAGAGACCGTGAGGACCCGGTGCCATGTGTTTGTCGGCAGCCCTGTAGGGGGTGCGACTGCACACGGTGCCGCAGCCGTGGACCACCCAGCCATCCGACCGCCGGATGAAGCGCGTCCGAGCGTGCCGGGAGAGTGCTTCGCGGAGCTCATTGAGCGGAGCTGTCACCAGGTCCCCGCGGCCCTGTAGCATGGAGATATGCTGGACATTATCTCGAAACTGGCCCAGAATCCGCGGTTGCCCGTGGACGGAGAAGCAGTTCCGTCCGCCCTTCCTGTCTGTGTCGCCCAGATAAGTATGGGCTACAAGTAGACCGTTATCGTGCGCCAGGCGTTCAACGTTCGACGGACTCAGCTGTAGGCTGACATGATTCAGCAGCATCGTATCGAAGAAGAGATTGGTCGCTTCGCTTCCGGGCCAGAAATCTCCACACTCGGAGTAGAGGTATAGGGGGTCACACCGCAGCTCCCGCAGAATAGCGCTGTTTCTGACGAGCTCGCCCCACGCCGAGCGAGCCCACGGCCGGGACAGCACCTGCCGGTACTGTCCATCGCCCGTGAGATTCTTGATCGGGACGGAACCCAGGTAGGCGAACTGACGTGGGCCGGCGGCACGACGCCGGCGTGCGAGTCCGAGGAAGTCAAGTATTGCGTCGGTTTCTCTGCGCGGTTGCCAGACGTGCAGGTTTGAGGCCGGGTTCTGCCAGACATCTGCATACGACCAGTAGTTCTGCACGCCCCTCTCGGCTAGGCAATTGAGCAGGCTAATGCCTCCAGGCAGGGCAGCCTGCTTGACGAGCCGGTAGTCGCCGCCACCATGGTCAATCCACGTGCGAGGACCATAGCGGCTTAGCGCGTCCAACCTGCGGATACAGTCGCCCGGCGAGGGAGGTGGCTCTCGGCCGGAACCAAGCCCGTGATAAGCGATCTCATGTCCGGCCGCCCACCACTTGTCGATCACCGCGCTGTATTCCGCCGAGTCCATGCCAGGTCCGTAGCCCCAGCCTGGGTCGGAGGCAGGGAAGACGGCTTTAGTGATGCGGATGCCGTTCTCTGCAAAGAGGCTCAGCAGGGCGGAGGACTTCTCGGCAGAATCCCAATCGGGATGGTCAGTGAGGCAGATGCAGGAACGCGCTCCCGACGGAAACGGCTCGGCCCACACCGCCTCCTCCAAAGTGTTCAGACGAGAGACGGACAGATCGTACCTCTGCCGGCAAGAAGAGTCGCCGAACTTGTCCTCGCCCCAAACCCGCAGACCACAGGCTCGACGGTCTCGCACGGTGAACGTCACTTCGAGTATGTCGTGGGTCTGGAGGAAGCGTGGGTGAGCGCTCCCGCTGAGGTGCACCTGGAAGAGACACGGGCCATATTGGACGACGGCGAAGGAACCCACGGGCCATGGGGGAGAGGCGGAGCCCTCCACCGGGGCCAGACGCCGGTCGGGGCCCAGATACCAGGAGCGAGCGGCCGGGATCAGGAACTGCGAGGTCACGCGGTGAGGCGATTCATCCTCACGTAAGCCGAGGGAAACACTGTATAGCGCGTGCCATGGTGAGCGCTCGAGGCAATCCACGCTGGGCGCGAACGTGCGTACGCTGCCGCCCACCAAGTGCGACACGAGGGCTTTGGGAACAGGAAACTGCGGTGTCCGTTCGATTGGTCCCCCAGACAGTTCAGTACGTCTAACAGCGGCCTCTGACCACCCGTTCCGGCTCCAATCATTTGGTTCCCACTCGCGGAGAGTCAGAGAAGCTTCCTGGGTGCAATCCTACGCTCTTCCCCTGCTTGTTGCCGTCAATACTATAACCTTGAATCGGTCCGGGGCAATTCCCCCAAGGAGAACGATGCGCGCGCGGGTCACCCTGATCCTCTCTCCTTCTGGGTGAGTGCCAGGTGCAGGAAGACCCGGGAATCCCGGGTCTTCCTGCACGGCGAGTCTTGCATCTTGCGTCATGTCCATCAGTCCAGGCTCCGGACGTTCGTGAGTATCATCGCCAACTCGCCCCTGCTGGCCGAAGCCCAGGGGTCCCACGTCGGCCCATAGTCGACGACACCGTGCAGCAGGCCGCTCGCTTCGGCCGTGAGCATGTTCGCCGTGTGATCAGCACTGATTTCGCCGGTTTGTGGAAGTAGGTCTTGTGCAGGCGTAGCGAGCGCTGTGGGCGCGAAGGCGCGCAGCGCCCTTACCAGCATCGTAACCATCTGAGCTCGCGTGAGTGGCGTCCAGGGCGAGAATTGGCCGGCCGAAGTGCCCGCGATGGCGCCTGCATAGTAGAGTGCCGCCACGTACTTATGAGGGTACAGGTTTTCGTCCATCGGATCGAGATCGTTGAATGGTGTCACGACAAGGTCAGCTGTCTGCGATCCCAAGAGTCAGCGCGAGCATCTTGGCGAACTGCGCACGCGTTGCGGGCTGAGTGGCTCCCAGCTGACCGTCTGCGAATCCTGACATGATTCCTGCCTCGACAAGTTCGGAGACGGCCGTCGCGTAGACGGAGTCATACATGATGTCCGCACTTCCAGAATCGTTGGGGACGGGAACCACGACGGCCGCCTTGACCGAACTTGCTGGCGAAGCATTCGTCACTCGGCAGATAGCCCTGCCTACTTCCCTACCCAAGCGATCATACGCCGCCGCTGTGATGGTGTATGTGTGGCCGGGGACTGCCCTATCGCTCCTCCAGATGAAGGAATAGGCGCGCGCAGATCCTGCCCGATCAGGCGTTCGTCGACGTACAGCCGTACTTTATTGATAGCAAACGGAGAGTAAAGACTCACACGAACGTTGACTCGGCCCTGGACAGTACTCAGGTCTTGTGGGCTGGTGATGGTCACAGCATTGAGCTGCGTTGTGGTGGGAATCTGGGGGAGATCAGTCGTCACCGGCTGGGTGGCGGTCGTCACCGGCTGCGTAGTCGTCGTCACCGGCTGGGTGGTGGTCGTCACACGCTGGGTGGTGGTCGTCACACGCTGCGTAGTCGTCGTCACCGGCTGCGTAGTCGTCGTCACGGGCTGGGTGGTGGTCGTCACGGGCTGGGTGGCGGTCGTCACCGGCTGCGTAGTCGTCGTCACCGGCTGGGTGGTGGTCGTCACCGGCTGCGTAGTCGTCGTCACCGGCTGGGTGGTGGTCGTCACCGGCTGCGTAGTCGTCGTCACGGGCTGGGTTGTGGTCGTCACGGGCTGGGTTGTGGTCGTCACTGGCTGGGTGGTGGTCGTCACCGACCCGGTGTTCACTGCATCGAACGTTGCCCCCGATCCCAGGTTGGTGCCGGCGTAGGTGCCGTTTCTAAACACGATGTTGGACCCTGATGCGGATACCAGCTTGCTGGCGCCCGAGACGTTGAAGTTCTGAACCGTGATGTCGGAGCCGCTCAGACTGAACCAGGGCACCCCGTCCCCAACATAGCGGTTGGAGGAAGCGGTCACGCCGTCGAAGGTGAGGTACGAACCGGGGCCGACATATATGCCTGCGTAGACGTTGGACCAGGTGACGTTGCTGAAGGTCATGTCCTTCAGCCCGCCGTCGGGGTAGATCTGCACAGACCAGCTGTCACCGTTGCGGAAAGTGGTGCCTTGTATGTCCACATTGCTGACGCTGACCAGGAAGTAGAGGTGATGCGACGGTCCGCCGGGATCGTTCCTGGTGTTCACAGTCGCAGAATCGAAGTCACAGTCCGGAGATGGTAAGTCCGTTGGTGTATGCCCCCAGAAACCCGGTAAGACTACCGCCAAGGGTGCGGCAGCCGATGACTGAGATGTTGCTGCTGCCTCTTACGGCACCATCGCTACCCGTGCGCATGGCGAAGGTCCAGTAGTTGAACTGCGACGTTCTTGATGGTGATGTTGTGGGAGTTGGCCATGTAAATGCCCTGATCGTTGCCGTACATGTGCCCGTCGGTCGAGGCCCCTATGAGGCTCAGATCCTGTATGGTCACGTACGACTTGTTCACGAGATCGAAGCTGTCGATGGCCGCCCCCTTGGCGGCGAGAGTACGGATGGTGGTTTGCGCCTGCGCCCGCCCCTTGCATGGTGACGCCGTTCAGGCGGATTGAGGGTATAGGTACGGTAGGTGCCGGCGGGGAGGTAGCAGGTCTTGCCTTGGCTTGCGGCTGCGTTCAGGCATGCCTGGATGGCAGAAGTGTCATTGCTCGAGCCGTCACCCTTAGCGCCGTAGTCCTTGACGTTGAGGGAGTCTGACGGTGCAGCTGTCGGCGATAGTCGCGGCTTCAGCTGGGTTGGAGGTCGCTTCGAGGGTGACCGGAAGAGGCTGATAAGAAGAATGGCTGCCGAGAATGCCGTCCAACAGACCTGCCGCGTTCACTCCCGGGTGGGACTCGATCCACGGAAATCCATAACCAACCTCCGAAGTGGCCGGAGCCGAGCAGAAAAGGCATTCCCTCCTCGGTAGGCTCCGAAGACTTCGGCGGCCCGGCTGCAGCTCTGAGAGTCCCGCAGCTTTGCGACCCCACCTCGCGATGGGTGTGCCTTTTCGTTCCCGCGCTCTATGAACTGCTGTTGGTGTCTATCGGCGGATCGTCATGAATCTTGAGCGGCTTCGCTTCGCTGCTCGGTTACGACTCTGCGCCTGTGTCGTACGCTTGGTGACGGCCGCGGTCGTTCTCACGACGCTTTGGTCGTGCCCCGTTCGCGACCACACCAAGCGCACGACCGCCACTCCGCTGGAGAATGGTCATGGTTTCGCGCGCCTCTTCACGGGTCGTCTTCTTGAGTCGCGCGGCGACGATAATCCCGTCGACCCACTTGGCGAGGTTCAAAGCGTCCGCTACAAGGAGGATCGGAGGTGTGTCGATGACGACAAACTCTGCGACCGCAGCGGCAGCGGCCAGCGTTTCCTTCATTCGCTCAGAACTCAGAAGCTCAGCCGGATTGGGAGGGAGGGGGCCGGAAGCAAGGCACAGAACGCCCTGCGCCATACCCGTGTCAGGACGCTTCCCTCTGGTCCTCTCATCCAAGTCGTCTACCCTGTGTGGGAACCGTATTGTTGGAGGGAGTTCTCGAAGGCGCTTGTGCCAGCTAGGACTGTCGACAATCCGAGTTGTTCCGGAAATCCAGGTAGTGCCTTATCATGGGGCGACGGAGGTCGGCCTCGATAAGCACCGCCTTGGCGCCTGACAGGGCAAGACTACGAGCAAGGTTGATGGCGGTGACGGTCTTGCCTTCCTCTGGCAGCCCGCTGGTGATGAGCAGGATCTGAGTCTTCCTATCCCGCTGATAGAAACTGAGGTTGGACCTGAGCATGCGAAAGGATTCGGCAAAAGGCGACTTTGCCTCCGCTGACTCTATCACATTCTCGGCCGTTGCCGGCCGCGGCGCGACCATCTTCTCCCGACCACAGGTACGGATGCCAGCACAGGCAGCCCCGTTTCCGCCTCTAAGGCCTCCTCGTCTTTGATTCTCCTGTCCTTGTAGTCGAGAAGGAACGCAAGGAGAACCCCAAGAATCAGCCCTCCCGCAAGCGCGAAGGCGGTATTGCGGAAGCGGTCTGTCCGGCGAGAAAGGCGACGAAGGAGCGGTGGCTTCCTGTATCAGCTCGAACCCCCCCGTCTGCATGGCGAGAAGAATCTGCAGCTCCTCGTGTTTGCGGGCTAGTGTCGCGCCTCTCTCTGAGGCTAGCTCCTCCAGCGTACCATTCCTTCGAGCCCTGACAGCACCTGCTGATCGGCAGCGGCTAGAATTAAGCGGTACGTCTCCTGCCGATAGTTGATGAACTGCCGGGCAAAGGAGTTGGCGACGTCGGCGGCCTCGGAGGGGTCTGGACCATCGGCTGCGATCTTGATGATGTCGGTCTGATTCGCCGTCGTCGCGACCACCATCTGAAGCAGACTCTCGACGCTACGTCTGGATGCCAGTTCTCTCTTCACCATCTCGGCAACGGTCGGGTTTCAATCAAGTCCGCACCCGTTTGGAGCTGACGCTGCGCGTCCTGGTACTGGAAAACCGCTATCCCGAATAGGGTCTGATCGAGTGCGGCCGTCTGTCGGAGCACTTGAGATGTCGCCAAGGTGACATGGGGGTCTGGCGAACTGAATAGAGGTAAGCCAAGCCGACGGCTACGACCACTATGATGACGACGATCCCCAAGCGCTCTCTCAGAACTCGAAAGTACATACCCGCTCCGTGCCGGGGCAGCTCTCGGGAGCTGGCGAAGTGTCTCCGCTCGCGCCCATGATCAACAACCGTCTATGGCTCGCGGCATCGGGTTGGGATGCTCCATGAGTGGCCACTCCTTGAGAATGGTGGTCTATCCACGTTGGTCGGCAGTAGGAACGCGTCCCTAAAGTGACTGCTTACTCTAGGAACCACGACGTCAGTTTACACTCTAGAAGGCAGCCCCTTGCTTCGAGAACGGTTTTACGGCCCACGTCTGTTATATTTCCTCCCACAAGTCGTGCTCCGCGTTCGCCGCTGATCATCAACTCAAGATGCCTATGGACGAGCCGGTAGCAGTCTCTTCGAATGCACCCGTCAAAGCGGCCCAAGCCCGGCGGGTGGCTCTGTTCATTCCGCACCTTTCTGGGGGCGGGGCGGAAAAGGTCTTCAGACGGCTTGCTCTTGGTTTCGCGCAGGCGGGTCTGCAGGTTGACCTTCAGCCGCTGACGCCCGGGGGGAGGATCTGGAGTGGGTACCGGACGAGATGCGCCTGATCGATCTGGGCGCCGGGCGCGTTATCACCTGCTTCGGACCCTTGCTCCGATACCTCAGGGCCGAAACACCCGATGTTCTCCTCTCCACGCTGACCCACGCCAATATTCTCTCAGTATGGGTCGCTATAGGCTCGCCGGTATCAAGGACACGATTCATTCTGCGCGAGGCGAACACAATCAGTGTAGAGGCCAGCCACGCACCTGATCTCCAGGGCCGCATGCTTCCCCTCTGGCCCGGCGTTTCTACCCACGCGCAGACGCCGTTGTGGCGGTGTCCAAAGGTGTTGCCGATGATCTTGTCAACGTGGGAACTGCCCAGGGAATCGTCGAGCACGTCTACAATACCACGTTCGATCGAGAGGTCGATGACAGGAAGCGGGAGGCGGTACAGCATCCGTGGCTACATGACGGTGGCGAACCAGTGATCCTCTCAGTTGGCCGGTTAACCAAGCAGAAGCGGTATGACCTGCTCATACGGGCCATCGCTCTTGCCTCGCGTGAGAGTCCGCTTCGGGCGATTCTTCTGGGGGAGGGGGAGAGGAACGGGCCGGTTTGGAATCCCTGGCTAGCGAACTCGGAGTCGGGGGGCGTGTCAGCCTACCCGGTTTTGCCCCAAACCCGTATTCCTTCATGGCTCGCTCCAGACTCTATGTGAGCTCCTCCTCTTGGGAGGGCTTTCCGAACACGCTTGTGGAAGCCTTAGCGTGCGGACTCCGGGTCGTCTCTACAGACTGCCCCAGCGGACCGCGCGAGATACTCGACTTGTGCGGTCCGGGCACGGGTTGTTATGGAACGCTCACCCCGGTAGGCGACGCGGAGCAGCTTTTGCGAAGGCCCTGTTGTTCGAACTCAATGTGACGCCCGACCGATCTGAGCTTGCCCTTGAGCGCGTCGCTCTCGTCGGAGACGGGCTGCGCGATCATACCTGCGGTTGATACAGTCGCTGGCCGGAGAACCGAGGGCAGCGTACCTCCAGATGAGCCGTTGCACGCTTCCAGCTCGGGCGGAACCGACTCAGACCCCTTCGACTGCGCAGAGGGTCGCCCTGCCTCTCACTGGACTGGCAATCTTCGTCTGTGTAGCATCACTCTTCGTTCTCTTCGACCAGAACCCCGCCACTCAAAGGGTTGCTGACGTCACTATTCTACTGCTGGTCGCTGTCTATGCTGCTGAGCGCTGTTGCGTGGCGGCAAGATTCATATGCCGGCTCCCCTCGTATGGTACCTGTTGTTTCTGATCTTCGCACTTTTCAAATGTCATGGGCACCTGGCTCTGTAAATATGCTGGTGGCACTCTATCTGCTGTTCCTCGTATCAGTAGTATTAGTTAACTACGGGGTCACGAGCGCAGATTTTTCCAATCGAGTTGGGATATACTGTGGGTATAATATGCACCTTCGTATATATATACGTCTCCGAGTGAAACTCCTGAAGATGGTCGTTATGTTTCAACTATGATGAATACCAATCTTTACGCTTGGTTGTTAATAGTGGGTATGTTTTTGGGATTTCGCTATGTGCTGCTTAGGGCAGCAGAAAGAAAAATCTTATCCAAGAAGACTGTTTTAGTTATAGCATTTATTGGGCTTAGTATTTCGGGATACTATATTTGAGTGGGTCAAGGAAAACACTAGTGATCCTGATGGTATCGGTAGCCGCTTTCATCATGTATATACTCTGAACACAGTCGCCAAGGCGACGCGTGCTCATGTCGGTACCTTTGATAGGCGTCCTGGCGCTCGTTGGGTACTGGGACTATCAATCGCCAAGTTCGAGCGCCTGGCTGATATTGCGAATATCGTGGATCGGGCAGCGATAGTCGATACGGGCGTTCTCATCCGCGGTCAGTTGTTGCAGGACGCTGTTCACCTGTGGGTTCTGCGGCCTTTCACCGGGTGGGGGTTCACCAGCTCACTTCGGTGTCTGGCTGGGGCATGTATGCGCACGACAACTATGTGGAACTTCTGGCCAATCACGGGGCTATCGGGTTCGGGCTGTATCTGATGGTCACGTCTCATTGATCACGAGTCTTGCGCGATCATTCTTCCGGTCAAGGGAGGCACGGGTGTCGGCCGAGACGTTTTGGGCCATGACCGTGGCCGTCATGATGCTCGTGTCGGATCTGGGGGCCGTAAGCTACTACGGTAGGGTAGGGTGGAGCCTGCTAAGTGTTCTGATCGTGGTATCGGTTACCGCGCGCTTGCGAACTGGGACCCACAGAAGGACAGGCGTAATTGCACATGCGTTCTCGCCTCGGCGTCCCAGCGCGCAGGTGTGGAAACGGAGCAAATCCGGGATGCTATAAGGCATCGTTTCTCTTCGCGAGCATGGTGCGTAACAGAGTCTGACACGATTCGGCGTGCGACTCGCACGAGAAGAGGTTCCGCAGAGCGGCAAGGCGGCGACGGGAGAGGCGGAATCGAAGACCGGGGAGCAACCTGTGGTCGAGGAGCCATGACTCGAGGCGCGTTAGGCAGAGAAGTGATGCGAGGAGGTCTTGCTGTCTAGCCCAGCAGAACGCGGACCAGCTATCCGCGAGCTTTTCCGCGTCATTGATCACGGCGTTCAGCTCGGTGAGGTGTGACAGGAACTCTTCGTGCTCCGTGCCCCGAAGCAGCTGAAGGGTTGGAGCCTTGGGCTCCTGACGGTAGGGGAGCAACTCGATCTTCGGCGTGGCCGGCGGACAGACGTTGATGCGTACAAGGTAGCCGATGAACCAACTGCGGTCCGGTTGATCAGGGCAGTCAAACAGGAGGTTGCCCAGCCCGTAGACGATGGGTCGGTCCCTGTAGAATTCGTAGGCGGAAGAGACGTGGGTGCTGGCAGATCACGGCGTCCGCGCCCATGTCGACGAAATAGCGGCATCGCTTCTGCATCTGTGGACTGGGGAGGGGTTACCCTCCGGCCCCCCCATGCAGCAGCACCAAGATGAAATCGCTCTCCCGCCGAAGGGCGGAGATCTGCCTGCCATTGTCGATCGTATCGAGCGGGCAGGCGCCGGGTTGCGGACCCAATGTCGTAGAGAACTCGTTCTCCGCGATTGCCAGTACGCCAAGCCTGAGCCCGTCGACTGTCACGCGCAACGGTGCGCATGCAGCGGACGCGTCTTCGCCAGCGCCCACCGGTCAACATCCCCCGCTTCACCGGCAGGTCTCCAGAGTGTCAGAACAGTCCTGGAGGTCCCGCGTCCATGATGTGGTTGTTGGCCAGGCAGGCCGCCGTGAACCGCGCGGCGCTGATTCCCGACATGCACCTGCTAGGCGCCCAGAGACTCGGACCAGACTTGAGCACAGGTTGCGGGCGATCGGTCAGTGGGCACTCGAGATTGACGATCGCGAAGTCCGCTGCCTTGTTGAGTTCGGCGATTTCCCTCCACAGGTTGCCGGCGCCTGACGAGGAAAGCGGCTCGGTGAGACTTCCCGCCGCACACAGGTCTCCCGCTACGACCAGCGTCACACTCATGAGCGGGGTTCTGCGCCGTTGGGATTCTGTACTCTTGAGATCGCATAGAGATACTTGCCCGAAGGAGTTGGCTGGATTTCCTCGACGAATTGAATGCTGACCGAAGAACCCGGCCCCATGACTGTCATGATCTCCGAGCGGAGTTGCTCAGCTTGCTTGCCAGCCTCATCTCGCTGGTTGGGCCTGATCTCGAGGAAGACCTGAATCGCCTCAAGGGATTCCTGAACGAACTGGTATCGTCGCACCCAGGCGTGCGAGTGGAGCATTAGGAGGCTGAAGGACTCGCCTGGTATGGCACGGCCGCTCTTGGTGTAGAAGACGTCGGATACCCGGCCGGATACCTGTGCCGAAAAGGGGCCACGCTCTCCCACACGGACATGGCTCCGTGGCCCAGCTAGCCATATCGCCGATCCGGTATCGGATGAGAGGCATGGCGTAGTTAGACAGATTTGTTATTACCAACTCGCCTTCCTCGCCAGGGGGCGCGTGCGTGCCGTCCGAGAGTAGGATCTCCACGTATTGCCACGGGGCTATAACATGGAGCCCTTTGTGTTGATCGCAGTCGCACGCGACATCCCCGACTTCTCGACCGCCATACCTATTGAAGACGGGAGCTTCGAACACTGTCTCTATAGCTTCCCTCATATGGGGATAGAGCGTTCCGGCCGATGTCATTATGGAACCTGGCGGTTTAATCTTGACATTCGCGCGCTCCAGGCATCTGGCCAAGTCATAGGCGCTCGTGGCATAGGCAAGCACCTGCGCCGGGCAGAACGCGTCGATGGCGCGGGCGTGGGCCAGCATATCCTCGTCAGTAAGGCCGCCGAATGCCCTCAGCCACCGCTCATTCGAAAGCCATCTGTAAGCCCTTGTGCGGAGTCGATGCTTCTGGTGGGCAATATCCCGGTCTGAGCCCCAGAGAAGGATCTTGCGGTCCCCTGGTCTGCAGCCGCTCCACTCGTCGAACAGCATCTTCGTTGCCGTGACCCAGAAATCGAATTCCCGGTCCTGTATGAAGCGAGCGGGTTCGGCGGTGGAACCACCGGACCAGTTCTCCAACCAACGCCTTTGCTCGAGGTCCACCGACTTCAGTCTCTCGTAGTGCCTGTGAAGGAGGGGCTTGTCCAAGAGAGGGATCTGATCGAACTTCGCCAGGTTGACAGCATCATCGGAGCCTACGACTCCGGCGTCGCCGAGCACAGCCCTGTAGTATGTGGTCGAGTGGTGATGAGTGTAGAGTAGATCAGTCAGGCGAGCCCGTTGGAGGTGCTCCGCCTGCTCAGCCGGAAGGAACTGCCATTGGCGGAGCCGACTCAGGACGTGCCTCACGTCGGGGGGCCACGCTGACAGTAGCTGGCGCCGGATCCAACCCACTCTAGGGCCCCTCTCTCCTCATAGACCACGCAACGCTGTCGACAAGCTTAGTCCTCGCGGGCAATCGGAGCAACCTTCAAACCGGCGGCCGGACGGAACGTAAATGCACGTTGCCCGTTGGAGCCCGGTCGTCGTCTCAATCGGGGCCTACTTCCGGGCGCAGCCGAACACGACATAGCGCTCTGATTCAGGTAGCACGGGCACAAGGAGTCTGTCGAGACCGTGGAGAAGCGTTCGTTGCCATTCACGTCGCCCGAAAGCAGACGCGAACCCGCTGAAGCGCAAGTCGACCTCACGAAAACCCGATAGCAGCTGCCTGAGTTGCGCGTCGGTGAAGTACAGCCATTCACGCCCCCAGGGCACGAAGTGCTTTCGCAGTAAGGCGTGCGCGGCCGAGCCTGCCATGTTCTCGGCGAAGAGGAATACTCCTCCCGGCCGCAGAACACGGTGGACCTCCGCTACAGCATCCGACTGTGGCTCAAGCTGGGTGCCAGCATTGCCCAGGGCGCCCAGTGTCGACTTGAGTATCACCACGTCGAAGCAGTCGTTAGGGTACGGAATGTGACGAATGTCTACGCACTCGTAAGAAATCGCGTCCCGAACCCCATAGTCAAAGTGAAGCTGTTTCGCGTCCTCCGTTGGACCGCTGACATCCGTGCATATTACGCGGCATCCCACCAGTGCCAGGAACAGCGAAAGACCGCCATCGCGGGTGCCGAGTTCGAGGGCGATACTACCGTCAAGACGCCCAGTTCGTCCCAGCCAGAAATCTAGGGCCGGCTTCCAAGTCGCTATATCCCACTGGATGATGTCAGCGGATACTCTGCGGTCCAGTCGAAGTCGTCTGTGCTCGCGCCTCAAAGTACTTCAAAGATGACAGCTTGGTGCGCCGCTATCAAGTCGGATCGTTGGTCGGGACGACAGACCGCAACCCCGCGATTGGCGAATGAGGTCTGGTAGAATCGCGACTAGATCGACGTCACGGGCCGGTCCGCGTGCTGTCTTGGCATTCAGGGGAGAACCGCACAAACAATCGTTGCGAGGCCAGCTAGAAAGTGACATTGCTACCGTCACTCCTCACTTCAGTATCGCATAGGTCCGCAGGCTCCTCGGGTGGGCGATCGCTAGACGCCTTCCTTCGGGATTCTGGCGCTCAGTACGGAGCCGGCAATGTCTAGGACCGTGCCATTGGCGGTGGGGGCACGCAAAGGTCCTTATCAGCTTGCTGAACAAAATGTCGAAGCCAGTCGTGGGCTATACCGATCCAGATGATCAGGGCACCATCCTGGGGGCGAGCTGGCTCTGGGAGCGATGATGCGCTCCTAAGGCTTGCTGTGGTCGACGATCCATCTGACGCGGTGATCGGGGTGGGAAAAGTAGATGCCTCAGCGACGAGGCTGCAGATCTGCTCGCGCGTAGGGGCACTCGGCTTGGTGTTCCCCGTGATCGTCTCGCCACACGCGATCGTGAACGAAGACGTGTCCATCGCCGGCGGGACGGTCGTTCTCGACGGTGTCGTCGTCAACACCGGAACCACGATCGGCCGCTTGTGCATTTTGAACACCAGCAGCACTGTGGAGCACGACTGCCATCTGGGCGACAACGTGACATCTGGCCCCCGGCGTGGCATTGAGCGGCGGGGTGACCATTGGCACGAACACGATGGTGGGCATCGGATCTAACATCGTACACGGCATCGCGATATGCGGCGACTGTCTCATCTGCGCCGGTTCGACGGTCACCCGGGATATCACGACTCCGGGTGTGTATGCTGGCGCGCCGTGCCGGAGAGTCAAGTGACCGAGCCTTCGCACCTGAATGCAGACGTCCGCACGGAGAGTTCCTCCTGTCTCGCAGTCATCCCGGCCCGGGGTGGATCCAAGCGGGTCCCCGGCAAGAACATCAGGGAATTCGATGGTCGCCCGCTCATCACGCACACCATCGAGGCGGCTTTGAAGAGTTCCCTCTTCGCGAGGGTGATCGTAAGCACCGACAGCGAAGAGATCGCAGCCGTCGCCACCAGCTTTGGCGCCGAAGTCCCCTTCTTGCGCGACTCTCGGCTGGCCGACGATTTCGTGCCTGTGTCTGCCGTGACGAAGGACGTTTTGGAGCGGCTCGATTCTCTCGGCGGGCAGTTTGAACACGTGTGCCAATTGATGCCCAACTGTCCCCTGCGCACCGACGCGGACATCACAGATAGCCACAGGCAATTCGTGCGGACCGGCGCTGATTCGCAGCTGTCGGTGGTGCGCTTCGGTTGGCAAAATCCCTGGTGGGCCATGAGGCGAGACCAGGATCTTAGGCTTGCACCCCTATTCGAGGAATCCCTGACGGCGCGCAGCCAAGACTTACCGGAGCTTTTCTGCCCCACTGGTGCCATATGGTGGGCTGCGGAGCAGACTCTGCGCGCGCAAGGGACCTACCACGTTCCTGACAAGACAGGCTGGGAGATACCCTGGACCAGGGGTGTCGATATCGATACAGAAGACGATTGGGTCATGGCCGAGTTGCTGCTGAGAATGCAGCGCGAGCAGAGCCATTGACCGTGGAGGTCGCTTGACCACTCTGGCTCTGTACACAACCATGTTTCCCGGGTGCGAGCGCTATTTACGTTCGTGGCACGAGTCCTTGATTGACCAGACCGATAGAGGCTTTCGGCTCTGGGTGGGCCTCGATGAGCTCAGTATTGATGCCGTGACGTCGGCCATGGGCGGCGACCCTGGTGCGTTCTGGGTGCAGGGAGAGGAGGGGGACACCCCGGCTCAGATCAGACAGCGGGCCCTGGAGCAGATCGTCCTCTCTCATGACAGCGTAGTGCTCGTGGACAGCGACGACGTGCTACACCCGACCCGGGTGGCTGTGGCGCGCGGGCATCTCCAGAAGAGCCAACTCGTCGGCTGCGCTCTCCGTCTCGTGGATGAGCGCGGCGAACCGCACGGTGGCTTAATTGCGCTGCCGTCAGCAGCCAGGTGCGAGGATGTGCTGCCTCGCGGTAACGTATTCGGACTCTCCAACTCCGCCTACCGCACACAACTCCTGCGTCAGTGCCTCCCCATCCCACCCTCCGTGAGCCTCGTTGACTGGTACCTGGCCACGAGGGCGTGGCTCCTCGGGGCCAGCATGGCTTTCGACAACGAGGTCGGCATGGACTATCGACAACACGGCGCCAACATGGTCAAGGTGAAGCCGCCCTATACTTCGCAGCAGATCAAGGCCGACACCGAGCGTGTGCTCAAGCACTACGAATTGCTGCTCTCGGCGCTGCCCCGGCACTCGCTTCCTGAGCGAGTGGCCTCCCTGAACAGGGCAGCCGAAGACACCGGCAGGTTCTACCGCCGCGTCGTCCTGGAACCGGGCCTTCTCGTGGAATATGCGGATGCACTCAATGCTCTCGTCATCGAGCCGATATGGTGGTCATGGGTCGCGTGCCCGTCGCTCCGGGGTATGTGGGAATCGGGAAAGGAGAAGCCGTGAAGACGGTCGCGTTGGGTGGTGCGCTGGTCGGAACCGACAAGCCTCCGTATGTCATCGCTGAGATAGGGTCCAACTATAACGGTGACATGGACCTGTGTCGGCGATTGATCGACGCGGCGGCATCTGCGGGAGCCGACGCTGTGAAATTCCAGTCGTGGAGCGAGTCGTCGCTGATTGCGCGCGAGGAGTACGAGAGGAACACGGAGTACTCGGACAAGAAGAAGCACTTCGGCTCCCTTCGCGAGATGGTGCGGGCCTATCAGTTCACTCCCAAGCAGCACCGCGAGGCGCGGGAACACTGCCTCAAGAGGGGCACAGCGTTCTCATCCAGTGCATTTTCCAGGGATGAGGTGGACCTTCTGAACGAGCTCGACGTCCCATTCATCAAGATCGCTTCCATGGACGTGATCAATCTCCCCCTATTGCGGTACGCAGCCAGTTCGAAACGTCCATTGATGATCGCCACGGGAATGGCGACGCTTGCTGAGATAGACCAGGCCATCGAGACCGCGCGAAGCGAGGGCAACGACGATATCGTCTTGCTCCACTGCGTCTCGGTCTATCCTCCCGACATGGAGACAGTTCATCTCCGTAACATGGCCACGCTCCGTCAGGCCTTCGACGTCCCGGTAGGGTTCAGCGATCACACTCTGGGGACCGCCATTCCGCTGGCCGCGATCGCCTTGGGAGCCTCGGTGATCGAGAAGCATTTCACGCTCGACAAGAACCTGCCTGGTTGGGACCACGCGATCTCTGCCGATACCGTCGAGTTGCGTGCCATCGTCGAAGGGGGGCGTGATGTGTTCACCGCTCTGGGAAACAGCCATCGTACGGTGAGCCAAGCGGAGTTCGAGAAGCGGACCGTAATGAGACGGAGCCTCGTCACTGCCCGCCCCTTGCCGCGAGGGCACGTGCTCACCGAGGCTGATCTGGATGCCAAACGCCCCGGTACCGGGATCCGGCCCGACGAAGTGCGCTATGTGGTCGGGCGCAAGATTGCCGATGATATGACTGAGGATCAGGTCGTCCATTGGAAGGATCTAGATTGAACCAGGGGCTGTGCAACTGCTCCCAGCGGGACCTGTAGGCGTCGTGTCTGGCACCGTATACGTTGTCCATTGTGTGGACACAGAGGGTCCACTTCACGAGTCGGTGCAGGCGACCTTCGAACGACTGAAGACCATCTTTGGGCTGGAGCTTGAGCCGAGCACCGCCCTGCTTCGCAGACTGCAGGCGGGCGAGGTCCCCCTCGGGGGATTGGAGGCTCACGTGCAGAGAGTTTTGGATCCTCATCTTCTGACCTACAACGACTCCTGGGAGCGCGTAGACAGCCTGCTTGCCTCGTGCCTTTCGTGTGAATACCGTTCTCAAGTCCTAGATTCAGCCGGCGGTGGCTGGATCTACAACTGGTTTTGCGTCGACCATGTGGACTATGAGGTCAATCCGCGACGTCGCGACATAGGCTTTCACAACGTCTTCGACCACTATCGCCAGGTCCTGCAAGAGCAAGGAGCGGACCAGGACGGGGTGCACTTCCATTACCATCCTCACTCCTTTGGGCGGGAGGCCCATCGTTGCGCCACCCATTGGTGGGCCTCCTCCGACAGTCTTTACCAGATCCTGTCGCGACGTGTGATCGATCGACAGTGGTTTCCCGCGGCAAACCGACCGGGCTTTCACGTAACCAGACCGGATAGCCACTGGTTTCTCGAGCAGCACATCCCATTCGATTTCGCGAATCAGGCAGTCGTGCCAAGCCCTGACGATCGTTCTCAGCAAGGTCTTGACACCGGACGATGGGGCGATTGGCGCCGCGCGCCGGCAACGTGGTCCCCATACCGTCCGGATCACGATGACTACCAAGTGCCGGGCACGTGCCGCCGCTGGATCGCGCGCTGTCTCAATGTGGGCACAAGGTATCGATTGCTCACTGAAGCAGATGTGCGCACGGCTTTTGAGGAGGCTTCCGCGGGCAGGCCAGTGGTATTGGCGATAACAAATCATGATTTTCGCGACCTGCGTACCGACGTCGATGGTGTCAGGACCCTGCTCAGAAAGGTTGCGAGAGACTTCCCTGCGACTCGCTTCAAGTACTCGGAGGCGGTTGAGGCGATGAGAGCGGCTCTGAGGCTGAGCCCGCAAACGCCTTGCCGCCTGGCTCTCACCCTTGAGGAGCTTGACGGCCTGCGGCATGTCCTGCGAATCTCATCAGACGTGCCCACATTCGGTCCTCAACCGTGGCTGGCCCTCAAGACGGTCACAGGTACCTATCACCATGACAATCTCGACATGGACGAGCCCTTCAAGCGGTGGCAGTACGTATTGGATGAGGAGACGTTCCCTTTGCGGGCCCTCGAGACCATCGGAATCGCGGCCAACAACGCTTTCGGGATCGGGACCGTGGTCACTATGGATCCACGCACAGGTGCCGTGAACACCAAGCACTGGAATGAGCCCGCTGCCGCGAAGATCGCGGCAGGCTGAGAGAGGTTCTACATGAGCGAGAAGAGCCGCATCCAGGACGTCACGATCCAAGCTGAGGCCCCATTGGCAGAGGCCCTCGAGCGCATGGATCGAGCGGGAACCGGAGCCCTGGTGGTCTGCGACGGAGCCGAGGCGATGGTGGGCCTCTTGACCGATGGCGATGTGCGCCGAGCTGTTCTTCGTGGTGTCTCGCTCAGTGGTTCCTGTGGCGCGATCGCCAACAAAGATCCGATCGTCGCCCGTGGGTCGATGTCGTCCGGCGATGCCCTGCTGCTGATGATGCGGCACGACATCAACCATCTTCCAGTTGTTGACGGCCGCGGGAAGCTTCACGACTTTTTGCTGAGGCGCGATCTGATAACCGAGGATTCGCTCCGTCTTGCCGCACAGAAGCGCTTGGAGAGCGTGATTCTGGCACCTGACGCCACCATCACCGAGGCAATCGCTCACCTGGATGCAGCGGGTACCGGAGGAATCGTCCTCTGCGGGCCCGACAGAGAGCTCCTAGGCCTTCTCACCGATGGCGATATTCGTCGCGCTATCCTCAAGGGAGCGCCCTTGGATGAACCCTGCACGACGCTCGCGGTGCCTCACCCGGTGACTGCGCGCGCGCCCGTTTCGGCAGCCGACGCGTTGCGCCTCATGGTTTCTCGCGACATCAATCACCTACCGGTGGTGAACGCGGTCGGGCAACTGGTGGACTTCATACTGCGTAGGGATCTCATCGACGATTCCCGCGTGGATGTGGCAGCAGTCATCATGGCGGGCGGTTACGGAAAGCGCATGATGCCGCTGACGGCTCTGACTCCAAAGCCCATGCTCCCGGTAGGGGATCGGCCGCTTCTCGAGCGGACCGTCCGGCACCTGCGCAGGTCGGGTATCCGCGAGATCAGCCTGACCACTCACTACCTCTCGGAAACTATCCGCCAGCATTTCGGCGATGGCGAGGAGTTCGGGGTCCACATCGACTACACCGAAGAGGACCAGCCGTTGGGAACGGCCGGGGCGCTGAGGCTCCTCGAGCGTCCGCAGTCGCCTCTCCTGGTGCTTAACGGTGACGTCCTTACCGGCGTGTCCTTTCAGGACATGCTTGCCTACCACCGGACTCACGGCGCGGAGATGACCGTGGGGGTGAGAAAGCACGAAATGAGCGTCCCATTTGGGGTGATCGATTGCGAGGATGTCCGTGTCACACGGCTGCGGGAGAAGCCTGTGCTGACCGTCCTCATCAACGCTGGGGTGTACCTTATCGAACCGACGGCCTATGACCTCATCCCTGAGGGCGAGCGGTTTGATATGACCGATCTGATCAGAGCCTTGCTGGACGCAGGGCGAATCGTTGTCAGCTTTCCCATAATCGAGTACTGGCAGGATGTCGGCAGACTTGAAGACTATCGACAGGCACAGAAAGACGCACATGATCGACGGATCTGATCCGGAACCGGCAGCCATGCACAAGCTGGTCGAGCGGCTGCTTCCCGTCTGTCGCAGCATCACGGGAGAAGGTGTGCGCACGTCGTTGGCCGTGCTCCAAGAGCACATCCCGTTGGCCATACACGAAGTGCCCTCGGGCACCCGGGTCTTCGACTGGACTGTGCCAAGAGAGTGGAACATACGAGGGGCCTACATCCTCGACCCCGAAGGCCGGAAGATAGTCGATTTTGCCGACAACAACCTGCACGTGGTGGGCTATTCGGTTCCCGTCGACATGACGGTTTCCTTTGCTGAGCTTCAGGAGCATCTGCACTCCATTCCCGATCAGCCCGATGCGATCCCGTACGTGACGTCATACTACGAAGAGCGTTGGGGATTCTGCCTGTCGCACCGGCAGCGCCTCCATCTTGGGGACGGTCTCTACCGAGTGGTGATTGACAGCGACCTGCGGGACGGTTCGCTGACGTACGGCGACCTGTTGATCCCCGGCGAATCGGACGATGAAGTGCTCCTCTCCACCTACATCTGCCATCCGTCGATGGCGAACAACGAACTGTCAGGTCCCGTGGTCACCACTTGGCTGGCAAAATGGATCTTGTCGCAGCCGCGGCGGCTGAGCTACAGGATCGTCATCGCGCCGGAGACGATCGGAGCCTTGACCTACCTCAGCCTCAACCTGGAACATCTGAAGCAGCGCGTAGTCGCGGGCTTTGTCGTGACGTGCGTCGGCGACAACGGTCCTTTCTCGTACCTTGCTTCACGCTATGGCACGAGTCTGGCGGACAGAGTCGCACTCAACATTCTGAAGAGCCAGCAGCCGGAGTTCATCCGCTACTCGTTTCTGGATCGTGGGAGCGACGAGCGTCAGTATTGCAGCCCCGGAGTCGAGCTGCCGGTCGTCTCGGTGATGCGCTCCGAGTACGGAACATACCCCGGCTACCACACTTCTCTGGACGATATGGACTTGGTCAGCCCCGCGGGTCTTCGGGGTAGTTTCGAAGTCTTGAGAGATTGCCTCCGATTGCTGGACAGGAACAGGGTCTACCAGGCTACATGCATCGGTGAACCCTTTCTCAGCGGTCGGAATCTCTATCCCACGCTGAGCACGCGGGGCCTGCGTGCGGATGTCAAGACGATGATGGACGTACTGGCATACGCCGATGGAAGTAACGACCTCGTGGGCATCAGCGACATCATCGGTGTCCCGGCTGCAGACCTGTACGGTGTTATCGATGTCCTCATCGACACCGGATTGATCCGCGAAGTCGCGACGACGGCGGGTTCTTGATGGGGCCGTCGCCGGAGAGAGTTGAGTAGTTTGCCCAGGAGGATACTTACGTCCAGCATTTCGGCCTCGGTCTTTCGCACCATCGAGGACCGACTGTCTGAGCCGCTCTTCATGGGAGTACCCCTGGGGGCCTGCCTGAACGATTCCCTGCAGATCGAGTTCGTCGATGGATGGGGAGACTGGCGGCTGAGGGCGGAATGGAAGAACAGGGCGAGGAATCTGAGGTACTGGTTGCGTCCTCTTCAGAGCTTTGGGAACCAGCCCGGGATCCCATCCGGCCGTATTCTCGTTACTTGGTACCAAGCTACTCCGCGCTACGACGAACTGCTCTTGCCGACCATCCGCGAACTGGGCCTAGGTAACTGTGCCGTCATTCATGGCGACGCCGAGGTGGTCGCACGCCTGCCGGCTGGCTTTCCGACAGTGGGTGCGGAGGCACTCAATCCAGTCAACATTGCCGAGTGGAGAACTGCGTACAGCCGGTGTTGGCCAGGCTGGCGGAAACGGTTGCGGGAGCTGTGCCGGGAGTGTGCCCTTCCAGATGGTTCCTTTCAGTTGCTACGTCATCATCTTCTCATTGCCAGCCAGCGGCTGGCCGGTGCGCTGGAATTCCTGAGACTCGCCAGACCATCAGTCGTACTCACCGAATATGACCGCAACAATCTGTGGTCCTGCCTCGTGCTGGCAGCGCGCCACCTCCAAATCCCCTCGGTGACTCTGGTTCACGGCGCCATCAGGCAGGACGCATTGACCTTCTCACCTGTACTGGCCGATCGGATCCTCTGCTGGGGCGAAATCGACCGGCGTAAGCTTCTCGAGGCGGGAGAACCCTTGGACAAGATACTGATCGCCGGTTGTCCCCGGCTCACGAGAGATTTCTCGGTCTCCGGTGAGAGCGTGAAGGCGAAGTTTGGATTCGACCAGTGTCGGCCGCTTGTCATGTACGCCACGTCGACGGAGTTCCACCGGTTCGAGCACGTACGCATGTTCTGTGATGCGATCGGCAAAGTGGAGGGGGTGGCGGGGTTGATAAGACTCCCATCCATCCGAGAGCCTTTCTACCTATAGCTCAATCGCCTCAGAACATCCGGACATTCGGTTTGCGTTGAACTCGGAGATGACGGTGGACGAGTCGCTCGCGGCCTCCGATGTAGTGGTTGTGAGTGCGAGTGGTTTTGGAAGCGATGCCCTCGTGAAGCGTCGGCCAGTGGTGGTGCTTCATGTCGATGCGGACCTAGACGGGCAGAACTGGGACCTGGTCCAGCTGGCTGGTTCCCCGCATTGCCGCACGGCGGAGGAATTGACGCGTGCCCTGGCTACCATGGCGCACGACCAATTGTACCGCCGACAGAAGGTGGCAGAAGCGGAGGATTACGTCCTGAGGTTCTGCAGTCACTTCGGACATGATTCCGTCAAGCAACTGGCTGACCATGTTCGCGAGCTTGCCGCTGGGCAGGTGCTCGCTTGAGAGAGATCCCGACATCAGCGCAGGAAACCCGCGCGGCCCCAACTAGGGGAGGCGGAGGCAGTTCTATGGCTGGAACGAAGGTCCTGTTCGTCAATGATTCAACATCGAACCCAAACTGGGGCGACCGCGCTTCCGCCATGTCGATGCGACACATGATCACTGCCCATGGGGCAAGTGTTGTCTACTCGATCTATGAGGAGCAGGTGTTCCGGTCCTCTCTCGATTCGCCTTCCCCATCTCGGGAGGAACCAGTTGGGCGACCTGCGAGAAGCCTCGCCAAGCAGATGCTGCCTCCTGGACTGCTTGATCTGAGGCGTAAGCTTCTCGGATCGCGCGTAGACAGGTCGCAGGAATACCGGTTCGTTCCTGAGAGGTGGGAGGACTTCGAGCGACAGAGCGCGTTGGTGATGAGCAGAGCGATCTGGCCCGCTCTGCAGGCGGCTCTTGAGCAGGCAGATGTGGTGATGATCCATGGTGATGGCTCCATCACAGGAATGGGCATTCATCCCCGGACCCTGCTGTTTGTGGCGTATCTCGCGAAGAAGCACTTCAACAAACCCGCAGTCATGGCCAACCACACCGCTGACTTGGACAATCCTGAGTTATCGAAGATCGTTCAGAACGTCTATCCACTTCTCGACGACATCGTCTTTCGCGACTCGATATCCGGCGAGCGATGCCAGGGGATGTGCCGGGGCAGGGTCGCGGCAGACACGGCCTTCTGGTTCGAGCCAGCACCTCGGGGTGCTTGGGTCTCTATCGCGAACCGCCTCGGCTACTTCGATGTCTGGCCTGATAAGGCGGAACTCGATTGTTCAAGACCTTACTTGTGTATCGGTGGGTCGTCCATCTACGGTCTGGAGAAACACCGAGCGTCAGTAGTAAAAAGCTACGCCTTGCTCATCCGCCACCTGCAGTCGATCTACGGGGGGCAGATAGTTCTCACGGTCTCTGACCGGATTGAGAATGCGATCTTTCGCCCATTGGCCGAAAGGTTGTCCCTCCCTCTGATCGCCCTAGACACTCCGGTGCAGCAGGCCGTGGATATCTTGGGCAACGCGGATGCCTACATAGGTGGACGGTGGCAGCCGAGTATATTTGCACTGAGGGGTGGAACACCAGTCGTGCCGTTATCGGCCAAGACCTTCAAGATGCAAGCACTGGTGGAAATGGCTGGACTGCCGGCGGTCACATATGATGCCCTGCGCCTAGGAGAGGCGGCGACGGGCATCGGACGGCAATTGCTGCTTCATCTGGAGGGGGCTGAAGAAGCTCGTCAGAAGCTTCGCACCTGGGCGTCGCAGCAGGCGCACGTGAGCTGGGAGAACGTGGTCTACCTGCGCCGCTGTGGCCCGCGGACGGATTGAGGGAAGAACCCTGCAGGCCGAAAGCTACGGCTCCTGCATCTCCTTGACCTCTCGCAGCATCTCGGCCCGGTAATGCTGGGCAGAACCTCGCAAAGCGTGTCGTTGTAGGCTGCGAATAGAGTTCCGCCTTGGCATCCGGAGACATGCCAAGGATGCCACGCGCCCGCTCGACCAGTTCTTCGTCCTCAAGGAAGCGGAGGAACTCGAACGGCACTATCTCTCGCTGCCCGCCCGTGTCGTGCACCAACGGAATCAATCCGGCCTGGATGGCCTCAACTGTCACGATGCCAAAATGCTCCCACGGGGCCGGGAATACGAACGACTCGTGCGTGGTCAGAAGAGTGGCCACTTCGGATTCGGAGGGGTTCTCAACTATCTGCACATTCGTGATCTGCTCGTCTCGAATCCGGCGGCGCATGTCGTCGACGTAGGGGTCATTGCCGACGACAACACCCGAGATGGTGATGTTCTGGTGAGGGAAGGCTTTGGCCAGAGTCAGCATGCTGTGCGCACACTTGTATTCAACGATGCGGGACAAGAAGAGAAAGCCCGACCTGTCGGGGGGAGATTGGGGAAGGGTTCGCTCGCGAGCGGGGGGCCAGATCACTGGCGGCCTGAAACCAAAGCGATGCTGGAAGAGATCGGCGATCCAGTCGCTGTGGGTGACATAGCGAGAGTTCTTGTCGGCCCTCTGGAGCGGCGCCGAGGCGTGCCGAAGAAGCAACCGGATCTGCTCTGGCTCGTACAATCTGCGCCATTCGACTTGGTCTCCCGGAAGCCGTAGGTGCAGGGGGCCAGTGAGCCAGCAGAGATTGCGTATGCCCTTTGGCATCCGGGCCTCAGGCTCGAAACAGAAGACGAAATCGTAGCGATGCAGATCGAGCTTGGCGAAGCGCAGGCTGAGCCCCCGTAGGCGTTCAGCGAGTGGAGTCGGCAGTCTCCGAAGCGTTCGCGAACTGACGCCGAGTCGGGCGCCTCCAAAGGTGGCCTCGACGCTGGGATTGCCTAACACCTCCCAATTCTGAGGCTCATCCCACACGACTTCCGGCACTATGCCGATCTCGTTCAGACCGGCCACGAGTTCGATGAAGCAGGTTTGTCTCCCCCCCAGACACTCGAATCGATGAACCACGATACCTACGCGCACTTGATTGTTCATGCTGGCCGCTTCCTTTCCGTAGCCGCGTCTTCTGTGAGACTGCAAGAAGAACGCGTGAGGCCGTTATCGCACGCGCCGTGAGATCGTTCCTGGCCCATCATGGCTCTTGTGGGGCCGCGGTGGTGTGCCTGTGACGCGAATGAGAGAACTACAACGTGGGGTTCATCCATCGATGCAGGAAGCTACCATCGACTGTATTTGTTCACGGTGTCTGAGGCTTGAGAAGTGCTGCCAGTACGTCGTTGCGGCCGCTTGCGCAAACTGTTCTCTGAGTGCGGGTGGATCGCTCAGGGTGTCAAGCGCGTGGGTCAGCGCTTGTACGTCATCTCGAGGTATCGACCAGCCTGATACCCCATGTTCAATCATCGTCGGGACACCTCCCACTGAAGTGGCGACAACGGGCGTGTTGAGTATCATGGCCTCGAGCACGACCATTCCCTGGCCCTCGGTGCGAGACGGATGAATGAGCAGATCTGAAGCGCGGATGTAGGAATAAGGGTTCTGGCGGGCGCCCGCGAACAACACACGATCTCCAGGCCCATCGCTCCAACCCGAGCTGGCAGGCACTCACACAACGAAGCAATCCCCCCGACGAAGACGACATACAGGGCCGGAAGCCTCTTGCCAACTCGGGCAGGGCGGCGAGCAGCAGGTCTTGGCCCTTGCAGGGCTCCACCCTTCCCACACAGCAAACGATGAAAGCGTCCTCGGGAAGACCCAGTTGTTGACGCACGCTGCTCCTGTCAAACGAGTTCGCCTCCCGGGCCTCACTCTCGCGACACGTATTGGGAATCACGAATAGCCGATCGCTACGGAGTTCAGCCACCTCGGCCCATTCGTCTCGGAGTTGGGGCGAAACGAACATGAGGGCGTCAGCATTCCGCAAATGCTCTCCGACCCATTCGCGCGTGAGGCTGGATCCTGTCGCTCGGAAGTAGTCCAGGGCCTCAGGAGTCGAATGGACGATGACCAGCTTCTTCGGGGCGGATTCGAGAACCCCAGTTGTGACCGTCCCTCTTTTCCGGGAAGCCGTTGTGGATCACTAGAGCAGGGGGTCGAGCGTTCAGAGCCTCTTCAAGCAGCCGTAGTCTTGCGGTCTCTTGCCGGGCGTGATACACGCGCTCGCAGAGCGCGTGGACTCGACCCAGCAGGGTGGTGCTTTTCTTCGGACGGGGAAGGCGGGATCAACCAACGAGTCTCCGGCACGGGCTGGCCGTCAACCTCGCGTGGCAGGTCGATGCGGTGCTTGCAGACAACGGTTGTCTGCCAACGAGGGGCCACCAGGCTTCGCAGAACGTCGGCCCCAGCCCTGCTGCCACCTGTGGAGCCCAGGAGAGAGAACGAGAGATAGTAGATCACGCGCCCACCTGCCCAACTGGGTCAAGAAACAGCGCGTGCATGGGAGGTGTTCGTTTCGGCGTGGTCAGCCGGGGATCAACCATCAGACTACAAACCGACCCTTCCAGACCGCGCTTCACGGCCAACCCGCGGCGCTCTTGGCTTGTCTGCTCCTTCGCTACGGCTCCGAGGACACTTGAGCAAAGACTCTCCCATCCCCATTGGTGCAGCCCCGTTGCTCAGGCGACGGGTACAAGGCAGGTCTCGATCATGGACTGAATGCGTTCGCGGTGGCGCTTTCGGGAGAAGGTCTCCCAGTATCGAGTCTCACCACCGATTACCAGACGTTCCCTCAGCGAGGGATCGCTCGCCAGTCTCTGGAATGCATCGGCAAGTGCCCCGGGGTTCTCGGGTGGAACGAGCCAGCCCGTCTCACCGTGCTGGATCGCGAAGGGGATCCCGCCCACGTCGGTCGCCAGAACCGGTGTCCTGAGAATCATGGCCTCCAGCAAGATCAAGCCTTGGCCCTCGGCACGCGATGGGTGAATGAGCAGGTCTGAGGCACGGATGAAGGAATATGGGTCGTCGCGAACGCCGACAAAAGTGACCTGGTCGTGGAGACCTAACGCCTCCACCTCGTTTGGCAGGCGTTCGGCAAATCGAGTCACGCCTCCGACAAACACAACGTGAAGGTTCGCCGCGGCCTCGACCATTCTGGGAAGTGCCGCCACGAGGATGTCCTGACCCTTTGCAGGATCCACCTTGCCCACGCAACTCACGATGAAGGCGTCTTGTGGAAGGCCGAGTGTTTGCCTCAGTCGACCGCGACTCAACTGGCGAATCCGCAAGGCTTCGTTCTCTCTGGTGGTGTTGGGTATGACGAAACTCCTTGCGTGGGTCAAGCGAGCAACGTCGGACCATGCGTCCCGTATCTGAGGGGTAACGAAGGCAAGATTCTCCACCAGACGCAGTCTTTCGGAGACCCATTCAAGTGAGCCAAGCGGCCACGGTAGGCGGGGTCCACTCATTCGAAAGAACTCGACTTGTTCAGGGGCCGAATGAACCACGATTAGTCGATTAGGAAACCGATCCAGCGATTCGTTGTTGAACGAATAGGGGACTGGGAATCCGTTGTGGATAACCAACTTGGGCGGCAGTTGACGGAGTGCGCGCTCCACGCGTGGACGCAGAATCAGGCCTCGCCCGCGCGCGATCGTGCGTCTGGCCAGGGCCCTTGGAGACAGATTCAAATATAAGGGACGGATTGTCGGCGGTGGAACCAGCCACCGTGGCGGCGCAACGGCCTCTCCTTCAACCTCCTTCGGTAGCCAGCACTGGTCAGGACACACGACGGAGATCTGTCGGCCGGGTGCCAACATGTTTTCCAGGATATCCGCTCCCGCTATGCTACCGCCACCATGACCGGTGAGAGATCCTGCAAGAAAGTAGATCATTACTTCATTTCCCTCCGATCTGTCCCAAAACATAGCATCGCTTTGGACCACATCACACACCCACGTCTGCTGACACGGTTACTTCATCTTCGGCAAAAGTCGGCGCCCAGTTAGGGTGAAAACGGAAATTGAAGCCTGTGCGGTTGGGATCGGATATCTCTAGAGCGAAAGGAACATGAACCCGGGCGAGCACTCTGCTTTTCGCCTGCGTTGCCGCTATCTCAACGCGGTAATCGCCCGCGGCGAGCGGAAGCTTCTTCACAGACAGCGTAACAACATGTATTCCGGGCGGAACTTGGAGACGTTCGCCCCGAAACCGCTCCGGGGAACCAAAGGCGATCGGGTCGCCCCTGGCGGTCGCAATCCGCCATTCCAGGTTGAAAGGGAGTGTCTCTGCTATGCGACACCGAAGGTCCACCCGTACGTCTGTCTTCGACAGCTCATCCTGACTGAGTTGGCGCAACTCGGCGGATAGTATTTGGAGTGGGCCCGACTCGGAGGCCTCAGAATCCGGGAGACCAAAGAGCGCACCGGAGCTGCCCCCCGACGCTACGTACTGCTCGATGGCAGCCTCCACGCCCCGATCTGGACGACTTCTCCCGATGAAAGCCTAGCGCACCGAGTACAGAGGGCACGGATTGCACCCATATTGTGGCTGACAAATAGAACTGTTCTTCCCCCGCTCGCGACCTGTTCCATCATGCCGAGGCACTTCTTCTGGAACTCAAGATCGCCCACAGCAAGAACCTCATCAACGATGAGGACTTCGGCGGTGAGGTGAGCTGCGACTGCGAAAGCCAAGCGCACATACATCCCGCTCGAGTACCTCTTGACCGGTGTGTCAAGGAAACGACTTAGCTCACTGAACTCGACTATTTCATCGAACCTGCTTTTCAATTCCGCACGGGTCATTCCGATAATGGCACCGCTAAGCTGAATATTCTCTCGACCTGTGAGTTCGGGATGGAATCCTGTGCCTACTTCAAGGAGACTACCCACTCTGCCTCTGATTTCGACCCGGCCTTCCGTCGGGTCGGTGATATGGCTAAGTATCTTTAGGAGTGTGCTCTTGCCGGCTCCATTGCGCCCGATGATCCCCAGTACTTCTCCCGCTCCACCTCCAGGTTGACGTTTCTCAACGCCCAGAGGTCCGCGGATTTTGATGTGGCCGCACCCGGGTGCCGAAGGCGCTCCAGAGGACGTTTGGCCAGATTGACAAAAGACTCGCGGATAGTCCGATAGGGCAGGCGTTCTTCGCCGATTCGATACATCTTGCCCAGATTCAATGTACGTACTGCGATGTCAGTCATTACTACACCACATCCGCAAGCCTACTCTCCATTCGCTTGAAGTAGAACAGGCCACTCAAGAGCAGAACGACAATTACACCGGTTGAAATCCACAAGTACGGGCTGGGAAAGGGTTGGCCGGATCCCAGGAGCGACCAGCGCATCCCGCCTATGACACCGGTCATAGGATTCAGGGCAAAAACGATGCGTATCACACCATCAGGAATATCGGCTACAGAATATATAACAGGGCTCACAAACATCCATAATTGTATAAAAAATGGTATAGCATACTGAACATCTCTGTAGAACACGTTCAGAGGGCTGAGCCACAGACTAACGGATAGAGCGGCAGCAATAGCCAACAGCACAAATACGGGAGTAAATATAATCTGCCAAGACGGCACGATGCCATAGGCCGCCATCACCGCCAGCAGGACGACAAACGAAATTGCAAAATCAACCAGGGCCGCCAGGATGGATGATATCGGGATGACTAGGCGCGGAAAGTAAACCTTGGTCAGAAGATTCGCATTGCCAACGAGACTCACTCCTGAGCGGGAGAGTCCGCCAGCGAAGAATTGCCAAATCACAAGACCGCTCAGACTGAAGACAGGGTAGGGGATGGAGGGGTCTGGGCTCTGAACGTTCAGGGTCTTGTTGAAGACGAACGTAAAGACGACCATGGTCAAGACTGGTTGGAGAATCGCCCAGCTAGCCCCCAGTACCGCCTGTTTGTAACGAACCAAAACGTCGCGCCAGGCCAAGAAGTACAGTAGGTCTCGATAGGACCAAAACTCCCGCAGATCGAGGGCAGCCCAGCCGCGCCTCGGCTCGTAAATGGTGAGTCTGTCGCCGACCGATGCGGCAGAAGGCGAAGTCTTCCAGCGTCTCATGATTCGCCGTGGGGCGTCGCGCCGGCCGCCTGCGTCTCGCCAACCACATCCGCGACCCGTACAATCTGCTCCTCCGTCAGTGACACGGAACAAGGGAGATTGACCACCCGGTCATACATGTCCCCTGCCCGCGCAATCTGCGGCGACTGCATCCCAAGGTAGGGTTGCTGCAGGTGGTTCGGATACCACAATGGTCGGACCTGGATCTCGGCAGCGAGACAGGCTCGGATGACCCGTTCCTTCTCCGCCGCATCCGCGCACAGGTACCCGTAGAACCATCGGTTTGACTGGCTCCACTCAGGCTCTTGAATCAGTCGGTCCTTGCCGAGCAGATTCTCGTACCTGGCAAAGTTGCGCCGTTTGACTGCGAGTCTTTCGTCGAGAGTCTCGAACTGGGCCAAGCCAAGAGCGGCAAGGACGTTGTTCATGCGGTAGTTGTAGCCGATAGTACCGTGAATGTACTCGATGCCGTTCTCCTTTGCCTGTGTGGTCAGGTACCGGGCTCGCCGGGCGATGTTCTCGTCGTTGGTAAGGATCGCGCCTCCTCCTCCGCTGGTGACGATCTTATTCCCATTGAAGCTCAAGCAGCCCATCGGAGCGAGGCCGCCACATCTCCTGCCCTTATGCTTCGATCCAAGCGCCTCACTGGCATCCTCAATCACGGCGAGACCATACTCCTCGGCCAACTCGGAGATAGCGTCCATATCGACGGGAGTGCCGAAGACATGCACCGGGATAACGGCGGCCACGCGTCTGCCAGAGCTCTTGTTGATTGTCGCTCTGTCCTGCACCAAACACTCTTTCTGCAGGAAGTCGCGCACGCTGACCACGTCCATGTTGCAGTACTCGTCGCAGTCGACGAACACTGGGAAGGCGCCCACATATCGGACCGTGTTGACGGGCGCGATGAAAGTGACGGTTGGGACGATGACCTCATCCTCCGGCCGGACCCCCGAGAGCATGAGAGAGATGTGGAGTGCCGATGTTCCGCAGTTGCAGGCAACCGCGAATCCAACCCCTACATAATCGGCGACTGCCTTCTCGAATCGGGGTACGTACGCTCCATTTGAGGAGACCCAGGTCGAGTTCACACAATCCGCGACGTACTCCAACTCTCTGCCAGAAAGGCATGGTTCACTCAGGGGGATCATCGGGAGTCCTCAGGTATTGTGGTAGCGAGGTGCATATGGATCGGTGATGAGACCATCTTGGAGGGCGCGTGCTATCTCTGCCACGCCGTCAGCAAGGCGTCGCTGAGGCCGGAATCCCAGGCCGGCGATCCGATCGAAGTTGACCCGGTAGTCTCTCGGATCTTCGTCCTTTTCAACGTCGACGAGTCTCACCGGGATCTGTCGCTTCACTTCTTCTGCAATCATCTGCTTCTGGTAATTCTCGTCATTGGACCCGACGTTGAAGGTCTTTCTCGACACCGCCGCCGCATCGGACTCGAGAACCAGTGCAACAGCGGCCGAGATATCGCGCACGTGGCAATAGGGGCGCCAGAACTGGGGGCCATGGATCTTGAGTTCGCCTCGTAGCAGTGCGTCTCTGACGAACTCGTTGATGGTAAGATCGAACCTGGGCCGCAATGACAGTCCGTACACGGTGGCAAACCGCATGATGGCGAAATCCACCGGTGTGTGGGAGGCGAGTAGATACTCTTCGAATCTGACCTTGAGTTCCGCGTACAGACTTACGGGGCGCAACGGAGCCTCCTCCGTAAGCATCGAGTCGGTCTCCATCTTCCCGTAGTTGCTGCAGGTCGACGCGAAGATCATACGGGGCACCCCGTACTTCTCGCAGAGTGTCAGAAGGTTCCGGGACCCATCCCAGATGGTGCGAGTAGCCAGTTCCGGCTGGGCTTTGCAGGCCGGGTCGCCCACCAGTGAGGCTAGATGCACCGTGGCGTCGAACTTGCCGTCGGCAAAGACCTGCTCGAGACTTCTCGCGTCGGTCACATCGGTTTTCCAGAACGAGAAGCCGGGATGTCCCAAGAGGTCGAGTAGCGACTCTCCGCCAAATCGCAGCGTGTCGATGACCGCGACGTGGTGGCCGCGCGACAGTAGGTCTCTCGTCAAGACTGAGCCGATGTACCCGGCGCCGCCGGTGACAAGGATGCTCTGGTTAAGGGCTGCCACGCTGCCTCCCATAAGGATCGTTGTTTCCAGTCTAGCAGGAGATGCTTCTGCTTCTGTCACCCTCTGATTTCTTGTCGGCTGCAAAGCGGTGGAGTATTAGCCTGCTTCGTCGGGGTACAATCCAGCAGTCGAGAGACTGACCACGCTTCTTGTCGCCGGCGAGCCGGTTCACAGGGTACAGCTATTCTGACGGGGTGGGAATGCCGCGCCGATTCGCGTTGTTGGCCGCTACTGGATTGTCATTCCTGATGGTCGCGCTGATTGCGACGAACTGCACCTTCGACGTGGAGGAGGCGGTGGCGGAGTGCCCCGAGGGCGGCAGAGTGACCATCCCCGAGGGCGAGTACGTCGTCGCGCCCCCTTGGTGCTCAAGGACGGGGTGACCATTCGTGGTGAAGGCGTGAACAAGACCATCCTCACCATGAGCGCTCAAAGTCAGCCGACAGCCCTCATCGGGGGCGACGGGGTGATCGGCGCCACCATCTCGGACTTGACCCTTTCCTCTCCCTCTCCTCGCGGCAACGTCTTTGGCATCTGGATCTCGAACTACGTTGGAATCACTGTCGAACGGGTGAGGGCCCAAGGTTGCACATACGGGCTGAAGGCCGACACGCGCGGCGAGGACCTGAATGTCCGCGATTTCGTAGCTCGCGGCTGCGGGCAGAACTACATCTCCAATCTGCAGGGCGGTACCTTCGAGAACCTCGATCTGGAGGCCGTAACGGAGAGACTAGCGAGCGACATGACTTTTCACACCCTATACCTCGGGACGAACAACCGACGACCCTATTCGAGAATCTGCGTGCAGTGGGGGGGAGCGGCTGGACACTGCACATGTACTGCCCAGGTGAGCTTCCGTCCGACGCCATCGTCTTCGACGGTCTCAGAGTCGAGGGGCAGTGGGCGGTGGTGATGGTCAACTTCACCAACGTGACCCTCACTGACGTCGACGCGTCGGCGACCATGAACGATCATCCGGTGTTCGAGATGTCTGGCGGTCCTATCAGCGTAGATGGCTTCCGAGCCTCGGGCGGATCGAGCTTGGTAGGGGTGAGCGCGCCTGAAGGAGTCAGTCTTCGTAATGGCACGTATGTCGGCGAGGTGCTTAATGGCGGAGATCCCGCCGAGAGCCCGGAATTCGAGAATGTCACGCTGGTTACCCCGCCGACAATTCCGTGACCGTGGCGGGGTCGAGCCGGAGTGCGGACTCGACTAAGCGGTCGTGCCTTCCCGAGCTCTGGCCATCCAGAGTAGCGTCGTCGCCTCCGCGAACGCGGTAGGCTCGCTGTTGAGGCGATCATTTGAGAACGCCTCGTCGACGTCGCGGCTGGCGCCAAGTATTCCGCTGCCACATCCCGGCTATTCTTCAGAAGGCCCCGGATGTGATCGCCCAGACCCTCGTCTATCCAGACGTCCTGCTGGACGTCGAACCCTCTCTTGTATCTGGGATTGCGAATGGTCTCAGGGAGCCTGCCGTCCATCGCTTCGCGCACGATCCACTTGCCCCGCCCGCTTCGCAGCTTGAGTGCGTCGGGCAGCGCCACGCCCAGTTCCATGACGCGGTAGTCGAGAAACGGCAGGCGACTCTCCAAGCTGTGGCCCATGGAGTTGCTGTCCTCATAGCGCAGAAGGGTCGGCAGACTCCCCAGGGCGACGTCGACCACCTGGCGCTTTCGTAGAGGCTCAGACGGGAGTGTAGCCTATCGTCATCTCGGCCGGAGGCAGATGAAGAACCGTCCCCAATCCTGATCTCCGCAGATAGCGGTGGCGGTTGTTCCATGTATCGACCCACAACGACCGCTCGGCGACCACGGTCGGCATCAGCGAGACGATGAACCGTGAGCCCCAGCGTAGTCCTTCTGAGCCAGGAGACGACGGAGGTGGAACACCTGGAACTTGTGATATCCCATGAAGGCCTCGTCTCCGCCCTGTCCACCAAGAAGAACCTTGAAGCCGGCCTCCTCGCTGCCTGAAAGACCATGTACTGACGCCATGATGCTCCCGCTGATGATACGGCCCGACCTGGGCCGCGAGCGTCTCCTCGTACGACCGGCAGATGTCTCAGTGCCCGGCCAAACGTAGGTGACGTCGATGCCTGTCATTCGGCTGAACTCGGCTACCAGAGGGCCTTCAGAACCCTTCGCAGGCGGATCTCCGAACGTGAAGCCCTGAAGATGACCAGAGTGGTGGTCTGGCTGCCAGAGCCGCGACCGTGGAGGAATCCAAGCCGCCGCTCAGAGAGATGGCCACGGGGACGTCGGCGCGAAGCCGGATGCGTACTGCGTCGTCCAGCACCTCGCCTAGCTGCGCCGCCGCACTGCGGACTGGGAGATTCCTACCAGGGACTCGGCCAGGTCGGCCGTGCGCTCAGAGAAGTCGTAGTACTGGTGCATAGAATTCGACAAGCTCTGCCGCGCCCGTCGCCTCGATTCGCAGACCAGTGGCCGGGGCGGAGCGCCTTCATGCCCACATACGGGGTTGCTTCGTCATGTTCCCAGAGACCGTAGCGGACTCCGCACGACAGGTAGTCCAAGTCGGGAGCCAGACCCAGCTGTCCGGCCATCGTCCGCGCCGTCGAGGCGAAATCAGGGAGTCGCTCTCGCCGAACATAGTAGAGGGGCTTCACCCCGAAGCGATCGCGAACGAGGTAGAGGTTCGCGTCGCGCGAGTCATAAAGCGCGAATGCGAACATGCCGTTGAATCTGTCGATCGCATCAGTACCCCAGCGCTTGAACGATTCGAGGATGACCTCGGTGTCGCTGGTGCTGAGGAATCGGTGGCCCAGGGCTCGAAGTTCCTGCCGCAACTCGACGTAGTTGTAGATCTCGCCGTTGAAAACGATGCAGAGTTGCCGGTCCGATCCCACATTGGTTGGTTGCCGGCCGGAGAGAGGTCTATGATGGACAGACGATTGTGTCCCAGCACCACGCTCCGCACGATGCCCGTATGGTGAGGACGGCGTGAAATCCGGGCCTCGGGCGTGCTGATCGCGAACGATGCGGGCGACATGAGGCTCGTACAGGAGAGGAGGGTCGATCGTGTAGACACCGGCGATACCGCACATGCTCAGTCCACCTTGCGCAATCTGGAGCAGCAGGTCTTCCCACTGGAGTCAAGCACTCGCTCCCAGCGCGAAAGTCTCTGCCTTGTCCGCGCCTGCCGGACAGTCTGGCCGCCAGAGTCCGGGTCGTGCAGAATCCGCTTGACCGCTGCGGTCATGGCGTCTGCATCTCTCGCAAGGAACGAGAAGTGCTTCGTGCTCGTCTTCCACAAGATCCGGCACTCCGCCTGCGTCGGTGCTCACTATGCACAGACCGCAGGCCATCGCTTCGACGACCGTCACCGGCGCGTTGTCGACGTTCGTGGTGTTGAGGAAGATGTCCCCTTCTAAGGACATCGGGACACGATCCTTGGGAACGGCGCCCTCTAATCCTCACCCGTTCCTCGATGCCCAGACGGCGCGGCTTCGTCGGAGACCGGCTGGGCCGTCACGCCGCCCCGATCCGGTCCAACCATCAGAAGCTCGACGTCGGGTGGATCACTCGAGCAGTCTCTGCACCACCTCGAGAGCGAGGAGGGGGTTGTAGTAATCCTCAAACGCCCTTATCCAGACCAGTCTAGGGCGAGCTCGGGTGATTGTGCGGGTTGAATAGCGTTCAAGATGCAATCCGTTCGGGATGACCTGTATGTCCGCCGCGAACGGCGCGGAACTGCTCTCTGGAGATAGGGCGACGGTGAGGTCACTGCCGCGGCCGACCGCAGCAGGCGGTCCACTCGCTGGGCTAACGTTCGGCAAAAGCCGGCAGTCCCCCATCGTGCAAGGTCAGCACGTAAGGGCACCGAAGCACGGTGAGACTCGCGGCCACGGCCTCGGCCCAGAGAAACGCAGGGCCGCTGTAGACGTCCAGTTGGGCCACCTGATAGCGACTCCGCTTCGACCACACGGTGGAGAGCATATCGGCGAGCCGAAGGGCGCCATTTTGAAGTGGACGTCGTGATGACCGGCCAGCCTCGCGACTCGCAGACCGGCGGCCAGGTCTTCACAGACGAACCTGACACCCGTCGAAGCGGAGAGGAAGGCGCCCGACAATCAGAATCGGCGGCTCTGCTTCGCTGCGCTGGACGAGCAGACCTGGCAGGGTGAGTCTCGCGTCAAGGCCCGACCATCCCGACGGTGTCGAGGATCACCCGCAGGTCCGAGATCACGTTGCGCTCTCGTGAGGTAGTCCGTGTCGATAGCCAACTTGGCCGGCATGACCTCGCTGAGATATACAGTCCTGCCAGTCGTCACCCGATAGCTGGGCCTCCTCGTTTCGGTAGAGAAGAGAGGCTGGGCTGGTCATGCCCGGCTTGGCATCGAGCACCTTCAGCTGTGCCCGGGAGTATCGGCGCCACGTATTCCGGGGCCTCGGGTCTTGGTCCCACCAGGCTCATGTCGCCCCAGCAGCACATTGAGCAACTGCGGCAACTCATCGAGCTTGAACCGTCGCAGGACTCTGCCGAGGGGAGTCACCCGCGGATCTTGGGCAGACGTGATGGCCGGGCCGCTCGCCCTGGCGCTCGTCGGCTCATGGAGCGGAACTTGTAAAGGGTGAAGGGCGGGCATTTCGGCCCATCCGCGTCGAGCGAAACAGGGCTGGGCCGGGACTGGTGAGCTTGACGAGCAGGGCGAAGAGAGCAGCAGCGGGAGACAAGAGCACGAGACCGATTGCCGCTCCTACCAGATCGAGGCAGCGGGATGCCACTCGATCTAACCGTGGACCGCAGGTCATGGCGCGTCTCGGTCTATCTGGCAAACGTTTGCACAACATCGGTCACCGCCTCGATCACGTCCGTCACGTCATCGTCAGTCATGGCGCTGTAGATGGGCAGCGACACCTCTCTTCGGTACTCCCCATAGGCGATCGGGAAATCGTGCCGGCTTGTACCCGTACGTGTCCCGATAGTAGGGATGGAGATGCAGGGGGATGAAGTGCACGCTCGTCCCGATGTTGCGGGCCGTCAACTCCTCCACGAAGCCGCGCCCGATCGATGCGTCAGGCCGTCCAGATCGCAGTCTCAGCGGGATAGAGATGCCATGCATGACTCGACCCACGGTCGCGCTCGACGGGATCTCCAGTCTGGCTGCAGGTCCGCGAAGGCCGTCGTTGTATCGCGCTGCGATCTGCGCGTCCTCGCGGTCGCTCATCGCATCGAGCCTCCGCAACTGTGCGAGGCCGATGGCCGAAGCGATATCGGTCAGGTTGTATTTGAATCCCGGTGCAACAATCTCGTAATACCATGAACCTTCAGCTGTGTAGCGGTTCCACGCGTTCTTCGTGATGCCGTGAAGTGACATCAGCCGACACCGATCGGCCAGGTCCTCGTCGTCGGTGCAGATCATGCCCACCTTCGCCGGTGGTCATCGTCTTGGTGGCGTAGAAGCTGAAGCAGGTGAGGTGGGGCACGTCTTTGAGTCTTGGTCGCTGGGCACCGATTATGGTGCCCCGATACGTTGCCGGCAGGGCGTGGGCGGCGTCCTCGATAACTGCGAGCCCCGCTTCAGATGCGATCCTGTCGATGGCCTCCATCTCGGCGGGATGGCCGCCGATGTGGACCGGTAGGATCGCGCGCGTCCGCGGATTGATCGCCGCTCGAATGGCCTCGGGGTCGATGTTGAGAGTCTCCCTCTCCACATCGACGAATCGAGGGATGGCGCCCAGGTATCTGACTACCTCCGCGGTGGAGGCGAAAGTGTAGGGAGTGGTGATAACCTCATCGCCGGATTGGAGTCCGATCGCCTCCAAAGCCAGGTGCAGCGCCGCCGTGCACGAGTTGACGGCTACCGCGTCTGCGGCTCCCACCCGGGCGGCGAACTCGCGCTCGAACTCATGGGTGACACTGCCCGTGGTGAGCCAACCGGAATCGAGCACCTGGGCGACCTCTCGCAGTTCCGATCCGTCGAGGTCGGGGCGGCAGAAGGGTAGGAAACTGGTCCTCACGTGTCGTTCCTTCTGATTTGGGTCCATGGCCCCGTCATAGTCGGCCTCCGACCCATTGCTCCACCACGTCGGCCACCCGCACCGCTGCCGATCCGTCCCAGAGAGGCGGTTGACTTCCTGTTGGCACCTCTCCTGAGAAGGCGTCGTGTGCGGCGGATACGATGCGCTCACGTGTTGTGCCGGCGAGTCTGTTGGTGCCCATTGTCAGAGTGATCGGCCTCTCTGTGTTGTCGCGCATCGTCACACAGGGGACGCCCAGGGCGGTTGTTTCCTCCTGGATTCCGCCGGAGTCCGTTAACACCAGGCGGGCGTTGGCCATCAGGCCGAGGAAATCCAAGTATCCGAGTGGCTCCATCATGCGTACTGGCTCCCAGTTGGCTCCTCCAGCCTCGATTCGCGCACGGGTACGGGGGTGGACGGGAAAGATGAGCGGTAGCACTTTGCCGATCTCCGTCAAGGCCTGGCGAAACTCCTCGAGGGAGGTAGGGTCGTCCACGGCTGCCGGTCTATGGAGGGTCACCAGGGCATAGCTACCCACTGTGAGGCCGAGAGCATCCCAGGGACGCCTTGAGAGGGCAACGGGCAAGTGCGTCCTCAAGCTGTCGATCATGCAATTGCCGACCAGGTGAATCGAGTCGCGGGTAACGCCCTCTTTCAGAAGATTGTCGCTGCCGCTCCGCTCCGTAGTGAAAAGCAGATCGGACATGTGGTCGGTGAGGATACGGTTCAGCTCCTCAGGCATTGACCGGTCGAACGATCTCAGACCCGCCTCGATGTGGGCCACCGGCACACCGAGCTTGGCAGCCACGAGCGCGCAGGCGAGGGTGGAATTCACGTCGCCACCCACGACGACAAGACCTGGTGGCTGTTCTAAGCATAAGGACTCGAAGGAGGTCATGATGCGCGCCGTCTGCTGCGCATGGGTCCCCGAACCGACCCCGAGGAAGACATCGGGCTCCGGCATGCCGAGCTCCCTGAAGAACACGGCCGACATGGCCTCGTCGTAGTGCTGCCCGGTGTGCACCAGGATCTGGTACATGCCTCGCCTCCGGAGCTCGGCAAACACGGGAGCAATCTTCATGAAGTTCGGCCGCGCCCCCACAACGCTGCAGATCAGCATGACTGTGCCGCCTCCAGATAATCTACAAACGCATTCCCTATGGCCGTACGGTCGAAGCGGGCGCTGGCCGCTTCCCTGCCGCGAGCCGCCATCATCTGCCGTTCCTCTGGATTGGTGGCCAGACGGCGGACGGCCATGGCAAGGCCCGCAACGTCGCCAGGTTGTACCACCAGTCCAGCGCCTGAAGAAGCTATGATGTCATCTGCCTCGCCTCCAGCCATCAGCACAATGGGCAGCCCCGCGCCCATCGCCTCGTAGAGTTTAGATGGCACCGCCCCCACGAGTCGCTCCTTGAGGGGTACGAGTGCGATGTCCGCGGAGGCTAGTATGGCGGGCATCTGCTCGCGAGGTGCCGGGGCGACGAAGCGGACGTTGGTCAGCCCGAGTTCCTTGGCTCGTCTCACGAGATCCTGCTTTTCCGGACCGTCGCCCACGAGAACGATCGCCAGGCCGTCCAAATCCCGCAGGGCCATTGCTGCTTCGAGGAGCTGGTCGAGTCCCTGGGCGTAGCCATGCAAGCCCGCATATAGGACGATAGTGGTCATGCCGGGGGCAAGCTCGGCTCTGATCTTCTCCGACCCGATGCCGGGCCGGAATGTCTCACTAGCCACACCATTTGAGAGATGGTAGACCCTCACTCTCCTGTGTGCTCTACTGATCTCGCTGACGATTTCCCTGCTTTGTCCCGTGACGCACCAAGCCTTGCAGTAGAAGAAGTTCTCGAGGGAACGGGCGACGCGAAGGATGGCACCCTCCCTTAAAGCCCCCATCTGCACGGCGCTATCGAGCCACAGGTCTGACACGTTGAAGATCCAGCGGGCACCTTTCAGGCGGCTCAGCACGTAGCCAGAGAGACCGAGGAAGAGAGGTGGTGACTCGGTGATCAGATAGTCCAAGCGTGGTACGAATAACGCCCCAACCAGAGCAGATGAAAACACAAACGAGAAGTAGTTCACGATTCTACGGGCTCCGAGCCCGGTGGCTGGGTAGACATAACTGCGGACAACCGTGGTGTCGTCAATCTTCTCCCGTCGCATCAGGCCGCCATACCCCGGATAGATACACCCTTGTGGATAGTTGGGCATAGCCGTGATGACATGGACTTCGTGCCCACGATCCGTAAGGCGCGCCGCGAGGTTCGCCAAGCGAGCGGGCGGAGCTCCAAGTTCCGGAGGGTAGTACTGGGTGAGGATACCGACTCGCATCTGCACTAGTCTTCCGTATCGATCGACATGGCCCATTCCCGATTTGCGCGGTACCAAGCGCACGTCATCCGGATGCCTTCCGCCAAGGAGACCGATGGCTCCCAGCCGAGAAGGTGCTTGGCCTTCTCTATGCTGGCCCAAGTGGTGTCCATGTCGGCCGCGTGAGCCGGATGGCGTTCGATTCGAGCGTCCTGACCCACCTCTCGTTCGATCAACCTGACGACCTCGAGAAGCTTATGAGGATGGTCGCTCCCGAGATTGATGATCTCGAAACCGAGAGGGCGCAAGCCGAGTATGGTGCCTCGGGCGATATCGTCGACGTAGGTGAAGTCTCTCGATTGGGAGCCATCTCCGTACAGCCGCAAAGTCCGCTGCTCGTAGATCCACTGGATGAATCTGAACGGACTCATGTCCGGCCGTCCGGCCGGGCCGTAGACCGTGAAGTATCGTAGGACTGTGATGTCCAGACCGTGGAGATAGTGATAGGTCCAGCAGAGGGCCTCCGCCGCCTTCTTCGATGCCGCGTATGGAGACAGGGGTTTGTCGGTATTGGCGTCTTCGATGAAAGGCACGGGGCTCCCGCTGCCGTAGAGGCTTGACGTCGAAGCGAGAACCAGCTTCTTCACCCCATTTCGACGACATAGCTCAAGGACGTTGAGCGTCCCCACCAGGTTGGTGTCGGCATAGACCCAGGGATTTTCGACGCTGTACCTTACTCCCGCTCGGGCGGCGAGGTGGATTACCGCGTCGACGGGGGCCGAGGCATCCCAAAGGGCACAGAGCTCGGAAAAGTCGGCAACGTCGGCGCGGTGGAAGCTGAAGCCGGGCCTGCTCTTGAGTCTGTTGAGGCGGTAGTCCTTTAGGCGTGGGTCATAAGCTGAGCACAGGTTGTCAATCCCGTGGACGTCAGCTCCCTCCTCGAGCAGCAACTCCGCCACTCGACTCGCGATGAAACCAGCAGCGCCTGTAAGCAAGATTCTCATGGGAGACTTCTTGGGCTGCTCAAGAGTCCTGAGCGCGCTCAGGCTCTCACAACCTTAGGTCCCCATTCTGGACGTACCACGTTCCTTGTGTCCACGACGAGGTCTACGTCTCTATACAAGTCCGGATCCCGGAACTCTCCGTGAGCGGTTGCGAGAAGAACCAGGTCGTGTCTCCCGAACTCATCCGCCGTGAGAGGGACAGACTCCATCGTCAGTCCGTGCCGCCTAGTCGGTCTCATCTGAGGAAAGTGGGGATCGCAATACGACACAACCGCCCCTGCCGCCAAGAAGAGATCGATGAGCTCGTAGGAGGGAGACTCTCTATCGTCGTCGATGTCCGGCTTGTAGGCAAGTCCCAGAATGAGGACCCTGGCTCCCCGCAGGCTCTTCCCAGCGTCTGAGAGGGCACTGCGGGCCTTGTTGGCCACCCACGTCGGCATGCTCGTGTTGATCTCGCCTGCCAGTTCGATGAATCTCGTCCAAACCCCGTATTCGGCGGCCTTCCACGTAAGGTAGAAAGGATCAAGCGGGATGCAGTGGCCGCCTAGGCCCGGGCCGGGGTAGAAGGCCTGGAAGCCAAAGGGTTTTGTCTTGGCGGCCTCGATGACTTCCCAGACGTCAATGCCCATCCGATCGAACGTTACTTTTAACTCGTTAACCAAAGCGATGTTGACTGCTCGGTAGATGTTCTCAAGAAGCTTGGCCGCTTCAGCGACTTTCGATCCCGAGACGGGCAACACTTCCTGTACGACCTCTTTGAAGAGACTTGTCGCGACCTCGGTGGATTTCGCGTTCACTCCGCCGACCAGCCTTGGGGTATTCGCGGCATGGAAACGCCGGTTTCCTGGGTCTTCTCGCTCCGGCGAGAAGGCCAGCAAGAAATCATCAGGCGTTCGCAGTCCGCTTGACTCCAAGATCGGTAATACTTCCTCGTCTGTCGTCCCTGGATAGGTGGTAGACCCCAGGATGATCAACTGGCCTGGTCGGAGGTGTTGAGCGATATCAGTCGCAGAACGCAGCACATAGCCGAGGTCTGGCTCCCGGTGCTTCCCCAGTGGGGTGGGCAGGCAGATGAGAATAGCGTCGCAGTCTGCGAGCTTGGACAGGTCGGAGGTTGCGTGGAAGGATTTGCTTCGCTTCCGGGCGGCGGCGACCCGTGCAGAATCGATGTGGGCTATGTATGAGCGGCCCTCATTGAGCGCATCGACCTTGATCGGGTCGATATCAAACGCGGATACGGAATAGCCTGCTTCGTGGAATAGCAGCGATAGAGGCAGGCCAACGTAACCCTGTCCGATGACGCCCACGTGCGCCGTTCGCATGCTTATGCGTTCAGTCAGTTCCATGTTACTTCCATGAGCTTCAAACATCTATTCCTAAGGCTTGTCGGTCTGCCAACAACCCAACTTTAGCTCGCCCGTCTGATGTGGTCCAGACAAGTGACCCTGCAGTGCCCCAGATGGGCGACGGCCTCTCCATTAGTTCTCTCTAAGGAAGCGGTGGTCCGGCCCCCTTCGCAGTACGACCCTGAATGTGAGGGCCGCCGGTTTGTTGCCATCCTAGCGAACTTTCTCATGCTGCGCTCCAAGAGGCAGCGAATTCTTCCAGAGTCTGATAGCCAAGAGAGCTGTGAAGATGCTCGGTGTTGTATTCGATCCGCCATGCTTCGAGGACCACTCTGGCGTGATCGATGCTGCAGAACTCGGTGGTGTTGAGCCATTCATCGCGGAGCCGGTTGTTGAACGATTCGGCAAAGCTATTCTGCCAGGGTTTGCCTGGGTCCATGTGGTACGTTGCTGATCCTTGGGCTTCGAGCCATTCGGTCAGTTCGAAGGCGATGAATTCGAGTCCGTTGTCACTTCTGATCGTGGCCGGTCCTCCTCTTCCGGCAAAGAGCTTGGCGAGCACTCCTTTGACCGCCGATACGGTGAGCGAACGGGCCGGTGTCGATCTTCTTCCTTCTGCGGCGGCCAGAAAGCGTGAAGCCGTGGTCGCGCCAGATACGTTCCACCCGCTTGTGATTGACCACGAAGCCTTCCTTGCGCGGCTTGGCATGGACGCGCTTATGGCCCCAGCGAGGCTTCTTCTCTCGGGTCTCCTTGATGGGCTCGAGCAACTCAACGTCGTCGGTCCTGCGGGATGCATAGTGAAAGGTAGAGCGCGAGATACCTGCAGCCGCACAGGCGCGTGTGATCGGCAATCCTTGACCCACCAGGGCGTGCAAGAGCTGCCGTCGTGCCGGCGCGCCGACTATCTTCCCCGAAGGACCTCTCTGATGGCGTCGATCTCAAGAGCGGACTCGGCTAGGAGACGCTTGAGGCGGGCGTTCTCGGCTTCCATTTCCCGCAGGCCCTTCACCTCGTCTACCTGCATGGCGCGATAGCGTCTGCGCCACCGATAGAAAGTCTACTTGCAGACTCCGTGCGGTTGCACACGTCTCTTGCGCACGCCCCGTCGGCGTCCGCTTCCTGGAGGATGCTGACGATCTGGGCTTCGGTGAATCTCGTCTGCTTCATGGATTCTGGTCTCCCTTGCGCTTGTGGAGACCCTAACACTTTGGGCGGTACTCATTCTGGGAGCCGGATCAGCGGCCGGTTCGTGGCCGCTTAGCCCGAAGGAAAGAGTGACACCATGTCTCGCTTTGCCATAGCGATAAGCCCCGCAGATGCAGGGCTTATCGGGAGGCACATGGCGGCGCGAAACGGCGCGACTCTACTAATCGACGTCTTGGAACGTTGCCCCCGATCCCAGGTTGGTGCCGGCGTAGGTGCCGTTTCTAAACACGATGTTGGACCCTGATGCGGATACCAGCTTGCTGGCGCCCGAGACGTTGAAGTTCTGAACCGTGATGTCGGAGCCGCTCAGACTGAACCAGGGCACCCCGTCCCCAACATAGCGGTTGGAGGAAGCGGTCACGCCGTCGAAGGTGAGGTACGAACCGGGGCCGACATATATGCCTGCGTAGACGTTGGACCAGGTGACGTTGCTGAAGGTCATGTCCTTCAGCCCGCCGTCGGGGTAGATCTGCACAGACCAGCTGTCACCGTTGCGGAAAGTGGTGCCTTGTATGTCCACATTGCTGACGCTGACCAGGAAGTAGAGGTGATGCGACGGTCCGCCGGGATCGTTCCTGGTGTTCACGGTCGCAGAATCGAAGTCACATCCGGAGATGGTAAGTCCGTTGGTGTATGCCCCCAGAAACCCGGTAAGACTACCGCCAAGGGTGCGGCAGCCGATGACTGAGATGTTGCTGCTGCCTCTTACGGCACCATCGCTACCCGTGCGCATGGCGAAGGTCCAGTAGTTGAACTGGACGTTCTTGATGGTGATGTTGTGGGAGTTGGCCATGTAAATGCCCTGATCGTTGCCGTACATGTGCCCGTCGGTCGAGGCCCCTATGAGGCTCAGATCCTGTATGGTCACGTACGACTTGTTCACAAGATCGAAGCTGTCGATGGCCGCCCCCTTGGCGGCGAGAGTACGGATGGTGGTTTGGCCTGCGCCCGCCCCTTGCATGGTGACGCCGTTAGGCGGATTGAGGGTATAGGTACGGTAGGTGCCGGCGGGGAGGTAGCAGGTCTTGCCTTGGCTTGCGGCTGCGTTCAGGCATGCCTGGATGGCAGAAGTGTCATTGCTCGAGCCGTCACCCTTAGCGCCGTAGTCACGGACACTAATGACGCCCCTCACAGCCGTAGCGGTCGTAGGAGGCGCTGTGGCCGGCGGGCCGGGCGTGGTCGTCGTGGGAGTGGGGCGCGTCGTGGTGGTGCTCGGAGCCTGCGGCGTGGTAGCCGTAGCCGGTAACCCTGGCACGAGCGAGCCCATGACGTCAAGAGCATCCACTGACACGCGGGTGCTCATGGACATCGGGTTCCTCCGTCCGGTCCACTCGATCTTCACAGTGTGAGATCCTCTGGCGAGGAAGCCGGTGCTGTATACGGCTCGTCTATAGAGCGTGCTCGCACTGAAAAGGTCCAGCAGTACGGGAGTTCTTCCATCCAGTGTCACTCGGGCCATGCCGTTGAAGGGGCCAGTGCTGGCGATCCAGGTTAGGCTGGTACCGGTGAAAGTGGCGGTCAGCGAGGCCCCTGATGTGGACGCTCGTTTCTCGTTGCCAGCGGAGTAGCTTGCGGCGCTCGTGGTTCGCCAGTATCCAGTGTAGCTGATGTTCTCATTCGTCTGCTCGTAGCGAGTAGTCCCACCGACAGCAGCCGTCACCATTTCGGCTCCGCTGTACTCCGTGGCCTCGATGGTCGCCTGCGCTCGGATGGCGAAGGCAGCGCCTTGAATGCGCGTCATCTCTGCAAGTGGGGCAAGATTACCCTGATCGTCGCCGGTGGCGAGGCCACACTCCAGGGCAAACGCGACTTCGTCCTGGAGTTCTTCAGAGACATGGGTACCGTCCTTGAAGGGGGCAAGCAAGGAGTCCCTTTGAGCTTGGGGATATTTGTCTTTGAGACTCTCCCCGCTGAGCTTGGCGACGTATCGCCCGACGATAGCGATGGCCTGCTGACGAGTGATGGCAGTATCCGGGCTGAATTGGCCGGGAGTCACTCCTGCGATCAGACCCGCTGCCTTAGCGCCTTCGATATACCGGTAGTAGACGTGAGAAGGGGAAACGTCAAAGAACGATCCGCTCAGTGGGTCAGCCATTTCCACGCCGAAAGCGGTGACGGTCATCTTGACGAATTGTGCACGGGTCACATTCTGGTACGGCTTCCACAGGCCATCCGGATACCCCTCAGAGATGGCTGCTACCTGCCCGGGTGTAACGGCGTATTCGTCCATCAGTGTGTCAGGGAGATCGCCCCAAGTCCGATCCGGGCCGCGCGCGTTGGGACTGTCGGCACTGGAGGCTATGAGGGTCGTAGCAGATTGGGCGGCAGCCCCGGCATATGCAGGTACGGTCGCCGTGAGCGAGAAGCCGGCCATCAAGGCGGCGGCCAGGATTATCGTACTGAGTCTTCGCATTGATTTGTTCTCCCTAGGTTGATTGCAGAGATGGTCACCACGCGACTAGCTCTTGGAGCCTCACTCGCTGGATGACCCTGCAAATCAGGAATCTACGCCCAACCGTGTCGGATGACCGTTGCCCACGGCAGCGGTCATCCGACAGGCGCACCCTGGAAATCCTCACGGGCCGATGTTTACAGCCGGCCCTGAAAGAGGTATGAATGAGGTGCGAGTGAGGGTGCTGGGAGGCATCCTGATCCGCTAGGAGACATCACGTCTCCAGAACGAGGGACCGATTCCCGCAAAAGCTTCGGTCCCTCTTTTTTTGAGCGGGGGCTGGGGCGGCGCCCGCTTTCGCATGCTCACTGTGTGTGCGACGAGCAAGGCCGAGACTCGCATGCAACAAATCACTACCGATGCGGCGATTCCTTCAGGGAAAACGGCGCGCAACCGAGAATATGTATGACACGGCCTTGTGAGTCGTCTCAGGTGGGCAGGGGATTATGAGGAAGCGCACATCGGCTCCTTTCGCCCCGTAACTAAAATAACGCCCGTTGCACGGCGGCAAGGCGGACGATCGTGTCTCGTATCTGACTAACGACGTTAGTCGGCGACAGTCTAACGACGTTAGGCGGTCATGTCAAATCGTGTGGAGGGTGCGGTAGTGGACGAAGGGAATGGCGGCGCTAAGGGTCGGCTCACCCGCGACCTCATATGCGAGGCCGCGCTCGAGGTCATCGATGACGCCGGCCTGGAGGCGCTCAGCATGCGCACGTTGGCGGGCGTTCTTGGACATCAAGGCCAGTTCCCTCTACTACCATTTCGGTAGCAAGGACGAGCTGATGACGGGCGTTGCCGAGTTCCTGTACCGTAAGCTGGGGCGACCACCCGATGGGGGAGACTGGGCAGACCAAGTCAGAGGGACGTTCGTCCAGCTGCAGGATTTCATCCAAACCCATCCAAACGCAGCTCCTCTCCTTGTGCGTGATCTCGCCAGCTCTGCCGTGGCCAAGAAGCGGGCCAATGTGCTGATGCGTATCGTGCTTCGGTCCGGAGCCGACCCGATTCAGAGTGCGATCCTGGTGAGCAATCTGGTCGCCCTCCTGGTGGGTCACACTCTCCTGGCGCTCTGGGTGCAGGAAGAGGCGGAACTGTCGGGTGAGGCCGGCGATACACGAGGGGATGGCGATGGCGCGCGGCGCGTATGGATTCGTAGGATGTTCCCGCCAGGAGCGTCCGGCTCGGGTGACATTGGGCCGTCGGAATCAGGCGTGTTGACAACGTCCGTGCAGGCGGGCGAACTCTCCACTGACGCGATCTTTCTTGCCGGTGTTGATGCCATCATCGCGGGCTTCGCTGCCGACTCATCGCCATCCATTGGATTGGTATCGGATCAGGGGTGATGCTGTCATCATGTGCGAGAAGAGAGAGGGAGGCGCGGGCGCACGGGTCCTGTGGCATTCGAAGCAGTCCCGGTGAAGTTCAGCGACCTTGCAGTTGTTCAACAATCTCGACGGCGGCGTCCACCTGGCTGGCCAACGGATTGCGCTCCTTGGCGGTGCTCAGAAGATCGAGGGCAAGGTTCGCGAGTTCCTCTTTGGACAGGCCCCGGTAGCCTGCAGAGGTCTCTCGGCTGTCGCTAGTCGCGGCGAGAGACCCGGTGGCCATGCCGGGAGCGGGCAGAGGTGAAGGGGAACCGGCCAATGCCGACCAGTCTTCCAGACCGGGGACCAACGGTATGAGCAGAGCATAGTCAAGGTCGGGATTCGCCCCCTGACGCATACTCTGTGGCAAGGAGCATATTGAGGGTTGTCACCCCGGCCTGATAGCGCAGGGTCCAGTCCGCAGGCTCCTTGGCGATGGCGTCCTCGTAACTCGCAAGGCTAAGAGCGAGGTTGTCGAGCACCGCCCCTGCCCGGTCGGTATCGCCTGACGCGGCCGCGGCTTCTGCCGCATTCGCGTAGATGCGTGCCTGTGTCGCATGCGGAGCGGGATCGGCGGGCTGGAACCAAGAGGCAGTTGCAGCGCGTTCCACAGCCAGTACCCCGTCTCTCTCGGCAAGAGCCAAGGCCGAATTCTGATACTGCAGAGAAAGGTAGGGGAGTGCAGCGCCTGTGATGACGGCTAGAGACAGGGCTACCATCAGAGCCCGAAATGCCGCAGCGACGATGCTGGATTGGCGAACAGGATCCGTGGACGGCTCCGCAGCGGCCTCGTCGCTCGTCTCGGAAGAGGAGGATTTCATTCTCAGCCAGCGGTTCCACCGCGGCCACATGATGTCGGCGCGAGCGTCAGTGCTTGCCAACGCGGCAGCAAGCAAGAGTATTGCTGGGATGGTGACTCCGGCCATCTGCCATAGCCAGTCGACGCTTGCGTGCACGAGCCAGTAGGTTACACCCACCAGCAGGGCCATCTCCCAGCCGTATTCCATCGAGTTTCTACCCCAACGGGCGTTGCACAAGCGCGAGTTTCTGGGTGGGGCTGCCCCAGCCCTCCGGCGCCGTGACCACAACTCACGAAAGCCCAACCATCCGGCTACGCATCGCGACCACATGATTGCGCCGAGCGCAAGCAGCATGCCGCCGAAGGCGAGGATCCCACCCACGGAGCCCGTTTCGCCCAGCACCTGCAGTTCGATGGAATGGGCGTGTCTGGGAGTGAGGCTCTCAAGAGTCCTGAACCGGTCGTACTGGAAGACGAAGTTGTCGGCTCCCACGCCCAGGACGGGAGCTTCCTGGAACTCATCCAACGCCACCCGCCATATATCCACCCGGCCGCTGGAAGACACCAAGGCAAACCGTGTCGTGGACGCTGCCGCAGACTCGTTTTCCTCGATCTGACCGCTAAACGCCTTCCACGTGTGCGAGACCCACTTCAACGGTCCTCCGACATCACTGGTCAGGGCCATCGACCCATAGATGGCACCTGCGGCAGCGGCTACCAGGAGGATGCTGCCGAGCACAGTCCTCACCCGTGCGCCGACCCGGACCCATCGCTCCGAGATGCCGAGAATCGTCCCGAAGCAGGCGGCGGCTACGGAAGCCAGGAGAATAGTGCGTGCTCCAGGGCCGCCTCCAACGGCGGCAGGACCTTCGAGCCAATAGCGGTTTAGGACGGGAAACTCGTAGAGGAGAAGAAGTCCCGGAACCATCAGGTAGAGCAGCGTTCTGAGACGGGCGGGTGACACGATGAAGGTCAGCACAACAGTGAAAGCGAGGCTGTAGATAGCCCCGCGCGACTGGGTCAGAATCGCCAACCCAAGTAGCCCCGTGGCCAAGCCAAGAGACAGACCGCGAACAACAGCCTTCTCTTCCGGTCCCGCCGCCAGCCAGATGAGGGGCCAGAAGCCGACCAGGAAGAGCGCAGCTGCGTTATTGGGGTAGCTGACCGGATAGTAGTATCTGTTCGCGATGAAGAGGCTGGCCACTTCGTTTGCCGACCACAATCTCCAGAGACATGCGGTCAGAAGGAAGAAGGAAGCCGCTATCAGGAGGTATCTGAAGGCCCTCCTTGCACCTGGGTCGGTCAGAAAAACAAGAGCAAGGGCCAGAACGAGCAGGTAGCTGCCCGTGCGCGTCGCCTCCAGCCAGACCCGGGTGGGGGAGTCCGCCCACACGGCGGACAGAGCCACCCAAATCGCGTACAGGCCAAAGAGAGCCAGCACCGCGAGAGAAAGCTGGCGCGGGTGTCGAGGATAGGCGGCCAGGACGAAGACCACCAGGCCTGACAGGCCGAGCGCCATGGTCGGGAGCAGCCATAGTCGAGGCTGGAATCCTCCGGAGGAAAAGGCCAGCCACAGCCAGACGCCAAAGAGGACGACAAGAGGCGCAGCCCAGATGCCTACGGCGCGAAGACGGCTTTCGTCCTCAGCAAAGCTACTGCCCGTAGAGGACAAGCTCTGCTACCGAGTTCGCACGCGCAGCGCGAGAGTCAGGATTGTCGAGAGCGGGAGACGCGCCGCAAGGCAAAGCCACCACCCACGAGACCCACCGCAACCACACCGGCGACGAGCATCTGGAAGCCGGTGAACGGAAACTCGTCTCGGTCGCCGGGGTCAGTTGTGTCGGGATTGGTGACCGGAGGGTACTGGCTGTACGTTGAGTTGTCGTTGTAAGCCTTCAACTCCTCGTCGGTGTACTTCCCGTCGAGCCTCCCGTCCTGCAGGTCCTCAAAGATGTCCTCGGGCGTAGCCGCAAGCGCCACTGTCGCCATGAAAAAGGTCAGTAGCACGGCCCCCAAGACCACTATTAGCATTCGTTTGACCATCTGGACCTCCACGAATTCGAGAACAACTACCCCAACGCGGTTTTTTGCCAACGTGAAATCAATACACGGTTATACCGCTTCTTTCTGAATTCTAAGCCACAATGGCCGACTTCTCAAGGGGAAGGCCTCGTCGGGAGTGCCATTCCAAGCGAGCGGCGCATGCCTAGATGACGATACCGCCAAGTGGCGCATGATAAACGTGATCGAGCAGGGGCCAAATCCTGAGCTGTCGAACAGCATTCAAGCCCTTGCCATAGCCTCATCAAACCTTGTCTGCGCCACCAACTCTCTGGATGAACCGAGCGTTGCCCGCGGCGTTCCTAGTACGCCGGTAGCTGCATATACCTGCTCATGACCACAGCCGCGTGGCCGCGCTGGGCGCGGTTCCAGGGATCGAAACGGCCGCCGGGGTACCCCTTCATGAGGCCCAGGCGCGCGACGAGAGCCACGTCCACCGCCGCGTAGGCGGGCACATCTACGAACGACGGGGCCGGACCCTGTAGACGCTGCGGATAGCCGAGAAACTGCCGGGCCATTCGCGCCAGGATCTGGGCGAGTTGCACGCGCGTGATCTCCTCGTAGGGGTAGAACACGTGCTCGCCCTGCGGGTCGGTGGTACCCAGCACGAGTCCGGCGGCCGCCACCTCCTCCACGAAATCGAAGGGGTAGGGGAGAATGATGCCCCGAGGATCGTACGTGGGTGGGACGTCCCAGAAGCTGTACCAGTCTGGGTGATCGATCGCCTCCGTGTGGATGCCGGAGACCAAGGAGACGATCTTGGCCGCCTGGGCTCTGGTCAGGCCGTCTGCGGGGCCGAAATGATCGGCATCGTAGCCACTCATGATGCCGGCGGCCGTGAGGGTCGGCACGGCCCGCCCGACTTCACTGTTCGGGTCGACATCGACGAACAGGCCACGGCCTCTGAGCATCGCCGAGACGGGGACGAACTGATACCCGGCGCCCCGGAGCCGCGTTATGATCCCGGGAAGCGCGGCGGCCGTGTTCGGCGCCGCCATGTGGAGAAGGACGATAGCCCCGTTGTGCGCCCGGCTCACGATGTTGCTCTCGATAGTGGCTGCCGACTGGCCCGTCCAGTCCTCTGTGCCCACGTCCCACAACACGAGGTGGGTGAAGCCTTCATCTCCTCCCACCTGGGCTACGAGCGAGTTGTTGTGGCCGTAAGGAGGTCGGAAGAACGGTGTCGTGCCCAGCCCGGTTACGTGCTGGAAGGCGTCCGTTCCGCCTCCGATCTGCGCCACAAGGTCGGACGCCGAGAGGGTGGTGAGGTCCGGATGAGTGGCACTGTGGTCTCCCACCTCGAAGAGCCCCTCGGCGACGCCCCGGGCGACCTGGTCGGTGAGCTCCGGGAAGAGGTCGACCGCATACCCGATCAGGAAGAGGGTGGCGGGCACACCGTAGTCACGGAGCACCTGAAGCGTAGCCAGGCTGGGTCCAGGGATGGTGTTGTCGTCGAAGGTGAGGGCGATCCACTTGCGCTCGGATGGGCCGCGGAAGACGATGGAGGCTGGAGAAGCGGCTTGGGCCGCCGTGGTCCCCAGGAAGCTCAGAAGGACCACCAGCAGCGAGAGCACGCCCAGAAGGTGCCTCGTGCGCAGGCGGTTGGGCGTAGGGCACAAGTCAGATCGTTTCCACCCGTGTTGTCTGCCCGTCGCCATGAGGACCTCCTTCGATGCCAGTCTCTCGCACCTCAGCGGCCCTTGCAAGGAGGTCCGGATGCGTCGTCAGCCACACGGACGCAGTAGAATAGGGTTATGCACGAGCGAGAACTACTCCTTCAGATTGTGGACACGGTGCCTCACTGGTATCTGGCCGACCATGGCCCAGAGGAGCACTCCTTCGCGGTCGGCGGCGAAGAGGTGGTGTTCAAGAGCCATGCTCCTCATGGACCGGCTCTGGCGGCCGTGTGCGACTTCATCGACCGACATCTTGAGGTCTGGGCGGCTTCCCTGCCGGAGGTCGTGACCATCCGTGATCTCTCCAGCGTGCGCCGCGAAGTGGTCATCGCCTGGCTGAACGAGCACGACGACGAGGTGCAGTGGGAGCGGCTCTTCGCCTGGGCCGACAACCTGGAGTTTCGCACCTCGGAGAACCGCTCGGTCACCATGAACCTCATCCTGTCTCCGGGGAGCGGGGGCACCGACATCACCGAGGTGTCCCTGCAGAAGGGTCTCGATTCCATCGCCACCAGCGGGCAGGTGTTTCTGGAAGTCGATAAGCAACTCTGCTTCCTCGACTACCGCCAGATCACCCGCGAGGACATCTGCCAGCTTCCCATGCCCGCCTTCAATCCGGACTTCCTCGATCCGTTCGTGTCGGTGCTGGGACCCGGCCAATGGTCGTTCCACATCACCGAGAACGGCGACACTATAGTCCTCGACCGTGGCGGCCTCATGGCCTCCTGCCGCAAGGGACGTTGGGCCATCTACGACCGCGCCGCTCTCGCAGCGGCCACTTCGTCCATCTTCGGGGGCGTGGATATCGCGAACAACATACTATTGTGCGCGCTCGATCTGAGCTATCGACGCAAGGGTGCCCTCCTGGTGTTCGATCCCGGCCGGCGGGTCGTCGATCATCTGGTGGAATGTGCCTGCCGTCTGGCGGATCCCGAGCGCCCTCCTTCAGGCATACATGCTCTGCTGGGTCCGCGGGCGTCGAGCATCAGGATGGGTGCCACCACGGAGCGCGACCACCAGAGGAAGCTATTGCTCGAACTCGCCACCATCGATGGGGCGGTGCTGTTCGACCGCGAGTCGGTGCTGGCTTTCGGCGGCATCCTGCATCTGCACGATTCGGCGCGCGGCCATCTGGGGGCGCGTACCACGGCGGCGTATTCCGCCTACCACTGGGGCGGCGTGCCGGTGATGATCTCGGCGGATGGTGAGATGACCATCGTCTTCACGAGCCGGGACCCGCGCACGGGGGACGAAGGGACGGCCGCCTTAGCCCTCCTGTAGTCGCCGCGTCAGCTGGGGTTCGTTGTTGGCTCTTCCATGGGGTCGGGGGTGAACAGCCCGGAGGAGAAGTCCAGAAGCAAGGGCACGGTGCCCGTCCAACCTCCAGCCGCATTGGCCCGCACCTCGAGCGTCGCCCGCCCGAGATGCTCGCTTGCCGTCTCCACGGTCTTCCCGAGGACGAGCACCGTCTGGGTGCGCGGGGCGTCGGCCGTACCGGCAAGGGGCTCGGCAAGGGTGGCGGCGACCAGGCCGGAGGCGCACTCCTCCTCGAGAACCTCGCCGAGGAGCGTCAGGGCGCGGGTGACCGACTGTTCCGGATGGTCAAGGATAAGACGGTCGAGATCGTCCACGACCACAAGGGGCATCGGCTTCGCCTGCTCGCGCGCCTCGCGGCTTCTTGCCCGCAGATCTTCCAAGAGATGGTCCGGCGTGGCGATGCCTGTGGTAGAGCCGTCCACTAGGGATACCACGGAGAACACCGTTATCTGCAAGAGGCGATCCAGGTGGACCAGTTGGTCGATTTGAGCGACCGACAGGTGCGCGCGCCGTAGTTGGACCAGAGAGAGGGCAGGCCGGCCAGAGTCTGCTTCAAGGGTGGCTAGGGCGGCGACCAGCCGCATCCACACCCGGAAGCTTCCCTCGCGAAAAGCGTAGAAGATCACGGGTCGCTGCGCGGAAACGGCCTGCCAAAGGGCTGAAAGCATGAGGGCGGTCTTCTCCTCCCCGGCATGTCCGGCGAGAAGGTGCAGGCCTGGCATGAGCCCACCCGCCAGCCGGGTATCGAGATCGGGGATGCCCGAGGAGGGGAGGTGGAGAGCGTAGCGGGAGCGGCGCAGGAAGCTGCGGAGGAAGGGGCTCAGGGTGGGTGTCGCGGCTGCCTGGCCGGCCGAACTCGGTAGGTCGGCCTGACTATCGGCCTGCTGCGCATCGGTCGCGGCGGCAGAGCGCTCCGTGTCGGCAGACGGTGGTCCTTCGCCGGCGGGCGGGACCTCCGGGGGCGCCGCGTCCTCAAGCGCACCGTCTCTCTCCGTGCTCTTGAACAGGGCCAGGAACTCTTCGGCCATGGAGGGCCGTGGGGCGTCGCTTGAGCGTCGATCTTCTGGGGAGGGGCTCGCTCCCGCTGCTCAGGTCGGTCAAATGCTAAGCCTCCTCGTCGTCCTGAGGCGCAGGCTGCATCATGATGGTCTGGTCCAAGCGGACGCACTGTGAGGGTCGGCCCAGCCGGTTTCTCACCTCTTCTTCGGAGAGACCGGCCGCCGGATCCCAGCGCACCGCCTCGATAGAAGCGATGTAGTCCAGGCCGTAGTAGGTATACAGTCGCTTCTCCTGGTCCTCGGTCAGCATCTCGTCGGGATGGACCCTCGGGGCGTCCTTGACCGTGTCTTCCACGAAAGGCACGGTGATACCGGAATCCTTGATGCCGAGATCGTAGGCGGGGACGAGTGTCCTCTTGGTGCCGAGGAGCCCGGTCTTGACCAGAAGCCAATGGGGCCTGCCGGTGGCGTCGTCGTAGTAGATGTCATCCAGGGTACCTATCTTCTTCCCGCCGGAGTCGAGTACATTCCTGTGTATCCACGCGCGGTAGTCTTCTCCCGAACCGTTCATCTGCGCTCCCTTCTTGCCGGCCACGATCCGCTCACATCGTACTACTTCCAGACACGGGGGCTAGAGCCTGCCTTCTGCATCCGTGTCGCGGCCGCCCAGGCGTCGCGCCGGCACTCCTCCGAACACGGCCCCCGCAGGGATGTCGGAGTTCACGAGGCTACATGCGGATACCGTGGCCCCGTCGCCGATCTCCACGCCGGGCAGGATGGTGACGTTGGCTCCTATCATCACGTTCTTGCCGATCTTCACCGGGCCGGTGCGGAGTTCGTCGATGAGGAACTCGTGGGCGAGGATGACCGTGTTGTAGCCTATAATCGAGTTCTCGCCCAACTGGATGAGCTGAGGGAAGAAGATGTCCAGGGTTGCGCCCAGTCCGGCGGAGACATGCTCGCCCACCTGGGTGCCGAGAGTCCGGTACAGGCGGTTCTTCCAACGGACACTGGGCAGGTAGCGGCATGTGTAGACGACAAGGAAACTGTAGACGACGCGATGGAGAGGGACCCACGTGCGCCAGGACCAAAGGGAATTGACGCCCCCGGGAGCCGGATGGCTCGTCAGCCGTGCGCTTCGCCCCTCGGACTCTGCACTCACCGTGCCCTCGCCTCGTTTCCGCAGCCTGTGCGCGTCCCCGCTATGGTAACCAATCAGACAGCGTTTGTGAGAGCGGTCTGCCCCGGCAGCGGAGAGCATTGATGGCCGGCGACGGATTCAGACTCGAACCGGTAGCGTTGCGCTGGGGGCCTTGGACGGCGTTCACGCGCTGGGTCATCGGCTCGCCCATACTGTGGGTCCTGCTGGCGGCGAACTTCGGCGGAGCGGTGGCGGGCTATCTGTTCTGGTACGGCGGCGCGCTCAGTGAGGCGCCCTTCTATCTGTGGCCGTTCGTGCCCGACAGCCCGCTCTCGGTGACGCTCATGGGCTTCGCGCTTCTGGCCTTTCACTTCAATCGTCGCTTGGAGCTCCTGGGGCTGGTGGCGGCCGGCATGTGCATAAAGTACGGTCTGTGGACGGACTTCGTGTGGTTCACCAACTACCTTTCCGGGGGGCACTATCACTTCGTGCCCGTCCTCATGAGCCTCACGCATTTCGGCATGGTCATCCAGGGCTTCATCCTGTCGCCCTACCTTCGCTACCGGCCCGTGCAGGTGGCGTTGGCCGCGCTCTTCCTCATCGTCAACGATGTCGTCGACTATGCGCTCGGCTATCATCCCGGCGTGCCCAATCCAGAGGACATCCGCACCATCGCCGCCTTTGCCGTGGCTACCACCGCCGCCATCGTTATCTTCTGGGTGGTTATGGCTGTGCGCTGCCGCGGGCGCGAGGCCACCTTGACCGGCGCAGATGCGGGCGGGCGAGGGTGAGGCTGTGGGGACGCTGTGGTGAGGCCCCGGTGATGCCGTGGTGAGGCCTGACTTCCGCGAGTGGCGCAGGGTCGTCAAGCTCGACCCGGGTCGGGAGTTGCCACAAGAGCGGCTGGAGGCCGTGCTGGCCTGGGCGCCGGATGCGGTGGTCGTGGGGGGCAGCGGGGGTTATGGCCTGATGGAGGTGGCCGGGCTTCTCGCCCGCCTTCGTCCGGGAGGCATCCCCGTGGCGCTGGAGATCTCTGACGCCCGCGCCCTCTGTCCGGGGTTCGATCTGTATTTCGTCCCCATGGTCCTCAACAGCCGCGAAGCGGACTACATCGTCGGCCATCACCAGGCGGCGGTGAAACGCTTCGCCCATCTGGCGGAGTGGGACAGGCTGGTGGTCGAGGGCTATTGCATCCTCAACCCAGCCGCGACGGCGGCCGAACTGGCTCGTGCGCGCACGGACCTGGACGCGGACGACGTCCTGGCCTACGCGCTCCTGGCGGGGCGCCTGCTGAGATTGCCCATTTTCTACCTGGAATACAGCGGCACATACGGCGATCCGGAGCTCGTCCGGGCCGTGGCCGGGGTGCTGGATGCGGGGACGCGCCTCTGGTACGGGGGTGGGATCCAGGACCCGGACCAACTCAGGGAGATGGCCGCCGCGGCCCACACGGTCGTGCTGGGGAACGCCGTGTACGAGGGCGACGGGCCCCTACCGGTGGAGTTGGGCTAGAGCGCTACGGTCGCCCGCATAGCAGCGCGCGCGGGGCGCCTGCCAGGTCGGTGCCGGGCACCTCGCCTCGCGCCCGAGCCAACCGCGACCGTGTTTGTCTGACAGGTCCCCGGCTCAGCCGTTCTTGGATTTCTTGATGAGGCGCGGCTCCTCGATCATGATGGTGGTGTCGGCTGGCACCGATTCCGTGAGCCAGACGTTGCCGCCCACGACCGAGCGCGCCCCGATGACGGTGTCTCCACCGAGTATGGTGGCGCCCGCGTAGATGATCACGTCGTCTTCGATGGTGGGGTGCCGTTTCTTGCCCCGGTAGTCGTCTCCGGCTCCCTTGGGCAGGGAGAGCGCCCCCAGAGTGACGCCCTGGTAGATGCGGACGTCGCGCCCGATGGACGTGGTCTCGCCGATCACCACGCCCGTGCCGTGGTCGACCACGAAGCCGGGACCGATGTCGGCCCCGGGGTGGATGTCGATGCCCGTGACGCTGTGCATGCGCTCGGTCATCATCCGAGGCAGCATGGGTACCTCGAGTTGGAAGAGCTTGTGCGCCAAGCGATAGACGGCTATGGCCTGCAGACCCGGATAGCTGTACACGATCTCGTCGGTGGTCTTGGCTGCCGGGTCGCCTTCGAATGTGGCTCGGATGTCTGCGGCCAGGAGCCGGCGGATGGCCGGGATCTCGGCCAACAAGTCCAGGGCCCCCTGGTACCCCCGCTCTTCACAGTTGGAGCAGTCGCGCTCGAAGCGAAAACACTCGTGGCGGATGCTGCGGGTTATCTGGTCGGAGAGGAGGTCGTAGAGACTGGTGACCGCCTGACCGATGACGAAGCGGGAATTGACTGGGTCGATGCGGTCGCGCGTGAAGAAGCCTGGGAACAGAAGCTCCCGGGCACGATCGATGATCTCCACCACCGCATCGCGCGAAGGGATGGGCTCGAAACCGATGTGCGTGTGGCAGTCTTCAGCATCGCAGTCGGCGATGATGGTCTCGGTGACGTCCTTGACCTGCCCCCGGTAGCCGACGGCGACCCTCGCCTCCACTCGGCAACTGGCACGGTCTCCGGCGGGTGACGTCTCGCGGTCGTCGCTGGATGCCGTTCGGTCGGCGGATGTCGCCGCCGGTAAATCGCCGCCGGTCGTCGCCGGTCGCTCTTCTTCAGCCATGTGGCACTCCTTTACGAGCAGATCCGCGCCTGCGAGCCCCAGCGAGGCTGGAGCCGCGGTGCGACGCTACGAAAGTAGCACACATACCGTCCGCGGCAGGCGTTACCATTGCTGGTGCGGCGTGGCCGTGGCGGAACACGATGTGCGGGGAGAAGGGAGGACCATGCGCTTCATCCATACGGCGGACTGGCACCTGGGGCGCTTGTTCCACGGGGTCCATCTCACGGAAGACCAGCGTTTCGCTCTGGATGGCCTCATCTCGCTGGCGAAGGAGCGCGATGTCGACGCTGTGGTCATCGCGGGTGATGTCTACGATAGGGCCGTGCCGCCCACCGAAGCCGTCGACCTCTTGAACGACACCATCGCCACCCTCGCGCTCGACATGGGCGTTCGGGTGATCATGATCGCCGGCAACCACGACAGCGCCGCCCGCCTGGAGTACTTGAACGGGCTCGTCCGCAGAACCGGAGTGCACATCGTGGGCCGCGTGGGAGCCGAGCCTCAGCCGGCCCTCATCGAGGGGGCCGACGGCACCGTCGTTCGCTTCTGGCCGCTCGCCTACACCGACCCGGAGACGGCGCGCTTTGAACTGGGGCGCGACGAGATCCACTCTCATGAGGCGGTCATGAGGGCGCAGATCGAGATCATCGAGCGTGGCATCGACCACGGCGAGGCCATGAACGTGCTCGTCGGGCACGCCTTCGTCTCCGGCTGTCGCGAGAGCGAGTCGGAGCGCCCGCTCAGCGTGGGGGGATCGGGGGCCATACCGACTGATCTCTTCGCCGGCTTCGACTACGTGGCCTTGGGTCACTTGCACGCGCCGCAGAAGGCGGGGTCGGATTGCATCCGTTACTCGGGGTCGCTGCTCAAGTACTCGTTCGAGGAAGCGGAGCAGCGGAAGTCTTTCAGTGTGGTGGAACTGAGCCCGGGCCGCGTTCCGGTGGTGGAGGAGGTGACGGTGGCGCCTAGGCGCGACGTCCGCAGAGTGGTGGGGCGCTTCGCCGAACTGCTCGCGACTCCCGACCCCAGCGACGCGGAGGCCTACGTGGAGGTCATCCTCACCGACGGGGAGCCGGTACTGAATCCGGTGGACCGGCTGCGGACGGTCTATCCCCATCTGCTCTCGCTCCGCAGGCAGGAGAGGCCGGTGCAGGCGGGTGGGCCGGGCCCGGCGGGGGAGACACTGAGGACCCGCAGCACGTTCGATCTCTTCGCCGAGTTCTTCGCCGAGGTGAAAGGCGAGCCTCTCACCGATCCGCAGGGTGAGGTGCTGACCGGAGTCCTCGATGAACTCGGGCGCGAACAGCGCGAGGCGGTGGTCTCGTGAGACCGGAGCGTCTGGTGCTGCAGGCATTCGGTCCCTACCGGGAGCAGGAGGTCGTGGACTTCGCGGAGTTGGGTCCCAACCGTGTGTTCCTCATCCACGGCGACACGGGGGCGGGAAAGACCACCATCCTCGATGCCATGGTTTTCGCCCTCTATGGAGACACGAGTGGGGGCGAGCGCCACGCGGAGCAGATGAGGTGCGACTCGGCCCCGGGCACTCTGCCGACAGAGGTGGTGTTCGACTTCGGCCTGGGTGAGCGTAGCTATCGTATCCGCCGGCGCCCGGCGCAGGAGATTACGGGCGCACGCAGCGGAGGGGCGCTCGTGTCCAAACCGGCCGAGGTGGTGCTGTGGGATCGGACCGGCTGCGCCTCCCAGGAAGAAGGCCGGCCGCTCGCGACCAAGATCCGCGATGTCGAGGGACGAGTGCGCGACCTGTTGGGCTTCTCCTGCGAGCAGTTTCGGCAGGTCGTCGTCTTGCCACAGGGGCGTTTTCGCGAGTTGCTCTCTTCGGGATCAGACAAGCGTGAGGAGATCTTGCGGCAGCTCTTCAGGACGGAGCGGTTCAGGGAGTTGGAGGTCAAGCTGGCCGACAGGGCGAAGCAGGTGCGCAGGGACATGGAGCAACTCGACCTGCGGCGTCGGGCGCAATTGGATCTGGTGCCAGCGGAGGACGACGCCGAATTGGGCGTCATCACGAAGACGGCGGAGGAAGCGCTGGCAGCCCGGATGGCGGAGATCGAGGATGCCGACGCACTGGCGCGCTCCTTGCAGTCCGATCTGCAGACGGCGCGGCAGGCGGCCGAGGCTTTCCAGGCTCTCGCCGGCGCCAGGGCCCATCTGGACGAAGTGGAAACCAGGCGCGAGGCGGTGGATGGCCAACGCAAGCGTGTCGCGGCCGCTCTGAGGGCAGACGAAGTGCGTCCGCTGGCCGCGGCGCTGGCCGAGGTAGGTACGCGTCTGGATGGGGCCCTTGCTGAGCAAAGTGGCGCGGGGGCCGCGCTGGTGGCGGCAAGGGACCGGGAGATGGCAGCCGCGGGGCGCCTCGCGGCCGACAATGAGCGCCAGCCGGAACGGCTGGCCGCGGAGGATGCCATTCGGGAACTGGAGCGGCAGGAGGTAGCCCTCGCGGGGTGGCGCGAGGCGGTCTCCTTACGCAATCGGGAGGGCGAGCGTCTCCAAGAGGCCGAGGAGGCCGCGGCAACCGCAGCGAACGGGGCTGCCGCAGCGGCGCAGGAGGTCGCGGAACTGGACGTTCTTAAGGACGCGGGCCAGCGGGCGGCGGTACGGCTGGAAGTGAGCCGGGAGCGAATGGACCGGGCCCGCCGCACGGAGGAGCAGTGCCGGCATCTGGCCGACCTCCGTGCCCGAAGGCATGGGGTGGAGATCGAACACGACGCGCTTCTCGAGCGGGAGTCTCTAAGTCTGGTCGCGCGTGTGGAGGCTGAAGAACACACGAGGATCATGGAAGAGGAGTGGCGGGCCGGCCGCGCCGCTGCGCTCGCGGCCACCCTGGTGCCCGGACAACCCTGTCCGGTGTGTGGATCCGATCACCACCCGGCGCCCGCCGGTGGTGACGGCGGGGGCGTCGCCGACGGAGACCTCGAAGGTGCGCGAGCAGAGGCCGTGAAGGCGCGAGAGGCGTACGAGCGCGACCGAGATCGATCCGCAGAGGCACGGCAGAGACTGACCGCGCTGCAGGGCGAGGAGAAGGCTCTGGCGGGGGAGGCCGGAGGGACCGCGGAAGTGACCCTGGAGCAGGCCTGCTTGGATGTGGAGTCGTTGGTCGCGGAAGTGAGGGCCCTGGAGATCGACGTGCACGCGGGTGAGGTCGCGGAGCGACTGGTAGCGGCCACGCGGCGGAGAAACGAGGCGGCGGAGGCCAAGGAGGCGGCGGACGCCACATGCGCGGCCGCGGCCCAGGATCTGGCGCGGGCTGAGGAGCGCCTCAGCGAAAGGTCGCGGGGTGTGCGCCCCGAACTCACCCCGGAGGGGGCTCTTGAAGGAGCGCTGACCGAGGCCCGCCATGCGGCCGAGGTCTTGCGTGTGGCGTTGGCGGACGCAGTCGAGGAGGCCGGAGCGGCTAAGGAGGAGAGAATCGCCCTGCAGGCGGCTGTGGAGGCGGCGACCGCCGCAGCCGCCGCGGCTGCCGCGCAGGAGGCGACGGCGCGGGAGACTCTGGAGGCCGGCATCGGCGCACGGTCCTTCGCCGACGAAAGCGATTGGCGTGCACAGTTGCTCGAAGAAGCCGAGCGCTTGGACCTGGAGCGCGAGATCGCCGCTTATCAGGATGAATTGCAGATGGCCCGAGGCCGTCTGCAGCAGGCAGAAACGGCTCTCGGGGGCCGTCGTCCGCCGGAGGACCTTCAACTGCTACAAACGCTGGCAGACGGGGCCAGGGAGCGGCTGGATATCGCCATGTCCGCCCATGCCGATGCCAAGGCTTCGCTCGGCAAGCTCGGGGAGGTCCGTGCCAATCTGGAGCGCCTGGACGAGGAGTCAGACGCAGTGCGCGCGGCCTACGGGGTAGTGGGCATGTTGGCCGATGCGGCCGGGGGCCAGAACGCAAGTCGGGTTTCGTTCCAGCGCTGGGTACTGGGAGTCTACCTCGACGAAGTGCTGGCCACCGCGGGGTGCAAGCTATACGCCATGAGCAAGGGTCGCTACCGCTTCGAGCGGGAACGTGAGGCTCAGAGCCGGCGGCGTCCCTCCGGGCTCGACATCGCCGTGTTCGATGAGTTCTCCGGGAGCGCACGACCTGCCGTCACCCTCTCGGGGGGAGAGAGCTTCCTTGCCGCCCTGGCGCTCGCCCTGGGATTGGCGGAGACCGTCCAGGAATACGCGGCCGGCACCCCCCTCGAGACCATCTTCGTGGATGAGGGTTTCGGGGCTCTGGACCCAGACGCGCTGGAGTTGGCCGTGGATACGCTCATGGAGTTGCAGATGAGCGGCCGACTGGTAGGGGTCATCTCGCACGTGGCCGAGCTCAGGCAGGTCATCCCGGCGCGTCTGGAAGTGCGAGGAGGTTCGGCCGGGAGTTCGGCCCGCTTCATCGTCCCCTGATGGTCGCCTCGACTGAACGATCGCTGGTTGTAGGCCGCTGCGTCTCTCGTCAGAGCGAAGCCGAGCCAGACTCCCCGGAATCGTGAGCGGCCCTTTGGGGTGTCGCGCCCGCCGCGGGTGTGGCCGCTGCTGCGGGCGTGGCCACAGCCGGAGACGCGGTGGTCACCTGAGGCGTCGCGGCGGCCGCGCAGCGCGGCGTAGTCGCAGTCGCGTGATAGCAGCGGCGGTCTCAGTGTTGGCGGCCACGTCTGCTTGGGCGATGAGTTTCTCAAGCACGGCTTGGCGGCGCTCCATCTGCGCCGGCAGGACGAAGTACAGATCGAACATGGCCAGGAGTATGTCCAGTAGCCACTCGGCCTCTCCGGGTTCCGCCGAGGCGAGGGCCTCGGGGCGGGTGCTCTTAGGAGAGTCGGGCTCCAGCTTGGCGATCCTTGTGAGGGTCTGCAGCGACTGCTTGAGGTAAGGGGGCAGGTCGGAGGAGATGACGGCCTGGCGTATCTGGTCGCTGAGACTTCCGTGTCCGGCTCCCGCTTTCACCGCGAGCATCTTGTGAAGGAGACGCCGGCTGAGGGCGGCAGAGGCTTCTGGGCTGTGGGGGAGGACTCGGCAGGCGCCATCATAGTCGGCGGCCCACTCGGCGGGTACGTCGGAACTGGGGCGCGGCCGGCACGATGCTTGCGGCAGGATCGGGTACGTGGTACCCGCCTGGTTGCATAGGCCGATGACGAGGCGATCGCAGGTGGGGCAACGGAGGTTCGAGACCTTCCAAGCCCCATCTTGATCCTCGCCCAGCGCAAAGAAGTGTGGGTTCGATGCGATCTCAGATCGGCAGTGCGGACATTCCATCCTTGTGAGGCCTCCTTGGCCGTATGCCGGCTATTTGTGAACCGCGGTACCTGCGGGGGGGGAAAGAATACTAGCCCTGCCCCTCAGAGACCAGCTTCGGCCGCTATGTTTGGCCGAGTTCTGGGTATGCTCGCACAAGAACTGATAATCGGGACATTGCACCAAGCGAGAGGGGAGGGCGACGCATGGCATACGACATCTCCGTGATCCGTCCAGAGATGCGACATGACCAGGTGGCATCGCGGGGTAGGGCTCTCAGTTCTGCGGAGCGCAAGGCCGTGAAGAAGGGTCTGCGCACTCTGCACACCCTGGAGATCATGGCCACCACTATCTACAAGTGTCAGATCACTGCCAAGGATTGCCGGTTGAACACCGAGTTGACCGCTGCCATGTGCAACGAGATGACCCACATGCAGGACTTTCAGACCAAGCTCTTCGAGTACGGGCTCAAGCCCAGCAAGCTGAGATGGACCTACTGGATGGTCGGGTACGTGTTCGGGCTCGGCTCCCGCATGCTGGGGACTGAACGTATGCTGAAGACGGGTATCTGGACGGAGAAGAAGGCCGTCCATCACTACGGCCAACTTCTTTCGGCGGCTCCATGGGATGACGACACGCTCCAGTACATCGAGAAGGACCGCGCGGACGAGTACGGTCACATCGCGCGCTGGCAGCACTATCTGGAGCATCCGGAGGAGATCTGCTGAGAGCAGCATCGGGGTGAGGCAGAAGCTTCAAGGTCGGTAGGAGGCAGAGATGGCGCGCTGTGAAGAGATGCGTGAGGGAGAAGTTTACTACTGCGAGGGCTGCGGGTTGGAGATCGAGGTTCTGGAAGAGTGCAGCCACGAGGATGGGGACGAGGACGAAGAGATGTGCAGCGTCGAGGGATTCGTGTGCTGCGGGCGTCCGCTCACCCAGAGGGAAGACTAGGAGGCTGCTGAACAATGACGCTTCGCCGCATGAGTACCCCGGAAGGCGCGCCCAGGCGGCCAAGGCTTCGCTTTGTGGCAGCCTGCTAGGGCTGCGCCGCCGCCGGCTCTGAGGCGTCCCGCAGGTGCAGCTGGCTGCGGGCGGCAGCACTACGGGTCCAGAGCCAGATAGTGCGCAGCGCTTCTCCGGCCGTCCAGGCCAGTACGCTCACGTAGAGCCCCGTGACCGCGCCCCACAGCACTCCGGCAAACAGGGTCAGCGCGACCACCGCAAGGAACGCGGCCACCGACTCGGTGATGCTGCGGGTGTGTCGGCTGTGAAGCACCACCCCCTGGAAGTAGCTTTGGATCACGGCCAGGGCGGGCCCGGGCAACATGAGGAAGAGGCTCGTCCACACCATCGACGGTAGGGGCTCACTCAGATCCAGGAGTCCGGCGAAGACCGCCTCCGCCACCGACGGGATCATGAGGACCAGCAGAGAGGCGGTCGACACGGCCACGAGGATCCCCGCGAAGCGGCGCAGCGGAAGGGTGCTGCGCGGTCTCTCAACCACCGTCACCACCACCTCGTTGTACGCACCTCCGAATCCCTTGGTGATGAAGCTGATACCGCTGACCACCGGCCATGCTGCGAGCGACTCCAGGGCCATGGGCATGCGGCTCATGGCCATGGCCCCCAAGGGGGCGGCGATGAGGAAGAGGAGTTGCGTGAGGGACAGGGGGATGTAGAAGTCGAGCATGGCCCGAGTCGTGAGAGCGACCGGTGCCGGTGGTGCAGGTCTAAGTTCGTGCTTGAGCGTGGGACGGACCGTCAGGTGGACGTAGAGGGCTTCCAGTAGGACCCCGGCGCTGAGAGCGCACGTGGCCACCACGATTCCGGGCCAGCCCCAGAAGAAGCCGAGAGCGAGGACCACCGCGTCGGCGCACAAGCGCACCACGGTGCCCAGGCCGACTGTGAGTGAGTGCCCGAAGCGGATGAGCACGCCCTGATGGAAGCGCCGATAGGCGATGGCCCACGTCCACGGCAGCATGATGAGGAGACCGATGCGGGCCGGGCCGATGATCTCCTCGGGGGCGCCGATCACGCTATGGGCAAGGAAATGGTAGAGAGGAGTGGCCACGATGATGAGGTGGATGAGGGTGAGGCTGAAGCCGAGGAGATTCATGAAGCGCCTGAGCTTCAGGTAGGAGGGCCAATCGCGGCTGAGCGCGGTGGACGCGGCCAGCATCATTATGATCGGTGCTTCCACAAGCAGCGCCAGCGGAAAGACCAGGCCTCCGAAGGCGGCGAGGTTGATCGTGGGCTCTGCGAGCCTGGACACCACGGCGCTGATGGCCGGGCCCTCGAGGCCCATGAGCATCCAACTGGCCGCAAGCGGCCACCAGGTGGTGAGTATGCGGCGCGCGCCCAAGGGCGCGCGCCCCCCCAACGGTGAAACGACAGTCTCTGCCGGTGATGTGAGGTCGGTGCTCATGCGGCCTGCAATATTGGCACCGCCTCTGCATCCTGGCAATGGGAGCAGGGGTCGCGTGGGAACTGAGGTGCCGCCGGGAGGCGAGCCCCGCCAGACGAGTGAGGCGCCTGCGGGGAGGCGAGGTCCCTGCCAGAGGAGTGAGGTGCAGGAAGGCGGGTTATAATGCCCTCGCGTCTCGGCTCGGCTTCCAGCCCACACGGTCGTCGGCCACGGCGCTTCTTCTGGTCTATCCATACGGCGGAGAGCAGACTTATGATCCTCAAACTCGGAATTCCCAAGGGGAGCCTCGAAAGCGCGACCATAGAACTGTTCCGGCGGGCCGGCTTCAACATCACCACCAGCAGCCGCTCGTACTTCCCCGTCGTCGACGACCCGGATATCGAGTGCATCCTTATCCGGGCTCAGGAGATGGCCCGCTACGTGGAGAACGGACTCCTCGACGCCGGCATCACGGGGCTGGACTGGGTGCAGGAGAACGAGGCCGACGTGCTCCCGGTGGTGGACCTGGTCTACGCCAAGCAGAGTTTCGGCAAGGTGCGCTGGGTGCTGGCGGTACCGGAAGCTTCGGTCTTCCGTAGTGCGGAGGACCTGGAGGGCAAGATCATCGCCACGGAACTCGTGAGCACCACCAAGCGCTACCTGGCCGCGAAGGGCGTCACCGCCAAGGTGGAGTTCAGTTGGGGAGCGACGGAAGTCAAGCCGCCGGAATTGGCCGACGCCATCGTAGAGGTGACCGAGACGGGAAGCTCGCTGCGGGCCAACAAGCTGCGCATCATCGACACCGTCTTGGAATCGAACACGCAACTCATCGCCAACCGCTCTTCTTGGGAGGATGAGGAGAAGCGGAAGAAGCTGCAGGACATCTCCATGCTGCTCGAGGGGGCCATGGCCGCGCTGGGGAAGGTGGGCCTGATGATGAACGTGCGTCGCTCTGAGCTGGCCGCCGTCCTCGATACGCTGCCTGCCCTGTTGAAGCCCACCATCTCCACCCTCAGCACGGAGGAATGGGTGGCTGTCAACACGATCATCGACGAGTCCACCGTGAGGATGATCATCCCGCGGCTGAAAGAGGCGGGCGCGCAGGGCATAGTCGAGTACCCTCTGAACAAGATCGTCATGTAGCACCCGCGGCTTCGCGGCGGCGCGCTGCGCCGCCGGGCAGGCGCCCACGACCGTCGCCGTCAAAACGGCGGGTCTGACTCCGGAAACAGCCGAGGCCCCGACTGCATGCAGTCGGGGCCTCGGCTCGCTACCTCGCGTTGCCTTCGCGGGAACGGTGCCCTCGCGCAGCAGTCTCGCTCGTCGGCTAGGCCAGGATGGTCTCCAGGTCCTCTTCCGGCGTGGTGATGGAGTGCAGGTTGAAGGTGTCCATGATGACTTTGCCCACATCGGGGGTCAGGAAGGCCGGGAACGTGGGGCCGAGCCTTATGTCTTTGAGTCCCAGGTAGAGCAGGGTCAGCAGGATGGAGCAGGCCTTCTGCTCGTACCAGGAGAGGATCAGCGACAGCGGTAGCTCGTTCACACCTACGCCGAACGCATCGCTGAGAGCGAGGGCCACCTGGATGGCGGAGTAGGCGTCGTTGCACTGCCCCATATCCAACAGTCTGGGGATGCCCTCTATGGTGCCCAGGTCCTTGTCGTAGAAGCGGTACTTGCCACAGGCCAGGGTCAGAATGACTGAATCCTCGGGTGCCTGCTCCACGAACTTGGTGTAGTAGTCGCGCCCCGGCTTGGCCCCGTCGCAGCCTCCCACCAGGAAGAAGTGCTTGATCTTGCCCCGTTTCACCAGATCGATGATGGTCTCGGCGTGAGAGAGGACGGCGTTCCTCATGAAGCCCACGGTCACCGACTTGCCGGGCACGTCCTCGGCGAAGCCGGGGAGGGCCAGGGCGCGCTCGATCACGGCACTGTAGTCACGGCTCGGGAGGTGGGTGACACCCGGCCAACCAACGGCCTCCGTGGTGTAGATGTTCTCGAAGTAGGTGTCATCGGGCTTCTGGATGCAGTTGGTGGTCATGAGGATCGCACCAGGGAACGCCGCGAACTCTTTGCGTTGGTTCTGCCAGGCCGTACCGTAGTTGCCGTAGAGGTGCGAATAAGCCTTCAGCTTCGGATAGGCGTGAGCGGGGAGCATCTCTCCGTGCGTGTAGACGGTGATGCCTTTGCCCTCGGTCTGCTTCAGGAGTTCCTCCAAGTCGAGGAGGTCGTGTCCGGAAACGAGGATGGCCTTGCCCGCCTTCACACCCAGAGGCACTTCCGTCGGCACGGGGGTACCGAAGCTCTCGGTGTTGGCCTTGTCGAGGAGTTCCATGACCTTGTAGTTGATCTCGCCGCAGCGCAGGGCCTTGCCCACCCAGGTGTTGAGATCGCCCTCGTCGTAGTGGGCCAGATCCACCAAGGCCTCGACGAAGTAGTCGTCGACGGCGGGGTCGCGATATCCGAGCACGGCGGCGTGGTAGGCGTACGCGGCCACACCCTTGAGCCCGAACAGCGTCGTGTGCTGCAGCGACCGGAGGTTGGCATCGGCCGAAGCCTCAGCGTTCAGGTCGTGCTGCCTGCCCTGCTCCGCCAGACCGTCGGTGGTGTCCGCGGGAACGAAGGCCACCGGCGCTTCATTGAAGGCCAGGTCGGGCTGTTTGGCCCGCAATGTCGCGAGCAGAGCGTCGCGACGTGCAACGGTCTCCCGGATCCACGTGGCGATCGCCTCAGGGTCGAAGTTGACGTTGGTGAGGGTCACGAAAAGACCCTCGGCCAGGAAGGGATAGGTGTCGGCAGGCGCCAGCCCTTCGGCTTTGGCTTTGTCGGCAACGAGGGCCAGGCCCTTGAGGGAGTAGACGAGGGCGTCCTGAAGGGCCGCTACCGCATCTTCCTTGCCGCACACCCCCTTGGTGGTGCAGGCCTGTCCCCGCACTGTCTGTTCACACTGATAGCAGAACATCTTCCGCCCTCCTCCTCGTTTGTCGATGGCCGACCATCGTCGTGGCCACTACCATATGTCCCTTTTCTGTCCCGAACGCTAACATAGACAAAACGATCTTCCCTTGACATAAGTCAAGCGCGTGCAAATTCTTGTGAGAGTGTCGGAAGGAGCCCCTTGCCCGGAACGGGTTTGTCGGATGAAGCGGGTCGGAAGCGGGTGTCACCGCGCGAGGTCCTGAAGCAGGCCAGCCTGTTTGCGGGTCTGGGCGACGCACACTTGGACGAGCTCATGAAGCGAGGAGGGAGCCGGCGCTTCGTGACCGAGCAGATCCTGTTCTCCCAGGGGGAGCCGGCCCGTGGCCTGTACGTGGTGCTTCAGGGGCGCGTTAAGGTGTTCAAGACGACGCCCAAAGGGCGCGAGCAGACTCTCATGCTCATGGGACCGGGCGAACCCGTGGGGGAGGTGGCGGTGCTTTCGGGGGAGTCGTATCCGGCCACCGCCGAGGCCCTGGACGATGGTGAAGCGTTCTACATCCCTCGTCAGGCCTTCCTCGACCTGGTGACGAAGGATCCCGAGGTGGCCATGCGCCTTCTGGCGGCCCTGTCGGCGCGCCTGAGGTCGTTCGCGACACTCATCGAGGATCTTTCCCTGCGCGAGGTGGGAGAGAGACTGGCGGCACATCTGTTGACGCTGGCCGCCGAGGGCGGGGGCGAGGAGACCGTTGAACTGAGTGTGTCGAAGACGGAGCTTTCGGCAGCGGTGGGGACGGTCCCAGAGACGCTGTCGAGGGCCTTCAAGCAACTGGCGCAGGCGGGGGTCGTGGAGACCCACGGGCGCCAGGTGCGCATCAAGGACCGCGCGCTCCTCGAGCGCGCGGCGGGACTGAGGTAGCTGCATGGTCCGAAGCCGGATGGCCTGAAGACACGGGCGAACGCCCACGCACCACTTGGTGGAAGTGCGCGGCGCCGGTCATGATAGGGGTGCTCGTCACCCTGACGGTCTTGGCTCTGATGCTGAGTGGTTGTGGGGGCGACGAAGGAGGGGCATCGGCGGGCCCGGATGTTCTGGTGACGACCACCTACCTGCGGGACATCACCGAGAGGGTGGCCGGAGACCGGCTCACGGTGCAGGCGCTCTTTCCCGAGGGCAGCGATCCGCACGGTTTCGAACCCACACCCCGGGACGCCGCCCTCATAGCGGATACCAGGATGGTCATCGTGGACGTCTTCGGGTTGCAGCCCGTGGTCGACGAACTCATCCAGGCTACGGCCAAGGACCGCGAAGCGACTGTGGAAGCAGCGGCCGGGCTTCCTGGACGGAGCGGCACCGAGGCCACCGTGGCCGCGGACGGGCACGATACCGGACAGGAAGCGCAGGGCGACATCGACCCGCACTTCTGGCTGGACCCCGTGAACGTCATCGGGTACGTGGAGAACATCCGTGACGCTCTGACGACACTCGACCCTGCCGGCGAAGCCGAGTATGCCGCTAATGCCGCGCGTACAGCGCCGAAATGCGGGATCTGGACGCCTGGATCAGGACGCAGGTGGAGCAGATCCCTCCGGAGCGGCGTCTCTTGGTGACCAACCACGAGAGCTTCGGCTACTTCGCAGACCGCTACGGCTTCGAGGTGGTGGGCACCGTCTTCGGCACGGGTGGGTCGCAGGGTTCTCCTTCCGCGCAGCAGTTGGCGGAGCTGGTCAAGACCATCGAGGAGACAGGGGCGCCCGCCATCTTCCTCGAGGCCGGTGCCAACCAGGACCTGGCGGACCAGGTGGCCCGGGAGACGGGGACTACCGTGGTCACGGATCTCTATCTGCATTCGCTGGGAAAAGATGCGCCCACGTACATCGACATGATGCGCTGGAACGTGAACCGCGTCGTGGAGGCCCTGCGGTGAACGACCTTCTGGAAGTGAGGGACGTCACCGTCGTCTACGGGGGCAGGCTGGCCCTCGACTGTGTGTCTCTGGTCATCCCTCACGCGGCTCAGGTGGCGGTTGTGGGACCGAACGGAGCCGGCAAATCCACGCTCTTCAAGGCCATGATGGGTCTGCTGCCCATGCGGAACGGGGAGATGCTCATCCACGGCCGGCCGGCGGGTGAGTACCGCGATCCGGTCGCGTACGTGCCCCAGCGCGAGGAGGTCGACTGGCGCTTCCCTGTGACGGTGCACGACGTGGTGGCCATGGGCCGCTACGGACAGCGGGGGTGGCTCCGGCGGTTGTCGGCAGAGGACCGCGAGGTGGTGGCTCGGTGTCTCGATCGTATGTCGATCTCCGACCTGGCGGACCGGCCCATCGGTGAACTCTCCGGAGGGCAGCAGCAGCGGGTCTTTCTGGCCCGGTCGCTTGCCCAGGAACCGCATATCCTCCTGTTGGACGAGCCCTTCACCGGAGTCGACGTGGCGACCAGAGAAGCCACCCTCGGGCTGCTGGCCGATCTCAGGCAGCACGAGGTGACCGTGCTGGTGTCGACGCACGATCTCGATCTGGCCGCCCGTCGCTTCGACCAAGTGGTGCTTCTCAACACACAACTCATCAGTTCGGGCACCCCGGAGGAGGTCTTTCGGCAGGAGCACCTGCAGGCGGCCTTCGGGGGGCAGATGGTGGTCGTCGACGGCGTGTCCATCTTCGTCGACCAGTGCTGTGGCGGTCACGACCGTTTTGGCGAGGGACGCGACTGATGGGGTGGCTCACCGACCCACTGGCTCTGGTGTTCATGCAGAAGGCCCTGCTGGCCTCGGTCATCGTGGGCGTGGTCTGTGCGGTGCTGGGCTGCTACGTGGTCTTGCGATCGATGGCCTTCCTCGGCGATGCCCTTGCCCACGCCATCCTACCTGGAGTGGCGGTGGCCTACCTGGTGGGGGCGAATCTGCTGGCCGGAGCGCTGGTGGCGGGTGTGCTCGTGGCCGTGGGCATCAGTTTTGTCACGCGCACCGGCACCATCCGTGAGGACACAGCCATCGGCGTCTTCTTCGCGGGAGCGCTGGCCTTGGGGGTGGTTCTCCTCAGCACCGTGAACAGCTATGCCGTCGATCTGACGCATGTGCTGTTCGGCAACGTGCTGGGGGTCACTTCCGCAGACCTGTGGGTGACCGGAGTGCTGGCGGCGATCGTCCTCATCGCCGTCTTCATGCTCTACAGGCAGTTGCTCGTGGTGTCATTCGATCCCATCTTGGGCCGCACGCTGGGCCTGCACACCGACGCCTTGCGGACGGGGCTGTTCGTGATGCTGGCAGCGACCATCGTCGTATCTCTTCAGACTGTAGGGGTCGCCTTGGTGGCCGCCATGCTGGTCACGCCACCGGCGGCGGCGTATCTGCTCACCCGCAGACTGCCGGTGATGATGCTGGTGTCGGCGCTCATAGGAGTGCTCTCGGCCGTCGGCGGCTTGTACGCCAGCTACTACCTAAACGTGGCTACGGGGGGCGCCATCGTGCTCGTGGCCAGCGGCATCTTCGTGCTGGTGTTCCTGTTCGCCCCTCAGCGCGGGGCGCTGTGGCGGCTCATAGCCAGGTGACCGAACCGGTGCTCTGGTCGTACCAGGCGCCTTGGATGAAGAGCCGGCCGGCGTGAACTCGCTCAGACAGGAGCGGGTTTCGCAACAATAGGGCCGCCTGCTCCTTCACGCTGAGGCGTGCGCTGACTTCTACCAACTCCTCCATGACATCGCAGGTGGAGCGCGCTGCCGCCACGATAGGACCGAGGGAACGAAGCAGTTCTGCGAAGCGTTCCGGCGAGGCAGGCGCTAGGATGGTGCAGCCCTCTTGGATGGTGCAGGCCTCTTCGACCGCGCCGCAAGCGCTGTGCCCCAAGACAACGATCAAAGAAACGTGCAAGCGGTCGACAGCGAACTCCAGGCTGTCGAGAACGAGCGGAGCGACCACTCCACCGGCGACCCGCACCACGAACAATCTGCCCAGGCCCTGATCGAACACCAGTTCAGGAGGGACCCGAGAGTCAGTGCAGCCAAGCACGGCCACAGGGGGGCTCTGGCCAGCCACGAGCGCCCGTCGCACGTCGGAGCTCACATCAGCTTCGCGGGTGAGACCGGTGGAGAAACGCCTGTTTCCCGCAGCAAGGTCGGCCAGGATATCGCGGGCCTCTGGGCCGGGGGAGGGGGTGAAGGGCTGGTCGATGGCAGGTCTCACTCTCGGTCCGGGGAAACGGTTACGTCGTGGCCGGGCCGCGCCATGAAGGGCGCGGCCCGGCTCTCTCGTCAGACTAGAAGCCTGAGATGCCCCCCAGGAAGTCGTAGCTGATCTTCCTGCGCAGGTCCTCCGTGGCGGAGAAGAGGCGCTTGAGCTTCATCTCTTCGGCCGAGGTGAGCTGTTGGGGCAGGATCAGGTTGCTGGGTTTGTGGTTCTCCTCCATGGCATTCGCCTGCCGCTGCAGCCGGATGCGCATCAGAGTTTCGTAGTCGGGCACGATCTGTTCGTAGCTCTCACTGGTGATGATGCCCCGCTCTCGCAACTCCGCAAGTCGATCGAGCGTGTTGGTCGAGTCGATCTGGTTCTTGAGAGCGTAGAGCCGCGCGAAGTTGACGATGGGCATCAGGGCTTCCTTGAGGCTGACAGCTTTGCGGCCGTCGTCTGTGGAAGTGGCCTGGATGTTGCCCAACAGGCTGAGGGGCGGCTTGTACAGTAGCGCGTTCTGAGCGAAGTGCAGGAAGAACAGTGGGTATTCCTGCATCTGCTCGAAGACCCAGGTCCGTAGATCGCGGGCGAACTGCTTCTCACCGCTCACGGCGCGGAAATCGAAGAGCATGTTGAGTTCCAGCAGTTGCTGAGGATCGGCGTTGTGCACCCAGTAGATGAACTGATCTCTCCACTTGGATTGCGAGAGGTTCCACCTGGGATTCTTGGCCATGACGCCGCCCTCGCAGTAGGCGTAGCCCGCCTGGGCGAGCCAGTCGGAGACCAGGGTGCCCATGCTCAGGAAGTATTGTGCCGTCTCCTCGGCCTTGTCCTCGGGCGGGTCCTCGTAGAGGAGGGCGTTGTCCTGGTCGGTGAGGAGGGTCTGCTCTTCACGTCCTTCGCTGCCGAGGGCCAGGAAGGCGAAGCGGGCAGGTGCCGGCCCCAGTTTCTCTTGGGCCATCTCGATGAGGCGTTGCACCACCCCATCGGAGACGCCGCTGATGATGCGGTTGAGGTAGCGGGTGTCGGCTCCCGAGTCGACCACGGCCTTGACCAAGGCCGGCAGGCGGTGGTGTGCCTCAACGATGTCTTCTACCGACCGCGCCCTGCGCACCGAATCGGTGATGATCACCGACGACGAGCGCTGGTAATGGACGAGGTCGCGCAGGTGGATGACACCACTGAGTCTCCCCGTCTCATCTATGACGGCAAGGTAATCCACGTTGCGTTCCTGCATGTGGAGCAGGGCTTCGTAGATGGGCGCGTGTATTCCGATGGTGGCCACCGGAGCGGTCATTATGGAGCGGAGCGTGGCGTCGGTGGCCACGCCTTGGGCGACCACTCGCTCCCGGAAGTCGTGGTCGGTCACGATACCGATGAGCTCTCCATCGCCGGACGGACCGGTGACGAACACCGCTCCGGCGTTGTTCTTGGTCATCAGCATGGCCGCCCGCGAGATGGGTTGGTCCATATCGAGCGACAGGGCGGGGCTGATCGATTGGCTGAGGGGCTCCTGCAGGAAGAACAGCGATGTCTGCAGCTGAGCGATGAGCGCCTCGCGCTCCTCTTCACCTCTGCGCTGCTTGGTAATGTCCTCTATGATGCCGTCGCAGAAGATCACTTGGCCGCTCTCGTCCTCGATGAGGACGGCGAAGAGGGAGACGTCGGTGCGACCACCATCGTGGCTGCGAAGTCCCAGCCTGTAGTCCTGCACCACCTTGTCTCTGTTCAGGCGGGAGATGAGGGCCTCGCGCTCCTCGTTGTCGACGATCCTCTCCAGCCAGTCGGTGCCCACCAGGTCCACGGAGGGAGGCAGGCGCAGGATGTTGCGCATGGCCGGGTTCACATCGATGAGCCCCGCCTTGCGGCCCCAGGTGCTGCGGAACATGCCCAGGCTGAGCACGTCCGACATGTTCCGGAACTGACGCCTGGTCTCGTCGAGGGCGGCTGCCATGGCCTTCTGACCGCTCAGCGAGCGGGCGATGAGGATGTAGCCGTGCTTCCCGCCCAGTTCGATGGGCGTGGCGACCACGAGGGCCTCCACGGCATGGCCGTCTTTGGCACGCAGGCGGGCTTCGAAGCTGGGCGGTACGCCTTCCAGATCTCCTTTGGTGAGCGCTTCGAGAGGAGCCAGTGCCTCCTTCTCCGCTTCTGTGTCGCTGAGGAACACCTGGTCGAGCGGCATGCCGGCCAGTTCCTCAGGGGCATAGCCGAGCATGTCGAGGAAGGGCTTGTTGAAGTAGGTGGACCGCCCATCCAGGGTCATGAGCAGACCTTCCGTGGACGCCTCCACGAGCGCCCGGTACCTCTCGTGCGATTCCTTGAGTCCCTCCTCTGCCGTCTCGCGCTGCCGTTCGATCTTGAAGCTCTGGCGCAGACCGTAGAAGAGGAGCAGCGCGATGATGATCACGATGGCTATGGAGACGTAGATCAGATTGCGCTCCACGGCCGCGATGGCCGCGTTGACGTCCTCCATGTAGATACCGGTCCCCACGACCCAATCCCAGGGAGCGAACGCCTCCACATACGACAGCTTCTGAACGATCGTGTCGGGGTCGTCCTGGAACTGCCAGTAGTACTCCACGAACCCTGAACCGGATTCCTCGACCACGTTGACCATGTCGACGAAGAGATAGTTGCCCGCCTGATCCTCGTATGTGGTGAGGTCTTGGCCGTTGAGTTCGGGTAGGTAGGGGTGCATGATCATGGTGGGGTGCATGTCCGTAATCCAGAAATAGTCCAGATTCTCGTCGCCCCACCGTAGTTGCTCGATGACCCCCGCAGCCTGTCTTTGGGCCTCTTCGCGGGTGAGTTCTCCCGCGGTCTCCTGTGCGTAGTAGTCGTTGAGGATGCTGACGGCCGCTCGTGTTAGTTCCTGCGTGGTCTCCTGCTTGCCCGCGAGGAGTTCGTCCTCGAAACTGGGGATGAGCACCAGGAAGATGGCCAGAATGAAGAGTATGACCGCCAGCACGGCCGGAAGGACGATGCGGAGGATGAATCTCGTCCGGCGTGGCGGTGCGGATCGTTCGCTTTGCGGTTTGTCGGAGTCCAACATGCCTCCCTCTCGAGTTGCTTCTGTCAACAGTAATCGGGCAGCCCTCGCTTCGCGAGCGGAGCGAAGAGCGGCTGTGAAAGCCCTCCAGTACGGCAAGGGCATATCGATCCCGGGGCTGGCCCCGTCGTCGTTCAGCAGACCATGATAATCGCTTCCCGCGCTCATGAGGAGTCCTCTGCGCTCGGCGACCTCACGAACTCGTTCCTGAACATCTGCCGGCGAAGGCTTGTGGAAGACCTCAAGGCCGTCGAGGCCCTGAGGTTGGAGCCGATCGAGCGCCTCCTCCAGTCTTTCGAAGCTGCCCAGCGAAGGGATGGGGTGGGCGACAAAGACCAGTCCCCCGGCATCGTGAACGAGTTCAATCGCCTGGGCCGTGTCCGGTGGCCGAGAGGCGCGCCAGGGTTCGTGGGCGGCTCTGAGCGACTCCCGGAGAACGGGGTCCTGCGCATCCACGCCGTAGGCCAGGAGATGCAGAGGCCCGATCGGAGACGACGCGTCCAGTTCCAGACCGGATAGGTACTGGATGTGAACCGCTGCAGCGCCTGCTTGAAGCGCTCGCGCCCTCCAGAGGTGTTGTGGTCGGTCAGGGATGCCCACGAGACTCCGGCGACGGCGAGGTGGTGCGCCACCTCCTCAGGTGTGTCGTCTCCGTCACTCAGTGACGAGTGACAGTGCAGGTCGACGCGGATGGTCTCAGTCACTGATTCCTCTCAGATTGGCCATACGAAGACGGGCGACGGCAATTCTACTAGAATCCGCGCTCTGGGCGGGCGAGTGGACAAGCCCCGCCCGCCGCGCGTATAGTGTCCGCCGTTCGCTTTCGGCCGCTCCGGCCGGTGCGGCGATATCCCAACGGCAACTAAGCTACAGATGTGTTCGAGAGGAAGGATGTAGATGGCGAACTCAATAACGTCAAACGAAACGGTCACCAAGCTGCTGGATACCAACGCCAACCCGGCCCCGTTGGGGCTCATGGGGTTCGCGCTCACCACCATCCTGCTCAACCTGCACAACGCGGGATTGTTTGAACTCAACGCCATGATACTCGCCATCGGCATCTGGTACGGCGGCATCGCTCAGTTGATCGCCGGCATCATGGAGTGGAAGAAGAACAACACGTTTGGAACGCTGGCCTTCACGTCCTACGGTGCCTTCTGGCTCACTCTGGTATCCATCTGGCTACTGCCCAGCATCTTTTCCGATGCGGCGGCCGCGCAGGCCCCCACTGTGGAGGCCATGGGCTGGTTCTTGCTCGCGTGGGGTATCTTCACCGCCTACATGTTCGTGGGCACGCTGCGGCTGAACCGGGCTCTGCAGGTGGTCTTCGGACTGCTGACGCTCCTGTTCTTGCTCCTCGCCATCCGCGACTTCTCCGGGAATGCGACCGTGGGCACCGTGGCCGGCTACGTGGGCATCGTCACGGGTCTGGCAGCCCTCTATGCGGCCGCGGCGCAGATCCTCAACGAGGCCTACAGGCGGGTGCTCCTTCCCCTCGGCCCCATCAGCCATCTGCCCAAGGCTTTCGTCAGCGACTACGGCGAAGAGATCGCCCGCATGTGGCTGAACGACATCCGACTCAGCCCCCAGACGACCACCTACGCGGTGGTGCCTGAGAACGACCTCATGAACGCCAGTGAATTCGCTCTTGTCCAAAGTGGATGAGTACTTCACCGGGTCCGCGACTGAAGGCGACATGGCCGAGTATTTCCACAAACTGGGACAGACACGGTCCGTCCAGGGTCTGCCGCTCGCAGAACTGGTGAGCGCCGTCCTTCTGTTCAAGCACGAGATCTGGATGTCGTCGCGCCAGCACGGAGTGTTCGAGTCGGCCATGGACCTGCAGAAGGCCGTGGATCTGAACAGGGAACTGGGACGGTTCTTCGACCGCGCCGTGTATTACTCAGTCGCCGGTTACACCGGCCTGCCACTCGAGACGAAGGTGCTCTTCTAGACCGAGAGGGCGAAGGGCGCGGTCGAGCGAAGTACAGAGAAGACCGCATAAAAAAGCGCCGCCGGATGCACGTGCATCCGGCGGCGCTTTTTGGTTGCTGCTGTATGCCGTCCTATTCGGCGGGGGCCACAGCGGCTGCCGGCTCGGGCGCGGCGACTTTGGGTTTCATCGGCTGCTCGGCCACCATGTCCTTCTTCGTGAACTTCGACACCAAGAAGATGGCGAGGAAGCTCAGCGGGATGGAGATGATGCCCGGGTTCTTCAGCGGGAAGGGAGCGTCGGCGGGAGCGAGCCCGTAGAGTTCCCAAGCCGTGGGGGAGAAGGCGATGAGGCCCTACAGCCGTCACGATACCCACGACTATGGAAGCCACCATGCCTTTGGAGGTGGTGCCCTTCCAGAACAGCATCATGATGATGCAGGGCAGGTTCGCCGAGGCGGCCACAGCGAAGGCCAGGCCGACGAGGAAGGAGACGTTGATGCCCTGGAACGCGATCCCGAGCAGGATGGCGATAGCGCCGACCACGAAGGCCGAGATCCGGCCCGCTTGGACCTTCTGCTTATCGTTCTTGATCAGGCCGCCGAAGCGGTCCATGAGGTCGTGGGCCACGGCTCCAGAGGCCGCGATGATGAGTCCGCTCACCGTTCCCAGCACCGTGGCGAAGGCGATAGCGGAGATCATGGCAAACAGGAAGGTGCCGAAGGAATTCGCCAGCAGAGGCGCCGACATGTTGTTGTCGAGCGGGTTGACGACTGCGCTGGTCATGGCTCCCAGACCCAAGAACAACGTCAGGACGTAGAAGAAGCCGATAGCGGCGATGGCCACAACCGTCGACTTCCGAGCGGCTCTCTGGCTGGGCACGGTGTAGTACCGGATGAGGATGTGGGGGAGCGCGGCAGTACCCAGGAAGAGGGCGATCATGAGCGAGACGAAGTCGACACGATCAAGGGCCGAACCCTCCAGCTTGAAGTACTGGCCGGGTCGCACCACTGTGTCGCCGGGCACGGGGTTCTGGTAGAACACCGTCACGGCGTCGCCTTCGTTCTGGAAATGAGTGGTCTTCCACAGAACGATCGTACTCTCAGGGTCACCGACAAGGGCCAAGTACTTGAAGGGACTGACCGCCCCTGTCTCGGCGGCGGGGTCTCCGGCTATGGCGCTCATGTTGCTCACCTGCCGGAGTTTGTTGTCCTTCGACTCAGGCGCGCCGTTGGTGTATTTGGTCCCATCCTCCGCGACAACCTGTTCCTGTGTCTCGTGGAGGGTGACTCCCGATTCGGCGATGTCGGCCTTCCACCAGGTGGCCACGTCGCCCTGCTGCAGTTGGACGAAGGTGAGGGTCTTGCCCTTCACATCCACTTCCTGCTGAGCGACGACCTGATACGCCGAATCTTCAGGCGTGATCGTGTCACCCGTCTGCGTGGCGGTGATGGTCTTGTAGTGATAGAAGGGGACGCGTCCACCCTGATCCGGTTCGGTGGAGAGGCCCCTCACGCAGAGGGCCACCACGATGATGAGGGCGAACACGATCAAGAGCGTACCCTTGATGAACTGCACGTAGGTGGTGGAGGTCATGCCCGCGGTGGCCACGATCGTGATCACGATGGCACCGACGAGGACCACGCCCACCCACTGGGGCAGACCGAGGAGCGGCTGGATCAGCACCCCAGCTCCCACCATCTGGGGGATGAGGTAGAAGATCGAGACGATGAGAGTGGCGATAGCCGCGAAGAGCTTGATGCTGCGCTTGTTGAACTTGGCGTCGAGGGCATCGGTGAAGGTGTAGCGGCCCAAACGGCGCATCGGTTCTGCCACCACGAACAGGGCCACTACCCAGCCGGCCAGATAACCGATGGAGTAGAGGAAGCCGTCGTAACCCGAGGTGGCGATCATGCCGCAGATCCCCAGGAACGAGGCGGCCGAGAGATAGTCGCCGGCGAAGGCGACGCCGTTGACTCCCCAGTGGATGCGTCCACCGGCGGCATAGTAGCCGCTGGCAGACTTGGAGCGGCGGGCACTGTAGAACGAGACGAAGAGGACGAGTCCGACGATAACGACGAAGATGATTACGGCAAGAGTCTGAACTTCTCCACCCATGTCAGACCTTCCCCTTGCCTTCGAAAGACTTCTCGTGACGCGTGCAGAGCCAGTTGTAGATCAGGGCCAGCACGAAGGCCACGAGAATAAGTGCGAAGCCGTAGATGATGGCCAGGTTGAGCCCGGCCAGCACTTCAGTGCCCATAGCGGACGGCCACGCTACGTTGATGATGATGAAGATCACGTACAGGATGCTGTAGAACAACAGCATCCAGAGCCCCAGGCGTCGTTTGTAGGCTGTCGCGTCATCGATGCCGTGCTCTTGGTGGGCCGGCTCATGGAGCATGCATATCCCCCCTGAAGGTGTCGCGGCGACCCTACTTCGGGCCGCCTGTTTACGGATCGCCCTCGATGGGAACGACCGCGGGCTATTGTGGTCGGTAGAGGCTGTGAATGTCAAGTCCCGGCGTGAAGCAATCGTCAAGATGTTCCTCACAGCCGGGCCGTGGACGAGCGCTGCGGTAGAATCGTCCATCATGCGTGCCACCTTCGCCTGTGTAGGTAGACTGAGCCGCGAGTACGGCGCTGTATGGCAGCACTACGAGAAGCTACTGCGCCCCTATTCCGCGCTGGAGGTCTTCGAAGTCGCCGAGTCTCCTCTGGCGGCCGGAGAAGACTCGGCGCGGAGCAGGGAAGCGACTGCGCTGCTGGCGCTGCTGCGGCCGGCCGCCTTCAGTGTCGCCTTGGACCTCTTCGGGACGGAGCACTCGTCGGAGGGTCTGAGCGCCTTCCTGGCCGAGAAGAAACTGCACGGGCACAGTCACTTCCAGTTTATACTGGGGGGTGCCGCGGGGCTGGATGAGAGCGTCCTTTCGGCCGCGGATGCGCGGTGGTCGCTGGGCAGGCTCACCTATCCCCATCAGATGGCGCGCTGCATCGTGCTGGAACAGTACTATCGGGCGTTCCGCATAGAGCGGGGTGAACCGTATCATCACTGAAAGCGAGAAGCGGATGTCGGAGGGCGAAGAGGCTGAAGCGGCACGGGTGAGGTCCGACGGACTGTGCGCCACGAACTGAAGGCCGGCCTGGTCGTTCTGGCCGCCTTTGTGGCGGCGGTGATCATCGGTACTGTCGGCTTCATGCTGATCGAAGGCTGGGGCCTTCTCGATGCGGTCTACATGACCATCACCACCATCTTCACGGTGGGCTTCAGCGAGGTGCACCCTCTCTCTACGGCGGGCTCCATCTTCACAGTGGTGCTGATCGTGGGGGGAGTGGGGGTCATCTTCTATGGCATCGGGGTGATGACAGAGATCATCATCGGGGATCAACTCTCGGGATTGTTTCGTGGAAGGGCGGTGAGGAGGCAGGTGCAGAAGCTCAAGGGCCATCACATCATCTGTGGCTACGGCCGCGTTGGACAGGCTATCGCGCGGCAGTTCGCGGCCGGCAAGGCCGAGTTCGTCATAGTGGATGCCGATGCGGATGCGCTGGAACCGGCCCGGCAGGCGGGGTTCCTTGCAGTACGGGGAGACGCGAGCTCGGACGAGGTGTTGGAGGCGGCCGGCGTGCGCTCGGCCAAGGGGCTTGTAGCGGCCCTCGGCTCCGACGCTTCGAACATCTTCGTGACCCTGTCCGCGCGCGTGCTCAATCCCCGTCTGCTAATCGTGGCCCGAGCCAGTGCCGACGACACTGTGAGCAAGCTGGAAAGGGCGGGTGCGGATCACGTGGTCACTCCGTATGGCATCGGGGGCAGGCGGATGGCCACTCTCCTTCTCAAGCCTCTTGTCAGCGACTATCTGGAGGTGGTCACCGGGGGAGGGGAGTTGGAGTTCTTGGTGGAGGAGTTCTCTCTGGCCGAGGGCTCTCCCGTGATCGGCAAGTCCATCCAAGATCTCGACATCCGCAAACGCACCGGGGCCACCATCCTCGCCGTGCGTCACGAGCAGGGTGCCTTCGATACCAATCCTTCTCCGGGGCTCAGCCTCCTACCCGGGGACATGATGATCGCCATAGGGACCCAGACGGACATATCGAGGCTGGAGGAACTGCTGGGCGCTTTCTCCGGTCGCAGCTGAAAAGGAGTGGGAGACAGGTGCTGGTAGAGCGGATACGCGCGACGATCGCTACGTGGGCGACAGAAGAAGGGTGGAGCGATCTGCCCGTGTGTGAACTGGAGCGCCCCGCGCAGGAAGCCCATGGCGACTACGCCACGCCCTTCTGCATGCAGGCCGCCAAGGTGGTGCGCCGGCCGCCGCGCGCGCTGGCCGAGCAGTTGCGCGAGCGCGTGCTCGCGGACCCCGAACTGTCCACCCTGGTCGAGACATGTGGAGATCGCCGGTCCGGGATTTCTCAACTTCACCCTGAGCGCCAAGGCGTTCACCCTGGCGGCGAGTCAGATGCTCGCTGAGGGTGAGGAGATAGGGGCCGGAGAGAAGAAGTCGCATCCGCGCATTAACCTGGAGTTCGTCAGCGTCAACCCCAACGGTCCCCTCCATGTGGGGCACGGCCGGTACGCCGCCTATGGAGACGCCCTGCGCAGGCTCCTGAGCTTCAGTGGCCACAACATAACCACCGAGTTCTACATCAACGATTTCGGGCGGCAGATGGACCGGTTCGGCCGTAGCGTGGCCGCGCGCTATGCCCAGTCCTTCGGGGTCGATCTTGAGGTGCCGGCGGACGGCTATCAAGGAGACTACGTGCGGGACATCGCCGCCGAGATCAGAGCCGACGTGGGAGATTCATGGGTGTCGACCCTGCAAGAGGCGGCTTCCTCGCCGCCGGCAGGAAGGCCTGGTACGGGGGAGAAGGACGTTCGGTCCACGGACGCTGCTCTGGTGGGGGAGGCTCCGGAGGAGGAGTCTGATGAGGACGAGGCCGGGGATGAGAGTGGCGAGTGGCCGGCGACGCCGGCTGTGCAGGAGGCGGTAGCCTTCTTCAGGGCTCGCGGCTGTGATCTCATGCTCGACAGTATGAGAGCCGAACTACTCGAGTTCGGTGTGGAGTTCGACTGCTGGTTCAGCGAGACCACCCTGCACGAAGGCGGCCGCCTGGAGAGAGCGGTCGAGCATCTGCTCGAGAGTGGTGAGGCCTTCCGCGAGGGAGACGCGGTGTGGCTGCGCACGACCTCCCGCGGAGACGACAAGGACCGCGTACTGATACGCAGCAACGGTCACCCGACGTATTTCGCCGCCGACATCGCGTACCACGAGAACAAGCTGGAGCGCGGTTTCGAGCATCTGATCAACATCTGGGGTGCGGACCATCACGGCTATGTCCCTCGGATGCAGGCCGCTGTGGAGATACTGGCCGGACGGCCGGGGGTGCTCGAGGTGATTATCGGCCAACTGGTCAACCTGCTCGAAGAGGGCGAATTGCGACAGATGTCCACCCGGCGCGGGGAGATGGTCACTCTTGCGGAACTGATCCAAGCCATCGGTGCGGATGCCGCGCGCTTCTTCCTGGTGATGCGGTCGCAGGACCAGACCCTCGATCTCGACATCGCTCTGGCGAGCGAGCAGTCGCAGGAGAACCCCGTCTACTACGTCCAATATGCCCATGCCCGCATCGCCAGTATCATGCGCAACGTGACCGCTGAGATATCCCCTCACGTCAGCGAGAGGCCGGACGTATATGCCTCACCGTACGAACGGGCTCTCATCAAACGCCTGGAGAGCTTCGCTCTGGTGATAGGGGACGCAGCCGACAGACGGGCTCCACATCGCATCGCCGGATACGCGCAGGAGTTGGCGGGCGATTTCCACGTGTTCTACAAGCACTGTCGCGTGATCGGCACAGAACCGGCCGTTGCCTCTTCTCGCCTGGCTCTGTGTCTCGTCAGCAAGCGCGTGATCGCTCGGTGCCTCGATCTCCTGGGCGTGAGCGCACCCGAGAGCATGTAGGGGGTCGCGGTGCCCGAACTGCCGGAGGTCGAGACCGTCAGGTGCCAACTGGCGGCGGCGCTCACGGGTCTGACTTTCGTGGCGGTGGAGAGGACGGAGCCCTTCATCCTGCGCGACTGCAGCGACGAGCGGCTGCGCGCTCTCCTGCCCGGGTCTCGGGTGGAAGATGTGGGCCGGTTGGGCAAGTTCATACTCATACGTCTCGCGGGGCCGGGGACGAGCTTCCTGACCATTCATTTGGGGATGACGGGCCAAGTCCTTGTGTCCGCGGCCGGGTCCCCGGGCGAGGCGGGCGAAGTCAAGTCAGCGATCGTCGGGGGTCACCCACACACGCGCTTTCATGTTCCTCTTGAGAGCTCCTGACGGATGCGGCAGCTACCTCGAGTTCCGTGACGCGCGCAAGTTCGGCAGGGTCCATCTGACCCTCGACCGTCCGCCTGCGCGCATGGATGCCCTCGGACCCGATGCCTGGCTCGGCGAATGGGATGCCGCCTACCTGGTCGACCGTCTGCGCGGCCGGCGCACGCCGCTCAAAGCCTTTCTGCTCGACCAGCGCCATCTCGCTGGGATCGGCAACATCTATGCCGACGAGATCCTATGGTGGGTGGGACTCAGTCCACTACGTAGCGCTGGGTCGCTCGACGGGGCGGAGGTGGCAAGGCTGGCCGGCGAGATCCGGCTGCGCTTGGCGGAAGGGGTGCGGCGCCTGGGCTGCAGCCTGTCCGACTTCGTGGACACGAAAGGGAAGTCCGGCACCTTCCAAGAGCATCTGCGGGCCTATCGGAGGCACGGACAGCCCTGCCTGCGCTGCGGACACATCATGCTGCGGGAGGTGATCGCCGGCAGGGGGACGGCGTACTGCCCCGGCTGTCAGCGCTGACGTTCGTGGGGGAGCGGTGAAGGCCGGAGCCTTGCCTCAGGAGCCGGGCGATGGGTCTCCGTGCGGAGATAGGCTCCAAGAGAAATAGCGAGCCCCGAGTGCACTCGCTTTTCGTCTGTCATCAGTTCCCACTTCGTACCCGCTTCGCTGTACTTGGCGGCCATTTACTTCCGCGGTTCCTCTGCGGGTCCCCTTGTGAATTCCTCGGACGATGCGTCTGAACTCTCGGGACTCTGCTACGTATTGTACTCAGCGCGCGGCGCGAGTCAAGAGGTTCCGGCCGCCCTCCAGAAAGGAAAAAGACGCAGCTTGCGCACGGCCTCGGCGGACAGGATTCCGCCTTGGGCGTACCTCGACCCGGCAGGGCACCCCAAAGCCCGTATGGTAAAATGCTCCGCCTGCAGCTCGGTTGCGCGAGCGGAGTTAACTCAGTTGGTAGAGTGCCAGCTTCCCAAGCTGGATGTCGCGGGTTCGACCCCCGTACTCCGCTCCATCTTCCTCCCGCGTGCCTCGAAGTCCTCGGACGGAGACTGAGCGATGAGTGCGCTCACGTTCAGCGCGAGTCCGGATGGACCAGGTGCACAATCGGGAGGCTATGACGGAGCAGGACGAAGAGGCCCCGGGGGTATTGAGCGCCTCCTCACTTGTGACGATGTGCCTGGTTGGGTAGGATGAGCGTTGACCGGAACACGGAGGAGGTTCGAGGTGGCAGAAGACCCGGTAGGCTCTCAGCAGTCCGCCCGCGACGAGCAGGCCCGCATCCTTAACCGGCTGGCACGGATCGAAGGCCAGGTCCGCGGGGTCCAGCGCATGATCGAGGAAGAGAAGGACTGCGAGATGACGCTCACGCAGTTGGCCGCTATCCGGTCCGCCCTCGATCAGGTCGGTATCCATCTCATCAGCAGCCGCATGCAGGAATGTCTTGAATGCGAGATGTCTGTGGAGATAGATCCCGAGATCATGGAGAAGGCGTTCGAGATCTTCTTCAAGTACGTCCGCTGCATCAAGTAGTTCAGCTACGCCGCTCAGCCCACGCAGGTACGGAGCCAATCGACCGTGAGGCGGTGTATCTGGGGGTCGTGCTGAGCCGAAGTGTGCGACCCTCCGGGCAGGGCCATGAGTGTGGCGGGGCCGCCAAAGGCTTCTGTCAGACGTAGGGAGTGCTCGAAGGGCACCACCTCGTCGGCGCGCGCGTGCACGAGAAGGACGGGAGCGGCGATCTCTGACGCCAGTCGCAGGCTGTCCTCTGCGCGGAAGTACCGGCGCAGCGACTCTGTGTCCCACGCGGGGCTCCCACCACTACTATCATCGTCCACTGCGCCTGACTGCCGGCCGGCTCGTGCGCGGTCGTCGAGCGCGTCGAGGATCACCTCCTCGCCGGCGGGGCACAGGAGGACCAGGGCCGCGAAGTCCGTCGCTGCGGCGGCCTTCAGCCCGTAGAACCCACCCATACTAGAACCGCGATAGCAGACGCGCTGGTCGTCCACGAGCGGTAGCGCGCGCAGATATCCGGCGGCGGCAAGCACATCCTGTTCCAGGGGACCGTCGGCGCGACCGTGGCTGTCTCCATGACCTCGGAAGTCGAACGCGAGCACGGCGAAGCCGCCGGCGCAGGCCTGGCGGCAGAACTCATCATGGTTGCCACGCCGACTGCCGGCCCCGTGGCCGACGATCAGGCCAGGCGACCTGATGTGCGCGGACAGCGAGGGAAGGTAGATGGTCGCGGCCAATTCTAGGTCGACCGGTCCGTCGGCCACACGGGACGAAAACAGATTGACGTAGTCAATGAGCATCGTTTAGAAAAGCCCTTGCCCGGCTTCCACGCGCAGATAGGCGATGTGCGGGATGTTGCGGAAGAATTGGTGGTCGTCGAACCCGTAGCCCACAAAGAAGTCGTCCGGGACCTCGAAACCACGATAGCGCACCTCGAACTCTGCGAGGCGCTGCTCGGGGCGGTCGAGGAGGGTGCAGACTTCGAGGGAACGCGGTCGGCGCAGACCGAGCGAGCGCAGAATGTAGTGGAGGGTGAGCCCCGTATCGATGACGTCCTCGACTATCAATACGTTCTTTTCCTTGATCGGCCGGTCGAGGTCCTTCAGAAACCGTATAGCCTTCTTGCCCGCCTCGCGATGCTCCTGCACGTAGGAGCTGATGGCGAGGAAATCCATCTCCAGGGGGAGGTCGATGGCCCGAGCCAGGTCGGCCATGAAGTAGATGGCGCCTTTGAGGATGGAGATGAGCAGGAGGCTCTCACCCTGATAATCGCGCGTGATCTCCGCTCCCAACTCCACGACCCGAGTCCGGATGGCCTCCTCACTCAGGAAGACGTCGCCCACCCGGTCGCCGTAGGGGCCCTGTGGGGTCTGGCCGGGCACGAGGCCGCTCATAGTCCGTACTTCTGGGCCAGGCGGACAAAGTCCTTGCGGTACAGGAGTTTGACGCGTACGTCCGGGTACTGCTCTCTGAGCTTCCTCACCTTGCGGTTCTTGGCGGTCACGAGAGACTGCTTCATCTCTGTCACCTCCACGAAGAGGTCCAGGTCGGGAAGGTAGAAGTCGGGAGTGAACGCCTCCGTGATGTTCCCCTGCTCGTCCTGCTCAAGAACGAAGGTGCGCGGCTCGTAGTCCCAAGCCAGACGGTAGTAGTCGAAAAGCTTCGCCGCCTCGAGCTCGGTACGGGTCACGAAGGTGGGTTCTCTGGTGCCCCGGTAATAGGAGAAGGTGCCGGTTTCATCCGTCATGGCGGGTATTCATTCTATCAGGGTTGAGTTGTGTGGTAACGTACCTGTATTCCCGCTTCGGAGGCTGCTTTGACTCACACACTCGTCTATCCCATCACCAGCTCTCACACGCCGTCAGGCCACCTCGAGATAGGCGGATGCGACGTCGTGGCCTTGGTCGACGCGCTGGGTAGCCCCCTACTCATCTATGACGAAGAGACTGTCCGCGACCAGTGCCGCCGGTATCTGGAGGCCTTTGGTCGGCATACGGGTGATTTTGAGGTCATCTACGCCAGCAAGGCCTTCTCATCTCTGGCTCTGAATCAGTTGATGCTGGAGGAAGGGCTTTCCATCGATGTATCATCGGGCGGGGAGTACCACATCGCCAAGGCGGCCGGTTTCCCGGCCGAGCGCATCTTCTTCCACGGCAACAACAAGACGGAAGACGAACTGAAGTACGCCCTCTCCGGCGGAGTGGGCTTCGTCGTGGTGGACAGCTTCCAGGAACTGGCTTTGCTGGAAGAGTTGTCGGCGGAGCGAGGCGGGACGCAGAGCATCCTATTGCGCATCACCCCCGGCATCGAGGCTCACACCCACTCGTACATCCAGACCGGCCAGATCGACTCCAAGTTCGGCTTCGGCCTCGCCGACGGGGTGGCGCTCGATGCCATCCGGCGCGCGCAGGCCTCGCCCCACCTGGAACTGGTAGGTCTGCACGCCCATATCGGTAGCCAGATCTTCCAGTTGGACGGTTTCCGCAAGGCCATCGAGATCTTGGTGCGCCTCATCGGTGAAGCCCACCGCGATCTGGGCTTTGTGTGCCGCTATCTCAACATCGGCGGAGGCCTCGGCATCCGCTACACCGACGAGGACGCCCCTTCGTCCATCGGGGAGTACGCGGCCGTCAAAGTGGAGGGTGTGCGCGAGCAGATGAGCGCGCTCGGACTCCCCATGCCTCGCGTGCTCATCGAGCCCGGGCGCTCCATCGTGGGCAAGGCGGGGGTGACGGCATATCGTGTCGGCACCATCAAGGAGATCCCGGGGGTCCGCACCTACGTCAGCGTCGACGGCGGCATGAGCGATAACATCAGGCCCATGCTGTACGAGGCGCAGTACCAGGGACTGCTGGCGAACAAAACCGATGCTCCTGCAGACACGGTCGTCACCGTGGCCGGGAAGCACTGCGAAAGCGGCGATATCCTCATGCGCGATGCTATGATCGCCCGCCCGGAGCCGGGAGATACCCTGGTCATCGCTGCGACCGGCGCCTACTGCTACGCCATGGCGTCCAACTACAATGGGAGTACCAGGCCGGCGGTGGTCTTGGTGAACAACGGACGGTCGCGCGTCATCGTAGAGCGGGAAAGCTACGCGGATCTGGTGGCAAAGCATCATCCATTGCGAGAGCAGGGGGAAGCATGAGTGCGGAACGGGTCGTGCGCGTGGGTCTGCTGGGCTTCGGCACGATCGGATCCAGCGTCTATCGCCTCATTCAGAAGGAGCATGACGAGATCCTTGCAGGCACCGGAGTCGACCTGCAGGTGGCCAAGGTGCTCGAGATAGACAGAGGCAAGATCCCGGCGGATGTGTCGCCGGACGTCTTCACGAGTGACTTCGCCGACATCGTCGACGATCCGTCCATCGAGATCGTTGTGGAGGTCATCGGTGGGACCGATGTCGCCTTCAGATTCGTGGACGAGGCGATGCGCAAGGGCAAGAACGTGGTCACGGCGAACAAGCAGCTCCTCGCCTCGCGAGGCGAAGCCCTCTTCACGCTGGCCAAGGACGAGCGGCGCCACCTGCGTTTCGAGGCCGCGGTGGCCGGAGCCATACCCATCATCAAGGTCATGCGCGAGAGCATGATCGCCGCCGAGGTGCACACGGTGTACGGCATCGTCAATGGCACCACCAACTACATCCTCACCCGCATGTACAACGAAGAGGGCGACTACGCCGACATCCTGGCCGAGGCGCAAAGGCTGGGATACGCTGAGGCCGACCCCACAGCCGACGTGGGCGGCGGCGACGCGGCGGCCAAGATGGCCATCCTCAGTTCCATCGCTTTCCACTCCCGCGTGACCTTGAGTGACGTGGCGTGCGAAGGCATCGAGAACATCACCCTGGGCGATGTCACCTACGCCAAGGACCTGGGTTTTGCGGTGAAGCTCATCGGCGCGGCGCGGCTCATCGACGGACGCGTGAGCGTGCGGGTGTTCCCCGCCCTGCTCCCGCTGGAGCACCCACTGGCCGCTATCAGCGGTTCGAACAACGCGGTGTTCGTGCAGGGGGATGCCATCGGCGAGATCATGTTGATGGGTCCGGGGGCGGGCGGCATGCCCACGGCAACGGCAGTGGTCAGCGATGTGGTGTCGATCGCCAGCACGAAAGAGGTCAGCTTCCTGCAGAGTTGCTCTTGTTACCGCACGCTCGAGTTCTACCCGGCCGACGAGGTGGAGTCGGCCTTCTTCATCAAGCTGAACGTGCAGGACGTGTCCGGTGTCTTGGCTCAGATCGCCTCCATCTTCGGGCGGCACGGCGTCTCCATCGCCAGCATGATCCAGAAGGGTCGAGGCGCCGAGGCTGAGTTGGTGCTTATCACGCACCCCACTGCGGAGCGCGGCTTTTTTGCGGCCATCGGTGAGGCGAATGAGCTTCCCTGCTGCCAGAGCAAGCCCATGACCCTACGGGTGCTGTAGATGGTCGCTCGCGACTCGCAGCCCTTCGGCGTCATCGATCGCTATCGGGAGCATCTTCCCCTGCAGAAGGACACGGTCGCCGTCACGCTGGGGGAGGGTTCCACCCCGCTCGTACCGGCCGCATGGCTGAGCCGGGAGCTGGGGTGCGACGTCTATCTGAAGTATGAGGCGGCCAATCCTACGGGCTCGTTCAAGGACCGGGGCATGACCATGGCCATCACCAAGGCCGCAGAGGAAGGGGCGACGGCGGTCATCTGCGCGTCGACAGGCAACACGTCGGCTTCGGCCGCGGCCTATGCCGCTCGGGCCGGGATGCGCTGCGTGGTCCTCATCCCCGAAGGCAAGATCGCTTTGGGCAAGCTGTCGCAGGCCCTTATGCACGGCGCTGAGGTGGTGGCCATAGAGGGTAACTTCGACGTGGCACTGGACTACGTCAAGGAGATCGCCACTCGGCACCCCATCACTCTGGTCAACTCCGTAAATCAGTACCGCATCGAGGGGCAGAAGACGGGGGCCTTCGAGATCGTGGACCGTCTCGGTGAAGCTCCCGCGATGCTGTGCATCCCCGTGGGCAATGCCGGCAACATCACGTCGTACTGGAAGGGTTTCCGCGAATACCATGACAAGGGACTGGCGGGCCGTCTGCCCTTGATGTGGGGCTTCCAAGCTGAGGGCGCAAATCCGCTGGTCCGCGGCGAGGTGGTCGCCAACCCGGAGACCGTCGCCACGGCCATCCGCATAGGCAATCCCGCTCGGGGAGAGGAAGCTCTGGCTGCCGCCAGAGATTCAGGCGGGATGATCCGCGATGTCACGGATGAGGAGATTCTGGCTGCGCAGTGTCTGCTGGCGCAGAAGGAAGGGGTCTTCTGCGAGCCAGCGTCGGCGGCGAGCATCGCCGGACTGCTGAAATACCGGGATATGGGTATACCTGTGGGTGACGCGGTGGTAGCCGTCCTCACCGGTCACGGTCTCAAAGACCCGCAGACGGCGATAGACCAGTCGCCTCCCATCGTGCACCTGCCGGCGGACTTGGCTGCCGTGGAACAGTTGATCGCCGCGCGGGAATAGAACCTGCTGTTTTGCGCGCCGCTCTCGGAGCGGCGCGCGGGATGTGTCCCGAGAAGGAAGTCGATTATGGACCAGCGCGACCGCTCCTGCACCATCGCTCATCTGTCGGACCTCCATCTGGGGTCGCAGTACTTCGTGCCCAATCTGCTCGATCGCGCGCTGGTAGAGGTCAACGACGTGCAGCCGGATATCGTCATCATCACGGGTGACCTCACCGCCATGGGGTACCGGCAGGAGTTCCGCGCCGCCAGGGAGTATCTGGACCGGCTGTCGTGCCCGGACGTCCTCGTCGTGCCTGGCAACCACGACAGTCGCAACGTGGGCTACGCCCACTTCGAGCGTCTGTTCGCCACCAGGGAACCGGTCATCCGCAAGAACGGGGTCACGGTGGTGGGGGTGGACTCCAGTGAGCCTGACCTCGACTACGGACGCATAGGGCGCCATCGGTATCCGTGGATACGGGAGTGTTTCTCAGAGGAGCCGGACAACTTCAAGATCTTCGCGCTGCACCATCACCTTCTGCCCATCCCCGGCACGGGGCGAGAGAGGAACATCGTCAACGACGCCGGCGACGTGCTCGAGGTGTTGATCGAGAGCGGGGTGGAGTTGGTGCTGTCCGGACACAAGCATGTGCCCTACTCGTGGCGCCTGGAGAACATGTTCGTGGTCAACGCGGGCACGGTGGCCACGCTTCGCCTGCGTGGCGACACCAAGCCCTGCTACAACCTCATCGAGATCAGGGGCGATCGGGTGGTCATCACGCGCAACTATCCCTTCCACGGAGGTGAGGTCATCGTGGAGTTCGACGCGGGGACGAGCAGTTACGTCAAGTCGCAGACCAATGGCGGCGACATGGTGGAGCCGTCGCGATAGCCATGAGGCCGACCGCCGTCGCGCTCATCGACGGAGAGCACTATCCACCGGTGGTAGTGGATGCGCTCGCGCGGGCCGGAGACCGGTTCGACTTTGTGGCGGCGCTGTTCCTCGGTGGGACAGAGAAGATCAAGCCGGCCGACTTGGGCTCGGCAGCCGACTCCCTCTATGGGCTGCCGGTGGTGTGCGAGACCGACTGGGGGAAGGGGCTGGAGTGTGTACTGTCGACCTACAGCCCTGAGGTCGTCGTTGACCTCAGCGACGAACCGGTGCTAGGATACGTAGAGCGTTTCCGACTCATCAGCCATACCCTGTCGCGAAACGTCACCTACGTAGGCTCCGATTTCCAATTCAGTCCCCCGAGCGACCTTCGCCTGTGTACCTGTCCCTCCATCTCCATCGTGGGAACGGCGAAGCGGGTGGGTAAGACGGCCATCAGCGGGTACGCCGCCCGGACGTTACAGGCAGCGGGGTCATATGGAGACGGGGAGTCACCGGGGGTGGTCGTGGTGGCGATGGGACGCGGCGGCCCCGAGCATCCCGAGGTCATCGATGGTCGTGGGGTCGGTGTCACGGCAGCCGACCTGCTCAAGTGGAGCCGGGAAGGCAGACATGCTGCCTCCGACCATTTCGAGGACGCCGTGCTCAGCCGGGTCGTGACGGTCGGATGTCGGCGGTGCGGGGGCGGCATGGCGGGCGAGCCCTTCGTCTCCAATGTTGCCGAGGGGGCGGCCATAGCCGAAGGTCTGAGACCTGCTCTGGTGATATTCGAGGGCAGCGGCGCGGCTGTACCACCGGTACATACGGATGCGCGGCTCCTGGTGGCGGGGGCGCACCAGCCGCTGGAGAGCGTGGCGGGATATCTGGGCACCTATCGCCTACTGACTAGCGATGCCCTTGTCCTTGCAATGGCTGAAGAACCGATGGCCACACGACAGAAAGTGGACGCGATCATCGAGGCAGCGATAGACATCAGCATCGACCCGACCATGGTGGTCCCCGTGGTCTTCCGGCCGCGGCCCACCGCTTCGGTCAAGGGACGCACCGTGGCCTTGTTCTCGACGGCTCCTCCGAGCCAACAGAGGATGCTGCGGAACTGCTTGGAGGAGCGCTACGAGTGCCGGGTGGCGTTCATGTCGTCGAATCTCTCCGATCGCTCTGCCCTGCGCGCCGACTTGGATAGGCCCGAGATGAAGCAGGTCGACGCGGTGTTGACCGAGATCAAGGCGGCCGCCATCGACGTGGTGGCCGAGGCTGCCGATGAGCGAGGTCTCGACTTGGTGTTCGTCGACAACGTCCCTGAAGAAGTGGCCCCGGCGCGGCCCGGTTACCTTTCAGAGGTGGTCCGGCGAGTGGCAGATCTGGCGGTCGAGCGACATGACGGGCGGGGCTGACGTATGACGACCGGCGGACAGGGCGGAGGAGCAGGCATGCCGGGACGGCCGTCTGAGGGCGAGAAGCAGCGGAGGCGTGACCGTGCCCTGCGTGCACAAGGCGAACCCATCATGTTGGTGAGTGAGGGCCACGCCGTGCCGTTCTCCAAAGGGATATTGGCGACCACGCTGACCGCGACAGGCCTTCCTCCCGAACGGGCCTTCACAGTGGCCATGGATGTGGAGTGGCAGCTACTGGGGGACAAGGGCCGTGAAGTCACTGTGGAGGGTCTGCGCCACATGGTGGAGGTGGCTCTGGCCGAGATCGAGGGGCAGCTTTACCTGGAGCGATACCGCAAGTGGGACCGATTGGGCAAGGAGGACCGGCCCGTCATCATCCTGGTGGGAGGCGCTACCGGCGTAGGCAAGAGCACTCTGGCCACGCAACTCATGGAGCGCTTGGGTCTGGTAAGGCTGATCTCCACGGACACCATACGAGAGGTTATGAGGGCGTTCTTCTCACCCAACTTGATGCCCGCCATCCACTTCTCGTCCTATGACGCCGATCGGGCGGTGCGCGTCCCTCTCGGGGGTGGGATCGACTCGCACATCGCCGGCTTCATGGAGCAGGTGGAGATGGTCAACGTAGGGCTGCAGGCGGTACTTGCCCGCGCGATCGAGGAGCGCACCAGCATGGTCATCGAGGGAGTGCACATCGTCCCGGGCATGATGACCGCGGAGCAGGTCTCGTCGGAGGACGCTCTCATCCTGCCCATGGTCGTGACCGTAGGGGACGCCGACCTGCATCGGGGGCACTTTCTCGTCCGGGAACGGGAGACCTCCGGACGGCGGGCGGTGATGCGCTATCTCAAGGGCTTCGAGGATATCCGCATGATCCAGGACTACATATTGGGCCGTGCCCGCGCGGAAGGAACTCTGGTCGTGGACAACATAAGCATCGACGACGCTGTCGGCATCGTGCTCGAAGCTTTGTACGAGCGCATGGGAACCATCGAGAGGCGGGGCGATGGATAGGCCTGAAGAACTCTGCGCATGTAATCGTTTCGCTCCGGTGACCGAGGCCGCGGCCCTCGCTGCCGCGCAATGGGTCGGTCGGGGTGACGGCCTGGCGGGCGACCAATCCGCCCGTGACGCCATGTCGGTGGCCTTGCGGGCCTTGAGTCTTGGAACGCGCGTGGTCGCGGGGCGGACGGCGTTCAACGTGACGGGCCGCCTGGCTTCAGGCCAGACGACCGAGGCCGATGCGGGTGTAGGCGCCACAGTGGCGGCTGTTCCGCCCGACACGGATCTCGTCGAGGTCGCGTGCGCGCCTGCGGACGGCACTGCTGGGGCGTCGGTGTCCTGGGATCTGGCTGTGGCCCCTCTGGAGGGGCACGAGGCCTTGGCTCGGGGACTCGAGGGGGCGCTGGCCATGCTGGCGGCTGGGCCTCGGGGCACTATCATGGCCGTGCCGGAGATGTATATGCAGAAGATGGTCGTGTCCGGAAAGGCAGCGGCCGCCATCGACATGAATGCTCCGGTGGCACAGAACATACGCGCACTGGGTGAGGCGCTCGATAAGCACCCGCGCGATCTCACCATCGCCGTTCTCGACCGGCCTCGTCACGAGGATCTCATCAGCCAGATCAAGGGCTCGGGCGCCCGGCTGAAACTCATCGAGGATGGGGATGTATCGGCCAGTATCGCCGCGACCGTCCCTGAGACGGGCATCGACATGTGCATGGGTATAGGGGGGTCCACCGAGGGCATCATCACCGCCGCCGCCCTGCGTTGTCTCGGGGGTGCCATGCAGGCCCGCTTCTGGCCCGTGTCGCGCTATCAGGTGGACACCGTACGCGCGCTCGGCATCGAAGACGTCGAGGCTCTTCTGAGAACGGAGGACATGGCCGGCGACGGTGTGCTCGTGGCGATGACGGCCGTGACCACGGGCCGTTTCCTTCGCGGCGTGGAGATGCGGTCTGACGGAGTCCGCACGGAGACACTCATCATGTGTTCGCACTGCAAGAAGATCAGCCTGGTGAAGACCATCCATCGCCAGGACGAAGAACAACCGACCCCGTCCCTGTGGACGCTGTAGGGAAGATCAGGAAAGAAGAATGGACGTGAATGACAACGGAGACATCACCGCCGAGCCGATGAGTACCGGGACGGCACTCAAGGAGGGGAAGTTGGCAATAGCTGAACTGGAGCCCAAACTGCTGTCCGACCTGCACTTGGTCGCGGGCGAGCTGGGCATCAAGAACTTTCGCAAGTATTCCAAGCAAGACCTGATAATGAAGATCTTGAACGAGCAGGCCCAGGACAGAGGGCTGCAGTTCAGGACGGGCCTGTTGGACGTGCTGCCCGACGGCTACGGCTTCCTGCGCACGCAAGGCTACACGCAGTCGGACTCGGACATCTATGTCTCGCTCTCCCAGATCCGCCGCTTCAAGCTGCGCCGCGGCGACGAAATCACCGGACAAGTGCGCACGCCGCGTGACAACGAGAAGTACCACGCGCTACTGAAGATCCAGACGGTCAACGGCATGGACCCCGAGCAGGCACGGCATCGCCCCACCTTCGACTCGCTCACGCCGCTGTACCCAGAGGAGCGCCTACGTCTGGAGAGCACTCCCGACCGGATATCGGCGCGGGTGATGGATCTGCTGTGCCCCATCGGCAAAGGCCAGCGCGGGCTGATCGTCTCTCCGCCCAAGGCCGGTAAGACCACCATCCTCAAAGACATCGCCAACTCCATAGCCGCCAACAACCCCGAAGTGCATCTGCTCGTGCTCCTGGTCGACGAGCGCCCGGAAGAGGTGACGGACATGGAGCGTACGGTGACCGGCGAGGTCGTCAGTTCCACGTTCGACCAACCGGGGGAGAACCATGTGCAGGTCACCGAACTCGTGCTGGAGAGGGTCAAGCGCCTGGTAGAGGTGGGCAAGGACGTGGTCGTGCTCCTCGACTCCATCACCCGCATGGCCCGCGCTTACAACCTGCAGGCTCCGGCCAGCGGGCGCATCCTCTCGGGTGGCGTCGACTCCACCGCACTGTATCCGCCCAAGAAGTTCTTCGGCGCGGCGCGCAACATCGAGGAAGGTGGTTCGCTGACCATCCTGGCCACGGCTCTGGTAGATACCGGGTCGCGCATGGACGAGGTCATCTTTGAGGAATTCAAGGGCACCGGCAACTGGGAAGTACGTCTCAGCAGGCAGTTGGCCAATAAACGGGTCTTCCCTGCCATCGATATAGAGAATAGTGGCACCCGCAAGGAAGAACTGCTCATGGAGCCGGCCGAGGCGCAGATGGTCTGGAAGCTTCGTTCCGTTCTGCACGCGCTCGACCCCAATGCAGCCATCGACCTCCTTATCAGCAAGATCAAAGAGACGAAGTCCAACACCGAGTTCCTCGATCAGATGAGGAAGAACTCCCGGTAGTCGTCGCCGGGCTAATGACTCCATGACCGTCGACCTTGGCATCGAAGGCCTGAGCATCGGCCATTTCTCCGACCTCGTCGGTCGCACGGGTTGCACGGTGGTCCTTAGCCCGGATGGGGTCACGGCCTCAGTCGACATCCGCGGGGGAGCCCCGGGCACGTTGGACACCGACCTCCTGGCGCCCATGGCGGCGGTCAGCGAGATCCACGGTATCCTCCTCACCGGCGGCAGCGCTCCCGGATTGCAGGCCGCTGGCGGTATCACGCGCTACCTGCGTGAGAAAGGCCTAGGCTATCGGACACGCTTCGCCCGCATCCCCTTGGTGGCAGGCGCCGTCATCTACGATCTGGGTTTGGGAAGTGCGGAGGCCTGCCCCACTCCTGATGATGCTTACCTTGCAGCCTGCTCGTCGGGGAACGAGGTGGAAGAGGGCTCGGTGGGCGCGGGAACGGGAGCTACGGTGGGAAAGCTCCTTGGTCACCAGGGCCTCATGAAGGGCGGGGTGGCGGTGTCGAAAGTTACTGTCGCCGAGGACATCACGGTCGCGGCTCTGTGCGTCGTCAACGCGGTGGGCGATGTGCTCGATGAACAAGGAGAGATCCTGGCCGGCGCCCGCGAGGGGGGCTCGTTTGCGGACAGCCGTCGGCGACTCCTGGAGATGACCCACGCTCCACTGTTCAGGCAGATGGAGAACACCACTCTCTCGGTGGTGATGACGGATGCCCGACTCGACAAGGTGCAGTGCGCCATCGTGGCGCGCATGAGCCACGATGGGATGGCCCGCGCGATCAATCCCGTGCACACGCCCGTCGATGGCGACTGCGTGTTCGTTCTGGCCACCGGCCGTCGGCCTTCCAACGTGTTCCAGATCGGGGCCGCGGCCGCCGAAGCCGTAGCGGCCGGCATCCGTAGAGCCGTGCGGTCGGCCGAGGGCTGTCCTGGTGCTCCCTCCGTGGCCGATCTCGCTGACTTGGGCGCACCTATCTTGAACGAAGGCGGCGGGCGGCCCGCGGCGCCAGGCCGGGGGACCTCGTGACCATCGAGCCGGCGGAGGGCTCGACATGCCGTTCCGGGTCGAGAGGGGCAGTCCCGAGTCAGACGCCCTGCGCCTCGACCAGCGATGGGCTTCGAGTCTCCCTCGCCGGCGCGCGAGAGTCGGGAAGGGAGCCAGTGGGCCTTGTTCCGACGATGGGTGCCCTGCACGAGGGCCATCTCTCCCTGATACGGCAGGCGCGGGCGGAATGCGCCTTCGTGGTGGTGTCCATCTTCGTCAATCCCACCCAGTTCGGTCCCCGTGATGACTTGAGCCGGTATCCCCGCGACCTGAGCCGCGATCTTGTCCTGGCGGCCGGGGCCGGAGCGGATCTCGTCTTTGCTCCTCCTGATGACGAGATGTATCTGCCCGGGCACTCAACCTGGGTGGACGTGGAGGGACTCAGCGAGGGTCTCTGCGGGGCCGCGCGCCCGGGGCACTTCCGCGGGGTATGCACGGTGGTGACCAAGCTGCTCAACCTGTGTCGCCCCGACCGTGCCTATTTCGGCCAGAAGGACGCCCAGCAGTTGGCGGTCATCAAGCGCATGGCGCGCGACCTGAACATGGGCGTGGACATAGTGGCGTGCCCCATCGTGCGCGAGCCCGACGGACTGGCCATGAGCTCGCGCAACGTCTACTTGACCCCGGAGCAACGGGCCCAAGCTCCGTCACTGTGGCGGTCTCTGACTCTCGCCGAGGAGATGGTGGGGGAGGGCGAACATGACGCGGCCGCTTTGGAGCGCGCCGTGCGCTCGGTGGTCGCTGAGGTGTACTTGGGCGAAGTGGAGTACGTGTCTGTGGTCGACGCGGACAACCTCACGCCTGTGGCGACGGTCTCCGGCGAGTGCCTCGTGGCGTTGGCGGTCCGCTTCGGTACGACCAGGCTCATCGACAACATCGTGGTGCGCGCCTAGAAGGCGCTGCCGACGCGGGAGCGGGGCGAAGTCGGCCCAGCTAGGGCGAGCCGAGGAAGGTATAGGTCATTCGGCCTTGCCGGATGATGCTGCCGTGTATGCCCTGCGCGGCCATGAGTGCGCGAAGTTCGTCGGGCCGGAGAAAGGCGGCCGGTTCCCCGGCGAGTCGCTCCAGAGCAGCGGCTACACGCATGGCACCCGTGGCCTCCAGTTCCAGAATGAGCACGCCTCCGCCCGGACGCACCACGCGGGCCATCTCGCCGGCGGCGGCCGCCTGGTCGGCGAAGTGATGGAAGGCGTCGGAACAGAGCAGGGCATCGAAGAAGGCCGCGGGGAAAGGCAGGTGCTCGGCGGAGGCCTTGCTGACGGTCACCCGGGGGTGACCGTCGACCCGGGCCAGCATCTCGCCGGTTGGGTCGGCAATGAGGATTTCGGCGTCAAGCGCGGCCGCGATACCGAGGCCCAGATCACCAGTGCCGCCTCCCAGATCGAGGAGCCTGCCCCCAGATGGTACGAAGGGGCGGAGCGTCTCGGCCAGGAGGCGGAAGTCGTCGGGGGACCAGCGGTGCGCGGCCAGCTTGAACAGAGGCGCCGTCCAGCGAAAGATCGACATGACCTGGGTGTATTCTTCCAGCCTCCTAGCGCTTCTGCCACCGGGTTAGGTATCCCACCTGGCTGAGTGTGCTGCCGTCCCTGATCTCCTTGCGCAGGCGGTTCTCCTTCTCAAGCACGTCCATGGCGCGGTTGGTGTATTCGACGGCCTTCTCCTTGGGGATCACGCAGATTCCGTCATCATCGCCGATGATCCAGTCGCCGGGAGACACGCGCACTCCAGCGATGCGGATGGGCACGCCTATCTCCCCAAAACCTTTGGGTTCGCCCGCGGTGGGGGTGACCAGGCTGCAGAAGAGGGGAAAACCCAGGGCGCGGATGTCGCCGGTGTCGCGGGCTCCCCCATATATGACCACACCGGCCAGTCCGCGCTGGATGGCGGAATTGGTGGCCAACTCACCCCATACGGCCGGAGGCACGCCGCCTGCGTCGATGATGAGGACGTCCCCGGGTTGGGCCAAGTCGATAGCTTCCACCGGCTTACACCAGTCTCCAGGGTACGTGCGCACAGGCAGCGCCGGACCGACCATCCGAGCCCCCGGGGTGATCGAGCGCAGACCGGGGATGTCGCCCGTGCGGTGGAGGGCGTCGGACACGTTGGCCGCGGAGACGCGACTCAGCATCTCCCGGATGTCGGGGCCGGTGGCGCGCACGAAGAACTCCGATTCCACGGGCTTGAGTGTCTCCATGGCCTGTTTGATGGCCTGCGTGGCGGCGGTGGCATCGGCGGCCTTGGTGATGGCGCCCCCCACTATCACTATGGTGGCCCCGGCTTCGATGGCCAGGGGAGCCGTCTCCGAGTTGATACCTCCGGCCACCGCGATGGGGATGGAGACCGCCTGCGCCACCTGGCGCAAGGTGTCCCAGGGCGTCTTGCCCTCCATCTGCTCGTCGATGGCGACGTGGATGCCGATGTAGTCGGCCCCCATGGCTTCGGCGGCCACGGCGCGGGCGACGACGTCCTCCACCTGGATCATGTCCACTATGATCTGCGCCCCGTAGTTCTGGGCCGCTTCCACGCACTCCCGGATGGTGGCGTCCGAAGCGGCACCGAGGACGCCCACCACCCGGGCGCCGGCCTTGGCTGCGTACTCGACCTCGGCTCGGCCGGCATCCATGGTCTTCATGTCGGCTACCAGCGTCAGGTCCGGCCAGCGGCTCTTGATCTCACGCAGCGCTTGGAGACCCTCGCTCTTGATGAGGGGAGTGCCGGCCTCCAGCCAGTCCGCGCCGCCCGCGACCGCCTCCTCGGCGACCTGCAGCGCGCGAGGAAGATCTACGAAATCGAGAGCGAGTTGCAGGACAGGTCTCATGACGCCTCCTAGCTGGTGAGTCCGGCGAACTGCACCACCACAGTGCGTTCGCGAGGCCGGTTGTCGAAGCACACGAAGCAGATCTCCTGCCATCTACCCAGACAGAGCGCAGCGTCCTCGAAGGGCACGACGAGCGAGGGTCCCAACAGCCCCGCCCTGATATGGGCATGTCCGTTGAGGTCGGGATGGGTGACGTTGTGTTCATACGGGTGAGCGACCGGAGCGATGCGGTCGAAGAGGTCCTGGAAATCCTGCACCACGCCGGGCTCGAACTCCAGCGTGGTGAGGGCTCCCGTCGCGCCGGGCACGAACACCGTGGCCGTGCCCACCTGGAAGCCGGTTTCAGTCAGCAGGCCCCGAATCTGCTCGGTGATGTTGATGATGTCAGCGTCACCACCCGAGTCGAAGTGGATACGTTCGGTCCGGACCGTGAAACCGTGGTTGTTGGGGACTTCTGCTGTCATGTGGCGACCTCCGGGTCGTCAGTGGCCCAGAAGACGGGCCAGTCTGGTGATCACGTCGGGAGAGACCTCGCCCCGAGCGCGGACGAGGTCTAGAGTCTGCTTGCCCAGTTGCTGATAGACAGGGAGAAGATGGGGGGCGTGTGTGCGAAGGGCATCCAAGTGCGCGGATACGGTGCTCTCGTCGCCGCGGCTGAGCGGGCCGGTCAGGGCAGCCGTAGGTCCTTGGGAGGCGACGTTGTCCAGAGCCGCCCGAACGAGAGGCAGGAAGAGCGAGAGGGCCTCGTCGGCGGGCATACCTGCGAGGACGAAGAGTTCCGCCGCGCAGTGCTCGAGGGTCACCAGGTAGTTGGAAGCCATGGTGGCCGCTGCGTGATAGAGGGTTTTCCTGTCGTCGGGCAGCAGGAACGGGTGTGCTCCCAGACCCCGCGCGAGGTCGAAGCCTCGGTCAAGAGCCTGCGTTCCCGAGGCCAGCGGGGAAGGCGTCACCGCCACCGCCGCTCCGGCGAACCGCTTGCTTCCGCTGAGTGGCTCGCTGAAAGTCTGCAGAGGATGGAAGGCCAATGTTGCCGCCCCCTTCTCTTCGCATGCAGCGAGCACCGACACTGAGGTGGCGCCGCTGGTGTGGAGCACCAGCGGCGGCCACACGGCCTCGCGGGCAGCGATGACGTCGGGAAAGGAAGGCAGCAGCGTGGCCAGTTCGTCGGCCACGGCGGGCAGCACGTCATCCGGTACGGCCAAGAGGTAGTGGGTCGGGCGCGCAGCGACGAGTTGCGCAACATCCACTGCGGATCTCATGTCCAGGAGAGCCTCGGCCCGCGCCCGGCCGGCCTCGGTGGCGCATACGAAGCCCGTGAGCTCAGCGCCCGCTTCACGCAGAGCCATGGCCAGAGAAGCGCCGAGTCGTCCGGCCCCCAGAAGAGCGAAGCGCACCTCATTCAGGGCAGGGAAGTGTTGCCGGCTGGGGGGCCGGGGGGAGGGTGGCCTGCTACGTGTCGGTGCAGTGGCGATGGAAGACCTGCCTGTTCCAGTTCTGCCTGCAGATACCAGACGTGGCTCGGTTACCGATCGGGCCGCGTAGGACCAGGCATGAGACCCGGCCTCGGCTCCGCCTGCGAAAGTAAGCGGTCCATCGGCCGATGGTCGGCCTACACGGTCCTCACACGGCCCGGGTAGGATAGCAGCCGTGGTGCTGGGTCGCAACGCTCCCGTCTTCTGCTACCCTTTGCGCATGAACGAGCAAACCACAGCAGGTCCTGTCGACGCCGCGGCGGCCCTGGGGGCGGCGGCGGAGTCGTTGCGGGAGTGTCGCGGTTGCGGCCTCTGCGAGACTCGAACACAGGTGGTCTTCGGAGTGGGCAGCCCCAGCGCCCCGGTCATGTTCGTGGGAGAAGCGCCCGGGTTCCACGAAGACCGGCAGGGGGAGCCCTTTGTGGGGCAGGCGGGCAAACTTCTGAACACTCTGCTCGCGCAGATCGGCCTCACACGGGCGGATGTCTACATCGCCAACGTGGTCAAGTGCCGGCCTCCTGAGAACCGCGACCCGACCCCTGAGGAGATAGAGACCTGCAGCCCCCATCTCATGGAGCAGATAGCCATCATCCGGCCCGCGGTGATCTGTACCCTCGGGCGTTTTGCCGCCAAGCTCCTCACCGGCACCGAACTCAGTATGACCAACATCCACGGCAAGGCCAAACCCATGAACCTGGGGGGCGTGGATCTGGTGGTGTTCCCCGTGTTCCACCCGGCGGCGGCTCTCTACGCGCCTGCCAACCGCGTCGTGCTCGAAGAGGACTTCACCAGATTACAGCGCCTGCTGGAGCGGGGCCTCGCCGGGGCGTCGGCCGCTGCACCCGTGCCTGAGCGGGTCGAAGACTGCGCTTCCCCCGGCGGGGAAGCAGACGTTCGGGCTGCACCGCCACCGCCGCCATCACCACCGCCGCCTTCATTGCCTGCGACCGGGGAGCAGTTGCCCCTGTGGTAGGAGGTCGGCAGACGGTCCTGCAAGAAGCAGGCGTCGGGCTCAGGCGGCTGGAGCAGATCGGGAACACCCTGGCTCAGGCCCTACGGCCCGGCGATCTGGTGCTCCTCTATGGGCCACTCGGCGCGGGCAAGACCAGTTTGGTGCGGGTGGTGGCGAGGGCTCTGCGGGTGACCGACCCCGTCCGGAGTCCGTCCTTCACCATAGCCAACATCTATTCGGGAGACATCCTGGTGCAGCACCTGGACCTGTACCGGCTGGAAGATATCGGGGAGGAAGACGCTCTGGCGCTCGAAGAGTATCGCCGTGACGACGCGGTCACCCTGGTGGAATGGCCCGAAGCGGGATTGGCGCGGCTGGGTGCGCCCGTCTACACGGTCAGAATGGATCACGAGAGCCTCCATCTGCGCTCCATCGAGATCGAGGCCGCGGACGAAGAGGCGACGGAACGTTGGCAGGCAGCGGAGGGTCGCGGTGGGTGAGCGGCTGATCCTGGCCCTGGATGGCTCCACCGACGTCTGCTCGGCGGCTCTGCTGCGGGCTCGAAGTGGCGCGGAGGGGGAGGGGCTCTGGGACGTGGTGGCTCGCAGGGCCGAACCCGACGGCCGCGCTCAGGCGCGGGTGCTGCTCGGCCTCGTCGACGACATGCTGTGTGAGGTGGGCGGTGCTCCGCCCGATGTGGCGGCCGTTGTCGCGGGCATCGGGCCGGGAACGTTCACGGGAGTCCGCATCGCCGTCGCCACCGCGAGAGCCTTGGCGCTGGCTCTGAGTGTGCCCGTGGTCGGCATCAGCACGCTGGCAGGGCTCGCCGCAGGGGCAGCCTGCGGCGCCGCTGCGGCGGGTCCCGACGTGGAATATGTGGTGCCGCTGGTCGATGCCCGTCGCGGCCAGGTGTTCTACGCTGTGTACGGGCGGGCAAGGTCCGGGGCCGGCCGGACGAGCGTGTGGCAGCGCACAGAGGAGCATGGCGTGTGTGATCAAGGGAGACTCTCCGAGTCGCTTGAAGGAGTGGGACCTTCTCGGAGTGGAGGCGTGCTGGTCGAAGGGGGAGCGGGCGCGATCCTTGTGACCGGTGAGGCGAGGATCCTGCCGCCTCGTTTGGAGACCGGCATGTCCCGGCTCCAGACCTGTCCTGCCGCAGTGGCCGCCGAATGGCTGGTCCAAGGGCAGGAGAGGCTGCAGGAACCGGGGGTCGCGCCGGCCGGCTCCCGGCTCGGTCCCTACTTGATGGGGACTCTGGGCCTTGGGCGGCCACTCATGCTCCCTGGGCGGCGACTCATGTTCCCTCGCCATCGCAGAGGGTCCGGCGCCTGGGGAGGTGGGTTCCCCTGAGTCGGTGAGGCCCATCTACGTGCGGGCCCCGGATGCCGACATCCACATCACCAAGATGCGCGATCCCTGGGCGGCCGCTACGTGATGCCGGCGAGGCGCGGCGAGCGCCCACCGTCGGCCTGCGGAGCCGGCCTGGGCTGGCACATACGGACCTTGCAGGAGCGCGACGTGGCCGCGGTGGCCGCCATCGAACGCTCCTCGTTCAGCGATCCGTGGTCGGAGTGCATGTTCGCGCAGGAGTTGCTGGTGGACGCCGGTTGGCGCACCGTGGCCGTGGACGACGAGGAGGGGGTGCTCGGTTTTCTGGTCGGGCGTAGCTACTCGGACGAGTGGCATCTGATGGATCTGGCCGTGGCACCGTCGTGGAGACAGAGGGGCGTCGGTCGCAGCCTGGTCGACGCCTTCCTGAAGGCGGCCGACGAGGCCGGACGACCCGTCATCCTCGAGGTGCGGCCGAGCAACGGGCCCGCCAACGAGCTCTACGCGGGGTGCGGCTTCGAGGAGATCGGGCGTAGGCCGAATTACTACCCGCGGTCCGGTGAGGACGCCGCCGTGTTGTGCCGAGCTCCGGCCGCGAGCCCCGATCAGGGCGGCATCGCGCCCGACGGACCGCTCCTCGCCATCGAGACCTCCTGCGACGACTCCTCTGCGGCCGTGCTCTCTACCGGAGGAGAGGTGTTGGCCAATGTCGTTCATTCCCAGGATGCCATCCACGAGCGCTACGGAGGCGTGGTCCCGGAAGTGGCCAGCAGGGCTCACGTGGAGAGGCTGACGGTCGTAGTGAGAGAGGCGCTCCGCCAAGCGGGGGTGGACATTGCGGACCTCGGGGCTGTCGCGGCCACGGTAGGCCCTGGACTCATCGGCGCCCTGCTGGTGGGCGTGCAGACGGCCAAAGCCATCGCTTGGAGTCGCCGCCTTCCCTTCCACCCCGTGAACCACCTGCACGGGCATCTTGCCGCGGCGTGGCTGGCGGATGCGGACGCGCCCTTTCCCATGGTGACCCTGGTGGCTTCGGGGGGCCATACCTCACTCGTGCGGGTCGATGACACACGCACGTACACGCTCCTCGGCCAGACATTGGACGACGCAGCGGGGGAAGCGTTCGACAAGGGAGCCCGTCTTCTGGGTTTGGGGTACCCGGGTGGGCGAGAGTTGGACCTCCTGGCTGAGTCGGGCGATCCTCAAGCCTTCTCGTTCCCCATAGGCCTGAGGCGATCGTCGCGCCCCGATTTCTCGTTCTCGGGAGTGAAGACCGCTCTGTATTACCTATTGCGCGACATGGACGACGGGCAAAGGAAGGCGCGGGCCGCCGACGTGGCCGCCTCCTACCGCCAGGCCATCGTGGAGGCTCTACTGCAGAAGACCTTGCGATCCGCCGCGGCCCAGGGAGCCCGCACCGTGGCCGTGGCCGGCGGGGTGGCCGCCAACTCTCTTCTGCGCCGGCGCCTGCTCAGCGAGGGCGGGGCTCAAGGGTTCCATGTAGTGGTGCCGCCCTTCGCCTATTGCACGGACAACGCGGCCATGATCGGAGCGGCGGCTCTCAGTGGACCGGTTCTTCCGTATCCGCTCTATCTCGACATCGACGCTTCGGCCTCATTGGTGTTGGGGCAGTGGCTTCCCGCGCGCCCCCGGGGCTGACAGAAGCGTCCCCTCTCCGTGTTTGACAAATCGTCCCGCAGGGCATAACATACCCCAGCTGGCACTCGGAGGTTGAGAGTGCCAATTCTGCGAAAAGGGTTGTGTATGCCTGCGGGCATGAAGCAAGCAAAGTAATCAAAACGACAGTTGGAGGGTTGCGCATGAAACTAGTGCCACTCGAGGACAGGGTCCTGGTTCAGATCCTGGAAACGGAAGAGATGACGAAGACGGGTATCGTCCTCCCCGACACCGCCAAAGAGAAGCCCTCAAAGGGCAAAGTCATCGCGGTGGGCCCGGGCAAGTACTCTGACCGTGGTGACCTGCTTCCCATGCCGGTCAAAGAAGGCGACATCGTCGTCTTCGCCAAGTACGCCGGTACCGAGCTCAAGCTCGACGGAGAAGAGTATCTGGTGCTCCGGGGCATGACCGATGTAATCGGTGTTCTGCCCGAAGGATAAGCATCAACGTACCCAGACTGATCACCGATCAGCGGGTTCCATCGTTTTCTTCGAATAAGGAGATTTGATTTATGGCGAAACAGCTTCTGTATGGCGAGGAAGCCCGTAGGGCGCTCGAGCGTGGTGTCAATACCCTGGCGGATGCCGTCAAGGTCACCCTCGGCCCCAAGGGCCGCTACGTTGTGCTCGACAAGAAATACGGCAGCCCCACCATCACCAACGACGGCGTGACCATCGCTCGTGAGATCGAACTCGACGACGTGTTCGAGAACCAGGGCGCCCAACTGGTGCGCGAAGTCGCGACGAAGACCAACGATATCGCCGGCGACGGCACCACCACCGCCACTCTGCTGGCGCAGGCCATGGTGCGCGAAGGTCTCAAGAACGTGGCTGCCGGTGCCAACCCGATGGCCGTCAAGCGCGGTATTGAGCGCGCCGTCGACGCCGCTGTCGAGGGCATCGAGGCCATGTCCAAGGAGATCGAGGGCAAAGAGGACATCGCCCGCGTGGCGACCATCTCCGCCGACGACCGTGAGATCGGCGATGTCATTGCCGATGCCATCGAGAAGGTGGGCAAAGACGGCGTTGTCAACGTGGAAGAATCGAACACCTTCGGCATGGACCTCGAGTTCACCGAAGGCATGCAGTTCGACAAAGGCTACATCTCCCCCTACTTCGTCACCGACGCGGAACGCATGGAAGCCGTGCTTGACGATCCGTATATCCTCATCGCCAACCGCAAGGTCGGTTCTGTGCAGGACATGCTGCCGGTGCTGGAAAAAGTCATTCAGTCCGGCAAAGCTCTGCTCATCATCGCTGAGGATGTCGAGGGCGAGGCTCTCGCTACCCTGGTCGTGAACAAGCTGCGCGGCACCTTCACCGGCATCGCCGTGAAGGCTCCCGGCTTCGGCGATCGCCGTAAACGCATGCTCGAAGACATCGCCATCCTCACGGGCGGCGAAGTCATCTCCGAAGAGATGGGTCTCAAGCTGGAGAACACCCAGGTGACCCAGCTCGGTCGCGCCCGCAAAGTGGTCGTCGACAAAGACAACACCACCATCGTGGACGGCGCCGGCGAATTTGATCGCATCAAAGCCCGCATCAATCAGATCAAGGCCGAGATCGAGAACACCGACTCCGACTTCGATCGCGAGAAGCTGCAGGAGCGGCTGGCCAAGCTGGCCGGCGGCGTGGCCGTCATCAAAGTCGGTGCAGCCACCGAGACCGAGATCAAAGAGAAGAAGCACCGCGTCGAAGACGCCCTGAGCGCTACCCGCGCGGCCCTCGAAGAGGGTATCGTCCCTGGTGGCGGCGTGGCCCAGGTCCTCCTGGTCTCGCAGGTGCTCGCAGTGGCAGCTGAAGGTGACGAGCTCACCGGTGTGCGCATCGTGGCCCGGGCGCTCGAAGAGCCCCTCCGCCAGCTGGCGAACAACGCCGGCCTCGAGGGTTCTGTGGTGGTCAACGAAGTACGGACCCGCGCCGAAGGCATCGGCCTCAATATCGCCACCGGCGAGTACGAAGACATGATCAAAGCCGGCATCATCGATCCGGCCATGGTCACCCGCTCTGCTCTCCAGAACGCGGCGTCCATCGCCAAGAACATCCTGATGACGGAAGTCATCGTGGCTGACAAGCCCGAGCCCGAGGCTCCCGGCATGCCCGGCGGCATGGGCGGCATGGGCGGCATGGGCGGCATGATGTAGTTCGAAGCTACAACCGGTGCCCGACGATGACGCCGGGCCCCGCTGGGCCGCCGCGATGGGATTCCATCGCGGCGGCCCTTTTTCTCTGTGGGGGGTTTGCCCGGTGCTACACTGGGAACAAGCCTTTGCGTACGTGGGAGTCTCCGCACAAGGAGTCGCTGATGAAGATTCAGGTGGAAGCTGCGTTTGCCGAGATGCTGGACATCTCCAAGGACATAGACAAGGCTGTTCTGTTTGTCCCGGGAGAGGTGCTGGCATCCAATTTCGGCCCCGACACAGAACAGGTGGCAGTCGAGCAGGCCCAGGAGCTGGCGTTACTGGGTGAAGCACGATCGGTTGAGATGGGTTCCGAGCCTCTCAGCCAGTTGGTCGTCGAGACGCCTGCGGGCTTCGTCTTCCTGGCCCGGGAAATTGATCCGGCCGGTATGACCCTCATGGTCACGGGCAAGAAAGGCAGCAGGGTGGGACTCGTCCTCTATGATCTGAAGACCTGTCTTCGAGACGCACGCGAGGCTCTCGCCGCGACCGAACTGGAAGACGGCGAAGGAGAGGAGCTCTAGATGAAACGGCTGATCACGATCCTCGGGATATTCACTCTGTTGGCCTCTATGGCGGCGGGTGCGTACTACTTCCTGTTCATGCGCTCGCGCAAGCCGCAGGTGGAACTGTACTTCGATGATGGCTCCATGCTGGCCATGCCCGGCGATGCCGCAGAAGCCGCGCCGTTCGTGGCCGTTGCGCAGGACATCCTGGCCTGCAACCCCGTCGCGGGCTAGTCGGACCGATAGCCTCGTGAGCGAGCGATGATCGCCGGCACCGACTTGCTTCTGGTGCCGGAGGCGGGAGCCTGCCGCTCTTCGCCGGGCCCTCTCACGCGGTGGTGACTCCGCGGAGGTGTTCGCGGAGGTGCGTCGCTCCCTTTCCATGCGCCTGGAAGATGGCAAGGTCGAGAACGTCGTCTCCGGATTCGACCGAGGTGCATCCGTGCGCCTGCTCAGTGGCCTGGCCACGGCCTTCGGCTACGTGGACAGTCTGGAAGAGGCGGCTCTCCTGGCCGTTGCGGATGATGTGAGTCGCTCCCGGGCCGGGGCACCCGTGGTCATCGTGGAGCCGCCGCGGTGTCCTTCGACAGCGCGCAGATGGGTGCAGCGCGATCCGGCGGAGGTCGAGGCGGCCGAGAAGGCGCGCCTACTGCACCTGATCGACAGCACCGTGCGCGCGCTCTCAGGACGAGATACGGCAAGTGGGCGCGGCCTACGGAGAGGTCCGTCAGCAGGTCTGTGTCTCCGATTCCTCGGGACGCGCGCAGACCGACGACAGGACCCGGGTGATGATCGCGGTCAACGTCACCGCGCAGAGGGGGACTCTCATCCAGACGGGCAGAGAGACTCTGGCTCATCACGGCGGGATCGAGTTGTTGGATGATCAGGCCGTCATCGACATGGCCCAAGAGGCGGCCCGTCGTGCCCTTACCATGCTCGATGCCATCCCCGCCCCGGCGGGACGGATGCCGGTTGTGCTTGCCAACGGTTTCGGGGGCGTGTTGTTCCACGAAGCCTGTGGACATGGTCTGGAGGCCGACTACATACTGAAGAAGACGAGTGTGTGGGAGGGCAAGCGAGGCGCGCGGGTGGCCGATGTCCAGGTGTTCGCCTACGACGACGGTGTGTCGCCGGGCATGTGGGGTAGCGCCGGCTGCGATGACGAGGGCACGCCCTGCGAGAAGACCACGGTCATCGAAGCCGGTGTTCTCACGGGTTACCTCACCGACCGGCTGCGTGGCGGGCATCTGGGTCTGCCCTTGACCGGCAACGGACGTCGCCAGGACTTCCGTCACATCCCCTATCCGCGCATGACTAACACCTATTTCGGTCCCGGACCTCACACGGCCGCCGACATCATCTCCGATACCCCGCGGGCTCTGTACGCCAAGAGCCTGAGTGGGGGCGAGGTCAACCCTGCCACCGGAGAGTTCGTGTTCGGCGTCTCCGAGGGGTATCTCATCGAGGGAGGCAAGATCGGACCCCCGGTCCGAGGCGCCACGCTCATCGGCAATGGCCCTGAGGTTCTGCTGGGCATCGACGCCATAGCCGACGACCTGGAGGTGAAGGCCGGCACCTGTGGCAAAGAGGGCCAGATGGTGCCTGTGGGCAGCGGCCAACCCACGCTTCGCATCAGCCAACTCACCGTGGGCGGGACTGGGCTGTGAGCGGTCCAGGACAGACGGCGCGGACGGCGCTCGACCTCAGCCGACGTCTGCGCATGCCTGCGCACGTGGGTCTCGAGATCTACGTACAGTTTGCGAAGACCACGTCCATCAAGGTCTTTCAGGGCCAGATCGAGTCGGTCTCGACGGCCTCTCCCCGTGGTCTGGGGGTGCGGGCCATCGACGCGGGAAGGGTGGGCTACGCCTACACCGGCGACCTGAGTGCTTCCGGCATGGAGGCGGTGCTGCTCCGAGCCGCGGAGAACGCGAGAGCCGCCGGCGTTGATCCCTTCGCGCTGCTTCCAAGCCCATCGAGTGCGTACCAGGAAGTGGCGGGTCTCTGGGACCCGGGGGTGGCGAGCACTCCCGTCGACCGGAAGGCGGCCTTCGCCATGGAGGCAGAGGCAGAAGCCCTCTCTGCGGCCGAGATCGAACTGGTGGAAGACAGCGAGTATGCCGACAGCGAGGCGCAGGTGGCCCTGGTGTCCTCGGAGGGTGTGGACGTGGAGAGCGAGCAGTCCTTCTGCCTCACCTACCTCATGGCGCATGCGGTCCGGGACGGCGATCGCCAATCGGGGTTGGGCTTCACTCTGGGACGCGGACCGGCTGATCTGGAGCCTTCGCGGGCCGCTCGTGACGCGTCCGAGAAGGCACTGGTGTTGTTGGGGGCCGCCCCCTGCGCCACCGGCCGCTACACGGTGGTCCTCGTCCCTGAGGTGGCGGCGGCGATGTTGGGGGCTATCTCGGGCGCTCTCAGCGCAGACGCTGTCCAGAAAGGCCGTTCGGTCTTCCAGGGACGCGTGGGACAGCAGGTTGCGGCCCCGGGCGTCGAGTTGTGGGACGATGGCCTCGCTCCGGGGGGGCTCGCCAGCAGCCCGTTCGACGGGGAGGGCGTAGCGAGCGAACGCACTCCTCTCATCCGCGACGGCGTGCTGCAGTCGCTTCTCTACGACACCTACACGGCGCGCAAGGCCGGGTCCGGTGCGGCGTCCACGGGCAACGCCGGGCGGGGCTCGTACAGGTCGCTTCCGGCGGTCGGAGGCACGAATGTGATCCTGACCGGTGGGAAGGGTGATCTGCACGCCCTGCTGGCCAGAGTGGGGGGCGGCCTGCTGGTTGAGAGCGTCGCCGGGATCCATTCCGGGGTCAATTCCGCAACGGGGGAGATCTCGGTCGGTGTGCTCGGGCGCTTGATCGAAGGGGGCCTGCCCGGTCGAGCCGTCCGCGAAGTAACCATGGCTACGGATTTCCTATCTCTGCTGAGATCGGTGAGCGATCTGGCAGGGGATGATCGGTGGATCCCTCTCTACGGCAGCGTGAGGACTCCCTCGGTGGCCGTCGAGGGTGTAGCCGTCTCGGGGATCTGAAAGACGGGAGGAGGCATCTTGGCGAACGAAGAACTGGGTAAGCTGCTGCTACAGGCGGCCTATCTGGAGGGCGACTTCGTGCTGCGGTCGGGCAGGAGGAGCAAGTACTACCTGGACAAGTACCTGTTCGAGACCGATCCGGAGGTTCTTCGTGGCATCGTCCACGATATGGCCATGATGGTCCGCGAACGCCTGGCCGCGGGGGAGGAGTATCACCGGCTGGCGGCCCCGGAGCTGGGGGGCGTGGTGTTGGGGGCCGGCCTGTCCTTGGAGTTGGGTCTCCCGCTCTTGCTCGTGCGCAAGGCTTCGAAGGAGTATGGAACGGGTAAACGCATCGAAGGACGTTTCGAACCCGGGGAGCGGGTGGCCGTGATAGAGGATATCGTCACCTCCGCAGGCGCGGCACTCATGGCGGTAGAGGCGCTGCGAGAAGCGGAACTGGTGGTGCAAGAACTGTACTGTGTGGTGGACAGGGAAGAAGGCGGAGCCGAAGCGGCCCGTGCCGCAGGGCTTGAGCTCCGGCCGCTGTTCACGTCCAGCGGTTTGGGGATCGTCCCTTCTCCGCGATCGTAGCGTCGCGCGCGAAAGTCGTCAAGAAACGGCTTGTCTGCGAGTCCGCGTGTTGCTAAGGTAGCTTTGTATCCGGCATGGACCAAGGGAGGTAGCAGTGACCAAAGCCGAGTTTGTGGACCGACTGGCTGCAAAGAGTGGTCTCACCAAGAAAGACGCAGCGAACGTAGCCGACGCGTTCTTGGAAGTAATCACCGACGCCCTCACAAATGGGGAGGAGGTTCAGTTCACCGGTTTCGGCAAGTTCTACGTGCAGAAGCGGGAAGCCAGGGAAGGGATCAACCCGCAGACGAAGGCCAAGATCCAGATCCCGGCCTGTAACGTTCCCAAGTTCAGCGCGGGCACGTCCCTCAAGAACGTCTGCAAGTAGCGGCTCCCTTGTCATCGTATTGTTTCAGGGCCGCGTGAGCGGCCCTTTTTCTTGCTGTGCGGTATGGAGGTGAGGACATGACAGAAGCTCACTTCGGCGATCGTTTGCTGGCTGCGATAGAGCGCAAGCGGTCGCATGTGGTAGTGGGTCTCGACCCCGATGTAGGCTCACTGCCACTGGACCTCCTGGCAAAGTACGAGCTGGCCGGTGCCGACAGCGGGGCCGGCGTCATGAACGCCGACCTCGGCGCCGTGGTCGCCTGCTATCGCGACTTCCTCACCCGCATTGTGGAGAGCGTGAGCGACCGAGTGGTAGCAGTCAAGATACAGATCGCCTACTTCGAGGCGCTGGGAAGCCAGGGATACGCACTCTATGAGGACATGGTCGCCGCAGCCGCCCAGATGGACCTACTGGTGATAGCGGATGTGAAGCGAGGAGACATCGGCTCCACCGCGGAGGCGTACGCGCAGGCCCATCTCGATCGTGTGGGAGCCGACGCCATAACGGTGAACCCCTACTTCGGCACCGATGGTCTGGAGCCTTTCTTGCGCCGGGTGCGCGAGCGAGGCAAGGGGATCTTCGTCCTGGTGAAGACCTCGAACCCCAGTTCTGCCGAGCTTCAAGACCTCAGGCTTGAGACCGGGGCTGCGGTCTACGAGGCGGTGGCGGACCGAGTCGGCACGTGGAGCGAAGATACGGTGGGGGCCGGCGGCTACAGCTCGGTGGGAGCGGTCGTGGGGGGGACGCATCCCGAACAGGGCGCTGCCCTGCGCCTGCGCATGCCCGCGGTACCGCTACTGGTGCCCGGCTACGGTGCGCAGGGGGCGCAGGCCGTCGATATGGCGGCCCTCTTCGATGCATCGGGGACCGGCGCAGTGGTCAACTCCGCTCGGGCGATCCTCTACGCCTACAAGAAGCGGGACATGGGGTGGGTCGACGCGGCCAGAGCGGAGGCGGCGGAGATGAGAGCGGCGCTGTGGAGGGCGGCGGGCCGTGCGTGACCTCGACGACCTGACGGCGGAGACGGGAAGAAGTGTGTGGCCCACCGTGGTGCTGCCGTTGCTCGTTCTGCTGCTGGTGGTGGGGGTGGTCTGCGTGCTCGTCTTCACCGGAGTGGTGGCGCCCGACCAGGCGCGGGAGGCCCCTGTCGACATGCCCACGACCGTTCCTACGATCGAAATCGCTCCCTGAGCCTTCGCCCCTGCGTCGGCGGCACGCGCACTCATGCGGCGAAGCGTCATTGTTCAGCGGCCTCCTAGGTGCCACCCTCTCTGCGAGCCTGCTCGTAGAGAAAGATCAAGATCAGGTCGAAGACCAAGACGATGAGCGCGTCGACGACTATCTGCACCAACGGGAGCACGATCAGCACCCCGTCTGCATTGTCGTAGTATGAGCCGTAGAGTGCCTGTATGCCGAAATAGACGAGCTGCAGCACGATGAAGACCGTGACTACGGGGACCCAGCGCCGCACCAGCAAGTGAAAACTCCTACGCAGGCCTGTCAGGAAGCCCACATCCTCGAACACGATGACGTAGTCGGCGAAGACGATGAGGATGGCCACCACGAGGATGACGAACGCTATCAGTTGCTGCAGGATATCGTTCTGATGACCGGCGAAAGGAAATACCCAGACCACTAGGCTGCTGAACACGTAGAAGAGCGTCAGACGCGCGGCCTCTCTTCCGTTTCGCGGGGCCAGCGGATATCCGGGGCCGGCGATGGCCCGGAAGTACGGCGCCCGGATCATGGCCGTGAGGACACTGAAGCCCAATCCCACCGCCACCGCGACCCCAAGGCCGGCTGTGAGGTCGAAGCCGGAGACGAAGTTGTCGCTAACGAACTGCCAGCGCTGGAAATTGGCCTTGAGGAAGGCGCTCCAGGTGAGGGGCGATCCGGTCGAAGCGTAGACGGCCAGGAAAGCAACGGTACTCATCACCCCGAGCGCGAGGGGATAGAACAGCAGCCACTGCTTGTGGATCAATCGGCCCCAGGTCTGGCGCAGCACGTCGAGGATGGCGGCTCCCTTCCGCAAGTGGTTCCGTCAGACGCCGAAGTATAACATCGGCCCTCGGTCGCCCCTCTACCGGCGGAGGGGGGCAGCGAACCCCATGCTATACTGCCGCCCATGATGCCTGATACAGCGAGACCGAGGTGGCTCAGCCCACTTCTCGTCTTGATCGTCGTGGCCGTGATCGTGCTTTCGGCTACAGCCGGAGTTGCCCGCGGCGAGACGACCACCACACTCACAGCCACTCCCACCGGCTCGGACGCCGGCGAAGCCGCTGGACCGACCGCGGCAGCTGACGCGACCGCTGTCACAGCCTTCTCTCTGAAGGCGACTGATCTGGGCGTGTTCTCTTCCGAAGCGCCCGCCATCAAGTCCCCCGCAGCGATTGTGATCAACGCAGATACAGGGCGGGTGCTCTTCGAATGGGACGCCTACGAACGTAGGCCTATGGCTTCGACCACAAAGATCATGACGGCCATACTCGTTCTCGAGAACCTGGCTCTCGACCAGCAGGTCACCGTCTCCGCGAAGGCGGCCCAGACGCCCGAACCGAAGGCGCTTCTGCGCGAGGGTGATGTGCTCACGGTGGAGCAACTCATGTACGCTCTGCTCATCCGCAGCTCCAACGGCTCGGCCGTGGCTTTGGCAGAGGCCTGCGACGGATCGGTGGATGCCTTCCTGGAGCGCATGAACGCGCGGGCTGAAAAACTGGGCATGGCCGATACTCACTTCGTCAACCCCAACGGGCTGGACGCCGACGGCCACTACTCCACTCCCGCCGACATGGCCAAGGTGGCCCAATACGCAATGCGGAACGAGAAGTTCAGAGAGTTCGTGAGCACACCCTCCTACAGTCTGGAGATACCGGGGCGTTCGGACCCCATCCTCCTCAAGAACACCAACAAGCTCTTGGGGAGAGCGGACTGGGTGACAGGCATTAAGACGGGACTGACTCCTCGCGCTGAGCAATGCCTGGTGTCTTCTGCCACCAGGGACGGGGTCTCGGTCATCGGCGTGGTCCTCGGGCAGCCGTCTTCCGAGGTCTGCTGGGACGAGAGCGAGACATTGCTCGACTACGGCCTGAAGCAGTTCCGGCACGTGACCCTCATGAAGGAAGGGACTGTGGTGGCGGAGTCAGAGGTGCCCTACCAGACAGACGGAGCCTTCCGTCTGGTCACTGAGGAGGCCCTGGAGACAGACCTGTACAAGGACGATGAGATGACAGCGTCGATCCGGCTCGATCGCCCCATCGTCCTCCCGGTGGAGGAGGGAACCGAATTCGGCGAGGTGGTGCTGACCGTCGAAGGGGAGACCGTGGGGTCGGTGGCTGTGGTGGCCGATCGTTCCTTCGATGAGATCACCCTGGGCTCGAAGATGGCCTATCTGTGGCATCGTTTCACCGGCTGGTTCAGCTGATGGACGTGTTCGCCGTCGGAAGCTAGATGATACTCACCGTTACTCTCAACGCCGCCTTGGATCGCACCATGACGGTTCCGAACTTCCAGGTGGGCTTTCGTCACCGCGCCACGGACACGATGGTCCTACCGGGCGGGAAGGGCATCAATGTGGCCCGCTCGATCAAGATACTGGGTCGGCCGGTCATAGCCACCGGTTTTGTGGGCGGACGCAAGGGTGACCAGATCCTTTCCGACCTCAACGCCGAGGGCGTCCTCTGCGATTTCGTACGTCTCGAGGGGGAGTCTCGTACCTACACGGCGGTGATAGATTCGGCCACCAACGTGGTCACCGAGATCAACGAGCACGGCCTGGAGGTCCGCCCGGAGGACTTCGACATCCTGCTGGAGAAGTTGGACTACCTGGCCAGGGCGGCCGATGTCGTGGTGCTGGCCGGCAGCCTCCCTCGGGCACTGGGTGACGACTCCTACGCCAGGATCATCCAGCATCTGCGTCGTCATGAGGTGACGATCTTCTTCTACACCTACGGCGATCCTCTGCGTATTGGGATCAAGGCGGGACCCGATTTCTCCTTTCCCAAGCTGGTGGACGCGGAAAGGGTCATAGGACACGAGTTCCACGACAAGGATGACGAACTGCGGGCGGCCGCGCAGATGCAGGAGATGGGCAGCGGCTCGGTAGTCATCACGTCGCGCTACGGGTGTGTAGCCCGCCTGAAGGACGGCGAGCGCAGCAGGGCTTTTCTTGCCCGCATTCCTGAGGTGGATGTCATCTCGCCCATGGGCTGGGGGGATGCGTTGGTAGCCGGCTACTGTGTCCGCCTGCTCGAGGGTGACGCACCGGAGGGATGTCTGCGCTTCGGCCTGGGCTGTGGCGCCGCGAATCTCATACGCTACGGGGCGGCGGTCTTCTCGGCGGCCGACGCGTCTGAATTGGCCGAGAGGGTGGAGATAGAGGAGGTGTCCACTGAAGGCTGCAGGTGATTCCTTTCCCAAGGTGCTGGTCCTGGATTTCGGGGCGCAGTACGCACAATTGATCGCGCGACGGGTACGTGAATGCCGCGTCTACTCGGAGCTCATCCCCTACTCCACGCCACTCGAAGAGATAAGGGCCGCTGAGCCGGCGGGGATCATCCTCTCCGGGGGGCCTCGCAGCGTGAACGAACCCGGGGCTCCCATGCTCGATCCGCGCGTACTGGAACTTGGAGTTCCGGTGCTGGGGATCTGCTACGGGCTTCAACTCATGGCCAAGTTGCGCGGTGGACTGGTGCGGCGCACGGAGTTGGCGGAATACGGGGGCACGGCCGTCACCATCACCGAGCCAAGCGCCATGTTTGCCGATCTGCCCGCGCAAATGTCGTGTTGGATGAGTCACGGAGACTCGGTGGTGGAGTTGCCGCCGGGCTTCTGCTCCACTGCCCAGAGCCACGGTATGCCGGTGGCGGCCATGGAGGACAGGGAAGCCGGTCTGTACGGCGTGCAGTTCCATCCGGAGGTGCGACACACGGCGCATGGCCAGGACATCCTCAAGAACTTCCTCTACAAGATCTGCGACATCCCGCCCACGTGGACGCCTGCTTCCATCATCGAGGAGGCCGTGGAGCGCATCAGCAGCCAGGTAGGCGATGAGAAGATCGTGTGTGGGCTCTCGGGTGGGGTGGACTCGGCGGTGGCCGCCCTCCTGACCTACAAGGCCGTGGGCGACCAGTTGACCTGCATCTTTGTGGATCACGGTTTCATGCGCAAGGACGAAGGCGACGACGTAGAGAAGACCTTTCGGCGGCACTTCCACGTCCCTCTCATCCACGTGCGGGCGCAGCAGCGCTTTATCACCAAGCTGGCCGGCATCACTGAGCCGGAGCAGAAGCGCAAGATCATCGGCGAGGAGTTCATCCGCACTTTCGAGGAAGAGTCCCACAAGGTGGGCAAGGCGAAGTTTCTCGTGCAGGGGACCCTATACCCCGACGTCATCGAATCGGGGACGCGCGAGGCTGCCAAGATCAAATCACACCATAACGTGGGGGGGCTCCCCGAAGACATCGACTTCGACCTGGTGGAGCCCCTGCGCATGCTCTTCAAGGATGAGGTGCGGATCGTAGGTGAGGAACTGGGTCTGCCCGACAATATGGTCTGGCGCCAGCCTTTCCCCGGACCCGGGCTCGCCATCCGCATCATCGGCGACGTGACCGAGGAGCGGCTGCACATCCTGCGGGACGCCGATGCCATCCTGTTGGAAGAGGTCAGACTGGCTGGGCTCTACCGTGACCTGTGGCAGTCGTTCGCCGTGCTTCCTGCCATCCGCAGCGTGGGGGTGATGGGAGACGAGCGTACCTACGCCTACCCCATCGTCATCCGCGCCGTGACCTCCGACGATGCTATGACCGCCGACTGGGCCCGCCTGCCCTACGAGCTTCTTGAGCGTATCTCCCAGCGGATCATCAATGAGGTCCCCGGAGTCAATCGTGTGGTGCTCGATATCTCCAGCAAGCCTCCGTCCACAATCGAATGGGAGTAGATGAGACTCATGGTCGACGACCAGACTGTACCCGACCTAGATAGCCTTTCCCGCCGTCCCCGCCCGGCTCCGCCGGCAGGAGGCGTGGACTTGGAAGCGATCCATGCCCGCGCCCTTCTGGCTGCGCAGGCGGCCGTGGATGTGAAGGCCGAGGAGGTGAAGATCCTCGACATGCACGAACTGGTGAGCTACACGGACTATCTGGTGGTGGCTACAGGGCGTAACGCCCGGCTCACGCGGCGGATCATGGAGGAGATAGGCTTCAAGCTGAAGTCGGAGTATGGATTGCTGCCCGCCGGTGTGGAGGGAAGCGCCGATGGTGAGTGGATCCTGATGGACTTCCTCGACATCATCGTGCATGTCTTCACGCCTGAGGCGAGGGAGTTCTACCGCCTGGATGTGCTGTGGAAGCAGGCTCCTGTGGAGACGGTGGAGTAGCACCCTCCCCGGGGGCGGTGAGACCTGCTGGAGCCCCGGTCTCGCGAGGTTGAAACCGACCGCGCACGGTTGCACGGGCATGGTCGACCGGCTATAATCCGTGACCGCTCGACATGGGGGTATAGCTCAGCTGGGAGAGCGCGACGCTGGCAGCGTTGAGGCCAGGGGTTCGAGTCCCCTTACCTCCACCATATGAAGATGAGAAGACCGCCTCTCGGGGCGGTCTTCTCGTATAGTGGGGGACGTCAGGGCGGCAGTGGATGCAGGTCGTGTCACGAGATCGGAGTACCGTACGGACATGCATGAGGGTGGGGTGGACAAGTGGCGGTCGGCATGGCCTGGGTCCTTATCCTCCTGTGCCGTGGTCCCGATACGTAGGCTTCGGAAGCGATGAGTCCGGACTGGGAACCATCGGCCCCGTCCTGGGAACCCTTCTCCTCACCTTCAGGCGAAGACGAGGGGGGCGAGGAGTCGGCGCGAAACCGGCGAGGTACCACACTGCTCGCTTTGGTCATGATGGGGTGGCTCTTCTTCACGATGGCCTTGGCCGCCTTTGCCGGTGACGCGCCGTCCTCTCTGGAGCCGGTATCGCTCGAACGGGGGGTGATCGTAACTCCCGCTCCGGGGTGGTCGTCGGCGCAGGATCTGTGGGAGCCGGGCCCCAGCCAGACGGCCTTCAAGAAGGCGGGAGTCGTTTCCGGATTCGTGGCCGATGCGGACGAGAGAGACGCTCAGGCGATTCTTGACGAGCAGATCGCGGACATCGAGAGCCAGTTCTCCTCCGTACGGGTGCTCCCTGTCGCCTCGCTCAGCATCGACGAGGGACTGCCGGCCCTACGGGTGCTTTTCGACGGAGTCTCAGGATCGGCCGAACTGGAAGGCGAACTTGTCGCCGCTTCGCGGGACGGCACCGGTGTCATCATGCTCGCTCTCGCACCTGTCGGCCAGTTGCGCAGGGTGCAGGATGATCTGGATGCGATGTTGGAGACATTGGTGGTGCCGTGACGCGGATGAGCACAAGACCGGCGTTCTGGCTCTTCCTGATGCTTCTGGCGGGATCGGTCCTGGTTGTGGGCTCCGAGCAACTGGGATACATCAGCACTCTCCCCGGTGCGTGGATGCTCTCTCTGGTGCTTCTGGCCATCACGGCTTTCCCCGTGGCTCTGCTCATCTACCGATTCGACCAGTTCGAACCGGAACCAGCCTCCATGATCGCTATCGCCGTCGTTTGGGGAGGCGTCATCGCCATCACCTTCGCCGCTTTCAGCAACGGCTACTTCCTGACCTTCCTGCAGAATGTGATGGACCCAGACAGCTTCGCGGCGTGGGGTCCGGCCATTGTGGCTCCGCTGAACGAGGAGCTATACAAAGGTGCGGGTCTGGTGATGATCTTCCTGTTGGCGCGGCACGAGTTCGACGGGCTCATGGACGGTCTGATCTACGGCGCCATGATCGGCCTGGGCTTCCAGGTGGTCGAGAACATCCAGTACTTCCTGGCTGCGGCGGCGGGCTCCAGTGGCAACGAGCTGGGGGCTGTCGTCGGCACCTTCTTCGTGCGCGTAGGCCTTGCTGGGGCCTACAGTCATATGCTGTTCAGCGGTCTCATGGGCTTTGGTTTCGCCTACTTGGTCACCCAGAAGCAGGTTCCTCGCGGCAGGCGAGTGGCAGTGGCCGTACTCTTCGCCCTGTTGGCCTGGGCCGCCCACTTCGTGTGGAACTCCCCGTGGCTCGAATCGCTGATGGCGCGCGACTCGGGGTCGTTCGCGCTCGCGCTCATCATCAAAGGGCTTCCGTTCCTGATGTTCCTGCTCATCCTCGCACTCGTCGCGCGCAGGCGGGAACGACAGGCCTTCGACAGCCTGATCGCGTCCGAAGTGGGGAGCGACGTTCTCAGCGAAGGGGAGATCGAGGTGCTGCGCTCGGGTCGAAGGCGCGGCCGGGCGTTGCGACAGGCCAAGCGGTCCAAAGGGCCGGAGGCCCGCGCACTACTGAAGAGACTGCAACGGGAACAGATGAACCTGGCTACGTTCCACAGCAAGACGCGAAACGTCTCGCCCGCCATGCTCGAGGCCCAGAGAGACAAGATCCGCGCCCTCCGCGCCCGTCTGGCCGGTGTTCGCTAGACAGGGAGGCTACAACGAGAGCATGGTGGAGAGCGTGACCAACTCGTAACCGGCGTCACGCAGTCGGGTGATGATGGCAGGCAGAGCCTCGGCGGTGTGCTTGGCGGCCATGTGCATGAGCACGATGGCCCCGTTGTGAGCGTTGCCCATCACAGTCTCTGTGATCTGCGCGGCAGTACGCCCTCTCCAGTCGTTCGTGTCGACGTCCCACATCACCACGTACTCGAAACCCTTCTCGGCGGCCACCTCGCAGGTCTTGTCGTCGATGAAGCCGCCGGGAGGCCGGAAGAGCGCAACGGTGGGGGCCCCGGTCAGGGCCCGATAGTGATCGGTGCCGTTGCCGATCTCGATCCTCAGCCCCCGCTTGGAGAGCGTGGGACAGTTGGAGTGGCTGCGAGTGTGGTCGCCCACCTCGAACCCAGCCGCCGCGATCTCGCGGCCCAGATCGGGGCCGAGATCGAGGTAGTGCCCGATGATGAAGAACGTGGCGGGCACGTCGTACTCCTTCAGCACGCGGATGGTGTTGGAGGCCCTGCTGCCCTGGTAGTTGTCATCGAAGGTGAGCGCGATCCATTTGCGGTCGGTGGGTCCGTGGCGGACCACAGGAGCTGCGGTCACCGTTTCAGCGGAGAGCGTGGTGGAGGCGGCAGCCGGGCCGGTTGTGGAGGATGGCGCGGAGGGCGTCACTTCGCCCGCCCCCTCGGCGGCCTGCGTGGTGCTGGTCGCGTGGGCAGTGCTCGTGGTCACGCGGGAGGCCACGGACTGAGGGGAGGCGCCGGAAAGAGCGGTGGAGGCGGTCACCACCGCCGGGTGGGACACAGTGGTGGGATCAGCCGCCGACTCATCGCCGGCGCTCAGGTAGAGCGCGGCGCCGACGGCGAGGGCCACGAGAAGGACGCCGGCCACCGCGGTCAAGCGCCGGCGGCGATAGGTGCGCCTACGGCGCGCCGCGGAGCGGCGCGTGCTTCTCTCGGCGCCCATGTTGGTCTCTCTGTGTGTGGAGTCGGTCATCGCTCCGGATTCTACTCGCAGTCGGGTCGAGTTGGCTACCCCGGGGGGCATCCACCTACTATGCTGCCGTTCCGCGCCAACTGCTAGAATCCTTCCCCATGGGCGCGAAGCAGATCGTCATCGTCGGCGCTCGGGAGCACAATCTCAAGGACATCTCTCTCGTTCTCCCGCGCGACCGTTTCATAGTCATCACGGGGCTCTCGGGCTCCGGGAAGTCGAGCCTCGCCTTCGATACCATCTACGCCGAGGGCCAGCGGCGCTATGTGGAGAGCCTCTCCGCCTATGCGCGTCAGTTCTTGGGACAGATGAACAAGCCCGACCTCGATTCCATCGAGGGTCTCTCGCCGGCTATCTCCATCGACCAGAAGACCACCTCGCGCAACCCCCGATCGACAGTGGGCACCGTCACCGAGATCTACGACTACCTCCGCCTGCTGTACGCCCGTATCGGTCACCCGCACTGCTCGATCTGCGGTCGGCCCATCGAAGGTCAGAGCAAGGAGCAGATCGTCGACCAGATCCTGGCTCTCGAATCGGGCACCCGCTTTGTGGTCAAGGCTCCGGTGGTCAGGGGTCAAAAGGGATGGCACAGGGACGTCATCGAGCATATCCGCCAGGAGGGGTTCACGCGTCTGGAGATCGACGGCTCTTCCTATGCCCTGGACGAGCCTCTTCCAGACCTGGACAAGAACGTTCGCCACGACATAAGCATCGTGGTGGACCGCTTGGTCATGAAGGAGGCCATCCGTCGGCGCCTGACCGATTCCGTGGAGACCGCTCTGTCCGAAGCGGGTGGCCTGCTTCTTGTGGATGTGTACGAGAACGGCGGGAACGTCTCCACCGGCCTTCTCTTCTCCGAGAACCTGGCCTGTCCTGAGCACGGCGTGTCACTTCCTGAGATGGCGCCTCGCATCTTCTCCTTCAACTCGCCTCATGGAGCCTGTGAGACCTGCGGAGGGTTGGGTGCTCGACGCGAGATCGATCCTGTGCTGGTGGTGGCCGATCCCCGGCTATCCATAGCTGACGGGGTGCTCCTGCCCTGGAGCGGGAGTTCTTCGCAGTATTACGCGCAGATCGTGAAGGCGGTCGCGGAGCGTCACGAGATCGACATCGACACTCCGTGGGAGGAACTTCCTCAGGAGGTGCGTGACGTGTTCCTGTACGGCACCCGGGGCGAGCGTCTCTACGTGTCGTACACGAACCGGCGAGGGCAGAAACGCAGCTACATGACCACTTTCGAAGGCATCGTGCCCAACCTGGAGAGGCGCTATCGGGAGACGGACTCCGACTACATGCGCACCAAGATCGAGGAGTTCATGGCCGAGCGCCCCTGCCCCGCGTGCCACGGCGCTCGTCTGAGGCCTACCACTCTGGCCGTGACGCTGGGGGGTCTCAACATCTATGAACTCAGCCTTCTGCCCGTCACCGGTACCACACGGTTTCTGGATGATCTGGAATTGTCGCCTCGCGAGCGACTCATCGGCGCCAGAGTGCTGAAGGAGATTCGCGAACGCCTGTCGTTCCTGGAATCGGTGGGCGTGGGTTATCTCAACCTTCAACGCGGCGCCGGGACACTCTCTGGAGGGGAAGCCCAGCGTATCCGCCTGGCCACGCAAATCGGCTCCAGTCTGGTGGGTGTGCTCTATATCCTCGACGAGCCCTCCATCGGTCTGCACCAGCGAGACAACCGCCGCCTCATCGATACGCTTCTCCGTCTGCGCGACCTGGGTAACACGGTCATCGTGGTGGAGCATGACGAGGAGACCATGCGCTCGGCCGACCACATCGTGGACATGGGACCGGGCGCAGGCGAGCACGGGGGAGAGGTAGTCGCAAGCGGGTCCTTGCAGGACGTGTTGGAGGAGCCACGCTCTGTCACCGGTCTCTTCCTCTCCGGAGAGCGGATGATCCCGGTCCCGTCGGAGCGCAGGAAGGGACGGAGCTCGTTCGTCGTCCGCGGCGCGCGCGAGCACAACCTGAAGAACATCGACGTGGTCATTCCCACCGGAGCGCTGGTGTGCGTCACGGGCGTATCCGGCTCGGGCAAGTCCTCCCTGGTGAACGACATCATCTACCGCAGCCTCTCCAACATCGTCAATCGTGTGCCCGTAAGGCCGGGCGACCATGACCGCATCGAGGGCATCGAGCAGTTGGACAAGGTGATCAACATCGACCAGTCGCCCATCGGGCGCACTCCTCGTTCCAACCCGGCCACCTACACGGGGCTGTTCGACCACATCAGGCAGCTGTTTTCCCAGACCCAGGAGGCCAAGGTGCGCGGTTACGCCCCGGGCCGCTTCAGCTTCAACGTCAAGGGGGGTCGGTGCGAGGCCTGCAAGGGGGATGGCACCCTCAAGATCGAGATGCACTTCCTGCCCGACATCTACGTTCCCTGCGAGGTCTGTCAAGGCAAGCGCTACACACGCGACACGTTGGAAGTGCGTTTCAAAGGCAAGAACGTGGCCGAAGTGCTCGACATGAGCGTGGAAGAGGCCGTCGACTTCTTCGTCAACCAGCCCAAGCTCAGGCGACGGCTGCAGACGCTTGCCGACGTTGGTCTGGACTACATCAAGCTGGGTCAGCCGTCCACCACCCTATCTGGGGGAGAGGCGCAGCGGGTCAAGTTGGCCACCGAGTTGGCCAAGGTCGCCACCGGGAACACGCTCTACATCCTCGATGAGCCCACCACCGGTCTGCACTTCGCCGATGTGGAGAAGCTTCTGGAAGTCCTGCAGCGTCTGGTGGACTCAGGCAACACGGTCCTCGTCATCGAGCACAACCTCGACGTCATCAAGTCGGCTGATTGGCTCATCGATCTGGGCCCCGAAGGAGGGGACGGCGGCGGGGAGGTCCTCGTTGCGGGCACTCCGGAGCAGGTGTGCGCATACGAACCGAGCGCAACGGGAAGAGTCTTGCGGGAGGTGCTTGAGAAGTGCGGCGCCGCCGCATCCACCGCCCCAAGGAAAGAGACGGGTTGAAGAAGCCACTCACCGACACTGAGCGGCAGCGCGAGAAAGCCTTTCTGGTCGCCGTCGACACTGGTGACGATCCGGGCTGGGACGCCGATGAATCTCTGGGTGAGCTCGCCGCTCTCGTGGAGACGGCCGGCGCCGACGTCGTAGGGACCATGACCCAGCACAGAGACTCGCTCCATCCCATGTGGTACATGGGAAAGGGCAAGGCCGAGGAACTGAAAGCCGCCATGGGGGACACGCAGTTCACCCTCCTTGTGACCGACGACGAGTTGTCTCCCAAGCAGCAGCGCTCCTTGGAGGGATTGCTCGATGTGAAGGTCATCGATCGCAGCGGGGTCATCCTCGACATCTTCGCCCAGCGTGCCCAGACCCATGAGGGCCGCATCCAGGTGGAGCTTGCGCAGCTGGAGTACCAGCTACCCCGCCTCACCCGTCTGTGGACGCACTTGTCGCGTACCGGTGGCGGTATCGGCACCCGCGGACCGGGGGAAACGCAGCTGGAGACAGACCGTCGGGTCATCCGTCAGCGCATCAAGAAGACGCGCGAGCGTGTGGATGCAGTGATACGTCAGCGCGAGACCGCGGCGCAGGGCCGCGAGCGGCGTCTCCTGCCCTCGGTGGCCATCGTGGGCTACACCAACGCGGGCAAGTCGACGCTGCTGAACACCCTGGTGGGGGAGTACGCAGCTGCCGCGGAAGACATGCTGTTCGCCACGCTCGACCCGACCACGAGGAAGGTGCGGCTGGCCGAGGGTCAGACCGTCATCGTGAGTGACACCGTGGGCTTCATCCACAAGTTGCCCCACCAGTTGGTCGACGCCTTCCGCGCCACCCTGGAGGAGGTGATCCGGGCCGACGCGCTGCTGGAAGTGGTCGACGTGACCGCGCGCCATGCGGTGGAGCACCGTCGAACCATCGAGACCGTGCTCGACGAACTGGGGGCGGGGCATAAGCCGCGAGTGGTGATCCTCAACAAGATGGACCTGTTGCCGCCCGGCGATCTCCCTCCGTCGGGACTGTTGTCTCGGCACGACCAGCACGTAGTGACGGCGTCGGCTCGTACGGGGCAAGGCTTGGACGACCTGACGAAGGAGTTGGCGGCCGTGTTGTCCGAGTTGTGGCTCAGGGTCGACCTGAGCTTGCCCTACTCCGCCGGGGAACTCTTGGCACGCGTGCGCGAGCGGGGTACAGTGACCTTCGAGTATGGCGACGAAGATGTACGCGTATCCGGTCGCGTGCCCCCGACCCTGGCCGTGGAGTTGTTCGCGAAAGCCGAAGCCTGGGAGCGGGCTCGGCAGAGCGGCGACGAGTCCGCGGGCGGACTGGGCGCATAGGCCGCTCCAGGTCCCGTTCGAAGGACGCGCAGTCTCCCTTGGGCCGGCCGGCCCGCGACGATCTAGAAGTGCTTGTGCGCCTGCATGATGGCGGCGGCTATGAGGCGTGCGCCGTTCTCCAGATCACGGAGCGAGAGCACCTCCACGGGCGAGTGGATATAGCGGGCCGGAACACTCACGACGGTGCAGGGGATACCGGTCTTGGTGATGTTGATGGCCGTGGCGTCGGTCGTTCCGCCGTTACCCACGACAAGCTGAAAGGGGATGTCCGCCTGCTCGGCCGACTCACGCAGCCACCGAAGTACAGAGCGGGGAGCGATGATGCCCCGTCCGCCGGCGTCGAGCACGGTGATGGAGGGCCCCTTGCCTGTGACCACGTGGACGTCGATTTGAGTGACACCCGGGTGGTCTCCAGGGATGGTGACATCGGTAGCGATGGCCACGTCCGGATCAAGTCCGTAGGCGCTGGTGCGCGCTCCCTTTAGTCCAACTTCTTCCTGCACGGTGCCTACGGCTTGGATGGTGGCCGGGACCGTCTCTCCCTTGAGGAGTCGCAGGGCAAGCACCAGCATGGTGACCCCGGCCCGGTTGTCGAGGGCCTTGCCGGTGACGAAGTCCTTGCCCAGCGGTTTGAGGTCGCGGTCGATGGTCACCGGGGAGCCGATCTCCACGCCCAACTCCTCAGCTTCGGCCAGCGAGCGGGCGCCACAGTCGATGAACATCTCTTTGAGCTTCACCATCTTCTTGCGGTCTTCCGGCTCCATGACGTGAGGCGGGCGGGATCCCACCACGCCGGTGATCCTGTCGCCCTCCCTGGTGCGGATCATGACGCGTTGGCTGAGAATGGTCTGGTCGAACCAGCCACCCACCGGCACAACGCGGAGGAAGCCGTCATTGTCGATGTGAGACACCATGAGGCCGATCTCGTCCATGTGCGCCGCCACCATGACGGCCGGTCCCTTGCCGGCCCGTACGCCGATGACGTTGCCCATGGCATCGATGCGCACCTCATCGACAAGGGGCTCCAACTCGTCGCGTAGCAGAGACGCAACCTCGTCCTCGTATCCCGAGAGGCCGTGGGCGTCGGCGAACTTGGCGAGTAGGGCGGCGATGTCATCCATGGCGAAAGCTCCTCGGCAGGTCGAGTGTGACGGACGCAGGATCGCGACGGGGAGAGGCCGCCGAGCGATCAGATCTTGGTACGCAGTTCATCCATATCGGCCAGAAGGCCGGCCTGTGAAGCCCCATAGTCGAATGCCGCCGCATCCATGATGGCCTGGGCCTCGGCGGCATCCCACCGCCCGGAGCCGTAGAGGACGTCGGCGGCGATGGACAAGGCCTCGCGTGCACACAGAGCCGCGTTGACGCGGGCGCAGAGCTTGAGGAAAGCGGTGCGTTCGGCGTCCGGGCCCTCGTTCGCACTGATCTTCTTGGGTAGCGCCGCGCCCGTCTCCACCAGAGTGGCCAGTGACGCCAATTGGAACATCAAGTGCTGCTGCCGCGTGAGTTTGGTGCGGTGCGCTTCCTCGAACAGGCGATTGAGCAGACGGGCGAGGGAGGCAATGGTGTCGGCCTTCAGATCGGGCTGCGCCTCATGGATCGCGTCCATCTCCCCGGCAAGCGACTCGTAGAAGGCGCCCTTCGACCTGACCGTCTCGCGCCAGCGGAACGTGCTGATGATCAACTGCATGATCTCGCTGGTGCCCTCGTAGATGGTGGTGATCTTGACGTCACGCTTGATCTTCTCGACGTCGTACTCCCGCGTGTAGCCGTAGCCGCCGAGTGCCTGGATGGCGGCGTCGGCGCAGGCGTTACCGACCTCGCTCGCGAACAGCTTGGCGATGGCCCCTTCAGGCTGCAGGTCTGTCTCGCCGGAGTCCAGCCGCAAGGCCACCTCCTCTATGTAAGCGCGGGCGGCCTCCAGTTGCGCGACGAAAGGCATGACGAGCTTGTGCGTGTAGCCCTGCTTCTCGATGAGAGGCGACCCGAACTGGACCCTTTCCTTGGCGTATGCGATCACCTTCTCCAGCGCCGCCACGCCTGCGCCCAGGCCGAAGCAGGCGACCATGAGACGTGTGTACCCGAACACCTCGTTGGACTGTGTGAGTCCCTCTCCGGGGACGCCACCCACCAAGTTGTCGAGGGGCACGAAGACATTGTCAAACGTGAGCGCCGCGGTGTTGGAACTGCGGATGCCGTGCTTCTGCTCCGGCTTACCGGCAAGAAAACCCTCAGCGGTGTTCTCGACTATGAAGAAGGAGGGCCCCTCCGGCGCCTGCGCGAGCACGGTCATGAAGTCGGCCACACCTCCGTTGGAGATGAACTGTTTGCTGCCGTTCAAGCGGTAGCCGGTGATCTGACCTTCAGCGTCGAGAACGGGGGCGGCGGTGGTCGTGAGACTGGAGAGGTTGCTCCCCGCCTCTGACTCGGTGACGGCGTAAGCCACGATGGCGTCACCTTCGGCCAACCTGCTCAGCCACTTCTGCTTCTGGGCCTCGGTCGCACCGACCAGGATGGGGTCGGCTCCCAGGTGGATGGCGAGAAAGGCGGTCGCGACTCCCAGGCAGATCTTGGCCATCTCTTCGGAGAAGGCCGCCGTATCGCGCGCACCACCACCCATGCCTCCGTATTGCTCGGGGATGAAGAGCAATTGCAGACCGATCTCCGGCCCCAAGAGTTCCCGGATCTCCTGCTCGGGGAAGATCTCACAGTCGTCCCATTCCCGGAGCTTCTCAGGTGTGAGCATGCGTTCGCGGACCTGCGAGAGCAGGGAGAGGATCATTTCCCGTTCTTCCAGCGGTAAGCCTGCCAGTGCCACTTCCACCCCTTCGTCGTTCGATGCGCGGGCGATGTGTCCAGGGGAAAGAAACGGCCTCGATCCGGCCCGCCTTTCGACCCGCATCAAGGCCACATCTACAGGCGGCAGAGTATAACATGGGCCCTTGGCTGTCCCGGCGGACCGGGGGAGGTCCATGCGCTACACTCTCGCGAGGGCCCATGCCCCTTCATCTCGCCGCGAACGGCCCTTGCGGCAATACTGTGAGTCCTGTGGAAGACCTCAGAGAACAGATCAAGCACTCCCCGGACCTTCCCGGCGTCTACCTGTACCGAGATGACTCCGGGAACGTCATCTACGTGGGCAAAGCGCTCTCGTTGCGCAAGAGGCTGGCCAACTACCTGCCCGGGTTGCCCGGGGGTGACAGCAGCCGACTGCCCGCCAAGGTGGCCGACATGATGGGCAAGGCCGCCGGCCTGGAGTGGATCGTCACCTCCAACGAAGTCGAAGCGCTCCTTCTTGAGCACAACCTCATCAAGCAGCACCGTCCCCCGTCAAACATCCGCCTCCGCGACGACAAGTCCTATCCCTACATCATGATCACCATGGAGGACGAGTTCCCGCGGATGATGTTCACGCGGCAGCCTCACACCCGGGGCAACCTGTATTTCGGTCCGTTCGCGAGCGCGGCCAAAGTCCGCGAGACGCTCGATGTGCTGCGCAGAGTCTTCCCTCTCAGGGCCTGCCGGGGCGGGCGGCCGGGGCGACACAGTGGGTCGCCGTGCCTGCAGTTTCACATCAAGCGTTGTCCTGCACCCTGTCTGGGTGTAGTGGACCCGGCCGATTACGGGCGATTGGTCGACGAGGTGGTGGAGTTTCTGAGTGGTCGACAGTCGCAGTTGGCGGCCTCTCTGCAACGCAAGATGCAGGAGGCGGCGGCTCGCCAGGACTTCGAGACGGCCGCAGTGCTGCGCGACAGGCTGGAGGCCCTCAGCCATGTGCTCGAGCGACAAAGGATCGAGTCGAGCGCGCTCGGATCGGCGGATGTGACCGGATTGGCCGTCGACGTCCAGGGTGCGAACGTTCAGGTGTTCGTAACGCGGGACGGGAAACTGGCCGACCGGCGCAGCTTTACCCTCACGAACGTCGAAGGCGAGGGTGAGGAAGAGGTGTTCGAACGCTTCGTAGGCGAGTACTACGGCTCCACGCCCACGGTGCCCGCTGAGCTCGTTGTGCCACGGCGCGTGAGCAACACCGCTGAATTGGGCGCCTTTCTGGAGGGACTCCGGGGAGCACGTGTGGAGGTGCGGCACGCGGAACGTGGCGACCGGCGCCGCCTCCAGGAGTTGGCCGACAAGAACGCTGCCCTGGCTCTGGCCCACGAGCGGGCCCGAGAGGAGCGTAGCCGGGAACGCCGGTATGGAGCACTCACGCGGCTGCAGGATATCTGCGGGCTGGCGGGTGTGCCGGTGCGCATCGAGGGGTACGACATCTCTAACCTGGGGGCCGAGAATGTCGTGGCCTCCATGGTGGTGTTCGAGGGTGGCGCGGCGAAGAAGAGCGACTACCGCAAGTTCTCTATAGCCGGGGAAGGGCAGAACGATGTGGGAGCCATCTATGAGACGCTGAGCCGTCGCTTCCGGCGCCTTGACGGGCCGGTGGGCAGCGAGGGCGAGGAGGAGGTCGATCTCGAGCGCTACGACCCTTCTTTCGAGGCCGTCCCCGATCTCGTGCTCATCGACGGGGGCAAGGGACAACTGGGGGCGGCAGTGGCGGCACTGGCCGAGGCGGGGCTGTTGGACGCGGTCTCTGTGCTCTCGCTGGCGAAGCGGGAGGAGGAACTCTTCAGTCCAAGCCACCCTGAGCCCATCAGGCTGCCCACCGACGACGAGGGGCTGTTGTTGCTGCGCAGGGTGCGCGACGAGGCCCATCGCTTCGCAGTGGGGTTCCATCGAACCAAGCGGGCGGCCACCACCACTCTGTCGTTGCTCGATCAGCTGCCGGGAGTGGGGGAGAAGCGAAAGAAGGCCATCGTCCAGCACTTTGGCTCACCGGAGAAGTTCCTCCAGGCATCGCGGGAGGAGTTGGAGGCAGTCCCCGGATTGCCGGGGAAGGTGGCAAGGGACATCCACGCATACGTACACAAAACGGGGTGAAGAGGGTCCGGCGGGCGTGACGGGAAGGGAGAGGATACCCTCATGAAAGAAGGACACCGTGTGTTCCGCGCGCCGTATCGCACCCCTTGGGGGACCGGAGCGGTGGGAGTGACGGGACGGAGCCTGGTAGAGGTGGAACTGCCCCCGTCTCGGGCTGCGTTCGCCCGACTAGACACTGCGGAGGCGGCAGTCGCGGAGGCGTGGGTCCAGGCCTTGGAGGCCTACTTCCGGGGAGAACGGCTGGGGTGGCGGGTCGAGGAGGTGCCCTTGGACGATCTGGGTCTGGGCGAGTTCGAGCGGAGAGTGTATCGAGCCCTACTTTCGGTGCCGCCCGCGGTCACTCTGAGCTACGGAACCTTGGCCGAGTTGGCCGGATATCCCCGGGCCGCGCGTGCCGTGGGAAACGCCATGGCGGCCAACCCCATACCGATCGTGGTCCCCTGCCATCGGGTGGTCCGAGCGGATGGCAGCTTGGGGAACTACGGTAGCGACCCGGCTTGGAAGCCACGCCTGCTCGAGCATGAGGCCGCCCACGCAGGGAGGAAGGGGTGAGCGACACACATCGTCTGCAGATCGCCTTGATCACCGGACTGTCGGGCGCAGGCAAGTCCGAGGCCGTGGCCACTTTCGAAGATGCGGGGTATTTCTGCATCGACAATCTTCCCCCACAGATGCTGTCCAGCGTGATCGAGTTGTTCCGACTCGACGGCAGCCGCGTGGACCGGGTGGCCATGGTGTTCGACGCGCGGGGAGGTGAGCACTTCGAACGCCTGGACGAGGCTCTCGGTTCCTTGCGCGAGTCGGGCATCGCGTTCCAGCTTGTCTTTCTGGAAGCCTCCGACGAAGTGCTGCTGAACCGCTTCCAGTCAACGCGCAGACCGCATCCTCTGTCGCGGTCGAACTTGATCGGGGGCATCGAGCGGGAACGCGCGTTGCTGGCCGATCTTCGTGCGCAGGCGGATTTGGTGATCGACACGTCCGACATGTCTCCCCGCTCCCTCCGTCGCTCCATCGAAGAGACCCTTCTCGCCGGCGAACTCAGCGGTCAATTGTTCCTGAGCCTCATCTCCTTTGGATACAAGAACGGCGTGCCGGACGAGGCCGACATGGTGCTGGACGCTCGTTTTCTCCCCAATCCGTATTGGATCGAGAGTTTGCGTTCGCTCAGTGGCCTGGACGAGGCCGTGCAGGAGTTCGTCTTGGGCAGGGACGCTGCGCTGACCTTCCTTACGCAGGTCGAGGCCCTTCTCCGTTTCGTCGCTCCCTTGTTCGTGGTCGAGCAGAAACGGCGGCTGGTCTTAGCCGTCGGTTGCACGGGGGGCCGGCACCGGTCGGTGGCTCTGGCGGCCGAACTCGCCAGGCGGCTGGCCGATGACCCCGCGTTGGTCATCAGTGTGTCTCACCGTGATCTGGACGCAGGAGGGGGATAGTGCCGGCGGGCTTCACCCGTTTCTTTCGCGCGGAACTCGCCCACGTCGAGGAGAGACAGGATTGCTGTCGCCTCGCCGCCGTCGCCGGCCTGCTCCACACAGCCGGCACCTTTCTCATCCGTGGGGGGACCAGCGAGGCGGAGCGGTACGAGGTCCGGTTGGCTACCAGCACGCAGGCCGCCGCCAAGATGGTGTACTCCCAGTTCAAGAGGTTCGGAGCCACCGGGGATCTGATCGTGCGCCGCGAGCCCCGCTTCGGGCACCGGCTCATCTACGAGGTGCACCTGAGGGGGTCGCCGGCCATGCTTCAGACCCTGAACGAGATCGGTATTCTGAGCGACAACTTCGAACTACGCCCCGGGATCCCTCGGCGACTGCTGAAGAAGGGGTGCTGCAGAGGTGCCTTCCTGCGCGGCTGCTTGATCGGATCCGGCTCGGCCAACGCGCCTCAGAAGGAGGCTCACCTGGAGATAGTCAGCCCGCAGCCGGCCTTGGCCGCCGATCTGGCGAAGCTTCTGGGCGACCTGGATTTCCACCCCGGCCTATTGTCCCGCCGGGGGAGCCACGTGGTATATCTCAAGGGGCGAGACGAAGTGGCGGGCCTGCTTGCTTTGGCCGGAGCGCATGAATCCGCCCTGATGGTGGAAGAACAGGCAGTAGTGAAGGAAGTGCGCTCTCGGGCCAACCGTCTCGCCAATTGTGACGCGGCCAATCTGCGCCGCACGAGCGACGCATCCGCGCGGCAACTGGAGGCGATCGCGCAGCTTGAGCGCTCCGGCCGCCTCCAGCGCATGCCACCGGCTTTGCGCGAGGTGGCGGAACTGAGGGTGAAGTATCCCTATATGACCCTGTCCGAACTGGCGGAGGTGGAAGAGACGGGGCTGTCCCGTTCGGCTGTGAATCATCGTTTGCGCAGGCTGGTCCGCGCGGCTGAGGGAGAAGCGGCGCAGCTGTCCGGTGATAGAATCCGGTAGCGGTAGGGCAGTGGAGACCACGCGAGGAGAGCGGATCATATGAGCACAAGGGTTGCCATCAATGGATTCGGTCGCATAGGCCGTCTTTTCGTGCGGGCCGCGGCCAAACAAGGCGTGGATATGGAGATCGTGGCGGTGAACGACCTCACCGACGCTAAGACCTTGGCCCATCTACTCAAGTACGACAGTGTGCACGGCGTGTGGCCCGGTGAAGTGACCACGGATGGCAACACCATCGAGTTCGAGGGGCAGTCGATACAGGTGCTGAGCGTGGCCGACGTCGGGCTGCTTCCGTGGAGAGAACTGGGAATCGATGTGGTCGCTGAATGCACCGGACGCTTCACCGAACGGGCGCAGGCGGCCCAGCATCTCGACCAGGGGGCACGCAAGGTGGTCATCAGCGCTCCGGCAAAGGACCCCGATCTCACGGTGGTCATAGGGGTGAACGACGGGGACTATGACCCGGCCCGCCACCACATCCTGTCGAATGCATCGTGTACCACCAACTGTCTGGCGCCGGTCGCGAAGGTACTGCTCGACTCCTTTGGGATCGAACAGGGTCTGATGACCACCGTCCATGCCTTCACCAACGATCAGCGCATCCTCGATCTGCCCCACAGCGACCTGCGCCGGGCACGGGCGGCGTCGATGTCCATCATCCCCACGTCCACCGGAGCGGCTCGGGCCATAGGACTCGTGCTTCCCGAACTCAAGGGGAAGATGGACGGCTTCGCCCTGCGGGTGCCTATCCCCGACGGATCCGTGATCGACTTGGTGGCTACCCTCGAGAGAGAGGTGAGCGGGGAAGAGATCAATGAAGCCATGCGCTCGGCGGCAGCGGGGCCGCTGGCCGGAGTGATGCGGTACACGGACGAGCCCATCGTCTCGTCCGACGTGGTGGACGATCCTCACTCCTGTGTGTTCGACTCTCTTCTCACCATGGTCATGGGCCGCCAGGCCAAAGTGGTGATGTGGTATGACAACGAGTGGGGCTTCACCAACCGCATGGTCGAGTTGTGCGGCAGCCTTCAGTAGGTCGGTGGGAGCGGGGTGACTTGGCGGGCCCGGCATGACTGGGTCTGTGTGGCGACAACGGGGCTGAAGAAGGAGAGCGGATGGCCAAGATGACGCTTCGGGACGTGGACGTCACCGGAAAACGGGTGTTGGTTCGGGTCGACTTCAACGTCCCCCTCAAGGAGGGGCGGGTAGCAGACGACACCCGCATCCGCGCGTCCCTTCCCACCATCCGCTATCTGCGCGAACACGATTGCCGCGTCATCCTCGTGTCACATCTCGGCCGGCCCAAGGACGGGCCTGACGAAGCTCTGAAGATGGACCCCGTGGCCATGAAACTGGCCCAGCTTCTCTCCGGTCCCGTACGGAAGGTCGATGAACTCTCCGGACCGGGCGTCGCGGCGGCAGCGAGTGCGCTGGGGGCCGGCGGCGTCCTCCTCCTCGAAAACTCGCGCTTCGATCCTCGGGAGAAGAAGAACGACGCCACTCTGGTGCAGGAACTGGCAGATCTCGCCGACCTCTTCGTCAACGACGCCTTCAGTGCCGCCCACCGAGCCCACGTTACCACTGAGGGCTTGGCGCACGCCCTGCCCAGCGTGGCCGGCTTCCAGATGGAGAGGGAGCTTCAGGCGTTGGACAGCCTGCTATCGGCACCCAAGCGACCGTTCGTGGTGGTTCTGGGTGGGGCCAAGGTGACCGATAAGATCCGGGTCATCGACCGGTTTCTCGACCTGGCGGATACGCTGCTCATCGGTGGCGCCATGAGCTTCACCTTCTTGAAGGCTCAGGGAGTGGACGTGGGTGCTTCGAAGGTCGACGACGAGGGCCTGGGGGTCGCCGAAGAGGCTCTGAAGAAGGCCGCCGAGGGCTCCTGCGAACTCCTCCTGCCCACCGACCTGGTGGCGGCCGAGTCGTTCGCCGAAAGTGCGGCGAGCCGGGTGGTCGGCATCGCCGACATCCCCCACGGGTGGATGGGGCTCGACATCGGTCCGGCGACCGCCGAGATGTTCGCCCAGAAGATCATGCAGGCCGGGGAGGTCTTCTGGAACGGTCCCATGGGTGTCTTTGAGATGGCTCCTTTCGCCGGCGGGACGCGCGCCATCGCCGAGGCTATGGGGGCGACCTCGGCCATGACCGTGGTGGGCGGAGGTGACTCAGTGGCGGCCGTCAACAGGTTCGGCGTGGCCGACAAGATGGACCACGTCTCCATGGGAGGCGGAGCCTCTCTGGAATTCATAGAGGGCAGGGAGTTACCCGGCGTGATCGCTCTTCCTGACAAGGGAGACACGGAGTGAGTCGTTGACCGGCGGGAGACTACGCCGTCCCCTCATGGTCGGCAACTGGAAGATGTACAAGACCAGCGCTGAAGGCGCGGCATTCGTGGCAGAACTGGCCGGGGCCATCGGCCCTGAGACAGACCGCGACGTACTGGTGGCTCCAACGCTTTTGGGACTCTGCGCAGCCATCGAAGCTTTGGCAGGCACGAGCATCAAGGTAGCGGCCCAAGACATGTTCTGGGAGGTGGAGGGGGCCTACACCGGAGAAGTCTCCCCGGCTGCGCTGGCCGCCCTTGGAGTGGCGGCGGTGATCGTGGGCCATTCTGAGCGCCGACAGTTCTTCGGCGAGACGGACGGTTGGGTGGCCAAGAAGGTGAGGGCAGCTCTCGACCATGGTCTCCTGCCCATCATGTGCGTCGGGGAGACAGACCACGAGCGCGCCACCGGTCTTACCGAGGAGATCCTCTCCACCCAGGTCCCTGTCGGTCTGACGTCCGTGAGTGACGAAGAGGCAGGGCTGGTCGCCATCGCATACGAGCCCATCTGGGCCATCGGCACAGGCAAGACCGCGACCCCAGAGATCGCGCAGGAGGCTGCGGCCTTCATCCGCCAGGAGGTGGGAAGGGCTCTGGGACCCGACGCGGCCCAGCAGGCACGGGTGCTCTACGGCGGCAGCGTGAAGGCGGACAATATCGACGCGCTCATGGCCGGACCGGACATCGATGGGGTTCTCGTCGGCGGGGCCAGCCTGGACGTGGATTCGTTCAGTCGCATCGTGCGCTTCCGTGAGGGCTTGGGGTGATGGCCGCGAAGCCTGTCGGCACCGCCGTTCGGCGGGCGGCACTCATCATCCTGGATGGTTGGGGGAATGCCCCAGCGGGACCGGGCAACGCCATCTCGCTGGCCAGGACTCCGGTGTGGGACCGTCTCTGGGCTCGCCATCCGCACGTACTGCTGTCCGCCAGCGGAGAGGCAGTGGGGTTGCCTCGGGGGGTGATGGGGAACTCGGAGGTCGGCCATCTCACTATCGGCTCGGGTAGGGTCATCTATCAGGATCTGACGCGCATCAACGTCGCCGTGCAAGACGGGTCGTTCTTCGCCAACCCCGTCATCACGGGTCTCATGGACGAAGCCGTTGAACGAGGTGGCGCCCTTCATCTCATGGGTCTCTTCTCGGACGCGGGTGTCCACTCGTCTTTGGGCCACCTGCGTGCGCTCGTGCGCATGGCGCGCGAGCGCGGGGTCGTCCGTCTGTTCATCCACGCCTTCACAGACGGCCGCGATACATCGCCGCTCGCCGGCGAGCAGTACATGCTTGAATTCGAGAGCTTTCTGAGCACAGAGGCGCTGGGCGCCGTGGCCACCGTCTCCGGGCGCTACTACGCCATGGATCGCGACCGTCGCTGGGACCGGGTCAAGCTGGCCTACGACGCGCTCGTGCATGGACGGGGCCTCCACGCGCCTGACGGATTGTCCGCCATACGGGAGGCGTACGCACGGGGCGAGACGGACGAATTCATCCTGCCCACGGTGGTGGGAGATGGAGCGGGATCGCGCATCGCGGATGGGGACGCCGTGTTCTTCTTCAACTTTCGCCCCGATCGGGCACGCGAGCTCTGCGCCGCTTTGACCCAGCCCGCGTTCGAGGGCTTCGACAGGGGGGGTGCTCCGCCTCGCATCGCCCTGGCCGGCATGACCGAGTACGACCCCACACTCGGTCTGGCTTCAGCCTTCCCCAAGGAGGAGCCGCGCAACGTTCTTGCCGAGGTGGTCTCCGCCGCGGGCTTGTCTCAACTCCACATCGCTGAGACTGAGAAGTACGCGCACGTGACCTTCTTCTTCAACGGCGGGCGGGAGCAGCCTTTCCCGGGCGAAACGAGACGGCTGGTCCCGTCTCAGAAGGATGTGGCCACATATGACCAACGGCCGGCTATGAGCGCGTATGAGGTCGCCTCCTGCTTGGCTGAGACCATTCGCGATGATCCACCAGCTCTTGTCGTACTAAATTTCGCCAACCCGGACATGGTCGGCCATACGGGGAACCTCAGTGCAACCATCGAAGCCATCGAGCACGTCGACACCTGCCTGGGAAAGGTCTTGGAGGTACTGCTACCATTGGGAGCGAAGGTGCTGATCACTGCAGACCACGGCAACGCCGAACACATGGTGGAAGCTGACGGCTCTATCGACACGGCCCACACCACCAATCCGGTGCCACTCATCGTGATAGGCGAGGACGGTGCTCCGAGAGAGGGGGCGGGGCTCTCCGACTTGGCTCCGACCCTGCTCTGCTTCCTCGGCTTGGAGACGCCGCCGGAAATGACGGGACGCTCGCTCTGCCAGCGTGAATAGGAGCCCTGCGTATGCAAGATGCGGGCAGGGATGCTATTGTTCGTGTTTAATACAGTCGATACACGCTCAAACCTGTACAACAAAAGAGGTAGCTTCCTGTGACGTACGTTCTAGTTGCGCTCGATAGCATCCTGGGCATAGCTCTTCTGCTTCTCATATTTCTGCACTCGGGCAAAGACGCGGGTCTGGCGACCACGTTCGGAGGGTCGGGAGCCTTCGGAGGTAGCGGCGTGGTCCAGAAGAACCTCGATAGGCTCACCGTGGGATGTGCGGTGGCCTTCTTTGTTGTCTCCATTGCCTTGGTCTATTTGATCTGAAAAAGGGTGCACCGGCACTTCGCCCCGGATGCACAGCGTCAGGAGGAGGTGGTGCAGAGAAGCAGGGACCGTTGACGACCTGTACTGGGGTTGTGACCCGAAGCTAAGGAGGGATGGTCTTGAATCTGCGCAAACACGTCTTGCTGTATGTGGTTCTCGCCTTGATACTCGGGGGTGTGCTTTTCGCCGTGAGCGCCTGCGGGGGCGACGACGAAGGGTCGACGTCTTCAAATGGGGACGCCGTCGAGGGTGGCATTTTCAGTTTCTACATCACTGAGCCGACCGCGATCGACCCGTGGAACGCTCAGGAGTCGGAAGGCATCAAGGTCGTCGAGGAGCTTTTCGACAGCTTGGTGGCGTTCGACCCCATAACCTCAGAGATCGTCCCGGCGGTAGCTGAGACCTGGGAGGCCAACGACGACGCCTCCGTCTGGACCTTCCACTTGGGCGACAGCAAGTTCCACAACGGTCGCGCCGTTACGGCGGCCGACTTCAAATACGCCTGGGAGCGCATCTGTAACCCGGCCAACGAGGGCGAGATCGCCTACCACCTCTCTGCAGTCAAGGGCTGGGCGGCCATGCAGGACGGTACCGCCACCGAGATGGAGGGTCTCAAGGCGGTAGACGACAAGACGCTCGAAGTGACTTTGGATTACGGGTACGGCGACTTTGAGTTCGTCGTGGGACATCCGTCTTTGGGCCCGGTGCCCAAAGAGGAAGTCGACAAGGATCCCGTGGCCTTCCACGATATGCCTATCGGCAACGGGCCCTTCATGATGGCGGAGCCGTGGCAGCACGACCAATTGATCCAGGTGGTCCGTTTCGAGGACTACACGGGCCAGAAATCCTACTTGGACGGCGTCGACTTCAAGATCTTCAAAGACTACGAGACCGCCTTCTTGGAATTCAAGGCCGGCAACCTCGATTTCACCCAGATACCTTCCGGTCAGATCGAGGCGTCGAAGGCCGAGTACGGCGTGAGCGCGGACGGCTACACAATCGAGCCGGGCAAGCAGGTTCTCACCGGACCGGAGATCTCCACCTACTACTGCGTATACAACCTCACGGATGAGCTGCTGCAGAACGCCGACCTGCGCAAGGCGATCTCCCTGGCCATCAACCGGCAGGCCATCGCCGACACCATATATGAGGGTGTTCGTATACCGGCCACCGGCATCGTCCCGCCGGGGATCGCCGGCTTCACTGCCGATCAGTGGCCCTACTCCAAGTACGACGTGGAGGAGGCCAAGAAGTATCTCGAGGCTGCCGGCTTCCCCGGTGGCGAGGGGCTATCCGAACTCAGGATCGGTTTCAACAGCGGTGTGGGACACGAGGACGTGTTCGCTCTGGTGCAGGCCGACCTGAAAGCCATCGGCATCACTTCGGTGCTCGAGGGCGTGGAATGGGCTCAGTGGCTCGACCAGATGGACGCCAAGGACTTCCAACTTGGTCGCCTGGGTTGGTCCAGCGACTACCCAATCATGGACAACTGGATCGCACCGCTGTTCCAGAGCGACAGCCTCGATAACCACTCCTTCTACAACAACCCGGCTATCGACCAGGGGATCCTCGACGCTCGGGCCACTGCTGATACCGACGCAAGGATCGCCAAGTACCAGGAGATGGAGAGGACCATCGGCGAAGATGCCCCGGTTGCTCCCATGCTGTTCTACGCTCACCAGCACGTTGGTTCCGACCGGATCCACGGCTTCGTATACAGCCCGATGAGCTACGTGGACCTCGCGGCCGTTTGGATCGAACCTGCTGAGTGAAGCTCCGTCTAGTCTCATCCAGCGGTGACTAGCAGGCGAATCGAGGTGGGGGCGGTGGGGCGCCAAATGTGGCGCTCCACCGCCCCGGCTTCTGCTGCCGAGGGTACGAAGGCCGCTGCATGATCGGCTATATCCTCCGCCGCGTCCTTCAGATGATCCCCGTGTTCATAGGGGTCACCATCATCCTCTTCGTCCTACGCGCTCCGGGCGTTCTGCCGGGCGACCCTGTGAAGATGATCACCGGCGAGAAGGCCATCTCTCAGGAACTCTACGACCAGGTTGTCGAGAGATACGGGTTGGACGATCCCCTGATCGTTCAGTACTTCCACTACATGGGTGATCTGCTTCAAGGCGATCTGGGCGACTCGTATCAGAAGGGTCGCTCGGTCTCCGAGATCCTTCTTCAGAAACTGCCCAACACGATCAAGCTCGCGCTGGCGGCCATCATCATCGAGATGATCTTCGGCATCTCAGCAGGGATCATATCGGCCATCAAGCGCTACTCTTTCTGGGATGTCCTCGTGACTCTCAGCACCTCCGTGCTGGTGTCGGTGCCGGTGTTCTGGTTGGGCATGCTTCTCCAGATCCTGTTCGGCATCAAGTTCAAACAATGGGGGTTGCCGTATCTACCGGTGTCGGGCATGACGTCGCGCGAGTTTCCCACTACCCTGCACATCATCCTCCCGGCGGTCACCTTGGCGGCTGTGTCCACGGCCTATTGCGCCCGCATCCAGCGCAGCCAACTGCTGGAGGTCACCGGCCAGGACTACATCCGCACAGCTTCGGCGAAAGGGCTCTCCTACCGGCGGGTCATCGCCGGGCACGCTATGAAGAACGCCATGATTCCTGTGGTCACCTTCCTGGGTCTTGACCTGGGGGCCATGATAGGAGGCACCATACTGACGGAGACGGTCTTCAACTGGCCGGGGATCGGCTATGAGATGTACCTGGCCATCGGCCAGCGCGACTGGCCCATAGTCATGGGGGGGACGATCATCATCGTGATCCTTGTCATGATCATCAATCTGCTGGTGGACATCAGCTATGCGTTCCTGGATCCGCGCATCCGCTACGGGCATGAACAGGCGTAAGGTGACACATGCCTAGAGATCCTCACGAGCCCATCCCCGCGCCGGTCTCCACGCCGGACGGTGGCCCGGCCGACATCGCCATAGGTGACCTGGAAACCTTCACCGGCAAGGGCCGCACGCTACGGGCCGACGCGATCCGGCGTCTGCGCAAGAACAAGCTGGCTGTGGCCGGACTCATCTGGATCATCATCGTGGTGCTGATCGCGATCACGGCCGATCTTTGGGCCCCCTACTGGTTGGGCGATCCCATCGCGATCGACACCACCACCGTGGCTGAGGAGAGCCTTCAGCCCCCCTCGCTCGACCATCCCTTCGGAACAGACAAGCTGGGGCGGGACATAGCTTCACGCATTGTGTACGGCTCCAGGGTCTCTCTGGTCGTGGGTGTGGTGGCGGTGTTCATCATGGTGGTGATCGGCTTGGTGACGGGGGCCATTGCGGCCTACTACGGGGGCGTGTGGGACAGCCTCATCATGCGTACCGCCGACGTCTTCTTCGCTTTTCCCTACATACTCTTCGCGGTCGCCCTCATCGCGGTCATGGGGAAGGGCTTCCAGAACGTCTTCATAGCCATCGGGATACTTGGGTGGCCAAGCATCGCCCGGGTGTTCCGAAGCTCCATACTGGGGATCAAGAAGAACGAGTACGTCGACGCAGCCCGGGCTATGGGAGCGTCCACGACGCGCATCCTCTCCCGCCACCTCATGCCCAATTCCATCTCCCCGATCATCGTCTACGCGACCATGAGCATAGGGGGTGCCATCCTGACCGAGGCCGCCTTGAGCTTCCTGGGGATGGGTGTGCAGCCCCCGCAGCCCTCCTGGGGCCTCATGTTGTCCGATGCGCGCGCCTATATGTTCACGGCGCCTTGGCTGATGATCTATCCCGGTCTCGCCATCCTCACGACTGTTCTCGCGTTCGTCCTCTTGGGCGACGGTCTCCGTGATGCCCTGGACGTCAAGCTGAAGGAGTAGTCTGTGCCCCCGCTTCTAGAACTGGACGATCTGCATATGCACTTCTTCACGCGCGACGGCGTGGTAAGGGCCGTCGACGGGGTGAGTTTCACGCTGGAACAAGGTCGGACTCTGGGGGTGGTGGGGGAATCTGGGTCAGGGAAGTCGGTCACCGCGCTTTCCATCATGCGCTTGGTCCCTGAACCCCCTGGCAAAGTGGTGAGCGGTGATATCCGCTTCAAGGGTGAGAGCATCCTGGCCATGAGCGAGAAGGACCAGCGAGCCCTCCGCGGCAACCGCATAGCGATGATCTTCCAAGACCCCATGACGGCGCTCAATCCCGTGTATCGCATCGGCAAGCAGATAGCGGAGCCGCTCCGCATCCACAAGGACCTGAGCAAGGCCGATGCCTGGACCGCCGCCGTGGAACTCTTGGATCAAGTGGGCATCCCGCAGGCAGAGGAGAGGGCACGCAATTATCCCCACGAGTTTTCGGGGGGCATGCGCCAGCGTGCGATGATCGCGATGGCCTTGGCGTGCGGTCCTGACATCCTCATCGCCGATGAGCCCACCACAGCCCTGGACGTCACCATCCAGGCGCAGATCCTGGAATTGATGGAAGAGATACAGAAGCGCACCGATTCAGCCATCATCATGATCACGCACGATCTGGGTGTGGTCGCGGATATGGCCGACCATATCCTCGTGATGTACGGGGGCAAACCGGTCGAGTTCGGTCGGGCCGACGATGTCTTCTACAGACCCATACATCCGTATACCTGGGGGCTGCTCGAGAGTCTGCCGCGCCACGATGTGGAAGACAAGGGTGCGCTCTCGCCCATCAAGGGGCAGCCTCCCAGCCTCATCAATCTGCCCACGGGTTGCGCCTTCAGTCCCCGATGCACCTACGCGCAGCCGTTGTGCCTCGTCCAAGCGCCTCCCTTGGTGGAGGTGGATTCCGAGCACTACTCCTCCTGCCATTTTGCCGGAGAAGCGGACTTCATCGCTCGATTCGAGGGCCGTGGCGGCCACGGGGATGCCCCTTCTGGCACCCTCTCGGGAGATGAGACTTGAGCGCGCTGCTGGAAGTGGAGAAGCTCACCAAGCACTTCCCTGTCAGCAAGGGCGTGATCTTCTCGCGCCTGGGAGACACGGTCAAGGCGGTGGACGACGTCACATTCTCGGTCGCTCAAGGTGAGACCCTCGGCCTCGTAGGCGAATCGGGCTGCGGGAAATCGACGACGGGCCGATGCATAATCCGTCTTCTGGAACCTACGGCAGGCACGGTCCATTTTGAGGGTACTGACGTCAGGGCCCTGAAGGGAAGTAGACTCAAGGCTTTTCGCCGCGACGTGCAGTTCATCTTCCAGGATCCGTATGCCTCGCTCAACCCGCGCATGACCTTCGGGGAGATCATGTCGGAGCCCCTTGTCATCCACGGCATCGGCAGTCGCAGGGAGCGGGAGAAACGGTCCAAGGAGATGCTCGAGGTGGTGGGCTTGAATCCCGAGCACATCCACCGCTATCCGCACGAGTTCTCCGGCGGTCAGAGGCAGAGGGTGGGCATCGCCCGTGCGCTCATGCTCCGTCCAAGGATGGTGGTGTGCGACGAGCCTGTGTCGGCTTTGGACGTATCCATACAGGCCCAGATCATCAACCTCCTCGAGGATCTGCAGGAGCAGTTCGGCCTCACCTATCTCTTCATAGCCCACGACCTGGCCGTCATCCGCCACATATGCGACCGCGTGGCCGTGATGTACCTGGGGAAGATCGTGGAACTGGGCGGTTGGCGAGAGGTCTACAACACTCCCCATCATCCCTACACGCAGTCGCTCCTTTCCGCAGCCCCTGTGCCCGACCCGGAGAAACAGCGGCAACGTAACCGCATAATCCTGAAGGGGGACGTCCCCAGCCCCATCGACCCGCCCAGCGGGTGCCGTTTTCACACCCGTTGCCCCATCGCGGAGTTCCCTATCTGTAGCGATGAGGAACCGCCGCTTGCCGAAGTGGCCGGTGGACACCAAGCGGCCTGTCACTTCGCCAAACCGTTCCCAGTGCCGGTTGGGCGGCCCTCCGCGCCGGCACCAGGCGAAGAGGTGTAGCACGCATGCGCCCTTGGCGCCCTCCGGCCACGAGCACTATCGGTGGCTGCTCATTTTCATCGGGGGGTAGCCGGGCACGGGTATGTGCCTGCGGAGCAGGCCCGCATGGTCGTACGGGCTGCGTGAGCAGGCATGTGCCCGTACCCGGCCACTCAGTTAGAGCGAAGTAGTCACTGATATACTCTTGGGGCAGCTCGGGCAGCCGCAGGGGCCCGCTGATGCGGGTCCATGAGGAAAGTCCGGACACCACAGAGCAGGGTGCTGGATAACGTCCAGCGGGGGTAACCCCAGGGAAAGCGCCACAGAAATTACACAGCACGCCGCGCACTTCGCTACGGCGGAGTGTCTGCGGTTGCGAAGGTGAAATGGTGCGGTAAGAGCGCACCGGCGCCGTGGTGACACGGCGGCCAGGCAAGCCCCACCCGGTGCAAGGCCGAATAGGGAGGCGTTCGAGGGCTGCTCGCCCGATGCCTTCGGGTTGGTCGCATGAGCCTTTCGGCAACGGAAGGCCACAGATAGATGGCTGCCTCGGTGGGTTGCTTCCAGCAACTCACTAGACAGGATCCGGCTTACAGAGCTGCTACCGTTGAGGCCTCTTCCTATCGGAAGGGGCCTCAGCCATTTAGAATGCAGAGAGGGGGCGCCCGTGCGAGCGCCAAACAGCGAGACCCTCGGGCTGACGGCGGAGGAGGATAGCGGTGGAGCAGAAGAGAGTGGTCATCATGGGCGCGGCCGGTCGGGACTTCCACAACTTCAACGTGCGCTTCCGCGATGACCCGGCGGTGACGGTGATCGCCTTCACGGCCACCCAGATCCCAGGTATCGAGGGGCGCTGCTACCCGCCCAGCCTGGCCGGGCCGCACTATCCTGACGGCATCCCTATCGTCGCAGAGAAGATGCTCGATGCCCTCATCCGTGATGAGCAGATCGATGAGGTCATCTTCTCCTACAGTGACGTCTCTCACGAACACGTCATGCATCAGGCGTCGCGGGTGTTGGCGGCGGGAGCCGATTTCTCTCTGTTGGGGCCGTGCAGCACCGCCGTTCCCTGTTCCCGGCCGGTGATCGCGGTGCTGGCGGTGCGCACGGGGGCCGGCAAGAGCCCGGCCTCAAGATTCCTGACCGACGTACTCCTGTCCGAAGGAATCAGGCCGGCCATCATCCGTCACCCCATGCCCTACGGCGATCTCAACGCTCAGAGGGTGCAGCGCTTCGCCTCTCTCGAGGACCTCAGTCTGCACCACACCACCATCGAGGAGCGGGAAGAGTACGAACCGCATCTTCGCAAGGGGCTCGTGGTATGGGCGGGAGTCGACTATGCGGCCATCGTCGCCGAGGCGGAGAAGGAGGCGCCGGTGATCATATGGGACGGGGGGAACAACGACTTCTCCTTCCTGCGCGCCGACTTGGAGATAGTGATCGTCGATCCGTTTCGGCCCGGTCACGAGTCCGCCTACCATCCGGGGGAAGTCAACCTGCGCCGCGCGGGAGTGGTGGTCATCAACAAAGTGGATAGCGCCCCGGAAGAGAATGTGGCTCAGATCGAACGCAGTGTCGCCCGTCTCAACCCGGACGCCGTGGTGGTGAAGACCCGGTCTGTCGTCACTATCGAGGACACGGAGGCGATCAGGGGCAAGCGGGTCCTTGTGGTGGAGGATGGGCCCACGCTCACTCATGGTGGCATGGCCACGGGAGCCGGTGTCCAGGCGGCGCAGAAGTACGGGGCCGCGCAGATAGTCGATCCCAAGCCGTATGCGCAGGGAGACCTGGCCGGGATCTACGGCAGCTTCCCCCACCTGGGACCCATCTTGCCCGCGCTCGGGTACTACCCAGGGCAACTTCTGGACCTTGAGGCCACCATCCGGGCCGTACCCGCGGACGTGGTGCTCAGCGCCACCCCCTCGTCGCTAGCGGACCTCATCACGGTAGACAAGCCGGTAGTGCAGGTCTCGTACGAGATGGCTGATGCAGGTGAACCCCGCTTCTCCGATGTCCTGCGCCTCTTTCTACGCGGTCTGGGCGTGAGTCAGGACTCTTCCGAGGTTTGGAAGGGCGGCTCAGCGGGGTAGGATGGGGCCGAACCATCGACCCCGGAAGAAGGAGAGCGGTATGGCTTTCACACTGCCCGACCTGCCGTACCTGAAGGACGCGCTGGCACCGCATCTGAGCGCCGAGACGCTCGAGTACCACCATGACAAGCACCACAATGCCTATGTCACGAACCTCAACAATCTGGTAGAGGGCACCGACCTTGCCTCCAAGAGTCTAGAAGAGATCATCCAGACCGCGGACGGGGGAGTGTTCAACAACGCGGCCCAGGTGTGGAACCACACCTTCTACTGGAACTGCATGAAGCCCGGTGGTGGGGGCGTCCCCACGGGTGCCTTGGCTGCCGCCATCGACGAGGCCTTTGGATCCTACGAAGCCTTCAAGACAGAGTTCAGCCAAGCCGCGGCCACGCAGTTCGGGTCCGGCTGGGCCTGGCTCGTCGCCGAAGGCGGCACCCTCAAGGTGACCAAGACCGCCAACGCCGACCTGCCCCTGAAACACGGGCAGACGGCGCTCCTGACCATCGACGTGTGGGAGCACGCGTACTACATCGACTACCGCAACCTGCGCCCGAAGTACGTGGAGACCTTCCTGGCAGGTCTCGTCAACTGGGACTTCGTGGCGAAGAATCTCGCCGCAGCCCGCTAGTAGAAGACATGCGCGAGCGACCGGAGGGGTCCCCCTCCGGTCGCTCGCGGTCATACCCGCCCCTTTGATATCATCCGCGTGGCCTCTGTGCTGGGCCGTGCGGCTTCGATGGTCGGTCGGAGGGAGACGGGGGGATGACTTCGCGTGAGTAACGAGGATAAGATGGGCATCAGGTCCATGCTCATCCTCACGCTTCCCACCTTGGGCTTCGCGACGGGTCTCTCGCTCGTGACGACGTACCTGCCCGTCATCCTCAAGAACTACACCGACTCGGCCACCCTCATCGGATTCGCCATCGGCGGCGAGGGCATCTTCTCGGCCATGATTCCCCTGTTCGTCGGTGTGCTGAGCGATCGCATCTGGACCAAACGTTGGGGCCGCCGCAGACCCTTCATGATCTTCGCCGCCCCCTTCATGGCCGCCGCTCTCATGCTCGCGCCTTTCCAGACAGGCTACGCTCCCATAGCGGTATCCACCTTCGTCTTCTTCGCCGCCTACCATTTCTACACGTCCCCGTATCAATCACTGCTGCCCGATGTCACCCCTCCCTCCAGTCACGGGCGTGTGCAGGGGGTCCAGAGCTTCATGAGGGGCGGAGGCATGTTCTTGGGCATGGTCGTAGCCGGGGTGTTGTTCGCCCGTTGGATCCCCTCGCCCTTCATCCTGACCAGTATCCTCATCATGCTCTTCACCTATCTGACAGTACGGCGCTTCACAGAACCGGAGCCGGAGTCTGCACCCCCGCGTCGGCAGGGGGTCTGGGGAGAGATGAAGCAGGTCATCCGATCGACCGCGCAGAACAAACCCATCCAAAGCTTCATGATAGCTGCGTTCCTTTGGGAGTCGACCCTGGCCGGGTTGCGGCCCTTCATCATGCTGTACTTCATCAACACCCTGGGTGCGTCCACATCGGTGGGAGCCCTGCTCTTGGGGCTGGTGGGGGTCACGTACATGATCGCCGGTTTGGCCAGCGGGTGGCTGGCGGACAAGTACGGCCGCGCCCTAATCATGCGCGTCGGTCTGTGGATCTATCTTGGGGGCTGTATCTTCGGCTTCTTCGTGAAGGATATCTGGTTGACGTTCCTGTTCCTGCCCATCTTCGGCCTGGGCGGCTCAATCGTCCTGACGCTGCCCTACGCCATCCTCATCAAACTCATGCCCAAGGAGAACATCGGCCAGTTCACGGGCATGTTCTCCATGACGAGGGGTTTCGCGAACATTGTCGCCCCTCTCATCGCCGGGGTGGCCATCGACATCGCCGCCAGGTACATGGCCCCAGGCCGCGAATACGCGGTCATATGGCTGGTCTCCGCGGGCATGATCGCCATCTCCCTGATCTTCTTCAGAAGCACCGACGACCATGAGGTCCTCAAGGTTTAGTCCGGCGGAGCGCGGGTATCTACCGCATATCTCTCCTCTCTCATGTGTCGGGCCAGGCAGATTCCAGCGCCCGAAAGGAGTCCCTCATGATGTACCCTCCGGGTACTCAAGAACTCAAGAAGCACGGGACCCGAACCGCGTCCGATGAACCACAGACAGTCCTTCCATCCGGTATTTTAGAAAGCTCCAGCGCGCCACGTCTGAGCCTGGAACAGACTCAGGTTCTGGACTGTCTGCAGGCGGCCGATGGTGCTCTGACGCTTAAGCAGATCCAGAGTCGTCTCTCCTGCCCGGTGGAGCAGTGCGGGCCGGCCGTGGACGGTCTGCTGGAGCTTCGTCTCGTCTGCGAGCTCAATACCATCGTCCCCAGCTACGCATACCGGTATCGCGGCGTCCGGCTCTTCGGCGAGTAGGCAGCGCCCACTCCACCTTCGCGCCCGGCCCGTTCGAGTAGGCCGCGTCCCACGCCTGCGGCAGAGCCGCCTCGGCCGTCTGGTAGAATCGCCGGGCGATGAGCGAACCAGAACTTCAGAGCGACAGCAGAGCCGTAGGTGTCTTCGATTCCGGGGTGGGCGGCCTGACGGTCCTCCACGAGTGCCTGGTGAATCTGCCCCAGGAGGACTACGTCTACCTGGGAGACACACGCAACTTCCCGTATGGGTCCAAGTCGCTCTCGGAAGTGCGCTCGCTGGCGTTCGGCGCCGTCGACTACCTCGTGACGCAGAACGTGAAGCTCATCGTGGTGGCCTGCAACTCCGCCGGCGCAGCCGCTTTGCCCCAACTGCAGGCGACCTTCTCCACTCCCATCATAGGTGTGGTCATACCGGGGGCGTGGGCGGCCGTGCAGGCTACGCGCAACAGGCGGGTCGGTCTCATGGCCACCGATGCCACGGTGCGGTCGAATGCATACCAAAGAGCCCTGCAAACTCTGGACGCCGGGTTGGAGGTGTTCCCCGTGCCCTGCCCGCGGCTCGCGCCGCTTATCCAGGCTGGCGACGTCTTCTCCGAACAGACTGAGGCGGCCGCCCGCGAGTGTGTCGTTCCTCTCAAGGCGGCTGAAGTAGATACGGTCATCCTGGGATGCACCCACTATCCATTGATATCTCCCATGCTCAGACGTCTCCTGGGGCCGCGGGTATCGCTCATCGACTCCGCCGAAGAGACCGCCCGCGAAGTGAGCGCCATATTGGAGCGCAAAGGCATGATCAATGGAGCCCGGCAAGAAGGCGACTACCGCTTCGTCTGCACGGGAGATCCTGAAGAATTCCGCGAAGTGGGTGCTCGCTTCCTGCAGCTGCCCATCAGAGAGGTGACACGATTATGAATGATGGTGTGCGTCCGGGCAGCAGGACTCCTGCCGAGCTCCGGCCCCTGAAGCTCACTCCCGATTTCGTCAGCACCGCCGACGGGTCGGTGTTCATCGAGTTGGGCGGGACACGGGTCCTGTGCTCGGCACAGGTCGTCAACGGAGTGCCCGCCTGGCGGCGGGGCAGCGGCAGTGGCTGGCTGACCGCGGAGTACTCGCTGCTGCCGAGTTCCACCCGCGACCGTACGCCACGCGAGGCCGTGCGTGGGCGCCAGGACGGACGCACCGTGGAGATCCAGCGTTTCATCGGGCGTAGCCTCCGCGCGGTCCTGGATATGAAAGCTTTGGGAGAGAAGACCATCTACATCGACTGTGACGTGGTGGAGGCGGATGGCGGCACACGCTGCGCAGCCGTGACCGGTGCGTACCTTGCCCTGCACCTCGCGCTGAAGAGGGCGGTGGATGCGCGCAATCTTCGCGCACTTCCCCTGGCCGATTCGATCGCCGCGGTGAGCGTAGGAGTGGTCGGTGGTATGCCGGTCGTGGATCTGGAATACGAAGAGGACTGCACTGCCGACGTGGACATGAACGTGGTCACGACCGGCGCGGGCAAGATCATCGAGGTCCAGGCTACGGCTGAATCGGTCCCCTTCGAGCGGGCGGTGCTCGATCAGTTGCTCGATCTGGCCACCGACGCGATAGCGGTCCTCACTGCGGCACAGATGGGAGTGGTGGCGCGGGCCTACGTGAAGAGCGGCGGCGAGGAGCGGTCGTGACGCAACGTCTCTCCGTGGTGCTGGCTACCCGTAATGCGGGTAAGGCGCGGGAGTTCGGCCGCCTTCTGGCCGGGGTCTGCGCCGTGCAGCGGCTGCCGGAGGACATAGCTATGCCCGAAGAGACGGGTACTACCTTCCGTGACAACGCGCTTCTCAAAGCGCGGGCTGCGTTCGAGGCGTTGGGAGGAGGGCGTGCGGTCCTGGCCGACGACTCAGGTCTGGAGGTGAGGGCTTTGGAGGGTCGGCCCGGCGTGCATTCAGCCCGCTTCGCGGGCGAGTCGGCCACGGATGATGAGAACGTGCGCAAACTGCTGGGCGAACTGGAGGGCGCAGCGGACCGGAGCGCGACCTTCGTCTGCTCTCTCTGTCTTCTGCTACCCGCGAACTCGCCTCTCGAGCCACCTGTGATGTTGGAGGTCCGCGGCGAGTCTGCCGGCGTCATCGAACAGGCTCCGCGGGGCGAAGACGGCTTCGGCTACGACCCTGTGTTCCGGCCTCTGGCATGGGAAGCGACGCTTGCCGAAGCTGCTCCGGACAGCAAGGACGCGGTTTCGCATCGCGGTGCGGCGGCGCGCGCTCTGGTGGCTCTACTCGAGGATGCGGAGACCAACGCTGATGGACACTGAGGCCTTCGAGCAACTGGTCGCCGACGCCCTCGACTCACTGCCGGAGGAGTTCATGGAGCGCATGGAAAACTGGCAGGTGGTGGTGGAGGAGTGGCCTGGGCCTGAGGATCTCATCTCGGTCGGGCTCTCGCCCCGGGACAAGTACGCCCTCCTGGGCCTCTACCATGGGGTGCCCGCCACTCACCGCGATACGCATTACGTGGCCTTCCCCGACCGCATCTCCATCTACAAGGGGCCCATCGAGGCCTATGCCGGGCCGGACGAGGACGCCATCCGCGAGCAGGTGCGGCAGACCGTCATCCACGAGATCGGTCACTATTGGGGCATCGACGACGACCGGCTCGACGAGTTGGGTTGGTGAAGCAAGAGCGGACGGGGGACTCGACCCTCCGGCGGACGCGGGCTACTCCTTGTACCAGCCCGCGTACAGGTGGTAGTTGTTCCCGATGCGCTCGATCATGGCCGCGTGCTTCTCGGGGTCCACGCTCTTGATGCGCTTGGCAGGGTTCCCTGCGTAGATGGAGCCCGCCTCCACTTTGGTGCCGCTCGTGACAACGGCGCCCGCCGCGATGATGGAATACTCTCCCACCTCCACGTGATCGAGGAGCACGGCCCCGATGCCCACCAACACGCGGTCGGCGATGACGGCACCGTGCACGGTCGCGTTGTGAGCGATGCTCACGTAGTCGCCGATCTGGATGCCCGCCTCCTGATACAGGGTGTGGAGCACCGCACCGTCTTGGATGTTGACGTGGTGGCCGATGCGGATGTAGTTGACGTCGGCCCGCACTACCGCGCCGTACCAGACGCTGCACTTGTCGCCCATGACCACATCGCCGATGACGGCTGCCGTCTCAGCGAAGAAGCAGTCTGCGCCGTAGACCGGGGTGAACCCGCGCACGGACCTGATGATGGCCATCAGCGGGCCAGTCTGCGGGCCAGTTCCAGCAGGAAGCGACGGTCTCCGGGGCGGATGCGGCGGGCCAGATGGGCCAGTTCGCGAGTTTCGGCGTCTTCTTCGGCCAGATCCTCCAATCGCAACTGCTCAGGTTCCATAAGGGGATCTTCGTCGTCGAAAGCCGCGTGATAGAGCAACTCGCGGGCGGGGACTCCCAAGGCGTCGGCAATGGATTCGATCACGTCGGTGGTGGGGTTCTTGCGCCCCTTCTCGATGTCGCCGAGGTAGCTCTTCGACACTCCAGATTCGTCAGCGAGAGCCTGCAGCGTGAAGGCTCTGTCGGAACGGAGCCGGCGGACGGTTACCCCTATGTAATCGGCGAGCCGTTTCTGCGTCACGTTCCCGTCCTCAGAAGAGTGGGAGGCCGTTACGTTCTGCAGTGTATGGGGTGGCATGGGAGAATGCAACCATCCGAAAGAGACATCGAGCGGGCCATCGCGGCCCGCGCCGAAAGGAGCGGCATGACGGAGCGGGTCCTCTTCATCGATCCCTGGACAGGGGTTTCGGGCGATATGCTCCTCGGAGCGCTCCTCGATGTGTGCGCGAACCTGGGAGAGTGGGCACCGGGAGCCGGGGGACCCGGGGATGATGATCCTGCCCGACTGGGAGATACGGGGGGACCGTCTGCCCTTCTCGAGGAAGTGGTCAGGGCGCTCGGTCTGCCGGTGGGACTGGTGGAGGTTACCGCCTCCGTACAGAAGGGGGTGGCCTGCACACGGCTGGTCGTCCGCGGCGAGGAGGCACCGCCGCTGCGCCATCTGGCCGACATGGAGAAGATGATCGCGAGCGCGCCTCTCACCTCGTGGGTGAAGGAGCGTAGCCTGAGCGCCCTTAGGCGGCTTGCCGAAGTCGAGGCGGGCATACACGGTTGCTCGGTCGAAGACATACATTTCCACGAGGTGGGCGCGGCAGACACCATGGTCGATGTGGTGGGGACGTTCGCGCTTGTGGAGGCGCTGGGTGTTGATGCGGTCATGGTGGGGCCGGTCCAGGTGGGCGGCGGGACGGTGGAGATAGCCCACGGTCTCATGGGTGTGCCCGCGCCCGCGACCGCGCGCCTGCTCGCAGGCTACCCCGTTGTCGGTGGTCCTGATATGCGCGAACTGACGACCCCTACCGGAGCTTTGCTGGTCGGACAACTGCAGGCCGAAGCCGGACCTATGCCGGCCATGACGGTGCGGGCGATCGGGTATGGCGGCGGCTCCATGAGCCTCGACTGCGGCCCGAACGTGCTGCGCGTTCTCGTCGGCGAACGGCCGACATCCGTGTCCGCAGAGGATACGGGGCGCGGCGGTGAGAGCGTCTTGGAACTCCAGACGAACCTCGATGACACCACGCCCGAGGTGGTGGCCTATGCCGCGCGGCGGCTGAGAGATGCGGGCGCGCTCGACGTATGGACGTCTGGGGCGCAGGGCAAGAAGGACCGGGCCGTGATGGTGTTGCATGTGCTCACCATGCCCGAGTGTGAGGAAGAGCTGGTGACGATCATCTTTGCCGAGACGGGCACGTTGGGCATCCGCCGCCTGCCCATCTCCCGCTGGGTCGCGGAACGTGGCCACGTGGCTGTGACTGTGGCCGGGCGGACCGTCGAGGTCAAATGGGGCCGATGGGATGGGCACATCGTCAGCCTGGCTCCCGAGTACGAGCAGGCCGCGGCCGCCGCGAGCGAGGCGGAGCTGCCGCTTCAGGAGGTCATGGCCGCGGCGCGCGCCGCGGCCAAGGACGCCTTGGGGGACCGACTGTGAGTGAGCTCGCCGGGCGCAAGCCGGACTGGCTGAAGAAGCGACTACCCGAAGCGGCCGCCGTGCAGCGCATGGAGACGCTGTTGCGGCGGCGACACCTGCACACGGTGTGCGAAAGCGCCTTATGCCCCAACCTGGGGGAGTGCTTCGGTGCCGGCGTGGCGACCTTTCTCATCATGGGCGACGTCTGTACGCGGGATTGCGGGTTCTGTGGGGTCACCAGTGGCCGCCCTGGCCCCTTGGATCCTGAAGAGCCTGGCCAGTTGGCCGACGCAGTCGCGCGACTTCAGCTGAAGCATGTGGTAGTCACGTCCGTAACCCGCGACGACCTGCCCGACGGTGGGGCTGCACACTACGTGGCCTCCATCCGGGCCATTAGGGAGCAGGCTCCGGGAGTGAGCGTGGAAGTGTTGGTGCCGGACTTTCGCGGCGAGACAGACGCTCTTGATCGAGTTCTTGCCGAGGCCCCGGAAGTCTTCAACCACAACGTGGAGACCGTGTCCCGCCTGTACCCACTGGTGCGTCCCGCAGCCGTCTACGAGCGCTCTTTGAGCGTGCTGGAGGTGGCGGCCCGGCGCGGGCAGAGCTTGGTGAAGACAGGCTGGATGCTGGGGCTGGGGGAGACCGAGGACGAGATCCACGAGATGCTGCGAGAAGTGGCCGATGTAGGGGTAGATCTTGTCACCATCGGCCAGTATCTGCGTCCGTCGAAGCGACAGCTGCCCGTCGTCGAATACGTGCACCCTGAGGTCTTCGACTCCTACGGTCGGTACGGGGAGGGTCTGGGCCTCAAGGTGCAGGCGGCGCCTTTCGTGCGCAGTTCCTTCCACGCCGGGGAGACATACACGCAGACTACCGCCGGCGACCGGAACGATATGCGTTGAGCGCCAGTTCCTTGTATTCTATGTCGGACGCCGCGCGCTGCTGATTCGGCTGGTCTGCGGTCTCCATCACTGACAACCAAACGTGCGAGGGTAGCGTGGATCCGGAACTTGAGGGACGCTTCGTCGAGTTGCTCGATCACTATCGGGGGGAGAGAGGGGCTCTGGTGCCGCTGTTGCAGGGGGCTCAGGCCATCTATGGATATCTCCCGCCGGAGGTGATGGCGCGAGTGGCGGAAGCGAGCGGCGAGCCGCTGAGCAAGGCTCTTGGGGTCGCGACCTTCTACTCCCAGTTCCGCCTCAAGCCGCATGCGAAGAACACCGTGCGTTGTTGCCACGGTACGGCGTGCCACGTTTCGGGGGCCACTCGCATCTCGGAGGAACTGGAAAAGCACTTGGGCATCGCTGCTGGTGAGAACACCGACGACATGATGTACACCATCGAAGAGGTGCACTGTGTGGGCGCCTGTGGCATGGCCCCCGTGGTCATGATCAACGACCGTGCCTTCGGCAAGCTCACGCCCGAGAAGGCCGTCAAAGTGGTCAAGGAATTCCAGGCTGCACAGGCAGCGGCGGCAGAGGAAGGCGCAAACGGCGCTAACGGCGGGAACGGTTCCGGCGCGGAATATCCCGACGCTGCAGCCCGGCGAGCTACCTGTGAGAGCGAGGCGTCATGACCGCCGTCCGCACTCTGCAGCAGCCCGTTCCGCAGCGGCTCGTGCGCACTAAGCCCGACGTCGACATCCGCATCTGCCTGGGCACGGGGGGCGTGGCGGCGGGAAGCCGCGAGGTCCTCAAGGCGTTCCAGGACGGCCTCGCCTGCTCCGATGTCCTAGCCGTCATAAGCCCGCGCGAAGACACGTGCGAGGGTCGCTGTGCTTCTGTGACCGGAACGGGCTGCCAGGGCCTGTGCGCCATGGACCCGTTGGTGGAGATACGCACCTCGCACAACGATGGCCTGCGCACAGTCACCTACGGTCAGGTGACGCCGGCCATGGTCGAGGAGATCATTCAACGGCACATCATCGGGGGCGAGGTCATCGAGGAGTGGCTCGTCCTCAGTGATGAGGGACCCACGGAGTACGATTCCTTCTTTGCTCCCCAGGAGAAGCTGACCCTCAGGCACGTGGGTCTGATAAGTCCCGAGGATATCGACGATTACCTCGAGGCCGACGGCTACGCGGCCTTGTACAAGGTCCTCTCCGAGATGTCGCCCGCAGAGGTCGTCGAGGTCGTCACGCAATCCGGCCTTCGGGGCCGAGGGGGAGCCGGCTTTTCCACGGGTCTCAAGTGGAGTTTCGCCGCCGCCGCTCCCTCACCAGACGGGGTCAAGTACTTCATCTGCAACGGTGATGAAGGGGACCCGGGGGCATTCATGGACTGCTCTGTGCTCGAGGGTGATCCTCATGCGGTGCTCGAAGGTATGGCCATCGGCGCGTACGCCATCGGGGCGAGTGTGGGCTACCTCTATGTGCGGGCAGAATACCCGCTGGCGCTGCGCCGCCTGAAGATCGCTATCGAGAAGGCGCTGGAGCGCGGCTTGATCGGCGACAACATCATGGGGTCCGACTTCTCCTTCCACATCAGGATCAAGGAGGGCGCCGGAGCGTTCGTATGCGGCGAAGAGACGGCCATGATGATGTCCATCGAGGGCAATCGGGGCATGCCCCGCATGCGCCCGCCCTTCCCGGCCACCTCGGGCCTGTGGCACCGACCCACGAACATCAACAACGTGGAGACGCTGTCGGTCGTACCGTGGATCATCCTGAGCGGGGCGGAAGCCTTCGCGTCACGGGGATACGAGAAGTCCAAGGGCACCAAGGTGTTCGCCCTGGCGGGCAAGATCAACCGCACCGGACTGGCCGAGGTCCCCATGGGGCTGCCGCTTCGCGAGGTGATCTTCGGCATCGGTGGCGGCATCAAGAACGGCAAGACGTTCAAGGCCGTCCAGATGGGCGGTCCTTCAGGAGGCTGCCTTCCCGAGTCACTCCTCGATCTTCCTGTTGACTACGAGACCATCAACCAGACAGGTGCCATCGTCGGTTCGGGGGGGATGGTGGTCATCGACGAGGACAACTGCATCGTCGACACGGCCAGGTACTTCCTGCAATTCACGCAGTCCGAGAGTTGCGGCAAGTGCACGCCCTGCCGAATCGGCACCAAACGCATGCTGGAGATACTCGACCGTATCTGCGAGGGGACGGCCCGCGCCAACGATCTCGAGTTCTTGGACGCGGTGGCTCAGCAGGTGAAGATCGGCTCCCTGTGCGCGCTGGGGGGTACCGCTCCCAATCCCGTGCTCACGGCTATGAAGTACTTTCGCGAGGAGTTCGAGGAGCACGTGTTCGAACACAAGTGCCGGGCCGGAGTATGCAAAGCGCTCATCACCTTCGAGATCATCCCGGAAGCCTGCACCGGCTGCCGAGCGTGCGCCAGGGTCTGTCCCTCAGAGGCCATCCGCGGGGAGCGTAAAGAAGTCCATGTCATCGATCAAGAGCTGTGCATCAAGTGTGGTGCCTGCTTCGACAAGTGCCGATTCGACGCCGTGAGGAGGTCGTGATGTCCGCCGCTGCCGACGCGACCAGTATGGAAGTGGTCAATATCACCGTGAACGGGCGGGAGGTCGAGGCCCGACCGGGTCAGACCATCCTGGAAGTAGCCCGCGAGGTGGGGATCGACATCCCTACGCTGTGTCATGATCCTCGTCTCGAGCCCTATGGGGCCTGTCGCCTCTGCCTGGTGGAGGTCGAAGGAGCTCGAGGCCCCATGGCCTCCTGCGGAGCCAAGGTCAGTGAGGGCATGAAGGTCCAGACCCACACTGAGAAGATCATCAAGCTGCGCAAGTTCGTGCTGGAACTGCTGCTGACCAATCACCCGCTCGATTGCCCGGTCTGCGAGGCGGCGGGGGACTGCCGACTGCAGGACTACGCCTACGAGTACCTGGTGGATATGGTGCCTTGGGGATGGCGGGCGCCGCAGGCCGATGATCCGGGTTCCCACCCCAATATCGCCCATTTTGGTGCTCGGTGCATACTCTGCGGACGTTGCGTGCGCATTTGCCGCGAGGTCATGTCCATCGGCTGCTGGGGCTATCTCAACCGCGGCTATGACAGTGAGGTCGATACTCCCTATCGACTTCCGCTCGAAGAGGTAGGCTGTGTCTCGTGTGGTCAGTGCGTGAGTACCTGTCCGGTGGGGGCCGTCACCACGCAACGCACGGAGTTCGGCGCTCGGGCCTGGCAGACCACCAAGGTGCGCACGGTCTGTTCGTACTGCTCCAACGGCTGCGAGCTCCTGGTCCACGCCTACAGCGGGCGAGTCGTGCGCGTGCAGTCGGAGCAGGGCCGTGGCCTGAGCCAGGGCAACCTGTGTGTCCGCGGTCGCTTCGGTCAGGGCTATGCCGGCGCTCCAGACAGGCTCACGCAGCCGCTTGTCCGAGACGCTGCTGGAGAGTTGCAGCCTGCCACCTGGGAAGAGGCCTTGGACCGCATCGCGGAGGGAGCGGCTGCCGCGCAGCAGCAGGAGGGCTCCTTCGCCGCCGTTTGTGGGACCCACGTCACCAACGAGGCCGCCTATCTTCTGCAGAAGCTCACTCGGACGGTCATGGGCTCCGACGCAATCGACGCAGTGGAACTCCACAGGCGCCGCGCGGCCGACAGGGCCCTGGAGCGCGTTCTGGGCACTTCGCGGGCCACCGCCACCAGGAACGATCTGGCCACTGCCGACCTGATCTTGGTCATGGGGGCCAACGTCACCGATTCCAATCCCGTTCTGAGCTTGGCCGTCATCAAGGCCATCAGGGAGGGGAGGACGGTCATCGTGGTCGATCCCCGGACGACCGACCTGGCTCGTAGGGCCAAGATCCACCTCGCGAACAGGCCGGGGACGGACTTGGCCGTCCTCAGGGGGCTGCTTGCGCACATGCTGAGCTTGGGACTCGAAGACAAAGCGCCGGCCGCTTCCAGTAATGAAGGCTACGCTGATCTTCTTGCTTCCCTGCAGGGTGTCGACATATATGCGGAGGCGGAACTGGCCGGGGTCGACGCAGCGTCGCTGCGCGCCGCAGCCGAAGCGTACGGCCGCGCGGAATCGGCCGTCGTCGTGCTCGGGAGTGGTGTGTTGGAGGGACCGGAGGCCGCTGAGGTCACGGCCGCTGTTGCCGACTTGGCTTTGCTCGGCGGCAATATGGGCCGGGTCGGAACGGGGATCATCCCGCTCTATGCTTCTGCCAATTCGCAGGGCCTCAAAGACATGGGAGTCGGCCTTGCCGGGGCAGGCAAGTCGCTCGCGCAGATCTTTGACGGCTTGGATGACGGCTCTGTCCGCTTCCTGTATGTGGTGGGAGAGGACCCAGCCCTTGCCCTCGCCGATCAGGCCCGGACCAAAGCCTCGCTGGCCGTTGCACCCTTCCTGGTCGTCCAAGACAGCTACATCAGCGAAACGGCTGCCCACGCGCACGTCGTTCTGCCGGCCTCGGTGCCCACTGAGGTCGAAGGCACCTACACCAACGGCGAGAGTCTCGTTCAGAGGTTGAGAGCTGTCACGACACCTCTGCTCGACAGCAGGCCGGATTGCCGCATCATCCGGGATGTCGCGGAGCGGCTGGGCGCTGACTGGACCTACGCTTCCTCGGAAGACGTCACTCGGGAGATCGCCGCCACCGTTCCGGGTTACGGAGACGTGTCCTATGCAGTCCTTGATGACCAGACGCTCGTCGCCGTGTGCCACCAAGGTTCCGTGCCCTGCGGGACCGACGCCCCGGCGCCGTCGGCCGCCAGCTTGGCCTTCGTCCCTGTGGCGGCGAGCGCCCCGTCCCCTGGAGCGGAACCCGGGCGACCCTTCGTGCTCATCACCGGGTCGGTGCGGCAGCATCATGCCACGGGTACGCGCTCAAGGCGTTCGGAAGGTCTGACGAAACTTATGCCTGCGGCGCGGATGGAAGTGAACCCGGCCGACGCCGCGGCCCTCGGCCTGAGCGACGGCGAGCGGGCAAAGGTCACAGCCGGAGGCGAGCGAGCCATCGAACTTGAGGTGACCGTCACGCCCCGTGTGCCGGCTGGAGTCGTGTTCGTCCCAGGGTTCTCGCCGGAGGCCCCCCTTGCGCGGCTGCTCGCGAGAGAACCTGAAGCGCTGACGAGGGTCGGTCTGGAGCGAGCGGCCGACTAGCCTGGACGGCCTTGGAGCCGGCTACCGAAGACAGTGCGGGGCGGCGGGCCGGAGGCCCGCCGCCCCGTCTCAACCCCCGTCTCTATTTCGATGGCGCCAGGTGGCTGGAGTCCTTCGCGCCTGCGCTCGTCTCACGCTTCTCAGCGCCCCGGCGACCCTTCTGGTTGAGATCCGCCAGACGATCGACCACCCTGCGATTGATGCTCCCGGGCGGGTAGACACCCTTCTTGCCGAGCTTCCCTGCAGGCAGCCCTGTGAGGATGGAGATCCCCTCGTCTATGGTCGTGACCGCGAAGATATGGAACTTGCCCTTGGTTATTGCGGCGCGGACTTTCTCGCTCAGCATGAGATGGGAAACGTTCGCCCGGGGGATGAGGACACCCTCGTCGCCGCGCGGGCCCATGGCCTGCACCAGCTCGAAGAAGCCTTCGACCTTCTCATTGACGCCTCCGATAGCCTGGACCTGGCCCAACTGGTTCACCGAGCCGGTGACGGCGAAGCGCTGCTGGATGGGAACGCCGGAGAGAGAGGAGAGCAGTGCATAGAGCTCGGCCGACGAGGCGCTGTCGCCTTCCACCCCCGAGTACGATTGTTCGAAGACCAGGCGGGCGTTCAATGCCAGGGGTGCGTCGGACGAGTAGCGGTGGCCCAGGAACCCGGCTAGGATAAGCACCCCTTTGGAGTGGATGGGACCTCCCAGATCCACCTCCCGCTCGATATCAACCAGTTGGCCTTCACCCAAACGATGAGTGGCCGTGATCCTGCTGGGTCTACCGAAGGCATAGTCACCCATGGACGAAACTGATAGGCCGTTGATCTGACCCACCACGGCCCCTTTGGTGTCGACCATGATGGTGTGGTCGGCGATCATCTCCCGCACTCGTTCCTCGATGCGGTTGGACCGGTAGACGTGATGGTCTATGGCCTTCTGCACGTGATGGTGACGTACCACAGGGCGACGCTTGCTCTTGGTTCCTTCGCGGGCCCAGTAGGCCGATTCAGTGATCAGGTCGACAACATCCACGAAGCGCGCCGTCAGCTTGCGCTGATCCTCCACCAGACGCGAGCAGTGCTCGATGACGCGGGCCACGCCGTCGGGGGAGAAGGCGGGCAGTTGGCGCTTGCGGGCCACGTCGCCGACGAAGCGGGCATAGAGAAGTTCGTTCTCTGGGGTCCGCTCCACCACGGTATCGAAATCGGCCTTGACCTTGAACAGTTCCTGAAAGTCGGGGTCCTGACTGTAGAGGAGTTGGTAGATGAAGGGTTCTCCGATGAGAACGATCTTGGCGGCGAACGGTATGGGCTCGGGATCAAGGGTGGCGGTGGCGGCGAAACCCATTTGCTGCGCGATGTCCTCCACGCGTATCTCGCGTGTTTTCAGGGTGCGCTTGAGCGCGTCCCAGGAGTAGGGTTTCAGGAGTACGTCCCGTGCTTCCAGGACCAGGAAACCGCCGTTCGCCTTGTGCAAGGCTCCCGGCTTGATCATGTTGAAGTCGGTGACGAGAGCGCCGAACTGCGCTTGGTGTTCCACGCGGCCCACCAGATTCTGCATCACAGGGTTGCTTTCGTTGACCACGGGTGCGCCCTGCTGGCCGGCATTGTCGACAAGAAGGTTGATGCGGTACTTACGGAAGGCCCCCTCGCCCTTCTGCCGGGGAGATATGGGCATGCCCATGAACATCACGGGCTGCTCGTCATCAGACTTCTTGAACTCGTCGGCGCTCTCGACCACGTCGTCCAAGACTCCGCGTAAGTAGTCGACGAGTTCGGCTACCCCGCACCACTCCTCGCAGAGCTCGTCGACGAGGTGCTTAGCGGCATAGGTGGTAACTTCCCGGTCCAACTCTCGAAGAGTGTCGCGTCCGCCGCGTTCATCCTGGCGCACCAGGCGCATCACCTGCTGCAGTTCCTCGTTCAGCGACTGGATGACGTCGTCGATGCGTTTCTGCTCCTCCGTAGAGAGCGCCTCGTACTGCTCCCGCGACATGGTCTCGCCCTCGGCGTTCTTAGGGGCAAAGGCTAGGCCGGCAGGCGTGCGGACCATGGTGAACTCCTGCTTTTCAGCCTCCTGGCTCAGAGCGCTCAGCTTCCCCTCCTGCAGCTCACCGACCTGCTGGGCGATGCTGCGGCGCTGCTTCTCGTACTCCTCGCTCTCGAACGCCTGAGTGATGGCGGCCTGCAGATCCTCAACCAACTTCTCCATGTCTTTGCGGAACTCTTGCCCCTTGCCCGCGGGCATACGTATGGCGTTGGGCTGGGATGGTTTGGCGAAGTTGTGCACGTACACCCAGTCATCGGGGGGCGGACAGGCCGAGGCCTCGCGGGAGAGATAGTCGTAGATGGTGGTGGACTTGCCCGTGCCCGTGGGACCGACGGCGAAGATGTTGTAACCCCCATCGCCGATGCCCATGCCGAACTCCACCGAGGAGACCGCGCGGGGCTGCCCGATCACCTCGCTGAGCTCCGTGAGCTCGGTGCTGTTCTTGAAGGACAGGCTCGACAGGTCACAAGCGCGATAGACCTCGTCGGGACGGAGTTCTCGCGGTTCGTTAGCCATTGGGGCCCTCCGGGTCGGGTTCGATCTTTGCGCGATAGTACCAATCTACCCGCAGAGACGAGAACCGAACAACGGAGAAAGAGGTGAGTCTCCCAAGAGGCCTGGAGCGGAGGGTGAGAAGAAGGTGTCCGAGGGGGGACTTGAACCCCCATGAGTTATTCACTCACTAGGCCCTCAACCTAGCGCGTCTGCCAATTCCGCCACTCGGACGTGGGTGCAGAAGAACAGCCGTGAGTATAGGGCTGAAGACTGGGAGCGTCAACACGGCTTGACGCCCTCCGAACCGTAAGAGGCATGCAGAAGGAAAGGCGTGCCATAACCACTTGGCACTTGCAGCATGCAGGCAGACGGACTATACTCGCCCCCGAACGAATGTTCGGCTGATGATGGACGGCGAACGGATGAGCGGAGTCAGACCGTGACGTTACCCGAGCGACAGCAACGCATCCTCGACTTCATCGAAGAGGCGGTTGCCCGGCAGGGGTACCCACCCACCGTGCGCGAGATCGGTGCAGCCGTGGGGTTGTGTTCACCGGCTTCTGTGCAGAGCCACCTATCCTCCTTGGAGGCCAAGGGCCTCATCCGTAGGGGGAACTCAAAGCGAAGGGCCCTTGAGCTGATCAGGGAGAACTCCGGTCCCTCTGTGGCGGCGGGCAATCTGGGACGAACGGTCCCGCTGGTGGGAAGAGTGGCTGCCGGCACGCCCCTGCTCGCAGTCGAGAACGCCGAGGAGAACATCGACATCCCCGGCTTCTTGGGGGAGCCCGAGGGTTGCTTCGCCCTTCGAGTCACCGGCAATTCCATGATCAACGCGGGCATCCTGCACGGAGACATCGTGGTGGTCAAGTCGCAGGACAGCGCCGACGACGGCGACATCGTCGTCGCATTGCTCGATGACGATGCCACGCTCAAGCGCTTCTTCCGCGAGAGCGATCAGATACGTCTGCAGCCGGAGAACGACTCGATGGCCCCCATCTACACCCGCGATCCACACATCGTCGGCAAGGTCACGGGTCTCCTCAGGAGGCTGTGATGCAGGCGTCGAGTCCCACGGTGCCATCGGCCCGATCCACGTCGCTCGCCGGATACGCTGCCGCTCTAGGTGAAGGGTCTCTGTGCTTCTGCTGCGGGGAGAGACTGCGCGCACACAAGATCATGGGCTCCACCGGCACGCGCCGCAGCAATGACCTGGAGGCCACATGCCCCTCGTGTGGCAGTGAGGTCGGCGTGCAGCAACTCGGTGCGGTAGCCGGGCCGGCGACGAACCTCAAAGCGCACCATCGCTTGCGGGCCACCGTCTGAAGCGAAAGTGGAGGTCCCGAAGGACGCCGCCAAAGGGGTGTGCGGGCGGCGGAAGGATGATGGCTCCTCGGGCAGGACTCGAACCTGCAACACCCTGGTTAACAGCCAGGTGCTCTACCATTGAGCTACCGAGGAGCGAAGACCTCGCGTAGTATAGGCGAAGGGTTTGTCCCTTGCAATCCATCCCAAAGCGGAGGCGGTAACGTGGGCACGTATGATACTCAGCTCAAGTGCTTCAAGGCCTATGACGTCCGCGGCCGCGTGCCCGATGAGTTGAGCGAGGACATGGCGGAACTCATCGCCCGAGCCTACGCCGACCTCGTGCGCCCTTCCCGGGTGGCGGTGGGGCACGATATCCGTCTCACCAGTCCAGCCTTTGCGGCCGCCCTGTGCCGTGGCCTCACGGCCGCCGGCGTGGACGTCATCGATATCGGTCTGGTGGGTACCGAAGAGGTCTACTTCGCCACGTTCTCCCTGGCACTCGACGGTGGCATCATGGTCACCGCCAGCCACAACCCGCGCGACTACAACGGCATGAAGTTCACGCGCGACAAGGCGCGACCCATCAGTTCCGACACCGGGCTTCTGGAGATGGATGCTATGGTACGGGCCGCCCTACGCGCTCAGGAGGCGGGAGAAGCGCCGGCATGGGCGCCGCGCTCAGGCACAGCAGGGTCGGTCAGCCTCATGGACACCCGTCCTGCCTACGTCGAGCACCTGCTCACCTACATCGACCCGGCTCGGCTGAAACCGCTCAAGATCGTCGTCAATGCCGGCAACGGGGGGGCGGGTCCTGTGCTTGACCTGCTGGAGTCTCGCCTGCCGTTTCAGTTCGTGAAGCTCAACCACGAGCCCGACGGGTCCTTCCCTCATGGTGTGCCCAATCCACTTCTGGTCGAGAACAGGTCTGTCACGGCGAAGGCGGTCATCTCCGAGGGTGCGGATCTGGGGATCGCCTGGGACGGTGACTTCGACCGCTGCTTCTTCTTCGACGAGCGGGGAGAGTTCGTGGAGGGCTACTATCTCGTAGGGCTACTGGCGCTCAGTGCCTTGAAACGTCATCCGGGGGCCAACATCATCCACGATCCCCGCCTGGTGTGGAACACGGAAGAGATGGTTCTGGCGGCCGGAGGGAAGACGGTCGTTTCCAAGAGCGGGCATGCCTTCATCAAGGAGAAGATGCGGGACGTCGACGCCGCCTACGGGGGAGAGATGTCGGCGCATCACTACTACCGCGAGTTCTCCTACTGCGACAGCGGCATGATCACCTGGTTGCAGATCGTGGAGGCCGTGTGCGAGGCCGGCAAGCCTCTCTCGGCCTTGGTGGGGGAGAGGATCGCCCGCTACCCGGTGAGTGGCGAGATCAACCTTACCCTCACCGACCCCGCCCGGGCGCTCGCCCTCGCGAAGGAGATGTACACGCCTGGGTCGCTCTCCTTCGACGAGATCGATGGTCTCAGCGTGGAGCACCCCCAGTGGCGTTTCAACGTGCGTACGTCCAACACGGAACCCGTGGTGCGGGTCAACGTGGAGACGCGGGCCGACACAGCGCTTCTGACCGCGAAGACCGACGAACTCCTCGCGCTCCTGAAGTCGGTCGGGTAGGAGCTCTCGGTGAGGATCGCGCTCGCGCAGGTCAACCCCACGGTCGGAGACCTCGACGGCAACGGAGCGCTCGTCGTTGAGCAGGCGGCGAAGGCTCACGCAGCCGGCGCCCGGCTGGTGGCCTTCCCAGAATTGATGATCTCCGGCTATCCACCGGAGGACTTGCTCCTCAAGTCTCACTTTCTCACCGACTGCGCCGAGAAACTCCGCGAGGTGGCGCGGGCCTGCTCAGAGATCGTGACCCTAGTGGGCGTTCCCTGGCTGGATGGTGATCGCGTCTACAACTGCGCCGCGGTCCTTGCAGAAGGACGCATCGCCGGGCTTTACCGCAAGGTGTGCCTGCCCAACTATGCCGTCTTCGACGAGAAGCGCTACTTCACCCCGGGCACACGCGTGCTGGTACTCAACGTCGACGGCACCCGACTGACCGTGAACATCTGTGAGGACATCTGGGACGAGTCGGCGGAGGGCATACACGCAGCCCGATTGGGAGGGGCCGGAGCGGTCATCAACCTGTCCATGTCGCCCTATCACGCCGGCAAAGGTTCGCAAAGGGAACACATGTTGTCCCGGCGCGCCAAGCAGGCCGGTGCCTACGTCTGCTACGTCAACGGCGTCGGTGGACAGGATGAGCTGGTCTTCGACGGACAGAGCCTGGTCATGGACCCTGAGGGTCGGCTGGTGGCAAGGGCCGTGCAGTTCGCAGAGGAGATGCTGGTCGTGGACATCGACGGAGGCCCGACAGGTCTGCCTGCCGGCGCCAGCGATCCCGGCGCCGACCACGTCGAGGCTGCGCCTGAGACAGCCTGGGGTATGGAAGTCATCAGCGTGGGCCTGCAGGGAGGGGCCATCGCGCCCGAGGGTGCCGAGGCCGGTCTGGGTCCACAGTCGATAGCCGACTGTCTGCCGTTGGAGGGTGAGGTCTACCAAGCAATCTGCCTCGGAGTGCGCGACTATGTGCGCAAGAACCGTTTTGCCCACGTGGTCTTGGGCATGAGTGGAGGCATCGACTCCGCGCTAACCGCCTGCCTGGCCGCCGACGCGCTCGGTACCGAGAACGTCACCGCCGTCTCCATGCCCTCCCGCTTCTCCAGCCCAGGTACGAAGAACGACGCTCGGGAGATCGCTGAGCGCTTGGGCATCGACTTCCAGGAGATCCCCATCGAAGACGTCTTCTCCACCTACCTACGCAGCCTCGAGCCCTGCTTCCCCACCGGTAGCCAGGACGTCACCGAGCAGAACATCCAGGCACGCATCCGCGGCAATCTCCTGATGGCCCTCTCCAACAAGTTCGGCTGGCTCGTTCTGACCACGGGCAACAAGAGCGAGATGGCCGTGGGCTACGCCACGCTCTACGGAGATATGGCCGGGGGATACGCCGTGCTCAAGGACGTCCCCAAGACCCTCGTATACCGTCTCGCGAACTATCGTAACGAAGTCGAGATAGGCGTTGGGCCCATACCCGGATCCACCATCGAGCGGGCGCCCTCGGCCGAACTGGCTGAGGATCAGACCGACCAGGACCTCCTGCCTCCCTACGAAGTCCTCGATCGCATCGTCGAGGCCTACGTGGAGCGCGACGAGAGCGTCGAGCAGATCGTGGCCATGGGCATGGAGCGGCAGGTGGTGGAGCGGGTGGTAGGGATGATCGACGGCAACGAATACAAACGCCGTCAGGCGGCGCCTGGGGTTCGTATCACTCCAAAGGCTTTTGGAAAAGACCGGCGCCTTCCTCTCACCAACCGCTACCGCGGATAGCTCGTATAATCCGACGCTATGAAGCCGGAACCGGAAGACAAGCAGATCTCCACTAGCCTCGGCGACGGGGTGGGTGGGGGCGCCGCCGTCGGTCCCTCGGTGGGACTGGTCGCGACCCAATACGCGGATCTGGGGTCGTTGGTGCTCGACTCCGGTTTGACGCTCGAGCCGCTCACCATCGCCTACGAAACGTACGGCAGGCTCAACGAGGGGCGAGACAACGTGATCCTCGTGCTGTCATCGCTTTCGGGTGATGCTCATGCCGCCGGGTACCTCGAGGGCGAGAGCAAGCCAGGGTGGTGGGAGGCAATGATCGGTCCCGGCAAGGGGTTCGATACGGACCGCTACTTCATAGTCTCCTCGAACGTCATCGGAGGCTGCAAGGGTAGCACCGGACCCAGCTCTATCAACCCGGCCACGGGCAGGGAGTACGGGCTGCAGTTCCCCTTCGTGACGGTAGCCGACATGGTGAGGGCCCAGAAGCTGTTGCTCGACCACCTCGGGGTGGAGCGAGTCCTCTGCGTCTGCGGAGGCTCCATGGGAGGCATGCAGGCACTACAGTGGGCCGTGTCCTATCCAGACACGGTCCTCTCCTGCATCGCCATGGCCTCCACGGCCAAGCATTCACCCATGCAGATCGCCTTCAACGAGGTGGGCCGGCAGGCCATCATGGGCGACCACAACTGGAACGGCGGCGACTACTATCGAGGCGATACTCCCGATAGCGGCCTGTCCGTCGCCCGCATGATCGGCCACATCACCTATCTGTCCGACCAATCCATGCACGAGCGCTTCGGCCGCCGCCTTCAGGACAAGGTGGAAGTAGGATCCGACTTCACCACCGACTTTGAGGTGGAGAGCTATCTGCGCTACCAAGGGGAGATGTTCACGCGTCGTTTTGACGCCAACACCTATCTCTACATCACCAAGGCCTTGGACTACTTCGACCTGACGAACGGGCAGGGCGTGTTGGTGGAGACCTTCCGCGACCTGCCGGACGAGATGCGCTTTCTCATCATGGCTTTCACGAGCGACTGGCTCTACCCGCCCTACCAGTCGAAGGAGATCGTGAGGGCGTTGAAGGGCAACGGCCTCGACTGCTCCTACCTGGAAATGAGCTCGTCGTACGGTCACGATGCCTTCCTGCTGGAGAACAAGGGCATGAGCCGTGTGGTGTGGCACTTCCTGGAGTCCACCGCTCGCCTTCGGGGTGTGAAACTTGCCTGACCGGGTAGCGAAGACGTCCGGTGGCGAGCGCTGGGACCACCTCATCATCGTGGACCAGGTACCACAAGGCTCGCGAGTGCTGGATCTGGGCTGCGGCCGTGGCGTCCTGCTCAAGATGCTCGTGGACCGCAAGGGCGTGCGCGGCACCGGCGTGGAGATCGTGGAGGAGAAGGTCTACGACGCCGTAGCCAAGGGACTGACCGTCTACCACGGCGACCTCCACGAGGGGCTGTCCTACTATCCCGACCAGAGCTTCGACTACGTGATCCTGAGCCAGACCCTACAGGAGGCGCGGGAGACCGTGACAGTCCTCATGGACGCGCTGCGCGTCGGCCGCCGCGTGGTCGTCAGCGTCCCCAACTTCGGTCACTGGAAGGCCCGCTGCCAACTGCTGACCAAGGGGCGAGCGCCTGTCACCAGTTCGCTTCCCTATCAGTGGTACGACACCCCGAACGTCCACTCACTCACCATCAAAGATTTCCGCATCTTTCTGCGCGAGCAAGCACATCCGCGCGGTCGGGGAGTTCTACGTGGGGGAGAAGGGTCGTGTGGATTTCTGGCCGAATCTGCGCGCGGCCAACGGGGTGTTCGTGCTCGAAGCCGTTACTCCCGGCGCCAAGGCCCAATCCCCGCCTGCGCCAAACCGATAGTCGCCGGGTGAAGGCGCCCACAGTGGCCGCCTCACTGCCGTTTGCGGGCACCTGGTGCGCTACAATAGACCGCCCGTGGGCCCATAGCTCAGTTGGTTAGAGCTGCCGACTCATAATCGGCCGGTCGCAGGTTCGAGTCCTGCTGGGCCCACTTGACACTCCCTGCGAACCGCCGCCGTGGGTCGTGCGGCAACCTGCCAGCCACTCCCGAGAGTGACTGCCGAGTTCTTGAGCGCTCGATCGGGAGACGGCGCTCCTAGTGGATCTGGCCCCTGATCTCGCCCTGGGGATTCTCGACCGTGCCCACGTTGACATAGGCCAGGCCACCCTGAAGTAGGACGGCGAACTCAGCGAGAGACCTGTCAGTGAGTGATCCGATGAGCACGGACGCGTTGAAGTTGCCCTGGGCGAGCACTCCAGTGAGAGTGTCGTTTCGCGTCGGCCCGGGATAGAGAATGAGCAGGCCTGATCCGTTGCTGCCCGGTTTGCCCTCGTGGACGCGGGATGCGATCACACCAGCGATGTTGCTTACCGTGAGCTTGAAATAGCCGCGAGTGCCCGTGGGATCGATGGTGAACGTGGCGGTCCCTGTGGCAAGTGTCTCGATTGCAGGAACGACCTCTGCGCCTGAAAGCTCAGCCGTGAAGGTCGTGGCCGCAAGAGGCACCGTCGTGGAGGCGGAGCTTGCTGTGGTTGTGGTGGGAGCGAGGGTGGTGGCGGGACTGATTGTGGAGGTGGTCGTGGTCGTCACTGGGGTCGCGCAGCTAAGAGCAAGCAGCACGACGACAAGAACAAGCGGGAGCAAAAGAGCTTTCCTCATGGCCTCGACTTCCGGCAATAGCACCTACTCAGTTATTCATCTCCAGACGGAAGTTCTCCTGCAGACGGGAGCGATGCATTGGCCTCCAAACTCGGCCCTCGGAGGGCTCTACTTCTGCCGAGCGAAACCTTGATGCTTCCGCCTACAATGAGGTTCTGGGGGAGACGGGATACTCTCTGGAGAGGTGTGTGTGCCGTGAAGCCCAATACAGAAACGTGGTTTGGCGTCCCAGTCGTAACCAGGAGTGTGCGTCGTGAGAAGGGAGAAGGACGTCGAAAGTCATAGTCGTCCGTGGCGTCGTAGGCGGAGGATCGAGCACTACTCAGAAGCTTCTGACACGTACTCGGCAGCAGCCTCGTAGTTCGCGGCGATGGTGTCCGCGAGTTCGGCCAACTCCACCCGGAGGGCTTCCAACGAATCAAGGGCGGCCTCGTCGGGCGGGAAGCCTCCACTCGACAATTCCTTGGCCTCAGCCAGATACTGGATGTGTTTGTCACAATACGCGAGTTCACTGTCGACTATCTCACCAAGCAATCGGGCTTGATCCATGAGGATGGGGTCAGCGTCCAGTCCGGCGATGGAGTCGAGGTTCACCTTGGCGGCGTCGAGCTCGACGAGGCGCCTGTCTATCGCCTGCTCAGCTGCCTCAAGGAACGTGACTGTCTGCGCCATGCCCTCGCTGGAACCGGGAGGACCCATGGCCGCAATGTACGCCTCGCGCCACGCCTGCGTCTGCTCCATCTCCTGCTCGTAGACGATATTGTCTTTGGCCAAGTGCGCACTCGCCGAGTCGAGGGCGGCCTGCGCCTCCACGTTCTGATCGGCACAACCTGCCAGCGCTGGAGTCAGGCACACCACGACCCCCAGCGCGCCCGCCGCAAGGATTCGTGCCAGGCGAACAGAGCGCCGGCGCGGTATCTCCGATGGTGTCCACTTGTTGGTTGTCGCTCGAGCGCCCTTCATCTCAGCGTCCGATTTTAGGTCGTTGTGGCGCGAAGTCAATCACATGACCCTCTCTCCAGCTATCTAGTTACAGGGATCACGTTGCCGGTGGACGGTGACTGGCCCGCTTGCGGGTACCAGACAGTGTAGGGATGCAGATAGCGCTGCGCATGTCACACGGCGGAGCGGCGCCGGCTCCTGAGCCAGAACACATCGCCTAGGTACTGCTACAACAACCCGGCTTCAGCGTGCTTGGCGGCGATGGTGGCTGCAAGGGCGTCTACCCGCGCCAGATCTTCCTCGCGCGGCGCCCCTTTGACCACCACCGGCTCCAAGAACTCCGCCTTGAGCCCACTGGTGAGAGATTTCACCGTCTCCAGCATGTTGCTCGCCCAGCCGTACGTTCCCACGACGGAGAGGTATTTGGCCTTGGGACGCAGCGCGTTGGTCAGATACAGGGCCGCCACCATGGACGGGTGAGGTCCGGTCATGACCGTGGGCGTGCCGGCTACGACGGTCCCCGCATCCACCAGTGCTGTGGCCAGTCGGCCCAGGTCGACACCCGCCAGATCGAATCTCTCCACACGCACTCCTAGGTCGGCCAGCGCGGCGGTCAGGCGCTCGACGAGTATCAGAGTGCTGCCGTGCATGGTCACGTATGGGATCACCGCCACGTTGCGCGGCGGGCCTTCCGCCCAGTCGCGGTAGGCCTCCATGATCAGCTCCGGCCTGCCGTAGACCGGCCCGTGGCTGGGAGCGATCAAGTCGAGGGCCAGGTCGCCGATCTTGGCCAAGTTCCGGCTAACCGCGGCATGAAGCGGCATCATGATCTCGGCGTAGTAGCGCTTGGCGGCAGGAAGGACCTCGTCGTCGTGGGCGACGACCTCGGAGGCCGCCAGATGAGAGCCGAACATGTCGCAACTCAGCAGGACCCGGTCTTCGACGACGTAGGTGGACATGGTCTCCGGCCAGTGCACCCAGGGAGTGTGTATGAACCGGAGGGTCCGGTCGCCCACACTGAGTTCCTCTCCGTCCGCGACCACACGCAGAAGACTGGGGTCGAGATGCAGGTGGGTGGCGAGCAGGTCAACTGCCTTGGGGCTGCAGAGTACTTGGGCCTCCGGGAAGCGAGCGAGGACTTCGGGGAGCGCGCCGGAGTGGTCTTGCTCGACATGCTGGATCACGATGTACGCAAGTCTCTCAACAGAGGTCAGATTGGCGAGTAGCGTGCCGGTCCGCGAAGGGTCCACCGTGTCGAAAAGAACCGCCTGGTCTGCGGTAGCGCAGAAGGTAGGAGTTGTAGCTGGTGCCGTCGGGTAGGGGGATGAGGGAGTCGAACAGACGCCTGTCCCAATCGACCGCCCCCACCGCATAGAGTCCAGGGACCACCTGCCGAGTCCTCATACCGCTGTCCCTTCATGTGGGTCTTCCGTCATTATGTACGTTCCCCAGGCGTCCCCGGACGGAACCTCAGGCCGTGATATTCTCCGCTCATGCGTATCGCAGACCTAGAGCGCATCCTCGACGACCTTGCGCCCTTCTCCCTGGCCGAATCCTGGGACAACTCGGGCCTACAGGTGGGGGACCGCGAAGCCACGGTAGGGCGGGTCCTCGTGGCGCTCGAGATCACGGACCCCGTCATCGAGGAGGCGCTCAGCGGCGGCTTCGATACCGTGGTCACCCATCATCCTCTGCTCTTCGCCCCTGTGCGCACCCTCGTGGAGTCGCGCCCCCGCGAGCGGATGCTGCGAACTCTGATCGTGCACGGTATCAGCGTCTTTTCCTGCCACACGAACCTCGATTCCGCGCGAGACGGTATCGCCGACATGGTGGCCGCGGGGCTCGGCCTGAGCAACACTGCGCCACTGCAGCCGGTCCCGGCCGGGTGGTACAAGCTGGTGGGATTCATACCCCCGGAATCATTGGAGAAGGTGGCGGAGGCCGTCTTCTCAGCGGGCGCAGGCATGATCGGAGACTACACCGACTGTGCCTTCTCGCTCACGGGCCAGGGCTGGTTCACGCCCGGCGCAGGCGCCACCCCCACCGTCGGCCGTCTCCACAGTCCCGAGCGGACGCCGGAAGTGCGCTGGGAGACCGTGGTGCCTCGCGGTCGGCTCCGAGAGGTGATCGGCGCCTTTGTCGAGGCGCATCCCTATGAGGAGCCGGCCTTCAACATCTACCCGGTGGAGGACGTCCTGCCGACGGTGGGGCTGGGTAGGATCGGCGACCTTTTCCCGGAGGAAACGGTGGAGAGCCTTGCCGGTCGACTCGCGTCGGAACTCCATCTGCCCACGATACCCTGGACCGGCGACGGCTCCCGGCCGGTCAAACGGGTGGCGGTAGTGCCGGGAAGCGGCCGCAGTTTGATAGAACTGGCCGCCGCGCGCGCCGATGTGTTCGTCACCGGAGATCTCGGTCATCACGATGCCGAGCGGGCTGCCGAGGAGGGACTGGCGCTCATCGCCGCCCCCCATGGGGAGTTGGAGTGGTACGCAATGAAACGGTGGGTTCCCCTGCTCCGCGATCGACTGCCCGGGGAGCAGGTCGAGGTGACCGTGTCGACCTGCTGGCGCTCGCCGTGGAATCACGGGAGCCCAGAGCCACTGTCGGCGCCAGTAGCGGTCGAGACCGGGGGAGGGCCTACGGCGCCCGCGCGGCCCTTCGCCCGGGCACACCTCTTTGTGGACGGCGGCTCTCGCGGCAATCCCGGTGCGAGCGCCATCGGCGTGGTCCTGCAGGACGACGCCGGAACCCCGGTAGCTGAATTCGGCCGAGCCATAGGTGTCTCTACCAACAACATCGCCGAGTACCGCGCGTTGCTGGCAGGACTCGAAATCGCGGCCGAGCACGGCTTCCGAGAGGTCGCCATCTTCTCGGACTCGGAACTGCTGGTGAAGCAGATCCACGGAACGTACCGGGTCAGAAGCGAGGGGTTGAAGCCACTGCACAAAGAGGCCTTGGCCCGTCTGCGGACCTTCGAGCTCGCGACTATCGCCCATGTGGACCGAGAACTGAACGCTGAGGCGGACCGATTGGTGAACCAGGCGCTCGACGCGGCTACGGGTGCGTCCTAGCCCCGAGGTCGCGTTTGCATCGAGCTGGGGGGTAGTCTATAATCCTCCAGCCGCGAGGTACCGGGCGGATGTAGCTCAGTTGGCTAGAGCGTCTGCTTGCCATGCAGAAGGTCGAGGGTTCGAATCCCTTCATCCGCTCCATGTTTTTCCATCCTCGGCAAACGCGGCGTTCTCATTTCTCGTGGCAGTGCGTTTGTCGCAGTCGAGGCGACGTGGCCGAGTGGCTTAGGCACGGGTCTGCAAAACCCGCTACACCGGTTCGACTCCGGTCGTCGCCTCCTAAGGAACCCCCACAAAGCGTGGGGTTTTCTTTCAGGTCCCCTGACCACCCCGTATGTTTGGCGATCACTTCTCATTGACCCTTGCTCGTGTCCTCGCCTAAGGCTATCGTCTCGGGCGGCCCCGACCTTGTGGGCAGCGTCCGCATCCAGGCCCTCAACGGCGTGGGTCAGACTGATTGTCGGGCGTCATCCCGGCCGAGCGTGTTAATCGTGGAGCATCACTACTGAGCGGTGGTCTTCGTGACTTCCGACACAACATCGGTGTCATTCGAGGCCGACTGTCGACATCTGCAGCCGCAAGAGGATCGGCGTGTTGACTGTCTCATCTGCGCGTCAGCGGGGTATCGTGGTCACAAATCGATCCGTCATAGTCGGGGGAAGCCATGCCGAAGTTCGTCGTAACCGTGAAGAGAGCCGACGGCAGTGACCACGAGGAAGCCATAGAAGCCGGTGAATGGGAAGTACAAGGCGGAGCGCTGCTCCTGTTCACCCGCCATGGCCCCAAAGCGCTGGTCAAGGGCTACGGACCTTCTGGCTGGATCTCCTTCGTCGTAGCGGAGTCCGCCCCAACTGACTCAACGCCACCAGTCACCGAGTGAGGTATGTTCCATGATCAAAGCCAGCTTCGAGCTTGAGAAGGAAACCAAGAACACCATCAGGTACACCGAGAAGCCGGGGTCCGGGAAGCCTCCGGCCATCGGCACCATCTACATCCAGAAGTGGGCTCTGCCTGAGCCCACGCCGCAGAGCATCACCGTCACGGTCGAAGTGTAGGGCGATGCCACGTGACGGAAGAGGTGCCGAACGAACAAGCCGACGGCCAAGAGAGTTGAGAAGCACATGACCATCCAAGTTCGCATCATCTCTGACTACATATGACCCTTCTGCTATGTCGGCACGGGCATTGTCGACCGGCTGAAGGAAGAGTTCCCTGTCGAGGACAGATGGGTGAGCTATGAGATCCACCCGGAGACCCCGCCGGAAGGCTTGAGACTCGAGAGTCTCTTCGGTCCCGGCTATCGTCAAATGCAGGATGGCTTGGCCGCGCGTTGCCGCGAGCTCGGCCTTCCCTTCCAAGCTCCCGAGGTCCTGTCCAACTCTCGGCTGGCAGTGGAAGCGGCAGAGTTCGCCCGGGACGCGGGCAAGCACGCCCCCTTCCATCGGGCGCTCCTGGCTGCCTACTTCGCGCAGGGCCTTGATATTGGCGATGTCGGCGTCCTGCAGACCGTAGGCCAAGAGGTGGGTCTCGATGGGGCGGCTCTGGCGGACAGCCTCGCAGTCGGCCGCTACACCGCCAGGCGGGAGGCGGCTGAGGATGAGGCCCGCAGTCTGGGCGCCACTGCCGTGCCCACCTTCATCTTCGAGACGGGCACGCGCGTGGTCGGGGCCCATCCTCTGACCCATTTCCGGAGCGTTCTAGGCACCATGTCGGCGTGCGAGAGCAGCTAAGGCCACCTGGCCGACGACTCGAAGGAAGGGGCGCTGGTCGTGAGTGAGCACCTCAGGCGTCGATAGCGCTCAGGCGATATTGCCGCTTCGCTCTGTCGCACGTGCCCTATAGTATGGCGTGACTGTGTTCCTCGGACACCAGCGCCATCGAGAGGAGTGAGGGAGAAGAGATGCTGAAGTTGGCCGCAACGGTTGTTGGGGGGATCGTGCTGGCCGTAGGCTTGGGTCTCGTCATCGCGCACTACATCTGGTGGGACACCGGCACCGAGGCCTTTGTGAGCCTCGCCGTCGCAGCTGTGACACTCGTCGTCGGATGGACACTTCTTGATTGGGGCGCCGACCTCACCCGCCGCTGGAGAGGTGGCGGCGGATGAGCAATCGTAATGCGGGTTGATACCATACCCACATGGAGCACCTGACCCATCCCTGCCGTCGCCCGAGCCCGCGACGCCATACTATTCGTGGCGCGCCTTGCCTTCGAGCGGCCGCCGGTCTTCTCGTCGCGCTCGCGCTGCTAGGCGGGGCTCTGTTAGCCCAGCCCGCCGTCGCTAACGCACAGACGTTCTCCGATGTCGGGGAGGGCGACTGGTTCCGCGAGGCCGTGGAGACACTCGTCGCTCAGGGAGCCGTCCAGGGATACGCCGACGGCACCTTCCGCCCCAACCAACCCGTGACCCGCGCCCAGTTTGCCGTGATGATGGCCGGCGTCCTCCATCTCGAACCCGGGGGCGGGTCGGTCTTCACGGATGTATCCGGGGGCGATTGGTTCGCCGGTGCGCTCGGGGCTCTCTACCACATCGGTGTCGTCCAAGGGATCGCCGGGGGCGCGTACCGGCCCGGCGACGAGATCTCTCGCCAACAGGCCGCCAGTCTGACCATGCGCGCGGCCGCATACCGGCTGTCCATGACAGCCGAAGCTGGATCAGGTACCACTGCGGACCCCGTGTCGGGCGGGGAGCCGGCGTCATCGCCCCCCGTGCTGATGACCGACCCGGTCGAAGCAACTACGTGGTTGCAGGCATTCAAGGATCGGGGGGTCATCGCGGGCGCACACTCGTTGGCAGTGGCCAATGCCTATCGAACCTCGGTAATGGCAGGGTTCACTGATCAGCGCTTCTACCCACTTCTCAGCCTCACGAGAGCGCAGGCAGCGAGCATCCTCTACCGGGCTCTCTTTGAACCCCTTGTCGTAAGCGACGCGATACCCGCGGCCGTCGAGCCGGAGGCCGCTTACCCGACGCTCAAGAAAGGGGCCACCGGCGCGGTGGTGGCGTGGCTCGAGCGAAGGCTGGCGGCTCTGTCATATCGCCCGGGGACCGTCGACAGCGTCTACGATGACCACACCGCGGACGCCGTCATGGCCTTTCAGAAGGTGGAGCGGCTGCCACGTTTGGGCATGGCCACAGATGCCGTCCAACGGCGACTGGCGGGCGCCGCGACGCCGTCCGCCCGCAAGAGCGCATCGGGCACACGAGTGGAGATCGACCTCACCAGACAGGTTCTCCTCCTCATCGACGGGGGCCGCGTCAGGTGGACCATCCCGGTGGCCAGCGGTGCAGAGGCGACGCGAACTCCCACAGGTACCTTCTCCATCGAGCGGAAGCTCCCCTACTGGCGGGAGAGCCATCTGGGCCTGCTGTACAAGCCCGCCTACTTCCGCGGTGGATACGCCGTCCACGGGTCGAACTCGGTGCCGGCGTCTCCGGCCAGTCACGGCTGCGTTCGCGTCGCGGTGTCCACCATGGACTGGCTGTATCCGCTCCTTCCCATCGGTACCCGGGTGGACATCTACTACTAGCTCCGAGCCGACCGACACAGTGGTCGCCGGGTCATGTGGCGCGGTCCCAGCGAAGACGCGATGGGCCATCTTCCCCCTTCCCTTGCCAGGGTGCGGGGGCCGCTGTATCATGACGGACTTGCCGGGCGCTTAGCTCAGGGGGAGAGCGCTTCCTTGACGCGGAAGAGGCCATAGGTTCAAATCCTATAGCGCCCACTGGTTGGCCCAAGGTACCCCACACCTTTCGTGCGAGGCTCCCATGAAGGTATTTCTCCCGGATGGCTCCGCTGTAGTGATGCCCGACGGGGCTACCACTTTGGACGTGGCGCAAAGCATCGGTCCGCGGCTGGCCAAGGCCGCTCTTGCCGCCAAGATAGACGATCGTGCGGTCGATCTGGACGCGTCGATATCCGACGGAGACCGGGTGGCCATCATCACGGCCTCGTCCCCCGAGGGCCTAGACGTGATCCGTCACTCGGCTGCCCATCTGCTGGCCGAAGCCGCCATCCGACTCTATCCGGGCACCAAAGTAGCCATCGGGCCCTCCATCAGAGATGGCTTCTATTACGACTTCGAGTTCCCTCAGCCCGTGGGGGAGGACGACCTCAGTACCATCATGGTCGAGATGGAACGCCTTATCGCGGCTCATCTGCCCTTCGAGCGGCGCGAGGTGTCGCGCTTGGAGGCGCTGGATCTCTTTCGCGACGAGCCCTACAAGCTCGAACTGATCCGCGAACTGCCCGAAGAAGCAACCATCAGTGTCTACCAGCAGGGCGAGTTCCTCGATCTCTGTCGCGGACCTCATGTCCCCGACAGTGGCCGCGTGGGTGCCGTCGCCCTTCAGTCCGTGGCCGGCGCCTACTGGAGAGGCAAGAGCGACAACCCCATGCTCACCCGTATCTACGGCACCGCCTTTCCCACCAAGAAGGAACTGGAAGCGTATCTCGAGCAGTTGGAGATGGCCCGCCAGCGCGACCACCGCAAACTGGGCCGAGAGATGGGTCTCTTCAGCTTCCACGACGAGGGACCCGGTTTTCCCTTCTTCCATCCCAAAGGGATGCGGGTCGTCAACGCCCTCCTCGACTACTGGCGCCGGGAGCATGTGGCAGCCGGTTATGAGGAGACGAAGACGCCGACCATCCTGGAGCGCACCCTGTGGGAACGCTCCGGTCACTGGGACAACTACAAGGACAACATGTACTTCACCGTCATCGACGACGTCGACTTCGCGGTCAAGCCCATGAACTGCCCCGGCGGCATCCTCATCTACAAGAGCGACCAGCACTCCTACCGCGACTTCCCCCTGCGCTTGGCCGAACTGGGGCAGGTGCACCGCCATGAGATGTCGGGCGTGCTCCACGGTCTCTTCCGAGTGCGTTCCTTCACCCAGGACGATGCCCACATCTACTGCCTCCCCGAGCAGGTGGAGGACGAGGTGCTCGGCGTGATCGAACTGGTACGTCGGATGTACAAGACCTTCGGGTTCGAGCAGGTGCAGGTGGAACTCTCCACGCGTCCGGAGAAGTCCATCGGCAGCGACAAAATGTGGGCCACAGCCGAAGGCGCCTTGGCCGCCGCCCTCGCCCGCGCTGAACTTCCATACGAACTCAATCCGGGCGACGGTGCCTTCTATGGGCCCAAGATCGACTTCCACATCGAGGACGTCATGGGACGCACATGGCAGTGCGCCACCTGCCAGCTGGACTTCGCCATGCCCGAGCGACTTGACTGTGAATACGTGGGGGAGGACAACCAACGTCATCGCCCGGTGATGATCCACAGGACGGTCCTCGGCAGCGTCGAGCGCTTCCTGGCCATCCTCATCGAACACTACGGGGGGGCGCTGCCGGGCTGGCTCGCACCCGTCCAGGTAGGGATCGTCCCTGTGGCCGACCGGCATGCGCCCTATGCCGTGGAGGTCAAAGCTGCTTTGGAAGCCGCGGGACTGCGCGTGGAGACCGACTTCAGACCGGAATCGGTGTCCAAGAAGATCCGCGACGGAGAGATGCAGAAGGTGCCCTTCCTGCTCGTGGTCGGTGACCGCGAGGTAGCCGAGCGCTCCGTGACCATGCGGGCGCGCGGCAACAAGGAGACCACCCCTCTGGCCCTCGATGATGCAGTGAGGGAACTCGCCCTCAAGACCGGCGCGCCGCAGGCTTGAGCCACGGGCCGACTTGGGCTATACTTTTCGGCTGCATAAAGAGGAAGCCACCTTCCCACCTCGTGCCCTGACGGCGCTGAGGTCAAGCTATATGACTGCGCGGCCTCCAACGAGGCTTTGCGGCTGCATAGGGAGAGCGGTGGTAGCACTGCTCTTTTTGCATGTTGGGATTTCCCTATCCGGCTAAGCCGGGGGAGGTGTGAGGCAACATAGCCGACATCGTTCGCATCAATGAGAAGATCCGCGCAGACCAGGTCCGCTTGATCGGACCGAACGGAGAGCAGGTCGGGATCGTGAGTGTGCCTGAGGCGCTCAGCTACGCCGACAGACTCAATCTCGATCTGGTGGAAGTGGCGCCCATGGCCGACCCGCCGGTCTGCAAGGTGATGGACTACGGCAAGTATAGGTACGAACAAGAGCAGAAGGCGAAAGAGGCCCGTAAACGTCAGACCACCATCAGTATCAAAGAGATCAAGCTTCGACCGAAGATCGATGATCATGACTTTGATACGAAAAAGGGTCACGTCGAGCGCTTTCTGAAAAAGGGTGACAAGGTCAAGCTCACGATCATGTTCCGCGGAAGGGAACTCGTCCACCCCCATCTGGGTGAGCGTCTCCTGCGACGCATGGCGGAAGATCTGGCTGAGATCGGCGAGGTGGAGTCGGAACCCAATCTCGACGGACGGAACATGGTTATGATGCTGGCGCCCAAGCGCTAGAGACCGGAAGCATACTGAGAAGGCCGCTCCTAGTGGGGCCCAGTCGTCCGGCAGGCCCTGCTATTGCTCGCACGTGATGAAGGGAACAGAAATGGCTAAGAACAAAACACACAAGGGAACCAAGAAGCGCATCAAGGTGACCGCGACCGGCAAGCTTCTCAAGAAGAAGGCCTTCGGCAGCCACCTTCTGACGAAGAAGACCGCCAACCGCAAACGCAAGATCCGTAAGTCCCTTGTGATCCATTCCAGCGACGCGGGCAGGCTCCGCGATCTTCTGGGGCAGTAGGAGGAGCCGGCTATGGCTAGGGTTAAACGCAGCATCAACGCCCAGAAGAAGCGCCGCAAGGCCCTCGAGGAAGCTAAAGGCTACTGGGGCCTCAAGCACACTTCGTATCGCCGTGCCAAGGAGCAGCTTCTCAAGTCCGGTACCTACGCGTACCGCGACCGCCGCGCCCGCAAGCGCGAGTTCCGACGTCTCTGGATCACACGCATCAACGCGGGTGCCCGTCTGCACGGCCTCAACTACAACCAGCTCATGCACGGGTTGAAGGAAGCCGAGATCGAGGTCGACCGCAAGATGCTTGCCGATCTCGCCGTGCGCGAGCCCGAGGTTTTCGCCCAGATGGCGGCTCGGGCCAAAGAAGCTCTCGCAGCGAACTAGGAGGGCCGCCCTCGTCCGGCGGCCTCCATCGAGGGAGTGACCGTGATCAGGGACGTCGAGGGGCGCAACAACCACAGTGTCAAGCTGGCGCGCAAGCTGCAGAAGAAGAAGCATCGGCGCGAGAAGGGCCTACTGGTGGGAGAAGGCCTTGATCTTCTCCGTATCGCGGTGGACGCTGGGGTGGAGATGGGCGACGTACTCGTGCGCCGCGATGTCCTCAGCGACCTGCCCCCGGCGCTCCGCGAGCGCGCTGCGGCTGGGGGCGTCGACATCGGAGTCTGCTCCGAGGAGACGATGGACCACGCGAGCTCCCTTGGCGGATCGGCGGACGTGGTCTTCATAGCGCGGCAGCCCTCGTGGAGCCTGGCAGACATCGATCTGCAGAACGGGCTGAGCCTCTACCTGGAAGGTGTGGGTGACCCGGGCAACGTGGGCACCTTGGTGCGAGGTTGTGTGGGATTCGGGGTCGGCGGCATGGCAGTCTCGCCGGGCACGGCCGACCCTTTCGGACCCAAAGCGATGAGGGCGGGTATGGGAGCGCAGTTCCTGCTGCCCATAGTGGTGGAAGTCACCCAGGCCGACTTGGCGGCGCGGCTGCGCAGCATGGCGGCCGCCGACGGACGGGCGCCCGAGATCCTGGTCGCCGACCCCCACGCGGGAGTCGATGTGCGCGACATCACAGGCCGGGGAGGTCTGCTCCTCGTGCTGGGCTCGGAGCGCGATGGTCCGGGAGAAGGCTGGGGGGCCGAGAGGCGCGTGAACGTCCCGCAGGTGCGTTTCGACTCGCTGAACGTCGCCATGGCCGGAACGATCTTGTTGTATGAGCTTTCCGGGCGCTCACGTGGCGCTGCCCCGGGGGTCGACCACCATCGTGAGTGAGGGAGGAGGAGCTATCACAACGCAAGAGAGCATCCTGGAGCAGATATCGCGGCCCGATCTTCGGACCATATACACCGAAGGCGTGGCCGCCATCGAACAGGCCGGAGACCTTGCCGCCTTGGAGGCGGTACGGGTCCGATATCTGGGCCGCAAGGCCGACTTGACCCTTCTGCTTCGCTCCATCCCCGAACTTCCCGTGGACGAACGGCGCGAGGTCGGTAAGGTCGGCAACCTCATCCGCCGTGAGCTCGAAACGACCCTCGAGATGCGGCACTCGGATCTGGAGACACAACAACTCGTGGACGAGTTGTCCAGACAGCACATCGATGTCAGTCTTCCGGGACGGTCGTTCCCGTTGGGCCACCTTCATCTGGTCGCGCAGACACAGCGTGAGATCGAGGATATCTTCATCGGCATGGGCTATGAGATCGCCGACGGTCCTGAGATCGAGACAGACTACTACAACTTCGAAGCGCTCAACACGCCGGCGGACCATCCGGCCCGTTCGCTGCACGACACCTTCTTCGTGAGCGAGCAGGTGGTCCTTCGCACCCACACGTCGCCCGTCCAAGTGCGGCACATGGAGAGCCGGCGCCCGCCCGTGCACATCATCGTCCCGGGCAAGGCTTACCGGCGCGACTCAGACGCCACCCACACACCCATGTTCCATCAGGTCGAAGGTCTGGTGGTCGACGAGCACGTCACGCTTGCCGATCTCAAGGGCACCCTGGAGACCTTCGCCCGGGCCATGTTCGGAGCCCAGCGCAAGGTCCGTCTCCGTCCCCATTTCTTCCCCTTCACCGAGCCTTCGGTGGAGGTGGACGTCTCGTGCATGATGTGTGAGGGGAGTGGCTGCAGACTGTGCAAAAAGAGCGGCTGGCTTGAGATCCTGGGGGCCGGCATGGTCGATCCCAACGTCTTCAGCTTCGTGGACTATGACCCGGAGATCTACTCGGGCTTCGCCTTCGGCATGGGCATCGAGCGGATCGCCATGCTCAAGCACGGGGTCAACGACCTCAGACTTTTCTTTGAGAACGACCTGCGCTTCCTGCGCCAGTTCTAACCGGAGACATCATGAAAGCGCCTCTATCCTGGCTCCAAGAGTACGTGGCTATTGAACTGCCGGTGGACGATCTGGCCTCGCGTCTTGCCCTTACGGGCACCGAGGTGGAGCGGGTGTCCCTGGCGGGAGTGTCGGCCGACGGCGAGAACCTCTTTCGCTTCGTGGTGGGAAAGGTGGTGGACTGCGGTCGCCATCCTGATGCCGACAAGCTGTCGGTATGCACAGTGGACGTCGGCGAGCCCGAACCGCGCACCATCGTGTGTGGGGCCAAGAACGTCGCCTCCGGCCAGACCGTGGCGGTCGTGCTCCCGGGAGGCACCCTGCCCAACGGCATGCAGATCAGGGATGCGAAGCTGCGGGGCGTGAAGTCGTCGGGCATGATCATGTCCGAGGCCGAACTGGGGTTGGCCTCCAAGAGTGAGGGCATCGTGGAACTGCCAGGCGCCTGGACGGCCGGCGAGCCTCTCAGCGGCTACTTCGCGCTCTCGGATCAGGTGCTGGAAGTGGAGGTCACGCCCAATCGGCCCGATTGCCTCTCAGTCCGTGGACTGGCTCGGGAGATCGCCGCCATAACTCGGGCCCCCTTCTCCGAGGCCGTGGAGTATCCGTACCCGGCTTGTACGCGCTCCGTGCACGAAGACATCGCCATCGAGGTCCTCGACCCCGATCTCTGTCCTCGATACGCCGCCCGCGTGATCCGCGATGTTCGCATCGAGGAATCGCCGCTGTGGCTGAAGGCGCGCATCGTACAAGCGGGCATGCGGCCCGTCAACAACGTGGTGGACGTCACCAACTACGTCCTCTGGGCCCTCGGTCAGCCTCTGCATGCCTTCGACCTTCAGACCATCCGCGGGGGACGTATCATCGTGCGAAGAGCCTCTCCCGGCGAGAAACTGACCACCCTGGACAACGAGAACCGCGTGCTCACTGAGGACATGCTGGTCATCGCCGACGCCGAACGCGCCTTGGTGGTGGCGGGCATCATGGGCGGACTGGACAGCGAAGTCACCGAGCAGACCACTGACATCCTCCTTGAGGCCGCGAACTTCTCGGGTCCCTCCATCATGCGGACCTCCGGTGCCCTCGGACTCCGCAGCGAGGCCTCCACCCGGTACGAGAAGGGTCTCGACCCGGAGATGATCCCCTGGGCGCTGGACATGGCCTGCAAGCTCTTCGTGGAAGTGTGCGGGGGAGAGGTCTCCGAGGCCACGGTCGACGTGCGCACCCCACCACAACCCCAGGTGGTACTCACCCTTCGTCCCTCGTACGTCGAACGCATTCTCGGCCTGAGCGTCCCCAGCGACGAGATCGCCGCCATCCTCACCCGGCTCGGGTGTGGGGTCACGGAGTCTGCCGGTACTTTCTCGGTCGCTGTTCCCGATTTCCGCCTCGATCTCGCGCGCGAGATCGACTTGATCGAGGAGATCGCCCGCGTTCACGGGCTCGAGCAGATACCCTCCACGTTGCCCGCCCGTCGCGTGGGCAGGGGCGGCTTGAATCGGCGTCAGTCCACACAGCGGGCCATCGAGGATCTGCTCGTGGGAGCAGGGCTGGCCCAGGCGATCACATACAGCTTCGGCGACGACAAGTGGGCCGACCGCCTGCGGCTGACCTCCGACGATGAGCGTCGGCAGGCTGTGACCATCTCCAACCCCCTCAGCGTGGAGCAGTCGCGTATGCGCAGGATGTTGCTGCCCGGCCTCCTCGATGCGCTGCGGGCCAACCAGGCCGTGCGCGAGTATCGAGTGAGTCTGTTCGAGGTCGGCCGGGTCTTCCACCCGTCGTCAGAGCAGTTACCTCTGGAAGATACGAGAGTGGGCATCGTTGTTGCCGGTGACGGCAAGGAAGACTCCTGGCTGGCTGCCGACCGGCCGGTGGACTACTATCTCGTCAAAGGACTGTTGGCCCGTCTCGAGACCGGGCTGGCCCTCACGCTCCGGTATGAGCCTGCGTCCGAACCCTTCCTGCATCCGGGCAAGAGCGCCGTCATCCGCGCGAGCGACGGGAGTCCGGCCGGTTGGGTGGGCGAGATACATCCCCTGGTCGTACAGCAGTACGATCTGCGCAGTCCCGTCGTCGTGGCCGCAGAGCTCGATCTGGACGTCCTGCTATCGGCTTCCACCGAGGTTGCGTTCTTCAAGGACCTACTTGCATATCCTGTAGTCGAGCAAGATCTCGCCCTGGTGGTTGATGCGAAGGTCGCAGCTGCAGACCTGGTGGGGGAATTGCACGCCGCCGGAGGTGAGCTACTCGAGGAGGTGGCGGTGTTCGACGTGTACGAAGGCGCCCAAGTGGCAGAGGGCAAGAAGAGCCTCGCACTGCGGCTGAGCTTCCGCGCCCCCGACCGCACGCTGAATGAAGCTGAGGTCAACGAGCTGCGCATGAGGATCCTCAACGCTGTGCGCGAGTCCATGGGAGCTCACCTGCGCGCTTGACGGTGCGCTCACAGCGGGGTTGCATCCTCTTGCATAGCCCTGTATAGTTATGCGTCACAGGTGACACGCGTGACGAAAGGTACGGCTGTGATCAAGGCGAGCATCGTGGGGGCGACAGGCTACACAGGGGCTGTGCTGACCGACATACTGTCGGAGCATCCCCACGTCCGACTCCAGGCACTCACCACCCAGTCGTACATCGGCCGACACGTGGCCGAGGTCTTTCCGGCCCTGCGCGTCGATGCCACCTACTGCGCGTACACTCCCGAAGCTGTTGCGGGGTCGGACGTGGCCTTTGTCTGCTATCCGCATGCCGAAGCGCACCCCGTGGTGGCCGAGTTGATCGATACCGGCTGCCGCGTGATCGATCTGAGCGCCGACTTCAGGCTCAAGGACCCAGGGGCGTATCCAACGTGGTACGGATTCACACATTCCCGCCCCGACCTTGTGGCCGAGGCCGTATTTGGATCCCCGGAACTGTACCGTGACCAGATCGCCTCCGCACGGCTCATTGCCAACCCCGGCTGCTATCCCACAAGCATGATCCTGGCCGCCGTGCCTGTAGCGGCCGACATCGACCCCACCGGCGTCATCGTGGATTCGAGTTCGGGAGTATCGGGAGCGGGGAGGACCCCCTCACCCAAAACGCACTTCTGCAAGGTCCACGGGGATTTTCGCGCCTACAGCGAGGTGGGCCACAGGCACACCCCAGAAATGGTGCAGGAGATCAGTGCGGCAGCGGGCCAAGCCCTGCCCGTCTCGTTCACACCCCACCTGTTGCCGGTGGATCGGGGCATACTTACCACACTGTATTTCCGCGCGCGGGGGGGCTTCATCGGGAACGACGCCTGGCTGGAGAAGTATCGTGACTTCTATGCCGGGGAACCCTTCGTGGAGGTCACAGAAGCCATGCCCGGCCTCTCCGAGGTGGCCTACACCAACTTCTGCCGGCTGACGGTGCGCGAAGACCGGGCCGCCGGCCTCGTGAAAGTATTCAGCGCCATTGACAACCTGGTCAAGGGGGCCTCTGGACAGGCCGTGCAGAACATGAACTGCATGTTCGGCTTCGATGAACGGGCCGGCCTCATGAGGAAGGTCTGACCGTGAGTGAAGCGAGCGAGCATCCCATCGTCGTGGCCCCACTCCAGACCCAGTTCTTTGCGCTGCCTGAAGGTGTGCGCCTGGTGGAGCCGACCGGCATCTCTCCGGGGATAACCTTCCCCGAAGGCTTCGTGGCGAGCGGCGTGGTCGCCGGACTTAAGCAGAGCGGGCGCCTGGATATGGGCGTGGTGGCCGTGACTCCCAAGTGCGTGGAGACGGCCGCTTCGGCACACGTCTCCACAACCAACGCGTTTGCGGCTGCGCCCGTCCTTGTCACGCGCACGGAGACGCAGCCCGGAGGGATCGTGGCTGTGGCCATCAACAGCGGCAACGCCAACGCCTGCACTGGAGAGAACGGGCTGCATGTGGCCCGGGCCATGCAGCGCGCTTGTGCGCAGACACTCAGCCTCCCTCAAGAACGGACCGCGGTGGCCTCCACGGGCATCATCGGCGTACAACTGGACGCCGACGTCATGGCGAAGGCGGTCGCCGGCGCTGCGGCGGCCGTGGACCCGGATGGTGGTCCGGCCTTTGCCCAGGCCATCATGACCACCGACAGGTTCGCCAAGGAATGTGCGCTCGACGTCACACTTCCGAACGGGTCGGTGCGTTTGGCGGCGTGTGCCAAGGGAGCAGGTATGATCGCCCCGGCCCTGGCTACCATGCTGTGCGTAGTGACCACGGATGCCGTCCTCGACACGGATCAGACACAGGCTCTGCTGCTGTCCGCAGTGCAGAGTTCCTTCAACAGGGTCACGGTGGACGGGGAGATGAGCACCAACGACGCTGTGTTCCTCCTGGCCAGCGGAGCCTCCGGCATCCATCCGGATGGCCCCGGCCTCGTGCTCTTCACGAATGCTCTGCACAGTTTGCTGCACCGCCTTGCCCTGATGATGGTGGCCGACGGTGAGGGTTCCACGAAGATCATGCGCGTGCGGGTGCACGGCGCCGACGACGAGACGACTGCAGCCCGGGTATGCAGGGCCATCGCGGATTCCCCTCTGGTCAAGACGGCCATGCACGGCGGAGACCCCAACTGGGGACGGATCCTGAGCTCCGCGGGTGCCGCGCTGCCGGGGCGGTCGCTGCCTGAGACCTCTCTGCACCTCTGCTCGGTGAAAGTGGTGGAGGGTGCTTCTCTTCGCGACATGCCGGAGGCGGAGCAGGAGAGGCTGGCCGCGGGCATGAAGGAGCGGGAGATCGACATCGATCTCGATCTGGGCGTGGGAGAGGGTCAGGCTGAGCTGTACTTCGCCGATCTGGGCCATGAATACATCACCATCAACGCTGAATATCATACGTAGGGGGCATCATGCGTGAGGTCTATCGCAAGAGAGTCGAGACGCTGCTGGAATCGCTGCCCTACATCCGCATGTTCAGCGGCAGCACCGTGGTCATCAAGTACGGCGGCGCGGCCATGAACTCGGCCGACCTGAAGGATGAGTTCGCCACGGACATCGCCATGCTCCGCTTTGTGGGCATCAAGCCCATCATCGTGCATGGCGGCGGCGCCGAGGTCAGCAAGTGGATGCGCAAGCTCGAGTTGCCGGTAAAGTTCGTCGACGGTCTGCGCGTGACCGACCTGGCCACCATGGAGGTGGCCAAGATGGTATTGGTGGGCAAGGTGAACAAGGAGATCGTCAGCCTCATCAACAGCAGGGGTGCTCCAGCCGTGGGGTTGTGCGGCGACGACGGGCGCCTCATCCATGCCCGTCCGCTGCTCAAGCGCGCCCAAGACGGGAGTCCTGTCGATCTGGGGCTGGTGGGAGAGGTGTCGCACATCAATACCGACCTCCTCGCACTACTCGGTGCAGACTACGTGCCGGTCGTAGCTTCCGTGGGGGTGGGGCCGAACGGCGAGACCTACAACATCAACGCCGACACGGTAGCCGGCGCCATGGCCGCCGCGCTCAAGGCCGCCAAGGTCATCTTCCTGACCGACGTGGGTGGTCTCCTCGCTGATCTCGAGGACGACGCCTCTGTCATATCCGAGTGCACGGCCAACGACGTGATGGAGTTGGTGGAGAGTGGAAAGGTCTCCAAGGGCATGATCCCCAAGCTGGAGGCCGTGCTCACGAGTCTTGAAGGCGGCGCGGCGGCGGCTCACATCATCGATGGCCGCATCGCCCACTCGGTTCTCCTTGAGATCATGACCGATGACGCCGGTCTGGGCACGAAGATCGTTCCCGGTAGAGCCTATTTGGAGTCGTAAGGAGGTCTCATGGCAAGGAGTCTCATCACGGTCGAAGACCTGACGGTGGAGGAGTTCGGTCGCGTCCTCGCGAACGCGGCCGCCTGGAAAAGGGACGGCCACGGTACTCCGCTGGCAGGCAAGACGGTGGCACTCATCTTCGCCAAACCGTCCACCCGGACCCGGGTGTCGTTCGGGGTGGGAGTGCATCAGTTGGGTGGGTTGCCGCTATACCTCACCGAGCAGGAACTGCAGATGCGGACCTCTGAAAGCCTGGAGGACACCGCGCGCACCCTGTCGCGCTTCGTGGATGCCATCGTCATCCGTACCTTCGCCAACAAGGACGTCGAGGACCTGGCCGCGGCCGCAACCGTGCCGGTCATCAACGCCCTCACCGATGATGACCATCCTTGCCAGGCGCTGGCTGACATGCTGACCTTCAGGGAACGGTTCCTTGACGCCGAAGGCCGCAAGATCACCTATCTCGGCGACGGCAACAACGTGGCGGCATCGCTGGCCGAGGCCGCAGCCATGGCGGGGGTGGACATCTGCTTGGCCGTCCCGGAGGGGTACGACCTTCCCGAGAGGAAGATGGCCTCGATCGCCCGACTGGCCGAACAGCAGGGGACGCGCGTTTGGATAGAGCGCGACCCTGTGACCGCAGTTGGGGGCGCCTCCGCCCTCTACACCGACGTCTGGATCAGCATGGGCCAGAGTGACAACGAGGACAAGATGGATGCGCTGCGCCCCTATCAGGTGAACCAAGCCCTGCTGCACGTCGCGCGCGAGGATGCCATCGTCATGCACTGCTTGCCCGCCCATCGAGGCGACGAGATCACAGACGAGGTCATGGATGGGCCGCAGTCGGCGGTCTTCGATCAAGCGGAGAACCGGCTGCATGCCCAGAAGGCCCTCATGGCCTTTCTCATGGGGGAAGCCTAGAGCCATGAACAAGCGCCAGCGCCAGCAGATCATCCGCCGGGTGCTGAGGGAGCAGCCGATCGCCAGCCAGCGCGAGTTGGTGGAGGCCTTGGCTCGGGCGGGCTGCGAAGTCACGCAGGCGACAATCAGCAGAGACCTGCGCGATATCGGGCTACAGAAGGCCCGGGACGTCACCGGCAGGACGCGCTACGTGTTTGCACCCCAGATGGAGGAGAAGCCGGATGCACCCACAGCCTGCTCGCGTATGCTGAAGGAGTTCGGCAGAGGTATCGAGACCGCGCAGAACCTGCTCGTGCTGCGCTGTGATCCCGGGGCCGCCCCTGGACTGGGCCGAGTGGTGGATGAACTGGACCACGAAGCCATCCTCGGTTGCGTGGCCGGAGACGATACGGTAATCGTTGTGACCAAGGATACGCCGGCGGCGAAGTCCGTCAGTGAATATCTAAAAGAACTGGGAGGATAGTGCTGATGGCCAAAGAGACGTGCGTGCTCGCCTACTCCGGAGGGTTGGATACCTCAGCCCTCATACCGTACATGAAGGACAAGTACGACTACGATATCGTGGCGCTGCTGGTGGACGTAGGCCACATGAAGGACGTCGAGGGTCTGCGCCTCCGAGGGCTGACGGCCGGAGCGGTCGAGTCCATCGTGGTCGATGCCAAGGAGGAGTTCGTCAGGGAGTACGCGTTCGAGGCACTCAAGGCCAACGCGCTCTACGAGAACAAGTATCCGTTGCACTCCGCCCTTTCGCGGCCCCTCATCGCCAAGAAGATGGTCGAAGCGGCCCATGAGTACGGCGCCAAAGTGGTAGCCCACGGTTGCACCGCCAAAGGCAACGACCAGGTGCGCATCGATGTGTCCGTCCGCTGTCTCGACCCCTCCATCAAAGTGTTGGGACCGGCTCGGGAGTGGGGGATGACGCGTCCCCAGATCATGGACTACCTCGCGGAACGTGGCATCGAGCTGCCCCTGACCAAGAAGAATCCCTATTCCATAGATGAGAATCTCTGGGGCCGGGCCATCGAGTGTGGAGAGCTCGAGGATCCGTGGACACCCGCGCCCAACGATGCCTACGCCTTCACGGTCGATCCCGAGGCGGCTCCGGATGAGCCCTCGGAAGTTATCATCGGGTTCGAAGCCGGCCTGCCTGTGTCACTCGACGGCGTGCAGATGGGTGCCGTGGAGTTGGTGGAGAAGATCGACAAGATCGCCGGTGCGACTGGGTTCGGGCGCATAGACATGGTGGAGAACCGCCGCGTGGGCATCAAGAGCCGCGAGGTGTACGAGGCCGCGGGCCCCCTCTCGCTCATCAAGGCCCATGGCGAACTGGAAGACCTCACCTTCACGCGCGAACTCCAGCACTTCAAGTACTCCATCGCGCAACGCATGACAGAGTTGATCTACGACGGTCTGTGGTTCAGTCCTCTGGCAGACTGTCTGCGTGCCTTCATCGACCAGAGTCAGCTCTACGTCAGCGGAGAGGTGCGCCTCCGCTACTACAAAGGCACCTGCAGCGTGGTCGGCCGACGTTCGCCCAACTCTCTCTACGTGGATGCTCTGGCCACCTACGGGTCGGGCGACACGTTCAGTCATCAATCCGCGGTGGGTTTCATCGAACTGTGGGGGCTGCCCGTAGAGGTCTGGGCACGGCGCCGGCAGGGACTGCTCTAGATGAGTCCCTGTTCCAGCATGGCTGGTGGTTCGGGCGGCGAAGCGGGCAAGAGCCGGTCCGTCGGGCCGGCTGCCGGCGACGCGGGTACGGGCAAACCCTGGGGAGGACGCTTCTCCAGCGAACAGTCTCCGCTGTTTGAGCGCTTGAACGCATCTATACCGTTCGATCACATCCTCGCTTCGTACGATGTGGCCGGTTCCATGGCCCATGTGCGCATGTTGACCGCGATCGGCGTCCTGGAGGGCGCTGAGGGTGATGCTCTCCTTTCCGGGCTCGAGGCGGTCGCCCGCGAGGTGGAGGAGGGGACCTTCGCGTGGAGTATCGAGGACGAGGACATCCACATGGCCGTGGAGAGGCGCTTGACGGAGATCGTGGGCCCACTCGGAGGCAAGGTCCACACCGGCCGCAGCCGCAACGACCAAGTGGCCCTCGACCTGCAACTGTATCTGCGTGCGGCGGTGCCCGCCCACCAGGAGCGGCTGCTGGGACTGATGCGCGCCCTCTTTGACCAGGCAGAGGCGGGCCGATCTCTGGTCATGCCCGGCTACACGCATCTTCAGCGGGCCCAACCGGTGCTGTTGGCTCATCACCTGCTCGCCTATTTCTTCATGCTGGAGCGCGATTGGCGACGCTTTGCATCCTGGAAGGAGTCTTCCTGGATGCCCTTGGGGGCGGGTGCGCTCGCAGGGGTCAACTATCCGCTCGACCGTCGGATGGTGGCCGAGGAACTGGGCTTCGAACGGGTGAGCCCCAATGCCATGGACGCCGTGGCCTCGCGCGATGCCGCTTTCGCCTATGTGAGTATCGCCACCAACTGCGCGCTCACTCTCTCCCGTTTGGCCGAGGAGATGGTGCTGTGGAGCACGCAGGAGTTCGCTTTCGCGTGTCTCCCTGAATCGTGGACCTCAGGATCGAGCATCATGCCTCAGAAACGCAACCCCGATGGAGCCGAACTCGTCAGGGCCAAGGCGGCGGGGTTCCTCGCACGTCTGCAGGGCCTCGGCGCCTTGCTCAAAGGCCTGCCTCTCGCCTACAACAAGGACCTTCAGGAAGACAAGCTCTATGTCTTCGCCACGCGCGAGGAACTCGACCTCTGTCTGGAGGCCATGGAGGCTATGGTGACCGGCCTGACCTTCGACGCGGCAAGGACGCGGGCGGCAGCTGAGGGTGGCTACGCTCAGGCAACGGATGTCGCCGACTATCTGGTGGAGAAAGGTCTGCCCTTCAGGGAAGCCCATCGGGTGGCCGGTCGCTTGGTGGCCCTGGCGGCGACCGACAGCCGTCCCCTGGCTGAAGTCGATCTGGAAGAACTCCAGGAGCTGAGCCCTCTGTTCGACAGCGACTACTACCCTGTGGTGGAGCTCGATCGAGTCCTCTCCGCCAAGATCTCCCCCGGAGGAACAGCTCCGGAGAGGGTGGATGAACAGCTGCGCCTGGCCCGCGCTTCGCTCGCCAATCTGGGGGGATAGCCGCCTGACGTCGAGTCCGGACACGACCCTCCGCAGCACCGGCGGCCGAGTTTCTGGCCCTGTCTGCCACAGGCCGCCAGGCAGGGAGCTCGGCGCGGACTTCTTCGCCCACCATTCCGATGTGGTGGCGCCCCGACTGCTGGGAAAGATCTTGTGGCGCGAAGGTGTCGGGGGAGGTCGCATCACCGAGGTCGAAGCCTACTTGCCTGTTGATGATCCTGCTTGTCACGCGTTTCGAGGGCCCACGTTGCGCAACAAGGCCATGTTCGGTCCACCCGGATCCCTCTATGTGTATCTGAGTTATGGCATCCATGTGCTGCTCAATCTCGTGTGCGACCGCGAGTCGGTTGGTTCGGCGGTCCTTGTGCGCTCCTTTGAGCCCATCGGCGACACCACCGTACTCAGGGCCAACCGCGGTGCACCGGCGGACGGATCAGCCGCCTGCTGCCCCGACGGCTTCGTCCTCCCGCCTCTTGCGTCCCTGTCCTGCGGGCCTGGTAGAGTGGGTCAAGCGCTCGGTCTCAGCCTGGATATGGACGGGTGCCCGCTGGGGGGATCTTCGGGTCTGTATGTCATCGACGACGGTTACGCGCCCTCCGTCGAGGCCGCCGCTCGCATAGGGATCACCAAGGGCAAGGGTCTTCCGTTGCGGTTCTTTGCTGCCGATAATGCGTTCGTTACCCGTTCACGCTGCATGAGTGGAGGTGCCAGGGATGAGACTGGATGAGATCTACGATGTCGCGATCAGAGCCGGCACCGCAGCAGATGCGCGCGGAGAGGACGGAGTCATGCGCGTCCTGGAACAGGCGAAGAAGGACTATGAGGCTCTGCCGGAAGAGAAGCGCTGGGAGTTCGACACCGAGGCTCTGACCAACCCCTATGCGGATACGCGCATCCTGCTCGGCGATCCCGACACCGAAGTTAGGACCGTTCTCGTGGGCATCGATCTCGAGGTGGGCGAAGTCCTGCTGGCAGATACGCTGCGCGCTCGCGGCCAAGGCATAGATCTGCTGCTCGCCCATCATCCCGAGGGGCGAGCGCTGGCCCGTCTGGAGGAGGTCATGGGGGTCCAAGCCGATATCTGGCGGACGTTTGGAGTGTCCGTGGCCTACGGCGATGCAGTGATGAAGGTCCGCCGGGCCGAGATCACCCGCGCTCTTCACCATCTCAACAGCGAACGGACGATCGCGGCGGCCCGACTGCTCGACCTGCCCTTCATGTGCTGTCACACCCCGGCCGACAACAACGTCAACGACTTTCTCCAGAAGCGCTGCGATGAACTGGGGGAGAACGGCACCGTCGACTCCCTACTCGATATGCTGAAGGACCTGCCCGAGTACCGTCAGGCGGTGCTGCACGGCCTCGGACCGACCGTGTTCGAGGGCGACGGCGCGCGGCGGACCGGCCGCATCATGGTCGACATGACCGGCGGTACGTCTGGTCCTCCCGACTCCCTCGGCAAACTGGCGGCGGCCGGCGTGGGTACCGTGGTCGGCATGCATATGGGGGAGGAGCACCGGAAGAAGGCCAAAGAGGAGCATCTCAACGTGGTCATCGCCGGTCATACGGCCTCTGATTCCCTGGGGATGAACCTCATCCTCGACGAGTTGGAGCGACGAGACGTCGACATCCTGTCCTGCTCGGGTTTCATCCGGGTGAGCCGGGCCTGACGCCGCCCGGCGGTTCGTCAGGGGAGGGTGGAGGACGTGGTGTCGGGCGGCGTGGTGGGGTCGGGTCCTGTGCTCACCACCACGGCTATGGCCGTACCCGGCGGGACGCTGGTCCCCGGCTCGATGTCCTGATAGACGACGGTCCCGGCCGGGGCGGAGTCCGCCTCCAGATACTCTTCGAGAGAGAGCCCGGCCTCTTCGAGCAGTCTCTGAGCTTCGTCGATGTCCGTTCCCACGAGTCGGGGTACCTCCACCTCCTGAGGTGTGCCGCTGGAGACGACAAGGGCAACGACGGAGCCCTTGCCCGCCATGCCTCCTGCGGTCGGCTCCTGGGCCATCACGGTGCCCGCCGGCTGTGATGACCGGTCGTCCTGCTTGGTGGTGACCTTGAAGCCGAGCTGCTCGAGGACCGTCCGCGCATCTTCCTCCTGCAGGCCCATCACGTCCGGGACTTCTTGGGGCGCGTGCAGGGGGCATTCCTCCGTGGGTCGCTGGTCCACCGCGAAGCGCTCCTCCACCGTGCTGGGACAGAATTCTGTGGGCAGGAGGTGAGAGTCGCTGCAGACCTCCACCGAGACCCACCCGTCCGCCGAGACACCGGGGAACCCCGAGACTGGGACATCCTCCAGTGCCTGTTTCATGAACGCGGCCCAGATCTGTGCCGGAAGGGAGCCCCCCGTCACCGTGACGCCGTGAACGTCCGTCATGGCCTTCTGCTCCGTGGGATAGCCCACCCAGACGGCCGTGACTATCTCCGGAGTGTAGCCCACGAACCAAGCGTCCCGGTTGTTCTGAGTCGTCCCCGTCTTGCCCGCCGCAGGCCTGCCGATGTCGGCCGCCGTACCCGTGCCCTCGCTGATGACCCGGCGCAGACAGTCTGTGGCAAGTGCGGCCGTGTCCTCGTCCAGCACGCGACTGCGGACCACTTCGTTCTCGTCGAGCACACTGCCATCGGAGTCAGTGACTCTCACGATAGCCACGGGGAAGGCATCTTGCTCCTCGCCGAAACGCACCGAGGAAGAAAGAGCTTCACCGCCGGTGGCCAGAGTGGCGTAGGCCATGGCCATCTCCAGAGGACTCACGCCGGTAGTGAGACCTCCCAGAGCTATGGCCGGATTGGGGTCATCGCCCAACGATGTCTGGATGCCCATGCTATATGCCGTCTCAGCCACGGCGTCGGCTCCCACGTCCATGACCAGGCGCGCATACACCCCGTTCGATGAGCGAGCCGTCGCCTCGGCCAGACTGATGGGCCCCTTGTCTGTCGAGGACACCTCCCAGTCTCCGTTGGGAAGCGCCACCGTGAAAGGACCTGAGTCGTACAGCGCGTCCGGGCTGACGCCCTGCTGGAGGGCGGCCACGAGCACGAAGGGTTTGAAGGCCGAGCCCGGCTGCCGCCGTCCTTGGGTGGCCAGATTGAACTGAAGTTTCGAGAAGTCTGACCCACCCACCATGGCAAGCAGACGACCGCTGCGCACATCGATGGAGACCAGTGCTGCCGAGGGATCCCCCGGCTGGTCGAGCACCGCAGAGATGGCCGCCTCGGCTTTCTCTTGCAGACCCAGATCCACACTCACATATACCAGCAGACCTCCACCAAGCACAGTGGAGGAACCATACCTATCCACCAGTTGCTCCCTGACCATCTCCACCCAGTAGGGCAGGGTGGTTCCTTCTTCGCCGCTCTTCTCCACCAAAGCAAGTGGCGCGTCGAGGGCCTTCTGAAGCTGGGCGCTGCTAATGTAGTGCTGTTGGTACATGTGGTTCAGCACGAGATCTCTTCTGGCCATGGCCTTGCCGGCGTCGCGGCGGGGCGAATACGCCGAAGGCGCCTTGGGGAGACCGGCGAGAAGGGCGGCCTGAGCTATGGTCAAGTCGGCCGCGTTTACACCGAAATACTCCTGAGCGGCCGCCTCCACTCCGTAGGCCCCCTCTCCGAAGTAGATGATGTTCAAGTACTCATTGAGGATCTTATCCTTGGACCACTGCTTCTCAAGTTGATAGGCAAGTGCCGCTTCGCGCAGCTTGCGATCGAGAGTCTGGTCGTCGGTGATGTAGGCGTTCTTGATGTACTGCTGGGTGATGGTGGAGCCGCCTTGCACTATCTCCCGGTTCATCACATTCGCCCATGCCGCCCGGAGGATGCCGAGGAAATCCACTCCTTGGTGCATGTAGAAGCGTTCGTCTTCGATGGCCACGACCGCGTCGCGCATCACCTGCGGGATCTCACCGGAGTTCAGGATCTGGCGATTCTCGACCCCGTGCAGCTCCGCCAGGAGCGTGGGAGGGTCCGAGTCGTCGAATATGCGGGTGGTCTGAGCGGTGCCGCGCGCTGAGGCGACGTCAATGGAGGAGAGGCTTCGATCGACGGCCACGTAGAATCCCGCCAGCATGGACAGAGCGGCCACCACCAAGAGGAGGAGGCCGAAAAGAACGCCTCGTAGGAACCGGCGCCCACCCCGTCGGGGATATCTCTTGCCTGCCGTGCGGTCGCTGGACATGGCGAAAGATCTTACACCAACGCGGCGGTCTCCATGGTATGCTCCGGCGCTGGAGGTGCCCATGAGCGAGGAACCCAAGACAGACATCCCTGGCGACCTGCGAGAACAGCTGGGCGAGCTGTTGTCTGGTAGTGTGGACGCCCTGCCCGCCGAAACCCTGGCGCTGCAACTCGTGCGTGCCCGTTCCGAGGAACGGCCGCTACGTGTGAAGCTGGGTGTGGATCCCACAGCGCCCGATATCCATCTGGGACATACGGTCGTACTGCGCAAATTGGCGCAATTCCAAGACTTCGGCCACCAGGCCGTCCTCATCATTGGGGATTTCACCGCCAAGGTCGGAGATCCCTCGGGTCGATCCAAGCTGCGGCCTCGTCTGAGCGACGAGGACATCGCCGCGAATGCCACCACCTATGTAGAGCAGGCCGCCAAGGTGCTGGACATGGACAGGGTGGAACTCGTGCGCAACAGCGAGTGGCTGAGCCCGCTGCGCATGGATGAGGTCCTCAGACTGACGGCCACGGTCACCGTGGCCCGCATGCTCGAACGGGATGACTTCTCTCGCCGCTACTTGGGCAACGAACCCATATCCATGCTCGAATTCATGTATCCGCTGCTGCAGGGCTACGATAGCGTCGCCGTGCGAGCCGACGTGGAACTGGGGGGAACCGACCAGAAGTTCAATCTGCTCATGGGCAGGAACATCATGGAGTCCTATGGAGTGCCCCCCCAGAGCATCCTCACCGTCCCCCTGCTCGTAGGCACCGACGGAGAGCAGAAGATGTCGAAGTCCTACGGCAACTACATCGGGGTCAATGACACCCCCGACGACATGTTCGGAAAGGTCATGTCCATCCCCGATGAGTTGATGGTGACCTACTTCAGTCTGCTTACCGACATGACTTTTCGCGAGGTGCAGGAGGCAGAACGCGGCCTGGCCGAGGGAAGCTACCACCCGGCGCAGGCCAAACGCGACCTCGCCGAGAGACTCGTGACCCTCTATCACTCCGTTGAGGCCGCCACGGGCGCCCGCGCGCAGTTCGACCGCGTCTTCAAAGAGAAGGACCGCCCTGATGTGATACCCGAGGCTGCCCTGCCCGACGCAGCAGTGCGCGAAGGGACCGTGTGGCTACCACGCCTGCTGACCGAACTTGGCCTTGCGGCCTCCAATGGGGAGGCCCGGCGCCTCGTCACCCAAGGTGGAGTGAGACTGAACGACACAGTTCTTCACGACGCCAACGCCGAGCTCGACCCGACCCTTGTCAAGGGGGCGGTCCTCCAGGTCGGCAAACGCAAGTTCGTACGGCTCATCTGAGCCCCGAGTCGGCCCGCTTCTCCAACCTTGGTCGCATTGTCCCCCCCCGGCGGGCGGGAATACACTCGCTGGGTCGTCGGGAGCGATCCAGCGGAGGGCTGAGATATGAGGTCTGCCGGAGGGCGGTGTGAGCGAAGGTCCCGGGGGGTAACCGCGCGTGGTATCCAATGCGCATGTGTCTTCACCCTTGGTATCCTCCTCCTTATGGTCGGGGCGTGTGGCTCGCCGGCCACCTCCGGCCCCTCGCAGGGGTCCACGCCAGACACCGTCCCGACGCCGACCGTGCATACCGCGTCGCCGGTCTCCCGTGCGACCTCCTCTTCCACGGCTTCTGGCGCGAGCACTCAGGTATCACCGGCACCGACCCCGATTGACGGGCACATCAGCGCCGCTTTCGTCCAGGTGGCGGCCGCCCTCTTCCCAGTCCCCGTGTACGCGCCGACCTCCCTGCCGGCGGACGCCTCGCTGGCTGAATGCTGGCGCCCGGTGATCGGCGTGGAGGATCCCGAGGTGGATGTCGCCTCCTCGGGCACAGAAAAGCCCCAGCCCAATCCTCGTCTGAACGGAGGTGGCGGCGAACCGCAGGCGGAGATGCTGGTGGACCTCCCCGCGGGCGGTCTCATGTTTCTCGAAAACTTCCGCGGAGACTTGGGCGACATCAGTGGAGAAACTGTGGGGACTGTGGCCGGCAACACAGCGACTCTCTACGACTTGGGCCAGGGAGTCCTTGTGCAGTGGAGCGACGGCGGTCGCTGGTACGCAGTGTACGGCTGGGGCGAGGGGACAAAAGTCACTGTCCCTGTCGCCCTGAGTATGTGCGTGCTGCATCCCTGAACAGCATCAGATCAAGGGGGGATTGACAGAGTCGCGCTTTGGGTCTAGAATGCTCCCTCCAAGATGATGCAGTCACACATGGACAGCACACACGACCAAGCGAGAGCGCGCGGGTAGGCTAGCTCAGATACCGCCGCTTATCGAGGCCGCCTGTGCATTGGAAGCAGGTGGCTTCTTCATTTTGGAAGGGTGGAAGGAGCTTTCTGACCGGACGAAAGAAGGGTCAGAAAAATCATCTGAAGGGCAGTTGACGATGCCGACAGGTGGTGGTAATCTTCCCGGCCGCGCCTAAGAGCGCAGAGGTCTTTGAAAACTGAACAGCGTTGTCAGATCGAACTCTTCGCGAGTTCGGTCTGCCAGCAACGAATCATGCGAGGACGTCATCTTCTAGTGGGATGGCGGTTCTCGACCCCGTCCACAACTGAACCTACAGTTGTGAGACAAATACTTTGAGAGCTAATTCAGCTTTCCACAAAGTCAGATCCGGACTTCGGTCCGATCACAATACTTCACGGAGAGTTTGATCCTGGCTCAGGACAAACGCTGGCGGCGTGCCTAACACATGCAAGTCGAGCGCGAAAGGGACCTTCGGGTCCCCTGAGAGCGGCGAACGGGTGAGTAACACGTGGGCAACCTGCCTCAAGGACTGGGATAACTCCGGGAAACCGGGGCTAATACCGGACGATGTCGTCTCGCGCAAGCGAGCCGACCAAATGGTAGCTTCGGCCTCCGCCTTGAGATGGGCCCGCGTCCTATCAGCTTGTTGGTGAGGTAATGGCTCACCAAGGCTACGACGGGTAGCTGGTCTGAGAGGATGATCAGCCACACTGGGACTGAGATACGGCCCAGACTCCTACGGGAGGCAGCAGTGGGGAATCTTGCGCAATGGGCGAAAGCCTGACGCAGCAACGCCGCGTGAGCGAAGAAGGCCTTCGGGTTGTAAAGCTCTGTCAGGGGGAAAGAAGGCACCTGGGTTAATAGCCCAAGGGCTGACGGTACCCCCAAAGGAAGCCACGGCTAACTACGTGCCAGCAGCCGCGGTAATACGTAGGTGGCAAGCGTTGTCCGGAATCATTGGGCGTAAAGAGCGCGTAGGTGGCTTGTCAGGTCTGATGTGAAATTTCGGGGCTCAACCCCGAACCTGCATCGGAAACCGGCTTGCTAGAGTCTGGGAGAGGAGAGTGGAATTCCTGGTGTAGCGGTGAAATGCGTAGATATCAGGAGGAACACCAGTAGCGAAGGCGGCTCTCTGGAACAGTACTGACGCTGAGGCGCGAAAGCTAGGGGAGCGAACAGGATTAGATACCCTGGTAGTCCTAGCCGTAAACGATGGACACTAGGTGTCGGGGGTGTCGACTCCCTCGGTGCCGAAGCTAACGCATTAAGTGTCCCGCCTGGGGAGTACGGCCGCAAGGCTAAAACTCAAAGGAATTGACGGGGGCCCGCACAAGCAGTGGAGCATGTGGTTTAATTCGACGCAACGCGAAGAACCTTACCTGGGCTTGACATGTACGTGGTAGGAAGCGGAAACGTGACCGACCCTTCGGGGAGCGTACACAGGTGGTGCATGGCTGTCGTCAGCTCGTGTCGTGAGATGTTGGGTTAAGTCCCGCAACGAGCGCAACCCCTGTCCTGATGTTGCCATCATTTAGTTGGGGACTCATCGGAGACTGCCGGTGACAAACCGGAGGAAGGTGGGGATGACGTCAAGTCATCATGCCCTTTATGTCCAGGGCTACACACGTGCTACAATGGCCGGTACAACGGGCTGCGATACCGCGAGGTGGAGCGAATCCCTTAAAGCCGGTCTCAGTTCGGATTGGAGTCTGTAACTCGACTCCATGAAGGCGGAATTGCTAGTAATCGCGAATCAGCAACGTCGCGGTGAATACGTTCCCGGGCCTTGTACACACCGCCCGTCACACCACGAAAGCTTGGAACGCCCGAAGCCGGTGGCCTAACCCGCAAGGGAGGGAGCCGTCGAAGGTGGGCTGGGTGATTGGGGTGAAGTCGTAACAAGGTAGCCGTACCGGAAGGTGCGGCTGGATCACCTCCTTTCTAGGGATTTGCGGTGACCAACACCGCAGGTCTGCATCCAACAGCCGAGAGCATCCGGCATCACGTCGGATCCCGGTGGATGCGGAAACCTGGAAGTTACGTCGACCTGGTTCTGAAGCGTCTGATCGTGCGCTTCAAGTCAACGCTGTTCAGTTTTGAAAGACCGCGCCTTTCTTAGACGTGGTTCCTTTCGTCGGTGGAGCATCGCTCCGCGCGCACCTTGAAATCTGCATAGTGAAAGTAAGTAATGTGTTCTCTTGTCAAGATACTAAGAGCACACGGTGGATGCCTTGGCACCAGAAGCCGATGAAGGACGTGGACGGCTGCGATAAGCCGCGGTGAGGCGCTGAACAGCCTTCGACCCGCGGATCTCCGAATGGGGCAACCCGGCCAGAGTAATGTCTGGTCATCCCTAGCTGAACACATAGGCTAGGAGAAGGTAAGCGGGCGAACTGACACATCTAAGTAGCCCGAGGAAAGGAAAGAAACATCGACTCCCTGAGTAGCGGCGAGCGAAACGGGAAGAGCCCAAACCATGCTTGCGTGATTGCGTGCAGGCGTAGCAAGTGTGGTGTTGTAGGGCTGGTTTTGGACTGTCTGCATACAGTCCGGGGAGTTACAAAAGACCGATATAGCCGAACCGGTTGGGACGCCGGGCCATAGTGGGTTAGGGCCCCGTAGGCGAAATGTCGGACTCTCCCTTAACTAGTTCCTGAGTACTACCGGACACGTGAAATCCGGTAGGAACCTGCGGGGACCACCTCCGCAAGGCTAAGTACTAACTGGTGACCGATAGTGGACTAGTACCGTGAGGGAAAGGTGAAAAGCACCCCGGGAGGGGAGTGAAATAGAACCTGAAACCGTGTGCTTACAAGCGGTCGGAGCAGCCTTCGTGGCTGTGACGGCGTGCTTTTTGCATAACGAGCCAGCGAGTTATGGTGTGCGGCAAGGTTAAGCGTGAGCGGAGCCGTAGCGAAAGCGAGTCTTAATAGGGCGCTTTAGTCGCATGCTGTAGACCCGAAGCCGGGTGAGCTATCCATGGGCAGGGTGAAGCGAGGGTAAGACCTCTTGGAGGCCCGAACCCACCTCGGTTGAAAACGGGGGGGATGACCTGTGGATCGGAGTGAAAGGCTAATCAAACCCGGAGATATCTGGTTCTCGCCGAAATATATTTAGGTATAGCCTCGCGTGTTTACTTTCGGTTGTAGAGCACTGTTTGGGCTAGGGGCCCCCTAAAGGTTACCGATCTCAGATAAACTCCGAATGCCGTCAGTCAAGAGCGCGGGAGTCAGGCTGCGGGGGCTAAGCTCCGTAGCCGAGAGGGAAACAACCCAGACCGTCAGCTAAGGTCCCTAAATTGTGGCTAAGTGGGAAAGGATGTGCGAGTGCACAGACAACCAGGAGGTTGGCTTAGAAGCAGCCATCCTTGAAAGAGTGCGTAATAGCTCACTGGTCAAGTGTTCACGCGCCGACAATCCAACGGGGCTTAAGTCACGTACCGAAGCTACGGGATCCATGCGACTTCGGTCGCTGGATCGGTAGGCGAGCGTTCCCATGCCGGTGAAGCGGCGGCGAAAGCCAGCCGTGGAGGCATGGGAAGTGAGAATGCTGGCATGAGTAACGAAAGGCGAGTGCGAAACTCGCCCGCCGAATGCCCAAGGTTTCCTGAGCAATGCTAATCAGCTCAGGGTTAGCCGGGTCCTAAGCCGAGGCCGAGAGGCGTAGGCGATGGAGAACTGGTTAATATTCCAGTGCCACCACCGAGCGTTTGAGCAATGGGGTGACGCGGAAAGGTAAGCGGACCATGGCGTTGGTAGACCATGGACAAGCGCGTAGGACGGTCTCTAGGAAAATCCGGAGGCCATATAAGTCTGAGACGTGACGTCAGCTGGCTTATGCCGGCGAGCCGCCGATCCTCTGCCGCCAAGAAAAACCTCTAGCGAGCTTTGGTGTGTGCCCGTACCAAAACCGACACAGGTGGGCAGGTAGAGAATACCAAGGCGATCGGGAGAACTATGGCTAAGGAACTCGGCAAAATAGTCCCGTAACTTCGGGAGAAGGGACGCCTCATTAGGGTGTAAGAATTGACTTCTGAAGCCCGAGGAGGCCGCAGAGTCTAGGCCCAAGCGACTGTTTACCAAAAACACAGGTCTCTGCTAAGTCGTAAGACGATGTATAGGGGCTGACGCCTGCCCGGTGCCGGAAGGTTAAGTGGAGGTGTTAGCCGCAAGGCGAAGCATTGAAATTAAGCCCCGGTAAACGGCGGCCGTAACTATAACGGTCCTAAGGTAGCGAAATTCCTTGTCGGGTAAGTTCCGACCTGCACGAATGGCGTAACGATTTGGGCACTGTCTCAGCCATAGACCCGGTGAAATTGTAGTATCGGTGAAGATGCCGATTACCCGCGACAAGACGGAAAGACCCCGTGAACCTTTACTGCAGCTTGATATTGGAGCTTGGTGCACTTTGTCCAGGATAGGTGGGAGGCTGCGAAGCGTAGACGCCAGTTTGCGTGGAGCCACCCTTGGGATACCACCCTTAGTGTATTGGGCTTCTAACGGTAGGCCGTGATCCGGCTACCGAACAGTGTCTGGCAGGCAGTTTGACTGGGGCGGTCGCCTCCTAAAATGTAACGGAGGCGCGCAAAGGTTCCCTCAGCACGGTCGGCAATCGTGCGTAGAGTGTAAAGGCATAAGGGAGCTTGACTGCGAGACCAACAAGTCGAGCAGGTGCGAAAGCAGGCCTTAGTGATCCGGCGGTAGCAAGTGGAAGCGCCGTCGCTCAACGGATAAAAGGTACTCCGGGGATAACAGGCTTATCCTCCCCAAGAGTCCACATCGACGGGAGGGTTTGGCACCTCGATGTCGGCTCATCGCATCCTGGGGCTGGAGTAGGTCCCAAGGGTTGGGCTGTTCGCCCATTAAAGCGGTACGCGAGCTGGGTTCAGAACGTCGTGAGACAGTTCGGTCCCTATCTGTCGTGGGCGCAGGAGATTTGAGGGGACTCGTCCCTAGTACGAGAGGACCGGGATGAACAGACCTCTGGTGTATCAGTTGTCGTGCCAACGGCACCGCTGGATAGCTACGTCTGGATCTGATAACTGCTGAAAGCATCTAAGCGGGAAGCAGACCCCGAGATAAGATCTCCCACTAGGTAACTAGGTAAGACCCCTGGCAGACCACCAGGTTGATAGGCTGGATGTGTAAGGGCAGCAATGTCTTCAGCAGACCAGTACTAATAGGTCGAGGTCTTGACTTTACACATTACACTTTCACTGTGCAGATTTGAGGGTGCGCACCCGAGGAACAAGTTTTCAAAGTTTCCGGTGACCATAGCGAGGGGGAAACACCTCTTCCCATTCCGAACAGAGAAGTTAAGCCCCTCAACGCCGATGGTACTGCGGGGGAGACCTCGTGGGAGAGTAGGAAGTCGCCGGGATTATTTTCGAGCCCGCCCATGTGGCGGGCTCTTTCTTTTTCCTCATCACCTGTGCGCTATCATTAGCTGTCGCTCTCATCCGGGTAACCCCAGCGAAGGAACACAGCGTGCGGCTTCAGACCCTCGACCGCGGACTAGAACTGCTGGAATGGGTGGCATCCAATCCCGGCAACGCTTCGGTCCGACAAGCGGCAGTAGCCCTGGGGGTGAACATGACCACCTGTTATCACCTCGTAGACACTCTGATCTCCAGGGGATACCTCGTCCGCACTGCTCACGCGCAATTGGGAGTAGGCACAGCCCTGACTGGTCTCAGCAGGGCCTTTGTGGAACAGGCTCGGCCTCTGGCCCTTCTCTCGCCCGTGGTCGGCGAACTCCTTGAGGAGAGCCAGGAGAGCGTGTTTCTCGCGATCTGGGACGGAGACGACGTCATCCTCCTTCTCTTTCAGGAAGGACCGCAGCACCTAACGGTGTCGGGTTTCAGTCCCGGCTTTCGGGGTCTCGCGCACGCACGCTGCTCGGGCAAGGCCATCCTAGCCTTTCTGCCCGGCGCTGAATTGGACCGCTACTTCATGAATCACGAATTGACTGCCCGAACGCCGCACAGCATCACCGACGAGTACGAACTCCGGTCACAGCTGGCGGAGGTCAGGTCCAAAGGATGGGCCTACGAGAAGGAGGAGTTCTTCGTCGGTATCTGCAGTCTCGGAGCTCCATTCTTCGGCGCCGATGGCAGGGTCTTGGGAGCGCTCTCCTTGGCGCTGCCCGCGGCTCGGTATGCTGATTCCACTGAGCGCTGTCACAGCGCGGTCGTGCTTGGTGCAGAGAAGGCCTCACGCATGCTGGGATACCTCGGCCACTATCCTCCGCACGCGCCCGAGTAGATCGCTTCTGCCTCTCGCCCTTCCTGGGTCTCTCGACTTTGTCTCCGCTCCCGCAGCACCTATAATGGACACTCACGGACTAATTGAGCGGTTCTGTGTACGGCAAGCGACGGGAGGCGATGGTGACTGCAAAGGTGGAATGGGGTCTGCGGGGAGTCATCGTCCCCCTCATCACGCCGTTCAATGACGATCTCACTGTCGATTACGCCGGGCTCTGTCGTCTGGTTGACTATTTCATAGAAGAGGTCAAGTGCGATGGCATCGTCCCGTGTGGCACCACCGGCGAATCGGCCACCCTCTCGCACCAGGAGCACGCCGACGTTATCCGTGCCGTCATCGAGCAGAACAAGGGTCGCGTCCCCATCATAGCCTCGGCAGGGTCCAACGCGACCCAGGAGGCCGTGGCACTCACGCGACTGGCTGAGGAGTTGGGCGCTGACGCTACTCTGCAGGTGGGTCCCTACTACAACAAGCCCACTCAGGAGGGTCTGTTCAATCACTTCGCCGCCGTCGCCAAGGCCTCTGGCCTGCCTATGGTTCTGTACAACATCCCGGGAAGGACCAGCCGTAACATCGAACCTCAGACGATCGTCCGTTTGTGGGAGGATGTGCCGCAGGTGATCGGATTGAAGGACGCTTCCGGTGATCTGCGCCAAGCCATGGAGATATACCGTTCCACCGACCCGGACTCTTTCTTCATCTATTCCGGAGAGGACATCATGACTTTCAGCCTCCTGTGCCAGGGGGCTGCTGGAGCAATAGCCGCGGTCGCGCATGTGGTGGGCAGGGAGGTCCGGGCTCTTTGCGAAGCCGTATGGGAGAGCCGCATAGCCGACGCCCGCGCCACGCATTATCGGATCATGGACTTGGTGGACGCGCTTTTCATCGAGCCGAACCCAACACCAGTGAAACAGGCCCTGGAGTGGATGGGGCTGCCGGCCGGCCCTCTGCGTCCACCTTTGGAGCGCCTGACTCCTTCAGGGCAGGCGGTGCTTCGCTCGGCGATGGTAGCGGGCGGCTGGCTCGAGTAGAACCGGGCCTGCTGGGGCCTCCCACATGGCGCAGCTCGTACAAAAGTCCTATTCCCGCGGCTGACTTCGTCGATTAATCTCGACTTGTGTTCGCACAGGGCCTTCACTATTCGGCCCTCCCGGTCGATATAGAGCGTAAGCGTCGCGGAAAGGACCGGTCTCTGGTGCTCTATTACTTTGGGGGGATCTCATTCCTACTGGGTCTGGTGGTCGGCAGTTTCCTCAATGTCGTCATCTACCGCCTGCCCAAAGGAGAATCCCTGAGTCGTCCCCGATCGCACTGTCCCCGCTGCGGAGCTGCGGTGGCTTGGTACGACAACGTGCCTGTGTTTAGTTGGGTACTGCTGCAGGGGAGATGTCGGGATTGCCAAGGACCTATCTCCGTCCGCTATCCGCTAGTAGAAGCCCTGACGGGCATTACCTTCTTGCTGGCTTATCTGCGCTTGGGTATCGGCTGGCCACTGCCCGTGGTGTGGGCCTTCACTGCCGCCATGGTCTGCGTGGCGTTCATAGACTATGACCACATGATCATCCCCGACAAGATAGTCCTTCCAGGGGCGCTGCTCGGCCTGGCCGCTTCCGTAGCACTCAGCCCGGGCGATTGGTGGAAGTATTTTCTTGGCGGTTTGGGAGCCGCCGCCTTCATGCTCTTGTTGATCATGGTCTGGCCCGGCGGAATGGGCCCCGGTGATGTGAAGATGGCCCTCTTCATGGGGGCTGTGCTCGGTGTCTCTGTGGTCATGGCGCTTTTCCTGGCCTTCTTCGTGGGCGCGGCCGCTGGGATCTTCCTGATAGTGACACGGCGCCGAGGTCGAAAGGACCAGATCCCATTCGGCCCCTACCTCGCCCTCGGGGCGGTCGTGGCGGTGCTGGTGGGTCAAGGGGCTCTGGACTCATACCTGTCCCTCTTCCAGTGACTCACGAGGTCTTGACACGATGAAAGCGCCGAGCATGATAAAGTTCGTTGTAGGCAATAGAGACGAGAGACGGAGCGGGGTTCGAATATGGCTCTAGGGCTGTTTCAGACTGGACAGGTCGCTCTGGATATCGGTGGGTCCAGTGTCTTCGCGGTAAGCGTAGCCGGGGGTCCCGATAACCTTCGTCTCCGGGAGTGCCACGAGTGGACGCTTTCACCCGGACTCGTCGTGGATGGTGAGATAGTTGAGCCCGACCTCTTCGTGCGCGAACTCAAGGGCTGGGTGAATCAACACAAGCTGCGTGGTCGTTCCGTCCACCTCGCCGTCAGCAATCAGAAGGTCATCGTCCGGAACATCGACATGCCGGACCTGTCCGAAGAAGAACTCCTGAGCGCTGTCCAGTTCCAGGCACAAGAATACATCCCCATTCCTGTTGACGAAGTCGTGCTCGATTCCCAAATCATCGGCCGGCGAATAGGGCCTGACGGATCGCCTCGACAGGAGGTACTTCTGGTAGCGGCGCAGAAGACTATGATCATGAACATGCTTTCTGCCGTTCGCAAGGCCGGTCTTCAGGTGCTGGGAATCGACGTTGCCAGCCTAGCCCTACTGCGCGCCTTGGTCCCCGACACCACATACCTCTCAGTAGAGGGCTCGGGTGCAGTGTGCCACGGTCTGGTCGACATCTCCTCTTCCGTGTCGACTCTCGCTATCGCCGTGAACGGCGTCCTGAAGTTCACCCGCATCATCAACTTCTCGAGCGATCGCTTCCCTCGTGCAATCAGCGAGGGCAAGGAGATGCTCCTGGAGGACGCCCATGCGCTCGTCCAGCGAGTCGGACTCGCGGGGCCCCTGCCGCCGGATCGCGACTTCTACCGCGATGAGATCGTCGATGAAGCACAGATTGAACTTGGCAAGGTAGCGACCGAGTTGGGCGAGGAGATCAAGCGCTCCTTCGACTACTACCAGGCCCAGGAGCAGTCGATCCCGGTCGGCCAACTCATCCTCAGTGGACGAGGCGCACTGGTTCGCAACCTCGACTCATATCTCGCCGAGTTGATAGGAATGCCTGTGGCCTTAGCCAATCCGCTTGCGCACATTGCTGAGAACTCCTCGGAGATGCAGGACGCTGAGCTTGCCATGATGGCACCCTGCCTCTCGGTGGCCGTGGGACTCGTCCTGCCGGATAGGGGGTAGCATGGGTCGACGTATCAACCTGGTGCCGCCCTCGGAGCGGACCCGTACCACCACAGATGTCGGTCTGCTGGCTATGTTGGTGCTTGGCATAGTGGTGGTTTTCGGTCTCGTGCTGGGTTACTACCTGCTCGACGGTCAACTCGCCGACAAAGAGCAGGAGCTTGCCGACCTCGAGCAGCAGGTAGCCCAGGTCCAAGCTGAAGTGGCAGCTCTGCGTCAATTCGAAGTGATCAGCGCTCAGCGCGACAGGGTGGAGGCCTTGGTTGAAGGGATCTACTCGGCGCGCACCATCGTTTCCGGCATTCTGGATGACATCAGCCTTGTCATCCCAGACACCATATGGTTCCAGAACCTTGGTCTGGTAGTGGCGGACCCTGTGGTCGTGATCAGTGGCGCCCCAGCGGGGCCCGCGCCCGATCCTAGCGAAGGCACAAGCCTAACCGTCGACGGTAACACGTACAGTTTCGGCGAGGTGGCCCAACTCCTTGTCCGTTTCCAGCTCGTGCCGAGCCTTCAGAACGTTCAACTGGTCACGGCGTCGGGCTCCTCGGCGGAGGGCGCTGATCAGGAGGTCAAGCAGTTCACTATGAAAGGCGCGGTAATCGATACGTCGACCGAGGAGATCCTGCCCTTGAGCGAGATTCGGGTGGATGTCCCATGAGCCGCAGGCTCAGGTTCGTCGTGGCCGGTCTCGGTTTGGTGGTGATCATCGCCGCGGCATGGTTCCTTCTCTTCGCCCCGCTGCGCGAGGATATCGCCGCCGTTTCCACGAGCATCGAGCAAGAGAAGGACAAGTTGGCCGCGGCCACGGCCAAGCTCGCACAGGCGGAGACCACCAGGGCTGAAGGCAAGGAGAACCAAGCTCGGCTCCTGGAGTTAGCCAAGATGGTGCCATACTCTGAGGAGATACCGAGCCTCATGCTGCAGATCCAGGATTTGGCTGACCAGTCGGGTATAGAGTTTACGTCAGTCGCTCCCGGGCAACCGATGATCCAACAGGGCTACCAGATCATCCCTCTCTCACTCCAGTTCACCGGCACGTATTTCGATATGAGCGATTTTGTGTACCGGGCCGAGCAATTGGTGGCCGGGCCAGGCCGGCTGCTCGCCGTGAAACAGATCGACCTTCAGCTGGGCGGCGTGGCAGACGCCGAGGGGGACAGCATCAGCCCCTTCCTCAGTGTGGGCGTGGTCCTGTATGCCTTCCAGACGGGAGGCGATCCACTAACGGCAGCTGCCGTACCCGTCGAGAGCGCTCCAGATGAGGGCGCCGACAGCGACGTGACCACGACGGGAGGTAACCAAGATGGCTCATAGGGGGCAGGGCAACAAGACGCAGCCCTATGCGTCACTCCTGGTGGTCGTCCTCCTTGTTCTTGCCCTGACGGCCGGCGTCATGGGGTGTACGGGGGGGGAGGATCAGACCATTGAAGGCATGGTATCCGTGGTGTCCGAGCCGTCGACTGACCCCAGCACCGCGACTACCGTGGTCGTGGGCGCAGACGGCCTGCCCATCGAAGACTTGTCCACCTTCGAGAGCAAGGACCCCTTCATACAGCAGGTCGTCCCCACTACGGCTCCAGAGACGACCACGAGTACCGCCGCGAACACCACGACTACCTCATACACCACCACCACGCGCTACTACCCCACCACGACTACCTGGTGGACCACGACAACCAAGCCGTCGACCACCACAACAACCAAGCCGTCGACCACCACAACAACCAAGCCACCCACTACCACGACCACCAAGCCTCCGTATACACACACGCTCAAGATCATCTCCGTGGATGAGGTGGGGGGTGCCCCCGCGTGCACGTTCATGGTCGATGGGACCATTTATGAGAACCAACGCATAGGTGACGTGGTCTCCACCAGTTGGGGGCAGATCCAGGTCGTCGACATATCTATTTCAAGTACAGGCTCGAACTACGTCACTCTCCTCCAGGGTAGCGAGACACTTACGCTGGAGGAAGGACAACAGATCTACGGGTAGCATCGCCGGTGCCTGAACTCCTGGTCAGCACCGCCGGTGAGTCCCATGGACCCGGCGAGGTGTGCATTCTCGAAGGGATCCCTTCCGGCCTCTCACTGAACTCGCGCCACGTCGACCTCGAACTGGCGCGAAGGCAGCAGGGCTACGGCCGTGGGGGCCGGATGGCCATAGAACACGATCGCGGCCGATTCATCGCAGGTGTCCGTCGGGGTCGTACCCTGGGGACTCCCATCGCCATCCTGGTGGAGAATCGAGACCATCACAACTGGTTGGATCTGATGTCGCCCGATGAGCCTGGGGAGGCTCTCGAGAGCAAACCCCTCCCGCGCGTAACGGTCCCACGCCCCGGACACGCCGATCTTGCCGGCGTGGCGAAGTACGGCCACGACGACGTTAGAAACGTCCTGGAGCGCGCGAGCGCGCGGGAGACCGTGGGACGCGTGGCAGCAGGTGCAGTATGCAAGCGTTTCCTGTCCGAAGTGGGCGTCACGGTGAGGGGGAGGGTGGTTGCGCTGGGTCCGGTGCGTGCGCCGGACCGTGGCTTAGTGGATCCAACTGCCATCGACTGGGAGGCGGTAGAGGGCTCAAGAGTCGCCTGCGACGACGCGCACTCCACGGAAGCCATGTGTGCCGCTATCGATGAGGCGCGGGCCGCGGGAGAGTCGTTGGGAGGTATCTTCGAGATCTGGTGCTGGGGTGTATGCCCCGGTCTTGGTGGCTATGCCACGCTCCGCGAGCGCCTGGATGGCCGCCTCTTGGGCGCATTGGGAAGTATCCCTGCAGTCAAGGGGGTCGAGATTGGCAGCGCATTCGCCGACTCTGCTCTTCCCGGATCCCAGGTGCACGATCCTCTCTATGTGATGGAACATGAGGACAGGAGATGGATGGTGCGTCGCACCAATCACGCCGGAGGTCTGGAGGGGGGTATGAGCAACGGCATGCCCATAGTCCTGCGCGCGGCCATGAAGCCCATACCCACGCTGACGGCGGCCCTTCCGGCAGTCGACCTGACGGGACTCCTGCCAACCAAAGCCCACGTGGAAAGGAGCGACGTGGCCGCAGTGCCCGCTGCCCGCGTGGTTGGAGAAGCGATGGTAGCCCTCGTCGTGGCGCAGGCCTACCGTGAGAAGTTCGGCGGCGATAGTATTGAGCAAGTACTGGCCTCAGTGACGGCGTACGAACAGGACGTGGAGGCGCGGGGGCTTTGGCGCCGATCGTAGCGCTCGCAGGCTTCATGGGCAGCGGGAAGACTACCGTCGGGCGAAAGGCCGCACGTCTGTTGGACTGGGATTTCCTCGACCTGGACCGCGAGGTCGTGGCATCAACGGGTCTGAGCATCCCCAGTCTTTTCGCCGAGGAGGGCGAGGCTGGGTTCAGGCGCAGGGAGAGCCAGATCTTGCGCGACCTAGTGGGGAGCGAGCCCAAGCAACATGGCCTGATACTCGCCCTAGGGGGTGGTACCCTGACCAGTCCCGATGCCCTGGCCTATGTACGAGAGAGGGCGACTGTGATCTACCTGGAGATAGATGCCGAGCATGCCTGGTCCCGCGTTTGTCGGAGCGACAGGCCCTTGGCCCGCGACCGTGAAGCCTTTGGGGCCCTTCTGGACCAGAGGCGGGCCACATACGATCTGGCGGCCGACCACGTGCTTCATGTGCAGGGAAGGACTCCCGATTCAATAGCCGCCGAGGTGGCCGACATCGCCCAGGCCATCGAGGCCCTGCCCACATGATCTGGAACCGAACCCTCGAGAAGACCGGCCGGCCCTCTGCCATCCACGTGGGAGCGGGGGCACTTGAAGTCTTGGGTACTCGGGCCCGCCAGGCTGCGGAAGGGGCCGCGCGGGTGTTCATGGTCACCGACGAGAACGTGGAAGCAGCCTGGGGGGAGGGCATCGTCCACCTTCTCAGCCCCGTCCTACGATCGGAGGACGTGCTCGTTTTTCCTCCGGGGGAACAGAGCAAGAGTCCTGCAATGCTTCACTCCTGCTGGGACTGGCTGGCCGAGCGTGGCTGTCGCCGCAACGACATCGTCGTTGCGGCGGGCGGAGGTGTTGTGGGTGATCTCGCCGGCTTGGTCGCGGCCACCTATCAGCGCGGTGTCGGTCTGTGGCAGGTGCCCACCACGCTGCTGGCGCAGGTGGACTCGAGCGTTGGAGGCAAGACAGCGATCAACCTGATTGCGGGCAAGAACTTGGTGGGAGCCTTCTACCAGCCCGATTTGGTGGTTGTCGATCCGGTCCTCCTGACCACTCTTCCGGAGGTCGAATACCGCGGAGGACTGGGGGAGGTTCTCAAATACGGTCTTCTCGATGCAGAACTCTTCCGTCTTCTTGAGGAACAGTCAGCTGCCGTGATCGCCCGGGAGCCTCAGGTGCTCGCAGCGCTGGTGCTCCAGTGCGTCGACTACAAGGCCGGGGTGGTCGAGGAGGACGAGCTCGATCGAGGTCGTCGTGCGGTCCTGAACCTTGGGCATACCGCCGCTCACGCCTTGGAGGTCACGACCGGCTATGGCTCACTCAGCCACGGGTCTGCAGTGGCTCTGGGCCTCCTGGTGGCGCTCGCCGTCAGCGAGCGCAGCCTGGGTCTTTCGCCCGAAGTGCGCGTGCGGGCGACCGAACTCTTGAAAGACTGGGGCTTGCTCACGGCCTTGTCCCTACCACCGGCCCAGGCCCTTCTGTCCGCAGCCGCCAAGGACAAGAAGGTCACAGCGACGGGCATCGGCTTCGTGGGCCTACGAGCACTGGGCGACCCGGTGTGGGGTCTACACGTGTCTGAAGACACCCTCGCTGACGCTCTAGAGGTCATCCGCGCATGAGCGGCCCCCTGCTGGTGGTTCTTCACGGCGCGAATCTTGACCTCTTGGGCGAGAGACCCGCAGCGCATTACGGTACGCTGACGCTATCCCAGTTGGAACACCTGGTAGCGGAGGAGGCCGCCCTCCATGGTTGGGAATGCGTCTGCCATCAGACCAACTACGAAGGGCGCTTCGTCGAATACCTGCACGAGTACCGACACGCAGACGCGATCATCGTCAATCCCGGCGCTTGGACTCACTACAGCTATGCGATCCGGGATGCCCTCGAATTGGTCACGGCTCATGTGGCCGAGGTCCATCTGTCCGACATCGCCGCCCGGGAAGAGTGGCGTCGTCACTCCGTCGTCTCGGAGGTAGTGAGCTTCACCGTTACAGGAAAGGGCGCCGGCGGCTACCGAGAGGCCGTGGAGCGCCTTGTAGCCCTGAAAGAGCAAGACGGGAGGGATGAAGCATAGCGGTCCCGGCGAGCATAGGGGAGAGACTGGGGCGAGTTCGGCACCTCATGGCAGAGGAGCAGGTCTCTGCGCTGGTCGTCTTTTCTCCGGCCGACTGTCGGTATCTCACGGGTTTCACGGGCGAAGCCGTCGGCGTCGCCGTGACTATGGACGATCTCGCGCTGGTCACGGATGCCCGCTTCACGGTTCAAGCCGAGGAAGAGATCCCCGGGACCCTCATCCTGCTGGTCGACGATAGTCGTGATGTCCTTCTGTGTGACTTCCTTCGCAACGCGTTGTGCCCGTCCGGCTCTCAGGCCGCTCCTGCCTCTACCGGGCCGGTGGCGATAGACCAGGGGAGACTCACGGTCAAGCGCTGGGAGAGCCTGCGCCAGGCGCTTGAAGACGAAGGCCTGGAGTGGCGCTTGCTCGACGGTGTGGTGGAGAAGGCGCGCGTGCGCAAGTTCCCCGATGAATGCGCAGCCATGCGGGCGGCGGGATCGCTCGTCGCCAGTGCGTTCGCGTACCTGGAGACGCTCCCCGTCATCGGGCGTACCGAGACCGACGTAGCCCTTGACCTGGAGGTGTTCTTGCGCCGAGGCGGCTCGGAGGGGATCCCCTTCCCGTTCATCGTCGCGTCCGGGGCGCGGGCGGCAATGCCGCACGGGGAGGCCTCACTGGCGGTCGTAGAGGAGGGCTGCCTCGTGGTCTTTGACATCGGCGCGGTGATCGACGGCTACGCCAGTGACATGACCCGCACCTACGCCACAGGAAGTCTCGACTCCGAACTTCTGGAGACCTACGACGCTGTGCGCTCGGCCCAGGCAGCGGCTCTGGCAGCAGCCAAGGCCGGCATGCCATGCTTGGACCTAGACAAGATCGCGCGCGATCATCTGGCGCGTCTGGGCTTGAGCGACCGCTTCGTACACAGCTTGGGTCACGGCGTCGGTCTTGAGATCCACGAAGGGCCTGGAGTGGGCCCGCGCTCCACGGAGGTGCTGGAGGCCGGCATGGCCATCACCATAGAGCCCGGGGTGTACCTGCCGGGCCGGGGTGGCGTTCGCATCGAGGATACCGTGCTCATCACAGGGTCCGGTTTGGAGATCCTGACCGACTATCCACGCGACCTGCGCTCACTCGGCTAGAGACACCGGGGTGCACGTTCGGCCCGCAAGGGTGTGAGCCGACCGCCGCAGCCCCTGTCGGGCATGTCGGGGTTGGTGTAAAATGCACGGCCGCAAGGTGTGACCGACAGCATGGGTGGCGGCGGCCCCCGGAGGCATGACTCGTGATCTCTACAAATCAGTTCAAAACGGGCATGACGATCAGGTATGAAGGCGACATATACCGCATCGCCGAGTACCAGCATGTGAAGCCGGGCAAGGGTGGTGCCTTCGTACGCACGAAGCTGCGCAATCTGGTCACCGGTTCTCTGGTGGAGAGAACCTTCCGTCCCGAGCAGAAGTTCGAGCAGTTGCGCACCGAGAGCAGATCGATGACCTACCTCTACGATGAACCTGAGCAGGTAGTGTTCATGGATGCCGAGACGTACGAGCAGCTGGCTCTTCCCAGGCAAACTCTCGAGAGCTCTCTCGATCTCATGACCCTCAACATGGGGGTGGAAGTCATCTACCTCGACGGTGATCCGTTCGATGTGGAATTGCCCACCTTCGTAGACCTTCAGGTTACGGAGACGGCCGCCGGAGTCAGAGGCGACACAGTCTCGGGGGGGAGCAAGGAAGCCCTGCTCGAGACCGGCGCGAAAGTCCAGGTGCCCTTGTTCATCGAGTCCGGTGATGTCGTTCGCATCGACACCCGCACCCGCGAGTACGTGACCCGGGCGTAGTTCTGATGGTGCCGGTGCGCACGGTCGGCTTGGCCGATACCAGTCTCCGGTCGCTGGTCAACCTTTCCCCACCGGCGCAGGCCTCGCTCGGCTCTCTCCTCGACGTCTTGCACAGCCTGGATTCCGCGGGCCTGCGCTCCATCGACGCCTGGGGCAGTATGACCTTCGATCACTGCCTTCGCCACCTGGAAGAGAGCCCCTGGGACAGGCTGCGAGGTCTCGCCAGCCACATCACGGAAACGCCCCTGCGCATGCATCTCCGGGGGCGTTGTCTTCTGGGCTTTCGTCCCTACCCCTGGAGCATCGTGGAGGCCTTCCTACGCGAAGCCGCCGACTGCGGAGTCCGATCATTTGTGGTCTTCGAGCCCCTGAACGATCTCGACTCCCTGGAGCGCATCGCTACCGCAGTGCGCGCCGCAGGCTCAAGCCTCAGCCTTGGTCTGGTCCACAACACTTCTGCTTCTGAACCGACCGACAGCGTCTCCCTCGCAGGGCGCTTGGCAGAATTCCACCCCGACTCTCTGTGCGTCAAGACGGCGGGGACCCTGGGCCCGAGGGCAGCGGGAGACCTCGTGGCAGCACTGAGAGAGGCGACCCCACTGAGTCTGGAGATAGACTTCGATAACGGCGGCGGACTGGCCACGTCGGCCGCGGTCGCGGCGGTCCAGGCCGGAGCAGACGTGATCCACTGCTCGGCTACGCTCCGAGGATTCAACCTCTCCGGAGTCCCACTCCTTCACCTACTGCCTGCGCTTTTTGACGCGGGCATGAATCCTGAGCCCGACGTCGATGCTCTTGCGGAAGTGTGCGGGTCCTTCGCGGCTTTGCTGTCCCCGGGCTGCGCCACGTCGACGGGTGATCCACACATCGCCCGAGCCGCGGCTGATTTTAGAGCCTTGGCCCCCGTGCCCGGTGATCTGTTCCGACAGGTGAGTGAGCGCCTCGAAGAACGTGGGGCTTTGGCCCGACTTGCCGAAGTGATGACGGAGATGGCTCGAGTGCATGCGGAGATAGGGAAGCCGGAGCTCGCTGCTCCGCTGGGCCAGGTCGTCGCGACTCAGGCCATCCTCAATGTCCTCTACGGTGCCCGCTGGCACGTGGTCCCCGATGAGATGAAGGCTCTTCTGCGGGGTGAATACGGCACTATTCCGGCGCCCGTCAACGGCGACGTGATCCGAGCAGTCCTGGGCGAGAAGACCGCCGGAGATGCACCTTACTACCTGGAACCCCCGTCCCTTGAAGACTCGAGGGCGGCCCTTGGGTCACTGGCTTCTTCCACGGGTGACGCACTTCTCAGCATCCTTGCTCCTGACGCGGCGACTGCTTTCCTGGAGAAGCGCACGACGTCGCTACAGGTGGATCTGACCAGGATCGTCTCCGATCCTGCGGGTCCGCGGGGTGATTGGGAGGATGAATGGCATGACCTCGGCCCCGATCGGGTGCGCGAGTTGGTGACACTTCTTGAGGCCTCCACCGTGGAAGAGGTGACTGTGGAGAACAAGGGCACCCGAGTGACCGTGCGAAAGGCATCCAGGGCGGCCCCCGAAAGCTTTGAGCTGGCGCCGGCAGGCGGCGCAGCACCGACCGCCGGTCCGGGTGGAGACTACATGCCCGCAGTCTTCTCCGCCTCGAGCCCGGAAGAGCAGAGCGCGGCAAACGGCCGCGAAGTCATCTGCGCCTCCATGGTGGGAACCTTCTATAGGAGTTCGGGCCCAGAGTCGGAGTCATTCGTGGATGTGGGGCAGCACGTCGATAGCGGCGACGTCCTCTGCGTCTTGGAGGCCATGAAGCTCATGAACGAGATGGTGGCCGACAGTTCCGGCACGATCGCGGCGATCCTCGTGGAGGACGGGATGGCGGTGGAGTACGGACAGCCGCTCTTCCTCCTCGACGCAGACAACTAAGGTAGGCCGTGTTTCACAGGGTCCTGGTAGCCAACCGAGGCGAGATAGCCCTCCGCGTCATCCGCGCCTGTGATGAACTCGGAGTCGAGACGGTGGCCGTCCATTCCACCGCCGATACCGATTGCCTCCATACCCAGCGCGCCACCGCCCGGGTCTGCATCGGCCCTCCGGATCCCCGCAAGAGCTATCTCTCTATTCCCAGCATCATCGCGGCAGCCAAGAACACCGGTTGTGACGCCGTCCACCCCGGATACGGCTTCCTGGCGGAGAACGCCACCTTCGCGGAGGCTTGCGCGGAGAACGACCTAGTCTTTATCGGCCCCAGCCCCGAGGCCATCCGACGGCTCGGCGACAAAGCCCTTGCCAAGCGCATCATGGCGGAGGCGGGGCTGCCCACCGTCCCCGGCAGCGAAGGCGCCGTGGCTGACGCGGCCGAAGCGGCCGCGCTTGCGCACGAGATCGGTTATCCGGTCATGTTGAAGGCGTCGGCAGGAGGCGGGGGCAGGGGCATGCGTCTGGTCGATGAGGCCTCCGATCTAGAGCGTCAGTTCCTTGCCGCCTCCGCGGAAGCCGACGGCGCTTTTGGCTGTGCCGACATGTATGTGGAGAAGGCCATCATCGACCCGCACCACGTGGAGATCCAGGTGCTGGGCGATGGGCGAGGAGAGGTTGCCACCTTCGGCGAACGTGATTGCTCCATCCAGCGCCGCCATCAGAAGATGTTGGAAGAGACGCCCTCCCCGCTGTTGGGCTCGTCCACTCGGGAGAGCATCCAACTCCTCGCCCAGCGTGCCTGTTCCGCCATACGCTATGCCAGCGCAGGCACCATGGAGTTCTTGGTGGATGCCGATCAGCGCTTCTACTTCATGGAGATGAACACGCGCGTGCAGGTGGAACATCCGGTGACCGAGGCTATCAGCGGCATCGATATCGTACGCGAACAGATCCGCATAGCTGCCGGTGAACCCATGGGTTCCTCGGGGATGCAGCGGACCGAAGGCCATGCTATGGAGTTCCGCATCAACGCCGAGGACCCCCGCAACGACTTCCTGCCCCGCGCCGGCACCATCACGAGGCTCATCCTGCCCGGAGGGCCCGGAGTGCGCGTCGACACTCATCTGTATGAGGGCTACACCGTGCCTCCCTACTACGATTCACTACTCGCCAAAGTGATCGTCTGGGATGCGGACCGGCGGTCGTGCATCGCCCGCAGCCTGCGCTGCCTACAGGAGTTCGTGCTCGAGGGCGTACCTACGACCCGCGACCTGCATCTTGATATACTTCGCCATCCGAGCTTCATCGAAGGTCGCTACTCCACAGGATTCCTCGACGGGGCCGTTCAACAACTACCATCTCTCTCGCAAGGAAGGCGATAGCCCTTCATGACGCAGTATCTGATCGCCACATCCGTGCTGGAAGCCATAGCCCGCGGCGCCTTGGCAGGCGATAGCCGTATTCGTGTGCACTCGTCCCTGCCCTTCGCCCGCAGTCACACCATCGATGTGGGCGTGGAGGGGCAGCAGTGCCGGGTGACCGCGCACCTCGATGCTCGTCTGGGTGAGAACATGCCCGCCTTGGCTCAGGAGACTCGGCAGAAGATCGGCGAAGCGCTTGGCGGCATGACCGGCCTCACCGTCACCGACGTCGACGTCGTCTTCGCCGGCGTCTTTCCCACCGGTACCTGAGCCCGGCCATGGCATCTGCCGGCCGTAGAAGTGCGCGGCGTCAGGCCGTCTTCATCCTCTATCAGCAGGATCTCCTCGGTTTGACCCCGCAGGCCGCTATCGCTCGGGAGAACGATGGAGTCATCGACAGGTACACGCGCTCCCTGGTGTTGGGGGTGGGTCGTAATCAGGCCGATATCGACGCACGCTTGACGCCCCACCTTTCCAATTGGAGCCTGCAGCGTCTTGGAGCACTCGAGCGCTCCATCCTTCGCGTGGCGGCCTTTGAGCTTCTGTGGGAGGAAGATCTGCCGTCTGCAGTGGCGGTGGACGAAGCCGTCTCGCTGGCCAAGAGATTTTGCTCGGACGAGGCGGGCGCCCTTGTGAACGGCGTGCTCGGTTCACTGATGAGCGAGACGGCATGACCGACCGCAAACCGAGACTCATCGATCAGCTTTCTCTGCCCGAGGCCCTGCGCACGCTGGACCCGAGCGCGCTGCGCCAAGTGGCCGAAGAACTGCGTGAAGAGATCATCGCGACCATCGGCTGCAACGGAGGTCATCTGGGCTCGAGTCTCGGGGCTGTGGAGTTGGCCATCGCCCTGCACGCCCAGCTCGAGACACCCCGTGATGCCATCGTCTGGGACGTGGGCCACCAATCGTACGCCCACAAGCTGCTCACGGGGCGACTGGATACCTTCCATACCATCCGCACGCATGGCGGACTTTCCGGTTTTCCGTGTCGGCACGAGAGTCCCTTCGACGCATACGGCACCGGTCACAGCAGTTCCTCCATCAGCGCGGCCCTGGGTATCTTGGAGGCCCGCCGGCGTGAGCCTGCCTCGGACAGAGGAGGCGAAGGAGAAGCGCCGGCCACGAAGGCCTATCTCGGGCACGTGGTGGCCGTCATCGGGGATGGGGCCCTCACCGGGGGCATGGCCTACGAGGCGCTCAACCACGCCGGCCACCTCGGTAGTCCGCTGCTTGTGATACTGAACGACAACGCCATGTCTATAGAGCGCAATGTGGGAGCCATGAGCACGTATCTCTCCCGACTGCGTCTCGACCCCAAACTCTCGCGCTTCCGCCATGACCTGGAGCGATACGTACAGCGGCTTCCCGGCGTGGGGGAGCGCATGGCCTCGGTGGGCAGCCAACTGAAGGACGGGCTTAAGGCGGTCCTCGTCCCGGGGATGCTGTTCGAGGAGTTGGGTTTCACCTACGTGGGCGTGGTTGATGGTCACGACATACAGGAGTTGCGCGCCAGCCTCAAACGAGCGCTTGCCCTGGAAGGCCCCGTCCTTCTCCACTGCCGCACCACCAAGGGCAAGGGATATGAGCCGGCCGAACGCTTTCCCGGCCGCTACCACGGCATTCCTCCTTCAGCGGTGGCGTCTGAGAAGACCGCTACAGACCCGGAAGGTCCGACCACATACACCCGAGCATTCGGTAAGGCACTCGTCGACCTGGCGGGTCAGGACCAACGCGTGGTGGGCATAACGGCCGCCATGGCCGCCGGCACCGGGCTGGACCTTCTTCAGGAGGCTTACCCTGATCGCTTTTTCGACGTCGGTATCGCGGAGGCACACGCCGTCGGCTTTGCTGCCGGATTGGCCGCCGAGGGCAAGCGTCCGGTGGTGGCCATCTACTCCACCTTCCTGCAAAGAGCCTACGATCAGATAATCGACGACGTCTGCCTGCAGTCTCTGCCCGTGGTGTTCGCAGTCGACCGAGCCGGCCTTGTGGGCGAAGACGGCCCCACACACCATGGAGCCTTCGATCTGTCGTTCCTGCGCGTCATCCCCGGCCTCACTATCTTCGTCCCCAAGGACGAGGCCGAACTGCAGCAACTCTTGGCCACCGCGCTCACCCTCGACGGCCCGTCCGTCATCCGCTATCCCCGTTCTGCGGGAGTGGGCGTGCCTCTCCCACGGCCTATCAAGGCCCTGGAGGGGCCGTGGATAGAGATCCTTCGCCAGGGAAGTGACGTGGCCATCTTGGCCCTCGGCCCAGCCGTCGGCCTCGCCCAGAAGGCAGCGTCCAGTCTCGCCCTCCAAGGCGTTGACGCGACGGTCGCCAATGTCAGACGTGTCAGGCCACTGGAGGGGGCGATTCTTCGCACCCTCGCCGAGACCCATGGTGCACTGCTCACGGTGGAGGACAACGCTCTGGCAGGAGGCTTCGGATCGTCGGTCATCGAGCATCTCGTCGACCTGGGCCTGTGCCCGAACGTGGGCCGCATCGGCCTGCCCGACCATTTTGTGGAGCAAGGGCCCTTGCCCCTCCTGCGACGGAGTGTCGGGCTCGACCCGGACTGCATCGAAGCCGCCGCTCTTTCTCTGCTCGGGCGACAGTCTCCCCGCGGAGACTGACCATGGCCAAGAGCCCGCGCCCGCGCCTCGACGAGCTTCTGGTGGCGCGCGGCCTTGCGCCCACGCGCAGTGCGGCCCGTGGACTCATCATGGCGGGACTCGTGCTGGTAGGGGGCCAGGTGAGTGACAAGGCCGGGACGCCCGTATCGCTCGACGCGGCTGTGACCCTAAAACGGAGGCCCCGTTTCGTCTCTCGAGCGGGCGAGAAGCTGGCACACGCCCTTGATTACTTCGGCCTGGATGTCACAGGGGCATCAGCCCTCGATGTGGGAGCGTCCACAGGAGGCTTCGTCGACTGTCTTCTGCAGTCAGGCGCGGAGCGGGTGATCGCGCTGGATGTGGGACGGGGCCAACTCGACGGCAAGATCCAGAACGATACTCGCGTCCACCCCCTGGAGAAGATCAACGCCCGCTACCTCACGCCGGATGCGCTGCCCTACGTCCCCGACCTTGTCACCATGGACGTATCCTTCATCTCCATCACCAAGGTGATGCCCGCCGTGGTGGCGTGCATGGCGCCCAGCTACCGCGGGTTGGTGCTTGTGAAACCCCAGTTCGAGGCAGGTCCCAGCCAGGTGGGAAGAGGCGGGATCGTCCGCGACCCAGGCGTGCACAGAGAGGTGTTGACGGGCCTGGCGCACTTCCTTATCAAGGAACTCGGCGTTCATCTGCACGGGGTGACCGACTCGGGATTGCCCGGCGCCGATGGGAACCGCGAGTTCTTCCTCTACATGTCACGCGGTGGAGAAAATGGGCGGCGACTTGATACGCTGGAGGAAGTCATCGACTCTGTCGTCGGGCCAGGATCTCCCGGCCAGGGAGTCGCCGGTCCGAACGCCGGCCTGAGCGATACATAGGAGCGGGGTGGTGGGAGAGAAGTGACAGATCACATCGAGCGGGTGGTCATCCTCACGCATGGTGACCCTGAGGTTGCTTCCGGCCCACTGCGTGACTCACTCGCCATCCTCGGCGAGCGTAGCATCGAGGTGGTGATGCCTCACAACGAGTGGCTCAAACACGGTGAGTTGCTCGGTGGACGAAAAGGTGTGAGGCTGTCCGGGTCGGAAGAAGACATGGAGGGCGTGGGTCTTTGCTTGGTTCTCGGGGGTGACGGGACCATGCTGCGCGCCTTCCACCTTACTCGCGGGCGCGGCATCCCGGTGGCCGGTGTCAATCTGGGGCGGGTCGGCTTCTTGACCACAGTGCCGCCAGAGAACCTGCGTGACGGTGTAAGTCGCCTGCTCGACGGAGAGTTCACCGAATACCGTCTTCTCGGATTGGAGGCGACGGTAGGCGCGATGACCTTCCAGGCCACCAACGATGTGGTCGTGAGCAAGGGGGAGCGCGCCCACACCTGTTCTTTGGCCTTGACCATCAACGAGGTCACACTGTTCGAGGTCCTCTGCGACGGGGTGGTGGCGGGAACACCGGCGGGGTCGTCTGCCTACAGCCTCGCCGCCGGGGGACCGCTTCTGGGGATCGCTGTGCAGGCCTATGTCATCAGCCTGGTGGCGGCTCACGCGGTGGGCGTCCGCCCCGTCGTGGCCGCACCCCAAGATGTGTTGCACATCATCAATGCCACGGATGATGAGGACTGCTACGTAGACATCGACGGCCAGAGGATGGCGACTCTCACTCCCGGCGCGACGCTATGCGTGCGCGCCACGCCGGCGATGACGTCCCTGGCCCTCTTGGAGGGAGACAGCCTCTACCACCATTTCCGCGACCGTCTTCTCTAGGAGCGCCGCCCCAAGATGTTGGTCTCGCTGAGCATCCGGAACTTCGTCCTCATCGAGGACGCGGTCTTGGAGTTCGATAGAGGCCTCACCGTGCTCACGGGCGAGACAGGGGCCGGCAAGACGCTCCTCACCAAGGCCCTGGGTCTCCTCATGGGAGAGCGGGCTGAAGACGGTTTGGTGGGCACGGCCGGAGACGAGGCGATCCTGGAAGCGATGTTCGCCCCCGATCCCGAAGCCCTCGTCGGTCTTTCTGACCAGATCAACGATCTGCTCTCAGACGCGCAGGAGGAACTGATCGTCACGCGCCGCCTGAGCCGAGAGGGTCGGAACCGCTGCTACGTCAATGGAGCGACGGTCACCCTAAACACCATGGGTGAACTCCTTTCTCGCCTTCTCTCCTTCGCCGGCCAGCACGAATACCGCCGCCTGCTTGACCCGGGATATCAGCTGGATATGCTGGACGCGTGGGCGGGACAGGACGTGCTGGCTCTGAGCCGGGAGTATCGCCGCGCGTTCCTCGAAGCCCAGGAGACAGCGCGGGCACTGGAGGATGCCCGACAGTCACAGGAAGGGCGCCTGCGCGAACTGCGGCTGCTCCGTTACGAGGTGGACGAACTGACCACGGCCGGTCTGTCCCGCGCGGAAGAACAGGCGCTCACGACGGAGCAGCGCCTGCTGGCCGGCGCCGAGGATCTGCTCCAAGCCGTCGGACTGGCCGCTGGTCTTCTAAGCGCAGAGACAGATGATCCCGACGCGACCGGCTTGGTCGCCCAGGCGTCTGCGCACCTGGTCCATGTGGCCGATATCGACGAGCACCTCGATGACCTGGCCCGCTCCCTGCAGGAGCTCCAGTACGGCCTCTCCGAATTGGCGAGGGAACTTCACGCTCACGTGGGCACCATCACCGTGGACCCTGAGAGATTGCAGACAGTGGATGACCGGCTGCGTCTCTACTCCGATCTGGCCCGCAAGTACGGGGGCTCGACCGACGCCGCGCTCCGACATCTCGAACTCTCCCAGGAACGCCTTGCTCTGCTCGAGCGCACCGAGGAAGACCTGTTTGGTCTCGAGGAGGCGCGAGCCGCGCGCTGCGCGCTCGCGCTCGATCTGGCCGCGCAGCTCTCGCGGCGCCGCGGCGAGGCGCTGCCCTCGCTGGAGAACACCGTTCGCCGCGAGCTGCAGGACCTGGGGATGCCCCAGGCGACCTTCGCGGTGATTCTCCGCGAACGCGAGGGTTGGGAGGGTCTGCGCCAGAGCGGAGCCGAGTCGGCCGAGTTCTTGCTCAGCGCCAATCCTGGGCAGCCGGCCCGCAGTCTGGCCTCAACGGCCTCCGGAGGCGAGCTCTCCCGCGTCCTCCTGGCCTTGAAGTGCGCTCTTGCCGAGGCCGGCGGCGATGAGACCCTGGTCTTCGACGAGATCGATGCCGGCATCGGCGGCCGCACCGCGGTAGCGGTCGCTGCGAAGCTGAGGGAACTCTCCAGCCGCTCCCAGTCGATCGTCGTCACCCATCTGCCCACCGTCGCCGCAGGCGCTACCCGGCACTACCTCATCGACAAGGTGGTCCAGGGCGAAAGTGGCCGCCCAGGTGTGCACATGACAGGACCCCTGACCACCACCCGCCTCGCTCTTCTCGACGACGAAGCGGCTGTAGAGGAGCTCTGCCGCATGATGGGAGGAAGGCCCGAGGACAGAGAGGCCATGGCCCATGCTCGCGAGCTCCGCGACAGGGCGCAGACCTCCTGATAGACTAGGCAGGGCGCGGGACCCCCAGGTCGGCGTCACCTGACGTACACACCGATCGGCGTAGGGGAGAGCATGGCCAAGCACGTATTTGTCACAGGCGGAGTCGTTTCATCGCTGGGCAAAGGGATCGTAGGCTCCTCACTCGGCCGTTTGCTCAAGAGCCGGGGTCTCCGGGTCGTCATGCAGAAGTTCGATCCCTATCTCAATGTCGACCCCGGCACCATGAGCCCGTTCCAGCACGGAGAGGTCTTCGTCACCGATGACGGGGCGGAGACCGACCTCGACCTTGGACATTACGAACGTTTCGTCGACGAGAATTTCACGCGCGACTCGAATGTGACTTCGGGCTCCATCTACTACAACGTCATCCGCAAGGAACGCAAGGGAGATTACCTGGGGGGGACGGTACAGGTCATCCCCCACATCACCAACGAGATCAAGGAGCGTATCGCCCGCGTCTCGCGCAATCCCGATGTGGATGTGGTCATCACCGAGATCGGCGGCACTGTTGGTGACATCGAGAGTCTGCCCTTCCTCGAAGCCATCCGCCAGTTCCGCAAGGACGTCGGCCGCCAGAACGTCATCTACCTGCACGTCACCCTCATACCCTACATCGACGCCAGCGGGGAGCTGAAGACCAAGCCCACCCAGCACAGCGTCAACGAACTGCGCAGCATCGGTATCCAACCTGACATCATCGTGTGCCGCTCGCACAGGAACATCAGCCAGGAACTCAAGGACAAGATCGCGCTCTTCACCGATGTGGAGCCGCGCGCAGTGGTCAGTTGTCTCGACGCACCGCATATCTACTTCGTCCCCTTGAACCTGCGCGAGGAGGGACTCGACACTCTCGTGGCTGACATGCTCGGTCTCGACATCGGCCCCCTCCACCTGGAGGAGTGGATCGACCTCGTGGACAGGATCAAGAAGGCCAGCGGCACCGTGCGTATCGCACTGGTGGGCAAATACGTGCAACTTCAGGACGCCTACCTCAGCGTCGTCGAGGCGCTCAAACACGCCTCCACATATCATGGTCGTAATCTCGACATCATCTGGGTCGATGCCGAGACTCTACGCGAGGATGAGATCACTTCGAGGCTCGAGTCGGCCGACGGCATCCTCGTGCCGGGTGGCTTCGGCATCAGAGGCATCGAGGGCAAGATCATGGCCGTACGCTACGCGCGCGAGAACAACGTACCTTATCTGGGCCTCTGTCTGGGACTGCAGGTCGCTGTGGCCGAGTTCGCCCGTCACGTGGCAGGCATGACGGGCGCCAATTCATCCGAGTTCGACCCCACGACGAACTATCCGGTTATCGATCTGCTGCCCGAGCAGAAAGACATAGCCGACATGGGGGGGACCATGCGTCTGGGAGCCTCGCCGACTAAGCTCGTTCCTCACACAAAGGCTTTCGCAGCCTATGGCGAGGAGGTCATCTACGAGAGGCACCGCCACCGCTACGAGGTCAACAATATCTTCCGGAGCCAGTTGACGGACATGGGCCTGGTCATCGGGGGCCTCACTCCCGATGAGCGCTTGGTGGAACTGATCGAACTACCGGATCATCCCTGGTTCGTCGCCTGCCAGTATCACCCAGAGTTCAAGAGCCGGCCCACCAAGCCTCACCCCCTCTTCCGTGATTTCATCGGAGCGGCCATCGCCTGTGACTGCGGCGCCAAGGCCGGTGCGGCTCCATGCGCCCCAGCGGAGGCGGGAAAGGCCGGCTGATTCGAATGGATGAGCTACCGACACCTTCGCGTGCCCGGCTGACAGAACTCTTCCTGGCGCTGACCCGTATACCCAGCCCTTCAGCAGACGAGCGGGAGGTCGCCGACCTGGTCATCGCGACCCTGGCCGAGAGCGGTGTGGACGTGACCGAGGACGATACGGCGGCCGCTATCCAAGGCACGGCAGGTAACCTCTGGGGCACCGTCCGAGGCCAAGATACCCGGCCTCACGTAGCCCTCGGCGCCCACCTGGATACCGTCGCTCCAACGGACATCATCGAACCGGTTCTCGCGGATGGCGTCTTCCGCAATGCCCGCCACACGATCCTGGGCGCCGACGACAAGGCGGCCGTGGCGGCCCTGCTCCACGCCACAGAGCTCCTGCAGAAGACCGGCGGTTCTTTCCCCACGTACGAACTGTTCTTCACCGTCTCCGAGGAGACAGGACTGGTGGGAGCCAAACACATGGGGGATGTGCTCAGGAGTCCCTTCGCGGTCGTCTTCGACTCTTGCGGGCCCGTGGGAGGCATCACCGCCGGGGCGCCGAGCCAGCAAGGCCTGCGGGCTTCCTTCCAGGGCCGAGCCGCTCATGCCGGAGTGGAGCCGGAGAGGGGACGAAGCGCCATCCAAGCCGCCGCCAAGGCCATCGCCGCCATGCAGTTGGGGCGCATCGATGAAGAGACGAGCGCCAATATCGGCGTCATCAGCGGCGGAGTGGCATCCAACATCATCCCCGAATACTGCGAGATCCGGGGAGAATGCCGGAGCCATGACGATGCCAAGCTGGCCCACACGGCGGCGACCATGGTGGACGCACTTCAAGAGGCGGCGGCACACGTGGGGGTGGACGTCGATATCAGTCTGGTCCATGAGTACCGCGCCTTCGCCCTCACGGGCCGCGCCCCGGTAGTGCGCCTGAGCAAGGCCGCCATCTCTGCGCTTGGCATCGAGCCACGCATGCAGAGGGCCGGGGGCGGTTCCGACGCCAATATCCTCAATGCCCGCGGCCTGCCGACCGTCAATCTCGACGCGGGCATGATGCAGGTACATTCGGCCGACGAGTACATCACTCTTGATGACCTGGAGCGCCTCTGCTCTCTCATTCTCCATCTGGTGGCCCTCGCTCCCGACTATGAGCCATCAGGCCGGGCCACAGGCGGCGATCGTGAGTGAGGCGCGAACCGGCGTGGGTGAGGATGCATCCCTTCCTGAGATCGTCTCCACCCGCCTGGTCTACCAGGGGAAGATCGTCACGTTGCGCGTCGACGAGATCGCCCTGCCCGGCGGAGGGACCGCAGTGCGAGAGGTAGTCGAGCATCCAGGAGCCGTGGTGGTGGCGGCCGTCGATGACGAGGGCTACGTATACATGGTGAGGCAGTACCGGCACCCGGTACGCCGTCCCCTGCTCGAGCTTCCCGCAGGCGGCCTGGAGCCGGGAGAGGCACCTCTGGCGGCTGCCGCACGGGAGTTGCGCGAAGAGGTGGGACTGGTGGCCGACCGTTGGACACCCTTGGGGAGCTTCTATTCCTCGCCCGGTTTCGCGAACGAGCGCCTGTATGCCTTCTTGGCCGAGGATCTGACACACGTGGGCAGTGACCCCGACGACGACGAAGATCTCACGGTGGTCCGGCACCCCTTGAACGGACTGCACTGGGACAGGGGGGACATCACGGACGCAAAAACCCTGGCCACCCTGCTGCTCGTTCGGGACAAGAATGGGTACAACTCGGATTGAACTAACAAGGACGAAGACCATGCGCGTGGGAGTTCCGAAGGAGATACGAGAAGAGGAGTACCGGGTAGCGCTGACACCAGCGGGCACCCGGGAGTTGGCCGACCGCGGGCACGACGTCGTAGTGGAGCGCGGAGCGGGTGCCGGGTCGCTGTTTCTCGACGAGGCCTACGAGGCGGCGGGAGCCAGCATTGTGGCCGATGCGGAGACGGTCTTCGCTCAAGCCGACCTCATCGTCAAGGTCAAGGAGCCCCTCCCGGAGGAGTACCGTCGCCTCGAAGCCCGGCACGTCCTGTTCACCTTCCTGCATCTCGCTCCCGACACGGAACTCACTCAGGCTCTGCTCGACAGCGGAGCGACCTGTCTGGCCTGCGAGACGGTAGAGACGGCCGAAGGGCACCGGCCCCTCCTCGCTCCTATGAGCGAGATAGCCGGCCGCCTCGCTCCTCAGGCAGGGGCTTACTTCCTCGAGCGTGCCCGAGGAGGCAAAGGAAAGCTCCTGGGCGGAGCCACGGGAGTCAAAGCCGCCAACGTGGTCATCCTCGGCGGGGGCATAGCCGGCAGGAACGCCGCGGCCATTGCCTCGGGGTTGGGTGCTCACACCAAAGTCCTCGACACCAATATCGACGCTCTGCACAGTCTCATCCGCTGGCTACCCTCCGTTCAGACCCTCCACAGCAACCAGCTCACCATCGAGGACGAGGTCTCCAAAGCCGATGTTGTCATCGGGGCGGTCCTCGTCTCGGGAGCGCGGACCCCCGTCCTCGTATCGGAGGACCTCGTGCGAGCCATGCAGAAGGGCTCGGTGATAGTCGATCTGAGCGTGGATCAGGGGGGTTGCGTGGCCACATCACACGCCACCACTCACCGCGCGCCCACCTTCATCAAACACGGCATGGTCCACTACTGTGTGGACAACATGCCTGGGGCGGTTCCCATCACCTCCACGATGGCCCTGACCAACGCCACGCTCCCTTACATCCTGGCGCTCGCGGAGAAGGGCGTCATGGGCGCGGTTCGTATGGACTCCACCCTGGCGCGCGGAGTGAACGTCATGGAAGGCAAAGTCACAGTCCGCGAGGTGGCTGAGGCTACGGGCCAGCCGTATTTCCCGCTGGAGTACGTCCTGCCCATCGATTACTGACGGCGGCGGCACGGCGTGGCTTTCACCACCGAGGAACCGTCTGTCACCCAGCACCTGCGCGCCCTCCGCTTGGAGAAGGGGCTATCGGAGCGCACCATAGAGTCGTATCGGTGCGACCTGGCCCAACTCGACGCTCATCTCAAGGGCAGGGGGCGGGCGCTGGAGACGGCCTCGGGAGAGGACATCCGCGAGTTCCTTGCCTCGGGCGATTGGCGGCCCGCTTCTCGCGCCCGCAAGACAGCGGCCATACGCTCCTTCTATCGCCGACGCCTCTTGGCAGGTCTCGCCTCGTCCGATCCCACCAAGTCTCTGGCGGGCCCGCGACTGGATTCTAATCTGCCGCGCACCCTCTCGGTAGAGGAGGTGGAGCGGCTATTGGCACAGCCCAAGGCCACGCCGGCAGGACTTCGGGACCGCGCTCTTCTCGAGACCCTCTACGGGGCCGGGTTGCGGGCATCGGAAGCGCTTTCCCTCCGTATCCAGGACTTGGATCTCGACGTGGGTTTCGTGCGAGTGGTTGGCAAAGGGGACAAGGAGCGAGTGGTGCCCCTGGGCCGCAAAGCCATCCAGGCTATCGGCGCCTACGCCAAGCGAGGACGCCCACTGCTGGGCCGCCTCGGGAACCTGAAGGGCCCCGAACTCTTCTTGAACGCGCGCGGTCGACGGATGTCCAGACAAGGGCTCCACCAGATTATCAAGCGCTACGCCCACGACGCGGGACTCCCGGACGATGTCTCCGCCCACACCCTGCGCCACTCCTTCGCCACGCACCTGCTCGAAGGAGGAGCCGATCTGCGGTCCGTTCAGGAGATGCTGGGGCACGCTGACCTCTCTACCACGCAGATCTACACGCACGTATCAGCGGCTCATCTGCAGAAGATCTACCGCGATGCGCACCCCCGGGCCCGACAGGCCGACCAGTGACCAGGTTTGTGTTCATGATGCTCGACGGGGTGGGCGTGGGTGCCCTGCCCGACGCCGCTGCCTACGGCGATACAGGCGCGGACACTCTGGGCAATGTGAGCCGGACGGTCGATCTTCACCTTCCCAACCTTCGCAAGCTGGGCCTGGGTAACATCATCCCCGTCGAAGGCGTGCCGCCGGTCCCGGTACCGCGCTGCCTTGTCGGTCGCCTGGCCCCGCTCTCGGAGGGCAAGGACACCACGGTGGGCCATTGGGAGCATATGGGTCTCGTCACCGAGCACGCCTTTCCCACCTATCCAAAAGGATTCCCGGAAGAGATCCGGGTTCCGTTCGAGGAAAGGATCGGGAGGGGAGTTCTGGGCAACAAGCCCGCCTCGGGAACGGCCATCATCGCAGAGCTGGGCGTCGAGCACATGCAGACCGGCCGGCCTATCGTGTACACCTCTGCCGACAGCGTCTTCCAGATCGCGGCCCACGTCGATATTGTCCCGCTCGATCTGCTCTACCGATGGTGTGAGGTCGCCCGCGAGATCCTCTCCGGTCCGCATGCGGTGGCACGGGTGATAGCCCGGCCCTTCACCGGGCCGGCCGACGCCTTCACCCGCACCAAAGACCGGCGTGACTTCTCTCTCGCTCCCCCCGCGCCCACGTATCTGGACCTGCTGCACGCAGCCGGCGTGCCCGTGGTGGCACTCGGCAAGATCAGCGAGGTGTTCCTGGGGATGGGGGTGAGCACCAAGCTCAAAGTGGGATCCAACGACGAGAACCTTGCTCTGATCATCGACCTGTTGGCCGGCCGGAGCGACCGCGGGGAATTCAGGGAGGGCCTGCTGTTCACGAATCTCGTGGACTTCGACATGGCCTGGGGACACCGCAACGATCCCGACGGCTTCGGCAGAGGCCTCGCGGCCGTCGACGAGGCCATGCCCCGCATACTCGAACTGCTGCGACCCGGTGACCGCTTGATCATATCCGCGGATCACGGCGTCGACCCGACCACGGTCAGTACGGACCACAGCCGCGAATACGTCCCCCTCCTTCTTCACCCCCGACCGGGTGGCTCTCCCGCGGCCGTATATGAGGGCGCGTTCGGCGATACAGGCGCCACCATATACGCCTCGCTCACAGGGGCCCACCCTCCCTTGAGGGGCGTGCCTGTGGACCGACTCCGACCGGACCGCGGCTGGCGACGATACACGCCGTCACAGCCCTCATCCTCCGCTCTGGATCCCGAGATACCCGGCCGCGTGGGCCCCATCGAGGCGCTCGAGGCGGCGGAGTGGCTTCATGAGCGCCTCGGAGCGCCCCCAGCCTACGCGATAGTCCTGGGCTCGGGTCTCGCGGAGTCGTTTCCCACGTCGGAGCCAGAGCCGGGTGGTGATGCGACGGCGGTGTCTTTCGCCCAGGTCCCACACTGGGCCTCAGGCGGAGTGCTCGGGCACCCGGGCCGCGTGCGCCTGGTCGATATCGGCGGACACTCCGTCGCCATGCTGCAGGGACGGATCCACGGCTATGAAGGCTTCGACCTCAGTGAGACGCAGTTGCCGGTGCGCACACTGGCGGCCTGGGGAGTGGGGGCGATCATCCTCAGCAGCGCCGCTGGTGCCGTCGCCCCCGACCTGAACACAGGAGACCAGGTCTTCATCCTCGAAATCGTCGACCTCCAGGAACGCACCCCCGGGGCCGCTCCGCATCGCGTCGCGGCCGGCGAACCCGCGCTGCTGGCGCAACTGCTTGAGAGCGCCCCTAAGGGACTCCGCCTACGTGGAGGCATCCATGCCGCCGTCCCTGGTCCTCACTACGAGACTGACGCTGAGTTGCGCGCGCTGCGCCTCCTCGGGGTCGACTGCGTCAGCATGTCGCTGGCCGCCGAGGTCCGGGCGGCCCGGGAGGAGGGGATGGAGGTGGCCCCGTTCGCAATCATCTCGAACGCCGGTCCCCCTTCGCACGCGGAGGTACTCTCAGGAGCCGCCACGGCTGCCCTGCGGTTCCGCTCTACTGTGGAGAACCTGCTCGAGCTTTGGCCGCGGGCGCCCCGGTTCTAACCGGCCGCTATACTGGTTGGTATGACCACCATCCCCTCACTGATCGATGTCCCTACGGTGATCACCACCCACCAGAACGCCGATTTCGACGCACTGGCAGCAGCGGTCGCCGCCTCCCTGCTCTATCCGGAGGCCAGGATCGTGTTCGGCGGGTCTCTCAACCCTAACGTCAGGGAGTTCGTATCCCTGCACGGGGAGAACCTGCCCATCGTGAGTGTGCGTCTCGTCGACATGAGCAGGGTCAGGCAGTTGATCATCGTCGACACAGCCGACCCGGAGCGCATCGGTGATCTGAGTAGGCTTATCCAGCGCAGCGACGTGGAGGTGGTGGTCTTCGATCATCACTACGCCGAGCATCCGCAAAGACCACCATTCGTCAAAGGCGAGAACTGGGTCCTCTCCTCGGATGGGTCATGTGCGACCTCTATGCTGCACATCCTCTTGGAGCGCGACGTGGAGGTTACCCGCCTGGCGGCCACCGTGTTCGCGCTCGGCATCCACGAAGACACCGGCTCGCTGACCTTTCCGCGCACCACCATCCGCGATGCCGAGATGCTGGCGGCCTCCATGCGCCTGGGGGCATCACAGGCCCTGTTGGAACGGTATCTGCACAGCGCCTTGACTGCCGAACAGCGCGAGACCCTCATGCGCATGGTCGATGCCGTGGAGGTCCGACGAGTGCGCGGCGTGGACGTGCACATGGTGGCACTCGACATCCCCACGTATGTGGACGGCCTCAGCGTCATCGCGCACAAGCTCATGGACCTCGTCAACGCTGAAGTCCTCATCCAAGTGGCGAGCATGGAAGGCCGGGTGTTCGTCACCGCCCGTTCGCGCGCGGGCTCGGTGGACGTCGGAGGGCTGCTCCGCACCATCGGGGGCGGAGGTCACGCCCAGGCCGCGTCCGCCGTCATGCGAGGATCAGACCCAGCGCAGGTTCTCGCTCAACTCCTTGACACCATCGACGGCTCCTCGCTGGGACTGACCGCTCCCCGGGCCGGTGAGATCATGAGCCGCCCGGTCCGCTTCATCGACGCCGACACTCCGGTGACCGAAGCCCTGGTCACGGCGCAGCGCTACGGCCACTCAGGCATCTGTGTGCGCGAGTCGGACCACGTGGTCGGCATCGTCGCCCGGCGCGATCTGGACAAGGCCATGCGCCACGGTCTGGGACACGCGCCTGTGAAGGGTGTGATGACAAGGAACATCACCTTCGCCAGAGCCTCCACCACGGTGGACGAGCTGCGCCGCATCATGGTGGAGGGCAATGTGGGGCGCGTTCCGATCGTCGCCGATGAGGCATACGTCGGGGCTGTGAAGGACGGGACGGCGCTCGTGGACGACGTGATCGGCATCGCCACCCGCACCGATGTGCTCGCCGCCTACCAGGGGCGCTGGGAACAGGAGCGCCGCCTGTACACCGAGCCCAACATCTGCACCCTGGCTGAACTTCCCAACCACCCCTTCTTTGGCCGGCTCTTTGAGGCCTGCTCGGCTCTTTCTGAGGACTTCTCCGGTGTGTACCTCGTGGGTGGCTTCGTGCGCGATCTTCTCCTCCAGCAGCCCAATGTCGACCTCGATATCGCGGTGGAGGGCGACGGCATCGACTTCGCCACACGCCTTGCCGCCCAGCTGGGCGGCCGCGTTCGGGCCCACCCCAAGTTCAAGACGGCAGTGGTGCTGCTTCCGCCTTCGGTCCTGGGGGAGGGACAAGCATGGCTGCGTCCGGGCGGAGAGCCCTTCCATGTGGACGTCGCCACCACGCGCACAGAGTTCTACGACTATCCGGCAGCGCTCCCGCGGGTGGAGCACGCGTCTATCAGGCAGGATCTCTTCCGGCGCGACTTCACCATAAACGCAATGGCGGTCTCCCTGTGGGGAGGGGATATCGGCACAGTGCTCGACTTTTTTGGAGGGCTGCGCGATCTGCGCGACGGCGTCGTCCGCGTCCTTCACAATCTCAGCTTCATCGAAGATCCCACGCGCATATTCCGCGCTGTGCGCTATGAGAATCGCTATGGCTTTCGCATGGACGAGCAGACCAAGGCTTTCGCAAAGAGTTGCGTAGACATGCACCTGGTCGGCGACCTCTCCAGCGTCCGCCTGCGCGAGGAACTCATCCCCCTGCTCAGCGAGATCGATGTGGCCTGGACCCTGGCGCGACTCTTCGAGTTGGGCGTGGCCCGAGAGGTCCACCCCAAACTGGCCACCGGAGCCAAGACGGCAGAGCTGGTGAGCCAGATCGACGGGGTGGTGGATGAATTCTCCCTCGGTGACGAAGTGGTAAGCTGGCGCCTGCGGTTGATGGCCATCACCAGGAACATGGACCACGAAGAGCTCTACATGTGGCTTGACAAATTGAAGCTCAGGCGCAGCGACAGCGACGTCGTCCGCGAAGGGGTCGTGGTAGGACCGGCCCTTGTCCATCAACTGACAGCGACGGTCATGTCGGACTGGGACATCTACCGCGCCCTGCGCAATACATCGGTGGAGGCCATCGTGTTCGCTATCGCTAGCTGCGAGGCGTGCCCCGCGCGCGACAGGTTGCGCCGCTACCTGGGAGAGATCCGGCAGCGCACGATCAGCGTCGGCGGAGAGGAACTGCTGGCCATGGGAATGGAACGAGGCCCCGGGATCGGGCAAGTCTTGGAGAGAATTAAGGAGATGCGTGTGGAAGGCCTCGTAGAGGGACGTGAAGCGGAACTGTTGGCGGCCCGGACATTGGTGGAGGCGGGCAGTTGAACATCGACTGGCTCCTTCTCGCTACCCTCATCCCCGTGCTCATCTTCTCGATGACTCTTCACGAGTTGGCGCATGGTCTGGCGGCCTATCGTCTGGGAGATCCCACCGCCAAGATGCGGGGGCGCCTCACCCTCAACCCGCTGAAGCACCTGGACCCGCTGGGGACCTTCATGTTCTTCATCACCGCGGCCATACCCGGAGGGTTCATATTCGGCTGGGCGAAGCCGGTCCCGGTCTCGCCGTACTACTTCAAGAGTCGACAGAGAGGGATGATGCTGGTGGGCGCGGTCGGTCCGCTCACGAACTTCGTGCTGGCCATCATCTTCGCGGTCGTCCTCAATCTTCTTGCACCGGTGCTCGATCAGCCCGGGAGCGTGCGCGAGTGGCTCTTCACTCTACTATTCCTCGCGCTCCAGGTGAACGTTGTGCTGGGGATCTTCAACCTCATTCCCATACCGCCGCTGGATGGCTCACGCATCGTGGGAGGCTTCCTGCCCAAGGGGGCCTACGAGGTGTGGATCAGTTTCGACCGCTACGGCATCTTCGTCATCATCATCCTGCTCTTTCTCATCAACAGTTCAGGCGCCAACTGGATCGACCACAGCTACATGGCCCTGTTTCGTGCCCTGCTCCCGGCTTACCAGTGATGACAAGGCAGGGTGTATCGAAGCGATCAACGCGCGCTGAGCAGGTAGGAGCGTGAGAGGCCTTTGAGAGCCCTGCAACTCGACCTTGAGGTATACCAGGGTCCGTTCGATCTCCTCCTCTCACTGGTGCTCAAAGAGGAGATCGACCTCCTCGAGGTTCCTCTGTTCGAGGTCATCCTCGCCTATCTTGAGGAGATGGAGGCGGGGGGGGCCGCCGACTATTGGGACGAGATGACGGAGTTCCTCCTGCTTATGAGCCTGCTCCTCGAGGTGAAGTCCCGCCTGCTGCTCCCCGGAGCCTATCCCGACCTGGAGAGTGACCTCTCACCGGAGGAAGCTCGAGACCAACTCCTCACGCGTCTCTTCGAGTACAGCAAGTTCAAGGCCGCATCCGCTTGGCTCCGCGAGTCGGCGGAGGCCAACGTTGGAGCGCTGATGCGCGCACCTGCCGAGTCGTTCCGTCGCCGTCTGGCCACAGTCGAGGACATCGCCGGTACTGGAGACGTGCTCGAACTCCGTCGACGCCTGGTCCAGGTGATCGAGAGCCGCCGGGAGCCCGATACTGCCCATGTGGCTCAGGTCAAGGTCGAGTTGCAGCGACAGATACGCATCGTGCGCAAGGTGCTCGCCCGCCGCGGGCGCTTCTCCTTCAACAGCGTGTTCGGCGGCGAGGAACCCCAGGTGCAGGCCGTATCGCTCATGGCCCTCCTGGACCTGCTCTCGCGAGGAGAGATACGCGTGACCCAGACCCAGATCTTCGCCGACATCACCGTGCGGTCCACACCCGGGCCCAAACCTGCCTGAGCGAGGAGGGCACGACGGTTATGGACTTCTACTTCTTCGCGGCCACGAACCGGGCCACCTCCGCCGACGCCCCTGCGGGCGTTGCAGCCGCCCATGGTGACGCCCCTGTGGGCGCCGAGACCGCGGACGGGCGCGCTCCACTGATCGAGCCCGTGGTCGAGACCGTCAAGGATGTTGTGAGCGCCACCGACGATCTCAGGCGCGACCTGGAAGCCCTACTCTTCGCCTCCGGCTCCCCCCTTTCGGCCGAAGTGCTGATGCAGGCTCTCTCCGGTAGCCATGACCTCCGCGTAGCCTCACTGGACGACGCCCTGGCCGCGTTGGTAGCCGACTACCCTCCGCGGGGCGACCGCGGCATAGAACTCATGCAGTTGGCCGGCGGCTGGGCCTTGCGTACCAATCCTCGCTGCCGCAACGTCGTCGAGGCCCTCTTCGAACTCCCCGAAGATGCCACACGGCTCTCCCCGGCGGCGACGGAAGTGCTGGCGATCATCGCCTACCTGCAGCCCGTCTCGCGCTCGCAGATAGGCGAGATACGAGGAGTGAACTCCGATTCGCCCCTGCGCACGCTTACCGAGCGCGAACTCATCACCGAGGTCGGCCGAGCGCAGAGTGGGGGAGGAGCGATCCTCTACGGCACCACCTCCCGCTTCGAGGCCATGTTCGGTCTGGCCGGTCTGGAGGATCTCCCCGATCTGGAAGGCTTCTCCTTGGGCGAGGAGCAGAAGGAAGCTTTGCGACGGCGTCTGGGCCTTATGGGAGGGCCGGAGTGAGTGAAGAACGCCATGTGCGTCTGCAGAAGTACTTGGCCGAGGCCGGCCTCGGCTCCAGGCGCCGGTGTGAAGAACTGATCGAGGCGGGGCGGGTGACGGTCGACGGGGAGACGGCCCATGTGGGTGCTTCCGTTGACCCGGCCGTCGCTGAGGTGGAGGTCGACGGGCACCGCGTTCAGACCGAGGAGAAGGAGTACTGGCTCCTCAACAAGCCCCGGGGCGTTCTCAGCGCCGCGTCCGACGCCCGCGGCCGCCCGACCGTGGTGGAGTGCGTTCCGGCCCGCGGTCGGGTCTTCCCTGTGGGCAGACTCGATCTCAACAGCACCGGCATCCTCCTGCTCACCAACGACGGTGACCTGGCCGGCCGTCTCCTTCATCCGCGGTATCACGTGGAGAAGGAGTATGTGGTGAAGGTACGTGGCCGTGTCTCGGGCGACGCGCTGAGAAGACTCAGGTCCGGCGTCGACCTCGAAGACGGTCGTACCGCTCCCGCACAGGTGGAAATAGCCGAGAAGGCACCGCCCGGCACACCCCGTCCGCACACCACGGTCCGTGTCATCATCCACGAAGGGCGCAAGCGTCAGGTGCGGCGGATGCTCGAGTCTGTGGGGCACCCAGTGCTCGGCCTTCATCGCCGGCGTTTCGACACACTCACCGACGCCGGCCTCGAACTCGGTCAGGCTCGCCCTCTCTCCCCGGCCGAGGTGGCGCGCCTGCGCCAGGCGCCGCGCTCGGATGCCGGGACCCACAGTGCTCTATACTGAGTAGTTCCGCAATGCCCAAGACGTCGCGGAGCCACGAGACGCCCAGGCAATAGCCCCGGAGAGTGGAGATGGATTTCGCGAGCACAGAGATGATGATCGTCATGCAGGAAGACGCAGGCCCTGAAGAGGTCGAGCGCATCCTGGAGCGCCTGGAGAGCGCGGGTGCCCGCGGACACGTCTCCGCCGGCGATATGGTCACGGTCATCGGCGTGATAGGGGAGAGGGATGTGATCGCGGGGCTGCCCCTGGAGGCATATCCCGGCGTGGACAAAGTCCTGCCCATCCTCAAGCCGTACAAGCTGGTCAGCCGGGAGTTCCGCCGTTCGGATACGGTGATAACGGTAGGCGGGACCTCAGTGGGAGGAGGGCACGTGGCCCTCATCGCGGGCCCTTGCTCGGTGGAGAGTCGCGAGCAACTGCTCGCCGCTGCCGTGGCTGCAAAGGAGGGGGGCGCCACTATGTTGCGAGGGGGCGCCTTCAAGCCCCGCACCTCGCCATACGCCTTCCAGGGTCTGGGGGTCGAAGGACTGGAGTTCTTGGCAGAGGCCCGCGAGCTCACAGGGCTCCCCGTGGTCACCGAACTGATGGACCCCAGGCACCTCGAGGATGTGGCCGCCTATTCTGACGTCATTCAGATCGGGGCCCGCAACATGCAGAACTTCCAACTGCTCTCTGCGGTGGGCGAAGTACGGAGACCGGTTTTGCTCAAACGCGGGTTGGCCGCTACCATCGACGAGTTGCTCATGGCGGCGGAGTACATCGTCAAAGAAGGCAACGATCAAGTGATCCTCTGCGAGCGGGGCATCCGCACGTTCGAGACCGCCACCCGTAACACGCTCGATATCTCCGCCGTCCCCATCATCAAGCAGCGCAGTCATCTGCCCGTGATAGTCGATCCCAGCCATGCGGCCGGCAAGATCGATCTGGTCGAGCCGCTGTCCCTGGCCGCCATCGCCGCCGGAGCCGACGGCCTCATGATCGAGATGCACCCCACGCCGGAGACGGCTCTCTCCGACGGAGCTCAGTCGCTCGACCCCGACCAGTTTGCCCGGGTCACTGCCCGCATCAGCGAGATCGTCTCCTGGGCCGGCAAGACACTGGGGTAAACACAGTGGCAGGAGCCGACCGGCATAGCGGGGTCCACCGGCTGGCCATCATCGGCGTCGGTCTCATGGGTGGAAGCCTGGGCCTTGCCGCACGTGAGAAGGGGCGGGCTGACCAGGTCGTGGGCTTCGATCGCGACCCAGTCGCCCTGGAGCAGGCACTCAGCCTGGGTGCCATAACCGAGGTCGCCGCCACCCCCGGCGAAGCGGCCGCCTACGCCGATCTCACCGTGGTGGCCGCTCCTGTACGCAGCATCCCGGCTTTGGTGGAGGAGTGCGCGGCGGCGGAACCTCGTCCACGTCTCATCTCAGACCTGGGGAGCACCAAGTCCGCCATCATCAGCGGCCTTTCGCCTCTGGCTCGATCGATCTTCATAGGCGGCCACCCCATGTGCGGAGCGGAGGGGTCCGGCGTGCGCTATGCCCGCGCCGACCTTTTCGACGGGGCGACGTACTTCCTCTGCACCACAGGGGCGGCGTTTCCCAAGCTCTACGAGATGCTGCAGCAGTTCGTCCTGGAGTTGGGTGCCCGGCCGACCATCATCGATCCCGTGGCCCACGATCGCATCATGGCTGTTGTCAGCCACCTTCCGCACGTGTTGGCCAACGTCCTCATGCAGCATGCCGGCGGTTTTGAAGCTGGAGGCAAGAAGGCCCTGCACTGGGTCGGACCCAGCTTCAAGGACCTCACCAGGATCGCGGGCGCTAACCCGGCCATGTGGCGAGACATCTTCCTCGAGAACCGCGACGCGCTCTCTTCGTCTCTCCGCGCAGTGGCCTCCGATATCGAGCAGTTCTCCGCCCTTCTGGAGGCGGGGGAGGAGCCGGAGATCGCCGGCGCCATACAGGCTGCAGCCTCCTATCGGAAGCAGTTGCTCGAATCCGAAGACATCGTGCCCCGCACTCTCTATCGGGTCACCGTACGTATCCCCGACCATCCCGGTACTCTCACCCAGGTGATGACGGCCCTGAGCAACGCCCGCATCAACATCGAGGACCTCACGCTCCACCACGTCAGCCGCAGCGTCGGTGGCGATCTCCTCCTGTACGTGGACGGAGAGGACACCGCCACGCAGGTGACCGACCTCGTGCAGGCCTTCGGCTACCCCTCGGTGGTGAGCTTCAGTGGAGATACAGTTGAGTGACACCGAAAAGGACCTGTTTCCCGCCTTCTTCCCCCGGGCTGCCACCGGCCTGCAGGGTACAGTCCAGGTGCCGGGAGACAAGTCGGTCTCGCATCGCGCCGTCCTACTGGGGGCGGTGAACACCGGTCCGGTAAGGATCTCCGGTTTCCTCCGCTCCAGCGACACTCTGGCCTCAGTGCGAGCCGTTCAGACCCTGGGGGTGGAGGTGCACTGGCAGGAGGAGGATCTCGTCGTCCACGGTCGAGGCTGGGAAGGCCTGCGCGAGCCCCAGGACGTCATCGACGTGGCCAACGCCGGCACCCTCATCCGTCTGCTGCCCGGGCTCGTGGCCTCGCGTCCGTTCCTGTGCGTGCTGACCGGTGACGCCAGCATACGCCGACGGCCCATGGCGCGCATCCTGGCGCCGCTGGCGGCCATGGGAGCGCAGGTAGCCGGCCGAAGGGGAGACACTCTGCCGCCCATAGTGGTCCGCGGAGGCGAGTTGCGCGGCACGACCCATCGGCTGGCGGTGGCATCCGCCCAGGTGAAGTCCTGTCTGCTGCTGGCCGGCCTGCGCGCCGCGGGGGAGACGACCGTCGTGGAACCGGCCGCTTCGCGCGATCATACGGAGCGCATGATCGAGCATGCCGGTGGCCACGTCAGGCGGGAGGCTCTGTCGGACGGCGGATACGCTCTGACCGTCACGCCGGTCGATGCTTTGCACATGGAGGCACTGCCCGTGCCGGGCGATTTCAGCTCGGCGGCCTTCCTCCTTGTAGCCACGCTTCTCATACCCGATAGCAGTCTGACCGTCGCGAACGTGGGTCTCAATCCCTCACGCACGGGGCTTCTGGAGATACTGGCCCGGATGGGAGCCGACATGGAGGTACGCCTCACTGATGTGCTTGGCCCCGAACCCATAGGCACCATCCAGGTCCGCTCCTCGCCTCTCAAGGCCACCGACGTACATGCGACGGAGGTCCCCAACGTCATAGACGAACTGCCGCTCTATCTCCTGGCGGCTGCGCGGGCCGAGGGAATCTCCCGGCTTCGAGGCGCCGCGGAACTGCGTGCCAAGGAGAGCGACCGCCTCCAGGTGATGGCGGCCTTCTTGCGCAGTCTGGGCGTGATTCTTCACGAATACCCCGATGGCATCGAGGTGCACGGGCGCCCCTCGTGGACCGGCGGCAGCATGGCCGCACACGGGGACCATCGCATGGCCATGACAGGTGCCGTGGCCGGGCTGTTGTCCACACAGGGAGTGACCGTGGACGACACCGAGTGCATCGATGTCTCTTTTCCAGGCTTCATGGCGCTCCTCCAAAGCGTGGGAGGGGCCTCCGAGGCCAAGGAGGAACGATGATCATCGCTGTCGACGGGCCCGCGGGCTCAGGGAAGAGCACCATCGCCCGAGAAGTGGCCACATGTTTGGGCCTGCGCTACCTGGACACCGGGGCGATGTATCGCACCATCACCCTCCTGGCTCTGGAGCAAGGGCTTATCCCCGACCGGATCACGGAGGCGGGTTCTCTTGCGGCCACCGTGACCATCCGCCTGGAGGAGCGCGCCGATGACCTCTCCAGGGTGTTCGTCGACGAGCGCGAGGTCACCGATGAGATCCGGGGGGCCCTCGTGACCACCCACGTGTCCGCAGTCTCCGCCGACGGCGGCGTGAGGGCGGCCCTCACCGACGTGCAGCGCCGCGAAGCGGCCCGCGGAGATGTGGTCTTGGAAGGAAGAGACGTGGGCACGGTGGTATGGCCTCAGGCCGATGTCAAGATCTTCCTCACCGCCTCGGTGGAAGAACGGGCCCGCCGCCGCCATCTGCAACTGGCGGCCAAGGGCGGGCAGCAGTCCGCGGAGGAACTCGCGGCCGACATCGAGCGCCGCGACGCTTACGATTCAAGTCGCGAGTTGGCCCCGCTGCGCAAAGCCGACGACGCCATCGAGATCGATACCACAGGCTTGACCATCGCCGAGGTGGTGGCGGCCATATGCGCCCAAGCGACCGCGGCGGGGACACCGCCGTCGGACCCTCCGCAGGCGAACCCGCCGACGTCGCCCATGACTCCGCCGGCCCCGGCGACGACACCTCCCGCCAAGTGGCCCCTCACACGCCTGGTACGCAGTCCCCTCGACACTCTGCTGTGGAGGGTGGCCTATTTCCTCATCGCGGCCATATGGAGACTGCTCTTTCGCGTGAAGATCGAGGGTCGCGAACATGTTCCTCTGGAGGGGCCCGTTCTCCTGGCCTCAAACCATCGTTCCAACCTCGATCCCTTCTTCCTGGGCGTGTGCGCGCCCCGGCAGATTCACTTCATGGCTAAGGCCGAACTGTGGAAGGTGCGCCCCCTGGGGAGCATCATCGACGCTCTCGGCTCCTTCCCGGTCAATCGCGGCGAGGCCGATCGGCAGGCCGTTCGCCGAGCACTGGAGGTCCTTGACCAAGGCGCGGTACTGGGCTTGTTCCCCGAGGGGCGCAGGCAGCGCGACGGGGGTTTCGGCCAGATCAACCCGGGAGTCTCTCTCTTCTCCCTGCGCGAAGGCGTGGTCACCATCCCGGTACTGCTCGAGGGCACGGATCTCATTGCCAAAGGGAGGCTCCCCAGGCCGGTGCGCGTCCGCGTCGCCTTCGGCCCAGCGCTAGATCTCCCGCCCCAAGACATGAGCCGGGCTGAGCGCTCGCAGACAGCGGGGCGGCGGCTCACAGACGCGTTCCACGCACTGAGTCGCGGCGCAAGGACCGATAGGGCCGGCTCATGACCCCCCTGGAGATCAGAGTGTCCGAATCGGCGGGCTTCTGCTGGGGCGTGGAACGAGCTTTGGAGGTGGCCCACCAGGCAGCCAAGGATGCCCCGAGCCCCATCAACACACTTGGACCACTGATACACAATCCCGGCGTCATATCCGAGTTGCGTGCCGCGGGCATCGGAGTGGTCTCGGCGCCGGACGAGGTCGAAGCAGGCACGATGATCCTGCGCTCCCACGGAGTGCCGCGCGAGACCCGGGAGGAACTCAGACGCTCCGGTCTCAACGTCCTTGATGCCACCTGTCGCTTCGTGAAGTCCGCGCAAGACAAGGCGGCACGTCTGAGAGACGCCGGCTACCTCGTGGTCATCCTGGGGGAGAAGGACCACCCTGAGGTCTTGGCGCTACGCTCGTACGCAGGCGCAGAATCCGTGGTGGCCGAGAGTCCCGCCGACCTGCCCGCGGAACTGTCCGCACATCGCGTCGGCGTAGTGGTCCAGACGACCCAGTCCCAGGAACGCCTAGCCGACTTGGTCGCGTACCTGGCGCCGCGCACCCGGGAGTTGCTGGTGCACAACACCATCTGCAGCGCCACCGAGCAACGTCAGACGGCAGCCATCTCCATGGCCGCCGATGTCGACGTGGTCATCGTGGTGGGCGGTCGCAATTCGGGCAACACGAGACGCCTGGCCGAACTGTGCTCCAACGTCCAAACCCACACCTATCACGTGGAATCGGCCGCCGAGATCGACCCGGCATGGTTCGCCGACGCCCGGTCCGTGGGCATCACAGCGGGCGCTTCCACACCTGCCGATCAGATAGACGCCGTTGTTCGGCGCATAGAGGAGATGGACGCATGACAGACTCAATGCCCTTCGAACCCGATACACCTACCGCCCCCATGCCCCGCGTGGCCATCATCGGCTACCCGAACGTCGGAAAGTCGACCCTCTTCAATCGCATCACCGGCACCAGGGACGCTGTAGTTGCTCCCGAATCGGGGGTCACTCGTGACCGCAAAGAAGGCGAAGCCGAGTGGACCGGACGGCCCTTCGTGGTGGTGGACACCGGCGGCATCGACCTGCTCAGCGACGAACCCCTGGGCGACAGGGTCAGGTACCAAGCTCAGATCGCCGTTGCCGAAGCGGTCGTGGTCATCTTCCTGCTCGACGGGAAGGCCGGAGTCGCTCCTCAGGATCAGGAGATCGCCGCCCTGCTCAGACGCAGCAAGGTGCCCATAGTCCTGGCCGTGAACAAACAGGACGCTCACGCGGCCAGAGAGAACCTCAACGAGTACTGGCAGTTGGGTCTGGGGGAACCCCTCGGCGTGTCGGCCGAGCACGGGCTGGGAGTGGGGGACCTCTTGGACGCCGTCGTGGAGCACCTGCCCCCTGCTGACGACCTGCCCCCAGTCGCGCCCGTGATGCGCGTAGCCATCGTGGGGCGGCCGAATGTGGGCAAGAGTTCACTCCTCAACGTCCTGCTGGGCGACGAGCGGGCCATTGTCTCGGCTCTGCCGGGTACCACCCGAGACGCCATCGACACCACCCTGATGTTCGACGGCACGCCCATGGTCCTTATCGACACCGCCGGTCTACGCCGACCGGGCAAACGCACCTCCACCGACGTCGAGTACTACAGTTCGCTCCGCTCCATCCAAGCTATGGAGCGGGCCGACGTGGCCCTCGTTTTGGTCGACGCGGGGGAGGGGCTCGTCGACTTGGACCTGCAGATCGCCTACGAGGCACAACGGGCCAAGTGCGCCACCGCGGTCCTTTTCAACAAGTGGGACATCTCGCAACTCGACCTCGATATGACCAAGGCCCGCGTGCGGGCCAAGGTGCAGATGAAGCCGCCTTGGCTTACCATCTCCGGCCTCACGGGAAGAGGGGTGGACAAGGTCCTGCCCTTGGCCCGGGATCTCTACGGCAAGTACAGCAGCCGAATCCCCACAGCGGAACTGAACCGCTGGCTGGCCGACGTGCGTTCCCGTCGCCCACCCGCCACCAAAGGCGTGAAGACCATCAAGGCCTTCTATATGGTGCAGTACGAGACCAGTCCTCCTCGCTTCAAGATCATGGTCAACTCCCGCGCTCTGGTCAACAAGCCCTATGCGTACTACTTGGAGAACCGGCTGCGCGAAGACTACGGTCTCTGGGGAATCCCCGTGATCATCGATTTCGAGGGCAAAGAGGAACGCTACGCATGAGCACGTCCTCGCTCCTTACGGCCATCGGGCTGGTGCTGTTCGGCTATCTGGTCGGATCCATCTCACCCAGCGTGTTCCTGGGAAGGATGTTCCGCGGAGTGGACGTTCGTCACGAAGGGAGCGGCAACGCCGGCACTACGAATGCCTTCCGAGTCCTCGGCACAAGGCTGGGAGTAGCCGTGCTGATCGCCGACGTACTCAAGGGCGTCATCCCTGTGCTCATCGCGCAGTATCTGAGTACCCCGACCGTCACCGTACTGGTGGCGTTCGCCTGCGTCGCCGGCCACAACTACTCCATCTTCCTGCGGGGCAGGGGGGGCAAAGGAGTGGCCACGGGCGCGGGAGCAGGTCTCGCCATGATGCCGGTTCCCGTCTCCATCCTCTTCGGCATCTTCGCTGTGGTGCTCGTCAGCACACGCATCGTCTCGATCGCTTCGCTGACCTGTACCGTGCTGTTGCCCATCATGGCGGTGCTCTTCGACCAACCTCCGCCCTATATCGTGGTGTCGTTCCTTATGGCAGCGGTGGTGTTGTGGGCTCATCGCGGCAACATGGTCAGGCTTTGGCGCCACCAGGAACGCCGAGTGGTCTTTCCCTGGAACAAACCGCGCTCGTCAGGACCAGGGCCGGCGGACACCGGCTCACAGGCTGCGACCGCTCCCGATCAGTCGGGGTCCCTGACGGGACGTAACTCGCCCCAAGGTCCCCTGCTGTGACCGGCGCACGTAGACATGGCGCGATCGACCTCCCACGGGTAGCCGTCGTCGGCGCTGGAAGTTGGGGGACGGCGTTCGCCGCGCACCTTGACTCGCTGGGCTGCCGAACGATTCTTCTGGCGCGACGTCGGGAGCAGGCCGAAAGCATGCGCCGCCATGGCCGGAATCCTGACTACCTCGACTTCTTGGATCTTCCGCATGGTCTGGAATACGGCGCGTACCCCGATCCCCGCCTGCTTGAAATGGACCTGGTGGTGATCGCCGTGCCCAGCCGAGTGTACCGTGAGGTACTTGTGTCCCTCGCGCCCCACCTGCGTCCCGGCGTGGACGTGCTGAGCCTCACCAAGGGTCTCGACCCTCGAAGCCACCAGCGTCTGAGCGAGGTCGCCGCCTCGGAGTTGGTCGCTGTATCGCCGTCGATTGCAGTACTCTCCGGCCCCAACCAGGCCGAGGAGGTGGCCCTCGGCCAGCCGACCGCCACCGTGATCGCCTCCGGAGACACTGCATTCGCCAAGAGGCTCCAGAGTTGGATGTCAAATCAGGCCTTACGCGCCTACGTGAACCCCGACCTTGTGGGAGTGGAGGTAGCCGCCGCCATCAAGAACGTCGTGGCTTTGGCCACGGGCATGTCCGACGGACTCGGTTTCGGCGACAACGCCCGTGCGGCCTTGGTGACCCGCGGTCTCGCCGAGATGACCCGCCTGGGTCTCGCTCTGGGGGCCGACGCCCGGACCTTCTCCGGACTGGCCGGGCTGGGCGATCTGGTGGGCACCTGTACCTCCCGCCATTCCCGCAATCGTATGGCCGGTGAGCTACTCGCGCAGGGGTTCGCCGCGCATGGGGTGGAGGCGAAGATGGGAATGGTCGCCGAGGGCCTCACCAGCGCTCCGGTCATCCTCGATCTGGCCCGGATGCAGAGCGTGGAGATGCCCATCACGGAGAACGTCGTCGCGGTCATCCGCGATGGCAAGAGCGTTTCGGTCTGCGTGCGTGATCTCATGACGCGCAGACCGCGCTCCGAGGACTGGTAGCGACGCCGTCGGGCGTGCCGCGCCGTCGTCGGTTCCATGCCCGCAAGCGGTGGTCCATCCTCACGGCGCGCGCTATACTGATTCGCGCGCATCGGGACGTGGCGTAGTTTGGTAGCGCATCCGGCTGGGGGCCGGAAGGTCGCCGGTTCAAATCCGGCCGTCCCGACCTAAGAAGCCCCGCATCTGGCGGGGTTTTCTCATTTCTGATCGTGTGTCATAGGCGGCTCTCCGGCACAGGCGGCTGTGCGGTCACCTCAGGGTCACTCCGGGGTCTGCGTGTACCACCTTCCGCCTGAGGGTAGTTCAGGTTATGCTGGAAAACACCCACCTCTCTCAGGAGGTCCGCAGTGAAGGCGATCGTCATGGCCGGTGGTCAAGGGACCAGACTACGGCCACTCACGTCCAACCAGCCGAAGCCGATGGTTCCCGTGGTCAACAAGCCCACCATCCAGCATATCCTGGAGTTGGTACAGCGCCACGGCATCAACGACGTGATCATGACGCTGGCCTTCCTGCCTCGCCTCATCCGTAATCACTTCGGCGACGGCAGTTCTTTGGGCATGCACATCGAATACACGGTGGAGGAGACGCCGGCCGGTACGGCCGGCTCCATTCGCCTGGCCAAAGACATGATCGACGACACCTTCCTCGTCATCAGCGGTGACGCTCTCACCGACTTCGACCTCAGCAGCGTGATCGACTTCCACAAGCAGCGCGAGGCCATGATCACTATCGCGCTCAAGAGCGTGGAGAACCCGCTGGAGTTCGGTGTGGTCATCGTGGACGACGAGGGGAGGATCCAACGCTTCCTCGAGAAGCCGGGGTGGGGGCAGGTCTTTTCCGATACCGTCAACACCGGCATCTACGTCATCGAGCCGGAGGTACTGGACCACATTCCCGACGGGCAACCGTACGATTTCAGCCACAACCTCTTCCCCAAACTCTTTGATATGGGCAGGCCGCTGTACGGCATGGTCTGTGAAGGGTACTGGCAGGACATAGGCAGCCTGGAGCAATACCTCCAAGCCAACCGTGACGCCCTTGACGGCAAGATCCGGCTCACCCCGCCCGGAGTGCGCCTGCGAGGCAACGTATGGGTGGAACAAGGCGCTTCCATCGATAGTCTCGATGAGGTCGAAGGGCCGGCGGTCATAGGCGCCAATGTCCGCCTGGAACCCGGGGCACGGGTGGGATCACACACGGTGCTGGGCAGCAACGTGGTCATGCGGGCCGGCGCGCAGGTAGCAGACTCAGTGCTGGGCGAGAACGTGTACCTGGCCTCAGGGGCCGTGGTGAACGGGGCCATCCTGGGCAACGCCGTCGAGATCCACGAGAACGCCAACATAGCCGAGGGAGCGGTGATAGGCGACCGCTCCATCGTGGGGCGCAACGCCGTCGTGGCCAATAACGTGAAGATCTACCCCTTCAAGAACATCGAGCCGGGCTCCACCGTGCGCTCGTCGATCGTCTGGGAATCGCGCGGCCCCAGCACCCTGTTCGGACGGAATGGCGTGAGGGGACTGGCCAACGTCGATGTCACGCCCGAGATGGCCATGCGCCTGGCCATGTCGTACGGCACCCTCATAGCCAAGGGCACGCATGTCACCACCAGCCGTGATACCCACCACGCCTGCCGCGTGTTCAAACGAGCCGTCATCAGCGGTCTGAACTCCACAGGGGTCAACGTGCGCGACCTGACCGTGGCCACAGCCGCGATCAACCGATTCGACATCAAGAGCGGTGCTGCCGTCGGCGGCATCCACGTGCAGATGAGCCTGGACAACCCCGACCAGATCGAGATCCTCTTCTCCGAGGCCCCCGGAGTACCTCTGGACGGGAAGAAAGAGCGAGCCGTGGAGAACCTCTATTTCCGCGAGGACTTCCGCCGGGCATCGTTCGAGGAAATGGGAGTGGTGCTGTACCCACCCCGCGCCATCGAGACCTATTCCAACTCCCTACTGGAGAACTGGAACACCCTGGCCATCCGCAGCCGGCAGCCACGGCTGGTCATCGATTACTCCGACTCCGCACCGGCCTTCTTCTTCTCCAATACCCTCGACAAACTCGGTGTTGAAACGATCTCCATCAACGCCGGGTCGAGCAGTCGCAAGAGGTTCACCGTGGCCGAGACGCTGCCGGAGAAGGCCCGGCGGGTGAGCGAGTTGGTCAGAGCCATGGAGGCCGATATCGGAGTCATCCTCGATCCGGGCGCGGAATACCTCTTCATCGTCGATGAGAAGGGGCGTCTGGTGCCGGACGCGGCCCTGCTGCTGGTCCTGCTCCAGCAGGCCGCCCGCGAGGCTGGGGGAGGGGGGACGATCGCCTTGCCGCTGAACGTCACCCGGCACGCCGAGCAGATGATCACAGCCACGGGAACCAACATCCGTCGTACCAAGTGCTCCAAAGCGGCCTTGACGGCCGAAGCCACCCGTCCCAACACCGTTTTCGCGGCCGGCGGAGATGGGGGCTATATCTACCCGTCGGTGCTGCCCTCCATGGACGGCCTCTTCACTCTCGGCAAGGTCCTCGAGCTGGTCTCCACGTCCGATGCTCCTCTATCCAGCCTTGTCGACCGTGTGCCCGTGGCTCATCTGATCCACGAAGTGGCAGAGTGCCCCTGGGATCTCAAGGGCCTGGTCATGCGCCGCATGACCGAGAAGTTGCGCGAAGGGCGTGTGTCTCTCGTCGACGGCATCAAGGTCTTCCTCGATCATTCTGAGTGGGTACTGATCCTGCCCGACGCTGAAGAGCCTTTCTTCCACGTCTACGCGGAGGCTGGGGACGAAACGCGGGCTGGTGAACTGGCTGCCGGCTACCTCGATACCCTGAGGGCTGTGATCGCGGAGGGCGGCGCAGCCTGACCGAGCGGGTCAGTCGCGGCCCCAGACCGGGCTCGCTGTGCCGGAACTTTCCGTACGGGTCACCGGCGGCGTCTACACACTCCTGGCGATGACTTCCTTGCAGATGCTCTTGAGGGTGGCGAAGACGCCGATTCCTTGCACGGCCGTGGCTTCCACGACCGGGGAGCCCGTGTGATCGAGCAGTTCTGCAAGGTCGCCCACGGAGAAGACGGAATCAAGGTCGCGCTTGTTCATCTGCAGCACCAGGGCGAGCCGAACTGGGTCCTCGCCCTGCTCCATCAGGTTCTGCCAGAGATTCAGATAGCTCTCCACGTTCTCGTCGAGCCTTGATACTTGGCTGTCGACCACGAATACCACCCCGTCAACACCCTCGAGAACCAGCTTTCGGGAGGCGTTGTAGAAGGACTGACCCGGTACGGTGTAGATATGGAACCGGGTCCGCAGACCCCTTACGTCACCAAGAGACAGAGGGAGGAAGTCGAAGTAGAGGGTGCGCTCTTCCTCTGTGGCGATGCTGAACAGGCGACCCCGGGCCGCCGGACTTACACGGTCGTAGATGTACTGGATGTTGGTCGTCTTGCCGCACAACCCGCAGCCGTAGTACACGATTTTGTAATTGATCTCGCGTGAGGCGAGATTGATAAGAGCCATACACGTTCCCTTGGTACTGTCACTCACCCTCTTCGCTTAGCAGATCGTCCAGTGCCTCGCCCGCCTCGCGTGAGTACTCTGCGTGAATGACGGCGGAGCCGTCAGAAATACTGTCGGCACCTTCGAAAACAGGCTTGAGAGCCTGCAGGGCCCGGCTCGTATAGAGCCTAACGCGACCCACCTGCGTGTCGTGGCCAAAGGTGATGAGGAGGAGCACCTGGTCATTCACCTGCACGACATGCAGGTTGGACTCCTCACCTTCATGGAACAACAGGGTGAATTGCCGCTCACTCAGCAACTTGGCGAGTTGCCTAGTAGCGGCGAACGAACTGGCGGCAAGCGCCGCCAGGGACAGTGTGTCCGACTCCGCGTCAGCCGGCGAGATGATGATAGGCTGTCCGCTGGTGGAGACCAGGGCGGCAAAGCGAGAGCCGGAGACCCGGCGCAGTTTGGCCAGCACAGAATCCAACACCTCCATGTGTGCCTCGCTGATGACTAGCCCTTTCGCGCTGAGCGCCACTGAGCACCTCCTTCGTCCCTACGCACGCATTCGAAGTATACAAGGACGGGGAAGAAAGGTGCTCACTCAACCAGACGGATTCGGAACCCCAACAAGGCCGCCCGCACGGTCATCTCCGCAGACCTGTGAGAAACACGCCTGTGTTATCATGCGAGCCAGCCGATTATGGCAGGAAAGGAGCGCATGTGAATCCGAAGAACCTCAAGTACCACAGGGAGCATGACTGGGCCCGAGTGGATGGGGATACGGCTGTTTTTGGTCTCACCAGCTACGCCCAGGAGTCACTAGGTGACATTGTCTACATCGAACTCCCCGAGGTGGGCGCGGACGTCAGCGCCGGCACGCCCTACGCTGAGGTGGAATCCGTCAAGGCTGTGAGCGATGTCTATGCGCCGCTCAGCGGCTCGGTATTGGAGATCAATGACGAGGTCATCGACGCCCCTGAGCTCATCAACGAAAGCCCCTTTGAGTCGGGCTGGCTGATCAAGATCAAGCTAAGCGACCCCGCCGAACAGGACGACCTCATGAGCGCCGAGGAGTACGACCAGCTCCTTACCGAGGAGGAGTAGGCTCCCTCAGCACGCGACTTTCGGTTTCTCAGGTCCGCGGCTCGAGCTAGGGGTCATCATTAGTCTCTACCTTGCGTTGAAGGTTGTGGCCGCAATCGCTATAGTGAGAGTGTGAGCACCGTGGACGACACTTTTGACCGCCTGCTGAACATCCGGAGCTACAACGATGCGGCTCTGAGGGATCTTCTGCATCGCCTCCTGGAAGAAGAGCGTGAGCTGTCGATGAAACGAAGGCTGCTTCACGGGGAGATAGATATCGTGCGGGCCGAATTGGTCAGACGTGCCCGTGACAAGCACGCGGCCGGCCAGGAAATGCTTCCCGAAGGCGACCTCAGCGCTCTGACGGCTATCTTGGGGGGACAGGGCCCCCAGACTCGAATACCCCCCGAGAAGACCGCGCCAGATGCCGTCGCCTCAGAGCGTGGAGGAGGAGCAGCGACCACTGTAGAGCAAAGCGCCGCTTCGGCCGCCGGAGTCCGCGACCGCTTCCACGATCTCTCTGTGAACGAGCGCGACGAGAGACTCATACGCTACATCGTCAAACAGCTCGGTCAGGGCCGCAATCTCGATGCGATTCTCGCCGACGCGTATATGGCCCAACATGCAAGTGAGGCCAAGCGCGCTGACTTGCTACAGAACCCGCGAGTCATCAGAGCCGTGCAAGAGGAGATCAAGAAGCAGTTCGCCGACTACGAATCGGGCACCAAGCCCGGTCAAGACTGACCCGTAGCAGATCGAACGAGAGGAAGAGCATGACCGATTGCCCGACATGCGGTGTCGGTAACACGGAAGACTCGGCCTTCTGCCGGCGTTGCGGAAGCCGGCTCGTTCCCGTGGATCTCAATGACACCACCATCACCTATGGGCCGTCTGACCGTGAGGAAGCAGATGCCGACTTCTTGCTTCACGATGGTGCCGGCACCGGTACCATTCTCCTCATCCGCGCCGGCGGAGGCCGGGAGGGGGAGACCATCGGTCTCGACACCGATGTGCTCACTATCGGTCGCAGTCCTCACAGCGATATCTTCCTCGACGATGTCACGGTCTCGCGCCACCATGCACGGATCATCCGCGACGAGACCGGCTTCTTGGTCGAGGATCTGAACAGCCTCAACGGCACGTACATCAACCGCAAGCGGATCGAGCGGCACCGTCTGACCGAAGGCGACGAACTCCAGATAGGCAAGTTCAAGCTGGCCTATCTCGAGCCCGGCGAAGCCGAGTAGACCATGCCGGTAGGCACACCTTCCCCGGAGCAGGGCGAGCCCATCGAATCGGTTTCACGAGCCGAGTCGCTGTGGAGTATCGGCCAAGTGGTCGAGCAGTTGAAGGGAGATTTCCCCGATCTCAGCATCACCAAGGTCCGCTACCTGGAAGACCGTGGTCTCCTCACCCCGGTCAGGACCCCGGGTAGGTATCGGAAGTACAGCACAGCCGACGTGCGCCGTCTGCGCACGATCCTCACACTCCAGCGCGATGAGTATCTTCCTCTCGAGGTTATCCGCCAGCGCGTGGACCGCGCGGTATCGGTGAGCCCTGGGCAACCTCTTGACCCCAACTTGGCACCGCTTCGCATGATACCCGTGCTCAAGAGGGAAGAGCCGGTCTACACGTGGGAGGAGGCGCCTGAAGCGGCCGGAATCGACAGGGACTTCTTCCGGATGTTGGCCGAATATCATTTGCTGGAACGCTCCGGTCAGTCCGGTCCGGTGCTGACCGACAGCGATCTGGAGATTGCCCGCATCTGTCAGCTTCTGGCTCGTTTTGGTGTCGAGCCTCGCAACCTGCGCCTGCTTAACTCGTCGGTGGAGAGAGAGGCAGCCCTCATCGAGCAAGTCACGATGCCATCGCTCCGCTCCACGCACAGTGACAAGCGGGAGTACGGCGAGAGGATGCTTGAAGACTTGGGGGCACTGCTGGCGCAGCTGCAGCATCTGCTCCTCTATAGGGAGTTGCGCAGACTCCTCTGATCTTTGCCGCCCGCCGGCACCCCTCGAATGTCTCCCAGCGGTCCCAACCGGCTCTGACCATATGGTTCAATGGGAACCGACAGCAGCCCCGGTAACCTACGAGGAGAACGATGGAACTCAGCGACTATATCCGCCACATCCCCGATTACCCCAAGAAGGGCATCCTCTTCCACGACATCATGCCAATGCTGCAGAACGCCGAAGCTCTGCGCATGGCTGTAGATAGCCTGGCCGTCTTCGCTCGTGAGAAGAAGGTCGACGTGGTCTTTGGGGCCGAGGCCCGCGGTTTCATCCTGGGAGCGGCTCTCGCGTATTCGATCGGCGCGGGCTTCGCTGCCGCGCGCAAACCCGGAAAGCTGCCCTGGAAGCTCGCCCGCTGCGAATACGAACTCGAGTACGGTACGGACGTACTAGAGATGCACGTCGACGCGATCCTGCCCGGTCAAAGGGTCCTCATCCACGATGACTTGCTCGCTACCGGTGGGACCGCGCAAGCCAAGATCAATCTGGTCGAACAGGCCGGCGGTGTGGTCGCCGGACTGGCGTTCATCATCGAACTGACGGCCCTTGGGGGACGTGAACGCCTTTCCGGCTACGATATCTTCAGCCTGCTGAGCTACGAGGTCTGACACTTGGAAGGGGAGGCAGCCCCGTCGCCGTCCGTGTCATTGTGCTCCGACTTTACATAATGTACATTATCGTGCATTGCCGATGACGCCGAGGGGACCGTTGTGCAAGAAAGGACGGGCGGCCTCTCGGCCGCCCGTCCGTCACTCAACGCTTCGGTCCGCGGTTACTTCACGAGGTTCATCATATTGAACATCGGCAGGTACATCGAGATTACAATCACGCCGACCATACCGCCCACGAAGATCATCATGATCGGTTCGATGATCGAGGTCAGAGACTTGATGGAGGCGTCGACCTCATCCTCGTAGAAGTCGGCCACTTTGTGCAGCATCGAATCGAGGGCGCCGGTCTCCTCTCCGATGGAGATCATGTTGGTGACCATCGGCGGGAACACCGCCACGCGGCTCAGAGGCCGAGCGATGGTCTCGCCATTGCGTACACTCTCCTTCACGTCCACCATGGCTTCCTCGATGACCGTGTTTCCGGAGGTCCGCCCGGTTATGTCAATCGCCTGCAGGATAGGCACGCCAGAACTCACCAAGGTGGCGAGCGTGCGGCTGAAGCGGGCGAGCGCGATCTTCTGGATCACAGGACCCACCTTCATGGGCATCTTCAGCTTCATTCGGTCCCAAGTCCGCCGACCCCTCTCGGTCTTCTTCAAGCGCATGACTCCCCAGATGAGGAGGAACACGGCCGGGAAGAAGATGAACCAGTACCCCGAGAGCATGCTGCTGATTCCCATCATCAAGCGGGTCAGCGAGGGCAACTGTCCGCCCAGGTCTTTGTACATGCCGGCGAATATGGGGATTATGAACAGGATCATTCCGAACATCACCATGATCGCAAACCCGGCTATGAGCACCGGATAGGCCATTGCGGACTTGATGGTGCGACGGAGACTGTCGTCTTTCTCCAACTGCGACGCTAGGCGGATAAGAGTCTTGTCAAGTGCTCCGCCCGCCTCCCCGGCTTTGACCATGGCTACGTAGAGTCGATCGAACGCCACAGGGTACTTGGCCATAGCGTCCGAAAGGGTCATCCCGGCCTCGACGTCGATGCGCACCGCGCCGATGATCTTGCGAAACCTGAGATTCTCGGTTTGCTCTTCCAGAACCGAGAGTGCGCGAAGTACCGCCAGCCCAGAGTTGATCATGGTGGCGAACTGACGCGCGAAGACAGCCTTGTCCCGCGGTTTGATGCGAGTGGCCGACTCGAGCAGTTCGTTGACGGAGGGAAGCCCACGCTTTTCCTGCAGCCGAACGACTGTGAAACCCTTTCGTCTCAGCTCGGCAGCGACAGCGGTCTTGCTGTCACCGGCCAACTGTCCCGAGAGGATGCCCCCCTGGTCCCGTCTCGCCGTATACGTGAATGTTGCCACTCCAACGCTCCTTCGTCTGTCTCGCAGACGATGCGCGCCTTGCGCCGACGCGACCCTCGTCCCTGCTGCGAATCTGCACGTGTTATCGGCGAAAGGCCCGCTCCGCTCAAGTGCGGCCTCTCCCCCGCCCCAGCGAGGGTCCTAGTAGCAGCCTCCTGAATTCAGCAGTCGGGTCAGATCTTCGGGCGTTGACGACCTGCGCATGGCAAGATCTCTGGTGATGTCTCCCCTCTTCACCAGATGCGCCAGCGAGGCGTTCATGGTCTGCATCCCCTGTTGGCTGCCGGTCTGCATCACTGTGTAGAGCTGGTGCGTCTTCCCCTCCCGAATGAGGTTACGGACGGCAGCGTTAGCAATCAGCACTTCCACAGCAGCCGCTCGACCTTGGCCCGAGGCCTTGGGCAACAGTTGCTGGGTGACGACCCCTTCGAGAGTCGCAGCGATCTGGACCCTGATCTGCGACTGCTGGTGAGGCGGAAAGACGTCTATCATGCGATCGATGGTCTGGGGAGCGTCTTGAGTGTGAAGAGTGGCGAACACGAGGTGCCCGGTTTCGGCCGCCGTCAGAGCGATCTGGATTGTCTCCAGGTCGCGCATCTCTCCGATCAGGATGATGTCCGGGTCCTGGCGCAAGGCCGACCGGAGCGCGGCGGGGAACGCCTTCGTATCGGTGCCCACCTCTCTCTGGTTGACAACGCAACGCTTGTGTTGGTGGAGAAACTCGATAGGATCTTCGATGGTCACGATGTGATCGGGGCGGGCTTCGTTGATCTCGTCCAGCATAGCCGCGAGGGTCGTCGACTTGCCCGATCCCGTAGGACCTGTGACGACAACGAAACCTCGTGGTTTGTGGCAGAAGGAGTGGACGACTGGAGGGAGTCCGAGTTCCTCCACCGTCCTGATGTTGACGGGGACCACCCGCAGTGCGGCAGCCAGAGAGCCTCGGTCGAAGAAGGCATTGACGCGGAACCGGGCCTGTCCATAGAGCGAATAGGATAGGTCGACCTCCCAGTCGGTCTCCAACTTCTGTCGTTGGTCTTGCGTGAGGATGCTGTAGACAAGCTCCCGAGTCTTGTTCGTGGTGAGAACCGGGTAGTCGAGATTCCTTAGCTCTCCATCCAGTCGGACCATCGGCGGCAGATTCACCGCCAAATGAAGGTCCGAGGCGCCCATGGCAACGACATCCGCAAGTATGTCGGCCATGTCCATGCTGCTGATCGTCTCTTCCGCTACGCATACAGTCGTCATACGACCACCCTCGAAATCTCCTCGATGGTAGTTACACCCAGCAAAGCCCGTCTCAGGCCATCGTCGCGCAAACTGAGCATTCCTTCCGCTCTTGCGACCTTGCCGATGTCATCGGCACTCTTGCGCTCAACGATTAGCTTCTCGATGTCCTCGGTGACGGGCATGATCTCAAAAAGGCCTAGCCTACCCTTGTATCCCGTGCCGCTGCAACGGTTACAGCCGACCGCCCGATAAAGTGTCTTGCCATCCCAATCGCCTTCGATTTCCGGAGTCATGTCGAAGTTGCGGAGGGCCTGATAGCCGGGCTCGTACGATTCCTTGCAATGCTCGCAGAGTTTCCGACAAAGCCGCTGAGCGATGACACAGTCGACGGCCGACGCTGTGAGGAACGGCTCGACACCCATCTCCGTGAGTCGCGAGAGCGCCCCGGGAGCATCGTTGGTATGAAGCGTAGAAAGGACGAGGTGGCCCGTCAGGGCAGACTCCACAGCGATCTGAGCCGTCTCTTTGTCCCTGATCTCCCCCACCATGATGATGTCGGGGTCGCAGCGCAAGATCGAGCGCAGCCCTGAGGCAAACGTCAGGCCCGCCTTAGGATTGATCTGCACCTGATTGATGCCGGTCAGCCTGTATTCCACAGGATCCTCGACCGTGATGATGTTCTTCTCGACGGTGTTGAGGATGTTGAGCGTGGCATAGAGCGTGGTCGACTTACCCGATCCCGTCGGACCCGTGACCAGGATGGCGCCATAAGGCTTCTTGAACGACTGGCTATAACGCGCAAGGGAGGTGTCCGAAAAGCCCAACTGCTCGAGGCGCAGCATGACGTTGGATCGGTCCAGCAGGCGGATGACGATCTTCTCCCCATACACCGTCGGCAGGGCTGCGACCCGCATGTCCACCGGACGACCCCCGACAGACAGGCCAATGCGCCCATCCTGCGGGATTCGGCGCTCAGCGATGTCGAGATCGGCCATGATCTTCACACGCGACAGAACCCCTGCCTGAAGGCGGCTGGGGATAGTCAGGGATTGATGGAGTACGCCATCATGGCGGAAGCGCACGATCAACTCGCCGGCCTGAGGCTCGAAGTGGATGTCTGAAACGCCTTCGTCGGCCGCTCGGGCCATGATCCCATTCACGAGCTTCACCACCGGAGCAGCATCGACCTGCTCCCTGATGTCCTTGAGCTCGTTAGAGGAGGCTTCCTCTCCCTCTCCCGCGGGCGTATCGTCAAGGGTATCCACATCCTCTTCGGCCGACCGCATCTTGGAGAGCACCGCCAGAATCTCTTCGCCCTCCGCGAGAACGGGCTGGATATCGAGTCCGGTCAGGATGCGCAGGTCGTCGATGGTGACGAGGTTGGAGGGCTCGGCCATGGCCACCGCGACGGTGTGATCGTTCACGTACCCCAGAGGCAGCGCCTTGTAGCGATGAGCATCTCTCTGGGAGAGCAGCGTAGCGGCGAGAGGATCAACTCGCACCGCATGCAGATCCACGTACTTCACCCCAAGTGACCGAGCGAGGGCCTCCATGAGCTGGCCCTTCTTGACCCAGTTCCTGGCGAGGATGATGTCGCCGATCCACACATCGGGGCTTGCCCTGTGCTCGGAGAGCGCTCGTTCGAACTGCTCACGCGTGAGCGCCCCTGTCTCAACGAGGATTTCGGCGGCCCTCTTCCCCCACAGTCTGTGCTGAGGAAGGACTTCTTTCGCTGTTGGAGTCGACGACACTCTTACCTCGCCACTCCGGAGATGGCCTCGCGCATCGTGCCCAGGGGTGCGTCGACCCCTGTCCAGAGCCGGTAGGAACTGGCAGCTTGCATCACCAACATCTCAAGACCGTCGACCGTGATTGCTCCCCGAGCCTGGGCATTACGCAAGAAGCCGGTGGGCGCACGACCGTACGCGAGATCGATCACCACCTGGCGACTAGTGATGATATCGACAGGGAAGGGACGCTCCTTGACCACGGGATCCAGCCCGACGCTGGTGGCATTGACGACAATATCGGCTCGTTCACCGACTTCGACCAGCATCTCTTCCCGGAGCGCCGCGCAGGGCACGGTGCTCCACTCTTCCGCTTCCGCGCACAGAGCCTCGGCCCGCGCGGGTGTGCGGTTGAAGACCCAGACCTCCGCAGCATCCTCGGCCAGCAGAGCAGCGACCACCGCGCGCGCCGCACCCCCTGCCCCGGCCACAAGACAGCGCCGTCCCTGCGCCCCAGACGGCAACGCTCCTCGAAGGGCCAGCTGAAAACCGACTACGTCCGTGTTGTAGCCTGTAAGCGACCCCGCGTCGTTGACGATGGTGTTGACCGCGCCCACGCGCTTCGCGAGAGGGTCCAGTTCGTCCACGAGTCCGGCCACGGCCTGCTTGTGGGGTACGGTCACGTTCGCACCGCGAGCGCCGACTGCCCGCAGGCCTTCGACCGCCGGTTGCAGCAGGTCGGGGGGTACGTCAAAGGCCAGGTAGATGAAGTCCAGGCCCTGGGCCCGCAGGGCTGCATTGTGTATCTGGGGGGACAAGGAATGCCCCACTGGGTGCCCGATGACGCCGAGGAGCCCCGTCCGCGCGGTGATTTCTGTCACTGAGTCCGCCACATGCCACCTCCGGGTTCGACCGACGAGTAGTCACGACTGGCAGACTACAGCAGATGGCGAGATCCGCGCTAGGACCTCCGTACGAGATTGCCGCTGTTACTCAGAGACATGCGACCGGCCCGGCACGGCCACTACTGACCGGGCGCGTCCGCTGCGCGTCGCTCCCGGATCACTGCGCGGGCGCCTGCTCCTTGGCCTGCAAGAACTCCTCGTACGAGGAGGTGAAGAAGTGATTGCCATCGGTGTCGGAGAGGACGTAGTAGAGATAGTCGACCTCAGCGGGTTCAAGCGCCGCTTCGAGAGCCGCTACCCCGGGGCTGGCGATAGGGGCAGGCGGAAGACCCTTGTTGATACGAGTGTTGTAGGGCGAGTCGACTTCGAGATCTTCGGTCGAGAGGCCGCCCGTCCACTTGTTGAGCGCATACCTAACGGTGGCGTCGACGCCAAGAGTCATATCCTCCTTGAGGCGGTTGTATATGACCGCCGCGACCTTGCTGCGCTCGTCCGCTATCCTGGCTTCCTTCTCGATGATGGACGCGATGATGACTATCTCGTATGGTGTCACTCCCAGCAGCTTGGCGTTATCCCACGGAAGATCCTTCGTCTTATCGGTGAAGGCGGCCAACTGGGCGGAGATCAGACCCTCGGCATCATCGCCCGGCAGCAGATAGTAGGTGCTGGGGAACAGCAATCCCTCAAGACTGTCCACCCTAGGAGTCGTGCCACCCACTTCAGGGACTGTGAAATCTTCCGGCTGGCCGGCCAGTTTGATGTAGGTCGGGCCGTCTAGCACCTCTCCCTTGTCCAAGAGAGCCGCCGTCTGCGTCACAGCCAGGCCCTCGGGGATCGTGAACTTGTCACCAGAAAGCCCGGCGCCCTCCTCCAACGTCTCAACGACCACGATGAGTTGCTCGCCGCGGGGAAGACTGTAGATCCCCGGCTTCAGCTTGTCCTCACTCCCGCGGGCTTTCACCAGATCCACGAAAGCGGCTGAAGACTCGATGACACCCTTCTCCTGAAGTAGTTTGCCCACCTGAGTGGCACCCATCCCCGAAGCGATGTCCACCGTGACCAGTCCGCCTGCCAGGGTGGTAGACGTCTCTCCAGTGGAGCGGGCCTCCAGCAAGCGCATCCCCCCGACGATCGCCGCCCCCAGTATCACCAGACAAATGATGAACGCCCCTACGATGAGAACCCGGTTGATCAGCCGCTTGTAGCGCCTGTTGCGCCCCCTAGGGCTTCCCGAGGGCGGGGTCCACTCGTCTCGATATCCGTTGCTCACCGCTCACCTCTGGCGTTAGCCTGGGCGTCCAGGTAATTCTGAAGCATGTAGCACGCAGCCACCGAATCTCTCCATCCGGACTTCGCGCCCGGGTCTCCCGCAAGTTTGGACGTGAAGCGTTCATCCCAGGTCTTGACGCTCATTCCCGATTCTACCTCCAGGGCGGTCACAAAAGCGCGCACCCTCTCCAGCTGACGATTGGTCCCTCCCGCCAGCGGCCGCGGCAACCCCACCACGAGCTCCTCAGCCCCGTGCACTTCAGCAAGCTCCATGATCCTTCGAATCAATAGCCCCTCATCCGGTTCCTCGACGACCTCCAGCGGACTGCAGGTGACCCCCAAGGGGTCAGACAGAGCTATCCCTGTACGCCGGGCGCCCAAGTCCACACCCACGGCACGCACGTCAGGCGCCCAGCCTCGTCAGAACAGCGTCCCGGGCGGCGGCGACCGCCTCCCCCAGCCGCGCAGGATCTCCGCCCCCGCCCCGACCGAGAGAGGGTGTGCCGCCCCCCCTACCTCCGAATGCCCCAGCAGATAGTTTGACAATCTCACCGGCATTCACTCCGGGGATGTCCTTGCTGACGCTGACAACCAATGCCGCCTTGGTCTGCAACTCGGAGCCCAGCACCACGACGGCCGGCGAGATGCGGTCCCGCACCTGGTCGACCAGTGAGAGCAGATGGTCCATATCCCGAGCCTGAACGACCTCTGCCACGAGGCCGATTCCCTCGTGGCGCGAGGCTATCGCAGCCAGGTCCTGGACCATGTCCCGGGCACGCTCCTGGACGAAACTCCGCACCTCGACCTCCAGTTCAGCGAGGCGCCCGCGCATCTTCTCCAGGGTAGGAAGCAGCTGATCCTCAGTCGTTTCCAAGGCCTCGACGACACTCTGGACCACCTGGTCGCGTTCCCGATAGTAACCGACAGCAGCCCTGCCACAGGTAGCCTCGATCCTGCGCACGTTGGCCCCCACGCTACCTTCGGAGAGGATCTTGAATATCCCCAATTCGCTGGTGGCAGCCACGTGCGTGCCACCGCACAACTCACGGCTGAAGTCATCCACTTCCACGACTCTCACAAACTCACCGTACTTCTCGCCGAATAGAGCGACAGCGCCCAGGTCGCGGGCGTGCTCCAGGCTGGTGGTGAACATGCGCACAGGGTGGTTTTCCACGATGCGGCGGTTGACCAGATCCTCGATCTCGGCCAAGCGGCTCGCACCCACAGCCTCGTGGTAGGCGAAATCGAAGCGCAGTTTGTCGGGCCGCACGGAGGACCCCGCCTGAGCTGCATCGTTGCCCAGTTTCGCCCTCAGTGCGTAGTGCAGCAGATGCGTGGCTGTGTGGTGCGCTGCTATGTCATGGCGCCGGCTGGAGGAAAGCGCCGCCTTGACTCGAGTCCCCGCGCTCAGAGTACCCTCAGTGGGTAGGGCCGTGATCACTTGGACCTCGCCACACTGTTGCACATCGACGACCTCCGCCTTGCCCAGATCCGACTCGACCATGCCCGTGTCGGCAGTCTGTCCCCCCATCTCCGCATAGAAAGGACTCTCGCGCAGGGCAAGGAGTACCCGGCCGTCATCGAGCACCTCCATGTTTTCCAGGACCGTGAAGAGATCCTCTCGCTCATACCCTCGGAACTCGGTGGCATGGCTCGTCGCCCGCGCGAAACGCGTCACCGCGTCCTGGTATGCGTCCCCACCCTTCTGCGCATTGCGGGCCCTGGTCCGTTGGTCCCCCATGGCCTTCTCAAAGCCTTCCAGATCGAGAGCCATCCCTTCCTCCGCCACGATCTCCCGGGTCACTTCGATGGGAAAACCGTACGTATCGTGAAGGAGAAAGGCAGCAGAGCCGGGAAGCCGGTCCGAGCCCGCTTCGCGCGCGCGGGAGAGCTCTTCGCCGAGGAGGACCAAGCCCTGATCCAAGGTGCGATTGAAGCGCTCTTCCTCCGCGCCCACCACACGCAGGATCGTCTCTCCTCTATCCACCAGTTCCCGATACGAGCCACCCATCATATCGATGGTGCGCTGGGCAAACCGACCGAGGAACGGCGGCTCCATCCCCACCGAACGACTGAAGCGCGCGGCCCGGCGTATTACGCGGCGAAGGACGTAGCCCCGGCCTTCATTGCTGGGCATGACCCCATCGGCTATGAGGAAGGACATAGCGCGAGCGTGGTCGGCAAGCACCCGCAGCGCCACATCAACCTTGGGATCCTCCCCGAAGTGGCGCCCGGCGATCTCCTCCCCCAGTTCCATCAAGGGATGCAGAGTGTCCGTGAAAAAGACCGAAGCCACGTTCTGTTTGATTGTGACCACCCGCTCGAGACCCATGCCCGTGTCGATGTTCTGGGCCGGAAGTGGCGAAAGCCGCTGATTCTCATCCATGTTGTAGCCGGTGAAGACCAGATTCCAGTACTCCACGTAGCGATCGCAATCACAGCCAGGACGGCACTCAGGGTCCCCGCAGCCCCGATCCGCTCCCCTGTCGTAGTACAGTTCGGAACAGGGGCCACAAGGGCCCGTCGGACCCACCGGACCCCAGAAGTTATCCTTGCGCGGGAGTCCCACCATGCGAGCGCGTGGTATCCCCATCGCCTCCCAGAACGCGACCGCCTCTTCATCCGCCGGGATGTCGGCGTCTCCTTCGAAGAACGAGATCCAAATGCGCTCAGGGTCGAAACCGAGGTAGTCCCGTGAGAACTCCCAGGCGAACTGGATGGCGCCCTCCTTGAAGTAGTCACCGATGGAGAAGTTCCCCAGCATCTCGAAAAAGGTGCAATGGCGGGCGGTAAGGCCCACATGATCGATATCGGAGGTCCTGAAGCACTTCTGCACGCTTGTCAGCCGTCGCGCAGGGGGTTCGGCCAGACCCATGAAATAGGGCTTGAACTGTTGCATGCCGGCCGTGGTGAGAAGCACCGAGGGATCCTTGTAGGGCACCAGAGAGGAACTGGGCACCAGTAGATGCTGCCTCTCCGCGAAGTAATCCAGGTACATCTTACGTAGTTCGGCAGCCTTCACTGATCAGACCTCGTCTTCCCCCCGACCGCTCCCGGTCAGGGCGTCTTCCACCATGTACTGGCGGAGGTTGTCGATGGACTTGCGGATGAGGCGGGACACATGCATCTGCGAGATGCCGATGCGCGCCGCCACTTGGGTCTGGGTCATCCCTTCAAAGAACCGCAAGTGAAGGATGAGCCGCTCCCGAGGATCGAGTCTCTCCATGGCCGGAGCCAGTACGCGGCGCTGTTCGAAGACCTCATAGGCTCCCTCATCAGACCCCAGACAATCGAGGAGTTCCATCGAATCATCGTCATCATTGGCGCCGCCGGTGTATATCGAGACCGTACTGTAGGCCCGTCCGCTCTCCAGAGCCTCCACGACCTCTTCCTCGCTCACCCCCGTGGCCTCCGCCAATTCGGCGATGGTCGGGGAGTGTCTCAGTTCCACGGTGAGTTGCTCGATGACCTTGTTCAAGCGCACATTGAGATCCTGCAGAGCCCGCGGCACCTTGACCGCCCAACCCTTGTCCCTGAAGTAGCGCTTGATCTCACCCAGGATGGTGGGGGTGGCATACGTCGAGAGCTCCACACCCCTATCCAGATCGAAACGGTCGACAGCCTTGATCAGCCCGATAGACCCCACCTGTATGAGGTCCTCGACAGGCTGCCCCCTGGAGGAGAACCTTCGCGCCAGACTCTTGACCAAAGGGAGGTAGCGGGTGATCAGCTCCTCCCGGGCCAGCATGTCCTGGTCGTCACGTACGCGCCGCAGGAGTACGCGCTCCTCGACCTCGCCAAGGGGACGATTGTCTCGTGTGGAAGTCATCAGAAGCGGCGCTGTGTTCCTTCTCGTCCCAACGCGGACACCTACGCCGTCCACTTCTCGAGCTGCACGGCGAAGTACTCCGGACTCCCCTCGTGCAGTGAATACGCATCGACCAAGGACGCGAGCAACAAACGCACGTCGATGATATGGCCCTTGGAACAGGTATCCGGCGCCCGGAGCAGCGCCCTCACTTCAGGGTTGCAGAGACCTTCAAGACGACAGACACAGGCCGCGCTCCTCCACACGTAACTCAAGAACGAGCTCGCCTCCGTAGGAGCGCTCCTCCACCACCAATATCTCCACGGCCAGCTGCAGGTCGTCAAGCTGGTCGACGCTCACTCGGCACCGCGCGGCCACCCCTCCGATGACAAGGCGAAGAAGAGGGATCGACACCCGACTCTTCTCCGCGCGCAGAACGACCGTGTCCGCAACATAGTCCTTCACTCGTGGCCCGACCCGCCTACGCTACGCTTGCGAGATATCCTGGAGCTGCTCGTCGATCTCGGCCTGCTTCTGGTAATAGGCCTCGCGCCCCCGATTGATGGCTTCTTCCGCCTTGCCACGCACGTCGGAGAACAAGCCCATCGCCTCCGCCGGAACATCGGCCAGCGACTCAGCCAAGTTCTTGCCGGTCTCCTGTGAGGACCGATGAGCGAGGAACAGCACTGCCCCCACCGCAAGCCCCAGCAGGACCAGGACAGACGAACGCGCTACAACCATCAGGCACTCCTTCCTTCCTTGGAAAACAACGATGTCAGGCCCCTGTTGGCGGCCGCCGCCAGCCCGGCCACCTTCTTGATGGGTGTGGAAACGGCGGTCTCAGCCGCGGTAGTGGCACGCTCGGCAGTCTTCACCATGACGCCCACCGACTCAGTGATCTCGTCGACCCTGCCCAACTCGGAGTTCACCCCGTCCAGAGTCGCTTCGACCCGCGTCAACAACGGGGTCACCTCTTTGTTGACGTCTTCCAGGATACTGGTCGTCCTGCCCAGCAACGAACCGAGGCGTATGAACATGTACAACAGCCCGGCGCCAAAGAGAAGGAAGAAGATACCGATACAGATGTCCATGATCGCGCCTGCATCCCACTCCATCTCCATCCCCTTTCTGGCCGCCCCTGCCGACGCTGTGAAGCAGCGACCGCTCAGCCAATTCAGATTCCCCTACAAATGGGGTGACTATACCACAGGCCGTTCATCACACTGCGTCGCGGATCTTCAGCCGTTGCACGGATCGGCGGCCGTGATAGTCCCGGCAACCACCACTGCGTCCTCGTCATAGACGACGGCCGTCTGGCCCACCGCGACGGCCGTGGCGGGAAGATCGAGACGGAGGGCGATAGAATTCGAGCCTCCGCCTTCGTCGCCCACCTTGAGATCAGCCTCCCACCCACGCTGCTCGACCAAGGCGCTCAGTGCGTCTCCGGAGGACCGTATCTTGACGGCCACTCGTCTCGAAGGAAGCGCGCGATGCCAAGTGAGCTCGTTGACGCTCAGGCCGCATGTGCGCAACTGCGACCGGTCGCCCACTATCACCCGTCTCGTCTCCGCGTCGAGCCTGAGGACATAGCGTGGCTCCGGGCCCGATAGACCCAAGCCCTTGCGCTGCCCGATGGTGTAGTTGTACACACCGGCGTGCTCGCCCAGACGAAGCCCTGCGGAGTCCACGATATCACCCGGGATATCCCCCAGCCGTTCGCGCAGGAAACGACGATGGTCGTCGTCGGCCACGAAACAGATCTCTTGGCTCTCCGGGGCCTCGTGCCCTTCCAGACCGGCTGCCGCCGCAAGTGCTCTAACCTGCGGCTTCACGAGTTCCCCCAGGGGGAACACCACGCGTTCCAAGATCTCCGGAGCGACTTCGGCCAACACATACGATTGGTCTTTGCTGTGGTCTGAACCCCGGGCGAGCCTGGGTGGTTCCCCTGTCAAGCGCGCATAGTGGCCGGTGGCCACGCTATGAAGCCCCAACCTCTTGGCCAATTCAAGCATCGCGGCAAAGCGTACGCGGGCGTTGCACTTCGCACAGGGGTTAGGGGTGATACCCCTCTGGTAGCTATCGACGAAGTACCGCACCACTTGATCAGCGAAGAGTTCGGACAGTTCCAGGGTGAAATGGGGGATGCCGAGGCTGTGAGCCACCCTTCGGGCTCTTCGGACAGTCTCTGGAGAACAGCAGCTCCGCTCACCTGGGACATCGACGTCGGTGGACAACTGCAGGGTCACGCCCACCACACGATACCCCTGGTCCCGTAGCAAGAGGGCCGCCACAGCGCTATCGACGCCACCGCTCATGCCTACCAACACGCCTCTGGGGTCGCAAACCACCTTAGGCTCTGTAAGCGCGGCCTCCGATGCCAACACCTGGGTCAGTGCCCCGTGTAGCGCGTCGATGGCGAGCGCAGCGGCGTCCAATCGTCCGCTCGCTACAGGCACCGCCGCCATCAGCGCTGAATCAGAGACCAGGGCAGCCTCAAGGAACGACATGTCGCGAACCGATTCCGTAAGTTTCTGAATGCAGCCGAGAGTGGCAGGACAGCCGTAGGCTTGGTAGTGAGCATCCCGGATGAAACCGTCCCGGAGCTCTACTTCGAGACGCACGACGGCGCCGCATTCGACGCTACCCGCTTGGCCCGCCCCGGTTGCGTCGTGATGAAGCGACTCAGGCGGTACGGTCACACACCCAGGTTCACGAATTCCTGGTTGAGCGTCCCCTCATCGACGTATCCGTTCCATGCGCTCTTGATGAAGCCGGCACCATCGATGAGGATGACCGCCGGAGGATAATCGACTTTGAGAAGCGTAGAGAGATCTCCGTACGCCACGGGGTCGGCAAAATCGTAGATCAAGAAGGCGTAGTCGGGAAAGTCGACCTGGAGGGTGGTGACGCTCTGCAGCACCTTCTGGTCATCAACACCACCTGGGACGTAGAACATGATCACGACGGGCTGAGCCTGTTCGTTAGCGGCTACATATTCTTCGGGCGTGCCAGCCGTGGGAATCAGTTGGGTACCGACGAGGGTCTCGGTGCGACCGACGGTCGGTACCGCCGTCGGGGTGGTGCCTGAAGAATCGAGACTGGTGGTGGTCTCCTCTTCGGATCCGCCGCACCCCCAGGCTGCGAACGCGACGAGCAGCAGTATTATCAGAAGAGCCGCTGACCGTCTGCTTCGTTCGGACATGTTCCCGCCTCCCTCGAATAAGCTCCACCTTGCCGTGTCTGACAGGCGCTTGAACCTGCCGGAGCAGGTGGGTGACAGTCCCCGATGGGCATAGACCGCTCGGGCAAACATGCCTCCCAAGCAAGGTGTGTTGGCTCAAGTTTGAGCCAGATCACGCACAAGGTCGAGCCTCACGAGGTTAGCACACGACCCCAGAGCGAGCAACGACACCGCATCACCCCTGGAAACACTATCGGCTAAATACTACGCCGGCTTGATGCGCAACTCCTGCAATTGCTCGGGTGAGACCGGAGAAGGAGCGTCGGTGAGCGGACACGACCCACTCTGAGTCTTCGGAAAGGCGATAACATCCCGGATGGATGATTCCCCAGCCATGAGCATCACTGCACGATCGAGGCCAAGCCCGATCCCCCCATGGGGCGGTATGCCGTATTCCATGGCTTCGACCAGGAATCCGAATTTGCTCTTGATCTGTGCCTCGTCCAGACCGAGAGCGGCGAAGACCGCTTCCTGCAGCTGGGGATCGGCGATGCGAAGTGATCCACTGCCCAACTCCACGCCGTTCAACACCAGATCGTAGGCGTAAGTCCCCACCTCAAGAGGCCTCGTCGTCAGGTCGTCCAAGCTGTCGAGACGGGGCATGGTGAAGGGATGGTGCTGCGCCTTGAGGCGCTTCTCCCGCTCGTCGTACTCGAACATGGGGAAGTCCACCACCCAGGTGAACGCCCAACCGCTGCGCTCGACGCCGAGACGAGTGGCCAGCGACAACCGCAGTGCGCCCAGACCGGCCGCCGCCACGGTCCGGCGATCGGCTACAAGCAGAAGCAGGTCTCCGCGCCGGCCCCCAAAAGCCCCGACGAGGGACTGCATCTGCTCCGGGGAGACGAACTTCTGCAAGGGAGAACGCACTCCCCCGTCCTCCACCCAGACCGGAAGCACCCCCTTGGCCCCAAAGACAGCGGCCTCTGCGGACAGATCGTCAACGTCTTTGCGGGAGAAGCCGCCTCCGCCCTCAGCGCGCAGCCCCCGGACGACCCCGCCGGCGGCCAAAGCATCGCTGAACACCCGGAAGTCGAAGCCCTTCGCGAGTTCGCTGACATCGACGATCTCCATCCCGAAGCGTAGGTCGGGCTTGTCACTGCCGAAGCGCGCCATGGCATCGGCATACGTGAGGCGGGGGAAGGGGCGCTCCAACTCGACGCCGATGGTCTCGCTGAAAGCCGCCGCGAACATCCCTTCCACCATGTCTTGCAGATCGCTTTCCTCGACGAAACTCATCTCGATGTCGATCTGCGTATGCTCAGGTTGACGGTCGGCCCGCAGATCTTCGTCTCGGAACGCCCGAGCGATCTGATAGTAGCGCTCGAACCCGGCGATCATGAGCAACTGTTTGAAGAGCTGCGGAGACTGCGGTAGAGCGTAGAACTCGCCCGGCTGCAGCCTGCTGGGAACCAGGAAATCACGCGCTCCCTCGGGGGTACTCTTGGTGAGGATTGGGGTCTCCACATCGATGAAACCCCGCTCGTTCAGGTAGCTACGCGTCGCCTGCACCATCTTGTGGCGGAGCAGGAGGTTGGAGAACATCCGCGGCCGCCGAAGATCGATATAGCGATAGCGGAGCCGGAGCGTCTCGTCGACGTCGAGGTCATCTTCGATGAAGAAGGGCGGCGTCTTCGATTCGGCCAGAACATCCAACCTGCTGACCACCACCTCGACTTTGCCGGTGGGCAGATTGGGGTTGATCCGTTCCGGGGAGCGGGCCACCACGGTGCCGGTGACCGAGACGACGTGTTCGCTGCGCAGTTCCTGCGCACGTTCGTGGGTGGAGGGGACATCCGCCCCGAAGACGAGCTGAACGATACCCGTGCGGTCGCGCAGATCGATGAAGACAAGCCCACCGTGATCGCGATGCCGTTGGACCCACCCCGCCAACTCGACCTGACGGCCTACGTAGTCCTCGCTCAGGTCGCCACACCACTCGCTTCTGTATTTCACGATGGGTCCTTCTCTTTCAGTGTCATTCAGCGCCTCATATCAACTCTTCGACCCTGCCAGCGCCGTGGCCTCCGACGCAGGGAGTCTGGTCTCGTTGCCGTCGGCGAGGTCGCGAACGGTGACCGTTTCGGTGGCCAGTTCCTCCTCGCCCATGATGAACGCATAGCGGGCCCCGCTGCGCCCCGCCTGCTTCATCTGTCCTTTCACACTCCTGCCCGCGTAGTCCAGGTCCACCGGCACCCCTGCGGTCCGCAACGTGTGCGCCAACGCGAAGACCCGCGGTCGCACCTCCTCGGCCAGGGCAACAAGATACGCGACCGGGGCCTGAGGTCCGGGAAGTTCCGCTCCCGACCTGGCTAAGGCCAGCAGTATGCGCTCCACCCCCGTGCCGAAGCCGACGCCTGGAACCGGAGGGCCTCCGATGGAACTGACAAGGTCGTCATACCGGCCGCCCCCGCCCACCCCGGACTGAGCGCCCAGAAGAGATGACTGGAACTCGAACGTGGTGCGCGTGTAGTAGTCCATGCCCCTCACTAGGGTATGGTCATCCACATACACGACATCCTGTATTCGCAGGCCTAACTTGACCCGGGCGTGGTGGTGCGCACACTCAGCACAGAGGTGGTCTGGAAGCCGGGGTGCACTCTCCAGGATGGTCTTGCAGGCGGCCGACTTGCAGTCGTAGGTGCGCAGCGGATTGAGCGTGGCCCGGTCTCGGCATTCCGTACAGAGATTCTCGCCTTGTTCCCCGAGAAAGGTGCGCAGTACCGCCGAATAGCCCGGGCGGCACTGCGAGCAACCCATGGAGTTCAACCTGAGTTCCAAGTCCGACAGACCGAGTTCACGGTAGACCGCTGCCAGCACCCCGATGACCTCCGCATCTAACTCCGGAGCGGGCGACCCGAAGGCCTCCACCCCCAGCTGGTAGTGCTGCCGGTAGCGACCCGACTGGGGGCTCTCGTATCGGAACATGGGACTGTGGTAGTAGAGCTTGACCGGCTGAGGAAGCGTGTGCATGCCGTGCTCGACGTAGGCCCTGGCCACGGGCGCGGTCCCCTCGGGCCTCAGGGTCATGCTCCGACCCCCCAGGTCATCGAAAGTGTACATCTCCTTACGCACGATGTCGGTCGACTCCCCCACCCCCCGGGTGAACAGCCGCGTCTCCTCGAACGTGGGGGTGTCGATGCGCGCGTATCCATACCGCTGGAAGACCGCCTCCGCCTGGGATATGACCCAGCGGCGGACCGGCTGATCCACGGGTAGGATGTCATACGTGCCCTTGGGGGCGCTCATCCGCTCAGCCATCGCTATCAAGCCCGCCCAGGAAGGGGTTGTGCCTCAACTCGTCCCCCAGCGTTGTCGACTGCATGTGACCGGGATGCACAGGGGTGGAAGGAGGATACAGCTCAATCAGTCTGCTCACCGACCGCAGCAGCGTGGGGAAGTCGCCTCCAGGGAAGTCCGTGCGGCCGACAGAGCGGTGGAAGAGAAGGTCGCCGCAGAACAGATTACCCGCGATCTCGAAGGTGAGGTCGCCCGGAGTGTGTCCTGGAGTGGCTACCACGGCTACCGTGAAGCTGCCCACAGTCACGGTCGCTCCATCGTCGACCACCTCGACCGCGTCGGCCTCTACGCTGGGTATGGGATAGCCCGTGGCGTCACAGCCATCCGGTCCCGTGAGCACCCGCGCCGCCGCACCCGAACAGTACACCTTGGCACCGGTGCGCTCGGCCAGACCCCGGACACCTTCCGTGTGATCGAAATGCCCGTGGGTGACAAGAATGGCCTCAAGTCCAAGACCCTCGTCGGCTATGTAGCGCGCGATCTTCTCCGGCTCGCCGCCGGGGTCCACGGCGCAGCCGTGCTTGTCATCATCCCAGATGAGATAGCAGTTGGCCTGCAAAGGGCCCACCGGCAGGCAGCGCATATGCATATCACGAGTTCCTTATGTCGAGGAAGACGGGCACACCGTCGGCGACGCGCGCACGTCGACCCACGGCGCACAATTTTACCAGAGGCGTGACTGCGGCCTCGGCGATACCGTGACCTCCGACCCGTCACCCTTCCTGGCCCCGCGGCCGGAGCGGCGGCGTCTGGATCAGTGAGGCGTCACCCGGTAGGCGTCGTACACGGTGTCGATGCGCCGGACGCGCTGCAGCACCGTCTCCAGGAAATCGATATCCGGCACATCGAAAACGAACCGGTCTTTGACCATGTTGTTGCGGGCTGTAATGATCTGCCCTGCCACGATGGCCACCCCGCTTTCGCTCAGAGTGCGGGAGATGTCCTCAAGAAGGCGGTTGCGGTCATAGGCTTCGACCTGTATCTCCACACGCAGCGGCCCCTTGGATCGCGTGTCCCAATGGATCGCCGTGAACCGCTCCGGATTCTTCTCAAGGGCGCGGACATTGGGACAGTCGCGACGGTGGACCGTGATACCCCTACCGAGGGAGATATATCCCACCACGTCATCCCCGGGGACGGGTCGGCAACACTGAGGAATGCGGATGGCTACCTCGTCCACCCCGTCGACGCTGATGCCCAGTTCGCTGGAGGAGGAAGGGCTCTTGGCGTCCTTGCCGGCCCCGGGAGAGAGTGTGAGCGTGGCGGCGGGTCCCTCCCGCTCTCTGCTCAGTCGATGGATAACGCGGGTGATCACATGCTGGGGGCTGATCTTGCCGGACCCGATCGCCACGAAGAACTCTTCCTTCTTGGCGATGTTGGATTCCTTCATGATCTCGGACATCAGTTCTGAGCCGATGAGCTTCTGGGCGGGAAGTCCTTGCTTGCGGAGCGCGTCCAGAAGTGCTTCCCGGCCCAAGTGCTCAGCGTCCTCTCTCTTCTCACGTTTGAACCATTGACGGATCTTGTTGCGAGCCCCGGAACTGGCTACGAACTGCAGCCAGTCTCGCGAGGGCCCCTGGGCCGTCCTCGACGTGAGGATCTCCACGATGTCACCCGACTGCAACCGGTGCGTGAGGGGGACGATGCGACCGTCGACCTTGGCCCCTATGCAGCGGTGACCGACGTCGGTGTGGATGGCATACGCGAAATCGACCGGCGTGGAGCCGACGGGCAGGCTCTTGACCTCTCCCTTGGGGGTGAAGACGTAGACCTCGTCGTGGAAGAGATCCACCCGCAGCGCGTCCATGAACTCACCCGAGTCTTTGGTCTCGGACTGCCAGTCCATGATCTGCCGCAGCCACTGCAGCTTCTCCATTTGACCGGTCGTCCGTTGCCCCCCGCGTCCCTCCTTGTACACCCAGTGCGCAGCGATACCGTACTGAGCCGTCTGGTGCATGTCGTAGGTGCGTATCTGTATCTCGAGAGGCTTGCCGTTGGGACCGATGACCGTGGTGTGCAACGACTGGTACATGTTGAACTTGGGCATGGCGATGTAGTCCTTGAAGCGACCGGGCAGCGGCTTCCATATGGAATGCACCACGCCCAAGACCGCATAGCAGTCCTTGACCGAGTTCACCAACACCCTGAGCGCCGTCAGATCGTAGATCTCGTTGAACTCCTTGCCCTTGCGCACCATCTTGTTGTAGATGGAGTAGAGATGTTTTGCCCGGCCGGAGATCTCGGCCTGGACGCTCATACCCGCCAACTCGTCGCTCAGCGTGCCACGGGCTTCCTCCAGATCGCGCTCGCGATCGGCGCGCCGTTGCGCGACCATACGCCCCACCTCGGCGTACTTGCGCGGATGCAGGGTCGCGAAGGAGAGATCCTCCAGCTCCCAGCGGACGGACTCGATGCCCAGGCGATGCGCGAGGGGCGCGTAGACCTCCAGCGTCTCTTTGGACTTCTCGATTTGCTTCTGCTTGCCCAGGTAGCCGAGTGTGCGCATGTTGTGCAGGCGATCCGCCAACTTGATGAGGATGACCCTGATGTCCTTGGCCATCGCGATGATCATCTTCCGGATGTTCTCCGCCTGCTCCTCTTCTATGCTACGGAATGAGATCTGCGACAACTTGGTGACCCCGTCCACCAGCAAAGCCACCTCGTCGCCGAACTGGCTGCGCACCGACTCGATGGACATGGAGGTATCCTCGACGACGTCGTGCAAGAGCGCCGCCGCGATGGTGGCCGAGTCGAGGCGCAGGTCGGCACAGATGAGGGCGGTTCCGACAGGGTGGTTGAGGTACGGCTCTCCGCTCGCGCGAAGCTGAGTCTCGTGCTGGGAAGCCGCCACGTCGAAGGCCCGGGTGATCAGATCCTCGTCGCAGTCAGGATCGTACGCGTGCACCTTCTCCAATAGGTCGTGGAGCAAGCGCTCGTGCAGCCTCGTCGGGGTCCCAACGTCGATGCCATTGAGCCCCGCTTCCCCGAGTCGGGCATCTGTCCGCCTGGTGTCTATAGGGTCCGGCACAGCCTGCAACACTCCTCGTAGTCGGCCTCCGCCCGCGCATACAGCGGTATGGTCGCGAGACTGATTTTAGCCTCTGTCTCATTAGAGTGTTCCAGATCGAGTTCCGCCAGTACCTGCGTGGCCCGCACAAAGGCTGCGTCAGGCAGCACGACCCGGGCCTCGCGCCAGGCCAGATCGGCTGCGACGCGAGCGATCTCATGCTCCGAAGACCCGCCGCTACGGGCCCGGTAGACGCAGACCATGGCGAAGCGCGGATGGGCAAGGTACTTGAGCAGGCCCACCGTGGTCTGTCGCTGTTCTTCGCCGTAGTACAGGTGTACTTTCGCCCCCTCGTGGGCCAAGCGCCGTAGCAGCAGAACGTGTTCCTCCGTATAGGGCGGATCGGCGGCGATCACATGCATCTCCCCACCCATGAAGTCCAGGTCGGTGGCGACGTCCCACTCCACGATGGTCACCCCCAGACCATCGACACGCCCCTCGACTGCACTGAGGCACCCGCGACCCACGCAACACAGACGGCCTCGGGTGAAATCCCCGAGCGGCATGGCCCGCCTCAGTTCGTCCAGGCAGTGCGCAACTGAGCAGGTGAGTATGACGGTGGGCTCCCCCGTGGCCAGTACTTGGGCCACCGCCCCCATGCGCCCGCCGGCGCCCCGGAGGTCGCGTCCTTCGTGCGCGGATAGGGTCAAAGAGACCGGCTGAGAAGAAGGGCGAGCCCGCCTGGAGCTTGGATGCAAAGCGGGGGCCACCGCTCCTGCCTCTCCTTCGGCGAAGGAATCTCCCGCTCCAGCCTCCGCGGCGTCCATATTTCGACACCCGGGCCCGCAGAGCGGGAACCCCCGCACAGCGGCGTCGGTAGCGCCCACACCTTCCAGTCGTAGCTCGGGCCGGAGCGAACCTTGCCACTCGTCCACCAGCAGTTGCGCCCCGACGGTCTTGCCTCTCCCATCTTCGCGAAGACTGGGCGCCAACTCGCCCATACCGAAGCCTATGGCCCGCGCTTTCGCTCCATCCACCTCAACGACGCAACGGAGATGGGCCCCCGTGCGGGTGACATCCACCTGGCCTATCGCGGCGTTGACCAGCAGTACCCGCGGACGTGGATTGCCGCTGCCGAAGGGCCCCAGAGAGGCGAGAGCCAGAGCCGTGTCGGCATTGACATCATCACCCCTCAGCACCGCGTCGGCGCGATACAAGGGCCTCACGTCGTCCCCTGTGAGCCTCTCCGCGGCGTGCTCCTGCATGGCCTGCCGGAACGACTCCACCTGCTCGACCGGGAGAGTGAGACCTACTGCCTGCGGATGACCCCCATAGATGGTCAGCCATTGCGCACACGCGTTCAACCCCGCCATGAGGTCGTACCTGGAGATGCTCCGCCCCGACCCCTTGGCCACCCCGTCACGCTCCCCGAGCAGAAGGGCGGGCCGGTGATATCGCTCCACCATGCGAGAGGCCACTATCCCCACTACACCTTCATGCCAACCCTCCCCACTGAGCACGAGAAGCGGCGGTAGAGATTCCAATCCCTCCACCTGGACGATGGCCTCCTGGAGGATCTGCCTCTCCACATCCTGCCGTTCACCGTTCAACTCGTGCAGGCGCGCGGCGATACCCATGGCCTCCTTCTCGTCGTCTGTGAGTAGGAGACACAGCGGCTGGGACGCATCGGCCAGGCGGCCGGCGGCGTTCAGCCGAGGGGCGAGACGGAAGGACACAGCTCCAGAGTCGACAGCACCCGCACACCCCGCCACTTTGCTGAGAGCCCGCAGTCCGACCCGAGTACCGATGGTGAGCAGCCTCAGCCCCTCCCTCACGTAGAAGCGGTTCTCTCCCTTGAGCGGCACCAGGTCGGCGATCGTTCCTACAGCGACCAGATCGAGAAGGGGATGAAGAGCCTCAGGGACGGAGGTCGTCGAAGCGCCGGCCGAGCGGACGTGCAGAGCGTGGAGCACCTTGAAGGCCAAGCCCACCCCACACAGATGGTCATGGGGATACTCTCCCTTGACCCGATGAACGAGGGGACAATCGGGCAGCACGGGCCCCGGTTGATGGTGGTCGATGACGATCACATCCAGGCCCAACTCCTGCGCCAACCGCACCTCATCCGGGTAGTTGACCCCACAATCCACCGTGACGAGAAGAGCCTGTCCGCGAGAGGCGATACTCTCGACCGCCGTACGGGAGAGGCCGAATCCCTCGGCAAAACGGCTGGGCAGATACCAGTCGACCTCGGCGCCCATGGCACGCAGGCCCAGGACCATCACAGCCGTCGCCGTCACGCCGTCTGCGTCGTAGTCGCCGTGGATGACGATTCTGTCGCCCCGCTCGATAGCCTCCGTCAGTCGGCCCACCACGACTTCCATGTCCGCGAACAGGAACGGGTCGGGGATGGCCACAGAGCAGTCCAGGAAGGTGCGGGCTTCGACGGGGTCGGCGAGACCCCTTGCCGCAAGGACGGTAGCCACCGGGAAGGGCAAGGCCAACTCCCGGGCCAGCCGTTCCGCCGCGGCCCAAGAGTACGGAGCAAGCTCCCACGTGATGTCTTCGGGCTCTCTCATGGCCTCAACTATATCTCGCGCCGCGGATAGGCGGGGCGGCGCCCCCCGGGAAAGCACGGGAGACGTTCACACGCCCTCCCAGGCACCTGACGATGCCACCGCCGGAAGCGTCATCATCAGAGACGCCCGGACCGGATGATGGCATAGATGAGCCAGATGCCGAAGAACAGCGAGATGACGAAGCCGGGGATACCCCACACCGACAAACCCCCCACTTGGGGGCCTCCATCAATGGAGAGAGCGATGGCCATGCTCGTAACTCCCAGAGCGATACTCACCATGGCCACCACCACTCGGTTGGCGATGATGTCTAGGCGATGCATCACGTTCTCGAGACCAACGTGCCGGAACTTCACTTCCAACTCCCCGGCCCTCATATCCTCCAGCAGATCATGCAGTTGCACCGGGTATTCCCGCACCATGTCCGCATACTCGGTCAGTTCCCGTCGCAGTCGAGTGGACCACTCTCGAGGGTCGAGGCGCTGCTTCTTCATCTCCTCGGTGTACGAGCCGGCGAGTTGGAACACGTCCAGGTCCGGATAGAGTCGGCTCACCACGCCTTCCATCGTAAGTAGGGCTTTGTCCAGCAGCAGGAATCGACTGGGAAGACGCAGACTCAGGCCATAGACCATGTCGAACAACTGATGGAGGACTGTGGCCACGTCGATGGTCGAAAGCGAGCGACCGAAGTAGCGGCTGAAAGCCTCCTCGATGGATTGACTGACCTGCTCGTCGACAGAGGAGCTCCAGTCGACACCCAGGCGCTTGAGCGAGCGTTTGATGCCCCCGATGTCCGAATCCATCACCCGAAGGAACAGACGGGCCCCCTCCTCCAGATCATCCCGGCGCAGAAACCCGGCCAGCCCGAAGTCCAGCAGACCCAGACCGCCCTCGCCCAGATAGACGAGATTGGCCGGATGGGGGTCTGCGTGGAAGAACCCATCGCGGAGGATCTGTCGGAACCAGCAATCGGCTATCACCTCGGCCAGCCTTCTCTTGACCTCCAACGGCAGGGCGGCTACCTCCGGCGTGTTGAGCGTGGGCCCATGCAACCGTTCCATGGTGAGCACTCGCCTGTTGCAGTACCGCGAGTAGATCTTGGGGATGCGTACAGTCTCCTCGTCGGCGAAGTTCGCAGCAAAGCGTTCAGCGTTGCGGGCCTCCAGGAAGTAGTCCAGTTCGCGGTTGATGGAACGGGCGAACTCCTCGACCAACTCCATAGGCGAGACGCCGATGTCGAGGCGCCCCTCGGCCAACTCGGCGAACTGCGTCAGCAACTCGATGTCCTTCCGGATCTGCCGGGAGGCGTCGGGTCTCTGTACCTTGACGACCACCTCATCGCCTCCGGGCAGGACGGCGGCGTACACCTGTCCGATAGAGGCTGAGGCCAAGGGGTCTGGGTCGAAGGAGAAGAAGGCCCGTTCCACAGTCAGTCCCAGATCCTCCTCGATGACCTGCTTCGCCTCTTCGAAGGAGAACGGCGTGACGCGGTCCTGAAGCCTCACCAACTCGACAACGATATCCGGCGGAACGACGTCCGGACGAGTACTCAGCAACTGGCCGAACTTGACGAAGGTCGGACCCAGTTCGTCAAGCATCTCCCGTATATGCCGCCCACGCTGCCCCGCCGGAATGGGCGCTCTGCGCCGCCAGCGTGGGATGAGGTGGAACAGGCGGTTACTCTCGAAGAAGTACCCAAAGCCGTGCCGGACCGCGACTCGAGATATATCCCGCATCCTCTCGATATTCCGGATACGGGTCATGAAGTTGGGGTGCCTGAGCTGGGCGTACGGCACTACAACCCCCGTTCCGCTGCGGCGGCCGCCCCTGGACGGCTTCGCCGCCTCGGTCGCGCCCTCGTGTGCAGTCTAGGACGCCGGCGTGCTGGGCCCGCCGGAGGAATCAGCGTCTGCTGCCGTCTCGAGCAGTTGTATCCGATGTTCGAGCTGCCGCAGGCGGAAGTCCATGTCTTCAAGATCACGCTTGTTGATGAGACCCATCTCCCGAAAGGCACCCTGAAGAGATGAGTCCGCCTTCTTCACGGCCGCGCGGGCCTCTTCGCGGCTGCGGGCCATGAGTCGATCGACCATGTCCCGGCCCTCCTCCCCGCTCAGTTGGCCTCGGCGGACAAACTCCTCCACCAGTTCCTGGATGCGCTCCTTGCTCAGAGCGGCTGCTCCGACTCCGAGCAGAAACGTGCGTTCGATGAGCTCACGGATGGTCTGCGCTGCAGCGGACGTGCCACTGCCACTCGAGGGTTCGTCGCCCGACGCTTCAAACATGGCGTCCTCCTCTCACGGAGTTGTGCGCTTCTTGCTCTTTCCCGGGGGTCGCTTGCTCTTGGGCTTCTGGTTTGCCGCTTTCGGGGCGGGCGGCTGCACCGCCGTCTGCGTGGTCGCGGGGGCATTGGAGGCCGGCGCGCTCACCACGGCGCCTGAGACTGCCGTCTCGGTAGCCATCTGCCCGACGTCCACGGTCTCCACGATCACTTGGCCATCTGCGCCCGCAGCTGCCAGCCGCTTGCGATACCGCGGTTCCCTCTCCTTCCAGAGCACCACAAGTGGAGCTGCGACAAAGAACGAGGAGTAGGTACCCGTCACCACCCCAATGGTAAGCGCGAAGGCGAAGTCGTTGAGCGTGGGACCGCCGAAGATGAGGATAGCCAGGAGCGGCAGCAGGAGAGCCACCGAGGTATTGATCGATCTGACCATGGTCTGCCTGATGGACAGGTCGACCATGTCACCATAGGTATCCCGCGGTTTCATGAGATGCGCGTTCTCACGCATACGGTCGAAGATCACGATCGTGTCGTGGACCGAATACCCGAGGATAGTGAGGATAGCGGCTACCGTGGCGTAGGTGACCAGTCGGCCGGTGGCGGCGTAGATGGCCAGCACCAGCGCCAGGTCATGGACAAGCGCGAAGATCGCCGGCAGAGCGAACTTGAATTCGAAGCGAAAGGTCAGGTATCCGATGATGGCAAGGATGGCGATGGCGATCGCGATGTAGGCCCGGTTGGCGGTCTCCTGGCCGAAGCTGGCACCCACCGTCTCGGTGGCCACCGAACCTTCCACCACTCCATACTGACTATCAAGATCGGTGATGACGGCTTTCTGCTGCTCCTCCGTCATCTCCTCGGCGGTGATCATGTATGAATCGGCGCCGCTGGTCCCGGTGACCGACTGCACAATGGGCGCCTGTACTCCAGCGTCGGTGACGATAGTGCGCACCTCGTCGACGCCGGCGGTCTCTTCCAGACTGACGGCCATCCTGACCCCGCCCACGAAGTCGATGCCGAAATCGAGACCCACGACGAACACGGTGATGAAAGAAAGGACCGTCACAGCGGTGAGGATGCCCAGGAACCACCACTTGTAGCGCATGAAGTGTATGACCCTCATGACTGCCCCCCATCCTCGACGGGCAGCGTTTTGGCTTTGGGGACGTGCAGTCCCAGGGCCTTGGGATGCCTGAACACGCTCCACCCACTCAGGAGGTTGAGCAGCGACCGAGTCACGACCACCGCCGTGAACATGGACAGCGCCACGCCTATGCCGAGGGTGAGGGCGAAGCCCTTGATGGCCCCTGTGGCGGCCCAGAAGAGGACGATGGCGGTCAAGATCGTCGTCATGTTGCAGTCAAAGACCGTCCTGAAGGCCTTCTTGAAGCCGGCGTTCGTGGCCGGGCCGATGCTCTTCCCAGCCAGCACCTCGTCGCGCATGCGCGCGAATATGAGGACGTTGGCGTCCACCGCCATGCCCAGGGTCAAGATCATCCCGGCGATACCGGGCAAAGTCATCGTCACCCCGATGGCATTGAGGATGCCCAAGAAGAGGATGCCGTAGATGATGAGGGCCATGCTGGCGACCACACCAAGCAGCCGGTAGTAGGCGATCATGAAGACGATGATGAGCAGCAGACCTATGCCCCCGGCGATGAGCGCCTGATTCAGAGCCGCCTGGCCCAGAGTGGCGCCGATGGAGTTCTGGCTCACGGGGATCAGTTCGACGGGCAGAGCACCCGTATTAAGAACGAGCGCAAGGCTCTCGGCCTCCGACTGAGTGAAGTCCCCGGTGATCTCCGCCTCGCCTCCGCTGATGGGCTCCAGCACACGGGGGGCAGACTCGACGTTGTTGTCGAGGACGATGGCAAGGTGTTGGTCCTCACCGGTGATCTGGCGGGTGTCGGCCAATCTGGTAGTAACGTCTTCGAAGACTTGAGCGCCTTCGCTGTTGAACTGCATGTCCGCCTTGGGCTTGTTGAATTGGTCGAACCCGGTCTGCGCACCGTCCAACATCGCGCCGGTCAGAAGAGGTGGGGTCTCGATGAGAAACCACTGTTCAGTAGGATTTCCGTTCTCCGGCCCCCAGCTAACGATGGTCTGATCTGCCGGCAGATCAGAGAGAGACTCGACGCCCGCCGCCGCCAAGGCCTCCTCCTGCGAGGCGTAGGGAGTCCCGAACTGCTCCTCCACGTGGTAGAACTCGAGCACGGCGGTCTTGCCGATGACCCCCATGGCCTCTTCGGGATTGTCGATGCCCGGTAGTTGGACGCTGATCTTCCACTCGCCCTGGCGCTGGATCTCGGGCTCGGCCACACCTAGGCCGTTGACGCGGTTCTGGATGATCTTGACCGCCTGGGTCATACCATCGTCGGTGCGCGGGTTCCTGGCAGTGTCCTGCGCCTCGAGGATGACCGAGAGACCCCCCTGCAGGTCCAGACCCAGATTGGTCTTGGACAACGGGAACGCGAAGTAGGCGGCCGCGGCCAGCACGACGGCCAGAACCACCAGTATGAGGGCGTCACGCCTTACTCTTGACAACAGCACACCTTCCTGAGCAGCGGTTGGATCACGCACCCGCAGGCCGCCCTTCGACCACGACAGACGCCGGGCAGCCGCAACGAACGAGAATAGGTCACCGGCGTACCGGTGTCAACGCGGGCCACGAGATGCCCGCGTGGGTACTAACAGAAAGACCGGAACTAGGCCTGGTCGTCCTTCGAGGATTCTTCGTCCTCCACGATGACCTCTGCCTCTACCTCGTCGACGGTCTCGTCGACAACCCCTTCTTCGATCGTCTCGGCCTCGTCCTCGACCTCAACGGCCTCTTCAATGCCGACCTCTTCCTCGATCTCGGCCGGGGCCTTCTTGCCACGACGCCCTGCAGGTTCCGGAGCAAACGCGCGGGCATCCGTACCGTCTCTGACGATCTGAGCAATGGCGTTGCGCGCCAACTTCATATTGACGCCCTTGGCCACCTCGACGACGACCAACGTCTCTTCCACCCGCTTGACCGTCCCGTAGATCCCGGAAGCCGTGACCACGTGATCGCCCTTCTTCAGCGACGACAACAGGGCCGCATGGGCCTTGCGCTGTCTCTGCTGAGGCCTGATGGCCATGAAGTAGAAAATGGCGATAAACGCCACCACATAGATAATCAACATACCGGCTGAGCCGCCCAAGTCTCCTCCTTTTGGGTTCCGCTCCCCCGGAGCGGACACATGCTAGTTCAAGTGCTGCATATTACCACGAGGTACGCCACATTCTCATAAGCTCGGCGAACTTGCCCCGGATGATGGCTTCCCTCGCCTCGGCCACCATCCCACTGAGAAAGGTGAGATTGTGTTCGGTCAGCAACATGAGCCCCAGGATCTCCTTCTGCATGACCAGATGGCGTAGCACGCCCCGCGAGTAGCCGCCACACGCAAGGCAGGGACAGCCTGATTCCAAGGGTTCCGTCGATCGCGCATGCTCCGCATTGCGCAGGTTCAGCTTCCCTCCACGTGTGAAGGCTGTGCCCATGCGGGCCGTACGCGTCGGCAGCACGCAGTCGAAGATGTCAACACCCCGGGCGATCACCTCGAGGATGCCGCGGGGGTCGCCGATGCCCATGAAGTAACGGATACGGTCGACCGGCAGCAGATCCGCCGCCAGCGCGGTCGTCTCGAGCATGGCTTCTCGGTCCTCCCCCACCGTCAACCCGCCGATGGCGTAGGCCGGAAACCCTATCTCCAGGAGCTGCTCGATGCTCGCCTTGCGCAGCGCGGGGTCGACACCCCCCTGCGCGATCCCCAGCAGCATCTGATGACCATCGCTGCCCATGCCTCCCGCGGCCACGTGTGCATCCTTGCAGCGAGCGGCCCAGAGCCTCGTGCGCTCGACCGCTTGGCGTAATTCCTCCGCAGACGCCGACCCGGGTGGGCACTGGTCGAGACACATGATGAAGTCGGCCCCGAGGTTCTGCTGCTCGAGCACGGCCCGTTCCGGTGTGAACACCTGCTTGGACCCGTCGTAGATGGAGCGAAAGACGGCGCCGGAATCGTCGATGCGCGCGGTGTCACGAAGGCTGAAGACCTGGTACCCCCCACTGTCGGTGAGTATGGGGCCATCCCACTGCATGACGGCGTGCAGGCCTCCGAGTCGCTTCACAGTCTCGCTGCCTGGACGCAGAGCCAAGTGATAGGTGTTGGCCAGGACGATCTGGGCGCCGGAGGCACGTAGCCGGTCCGGTGACATGGCCTTGACGGTACCCTTGGTGCCCACAGGCATGAAGCATGGGGTCCGGACATCTCCTCGCGGTGTCTCGATGACGCCCGCGCGCGCTGCCCCCTCGCCGGCTTCCAGGCGGAAGGGGAAGTCGGGGAGGCCGTCCAGCCACCTCACGAGTCCGCTCCCTTCAGTGTCGGCTGCGCGCCCCCGTGGCGCTCGGCGCCGTCTCGCTCGATCAGCATGGCATCTCCAAAGCTGAAGAAGCGATAGCGCAACTCGATGGCCTGCCGGTATGCATCGCGGATGCGGTCCTGCCCTGCGAAGGCCATCACCAAGGCCAACACGGTGCTGCGGGGTAGATGGAAGTTCGTCAGGAGCACGTCGACCGCCTGAAAGCGATGCCCGGGAGTGATGAAGATCTCAGTCGAGCCCGAGACCGTTTCCTCCGAGCCCGCCGATCCCGGCTGGGGCGCGTGATCGAGGACGCCAGAGGCGGCCAGCGTCTCCAAGACCCTGGCCGCCGTAGTGCCGACGGCCACGAGTCGCCCTGCCCCGACCCTCGCTGCGCGCAGCGCCGCAAGAGCCTCCCGGCTGACAGTGTAGGTCTCACGGTGGATGCGGTGCTGCTCGACGTTCTCCTCCCGTATGGGCTGGAAGGTATCGAGACCCACGTGGAGGGTCACGTAGACCGAACCGATCCCCTGACTCTCCAATGTGTTCATCACCTCTGGGGTGAAATGCAATCCGGCCGTAGGAGCCGCGGCGGAACCGGGCGGCAGCGCGTAGACAGTCTGATAGGCCCCCGGGTCGCCGGAGTAATCCTTGATGTACGGCGGGAGGGGCAGACGACCGTACTTCTCCATGAGGTCCACCATGGGCGCGAACGAAGTCCCCTGCACCACCCAGCGCCCGTCGCCGAGAAGAGAGCGTAGGACCACTTCTTCCCCCCCGGTCAGCAGCAAGCGGCCGCCTTCCCGTAGGCGATGCGAGGGCCGCGCGAGGACCTCCCACGACTCCACCGAGCGGCCGCCGGCCCCAGGGCCTGCGGCCGGGACAGGGCGCAAGAACAGCAACTCCACTCTGCCTCCCGTGGGCTTCTGTGCCTCCACCCGCGCAGGCAACACCCGCGAGTCGTTGAAGACAACAGTATCTCCTCTTCTGAGAAGTCCGGGCAGGTCGAAGAAATGCCCGTGTTGCAGGAGTCCTTCGGCCGGGAGATACATCAACCGGCAGGAGTCGCGAGGCTCAACGGGCTTCTGGGCTATCAACTCCTCGGGGAAGTCGAAATCGAGCTCAGTGAGATGCATGCATCGACTCCGCGGGCCGAAACCGTGTGCCGACCGCCGGGTTGGTGGCGCCGAACTCCTCAAGCCTCACGGTAACGCTCCCATTCGGAGATGAGACACCCGCAGTACTTCTGGCGATACAGCCCCCACTCTCGGCTCAAGCGGCGTGATTCCCCGTAGAGCGGTCGCAGATCCTCGTATATGAACTCCACCCCGTGTTTGTCGGCGGCGTCCCGACCGCCTGCACGGATGGCCTGGTGATCCTGCCAGGGACTGATGGCGAGCGTGGTGGCGAATGACCCACATCCCTGCGCCGCGGCCTCCGCCGCGGCGCGGTCCAAGCGCTGAGAGATGCAGCGCGTGCAGCGAGAAGCCTCTCCGACGCACACGCCAGCGAACCAGTCTTCCGGATCATAAGAGAGATCTTCCACCAGTACGATACCCCGCAGAGCCGCTGTATCGCGAGCCCCCGTCAAACGGCGACGATACTCCAAGAGTGGGTGGATATTGGGGTTGTAGAAGAACCCCGTCACTTCCACGTCGTCAGACTGAAAGGCGGGAATGGATGCGGTGGCGCAGGGACCGCAGCACACGTGCAGGAGGAGCTTGTCCGTCACCCTCCCTCCTAGCTAGCTGAAGAGAGTGTCCGCAGGCGCCGGCCGCGCAGCCGCCGGCGGACTCGCACCACAGTGCTCATAGCCGAGACGTGTAAGCACTCTCCCCCGTGGAGTGCGCATGAGAAAACCGCGCTGGAGCAGGAAGGGTTCGTACACATCCTCGATGGTGTCGGCCTCTTCTCCGATCGCCACCGCTAGTGTGGAGAGTCCCACGGGACCCCCGTCGAACTTCTCCAGAATGAGGGTGAGGATCTCGCGATCCACGCGATCGAGTCCCTCGTCGTCGACCTCAAACAGACGCAGAGCCTCCAATGCGATGACTCCGGTTATCTCGCCTTCGTGCCTCACTTGGGCATAATCCCGTACCCGGCGCAGGAGCCGGTTGGCAATGCGCGGAGTCCCCCTGGCCCGGGAAGCCAACGCCGTGGACCCCTCCTCGTCGATGGCCACGCTCAGAATGCCGGCGGAACGGCGGACGATGAGGCCCAGATCATCCATGGAGTAGTAGTCCAAGCGGTGCGAGAAGCCGAAGCGATCACGCAGAGGAGTGGTGATGAGCCCCGAGCGCGTGGTGGCGCCGATGAGCGTGAAACGGGGCAATTCCAGGCGGATGGTGCGAGCACTGGGACCCTGCCCGATCACGATGTCTATCTCGAAGTCCTCCATGGCTGGGTAGAGGATTTCCTCGATGGACCGGTTGAGCCGGTGGATCTCGTCGATGAAGAGTACGTCGCCGTCCTGCAGGTGAGTGAGGATGGCCGCCATGTCGGCCTTCCTCTCCAGAGCCGGACCGGAGGTGGTGATGATATTGACGCCCATCTCCAAGGCGATGATGTTGGCCAGAGTGGTCTTGCCCAACCCGGGTGGCCCTGCCAGCAGCACATGATCGAGCGGTTCGCCGCGGGAGCGCGCGGCCTCTATGAAGATCTGCAACTGCTCGCGCAGCACAGGCTGTCCCACGAACGAGCCCAGAGAGCGGGGCCTGAGCGAGGTCTCCACCTCCTGCTCTTGGGGAGTCTCCTCCGGGTCGGCCAGTCTCTCGCTATCGACCATGAGTGATCCTCTCCGTCCTTCTTCGCGCCGCCGACAGACTTAGGCCCGCCGGCCCAGCGCCTGGCGGATAATACCTTCCACGGACTGGTCGGCATCCACACCGGATAGCACTTTCTCGGCTTCCTGAGGGGCATAGCCGAGCTCCAAGAGGGCCGCCCGGGCCAACGCCATGGGCCCATCCTCCGCGGCCGGTGCGCCGCTCGACCCCGGCAACGCCGGGACCACATCCCCGACCTTGTCCCGCAGTTCCAATACCAGCCTCTCCGCCGTCTTGCGGCCGATACCCGGCACTGACGAGAAAAGAGCCACGTCTCCCCCGACCAACGCCCGGCGCAATTCGGCCGGTCGCCGACAGGAGAGGGCGGCCAAGGCGAGTCTGGGACCGATCTTGCTGACGCCCAAGAAGAGCCTGAACAATACCCTCTCGTCCTCGGTGGAGAAGCCAAAGAGTTGCAGAAGGTCCTCACGCACATGCAGGTGGCTGAAGAGCAGAAGCTGGCTGCCCACCGCGGGCACGTCGCGGAGCGTCGTCGCCGACACCTCCAGCAAGAATCCCACGCCCGCCACGTCGAGCACCACGTGCTCAGCGGTCTTGGCCGCCACGATCCCCTGCAGACGTTCGATCATCGTCCCTCGACCCCCACATCCCGGTCGACCGATTGACGTCGCACCCGTTCGATCACTCCGGCCGAGTTGGCGTGGCAGATGGCCACGCCCAGGGCGTCCGCGGCGTGGTCCGGCCGCGGCGTCTCCACCAGATGAAGCAATACCCTGACCATCTCCATGACCTGCTTCTTGTCGGCCTTTCCGTAGCCGACCACTGCCTGTTTCACCTGCTGCGGGGTGTACTCGAAGACCTCGCACCCAGCGAGTGAACACGCCAACAGCGTGACCCCCCTGGCCTGCCCCACGGCCAGCGCCGTGCGCACGTTGACGTTGAAGAAGAGCGACTCGACGGCAGTGGCCGAGGGCTTGTGCTGCCGCAGCAGTTCTGACACAGCACCGAAGATGGTCTCGAGACGCACCTCAGGCGGCGCACCCGCGGGCGTCTCTACGACGCCGTAGTCGACGGCCCTGAGGCGGTTCCCGCTGACCTCGACGAAACCGTAACCGGTGGAAGCCGTCCCCGGGTCGAGACCCATGATCACCCGGCCACCGACGTCGCTCACACGGCCGGGCGTCGTCGTCATCCGGCCAGAGCCTCCATGACGCTGTCCGGTATATCGAAGTTCGAGTAGACCTCTTGGACGTCATCATTGTCCTCGAGAGCATCGATAAGCCTCAGGATCTTGCGCGCGTCAGATTCGTCGAGGGCGATGGTGTCCTTGGGGATCATGGTGAGTTCTGCAGACGCATACGTGATACCGGCAGCCTCCAGACCTGCACGCACGGCCATGAAATCGACTGCGTCAGTGCGGATCTCGTAGGCCTCGCCTTCGGGGACCACATCCTCCGCTCCCGCCTCGATAGCCGCCAACATGATCTCGTCTTCGTCCAGACCGGCGGCCTCCACGAAGATCACTCCCTTGCGCTCGAACATCCAACTCACGGAGCCGTCGGTGCCCAACTTGCCCCCGACCCGATCGAAGATGTAGCGGATGTCGGCTGCGGTGCGGTTCTTGTTGTCGGTGAGAGCCTCGACGTAGACAGCCACTCCGTTCGGACCGTAGCCTTCGTATGTGAGGTGCTGGTAGGCCTCGCCATCGCCCGCGCCACCGGCACCCTTCTTGATAGCCCGGTCGATGTTGTCATTGGGCATGTTGGCATCTTTGGCCTTGACGATGGCTTGGGCCAGAGTGGCGTTGTGGTCCGGGTCTCCTCCACCTTCACGTGCGGCCACCGTGATGGCGCGGGCCAGTTTGCCGAAGAGCTTGCCTCTCTTGGCGTCCACGATCGCTTTCTTGTGCTTGATACCCGCCCACTTCGAGTGCCCCGACATGTCGCAACCTCCACAGGGGAGTCGATTGATCTGATCTTCGGTTCGGGAATAGAGTTTAGCCGAGGGCTGGGACGCCTTCAACGAGCCTGGACGTTCAGCGCAACCAGCCCGACTCGGTGGCGTTGTCCCGCACCAGCCTCACCCTGGTGTCGTACGTATCGCGATCCCGCGAATATACAGCCGCCGCGAGCGCGGTGACGAGACTGATAGGCCCCACCAGTGAATGCGCGAAGAACGTGGAGTCTATGTCTGCATACAGGGTGAGGTCGCTCTTGCCGGCCAGTTCGGACAGGGAGTTGTCGGTGATGACGATGACCGTTGCGCCCAGCGCAGCCGCCTTCTGGGCGAACGCCACCGTTACCGAATGAGCGCGGCGGAAACCGATGGCCACCAGCACGTCACCCTCACCAAGCCGCACCAGCCGGGCCACGTCGGCCTCGCCGCCGCCCGTCACGGGTACGCAGGAGATGCCCAGAAGTTCGAGCACGTAAGCGACATGCTCAGCGACCATGGCGGCTTCATGGAGACCGACGGCAAGCACGTTCCCCCCGCCCGCCAAAGCTGTCACGGCCTTGTTGAAACGGGCCAGGGTGTTCTTGGAGATGGTCTCTTCCAGACTGAGGGCGTCTGTCTTCAGCGAGCGGGTGAGTATGTCCTCTTCGATGGAGAAGCCCAGTTGGTCGTCGTGGACGACGGGCCGCGCCGTGGCTCCCAGCCGGTACTCGTCCCGAGACGCTTTCTGCAGTTCTGGGTAGCCTGCAAATCCCAGGGACTGGGCGAAGCGCACCACCGTCGAACTGGAGGTGTTGCCCTTCTGGCCCAACTCCTCAGCGCTCAGGTAGCCGACCTCTTCCAAGTGGTCGATGATGTACCGGGCGACCGACTTCTGCGACCGTGAGAAGCCGTCAAACCCTTCGCGCAAGAAGTCGCTCAGCCGTCTTGGCCTAGAGTCGTCCAACTATCCTCCGCACGTAGGCATGAGTTGCATACACAGAATAATACAAGATTCGTTGCAACCATCCTGCGTCGCTTTAATCGGAGCTTGGACCACATCCCTTGAGTCTGCGTTCTCAAACAAGAAAGCTGCCGGCGGTCGAAGCGACCGCCGGCAGCGTAGGTGGTGCCAATACCGGCCTCTAAGCCGGGCTTGTGACCGTGTCTACGACTCTTCCTTGCGAGCCTTGGCCTCGGCCACGATCTTCTCCGTGAGGTGAGACGGCACTTCCTCGTAGTGGTCGAACTCCAAGGTGAACGACCCCCGCCCCGCCGTCATGGAGCGAAGCTGAGGCGCGTACGTGAGCATCTCAGCCAGAGGCACCTGAGCGCGGATGATATGCATCTCGCCCATGCTTTCGCTGCCCTGTGGATGACCTCGGCGACTGGAAAGGTCGCCCATGATGTCACCCATGTTCTCCTCGGGCGCCACGACCTCCACGTTCATCACGGGCTCGAGCAGCACGGGGACGGCGTCGCCCATGGCCTTGTTCCAGGCCAAGCCGCCCGCCAGTTTGAAGGCCAGTTCGGAGGAGTCGACGGCGTGATACGAACCGTCGTACAGCTTCACTTTCACGTCCACCACGGGGTAGCCGGCGATGACCCCGTGCTCCATGGCCTCGATGACGCCCTTCTCCACCGCCGGAATGAAGTTGCGCGGGATGGACCCTCCGAAGATGGCGTCCTCGAACTGGTAGCCGGTGCTGCGAGGAAGCGGTTCCACCTCTATCCAGCAGTCGCCAAACTGGCCCCGGCCGCCTGTCTGCTTCTTATGCCGGCCCTGAGCGTTGGCCCTCTTGCGGATGGTCTCACGGTAGGGCACCTGGGGCGGGTGAAGGTCCACTTCGACTCCGAAGCGACGCTTGAGCTTGTCGAGGATCACTTCCACGTGCACTTGACTGGTCCCGGCGATGATCATCTCTTTGGTCTGCGGGTCGAAGCGCAACTCCATGGCCGGGTCCTCTTCGCCGAGACGACGAAGCCCGTTTGAGACCTTTTCGTCGTCGCCTCTTGTCTTCGGGGTAAGAGCGAAGGAGATGGCCGGGGGCGGGAACTCGTAGCGGGGCAGGCGTACGACATGGGCCGGATCGCTGAGGGTGTCACTGGTACCCGTGTCTTTGAGCTTGGCCAAGGCGACGATATCTCCGGCACCAGCCTCCTCGATGGTCTTGGTGTCCTTGCCGTTCATCAGCAGGATGTTCCCCGTGCGCTCCTTCTCGCCGCTCCGCGTGTTCAGCAACTGGGTATCCGTGGCGATCTTGCCGGACAGGATGCGCGCCAGGTTCACGCGACCCGAAAACTGGTCGTAGATGGTCTTGAACACGAAGAGTACCGTGGGAGCTGAGCTGTCCACCGACAGTTCGACTTCCTCCGTACCACTGGTGCCCTCCAGAGCCGTCCTGGCGCCTCGCGCCAGCGGTGACGGCACAGCGAGGAGAGCGTCCAACAGACGGTCGACCCCGATGTTCTTGGTCGCCGACACGGGGATGACAGGGCAGATCGTTCCCGAAGCCACGGCCGCCCGCAGTCCGGCGCCGATCTCTTCCTGTGTGAGTTCGCTGCCCTCCAAGTACTTCTCGAGAAGAGCGTCGTCCGCTTCAGCTACTCGATCGACGAGTGCCTCACGCGCTTCTTCGGCCGCGGCCTGAAGATCATCGGGTATCGCCTGTTCGCTGCCTTTGCCGGCGCCGCCCGAGTAGGTATAGGCCTTCATGCTCACAAGGTCGACCACGCCGCTGAAACCCCCCTCTTCCCCGATGGGCAGAGCGAGGGCCACGGTCTCATCCCCGAAGCGCGACTGGAGAGCTTCCAACACCTCGCCGAAGTACGCGCGCTCGCGGTCCATCATGTTCACGGCCACGACCCGAGAGACGCCCATCTCTGTTGCGCGCTTCCACAGGCGCTCCGTCTGCACTTCCACCTTGGTGACGGCGTTCACGACCATCACCACCCCCTCGACCACACTCAGTGTCCCCAGGGCCTCATTGATGAAGGAAGCTTCGCCGGGAGTGTCGATGAGATTGATCTTAACGTCGCCCCAGCCGAGGTGGGCCATTCCGGCCGAGATGGTCATCTGCCGCTTGATCTCATCCTCGTCGTGGTCCGTGGCGGTCGTGCCATCGACGACCGAGCCCATGCGGTTCTTGACGCCTGTGGTGAAAAGCGCCGCTTCCACGAGCGAGGTCTTGCCCGCCCCGCGGTGCCCCACCACCGAGAGGTTTCGTATCTTGGCAGGATCTGTTAGCGCCATGAGTCCCTCCTCGCTACGCGTTCCGTTTCGATTCGTTCACGTCGAGTCCCGCGATCCCTACAAAACGCAAAGGACGCCACCGAGGGGTAGCGTCCTCCAGACAAGCCGATATCAAGATATGCAATGCCGTCGGTGACCAGACCTTGAAGTAACAGCACTGTGGGCAGGTCTCCTTTTCCTAGCCTGGCAGGCTGCTGACCAACGAAGCCTTGGCCGCCTGGGCGCACCTTCCGGGGCGAAGCGTCATTGTTCAGCAGCCTCCTAACGGCTTGAGTTGAGCGATCTGCATGCGTCGTGATCCCTAACGGCCGGCGGATGCGCCGCCCGGAGGCCTCACTCTTCTACTTCGACGACCTGGCGGCCATTGTACATGCCACAGTTGGGGCACACCCGATGAGGCAGCCTGGGGCTATGGCAATGCGGGCACTCACCCACGGTCGGAGCGCTGCCGGCATGTGTCGCGCGGCGCGCATCACGGCGAGCCCGGGATGTCTTTCTCTTGGGAACGGCCATTATCTGCCTCTCTCTACGCCAATGGGGAAACCGTGAGTTTGTACCTTATCGAGCCGGATATTTCAAGTGCGGACGCTCCCTGAACCCCCCCAATGGAGAGGACTACTCCTCGAGGTTCAGGTCCTTAAGCGGTCCCCAACGCTCGTCGATCTCTGCCGGTCCGCACCCACAGGGCCCCATATTGAGGTCCTGTCCACAGCCTGCGCATAGCCCCTGACACTCTGTAGAGCATACGATCTTGGTCGGCAGCGTCAGCACCAGAGCTTCCCGAGCCAAGCCTTGCACGTCCACCACGAGGTCCTGGATGAACTCGCTGAAGTCCGACTCCTCCCAGCCATCCGCAGCCGTAGGCGCGAACTCCTCCTCCGCGGCCTTGACGTGAAGCGGCACTTCGCGCAGGCAGCGTCCGCAAGGGCCGCACACCGACGCTCCGAGCCTCACGCGCACGAGGAACCCGCCGGCGACCCGCTCGGCGGTGACTGTGACCCCGTCAGGTAGGATGACCTCGTAGTCAACCCCCCCGAGAAGCACGGGGGGCATCTCCAGCGGATAGGTCTGTTCCCAACGTTCCCCGGTCTGCAGACCAAGATCGTTGAGGTGGATGTTGGGTCCGGGCACGCGGAGGCGCGCCGTTACAGGCTATCGGTACCGCTGCCCGCCTGAAGTCGCTCTCGTCCTCTTTGCACCGCGGCCAGGAACTTGTCCAGGTTGGTCTCGAGCGTCTTCAGGATCTCGTCGGCATAGTCCTCGGCACCCAGGCGGATCTCACGCTCCCGCGCTTCAGCGTCGCGCACGATATCCTCCGACTTGCGCTGAGCCAGTCGAACCACCTCTTGCTCACTCGCCAAGCGGTGAGCTTCCTCACGGGCCTCGCTCAGGATGCGCTCAGATTCTTCCTTCGCCTCCTGCAGCATCTCCTGCCGTTCCTTGACGATCCAGCGAGCCTGCTTGATCTCCTCAGGGATGGTGGCCCGCATCTGGTCGAGCAGGTCGTAGATCTCATCACGGTCGATCATCACCTTATCGGTCATGGGGAAGGTGCTGGCACCATGGACGAGGTCGTCGAGTTTGTCGATGAGAACGAGTACATCCATCATTCTGCCTCCGCGTTTCCATACATTTCCGCAAAGCGGCGCACTACCACTTCCGGCACCAGATCGCTGATGCATCCTCCGTACCGTGCTATCTCTTTCACCCCGCTCGAACTCAGGAAGGAATACTCTGACGACGCCATAAGGTACATCGTCTCCAGTTCGGGGTCCAGTTTGCGGTTGAGCTGCGCCATCTGGAACTCGTACTCGAAGTCGGTGACCGCCCTCAGACCTTTGACCAGCACATGCGCACCCACTCGCCGAGCGAGACTCACAACCAGTCCTCGCATCACCATCACTCTGACATTCGCCAGGTCCTTGGTGGATTCCTCGAGGAAGGAGACACGCTCTTCTGTGGTGAAGAGCACCGACTTCCGGAAGGAGTCATCCACCACACCAACCACGACGTCGTCGAACATAGCGCTACAACGAGCGATCACATCCAGATGCCCTATGGTCACAGGGTCGTAGGTCCCCGGCATCAGAGCCACGTTCACGGGCCGCTCCTCCTCATATCGAACATGACCACCCTGGTTTGCCCATACGCCCTGTCGAAGACCGGGTTCAGATTCATTTCGACCTTCACCGAGCGAGGACCTTCCACAACGACCAATCCATCCTCGGCAAGCAGGGTCGGCAGCAGCGGCTGGAGCATTACTTCAACTTCCGGCAGCATTCTATAGGGAGGGTCTACAAAGAGCAACTGGAAGCGGGGACCGCCCCCAGCTTCGCCCGGCCGCTCCGCCAGTCTTGCAATCAGCCGGCGGTAGTCACCCACCACCACGCGGGTGGAGGAAGCGGGAAACCCCAATGCGGCCATGTTCTCGCGCAGCACCGCCGCCACCTGCGCGTCGGCTTCCACAAAGACACACTCCGCCGCCCCGCGGGACAGAGCCTCCAGACCCATGGCCCCACTGCCGGCGAACAGATCCAACACCCGTAGACCATCCACCCGTCCCAGCGCATCGAAGATCGCTTCGCGCACCCTGTCCGCCGTGGGACGAACGTCGCCCTCCCGGGGCACCTTGATGCGTCTCCCCCTACGCGTGCCACCCACGATACGGACCGTGCCGGGCCGGGTGACCTTCATGCCCGGTCCACCCAATCGAGCCTACTCCCGAAGGCCTCCTCAGCGGCTGCGAACAAGGCCGCCCAGATGGGGTCCCTTGTTTCGGGGCCGGTCGCTCCCACCAGGGTGGCGGCCAGCGCGCGCGCCTCCTCCAAGAGGCGCTGATCGCGCAGAAGCGACGCGACCCTCAGGTCCCCCACTCCCGATTGCCGGTCACCGAAGAGCTGTCCCTCCCCCCGGGCGACCAGGTCGGCTTCGGCCAGGGCGAAGCCGTCGTTCGTGCGCGCGAACAGGGCCAAGCGCTCCAGAACCGCCTCCTCCTCTTCTTCGGCCATGAGGAAGCAGTATGATCTCTCTACTCCGCGGCCGACGCGGCCACGCAACTGGTGCAGTTGTGACAGGCCGAACCTGCGCGTGCCCTGGATGACCATGACGCTGGCGTTGGGCACATCCACACCCACTTCGATGACCGTGGTACTCACCAGCACGTCCACCTCGCCCCCCACGTACGCGGCCATGACGGCCGCTTTCTCCGCCGCCGGAAGCTGACCGTGTAGCAGGCGGACGCGGAAGGCGCCGAGCTCGCCTGCGGCGAGCTCGGCGGCGGTCTGACGCGCTGAGGCCGTCTGCAAAGCCTCGCTTTCCTCGATGAGGGGACAGACCACGTAGGCCTGCCTGCCCCGTCTGAGCTCCCCGCGAACGAACTCCCACATGCGCGCCTCGGAGTCGGGAAACACGAGCCTGGTACGCACCGCCGACCTGCCAGGTGGCAGTTCGTCCAGAGTGCTCACATCCAGGTCGCCGTAGAGAGTGAGACTCAGGGTACGCGGTATGGGTGTGGCCGACATGTGCAGGATGTGGGGCCAGCGCGTCCCGTCTCCCGTCGCCACGATAGCGTCACGCTGCCGCACGCCAAAGCGGTGTTGTTCGTCCACGACGGCCACGCGTAGGTTCTTGAAAGCCACTCCTTCTTGGATGAGAGCGTGCGTCCCCACCACCAGGTCGGCTTCCCCGGAGCGCAGGGCCTCCAGGGCCGCCCTCCGCTCTCGGGCGGACTGGCTGCCCTTGACCAGCCTCACCTCCACTCCCAGACCGGCGAGTTGCTTCGATAGACCAAGGTGATGCTGATCGGCCAGGACCTCGGTGGGGGCCATCATGACCGCTTGACCACCGCTTTCCACGGCTCGCAGCATGCAGTAGGCCGCCACGATCGTCTTGCCGGAACCGACATCACCGTGTAGCAAGCGGCGCATGGGTACGTCTCGCCCAAGGTCGCCGTCTATCTCGGCCATCACCCTGCTCTGAGCCGTTGTGGGATGAAACGGCAGCGAAGCGAGGAAGGAGGCCGACAGGGAACCGGGTGCCTCCAAGCTCCGAGCCCTGCGCTCCTCGTCCTGCCGTCTGCGCCTGCGGAGCACTGCCACCTGCAGCAGCAATAGTTCTTCGAAAGCGAGACGCGCGCGGGCTCTCGCGGCTTCGCGGGCGTCGACGGGAAAGTGACTGGCCATCACGGCCTCCGGGCGCCGAGGATAGCCGCGCTCGGCCAGGAGTCTGGCAGGCAAAGGGTCCGAAAGGTGGCGGGCGTAGGGCTCCGCCCGATGCAGGAGAGTGCGGATGGTGCGCACACTGAGTTCGGCGGTACTGGGATACACGGGTACAAGGCCGAGCACGTGGAAGCTCTCCCCCTTCTCCCCCAGGATCTCATGCCGCTTGACGACAAAGACCGACGTGCCTCTCTGTCTGACCAGGACCCCGCGGACCAGAACCTCCGGACGGGCGCGAAAGGGAGCCTCCAGATACGCCTGGTTGTACCAGACGGCCAGTACGCTGCCGGTGTCATCGGAGACCAAGGCCTCGAGCACCTTGACCCGCCGCCTCGCCGTCTCCCGGGTAGCGCACGACGCGACCTGTACCCTCAGGGTGACCTCCTCGCCGGGCACCAGGCTCACCACCCGCGCAAGACGGGACGGCTCCTCATGACGGAAGGGTAGGTGCAGGATCAGATCTCCGACGGTCTCTATGCCGATTCCGTGCAAACGAGCGCGGGTGGTCTTTCCCACCCCGGGAAGGTCAGACACCGTCTGCGACAGACAGGAGGGATCGAGCGCCGTCTTCGAGGTCCGCGAGAGCCGGATACCATCAGGGGCGACCGCCTCGGCCGCTCCCAAGGGGTAGTGGAGACCACCCCGAGTCCGCAACCCCACTACTCCTGGATGAAGCCGAGCGCAACCGCCTGTGGGCCCACGTAGGTGCCGATGACCGCCCCCACAACGCTCGTGAGGCGGATCTCAATCCTGCGGTCTTCCACCCCCAGCACCAGTTGGCGCAGTTGGTCCACGACGGGCTCGTTCAGCCCATGCGCGAGGCACATGTACGTAGTGAGGTCCGGACGTGTGTGCTCGACCAAGCCGTCGCGCATCACCTCGAGCGCCTGCCGCACTCCCCGGACCTTCTTGTAGACGTCGACCTCGCCCTGGTCGATGCTGAGAACGGGCTTGATGTTGAGGAGCGTGCCCATCAGGTGCGACGCGCGGCCGATCCGGCCCCCCTTGTACAGTTGATCGAGGGTCGTAGGCAGGAAGTAGAATATCTGCTCGGCCGCATGTCTCTGCACGTAGGCGTCGAACTCCGCTTCCGGCGTGCCCCGATCCATCCGCTCCAGCATCCTGTCCACCACAAGAGCGAGGCCACCTGTGGCCGACTGAGAGTCGATGACCTTCACGCCATCGATCTGGCTTGCGGCAGCGTGGGCACTCGCCAGAGTGCCGCTGAGCTTGCCACTGAGGTGGACAGAGTAGACCAGCGCATAGCTTTCACGCAGCCTACGATATAGCTCAAGAAAGGCTCCCGCCGAGGGCTGCGAGGTTCGCGGAAGCTCAGGCGAGGCCTTGAGCTTCTCGTAGAATTCCTTCGGCTTCAACTCCACCCAGTCGAGGAACTCCTCCGTGCCGAAATAGACAGTCAATGGGATCATGCTGATGTTCGGATCCGCCGCCAGTTCTTCAGGCAGATCGGCGGTGGAATCGACCACCAGAGCGGTCGTGTCTCGGTCGATGATCACGTCTTCCCCCTTTTCGACGCGGACTACGCCTTATTCGGCCGACAACAACAGAGGATAGTGTGGTTGCCCCCCGTGGTGCACGTCGATCTCCACTCCCTCGTGAGCGACGCGCACGGTCTCGACGGCCTCCAGAGCAAGCCTGGCCTCCTCTCCATCGCCCACCAGGACTGTCAGCATCTCTCGCCTCCCGTCCAGCAGATGCGAGACAACAGACTGCACCACCGTGGGCAGATCCGGCGAGGCCGAGATCACGCTGTCATCCACGAGTCCGATAAAATCTCCGCTTTGCACGCGTACGCCATCGACCTGAGAGTCGCGCACGGCACGCGTGACCTCTCCTGTCACCACGGCATCCAGGGCAGCCTGCATATCACGGGCATTCGCCGCCCCGTCGTTGCGTCTGTCGTAAGCGACCGCCGCGCTGAGGCCCGCCTGCACGGAACGGCTGGGCACGACGTGTATGTCCCTGTCGCTCAAGCGGGCCGTCTGGTCCGCGGTCATGATGATGTTGCCGTTGTTGGGCAGGACTACCACCGACGGGGCCGTGGTCCTCTCGATGGCCTGCATGAGATCCTCGGTGGAAGGGTTCATGGATTGACCCCCCTCCACGATGAAATCGACGCCCAAGTCGCGGAAAAGACGTTTGTTGCCCTCCCCGGCCACCACGGCCACTACTTGCGTCAATCCAGGGTCTGCCTCGATGAGGTCCGGGGCGAGTTCCAGGGCGCCCGTGTCCGCCGTCGCGCGCTCCGCCTCACTCAGCCGGCGCCTGCGGGCCTGTGTCTGCTCCACCATGTTATCGATCTCGATCTCACTCAAGACTCCCAAAGACGTGCCGATGGCAAGTACCTTACCCGGCTCGTTGGTGTGCACGTGGATCTTCACCCTGCCGCCGTCGCCGACCACCAGCAGACTATCGCCCAGAGAACTGAGTTCCAGCTCCAAGCGCTCCTTGTCCAGACCGTCCCCGGTCAGAAGGTAGCTGGTGCAGTAGGCGAAGTCACTGACCTCTCCCTCTTCTTCGAACTCCTCGGCCACCTGGAAGGCGGCCAGGCGTTCGGAATGGGTCTCGATGGGCACGACCGTGTCCTCGCCCCGCTTGCGCGCCCCCTCGAGCAGGACCACCAGACCGAATCCTCCAGCGTCCACCACGCCCGCGTCGGCCAGAACACGCAGAAGAGTGGGTGTGCGCTCGACGCTCTTCCACCCCTCCGCGATCACGGCCTCCATCAGAGCGGCCGCGTCACTCGTCTCGCGGGCAGCCTCCTCCGCTGCGACCGCCATGTCGCGAAGCACGGTGAGCATGGTCCCCTCCACCGGCTTACGCACGGCCCGATAGGCGGTGTCGGTGGCGTGCCGCAGAGCGCGGGCGAAGACCTCGGTGGTCAGTGCGCCGGATTGGGCGAACACGTCCATGGCCCCGCGGACCATCTGGGACAGGATCACGCCGCTGTTGCCGCGCGCACCCATGAGTGCGGCCTGCGAAACGGCGGCGCACAACTCATGAGGCCCCACATCCGGTGAGACCTTGGCCACCGTCTCGACCATGCCCCGGAGGGTCAGCGAGAGGTTCGTCCCTGTGTCGCCGTCCGGAACAGGGTAGACATTCAGGTCGTTGATCTCCTGTTTGCGCTCCTCAAGGGCCAAGAAGCCGGCGGCGAGAACATTCCGAGCCTGAGAGATGGTCAGTGCATCGGCGCTATTGGCCAACACGGACCCCTTGCACGTAGATCTGGAGACTTGCGATGGGCTGCTTCGTCATGTTCTCGACGTTGTAGGCCACCTGCGAGCGCACGTTGCCGGCCACCTCGGCCACATTCAAACCGTACTCGACGATGATGTACAGCTTGATGCGCAACCGGTCACCTGTCTGCTCCACCTTGATGCCCTGATGCAGACGATCACGGGAGAGAAGCGAAGCAACCCCCAGGCGCAGGTTCGGCGAAGCCATACCCACGACCCCGTAGCACTCGAGCACGGTCCAGCCCACGATGTCGGCGATGGCTCGGTCGGTGATCACCGTCTTCCCGCTCACCGACTCCGCCCCGCTCGTTGTGGAGTCGCGTTCTGGCTGATCGGGGCGCAGGTCGTTCATTCCTGTTCTTGGGGACCCGCCGGGAGCAGTTCGTTGAGGTCGGCCAGGATCGCTTCGACGTCGACCCCGTGCATGAGGGCGCCGTCCTCGATCGATTCCATCGACACGCCGACACACACCGGGCATTCCAGACCGTAGGAGGTGAAGATGTCGCGGGCCCTGGGATCGGCCTGGATGGCCTCCATGATGGTCATGTCCTTGGTATAGATGGCCCTCTCCTTTCGCGCGCGCTCGAACGGCATCGCTATTCTATCGTACGCCCGACGGCGTGCAGCAACCGCGTTCCCACCCTTGTCAGAGTATCCCCGTCTACGGCATACTATGGCACTCCGTCAGCGGACAAATCAAAGAAAGAAGAGCGTCCACATGTCCAAAGTGTGTGTGATCTGCGGCAAGAAGCCTAGCTTCGGCAACAACAGAAGCCACTCCATGCGTGCCACCCCCCGCCGGTGGGATCCCAACGTGCAGAAGATCCGCATCCAGTTGGACGGCAAGCCGACCCGAGCCTACGTGTGCGCCAAGTGCCTGAAGGCCCACAAGGTGCAGAAGGTGGCCTAGCGCCTTCTCCTGGTCCCTGAGCGAGTGGCTCAGGGACCGCCACCTGGGACGCCTACACGCCCGGCGCCCCAGGAGACCGGCCCGTCAGGCCGTCTTTCCCTCGATACTCCGCAGCAGATCCACCATCTCCAGAGCAGACACAGCGGCATCCCAGCCCTTGTTGCCCGACTTGGTGCCCGCCCGCTCCACAGCCTGTTCGATGGTGTCGGTGGTCAGGACCCCGAATATCACGGGCACTCCCGTCTCCAGCTGCACCATCGCCACCCCTTTGGCCACTTCAGAGGCCACGTAGTCGAAGTGCGGCGTACCGCCGCGAATGACCGCCCCGAGACAGATCACGACGTCGTAGTCCCCCGATCTGGCCATGCGCTGCGCGACCAGAGGAATCTCCATGGCGCCCGGGACCCAGGCCACCGACACGTCCGCAGAGTCCACCCCGTGACGCGTGAGGCTGTCCCGGGCTCCGGATAGGAGCTTGCCGCTGATGAACTCATTGAACCGGCTCACCACAACGCCGATCCGAACACCTTCGCCCTTGATGTGACCCTCGAAGACCCGGCCCTTATCACTCATCGCCCTCGTCCTTTCCGTCGTCCACGTTCTCTCCGAACTGCAGTCCCTGGTGATGGAGCATGTGACCCATCTTCTCTCGTTTAGCCTGCAAATAGCGCACGTTATCCTCGGTGGGGGCGATTTCCACAGGCACCCTTTCCGTGATAGTGAGACCGTATCCCTCGAGCCCCACCAACTTGCGCGGATTGTTGGTCATGATGCGGATCGTCGTCAGGCCAAGATCGACGAGTATCTGAGCACCGATCCCGTAGTCACGCAGGTCGGGAGCGAAACCCAGCTCCACGTTGGCCTCCACCGTATCGCGCCCCTGCTCTTGGAGTTCGTAGGCACGCAACTTGTTGAGAAGCCCGATGCCGCGCCCCTCCTGGGCCATGTAGAGCAGCACTCCCAAGCCCTCGCGCTCGATCCTGGCCAACGCGGCCTCGAGTTGCTGACCGCAATCGCAGCGCAACGAGTGGAAGACATCTCCGGTCAGACATTCGGAGTGCACCCGCACCAGAACGTCCTTCGCCCCGATGACATCGCCCTTGACCAGTGCCAGATGCTGCTCCCCGTCCAGGAGGCTCTCGTAACCGTAGGCCGCGAAGTCGCCGAAGCTGGTGGGCATGCGCACGGCGGCTACCTGGCGCACCAGGCGCTCCGTCCGCCTGCGATAGCGGATAAGGGCAGCTACAGTGACCATCTTCAGACCATGGCGCTGACAGTAAGGTATGAGGTCCGGCACCCTGGCCATGGTCCCGTCGTCGTTCATCACCTCGCAGATGACGGCTGCCGGCAACAGGCCGGCCAGCCGGGCCAGGTCGACGCCCGCTTCCGTCTGCCCCGCGCGCGCCAATACACCGCCCGCGCGCGCGATGAGGGGGAACACGTGCCCGGGCTGCACCAGGTCCTCCGCCTTACTCTCTGGGTCGATGGCCACCTGAATAGTGCGCGCCCGGTCGGCGGCGGATATCCCTGTGGTCACACCTTCCCGAGCCTCCACGGAGACCGTGAAGGCGGTGCCAAAGCGTGACTGATTGGTTCGCGCCATGGGATGCAGCCGCAGCGTCTCCGCCCTCTCGGGTGTGATGGACAGGCAGATGAGACCCCGCCCATGCAGAGCCATGAAGTTCACCGCCTCCGGGGTGATGAACTGCGCGGCCATGGTGAGGTCGCCTTCGTTCTCGCGGTCCTCGTCGTCGACCACGACCACCATGCGCCCGCTCCTGATCTCCTCGAGCGCCTCCTCTACCGTGGCGAACTCGGGACTGTGCTCTCTCATGCTTGCCTCCTCAGGCGAAACCCTGGTCGCGCAGGAACTCCTCGGTCAGACCGCCTCCCGGCGTTGCCGCTGATGCTCCTGAGCCACCACTCGTCTGCCCTCCCCCTTGCAGGGTCAGATTCTGTAATGTCCGCAACACGTAACGGGCCAACACATCGGCCTCGATGTTCACCTTCACACCTGCCCTGACCGCCTTCAGCGTGGTCTCGCGCAAGGTGTGGGGTATCACCCCGACGGAGAAGGTGGCTTCGTCCACGTCTATCACTGTGAGCGAGATCCCATCCACGGCGACGGAACCCTTTGCGGCAACGCAGGCGCTGACGGCCTCGGGAAGAGACATGCGCACCCGCCAGGCGATCCCCTCGCTCTGCACATCCACGACGGTGGCCACACCGTCCACGTGACCCAGGACCAGATGGCCGCCCAACCGCGCGCCGAGAGCCAACGAGCGCTCCAGGTTGACGAGTGTACCGGCCGTCGCCTGCCCCAGCGTACTGTGACTGAGAGTCTCGGGCATCGCGTCGACGACGAACCCGTCGCCGGCCAGCGAGACCACGGTGAGACAGGCGCCGCTCACCGCGATGGAATCGCCGCTGACGGTGCCCTCGAGCACCTTGCTCGCGCGTATCGCGAGGTGGGCGCTCTCCCCTCTCCGCTCCAACCTGGTCACCGTGCCCACCTCTTCTATGAGACCCGTGAACATCAGTAGGCCTCCCCTACATATCCTGAGATGCAGAAGTCGGCGCCCAGAACCTGCATCTCCACCTCGCGCAACCCGGCGGCTCCGTCCATCTTCTCCGCTCCCGCACCTATCAAGGGCGACCGCAGGGTGCGCCCGGAGACGATGCGAGGAGAGACGAAGGCAACGATCTGGTCGATGACCCCGGCCGTCCACCAACTCCCCGCAAGCGTCGGTCCGCCTTCGAGAAGAAGGGCCTGGATCCCTCTGGAGCCCAGCAATCTGACCGCCGCCAAGGGCGAGACGTAGGACTCGTCGTTCTGGAAATCGGCACCGCCTGCCACGCTCGCCGCTGGATGGGAGCGCCCCTCATCCGCCACCCCGACGGCGGTCTCCACCCCCCACGACTCCACTTCAGCTCGGCGCGACTCGTGCACCAGGTGGGAGCATATGATCAGCACGGGCCCCTCCTCCTTCGACCGCACCAGAGAGGCGTCGCGCGTGATGCTGAGGTTGCCGTCGACCACCACGCGCAGCGGCTGGCGAACATTTCCGACCACACGCGCGGTCAGCAGAGGGTCGTCGGACCGGAGAGTGCCCGCGCCCACCACCACTGCGTCCGTCCAGGAGCGCAGACGGTGCACCATGGCCCTGCTCTCCTCGCCCGACACCCAGCGCGAATCACCCCCGTCGGACGCCACACGGCCGTCGATAGTCATGGCGTACTTGTAGGTGACGAACGGGAGTCCGGTGACCACCGCCTTGCGAAAACCGTTGTTCTGCCGCTTGCAGCGGAGGGCTATGTCGCCCTCGGCCACAGCGACCTCGATGCCGACGGCCCGCAGTTGCGCCACGCCCTTCCCGTCGACCTGCGCAGAGGGATCGATGGCCCCGACCACGACGCGGGCGAGGCCCGCCTCAATGAGCGTGGTGGTGCAGGGCGGCGTGCGCCCGTAGCTGCAGCATGGTTCCAGCGTCACGTAGAGGGTGGCGCCGCGCGCGTCGGGGACCTGTCTCAAGGCGGCCACCTCGGCATGATCCAGGCCAGGACCCTGGTGATAGCCCTCGGCCACGACTTGGCCTTCCCGTACGATCAGAGCGCCGACCAGGGGGTTGGGGTAGGTGTGACCCCGCCCCCTCTCGGCCAACTCGAGCGCCCGTTCCAGATAGGTGATGTCGAAATCGTCTATAGGCAACAAAAAACCCCTCGGGCACGGCCCAGGGGTCGACAGAGCGTGCTGCTCCGGTCTTCTCTCTTCCAGACTGTACTGTCGGCCCAGGTATCTCACCTGGTCTGCCCTCTCGGGCTCGCGGGCTGTAACCGCCGGTAGGGAATCTCACCCGACCCCGAAGACCTTAGTCCTTCAAACGCTGTACTCGCGCTTTCTGCAGCGCAGAATCTACCACAGGTGCAGCAGCCCTGCCAGCCTCAACTCCGCGCGCGCTCCTGCAGGAGGCGCGCCTCCGCGGCCGGGTCCTTCGCACCGAAGACGGCCGATCCCGCCACCAGCCAGTTGCCCCCCGCGTCGACCACGGTGCGGATATTGTCCAGGTCGATGCCTCCGTCCACCTCTATGGCGGCCTCGGGGCGGAGCTCCGCCCGCAGCGGCCGGATCTTGTCCAGCACCGAGGTGATGAACTGCTGTCCCCCGAAACCCGGGTTGACCGTCATCACCAGAACGAAGTCGAGCAAGGGCAGGAGTTCCGCTATGCGCGCGAGATCCGTCCCCGGGTTGACAGCTAGCCCGGCACCCGCGCCCGCTCTTTGGATGGCAGTGATGGTATGGCGCGGAGAGGTACAGGCCTCCACATGGAAGCTGATCGCATCCGCCCCCGCGCGCACGAAGTCCTCCACATAGCGGTCGGGGTGCTCGATCATGAGGTGTACCGAGAACAGACCCTCCCGCTCATGCACCGCCGGCGCCACGGACCTCAGTACCGCGGGCCCGATGGTGAGGTTGGGCACGAAGTGACCATCCATGACATCGAAATGGATCATGCGCACCCCGGCGTCCATGACGGTGGCGATCTCGTCGCCCAGGCGCGAGAAGTCGGCCGAGAGGATGGAGGGAAGGAGATGCACTTCCCCATACACAGCAGCAGGAACAGGCATCAGGTCTCCTCTCCGCCGGTTATTGGGTCCTCCCCAGGTCCTGAGTCCTTCGTGCGGCAGGCAGGCACTTCAAAGGCGGCGCCCAGTCGTGCGGCGTAGCCACGCAGGAAGTCCGCTGCCGCCATGCGCGCCTTGCCGGCGGGCTGTACGAGCAGCAGTTCGACCGCTCCCTCGCGGCAGCCGCAGAACAAACGGCCTTCGGTGGCGAGCAGGCTCCCGGGCACACCTCCCGCGGTTGCGGCCGACTCCGGGAGGGGGCCCAGTCCCGCCATGCCGTACGGCCACGTGCGCCACACTTTGAATTCCACTGCTCCGCTCCGCGTACGCGCCCCCACGCAGGGACTCAGCGAACGCACCCTGTCGTGCAAAGCCCGGGCGTCGAGCCCGGTGTCGAACACGGAGTCCTCGACCGTCAGCTTTTGCGCGTAGTTGGACGGTCCCTCCTGGTCGTGCCAGGTTACCGTACCGTCACTCAGTCCGGTCAACACCTGATCGATACCCACAGCACCCAGAACCGCCAAGGCTCTCGACACTGATCCGGCATCATCGTGGAGGCCGATGCTCAGAGCCGTCCGCAAGGCCCAAGGGCCCTCGTCGAGAGGCTTGGTCACCCTCATGATCGTCACTCCCGTCCACTCCTCGCCTGCGGCGATAGCCCTCTCGATGGGAGCCGCTCCGCGGTAGGCCGGAAGAAGCCCAGCGTGGACGTTGAGGCAGAAGAAGCGCTCGAACACCGGCCCTCGCAATATCTGCCCGAAGGCCGCCACCACAAGCGTTTTCGCCCCCGTCGCGGCCATGCGCTCTATGGTATCGGGAGCGTTCAGATCGTCTACCTGAACGGCGTCGATACCCAGGCGCCGGGCTTCCAGGATGGTGGGTGTGCAGCAGGTGCGCCGACCCCGGCCCCTCGGTCGGTCGGGCTGGGACACCACCAAGCTCGGGCGCCGACCTGACTCATCGAGTTCGCGCAGGACCCGGGCTGCGAAGTCCGGAGTGCCGGCGAAGACGAAGTTCACTGATCGCCCGCGAGGGCCCGCTCGCGCAGGTCCTTCAGAGCCTTCTTCCTGTCCTCGTCGCAGGCGCGATCCAGGATCAGGCGACCGTCCAGATGATCGATCTCGTGCTGGACCACGCGGGCTTGGAAGCCGCTGAGTTCCACCTCGAAGACGTCGCCGTCGAGGTTCTGGGCCTCGACCACGATCTCGTCGGCGCGCGCTATCCTCAGCGAATCGCACGGCACCGACAGGCAGCCCTCGAAGTCCACGGTGCTGCTCTCGGAGAAGCACGTTATATGGGGGTTGACGAAGACATGTCGCTCGTCCTCAACCTCAGGGTCCCTCCACACCATGATGCGGCTGACCAGCCCGATCTGTGGCGCGGCCAGACCCACCCCCTCCTCGCGCTCCATGATCTCGAACATCGACTCCGCAAGCCGGCGCAGGCGCGCATCGAAGGCGGCCACCGGGCGCGTCTCCTGCCGCAAGACGGGATCTCCGAAGAGACGTAACCGTTCCAGAGCGTCGCTCCCCATCGGCCGGCCCCTCCTATCGTCCTTCCTCTTGGCCATGATCTGCTTCAGCTTTCCTTTCGCACTACCCGAACGACAGTGGGTCCACATCCACCAAGAGCACTATGCCGCGGCGCCGATAGGGCTCTGTGAGTTGGCTGAGCGCCTGTCCCACGATGGTTCGCATCCGCTCCCCGTCTCGGTCGCCCACCAGGACATGCCAGCGAGTCCGGCCGCGCAGCACCGGCAGACGTGCCGGCCCCCACACGGAACCGGGGGCAAAATGCGGAGCCAACCGCTCCGCCAGATACTGCGCCCCCACCTGAGCCCGTTTGGGATCGGTGGCGATAGTCACCAAGCGAAGCATCTCGGCGAACGGCGGATACGACAGCCGGGCCCGAGTCCGCAACTCGTCTTCGTAGAAGCCTCGTTCGTCCCGTTCGAGCGCCATTTTAATACAGGGTACATCGGGATTCCAGGTTTGCACGACCACCCGGCCTGGGCGTTCAGCGCGGCCGGCGCGGCCGGCGACCTGCCTTAGCAGCTGGAAGGTCCGCTCGGACGCGCGGAAGTCGGGCATGTAGAGCCCGGTATCGGCATCGGCGACCAGGACCAGCGTCACATCGGGGAAATCGTGACCTTTGGCGACCATCTGTGTCCCCAACAGGACCGCAGGCCTCGTGGCTGCGAAAGCTTCCAACACGGCCTGCGCCCGCCTGCCGCCGGCCAGCACATCCGAATCCATCTGAAACACCTGCCCCCCGGGCACGAGCGCCTTCAACTCCCGGGCCAGACGCTCGGTCCCCGGCGAGCCACGGGTGAGAGGGCCCTCACCGCATGACGGACACCGCGCGGGCTGCTCGTAGGTCCTTCCGCAATGGTGGCACTCGAGACGGCGTGACTTGCTGTGGTAGGTGAGGGACAGTTCGCAATCGGTGCACATGAGGGCGTGCCCGCAGGGGTCGCAGTGCACGTAGGCCGCGAAACCCCGGCGATTGAGCAGCACCACCGCCTGCTCGCCCCTGCGCAAGGTCTCGGCCAGCGCGTCGCGAGAGTACGGCGCCAGCAGCAGGCCGGGGCCCTGCCTGCGCATGTCGACGACCTCGCACTCCGGCTCTCGGCCGACCGCCCGTCGTGACAGGCGCAAGATCTCTTCCGAGACGCGCATGCTCTCCACCGAGGGCGTGGCTGTGCCCTCGAGGAGCAGGCCTCCCTCCTTTTCCAGCCGTAGACGGGCCACCGTGACCGCGTGGTAGCGCGGCTGTTCCTCCTGCTTGTAGGAACCCTCGTGTGACTCGTCGACGATGATGAGACGCAGCCTATCCACAGGCGCAAAGACCGCCGACCGAGCCCCTACCACGAGAGCTGCCTTCCCGGATGCGATGCGCGCGTACTCGCGCGCCCTCTCGCCTTTGCTCAAAGCGCTGTGAAGGGTGGCCACCCGCCCGCCGAAACGTGCCCGCACCCGCCCTATCATCTGCGGGGTCAGGGCGATCTCGGGCACAAGAAGGATAGCTCCCTCTCCACGCTCCGCGGCCCGCGCCAAAAGACGCAGGTAGACTTCGGTCTTGCCGCTCCCTGTGACCCCCCAGAGAAGGCGGCGGCTGAATCCGGGGGTATCGTAGACCTCAAGGAGTCGGTCCACCACCTCCCGCTGTTCGGGTGTGAGGACGGGAGGGTCGGCTTGTGCAGAGACCACGAGCGCTCTAGGGGCCGGAGACGCCGCCGGAGCGAGGGCGGACTCAGCAGGGGGTTCCTCGAGTACCGCCAGCCCCGCTGCGACCAGACGGATCAGCACGCTCCTCCCCACCCCGGCCGCGTCACAGGCGGCGGCCGCAGGGACGCCCTCGGTGGGGATCGCCTCCAGAAGCGCCCGTTGCTTGGGGGTGAGCCGGCCGACCACCGCGGCCGCGTCCTCGCCGTCCGGCGACGACGCGGCCCGGACCCAGGTCTTCCGTGGCGTCACCTCGGCGCCGCCGACTCTTCGGCCCTTATCCGGCGGACATACGAGGCGCAAACACGACTCATGCGAGGCGAGATACCGATGGCTGAGCGCCGCGGCCAGAGCCATGAGATCAGTGGGGACGGCCTGGCTCTCCACATCGAGCACCGCCCGCAATTCGGACGTGACCGGCTCCCCAGCCTCACCCTCACCCACGACCACGGCCCGTACTGTGCGGCGGCCGAAAGGAACGCGGACGACCGCTCCTACTCCGACATCGACCGCCAGATCGGCGGGCAGCAGATAGTCGAAGCGGCGATCGCCCAAGTGATGCAGTCTGAGGAGAGGCACCACTTGGACCGTTCGCCCGCCCTGTGCGGTCAAAGCCGGCGTCACGTTCGCCTCCCTCGCTCTATGAGATGGGGATGGCGGGTCGCGCCGAAGGCGGGCCCAGAGGCCCGCCTTCGGCGCCCCCAGGTCGTCAGTTCAGGCCCGCATCCTCACGCAGTTGCTGCGCCTTGTCGGTACGCTCCCAGGTGAAGTCGGCGTCTTCGCGGCCGAAGTGGCCGTAGGCAGCGGTCTTCTGGTAGATGGGGCGCAGCAGCTTGAGGTCGCGGATGATCGCGGCCGGCCGCAGGTCGAAGTGACTGAGGACCAATTCGCTGATAAGGGTGGGGCTGACCTTCTCCGTCCCGAAGCACTCCACCATCACACTCACGGGATGCGCCACGCCGATGGCGTACGCGAGTTCGATCTCGCAGCGATCTGCCAATCCGGCGGCCACGACGTTCTTGGCCACGTAGCGCGCCGCATAGGCGGCCGAACGGTCGACTTTGGAGGGATCTTTCCCTGAGAAGGCTCCACCTCCGTGCCTACCAAATCCTCCGTATGTATCCACGATGATCTTGCGTCCTGTGAGCCCGGTGTCACCCATGGGGCCACCGATGACGAACTTGCCCGTGGGATTCACGTACAGTCTCGTCTTCTTGAATTCAGGGTCATAGAGCCCCTCGGGCAAGACCGGCTTGAGAACGTGCTCGATAAGGTCGGGCCGCATGAGCGTATCGATGTCGATGCCGTCTTTGTGCTGGCTCGAGAGCACCACAGCGGTTATCCACTGCGGCTTGCCATCCGCGTACCTGACCGTCACCTGACTCTTGCCATCGGGGCGCAGATACTTGAGGACGTCACCTTTGCGGACCTCACTCATGCGATGCACCAGACGATGCGCCACCAGGATAGGCATGGGCATGAGTTCGTCGGTATCGCGGCACGCGTAGCCGAACATCATGCCCTGGTCGCCCGCCCCCTGACTGTCGAGTACGTCGGTGTCGCCGGGATCGGTGCGGGACTCCAGAGCGGCGCCCACCCCCTGGGCAATATCGGGAGACTGATCGTGTATGGAGGTGATTATCCCGCACGTATGAGCGTCAAAACCATATTTGGCCCGCGTGTAGCCGATGCGAGTGATGGTCTCACGGGCGATAGCGGGCACATCGACGTACGTATCGGTGGTGATCTCACCGGAGATGACGACCAGACCGGTTGTAACCAGGGTCTCGCACGCGACCCGACCGTAGGGATCGTCCTCGAGCACGGCGTCGAGCACTGCGTCCGATATCTGGTCGGCTATCTTGTCTGGATGGCCCTCACTCACCGACTCCGAAGTGAACAGGAACTCATGGTTCTCCACTGGTACCTCCAAAGTATCTGCATATAAAGGTCATCCCCCGTGTGACCGGCCGTCCGCCAGTGTAGCAGACGGGTCAGACTATGCCTGACCTGCCGTCCACCGTGACTCGATGCGGCCGGCGAAGCTCTCCTTGTCGACGATGATCCGCTGGTGCGTCCCCTTGCCGATCACGCCGCTCTGATCCTCTGCCGACACCGAGAAAACGAGGAGTCTTCCCTCCACTTCCAGCAGAGTGGCTTGGGCCACGACTTCCATGCCCACCGGCGTGGGAGCTACGTGAGTCACGTCCACCCGGGTGCCCACACTGGTCATGCCCGGTGTCAACTCTCCCTCCAGCGCCTTGATGGCGGCCGCTTCCATCATCCGCACCATGATCGGGGTGGCGAGGCCCTCCACGTCACCCGATCCCTGACTGAGAGCAGTCAGGTCGGCCGTCACCGGGCTCTTGACCTTGGCACTGAGGCCGGGCTCAAGACTCATCTTCTGCCTCCAATGTTGACTATGTACAGCTTCGTTTCACGACCGGCGCTGGTCGATCACGCGCCCGGCTCCACCGTCTTGACGCGGGATCGTCCGCGGCTCCACCAACCGAACGCGGGGACGGATGCCCAGCTCCTGCCGCAGCCGCTCCTCCACGTGTTCCTGGAAGCCCATGAGCTCCTTGACGGCATCCCGGAAGAACGGCGGTTCGGCCTCGATCTGCACCTCAAGCTCGTCGAGAGCTCCACGGCGACTGAGCACTATCTGGTAGTGGGGTTCCACCTTCTCGATGTCGGTCAGCACGGCCTCGATCTGGGCAGGATAGACGTTCACCCCGCGGATGATGAGCATGTCGTCGGTACGCGTGTAGACCTTGCTGTGCCGGGCGAAGACCCTCCCACACACGCAGGAACGGTAGCTGACGCTGGCGAGATCGCCGGTGCGGTAGCGGACCACGGGGAGCGCCTCCTTGGTGAGAGAGGTGAAGACCAACTCCCCCTCCTTGCCCTCCGGCACGAGTTCGCCCGTCCGCGGGTCGACCACCTCCACCAGGAAGTGGTCCTCGTTGATATGCAGGCCGTCTTTGTTCCAACATTCATACGATATCCCAGGGCCAATGACCTCCGAGACTCCGTAGATGTCGGTGGCGGAGATGCCCAGTCTACCCTCGATCTCCGCACGCATCTGATTCGTCCACGGTTCCGACCCGAACAGGCCCACCCGAAGGTCGAGGTCGGCGAAATCGTAGCCGAGCGAGGGCGCGGTGTCGGCCAGATGCAGCGCGTACGAGGGCGTACCCAGAAGAACGGTAGTCTTGAAATCGCGCATCACATGTAACTGCCGGTGGGTGTTACCCGTGGACGCGGGGATCACCGTGGCCCCGATCCGCTCCAATCCTGCCTGCATCCCGAAACCACCGGTCAACAGGCCATAGCCGAACGTGATCTGAGCCACGTCGTGCGAGTGAGCCCCCCCAGCGACGACCACGCGGGCACAGAGTTCCGACCACGTGTTGAGATCGCCCCGGCTGTAGCCGACGACTGTAGGATTGGAGGTGGTCCCCGAGGAGGAGTGGATACGCAGCACCTTCTCGAGGGGCACGGCGAAAAGTCCGTATGGGTACGCGTCTTTGAAGTCGCTCTTGGTGCTGAACGGCACCTTGGTGAGCTCCTCCAGGCTGCGGACGTCGGCGGGCTTGAGCTTGAGGGCCTGCCAGCGTTCGCGATGGAAGGGCACGTTGTCGTAGGCCCAGCGCAGGGACATCTGCAGCCGCTTGAACTGCAGTTCGCGCAACTCGTCCCTGCTCATGGTCTCGTACTCGTGATTCCAGATCTCGTTCATGACGTCTCCCTCGCGCGCGTGTCGGCGGCCCGCCGCTGGCCGAAGTAGATAGCCTGCACCTCGGGGTTGTCGAGCAAGGCCTGAGCGTCATCGGCAAGCACGATCCTCCCCCGCTCCATGACCAACCCCCGGCTCGCCAGAGCAAGGGCGATGCGCGCGTCCTGCTCCACCAGCACCATCGTGAGCCCCTCCTCATTGAGAGCGCGCAGAGTGGTGAAGATGTCTCTGACCATGATGGGAGCCAGTCCCATAGAGGGTTCATCGAGAAGGAGAAGGCGTGGCTCCGCCATCAACGCTCGGCCGATGGCCAGCATCTGCTGCTCTCCCCCAGACAGCGTTCCGGCCTGCTGGTCCATCCTCTCCTTCAGCCGCGGGAAAAGGGCGTAGACACGTTCGAGCCTCTCGCCTACGGGCCGGCCGCTCTTCCTGCGGGCGTAGGTGCCGAGCTCCAGATTCTCACCCACCGTGAGGGGGCCGAACAACTGGCGGCCCTCAGGTATGTGGATGAGTCCCCTGGAGACGATGGACTCCACACTCAAGCGCTCAATACGCTCTCCGGCAAAGGTCATACTCCCGTGTGAGAGGCGGATCATGCCCGAGATAGCCTTGAGCAGGCTGCTCTTGCCGGCACCATTGGCGCCGATCACGCACACGATCTCGCCCTCGTTCACACTGAAGTCCAGCCCGTGGAGGACCTCGACCCTCCCGTAACCGGCCTTCGCCTCCCGCAGGTCAAGCAAGGCGGCTCCTATTCCGCCAGCACCCAGGCCCCGCCCTCGATCCTGACCATGATCATATCCTCGGCCTTGAGACCGTCGTGGTCAGTGGGCGAGTAGTTGTAGAACCCGTCTGGGCCGGCGAAGTTCTGCGTGGCGTTCAGAGCACCCTGAATGCCGGCCGGCTCCGTGCTCCCAGCCGTCTCGATAGCATTCACCAGTAGGGACACGGCCTCGAAGGCGTAGCCCGCGAAGGTATTCGGGGGGCTCCCGAACTTCGCTTGGTACGCGCTGACGAAGGCGTCGGTGACCGCTTTCTGGTCCGGATCGGTGATTGAACTGGGCACGAGCAGTTTGCCGGCGGGGAAGACCACGCCCTCGGCCGCGTCGCCGGCCAGTTCGATGAAGCTCTTGTTGGCTATGCCGTGACTACCCACGTAGGGGATGTCCATGCTGAGCTGCTGCATGTTCTTGGCGGCAAGCGCAGGCCCGGGGTTGGTGCCCCAGACGATGATGGTCTCTGGACCGGCTCCCTTGATCTTGGTGAGTTGAGCCGTGAGATCAGTGTCGTTGGTCTTGTAGGATTCCGTAGCCACGATCTCCAGACCGTAGTCGGCCGCAGTCTTCTCGATCTCGGCAGCGCCCGAGGAACCGAAAGCGTTCTCGTCGTGAAGCACGGCTATCTTGGTGACCTTCAGGCTCTCAGAAATATAGGTGAGGGCCCGAGCGACAGCCAGTGCGTCCTTGTGAGGCGTCCGCCATATCCATTCCATCGGAGCCTTGTCGGTGATGTCGTTGGCAGCTGCCATCGCCATCTGGGGCACACCCTTCTGGGCGGTGATCTCCTTGATGGCCAGTGTCGAAGAAGAGATGGTGGAGCCGATGATGGCCACGGCCTTCTCCTGGTCGACGAGACGGTTCACGGCGGTCACGGCCTCTTTGGGGTCGCTCTTGTCGTCTGCGATGACGATCTCGACAGGCCGGCCCAGAACGCCGCCTGCAGCGTTGAGCTGCTCTTGCATCATCTCGAGGACGTTGCGCTCCTGCTCACCTAACGCCCCGCCCGGTCCTGTGGCGGAGACGATCGCCCCGATGACAACCGGGTCTCCGCTCGGCGCGGCAGCAGCAGTCGTCTCGGTCCCGCCCGCCGTAGTCTCCGTCGGTGCGGCCGTCGTCTCTGTGGTGGCATCGTCACCGCCGCAGCCTGCCACCAGCAGCCCCACCAGCAGTAGCGCAGCCAGCGCGACCAACAGCGCCATGTTCCTCGTTAGCTTCATCCCAACCCCTTTCGAATGCACGTCTGCCTTCTTCATCAGCCCAACTCCTCCCCCAGATACGCTTTGATCACCGCTTCGTTCTCCAGGATCATGAGCGGCGGCCCCTCCGCAATCTTGCGCCCATAATCCAACACAACGACCTCGTCCGATATGTCCATGACGAAGGCCATGTCGTGCTCCACCAGAAGGACCGTGACATCGTCGGCGCGGATACGCCGCACGGTCTCGGCCAACCGAGATGTCTCCTCATCGTTCAGTCCTGCCGCCGGCTCGTCCAAGAGCAGCAGCCGCGGCTGGGCCGCCAACGCCCGGGCTATCTCCAACAGGTGCCGCTCCCCCATGGGCATGTTTCCGGCGACTTCGTCCGCCCTGTCGTCGAGACCCACGCGACGGAGCACCTCGTGTGCCTCCTTGAGCGACGCGCGCTCCTCAGCGCGATGGCGCGGAAGCGTCAGTGCAGCAGACAGTATGCCTGCTCGAGTGCGGCTGTGCCTACCCACGAGGACGTTTTCCACAAGAGTCATGTCGTCGAAGACCAGGCTGTGCTGAAACGTGCGGGCCACTCCCATGCGGCACACCGTATGCGGCGCCTTGCCTGTCAACTCCTCACCAGAGAAGACCGCCCGACCGTTCGTGGGCTGATAGGAGCCGGCGATCAGGTTGAAGAGAGTGGTCTTCCCTGCGCCGTTCGGACCGATCACGGCCTTGATCTGGCCTTGATACACGGAGAAGGTCACATCCTGGAGGGCATCCAGACCTCCAAAACTCTTGGACAGACCCTCGATGCTCAGTATGGGCATGGTCGCCTCCTAGTCCCCGGTCTCCGGGGACGCATCGGTCGCGCGCCTGCCGGCGCGCCACTCGCGGATGCGTGCGGGCAGGCTCTCCGTACGACCCTGCCACAGGATCATGATGGCGATGAGCAGGACCCCGAACACGAGGTTCGTGATGTCCTCGTTCACGCGCCTCAGCAGTTCGGGAAGGATGACGATGGCCAGGGTCCCCCACAGAGCACCCCATATGGTGCCCAGACCGCCAAGTATCACCCCTGTCACAAGGATGATCGAGAACGTGATGCTATAGCCCTCAGGGCTGATGTAGTGCACGTAGTAAGCGTCGAAGCTTCCCGCGATGCTGGCAAAGACGGCCGCCAGCATGAACACCTGCACCTTGCGATAGGAGGTGTCCACACCCAGCGACTCCGCCGCGGGCTCCGAATTGCGCAGGGCCCGCAACGCCCGGCCCACCCGCGACTGCGAGAGGTTCAGGGCAAAGAGCAGCATCAGGAGCGCGACGCCCCAGGCCAGTAGATGGTAGGCCTTCGGCGTCCCCAGATCGAGGCTCCCGATGGAGAGCGAAGGTATGCCCGTGATGCCGTCGGTGCCGTTGGTGAGCCCCTTCAGTTGCACGAGCAGGATGTAGATGATCTCGTTCACACCCAGCGTGGCCATGGCCAGATAGTGTCCCTTGAGTTTCAAGGTGGGGATGCCCACCAGACCGGCTATCAGCGCCGCCAGGATGGCGGCTATGGCCATGGCGACCCAGGGGTTGAAGCCCAGGCGAGTGGTCAGTATGGCCGCCCCATACGCCCCGATACCCACGAACCCGGCCTGGCCCAGAGACACCTGTCCGGCTTGACCCAGGAGCATGCTGAGACCGAGAGCCATCATGAAGCGCGTACCCATGAAGGCCAGCACCGACAGGTAGTACAGATTGGATACGTACGCGGGGATGGTCATCACAATGACGGCGAAGATCAGGTATGCGGCGTGTCTGCGCAGGAAGGCGGTGGTCTCGCTCATTGCCTGGTCACCACCTTGGCCCCCAGCAGTCCCGCGGGGCGAAGAAAGAGGACCAGCAGCAGGACGACGAAGGCTATGGCGTCCTTGTAGCCGGCGGAGACCACGCCCACACCAAGGGCTTCGAGGAGGCCCAGCATGAATCCGCCCACAACGGCACCGATGGGATTGCCCATGCCGCCGAGAGCCGCGGCCGCGAAACCTTTCAGCCCCAGGAGCGACCCCGAAGAGTAGCTCATGAAGCTGATGGGAGTGATCATCACGCCGGCCGCCGCCGAAATGGCCCCGCTGAGGGCGAAGCTGAACAGCACCACCCTCTGATAGGAGATCCCCTGCAGGCGGGCGGCCTCCGGGTTGACGGCGCAGGCCCGCACCGCCTTGCCGTACAGGCTCCTCCGGTAGAAGATCTGAAGCGCGGTCACGATGACGAGGGTCAGGCCCAGAACCCAGAGCGTCTGCGGAGCGAGAGTCGCACCGCCGATCGCGATGGGCGTGTCGCCCGTGAAGGGCGGAAGCGCCCGCGCGTCTCTGCCCCAGATGAGCATAGCGGCCGTCTCGAAGACGAAACTGGCGCCGACCGTGGCTATGATGGGCGCGAGCACGCTCTTGCCGAGCAGAGGGCGGATGGCCACCTGTTCCAGGCCCATGCTGATGAGGGTGACCACGCCGATGGCGCCGAGGAAGCATACCCACATGGGCAGGCCGACCTCATGGAAGGTGATGGCCATCATGCCGCCGAGCATGACCAGCTGGCCCTGCGCGAAGTTGATGATCCGGGTCGCGTTGAAGATGAGCGTGAAGCCCAGGGCCGTCAGCGCGTAGATGCTCCCGCTGGTGATCCCACTGAAGATGTACTGGAGGAACTGGTCGAAACTCACAGGCCGACGACCGCCGTCACAAACGCTTCGCCGAAGGAAGAGCAGGTGGGTGTCCCCCCGGCACTCACCTGCACCAGACTGTCGTCGCTACATACCGATCCCATACGCGCCTATTCGGGCCTCTCCGGCTCTGATGTATTCGGTTGGATGTCCTCTGGGCCGAACACCTCGAAGCCTGCCTCTCTGAGCAAGGCCTCCAGACGCTCGTGCTCCTCTGTCTTGAGGAGAAGCGAATCACGGCCGCCCAGATAGATGTACTCGATGTCCAGACCGGAATCGGTCACCATCTCCGCTATTCGGGCCAAGACCCCCGGCTTGTCCGGCATCTGGGCCCAGACCACCGGATGCTCCACCACCGAGTAGTCCGCCGCTGTCAGCAGTTCTTTGGCCCGGTCCAGTTGGTCGACCACCAAGCGCAGAATGCCGTAGTCCATCGTGTCGGCGATCGTGAAGGAGAGGACGTTCACCTCTCCATCGGCCAATGTGCCCAGGGCGGCCGCGAGGTGACCGCGTTTGTTCTCGAGGAATACCGACAGTTGTCGGATGCTCATGCGAACCCCCAGGGGACCACGCCGACGGGCAGAACGGACCAGGAGGGCTCATTCTAGCAGGTGCATAGCCTGGGGGCGGCGGGTGGCCGACGCCGAAAAGCGGCCGCCGGCATCGCCTCGCCGCCAGTCAACCGCCAACAAAGAAAGAGAGAGACTCAGCCCTCCTGAGGGCGCAGAGCACCTTCCACATACTTCAGCGACGGGTCCCACAAGATCCACTCACCGAAGCCCTGCTCCTCAGACGCCTTGATCTGCGCCTTCACCTCGGCCACACCGTAGTTGACCCCTCGCATGGAGAAATCCTGCAGCCAAGGCCTTCCCATCGCGCCCGTGCCCTCCAAACGGTCCTTCGTGTCCTCCATGGCGGCCGTGATGGTCTCATAGGGACTGGCGTTGGGATTGTCGAGGCCGTAGTACCCCGCCTGGTAGTGCGAGGGATAGACCATGGGGCAGACGATGTCCACGTTCTCGCTGATCTTCTCCACGTTCTGGCCGATCGTGGCCGAATCCTTCGCGGCGTTGGGGTTGACGGTGATGCCGAAGACGTCGGCGGAGACCCACACGCCCAATTTCTCCAGCCGGGGACGGGCATAGGCGAGGAAGGCTGCGATGGCATCCTCTTTGCTGGAGTTCTGACCGGGATAGACGGCCTCCGATATCTTGCCGTCACTGGGGAAACGTACGTAGTCGAACTGGATCTCGCGGAAGCCGTGCCGGGCCGCATCCTCCGCCACCTGCACCAAGTATTCCCAGACCTCATGGTTGTAGGGATTGGTGAAGCTGAGTTCCTTGAAGTCCTGCCAGATCTCCCCGTCCTCATGCATGACGGCCAGATCGGGACGCTTGTTGGCCAGAGTGTCGTCCTTGAAACACACGACCCGCGCGATAGGCGTGATGTTGTGCTCCCGCAGTTTGGCGATGAGAGCGTCGATGTCCTTGATGCGCTTCTCGATGAGACCTTCCTGCTTGGCCAGATCGACGTCGGCATCGTAGACCACCGTGCCCAAGTCGTCCTTCACGTCGATGACAAACGCGTTGATCTCGGTACGATCGGCGAGGCCGATCATATTGTTCAGGAATTCAGAGGAGGAAGCCGCGTAGCTGGTCATATAGATGCCCTTGACAGGCACGTAGGAAAGGTCGCGCAATTGGCGCAGATCCACCAGCGGCTCGATCTCGTAGTCGCCTTTGACCTGGAGTGCCACCGGGGCAGCCGCAACCTGATCATCGCCACCACCGGGGAAGCCTCCGCCCCCCATGAGCCAGCTGCCGGTCCACCATAGAAGCAGGAAGCCGAGCACGAAAGCCGTGACGCCGCTGACCATGATGAGTCCCGCCCGCCGATTGGCGGCTTTGCGCCGGGCAGCCGCCCGAGAAGGACGAGGACGGGTGTTGGGATACTGTGTCGACATACTCTTGGGGGCATTTTAGCAGGCATCTGTTACAATGCGCGTGTCATGAGGCGTAAGAAGAGTAAGAAGATCTTCAGGTTCTTTCTGATCTGTTTTGTGGTCGGCGCTTTCGTCGGGCTGCTGAGTGGGCTGGCGTTCGGCGGACCGGCCGGGCAGAGTACCCCTCGGGCGGCATCCGATCCCGAGGACGCCATGGTAGCCGCCTCGAACCCCGATTCCGAAGCCGACCCCGGCGCTGCTGAACCCATGACGGCTGAACGGGCGCGGGCTATCGGCGCCAACGAGATGGGTCAAGTGCTGGTGCTGATGTACCACCTCATCGATTCGAAGGAGACGGAGTGGACGCGCACTCCCGAGAACTTCCGTAGCGACATCGCCCTCCTCAAGTCCGAAGGCTTCTACCCCGTCAACGTGCGCGATCTGGCGTCCGGCAACATCGACATCCCTGCCGGTAAGTCGCCGGTAGTCCTCACCTTCGACGACTCCAGCCCCGGCCAGTACCGCATCCTCGACGACGGCAGTATCGACCCGGATTCGGCCGTAGGTATCCTCCAGGAAGCAGTCACGGAGGGCGACTGGGCGCCACGCGCCTCTTTCTACTGTCTACTGGATGTGGTCCCCAAGGAGCGCGAGGTCTTCGGACAGCCGGATAGCCAGCAGGAGAAGCTGCGCAACCTCATCAACTGGGGCTACGAGGTGGGCAGCCATACCGTCACCCACCTCAACCTAAAGGAGGCCGGCGCGGACGAGGCTTCCAAGCAGTTGGCCGACTCCCAAGCCACGCTCGAGGATCTCATCGGCGGAGGGTACTCCGTCAGCAGCATCTCCATCCCCTTCGGTGAGTACCCCGCCGACATCGGCGTCCTTTCCGGGTCCTACGACGGAGTCGACTACGCCTACACGTCGGCCTTGGCGCTTGGCAGCCTTCCCTGCCCGTCACCTTTCTCCGCCGAGTTCGATGCCCTGCACATCCCGAGGATCAGAGGCAGCGCGAGCTTCGTCACCGACGCCATCCAGGCCTTCAAGGACCATCCTGAGTTGCGGTACGTCTCCGACGGAGACCCCACCACCGTGTCGGCTCCAGCCGAACTGGCGACCAAGCTGGGCAGTGTGGTGGACGATCTCGGCCGGCCCATGGTCCGCTACTAGGACCGGGAGAGCGACACCCGGCCTATTCGACCCCCCGGAGAGCCGGTCCGTCCGTCCCGGCGACCACCTCCGACACTCCCCCGCACAGACCGCATGCGTAGGTGTTTCCCGGAGCGGCTCCACTCCCCAGGCGCACGGTCACCCGGCACCAGGGGCAGACGGCGTCGACGTCGGGCTCGGTGCCCTGCAGGGGGACTTTCTCGTCGACGATCTCCCATAGCGGGTCGTACTTCTTCTTTGCCACCTGATCCTCCCGGATCCCGGATACTGTATCGTTCCTCGCGACCCGCTTCGGTCGCGACTTCGAGTCTCTCACAAGAACTCGGCTGCACTCAAGGTCTGGGCGGAGGGCAAGACTCCGACGATGGGCGCACATACCCATGACGAACGCATAACGAACCCGTGACGACACTCGCGCACACAGACAGGACCGGCGCGGACACATCCGCCCCACTTCCGGTGTTCGACCTCGGCATCGCGCCGTACCGGCCCGTGCAGTCACTCCAGCAGCGCCTGCGCGAGGCTGTCGCGGATGGCAAGATAGGGGGCGTGCTGCTGCTCCTCGAGCATGAGCCGGTGATCACGCTGGGAACGCGGGCCGGCCCCCACGATCTGAGGGCCATTGGAGGCGAGGTGCGCTGGGATGGGACCATCCCGACCATCCCCGTCCCGACCATCCCCATGGCGTCGCCGGATGCAGGCAGGACCGTGGAGATCGTGAGGTCGGAACGCGGCGGTCAGGCCACCCTCCACGCCCCCGGGCAGTTGGTGAGCTATCCCATCGTCCCCATCCCGGGTCGGGACCTCTCCGCGTACGTCAACGCCCTCGAGGAAGTGCTGGTGCTGCTTCTCCAGGGCCTCGGCATCACCGCCGCCAGGCGCAAAGGGGCTCCGGGGCTCTACGTGGGCGTCGACAAGATAGCTTCCGTCGGCCTACGCTGCCGAAGGTGGGTAGCGAGTCATGGTACCTCGCTCAACGTGGACGTCGACCTGGATCTGTTCGAGCTCATCGTGTCGTGCGGAGACCCCGGCCTGGGTCAGACAAGCATCTCGGTCCTCACCGGCCGTCCTTACGCCATGGCCGATATCAAGGCGACGTACGTCGATGCGGCCCGCGCGGTATTCGGTTGGCACCTTCTGCCCGCGCAGAGAATCTCCTACGAACGGGTGGAGGAGGCTCTGGGGCTGGAAGTACCCACGGCAGGATTCGAACCTGCGACACCTGGCTCCGGAGGCCAGTGCTCTATCCCCTGAGCTACGTGGGCAAAGAAGCGCCTGGGCAAAGATGATCTCGCATCACCCGGGGCGCCGACGAAGGGGGATTATACCGGTTCAGCCGGTCAGGTGCGCCACTCCCTTTTCGCCGTACGGCACCACCAAGACATCGAAGTCACGCGGGACGATCGTGCGGGGGAAGACGGCTCTCGCCTCGCTCCGCAACTCTCGCCAGGAGTGACGCGAGCTGAGATGGGTAAGGACGAGAACGTCCACCCCGGCAGCAACAGCCACCTCGGCTGCTTCACGAGCCGTCGAATGACGCGTCTCCAGAGCGCGTTCCCGTTCCTCCCAGGCAAAGGTCGATTCGTGCACCAGCACGGAAGCGCCGGCGGCCAATTCGGTCACCGCATCCGTGGGTCGGGTGTCTCCGCTGATCACCACCTTGCGTCCCGGGCGAGACACTTCCATCACCTCGTCGGGGCGGACCTCGCGCCCCCCGGCCACCGTCACGCTCTCTCCCTTCTGCAGCCGGCCGAAATCGGGCCCGGGAACGACGCCCAGGGCGACGGCCCTTTCGGGGTGGAAGAGTCCGGGACGAAGCTTCTCCTCCAGGCACCAAGCCAGACCCGGAAGACCGTGATCGACCGGAGCCGCCTTCAGCCAGTAGTCGACGCCCTCGAGGACCATCCCAGGGGCGGCTTCCTCCACCAGCAACGGAAAGCGCGGTCTTCCAACCAGACGCTCCATGTCGCGAAGCAACTCATACAAGCCGGAGGGTCCGTAGAGCAGCAGGGGTTCAGTGCGACCCAGTAGGCTCCACGTCTTGAGAAGTCCGGGAAGCCCCAGGTAGTGATCGCCGTGGAGATGGGTGATGAGGATCATGCCGATGCGGGCCAGTCCTGCCGACCTCATCAGTTGACGCTGGGTGCCCTCACCGCAGTCGACGAGAATCCTCTCCCCTCCCCTTATGAGGAGAGTGGCGCTCGACCCTCTATCCACGGTGGGCGTCGCTCCCGCGGTTCCCAGAAACACCAGTTGAAGATCCAACGGTGACTCGGGCTAGCTCTGAGGACCCTCGACGGGGTCCGACCTGGGGTTCGCGGTGAGACGGATGGCCTCGTTCGATCCGTGGGGATAATGGAAAAACGTCGGGTTGCAGCACGACCCGGGAGTGGACAGAGCCACATATGCCTGCTCGACCCGCACGGAACACTCGGCTCGCGGCGACCGACTCACCCGGAGGCTGCCATAGGGATCGACGCCCCTACCCCGCTTGTCGTCGACCGGGCCGAACGCGGCCAAGTCGAGTTCCGGGCTGAAGATCTTGTGCAGGCAGCCGAAGTAGGAGGTGTCGGTATCCTCGTACGCATACACGTACGGGCACGCGCTCTTGAGACAATGCCAAGGAGAGACCACCCTTTCACAGATGATCTCGCATTCGCGACACTCCAGGCGCAGCCGCTGCCGCAGGCTGCGCCACGAAGTGTATTCGCGGTCGATTTCTCCCTTACTCTTCGCCATGCGTCCAGTATACCGTCGCGGAGCTACTCGACTACCTCCCAGCGCGTGCCCGGCACCAGCCTCACCCGACGGAGGGAGCGATCGGTAGCCCAGCGCAAGACCTGCGGCGAGTACAGAATCTGTCCCGTCTGCCCGAGCGCGACATCTCCGGTCGCGAAGACGGCTCCGTGCAGGACGGTGCCGTCGAGTCGCACGGAACCCTCGTCCACCACGAGCACCCCGAAGAGGTCGCCGCGGTCACGGGCGTCGAGGTCGGCGCCGCCCGTGACGACCACGAGCACCGGCGAGTCCGGCCCTGCGCCTCGGCAGTCCGCGGGCAGAGACACACTGCCCCCCGGCAATCCCGACGTTCCGTCACCCAGACAAAACACGCCGTCACCGAAAGCCACGTGGGACGACCCGGCCGACATCAAGGCCAGCCAGCCCGGGTCGAGCCGCCACGGGGTGTCGAGTGACACGACCGCGCACGCGGGACCGAGCACCGGCTCGACCGGAGGGTCGGAGAGGTAGCAGGGGGCCGCCGAGACTGCAGGCTCGGTGTCTTCGATTCCCGCTGCCTGCCGCCGGAGTCGACCCAGGGCGACTCTCGATAAGGCGCCGCGGTCATGGTGCCGCCCACGACGGCGGCCAGGGGAAGGTCGAGTCCGTCCCGGCCCCGCTCCGCGGACGCCGAGACAACCCATCGAGACAGCGCTGGCTCATGGCGGACAGTTGCCCGCATGAGCCAACCTTCACTTCCCGGGACCTCTTCGGCGCGCCTCTCAGTGGCGACTCCCCCGGCGTCTTCTCCGGCACCCGACCAGACGGGCGGTATCGGTTCCCACCTCTTCACAAGGGTCTGCCCTATGGCAGCCAAGGCCGAGTCCTTCTCACTCAGTCTCGTGCGCCCCACCGACTCGTCATCGATGGCCCGCTCAGCTACCAGGATAACGGTGCTGAGCCCCTGAAGCACGGCGGCCACGACCAGACAGACAAGCACCATCAACAGCAGCACGGAGCCGCGATCGCCTCGGAGAGGAATGTTGAACCGTCGCCGGATTGTGGCGCACCGCTTCGCCCAAGGAACACTCACCGCCCGACCCTTCCTGCGGTGGTGATGGGCGCAGGGTGCTCGAGGCCGAGCGGCGCTACCAGGAGTTCGAGCACAACCTTGTCGACCGCGGCCAGTTGGGAACGTCCCAGCGGGGGAACGACAGCGCGTTGCCCGACCAGATAGGAGAGGTGGCTGCCTGGGTGGACCCCCTCGAGCATGGTCTTGCTGTCTACAAACAGCGACGTCGCATAGACTGCCGGTCGGGTGGACGGACATGCCCCCCAACGACGCATGAGTTTGGAGCCCGTGATCTCCCATTCCACAATGATGGGAGCCGAACCGAGTTGCCGTGGCACGAGGAGGACCACGCGAGAGGCTCCGGCCTCGAGCAGGGCACCACTGCTGGGAAACGGGCACCCGCTCCCGCCTGCCAGACGCATGTCTCGCTCGAAACGGGCGAGCGCCACCCTGGCCTGCAGAGCCTGCACCGACCGGTCGGCCTGCTCCACCCCCTCCTTTTGCAGCGAGGTCACGAGCGGCCCCACCGCCACAGCCAAACAAAGGGCCAAAGACAGGCCCAGCACGAGTTCTATGACTCCGAACCCGGACTCCACGTGAGTCAGCGGCCGCTTAGAAATACACATCCAGGGCACGACCGGCCTCCATCATCCAGGACTGAGCCGACTCGTCGAGGGCTGCGCCCACCGGGCCGATGGCGACGGCCTCGAACACGCAAGGCAACAAGGATTCCGGGGGCGGCCCTGCCGTCCAAGAGAGGTCGAGCCTCGGACTGCCGGCGTTGGGGGGATGAATCACCGCTTCGCCGGAGCCGGGACTACCCGCGCTCGGCGCCGGCCCAATCGCAACCAGGCCGTCGAAGCCGGGCACGAGCGACCTCCAAGGCGGTCCCCACGCAGCCTCGGTTGTCCGCACTCTGAGTACCGCCTCTCGGCCTTGGCAGTCGGACCATGTCGCGGTCTCGATCACTGCCGAGCCAAGGGGATTTGTCGGCCACTCTCCGTGGAACCACCCGTCGACCCAGAGTCCCACGCTGGCATCGTCCGCAGCTCCTTCTGGAAGTCGCGTGTCAACTTCCAGGGCCGGACCTGGACGCCACTTCGCGGATACGACGAGCCCTCCCCAGACCCAGGCATCCATGGCCGCAGCGTCAAGAGATCGCTCGGACAGACCGCTGGCCTGCGCACGGACGCGGGCCGCCTGAGTGGAGGCGGACATCATTGCCCCGGCGAGCGGGCCCAGCAGGATGCCCGCTACCACCACGGCCACCATGACTTCAAGGAGGATCCATCCCGGAGAAGACCGCCAAAGGGGCCGCTGACGTCGCACTTCCCACCTGAGGCCGCTCATGGCTCAACCACCATGAAGCTGCGGACCGTGAGCCCACTTTCCGGACGCACAACCACGCGATTGCGAATCCTGAGGGCATCGAAGTAGATCGAGCCGCCGCCGTCGGGCGAGGCCAGCGAGCCCGAGAAGCTCACCGCCACCCCTTCTCCGTCGATCCAGCGGGCTACGTTCGCACTCGCCGTCGCAGCCGGCGCTGAGGAGCCGAGGCTTCCCCCGCATAGTGAGAAGTCGTGCTCCGTTGCGAGCGTGCCCTCTTCGTAGTGGAGAGCAACCGACCCGCCGTGCCAGAGAACACCAGCTTGGGCCCAAGCCGCGGCTGCCTGCCAGCTCTGGGCCGCGCCTCTGGCCTCCTGGGCCCCCACACCGGACGCCACCGAGACCACGCCGACAACCGTGCACGCCCCCAGCAGGGCTACGACCACCACCAGTTCAATAAGTGTGTGACCGCGCTTCGATCGGATGAGGAGATACCGGTCCATGCGCTAGAGTCTGAAAGATGCGCTCCCCGGTGGGCCACCTACTTTGGTCCTAGTTTGGCGCGCAGGCATCGCCCTCAAGATCCTGCGGAGGGTCGTCTCCGCACTGCTCTCTCATCACTGGGTGTCCCGACGCTCGGGCGAGTGAGGGGGGGTGATTGCCGTGCAGATGCTGGGCGACCGCTTGGGTCAGATCGAAACGGCACGCGCGCCGCGCAGACTCCCGCGCGATCAGGTTCTCGCGAGCGATGTCGCGGCTCTGCGGCGAACTCACGATCTTGAGTGACGTAGCCGGGTGAGCTTGGAGCCAAAGCTACTGGCGGCGTCCCCGGAACAACGCGGCCTGGCTACTGGATGGCCGCCGGATTACCAGCCGATCTCGGCACTCCCATCGATCAGCTTGACTTTCACATACCCCGTTTCCGTGAGATTAACTGTGTCGACCTGGATTCCGAACCAGTTGCCACTCGCACTCCTGCTGGCCAGGTCGACCACTGTATCGGAGTTAATGTTGAAAGCGATCTCATTCTCCTCGGCCCTAGCCACAACCCCGGAACCGGGAGTGATGCCCGGGGGACTCGTGCTCACCAAACCCTCACCGTTGTCTACCCAGACCCAAGTCGTTTCCAGGGCTTCGAGCACTGCCGCATCGATCCCCGTATATCCGCCGGTGTCAACGAAGGCGGTCTGCATGGCCGTAAGAGCGTTGCGGACCAGCGTGTATGCCGCGGTATCTTGGGCTTTCTCTCGCTGGCCCAAGAAGGTGGGGATGGCAATACTGGCTAAGATTGCAATGATAATTATCACAACCAGGAGTTCAATGAGAGTGAAGCCCCCCTCTCCCCTGGTCAACTTCCCAATGGTCCTCCGCATGCCCGTCGCCTCCTTGTGCTCGGCACCTCGCAGTAGCACAGGACCCACTCGAAGTTCAGCCCTGCATCGTCAATCTATATCGAGTAGGGGCAGCGACTCCTTGCGAGCCGCTGCCCCGTCGCTCCGTTCGACCGCCAGCTTGACCTAGGCGCCGCTTTGCCACGCGGAGCCCCGGCCATGCTCGCGACCGAGGGAGAAACTTCTACCAGCCTTCCGTCACCGTACCACCATCGTCCACGAAGAACGTCGTACCCCCACCAGCACCTTTGTCCACCTCGACGCTGAATATCTTCTCGGATTGGGACGTGCTTTCGATCGTGTACTCGTTCTCCGACACACCGGCATACGCAACTTCATTCAGCTGTGCGTCTTGCCCACCATCCCAGACAATCGAAGGTTCGATCGCCCCGAGCACGGCCGCATCAATCGCCGGATCGGCAAGGGGATCGAAGCTTCGGATATCGACGTAGGCGGATTCAGCGGCGGTCATGGCATTCCGGACCAGTGACTTAGCAGCTGCGTCCTGAGCTTTCTGCCGCTGCCCCAGGAAGGTCGGGATGGCGATAGCCGCCAGGATGGCGATGATGATGATCACCACCAACAGTTCGATGAGAGTGAAACCCTTTTCACCCTTCATCCTTTTGCGCATACGACTGAGCATTGTGCTCCTCCTCCTGTTCGCGGACCTTTTTGTCTGCAGACCGCGAACAACTCGCGATCTAGCGCATCCATCAGTGATGCGTGGTCCCTGTATCGGCACTCTGGCGCAGGACTTTAGCCGTAACCGTGCGACGTTCGGCGCATCTTGCCGCCACCGCCGTCGCACCTATCGACCATCGTCCTCGCACACATATGTGACTGGGGGCGTTCCCGACGTCGATCCGGCACAAGTTCACGGCGTCCGACACGAAGTTCGGCTGCCGCCGTCTATATGGACTGCGGCGCGGCGGCCTGCTAAAGACGAGTACTCGCTTCGCCGATACTTAGTCACAGGAGCGTAGAAGAAGCGGTAATCACGACTGCGGAACGTCCGAATCAAGAGGCAGGACGAAGCGGTGGTCGAGATGCCGCGTCTTGACTGTCTCCGAGTCCACGTCTTTCTGGGAGAGAGCAGATGAGAATCAGCCGGAGAAGTCCAACCAGCGCCGAGGCCGGCTTCGGCCTCATAGAGCTCATGGTCGGTACGCTGCTGCTGCTTGTGGTGATGGCCGGCTTCCTCCCCTTCTTCCTACAAGGTCTCAATCAGTCTTCCAGCGCCCGTTTCAAGAGCATGGCCACCAACATCGCACGTGAGAAGATCGAGCAGATCCGCCAGCTCGACTATCGAGAGATACTCACCGAAGACACCGACCCGGGCAACCCCAGAACCCTCGAGGCCCTTTTTGGCACTGAGGTCGTGGTGCCGGAGCGCAATATGACTTTCTCGATCGACTACGACGTCGCAGACGAGGCGATGCCCGATCAAGCCGTCAAGAGCGTTCAAGTCACGGTCACGTGGGACGCTCCGCCTGTCGCCTCTCCGGCCGTGGTGAAGACCATGGTCGCCCAGCAGTACCTGGGCCCGCGAGGCTCCTGGCTGGAGGTCGACAACACCAGTCCGGATAATCTCGCTCCTGGAGGAACACCGTTCCCCTTGCTGGCCACCGACGGTCGCCTCACCACGGTCAAGTACCACATCGCTCAATCCGACTGGTTCATGGCCTACAACACCCTCTCGTTGCCGCTGCCGTCGCCGAACAATATCTCTCTGACCTCCGCATTCCGAGACGACGCGGGAGGCAAGGTGGCTGTGATGGACGTCGACAAGACCGCGTTGCACGCGAGTGTGGGTGGATCACCGGCCGCGGTGAACGACATCTGGTTCCAGTACAGCCTCGACGCACGTACCATACCCATACCCGACGGGTACTGGGACCTCATGGTCTCCATGCTGAATGCTTTCAAGGAACCCGGCAACACTTGGATTCTTCGAGTGCGCGTGGAGAAAGGCCCGCCGGACCCGCCCACCAACTTCACCGCCACGGCCACCTCTGAAACCACGGTCTCGCTGACCTGGCTTCCCGGGACCGAGCGAGACAGAGCGCGATACGTGCTGGAGAGGATGGAGGTAAACGCCGCCGGCACCCCGATAGGCGCCTGGACACCGGTGACCGTGGCTCCGGCACATGCGGGCGTGCCCACGAACACGCTGTCTCCCACCGCCGCCACTTTCACGGACAAGGGAGCCCTCGACCCGCTCGGAGATCCTCTCCAGGACATCCCCCCGTGCGGCCGCCCCCTGCCGGAAGCCCCTCGCTACTACCAGTACCGAATCTATGGGGTCGATACAGGCGAGCGGTCTGGAGCAGCATCGGCGGCCATGAGCAACATCGTCACTCTTCCCGCGACGGCGCCCACTCTGAAGGTGGCAGTACCGGCCGTGACCGGCCTGCTGCTGGACCCCGCGAAGATCGCACTGACCGCGGCGGAACTGGGGTGGTCCGTGACAGAGCAAGTTGTGGCCACCCCCGCCCCGGGGACTGTGCTTGCCCAGAACCCCGCCGCAGGGACTCTGGTGGACTCGGGGAGCAATGTGGCCCTGACGGTTGCTACCGCCTCCGCGCCCATACCGGTCAATTACACGGTGACCCTCACCACCAAGAACAAGGTCGCTCGATCCATCGTGGTGCTAGACGAAGGAAGCGTCGTGAGATTCACTGGAAGCATCGACAAGAAGACGACCGTCACACTGAACTTGCCCAATGGGCACTACACGATTCACCTCAATCTGCCCACCGGCGCTCAGTTGGGTGACTTCTCTGTCAACGGCGCACCGACCTCGTTCAGCATCCCGTAGGAGCATATCCATGTTGACTCCATCCCGACATCGGCTGATAACTCGTGCAGCACCTGGCCCGAAGTGGCCGGCCGGTCGACCGGCCGGCCGAGAGGCGGGGTATTCGCTGGTGGAATTGCTCGTCACAATGTCGCTCCTACTTGTCGTCATGGGCGCGATCTACGGAGTCTGGTCGGGGCTCTCGCGCACCTATGCCTTCACGGAAGAGGACGTGTCCGTACAGACAGAGAGTCGCGCAGCCATGGCAGAGATGGTCGAGTTCATCCGAACAGCGAGACAGCCGTCCACGGTGACGGTTGCGGCCTACGACGCCGTGATCCCGGAGGCCGGTCCCTTCTCCATCACTCTGTGGACTGATACCGACCGCGACGGGAGCCATGGTCTCCAGCTGGTGCGGTTCAGGGTCGTACCGGATCCGCTCACAAGTCCGAGTGGCACCCAATACGTGCTGGTTAGAGAACAGGGGGATGATGCCACCTGCTCCTTCGCCGGAGCTATCCCCGTTCGCCTCGTGAGTTCCCATGTTGCTAACGACAACACGGAGCACCCACTGTTCACATACTTGAATGCCCTGGGCCAGCCGACCACCGATCCCACGCGGATACGACAGGTGGTCATCAACCTCCGCGTCGACGTGGACCCGAACAATAGCCCAGCCGTGAACGTGCTCAGTTCGGTAGTACAGCCAAGAAACCTCAGACAGTAAGCGGTCAGGTGATCCCTGTGAGAACGAGAGATGCATCAGGCAGTTCCAGGAACCAGGAAGGTTCGGTCATCATCATCGTGATGATGTTCACGCTAGTATTCCTGATCATCGGTACCGCGCTGTTCGTGTTGGTCAGGTCCTCCAACAGCGGCACTGAGCTAGAACGCAAGGATGTGAAGGCCTTCAACGTGGCCGAAGCAGGCGTTGACGCTGCTCTGGTCGATCTCAGAGTGGCTTGGCCACGCGCTTCCGGGGAATCGGTCACCGTGGCTCCGACAGAGTTTCGCGACTTCTACGACGACACCACCCAGTTCCCTGATCCCAGCCGTGGCGATTTCATAGAGGCCGTGACCTATGACAACACTCCGGACAACCCGACCTCAGACCCGAGCAAGCGGGTGACGTACGACTCCAATGGCGACGACAAGATGTGGATCGACAGCCAGGGCAACGTCGACAACGACCGGCACAGAATCCTGGTGCTTGCCGAGCGCCTCAAGATGCCGGTCGAGATCCCCGATGTCGCGCTAGTGGCCAACACCGCCGGTGGCAACGGCCAGGGCCTGGACGTGAGTGTCGACCCCGCGTACCATGGCTCGATACCGGAGGGAGGCGCGCTCGCTGTCTACACCGGCAAAGGCGCGTTCAACAAAGATATCTCCCCCGGCGCGAACATCAGTGTGGTCACCGTGCCGGAGAACCCCTTCCCCGACTACGTCCCGGATGCTCTGATCAACATCCTCAAGCGGATGGCCCAGAACACGAAACCCAGCTCGTTCTTCGACGACACCAACGGCGCGTCGGCGGCAGCGAGCGCCTTTCTCTGTGACCCCGATACCGGTCCCGGCAGCGTCGTCTATCTGGAGAGCAGCGAAGACCCCATTACTATCGCGGGAAACACCCCCATGGGCAGTCCGGAGAGGCCCGTGATCCTGGTTGTGGACACCAAGAACTCCGGTATCGCGATCGACTGGCGTGGCACTTCTCAGTTCTACGGGGTAGTGATCGTGGTCGGCGACGCGCTGCTGCGCGGCACCCATGACATCAGTGGTTGCGTGCTCAGCGCCGGAGCCGTGGAGAACAAAGGCGGCCCAGGAGTCAGATATAACGGGGACTACATCCGCATATTGAACGAGCAGTACACCCTCAGTGTGGCTATTGTGCC
>CAWFJE010000010.1:0-696365 GCA_963816155.1 uncultured Actinomycetes bacterium | reverse complement strand
CCACCTTGTGATGGATTCCCAGAAGGCGCTGCCAAAGACTGTCTCCGGAACACGGGCCGACTTGACCGACTCCTCCAGCGCCTGTTGGATCCAGGAGACCAAATGACGGATGCTTGACCCCGATCCGAACAGCCCTGCCATGAACGGTCGTATCTGGGCCGAGCTCTTGCGCCGCGGCCGTCCGGCTCAGGTCAGGGCAGGGGCAACGGGCTCACCAGAGTGGAGAGGTCCGTATTCTCCAGCTGGAAGAACGGGTCACGTTTGGCCGGGTCGGTGATGCTCTCCGGCTCGCTGCTTCTCCAGCCGTAGTTACAGCGGGTGCAGCGGAAGATCTCCCATGCTCCACTACCGTCGGGAGCTCTGGCCACGACTTCGACATCGCCATCGATACACCGTACGCACTTCATTAGTCGACTCCGCCGTTCTTGCGTTGTAGATCCGACTGCAGGTCTGACAAGAGTCCCTGGAAGTAGGCCGCCCCTTCGATGGCGCCCACCATTCTTACGTCTCGCATCGTGGGTTCCGGAGGCACCGGGGTGGTGCAGTCGATGAGCACCTTGCAGCTCATACCGGCCGGCATAGAGCCTGGGTCCAGTGGATGACCAGGGGTGCCGGGGATGACGATCACGTCCTGCGGTCCTCGGATGCGCGTCGACATGGCCCACATGACCTGGTTCAGGTCGAATGGATCGACGTCGCCGTCGACCAGGATGATGTTCTTGATGTTGGCGATGCCGTGAGGAGTGGAGGCCGCCCGGAAGGCCACCGACTTCGCGTATCCGCCGAACCGGCTTTCGGTGGCAATGATAGCCGTCAGCCCATGCTGGTAGAGGGCGTTGACCGCCTTCACCTCGGGCATCGTCTCTTTGATCTGCCTGTAGATGGGAATGCAGGTGGGAAGACCGAGCAGCGTGTCGCATTCGTTCCACGACCGGCCGATGTACAGGTTCTCCAGAATCGGATCAGTCCGGTGGGTCACCCGCTTCACCCTGATCATCACCTGACGCCGAGCGCCTGAATACCCCCCGGTGAACTCTCCGAACGGACCCTCCGGCACGCGGACGCGGGGCACCACTTCGCCCTCCAGCACAAACTCCGCCCCAGCCGGCACGTCGAGGTTGCCGTCGGAGGTCTTACAGAGTTCGAGAGGCGCGCCGCTCAGCGCCGCGCTGTACTTGTACTCCGATTGGTCGTACTGAAGTGGGGTGCTCGCCACGAGGCTGAGCATCGGATCCACCCCCAGACAGACCGCGACCGGCAGAGGCTGACCCTGTATCTCGGCCTTGCGGATGTGAGCGGCGATATCGTGGAACGGGAGGCCCTGCATGGCCAGGGTATCCCCGCTCAGTACCTGCAACCGGTAGATGCCCACGTTCTCGGTGTCGAGGTCGCCGGGACGGTCCGGATCGTTGGAGACCACCGACGCCTTGGAGAGATAGAAGCCCCCATCGTGCTCATTGATCTTGCAGAGCGGCAGCAACTCCAGCAGATTGAAGCCTCGTTCGAGTACGACCTGCCGGCACGCTGGATTATCCACCCATGTTAGTTCGCCGGGGTATGCGTCCCAACGCCGGTCGATCTCGTAGAACTGTTCCTTGAGTCCAGTCGTCTTCGGCATCCCGAGCATCAGAGCGTGGTTGGCCCAAGAGCCATGCACGTTCACGACCAGCCGCTTCCCTCGGTAGCCCCGGATGTTGTGGAGCATGACGGCTGGACCGGTGGGCCCCATGTCGGCCGCCCCCCGCATGAGGGCCCGCACCTCCGGCTCTGGCGACAGCTCGTCGTAGCAGTGGACTAGTTGACCCTCCCGCTCGAGCAGATCCAGGAAGCTGCGAAGATCTCTAAACACAGGCTCTCTCCCACAGCCAGAACGCCGGCACCAGCACGTCGACCATAGTAGCAATGGTACCTGATGATCGCCTTGATGCAGACGTGCCAGCGCCCGTGAACTCGCGAGCGGAGATCGTAGCGGCCGGGAACTGAGCCCGCAACACGGCAAGGCGCCCATCTGGGTGGTTGTCCTACTTCAGAGGGAACAAGCGCTCGGACCTTGCCTCTCCACATCTGATGCATTCGACGTCATACCAACTCATAGGCAGAATCCCGTATCGATCATGGCCGACACACGATGGCAGGGCAGCTCTTTGCGTCAGAGCGAAGACGTCAAGCCCGGACTCGAACACCACGTTCCCCGAGTTCAAATAGGTGACCACATTGCTGAGCCCGACCCCCTCCAGCAGATCCTTCAGGGTCTTCATGGGCACGCGAGGGCCCGCGAGCTTACGTGGTCGATGGTGCCAAGCGCCCTTCCTTCCCTAGGACGTTCCCCAGCGCCTGCGCCGCCTCCGCCCGGGTCGCCGGATCCCGGCTCCCCCGCGGCCAAGGTGACCGTCTCGTTCTTGGCGACGTCGTGGAGGACTAGCGACGTGTGTCCCGCGAACGGCCCCTCCTCGCTCACTCTGGTCGCGGAGAGCCACGTCACCATGTTCCCCTTCACGGTCAGCCGGTGGTTGAATCTGGTGTCGGCGTCGCTGGTTAAGCGTCTCGTTTCACCGGTGGAGATGGTGTAGAGGAAGACATCACCTCCATCGCGTCCGGAAGAGCTGGGGGGTGCTGGGGCTGAAGTAGACGACGTGGTCGCCGTCTATCTCGGGCGAGCTACCGTCAGGGGCGATCCGGCATCCACAGCCACCATCTGCGCCTCACCCCGGTTCCCCCGCTCCCCCTGGTCCGTCGTCACCGGGGGTGCTCTCGACATCGCGTGCCTGTCGTCCGCGCCGAGCGAGCTTCGAGGGCCACCAGACCCGTTCGCCGACGTCGTACACCAACGCCGGTACGAGCAGGGCGCGTACGACGAGCGCGTCGAGCAATACGCCGAAGGCGACGATGACGGCGAGTTGAACCAGAAACAGGATCGGGATCACGGCCAAGGCGGCGAAGGTCGCGGCCAGCACGACACCCGCCGAGGTGATCACGCCACCGGTGACCACGAGTCCGCGCAGCACGCCCTCCTTCGTCCCATGCACAAACGATTCCTCGCGTACGCGGGTCATCAGGAAGATGTTGTAGTCGACGCCGAGGGCGACCAAGAACACGAACGCATACAACGGCACCGAGGGGTCGGAGCCGGGATGATGGAGCACATGGTTGAAGATCAGGCTTGAGATGCCCAGGGCCGCGCCGAAACTCAGCACTGTGGTGACCATCAGAAGCAGTGGCGCCACGATGCTGCGCAGCAACAGCATCAGGATCAGGGTGATCACGATGAGAACCACCGGGATTATGAGGTTGCGGTCGCGCGTGCTGGTGAGGTTCGTGTCGAGAGCGGTGGCCGTCGGTCCGCCCACGACGATCGAGGAGTCGATCGTCTGGAGCGCGGCGCGCAGGTCGGTGACCGTCTGTTCCGCCTCCAGAGAGTCGGCCTTGTCGGCGAGGGTGAGTTGCAGCATCACTGCACCGTCGACCACGGTGGGGGTGGCCTGGGCGAATGGGCCCGCCGTGGGGGTGGGGATGGGGATGGAACCGCTCGGCGAATCCGCGGAGACGACCGACGCGCCGCTCACCCCCGCGTTCTCGAGAGCGACGGCGGCAGCCTCGGCGAGCTTCGCCTGAGGGACTATCACCTGCATGGGCTGACCTGAACCGCCCGGAAAGTGGGCAGCGAGGACGTTCTGGCCGTCGCGTGCCGGCGACTCGCCTATAAGCAGGTCGCTGGCCGGGACTCCGCTCGCATTCATGCCGAGGAGACCGATGCAGGCGAGCGCCAGAACGATCCCCACGGCGACCCACATCGGTCGGGCCTGGGTACGGATCGTGCCGGCTATTCGCGCCCAGATGCTCTTCGGGTTCTGCTCGGTGTGCGGGCTACCGTAGTCCACGTGTCGCGGCCAGAACGCCGCCCGTCCGGCCAGCAGGAGCATCGCGGGCAGGAACGTGAGGGCGGCCAGGACCGCGAAGACGATGCCGACCGCGGCGACAGGGCCCAACGCCTTGTTCGAGGCCAGATCGGAGAGGAGCAGGCACAGCAGCCCGGCGATGACGGTGCCGCCAGAGGCAAGGATCGCCGCTACCGACCCCTTCCAGGCAACCTTGGTCGCGGTCCAGATCGACTCGTTGTCGCGCAGCGCCTCCCGGAAGCGCGAGACGTACAGCAGCGAATAGTCCGTCGTCGCCCCGATGACCAGGATCAAGAGGATCCCTTGTACCTGGGCATTGATCTTGAAGATTCCTGCCTTGGCCAGATAGAAGTTCACCATGACGGCGGCGCATAGTGCGCTCATGGAGACGAGCAGTACCATGATCGGCAGTAGCGGAGACCGGTAGACGATCACCAGGATTATCAGCACGCTGAGCACCGCGACCAGCAGCAGCAACCCGTCAACGCCCGCGAACCCATTGCCCAGGTCGGCGCTCAACCCCGCCGCGCCGGTGACGTACACCTTGAGACCCTCGGGGGCTCCCTCGAGAGCCGTGCGCAGTTCGCCGACGGCCACTCTGACCTCGGCATCGGTGGACAAGGGCACGAACATCTGCGCCGCCATCCCGTCCTGGGACGGGATGGCGGGCGACGCGGCGCTGGGGATGGCATCGACCTTCTCGGGCAATTGAGCGGACTGTGCCGCAAGCCAGGCCAGGTCTTCGGGGGTCAGACCGCCGGCGCGCTCGGCCACTACGACAGCGGGGATGGTGTCGCTGCCGTAGAAGTCGGTCAACCGCTTCTGCACCTGGGTCGACTCGGCGCTGTTCGGCAGATACGAGGACTGGTCGTTGGTCGCGACCTCATCGATCCGGCCGAAGTATTGGCCACCGAGCCCGGCAACGGCAAGCCACGCGAGGGTCAGCAGCAGTCCGATGAGGGGTCGCACCCAGCGTCGCGAAGGTCGTGAGGCCACAGGATCTCCTTTCACTCCGACCCAGGGAGCGCAGCAGATAGGCTGAGTTCAGGGGCGTACGATTCCTGATGATACACGCGGCCACACGCGGACGCAGCATCCTCAGCCCGTTGACGGAGACTTAGCTGCGAGGTGGAGACGGACAGCGGCTTCTAGGGGTGTCCACCGGCTGGGAAGAAGGTGCTCGCACCGGTTTGTGCTTCCACGCTCCCAGGTGGGACACCTCCGACCACCACGATGCCGAGGAAACCGTCGACGGTGAGGTAGTCGCCGGTGTGGATCTCGCTGGTCGCGTCGGGGACCCCGGTGACGCAGGGCAGGCCGTATTCGCGGGCGATGATGGCTCCATGGACCAACATCCCCCCGCGCCGCTCCACGATGGCCGAGACGAGCGGCGCCACGAATGTCATGGTGGGATCGAGACTATCGCATACCAGGATCTCCCCGGCCTCGAACGAGAACAGGTCGTTCCTATCGATCACGACCCTGGCCCGGCCGACGGCTATGCCCGGGCCGGCCGGCTGTCCGACCAACTGTCTCGCTTTAAAGCGTATGGCTCGACCGATAGAGGGAGTCCCCTCGCTCGGGCTCAGCTCCCCGGGTGAGAGCAGCTCTGTCTGCACCTGACCCGTTACACGACTCGAGCTTTCGGCGAAGGCCGCCTGCGCCAGCCGGCGGATACGGTCCAAGTGTACGTTGTCGTCGTCGCGCAGTCGGTAGCTCGCTCGAGCCAAGTCGAGCAGTTCTTCCTGAAAGAGCCTCTGTTCTCCCTCGAATCGGCTCAGGTATTCCACCGCCCGGTCCTCCGACGACTCGGCCTGAGACGGCCCCGTGCCCGGCGCAGACCGTCGGCTCGCTACGTCCGGATGCGCGGCCATCTCAGAGAGGAGTCGGAACAGGCGCCCGCGCTCCTGGGCCCGCACCGGCTCGGGCGTTCCCGGTCCCGACCCGAAGCGATCGAGGTAGTCGTCAAGAGCGGGCGTCGACTCATCGGGGGCTTCTGCCGCCTGCTTTGCGAGCCGGCTCAGCATGGCGTTGCGGCTCACGCTGAGCAGGCCCGACCCGGCAAGCAGATCCACGAACTCATACGGGTCCGCCGGCCTGACCTGGTCGTTGTAGACTTGGCCGAACAGCCGCACGCCATGGGCCAAAGGGATGAAGTCGCGATAGTACACTTCCTCCCAGTGGGCCAGCGCCCCTTGCCGACGGGCGGTCTCCGTCGCCAGTCCCTGCGCCGACAGCACGCCGAGGTCGACCAGAGCCATGGCGTCGGCCTCGCGCTCCATCTGGGGGATAGCAACCTGTTCCACCTGATACCTCAGGTCGCGCAGCCTGCCGAAGCTCTTGTGCAGGTTCAGATACCATGGGCGCTCGTCGCGCACACTCGCCGCGTCGGCTCCTGGGACTCCCAGGGTTTCCGCCTCGGCCCGCTCGCGGGCGATGGCATCCGCTTGGGCCTGGAGTGTGGTCCCCAGGGTCGAGATGGGGCGCGATTGCAGTATCCACAGGTCGTCGCCGGCAATAGTCCACTCCATGTCCTGAGGTAGGCCGAACAGTCTCTCGGCCTCGACAACGGCCGACACGATCTTGCGGAGTTGGTCCTCCATGAGGGGAGCGGAGATCCGCTCGCCTTCGTCAAGCGGGACGAGCCGCGTCCCGTCGCCGCCCCAGGACCCGCCGGAGCCCGAGGTCTCGCCGATCCTGGAGGTCACCTTCTGCAGACGGACCGGTTCGTGGTGCTCCACGAGGGCTCCGGTAGCGCGCTCGATGATCCAGCGATCGGGTTCCAGCGTGCCGTCGACCAAGCCTTCGTTCAGGCCCCAAACGGCTTCCACCACCGCTTGAGAGTCGTCGAGAGGGCTCACCGAGAAGGCGATCCCGGAGACCTCTCCCGCGATCAACTCCTGGATCACCACGGCCATGCTGCTGGCGAACACATCCAGGCCAAGCTCGTTGCGGTAGAGGAGCGCCCTGTCGGTCCACAGCGAGGCCCAGACCTGACGCACGGCTTCGAGCAGAGCGGGTACGCCCTTCACGTTGACGTAGGACTCGTGCAATCCCGCGAATGAGGTGGCCGCGGTATCCTCGGCCGGGGCCGACGAGCGCACGACCGCCGGTCTCCCGTCGCCGAATCGCCCGCGCAGAGCATCCTCAAGCGCCATGGCCAGCGAGGGCTCCACGGAAGCGCGCAAGAAGAGGTTCCGGATCCTCAAGGAGGCGTCCCACACCTCTTCCCAGCGCATGTCCTCGAAGCGCTTGCGCCCCAGTTCGAGTGTGATCGCGGGCCGCAGCCCGGCCGAGTCGAGGAATCGATCGTAGGCTCCGGTGAAGACGCAGAGGCCCCCGGGAACGCGCAGTCCGCTCCGCTGTGAGGCTGCCAGCGCCACGGCCTTACCTCCGGCTTGGCCCAGTGCGTCGGGCTTCACACTGTACAGATCGGCGACCCACGCGCCGTCACCCACGGCAGTGGCTCTGGTCGGTATTCTCGTAGCCCGGCATACGCAACTCGACCACGCTCTGGAAATGGGTGACCACGTAGTAGGTGTCGATGACTACTCGGACCAGGGCGCAGCCGGGGGAGGCGACGAACGACTCCATTTGGGGGTGCTTGGCCACGAACGCATCCAAAGTGAGGGCGCGCTCGGCCTCGTTGGTGACTTCTTGGGCAGTGCCCTCGGCAGTGACCGCCATCGCCTCTCGTAGGTCGATGTCACGGTTGGACCGATTGTCGAACAGAAGCGCAACCCTGGGATGAGCCACCAAGTGGTTGAACTTGCGGGTAGCGCGCATGGTGACGAACCCGACGTGGCTCAGATCTCCGGGGGACCAGAACGCGATGAGACTCGCGTAGGGACCGGCATCTGACTCGGTGGCAAGGACGGCGAATCGTTGCGAGGAAAGCAAGTCCTTCAGCAACTGCCAGGTTTCCTCGTGTCTCTCCAAATCCGACCTCCCGCCTATGGCGCCAAGCCGCCGACATGTCGCTCGACACCCGTATTCTATAGGAGGGCGGCCGGGCGCATACGATCGGCTCGTCGACTACCGGGCACCGTGCCTACGGAGCTCCTGGTATGGAGCGCGACCCCCGATAGCCAGCGCGGTTCACTGTTTCGCCGCCTTGTGGGCGGACTTCGCCTTGCCGTCCTTGTCCTCACGGAGGCGCGCCTCCGTCTTCTCTGCGGCGAACTGTGCCTCGTCCATGAGTTTCTGGTAGCTGGCCAGGCGCTCGGGCGCCAGCTCTCCCGATACGACGGCGGCCTGGACCGCACAACCCGGTTCGTCCCGGTGGGTGCAGTCGCGGAAACGGCATGATCGAGCGGTTTCTTCTATCTCCGGGAAGACCGATGCGATGCCCTCCTCCGAGCCGGTCAGGCCGAACGCCCTGAGGCCCGGAGTGTCGATGAGCACGCCGCCTCCGGGCATCTGGATCAGCTCCCGGGCCACGGTCGTGTGCATGCCGCGCCCGTCGCTCAGGCGCACCTCGCGCGTCGCCTGCCGCTGCTCGCCGAGGAGGGAGTTGATGAGCGTGGACTTCCCCGCGCCCGAAGGGCCGATCAGAACCGCGGTGCGATGCTCTGAGATATAGGCAAGCATGGGCTGAATGCCGTCACCGGCGAGCGCGTTCGTCATGAGCATGTCCACACCGAGCGCGACCGACTGGACGGCCGCGCGTGCCGCGCCTGGGTCGGCGGAGAGGTCGGCCTTCGTGAGCACCACCACCGGCGTGGCTCCCGAGTCCCACGCTACCGAGAGTTCGCGCTCGATGCGGCGAAGGTTGGGCGGCTCGGTGATGGGATGGACCACGAACACTGTGTCGATATTGGCTGCCAGTACCTGGATGTCGGAGGTCTTTCCCGCGTCGCTGCGCGTGATGGCGCTGGCGCGCTCGAGCACTGCCTCGATGCTCGCGGTATCGAGGTCGTTGGAGACCAGCAGCGCCACCCAGTCGCCCACAGCGGGCAGAGCCGCCGCGCCACCGGCAGACCGCAGGAGGCGCGAGGATGGGGTCGCGCGACCGGGTCCGTCGGGTGTCGCCACAAGGAGGCTGCCGCGGTCGCCGCGGATCACGCGGGCAGGCGTCAGACCTTGCGCAGCGTGGGGTTCGAAGAGCGCCTCCCACCGAGGGGAGTAGCCGAGTGCTCGAAGCGGGGAGATGTCAGACAAGGCGCGTCCTTTCGACGGGCAAGAGCCGCCACACGGCTTCCGCCGTGGGCAGCTCACTTGTTTGGGCTAGCGTCCGCCGTTCGTACCCAAGGCCCTGTAATAGTAACCAACAAGGCGCTTCTGCGCGCAGTCTGCGGTACTGTGAAGCGTAGGTCTAGGAGAGCGCGATCGGCCGCAAGGGGGGACAAGGTGGGATTCAGGAGGGTGGCGGCGTGCTTCGGCATAGCCTTCGTAGTTCTTGAGGTCGCCGGGTTCGTCTTGTGGGGATCGCCCCCCGGCACTGGGGCTCCAGCGGGCGAAATCGCCAGGTTCTTCGCCGACGCGGGTAACGTGCCCAAGATCGGCTCAGTTCTCAACGCATTGGCATACACCATGGCGGTGCCCTTCATCGTGGGCTTTGCCTTGCCGCTCTTGAAGAACGACCGGGAACACGGTGAGGGCTACGGGTGGGTGGTGTTTGGTGGCTTCCTGATCACGGGAGCGACGGCGCTGGTGGGTCTCAGCGCCTCGTTCGCTCAGGTCCTGCGCGGGGGTGCCGAACTGGACGCCGCGGCCATGCGGGCCGTGTCGGATCTCTCCAACATGGCTTATGGGCTGGCGGTCCTCTTCATGGTGGTCTGGGCGGGAGGCGCCGCCGCGGCCGTCTTCAAGCGCAGAGTCATGCCCCAGTGGTTCGGCGTGCTCAGTGTACTCGCGGCCTTGGGCGGGCTCACGGGCGTCGTCAGCATCGTGAGCGCCGGCCTGGGGACGGTCATCGATGTCGGCTTCATCCTGTTGGTTCTGTGGGTCCTGGCGGCGAGCGTGATCATGCTGCGAGAACCTACGCCCGCCTGACTAGCCCGCTGCCGAAGCGAACACAGCCACGCGCGTCTCATCCCTTCGTTCTTCATCCTCCAGCGCCATCAGGAAGATCTCGACCAGTTGCGGGTCGAGTTGGGTACCGGCCACCTGCTCCAGTTCGGCCCTCGCGCTCGCCGGCGAAAGGGCTTTGCGGTAAGGGCGGTCGGTCGTCATGGCCGAGTAGGCGTCGGTGACGGCCAGTATTCGGCCGAGCAGGGGGATCTCCGCCCCCTTGAGTCCTCGTGGGTATCCCTTGCCGTCGAAGCGCTCGTGGTGGCTGCTTACGGCGCTGAGGACCTCTTCCTGGTTGGGGATGCCCTGGATGATCAGTTCAGCGAGGGTCACATGGTTCCTGATAGCTTCGAACTCGGCGTCGGAGAGGTCCGCGGGCTTGCGCAGGACGTGATCGGGCACGCCCAGCTTGCCGACATCGTGCAGAAGTCCGGCCACCCGCAGTGCGCGTTGGGTATCGACGGAGAGCTCCATCCTGGAGGCCAGAAGAAGGGCATACTCTGTCACGTCCTCGGAGTGGCGGCGGGTGTAGTTGTCTCTCTTGTCCACCATGGTCACCAGCCCGTCGAGCACGGAGAACGATCCCACCGCGACGGGCCAGTGGCTGCTGTCACCGCCCGAGGCCGTGATGAAGTCCCCTCCCCGTCGTTTGGAGCGATAGAGGTTCGCGTCGGCGGCGGCCAGGAGGTCGGCGGCGGTGTTTCCATCGTTGGGAAGGACAGCGATGCCGTAGCTCATTTGCAGGGGGATCGCATTGTGACCTCCCACCACGAACGGGCTCTCTCTCAAGGCCACGCGTACGCGCTCTACCAACTGCACCGCCGCCTCCGCATCGGTATCGGGAAGAGCGGCGATGAACTCGTCGCCTCCGTAGCGGGCGATGATGTCGGAGCGTCGCAATGCTGCGGTGAGGATGCGTGCCACTTCCTGCAGTACCTGGTCCCCCACCACGTGGCCGTGAGCGTCGTTGAAGAGTTTGAAGTTGTCGACATCGATCATGACCAGACCGAGCACGGAACCGGAACGCATGGAACGGACGGCTTCCTGCTCGAAACGTCTGCTGAAACCCCGATGGTTGAGCAGGCCGGTAAGCGAATCGCGTTCGGCCAAGAATTGGACGTCCTCGTAGCGCCGGACGTTCTCAAGGGCCACGGCTATGTGTGAGGCGACCGCTCCGGCGAGAGGGAGAGTGTCGGGATTCCTAGCAAACGCAGGATTCGAGCTCACCAAGCACAAGGCGCCCAGGTTCACGCCTCGTGAGATCAGGGGTACGACCGCGACTCTTCTGAAGCCAGGGCTGGGGGGCAGGTGGTTCGATGCTGCGTCTGTGGCAGTCGACGTCTGGACGGTGTTCTCCGCATAGATCTGTTCCGCACCGAGGCAGATGGGCAGAGCGTCGTTGAGGGCCATCTCGACCTCGATGGAAGTCGAGAACATGAACTGGAGCGTCTGCCAGGATTCCTCGGACAGGCTGTCGTGGTGCAGCAGCTTCATCGGGCCTTTGCGCGAGCGTAGCCACAGGGTTCCGGCCGTCGCTCCCACTGCCTCGCAGGCCAGGTGAACGCCGGTCGCCACGACTTCAGCACTGGCGCCGCAGCGGGCGACCTGCACGGCCACGGTGTTCAGTCGGGCCAGGCGCTCCTTCTCGGAAGCGAGCTCGACCGTCCGTTCCACCACGCGCTCCTCAAGGTCCTGGCGGGCATCGTCGAGGGCGAACTCGGCCATCTTGCGGTCGGTGGTGTCGCGCAATACCAGAATGCTGCCCCGTACTCGGCCGCTGCCATCGCACATGGCCGACACCCTACCATCGTAGTAGCGACCGGAGTGTTGCCACTCCTGCAAGCCGCCTCTTACCGAGTTGCGGGCTCTGTCATAGAGGTCGGAGAGACCGGGAAAGCCGGTCAGAGCCTCTTGCAGGGGCTTGCCCACGATGGTGTTCAGGTTCACGCCCAGCAGCTTCTCACCCGCCAGGTTCATGTAAGTAGCGCGATCTTCATTGTCGGTGACGATGAGTGCATCGCTCAGGTGCTCGGCGACGAACTCGCGGGCCACCGGAGTGAGGTCCAAGAGGCGGTAACGAGTGAAGCCCCAGTAGAGGACGATGCCCACCCACGCGAAGAAGGCGGGGGCCCAGTCCACGGTCTCCCCTCCCGGGGTGTTCGCGATATAGAGTATGTCGGCCACAAGGGGAACGATCAGGGCGACGCACAGGGCCACCACCTGGCGCCTGTAGAGGCCGAACTCGCGCAATAGCAGGCGGAAGAGAACGAGAAAGCCGGCGAGTAGGAGACCGTAGGTATAGGCGGAGTCTATCCACCACCAGATGCCAGGTCCCTTGTGCAGGTAGAGGTGTCCGCCGCGCGCAGTCATCTGGAGGGACTCGAACATCAAGCCGTGATACGCGTTGGTCCATACGAGCAACTGGGTCACGAGCGGTAGGATCGAGAGGACGATGAGCACCTTTCTGGAAGCCCATCGCTCACGCCCTGCGTACGTGACTGCAAAGGCCCACCAAGCGACCCCGATGGCTCCCATGGCCAGGAACGCGAACTTGTGAATGAGGATGGCGCCCCCCAGCGAGCCGGACGCTATCTCGAGCCCCGACATGAGGGCCCATAGGCCACCGGCGAGGGTGACGGCAGCAAGGGGCAGGGACGCCGGCGTCCTTCGACGCCGAAGCGTGACGACCACCACGGCGAAAGAGATGGCCGCGGCGGCCAGCATGAGATAGACGTTAAGCCCGAACTGCCATGCCATGGTCTAACCTACGCTTCACAGGCCTGTTGGTGTGTGGCGGCCAGAGTTCGCTCCATTGTGGTAGTTTCGGCGCGGCAGCGAGGAAGCTTGAGAGCCTACCAACCGGCGCCGTGCGGACGCACGACCGGCACCTGCTCGGGGGAGGTGTTTGGTCCCGAGGCGATGGCCACTCCCAATTCCCTCCCTACCTCGCCGCAGGCCTCTATGAGGGCGTCGAGATGGCGTTGTTCATGCCTCGCCATGAGACTCAGGCGCAGCCTGGCCTTGCCCAGCGGAACGGCCGGCCAGCGCATCACCGGGCAGAAGATGCCCCGTGCCAGTAGACAGTGAGCAAAGGCCACGCCCAGAGCCTCGTCACCGACGAACAGCGGCACCGAAGGGATATAGTCAGGCCCTAGGACCGTCAGTCCCTGACGGTACAGCCCTTCGTGCAGATACCGAGATTTCTCGGCCAGATCATCGCGTCGGTCTTGCGCAGCCTCGATGATGTCGATGGCGGCGATCATCGCCCCAGCCATGGAACAGGTGAGGGCCGACGAAAGCACGCTGGAACTGGCGGCTATGCGCAGAAAGTCCACCAGATCCTTGCTGCCGCACAGATACCCACCCGTCCCGCCCATGGCCTTGTCCATACAGCCCATGAGGATGTCGATGCCGTCCGCGCAGCTGTGGTAGTCGGGAGATCCGCCGCCGCGGCTTCCGAGCACGCCGATGGCATGGGCGTCGTCCACCATGAGCTTGGCCTCGTGGTCCCGGGCCATTTCGATGTAGGCGGGGATATCGATGATCTCCCCTTCCAGGCAGTACACGCCTTCAGTGACAATGAGCTTGTTCGGCAGGCTCTCGTTCTCCTGGAGCTTGGCCTTGAGGTCGCTAAGGTCGTTGTGCTTGAACCGCACCGTCCGCACGCCCGAAAGCTTGCAGCCATCGTTTATGGAGCCGTGCACGTACTCGTCGATGAAGATGACCCCGTCCTGGGTCCGGTAGGGGAGGCGGCCCACGAACGGGCTCATCACGGTCTGAAACACGGTGACGTTGGCCATGTAGCCGGTGGGAAAGGTGAGGCAGTCCTCCATGCCGGTCAGGCCGGCGATGCGTCGCTCGGCTTCCTGGATGATGGCGATGTTGCCGCTCATGAGACGAGAGCCGCCCGGCCCCACACCGTGCTCCTCGGTCGCCCGGATGGCGGCCGTCTTGACCGCGGGGTCTTCGGACAGGCTCAGATAGTTGTTGGCGCCGAACTGAAGGAGAGTCCGTCCCCCGGTTTCGAACTCGGGTTCGTTGACCCCTCCGTCGATAGTGAGGAAGTGGGGATACAGGTCATTCTCACGGATGTGCTGGAGCAGGAGTCTCACGTTGTCGAAAGAGGTCTCCTCCTGACCCGCATCGACCGACAACAGTTGGCGCATGAAATCGAGCACGTCTCTACCCCTTAACTCTCGCGAGGATCTGGATCGCTCAGGCGGGCCGGAGAACTGGCCATCACAGCCGTCTCGGTCGTACCCCTTAACTGTTCGCGCACAGAGCTGGTCGTTCCTGCCTGCGCCGGTATTCAGGCATTCGCGGACCCCTGCCGACATAGAGGGTGTGAAAGCGACACTCGGCACTCAGGACGGCTATGCCAATCGATGAGACAAGCGTCTCGGTGCAGCCCTGCAGAGGATTCACTTGTGGAGCGTGTTCGTCTCCGCTCATACAGCCACTGGAGTGGGATTCAGCCTGTGGTCACGAGTGGAGCGTGCTCGTGCGCTGCCCCGAGTGCTTCCAACTGGGGTCTCTCGACCTAACCCAAGAACAGGCGCAGCAGTTTCATAACATGCTCGACCAGGCCACCCATGATCTGGAGGAGACGGCCGACATGCTGGATCTCCAGGTGTTCAAAGAGACCAGCGCGGACTTCGCCCGCATGCTCCGCGAGGGCCACGTGCGCCCCATGGACTTCTGAGGCGTAGGGCGCGGTCGCCGGAGGGGAGGCCCGAGCCTCCTCTACCCTATTCCTCCTCGGCGCTGAACTCGAGAATGGTGTCCGCCGAGATATCCTTGATGGTGAGCGTGTCTCCGCTCACCTTGTATGCCCCCGCTGCTTCCAGATTCGCCAGATAGGCGCTTTCCTGGTCCATGACCACCTGCTCTCCCGCCATCATGGTGCTGACGAGTTTTCCCACGGTCAGCTTCGACCCGTCCACCTCGTAGGAGCCCGAGTACTGGTTGATCCCACCGTTCCCGCTCACCTTCCCATCGGCGAAGGTCGCGTCCACCTTGGGGAGCGGCAGCGCATCCTGCATGGAGCCGTCGACGGCATAGGCGGTCAGGACCCACTTCGTACTCTCCAATTCGTTCGCCGCGTGACGTCCGCCGCACGAGGGCAGGGCAATGAGCAACGCGCCGCACAGGACCAGAACCGCTAGAAACGACAGTCTTATCAGTGGTCGCATGACTCCCTCCCAAGTTGTGCCCGTCTCGCACGCCAACATCAGAGCATAAGTAGAACACACGACCGTCAGGCGCACCACCGGTGTCGGCGCGCGGAGATCCTGCGTGACCATCTCCCCTGCGACATCCGCTCGGAAAGCATATAGTGGACTCTCGGCGGCAGCCGCGATCCTGATCCGCTACACGGGAGCGCTTTCGCATGTGGATAGCCTACGCGCTTGGCTCCGCCTTCTTCGCCGGGATCACGGCCATCCTGGCCAAGGCCGGCATCAAGCAGACCAGCTCGAACGTGGCCACGGCCATGCGCACCGTCGTGGTGCTGCTTTTCTCCTGGCTGATGGTGTTCATCGTCGGCTCGCAGGACACCATCGGCGACATCAGCAGCAAGACGCTGATATTCCTGATCCTCTCCGGCGTGGCGACAGGCGCCTCCTGGCTCTGCTACTTCAGAGCCCTGCAGCTCGGCGACGTCAACAAAGTGGTGCCCGTCGACAAGTCGAGCATCGTTCTCACCGTCCTCCTGGCCATCATCTTCCTGGGTGAGACCGAGAACCTGGGGCCGAAGCTGGTGGGGATCGCCGCTATCGGCGGGGGCACATATATGATGATCCAGAAGAAGCTGGGAGAGGGCAAGACCGTGGTCGGTAGGGGATGGTTGGTCTACGCGATCTTCTCGGCCGTGTTTGCGAGCCTCACCTCCATCCTGGGGAAGGTGGGCATCACCGATATCGAGTCCAACCTGGGTACCGCCATCCGCACGATCGTGGTGCTGATCATGGCCTGGGTGGTGGTGTTTGCCACGAGGGAGCAGGGTGCGGTGAGACACGTCCCGCGTCGCGACGTGCTCTTCATCTGCCTGTCCGGCGTGGCCACAGGCGCCTCCTGGCTCTGCTTCTACAGGGCTCTGCAGGACGGCCCCGCGAGCCTGGTGGTGCCCATCGACAAGCTCAGCATCCTCGTGACCGTGGTCCTCGCCTATTTCGCGTTCAAGGAGACGCTCACGAGGAAGGCGCTCGTGGGCCTCATCCTGATCGTCGCGGGGACCTTGGTCATGCTTGTGTGAGAGGCATTGTTAACAACCGGATAACCGGTTATACTGGTATCCTCTCTATAGAAAGGTGAGGGGAAATGAATGATACGCAGCCCGGGCTGGTCATGTGCGTCTGCACCGGCAAGTGTCCGGGGTTCGAGAAGATGGACATCTGGGACTTCATCAACCGGGTGCGCATCGAGTTGCCCGTGGAGTTCGGCATGATCCACCCTCAACTCTGTGAAGAAGACGGGGACCGTTTCTTGGCGGACATCCTCCAGGCCGAGCGGCCGCTGGTCATCGCCGGTTGCGCCCCCAACATGCAGTACAAGCTGTTCCGAGACGCCTTCGCGGCTCACGGCATGGACGTGAAGAAAGACATGGTCCCGCTGGACATCCGTGACATGACCACCGACGAGGCTGTGGACAAAGTGACGGCGGCGCTCGAGAAGATGGGCGCAGCTGAGGACGGTGCGGGCGAGGACGGCACCGGCGACAGCGGCCCCGGGGCTGGCGCCGAGGCCGGCGCCCAGAACGGCGGCCAAGATGGCTGAGACCACGTTCATGGGGGTGCCTCGCAGCAAGATCTCCTGGGCGCCCGCCATCGACTACGATAAGTGCGACTTCTGCATGGAGTGCGACGATTTCTGCCCCCACCGGGTCTTCGAGCGCCGCGAGGGCGACATGCAGTTGGTGGTGGCGAATCCCGACAACTGCGTGGTCTTCTGCCGGGCCTGCGCCAAGACCTGTGGCCCGGATGCCATCTCCTTCCCCGACAAGCCCGCTACGGTGGCGCTCATCAAGAAGCTTCACGCCGCAGCAGATGAGGCGCCCGCTGGGAAAGACGTGGCGCCCACCGGGAAGGACGAGGCGACCGCAGAGGATGGTGCGACGCCGGCCGGGGAGGGGAGGGGATGAACTACCTCATCCTCGCCTGCAGCGGTCTCGACAAGCCCGAAGGCTCCGTGGCTCGCGAAGTGGCCATCCGCCTGGCCGAGGAACAGGGAGCCGAGATAGTGTGCCCGGTGGTTCTCAATCGCACTCCCGCTCGCTACGAGAAGACGCTTCCCGAGAACAAACTGATCGTCGTGGATGGGTGCGCCACCCGCTGCGCCGCCAAGCTTGCGGCTGCCGCAGGCGCCAAGATCGCTCAGAGAGTGCTGGTGTCCGAGACCGCCAAGGCGCTGGGTGTCACGGTCGAACCAGGCCTTCGCCCTGGTCCCGGCGCGCTGGAGCTTGCCCGCGCGATCGTCAAGGAGATCGGAGAACGTGAGAACGGAGCCGTCCAGGTAGCCGGAGCCGCCCAGGCGGCCGCGGGGGCCGTGGACGCAGAGGCCGAGGCGCCGGCTGGAGCAGGCGCTGCGCAGGCTGAGGCGGGGTTCGAGCCCGCAACGGATCACGTGCTGGTGGTCCACGACAAATATGAGTTCCGCATCCCTTTGACGGGATACTTCTTCAACGCCAACGACGTCTGGGCGCAGGTGTCTGGCAGCAGGGCTCGGGTGGGCATCTCGGACTACCTGCAGCAGCAGCTCACCGACATCACCTACGTGGACGCGCCGGAGGTCGGCACCGCGGTCGAGCAGTTCGGAGAGGCCGGTGAGGTCGAGTCGACCAAGGCCACCTTCGAGCTCATCTCGCCCGTGAGCGGCACGGTGGTCAGGGTCAACGAGGCCGTGACAGATCTGCCCGAAGCCATTAACGAGGACCCCTACGGCAGCTGGATCGTCGAGTTGGAACTGACCGCGTGGGGGGAAGATCAGATGCTGCTCCTCGATGGACCGGCTTACGCCGCCGACGTCGAGCGCAAGGCAGCCGAATACTAGCGAGCGAGAAGGCTCATGGGACAAGACCGCGACAAGGAAGAACCTGCTCGAGTACTCGTCATCCCCTGCAGCGGGGTGGGCAAAGTGCATGGGCTCATCAGCCGCGAGTCTGCGTATCTGGTCACCGATGAACTGGCGCCCGGAGAGACCGACGTGGTGTGTTTGGCACTTCTGGTGAAAGAGGACGAAGAGACTCTGGCTGAGGTGCAGGCCGGCCCCTGCGTCACCATCGACGGCTGCGGAAAGTCTTGCGCCCAGAAGAACGTGGAGATCGCCGGCGGGGAGGTGGCCAAAGCCTTCCAGGTGGGGAGATACCTGAGCAGTCATCGAGGAGCCGAGCCGGGGAACGGGTCGGAGCTGACCGAAGAGGGTTGGGCCATCTCCCGGGAGATCGCCGAGGCCGTGGCCGAAGAGGCCGCTCGGCTGCGCGCCGGCGAGGGAGCGGCCTGATGCCTGCCGAGATGAGCAAGACCACCAAGGTGGGGATCATCGCCTGCAGCGGCGAGGAGATCCCGGAAGGCACGGTCTCACGTAGCGCCGTCCGCCGGGTGTTGGAGTCGCTTCGGCCACACGACACCGTCACGCTCTGCCTACCGCTGTTCTTGGCCGGCAACGAAGGCGAGCGGAACTTCGCGCGCACTCATCCCACCATCACCATCGACGGGTGCGACAAGCAGTGCGCGCGCTGGGGCACCGAGAAGCACGGCGGGCCCGTCGCGCGCTCCCTGGTGGTGTCGGAGATCCTGGGCACCGAAGCGGCAGGTTGCTCCCGCTCTCTGCGCGGGCGAAGGGAGGCCGACGAGGCGGCCGTCGCCGTCGTGGCCGACCGCATAGCGGCCGAGGTGGACGCGCTCATGACTGAGGGCACTGAGTCGGAGACTGCCGACGGCGCGCCGCAGGAAACGGCCGAGGCCGCGAACCCGGAGACGGCCGACGGGCAATGAGCACCCTGAGCGACACGTTCAAGGCCCTCGCAGACGAAACGCGCCTGCGCATCATGACGCTTCTCCTGGAAAACGAGGAACTGTGCGTGTGTGACTTTGTCGGCGCTTTGGGCCAGACGCAGTCGAAGGTGTCACGCCATCTCCGCTACCTATATCACTCCGGGTTGGTCCAAGACCGCCGGGAAGGCGCCTGGATGCACTACCGCATCTCTCCCGACCTAACGCCCGAGCAGGCGACCATCGTGGCTGCACTTGCGGAGGTGGTCAGCGAGGAACAGAAGCAGGAACTGAGGCAAGCAGTGGGAGGGTGGAGGGTTTGATCGAGGTCAGGATATTTGGCAGCGAGCCGCCCTGCGCGAGCTGCAAGAGGGTGCAGGAAGAGGCCAACAAGGCGGCGGCGAGGTTCCCGGGCCAGGTGACTGTCACCAAGCTCGCCGCGCATTCGCTCGAAGGGTCGGCAGCGGGGTTCACGATGACACCGGCGGTGGTCATCAACGGCAAGGTGGTCTCTCAGGGGAGGGTCCCCAGGGCGGACGAACTCGAAGGTATCTTTCGATCAGAACTAGGAGGGTGACGTGCCTGTGCTCATGGAAGTGTTCAGTGGAGATCCGCCCTGCCCCGGCTGCGTGGCCATCCTCGCGATGGGAGACCGGTACGCGCAGAAGTACACGGCGGAAGAGCTGACGGTGAAGAAATACGTGGGTCGGGACGCGCTCGAGAAGTACGGGGAGTACGACCTCTCCTGCGTGCCGGCCGTGGTGATAAACGGCGTTATCAAGATCGAGGGAACGGCTCCAGACGAAGGCACCATGAACAACGCGCTCCGGGAGGGTGGACTGTGGATCCGATAAGGGTGGAGGTCTTCCTGTCGGTGCCGGCCTGTTCCGGCGGCGTGGCTGTGCGACGGCTCATCGCCGATGTGGCGGAGCAGTACGGGGACCAAATGGCCGTCGTGTATCACGAGGGGCGAGGCGAGCGCTACGAGGAACTCAAGCTGTCCTCCGCTCCGGCCATCATCGTGGGCGACTTGGTGCGCTTCATCGGACTGTGCCCGACCAGGGAGGGCCTGATCGGCGCGCTGAGGGAGGCCGGGCTGGAGTAGGGGAGTCCCCATTCTCGCGGTCAGTCCCGTGGCTGGATCTCCTCTCGTCTCTCGCGCTCGCGTCTGCGCCCTCGGGCGTGGCCGGTCGGGGGTTCTGTCTGCGTGACCGGCGTTGTAGGATGATAGAGGTCGCTACGTAGCCTGAGGGGCTAGTCAGGGGAGTGTGCAATGACACTGAACAGCATCCACTTCGACAAGGTATATGACCTGAGCGTCCTGACCTACACCGATATGCAGATGCATCCGGCGGAGGAGGCGGCAGGAGCGCGTACACTTGTCGAACGGCACGACTCGCCCGAGGGCATGCCGACCATGTGTGGTGGAGGCAGGGGACCGGCCCCGGGATGGCCCATCTATCACGACGTGCAAATAACGACCCACACCGGGACGCATGTCGACGGGACCTGGCACTTCAACAAACAGGGGAAGAGGATCGACGAGTTCCCCCTCGAGGCCTTCATGGGAACCGGCGTGGTGCTCGACTTCAGGCATCTGGAGGACTGCGCGGCCATCACGGGGGAGGATCTGGAGAGGGCGGAGCCCCAGATCGAGGAGGGCGACATCCTCATCATCAACACGGGCCGGCACAAGCAGTTCGGGACCAAGGAGTACGGCACCCTGCACCCCGGCATCGACGGGGTCGCCGCGGAGCGGTTTCTGCTGGGCAAGAAGATCAAGATGGTCGGTCTGGACACGATCTGCGTGGAACCGGGCAGCGAGGAGGACCATTGGGACCATCCTCTGCATCGAGTCTGCCTCATAGAGAACGAGATCCTGCTCATCGAGAACCTTGGCGGCCAGATCGACGAGGTGACGGGCAAGCGGTGCTACATAATGGCCCTTCCCGTGATGTTGAAGGCCGATTCCGGGCCGGCGAGGGTGATCGCGCTGGTCTGAGGCGACAGCCTCTCGGCGCCGACCGCATTCACTCGCGGTGAGGGCTCAGGATCACGTTCGTTCCATACTGCGACTGCCCGGGCACTCCGGAAACCGTGAGCATCCCCAGAATCCGCCGCGCGCGGAACGCTGTTCGACCATAGCTGAGCCACACCGGGGGCACGTGGGGGGGGACACAGCGGCCGTTGCCGGCCTCGCGACCGGAGCCGCTTCTGTGTCCGTCGCCGGCCTCGCGGTCCGAGCCGGTTTCGTGGCCCCTGCCGATGTCGCCGCCGCTACCGACCTCGCGACCCGAGCCGACAGGCCGGCGCGCGTCTGCTTCATCAGCGTGGCCCATGTCGCGGCGGCCACCGGAAGTCTCAAGCGCCGGAAGAGAGCCACCCACGGCGTCGAGCCGGGCTGGCTTCGTCGGGCGAGCACTTCCTGCTCCAAACGGGCCCCATCCCACAATTCCACCTGACCCGCCTTAGCGAGTTCGATAGCCTGTTTGGTGAAGGAGCCAACGGTCACCACCAGCGCGTCCTTCGCGCGGTAGTAGGCGCGGGCAGCGTTGATCTCCTGTACCGCGATGATGCCCACGTCCCGTTGTACCCGATGCTTTGCCTGCACCGCCGTCTTGCGACCGTTCTTCTCGATGAGGAGGTCGGCGCCCAAATCGGAACCGCTGGAGGTGGGAGTCACCTGGTAGCCCCTGGCGACGAACAGAGCCTCGAGGTATTCCTCGAACTCCTCCCCGTCCATGGTCAGCACCCGCTGATAGTCGGAAGTCTGGAGTCGGTGCCTGCGTATGCCACCGGGAAGGAGGAGGAGGACCTCCACGGCTACGAGGGCCACGAGGAAGACGGCGAAACCGACGGCGAAGCTGGATGTCCGGTACCAGAGGAGTAGACCGAGGAGAAGGGCGAAGAAGACTAGGCCTTGGCGCACATCCTTGATGCCGTTTTCCCTTTGCCTCCTCGTCTTGGTCGTCACGTTCGTCCTCTCGTCGGCGAAGGGTCCTGTGAAGAATATCGGGATGGGGGAGGCGCGGCTTGAGTCGGACTTGAAGAGATAGAGGTGGCAGTGCCGCGGCCGTACTCGGCCGTGCTTCAGCGGTGCTTCCTCGCGGTCTACTGACGCTTAGCGGTGAGCGCGACTGTGGCGTCTGCAGTGTTGGTGCCGGTGAAAGCCCCGTCGGAGATACTTCCGACGATTGTGGAAGCGCGGGATACCGTATTGGTCTGACCGAGGTTCGTGACCGAGGCTTCGGCCGTGCCTTCGCCTGAGAGCTTGCCATCCTTCGAGACTTGCCCGGTGAAGGACCAGTGGACCTCCACGGTGAGTTTATTGCCCTTGCCGGCGCCGCTCCAGTCGCAGCGGCCGTGTGCGTTGCCTTTGGCATCTACGGAGAGCTCCCACGGGATATCGCCCCAATTGGGGTCAGTGTAGACGCCCTTGTAGGTGCCGGCGAATTGGGCGATGCCCCACCAGTCTGGATCATAGGGAGCCTGCCCCGCATCGTCCCACATGGACTGGTAGTAGGGGTCGGCCGGGTCTGTGATGTGCTTGTACTCATCGTAGTGCCACTTGTCCTTCTCCGGGGTATAGAGGTAGTGGTCCTCGACCCGATAAACCTTGCCCCCGACCACCACCTCCGCCCAGGCGTGGCACGGCGCCTTGGGGTCACCCCCGTTCTTGTGCCCGTAGACCCCCTTGGCCGAAATACCCCTGACCTTAAGCACGCTGACGACCGCATTGGTGCCATCGGTGCAATCGCCGCTCACCGGCCCGTCGGCGGCCGTGCCCGTGCCGAAGTAGTGAGCCGGCGTCTGCCAGTTGGAGCCGTCCTTGTCGTTGTAGGCGCCCATCGTGACGGTCCCATCAGGGTTCTGGTAGACGAACGCCGGTCTGCTGTCTTTGGTCTTGGCCATGTTGTCCAGCCAGGCGGCCACGCCAGGATCGTCCAGAGCCATGATCTGCTTGCTGTGGAGGTCTTGGATCACCATCTTGGCCGCCTGCTCCTTCACGACCGGGTCGTTCGGGGTCACCCAGTCCTTGGCGTTCCCATCGAGCACCGGGTCCGAGACGGTGGAATCCGGGCCGCGGATGTATTCCACCGCCGTTCCCAGCGCCAGACCGAACGGACCTGTCGCGCTGAGGACGGCTCTCACGCTGAGACCTTCGAAGGCCTTGACCTGCACGCTCACGGTCCTTGTGGCCGGGTCGGCCGTGCCCCCGGCGATGGCCCAGCGCTCCCCGTCGAAATAAGCGATACCTATGTTCTGGGGATCGGCCCCGCCCGGTCCCATGCCTGGATCGTAGGGGAGGGTCATGGTCACCGGTTTGTCGAAGCGGGTCCCGGCCGGGCCGAAGTCGTAGACAGAGCTGACGGGCAGGACTGAAACGCTCTCGGAGCCACCTCCCTCGCCGGGCTCATCATGGAAGGAGGCGCTCAGACGGGTGATGGAGATAGTGGTGTCGGCCCCGAGTGCGCCGGCGGGAATCTCCAGCTTGATCGGTCCATACTCGATCACGCCGCCCTGCGCCGAGATGATGGCGCTGGCCACCTCTTCGCTGGGCACGTCGATGACCGTGGGGCCCGCCATGGGCCATTCGAGGGGATCGACCTCCGCCGCCAGGGTGTCCGAGGACGTGGTCGCCTGCTCTGATTGGTCGGTGGGGACACTGCTCTCGGGCGCAGCGCCACCGGCCGCAGCGCCGCCGGCCACGGTATCGTCGCTCGAAGTGCCGGTGCACGCGCTCAGCCCCAGCGCCAGGGCGAGAAGCAGGATGAGGATTGGGGTGATAAGGAGCGGAAGAAACAAGCACGCGCGTCGCATGTTCACCTCCAAGCCGCCTGGGCATCGACCCTCCTACCGTATCGCGGCCAGGAGGCGCGCTTCAAGTGGGGAAGCGGAGGAGCGTCGGGGCCGGGCTCTCGAAAGGCGGAGGGCCCACATGCCGCAGGGCCCATATTTCTGAGCACAGGCAGGTCGAGAGGGCCTGGGCCTGTCACTCCGCTCGGGCGTGGCCTACAATGAAGGTCGCGAGCGATCCGGTGCCGGTCATTCCCACGAATCTGAGAAGGCGGTGCGCAGCCGATGCGGGCTAGAACCACCCTGAGCGTTGCTCTTGCGCTGATGGTCGTTGCCGGGAGCCTTGTGTTTGCCGCGTGCGGAACACCTTCGACCGACGAGTCCACCACGCAGTCTTCAGTGGTTGCCGCCACGGAAGCAGCCGGCGGACGTTGGGAGGGGGAGGAAGTCTCGCTGGATTGGCCCGACGGGTGGAAGTCGGTCGCTGCCCAAGAGACCATGCGCTGGCCTTTGGGACGCTTGATCGACTCCACTGCGCTCCTCGCGTTGGATCGAGGTGACTCGTATCCCCGGGTGGAGTTGATCAGGCTCGACCTGTCTTCGGGCAGGGCCTTGCAGAACGCGTTCGACGAGGCCTACGTGACGCTGGCGGACGAGTGGGGGACTTCACTTCGCAACGTCACCAGTGGGACCACCGTGGTGGACGGGCTGTCGGCGTTGGTCCAGACGTACGAACTTCCCAACGGAGAGCCCTACTACAAGCATCAGGACGTGTGGATCGAGTACGACGGATCTGTGTACGTGCTCGCGGGCCGCGATGGGGTGTGGGACTTCGATGAGAACGTCCTGCCCGACTTTGAGGCCGTCACGGAGTCCCTGCGGTTCGGCGCTGCGGAGTAGGGAGCATCCAAGGGGGCGACTGCTCCACTTGGCCCTGACGCGGACCGAGAAGCACGTGCCTCATACGGTCGAAGGCATTCATCGATGGAGGCTTTGCTGAACTCAAAGATAGTCATCAAGTACGCCCTTATCCACATGACAGAGCTGGCTCTGATAGCGGTAGCCCTGTTCGTGCTCGGTGACTTGGTGGGTCTTCCCGTCTGGCTCTCCGTTACGGTTCTGGTACTGCTGGCCATCAAGGACATCGCCCTTTTTCCCAAGGTGTGGCGGTCCTATGGCTTCGATGACAACTCACCCTTGAGGGCGCTGATAGGAGCAGAGGCTACTTTGGTCCAGAGCCTGGACCCGGTCGGGTATGTGCGGGTGCGCGGTGAGCTGTGGAAAGCCGAGTTCCGAGGCGGCGGCCATTCCGCGAGGCGAGGCGATAGAGCAAGAGTGGTCGATGTCAAGGGGATGACGCTGGTAGTCGAGTTGATCCACCCCCGTTGACGGCCTGGCTGCACTGCGGTTGGCCTCCGCGGGTGACAGGACTGTTTCCACCTCGAGTCTGTAGCCCTGTCCTCAGCCTTGACTTACCCGCCCCGATGCCGGACAGTTCGTCCATAACGCCCCGTATTCGGGCCCTGGGGCACTGGTACCTACGCAATGGTGCCAGCACGGGGACGGTGGCCAACAATCCCTCCGGACAAGGTGGTCGCATGACAGCGCAGTCTTCGCACGAGGCACTTCCGCACAGGGCATTTCCGCGCGGCGCGTCACCCCACGGGGCGTCCCCGCACAAGACGATCCTCGAACCGGCGCGTGAGATCGAGGTCATACGAGAGGCCGACGTGGTCGTCGTGGGCGGCGGTCCCGGCGGGTTCGCCTCGGCCATATCCGCAGCCCGGTCGGGAGCGAAGACGGTCCTCATCGAGCGTTACGGCCATCTGGGTGGGATGGCCTCCGGCGGCTTGGTCAACATCATCCCCAATCTCAGCGACATCAGCGGCAAGCAGCACATCTTCGGGCTCAATCAGGAGATCATCGACCGCATGAAGGCCAAGAACGCCGCCTTCTGCCCCAACCAGGAAGACTTCGGTACCAGCGATGCCAAGGTGATCGAGTACTACCACGACGCCAACTTGGGCTGGTTCTACGTGCGCAAGGATCCCAATCTCGGCGGGCGGGAGAGGCTGCTCTACACTGCCGTCGTGGATCCCGAAGTGCTCAAGGCCGAGCTCAACGACATGGTGATGGAGGCCGGCGTCGACCTGCTGCTCCATTCGTGGGGCACCCGTCCCATCATGGAGGGGAGCGCGGCCAAGGGCGTCTACTTCGAGAGCAAGTCGGGACGGCAGGCGATCCTGGCCAAGGTGGTCATCGACTCGACGGGAGATGGGGATATCTTTGTGGGCGCCGGCGCGGAGTTCGACGACGAGCTGCAGAGCAACTTCCGCACCGCGCTCGCCTTCAGCTTCTGGATCGCCAATGTGGACATGAATCGGCTCGACGACTTCCGCAGATCGCATCCGGACAAGTTCACCGGTCTCATGGACGACCTGACGGCAGCGGGCGGCCACTCCTTCTACTTCAAGGGCCTCCTGCCCAACCAGGAGGGCGTGCTCTGGTTCCATCCCATGTATGTGAAGGATGTGGCGTCCGACGCCATGGACGTGGAAGAGCTCACGCGCTGGGACATGCTGGGCCGAAAGAGGGCGGTCACCACCTACGAGTTCCTGCGCATGAACGTGCCCGGCTGCGAGAAGTGCTTCATCATGCAGGCGGCACCTCAGTTGGGGACGCAGGGGGGGCGGCGCGTTATCGGGGAGTACATCCTCACCAATGACGACATGGTGTCGGACGAGGTCCACGACGACACCATCGTGGTCTTGGCCAACAACGACACCGGCGAGATATCGGCCAAGCATCCCGCCATCTGTATCCCCTACCGTTGTCTGGTGCCGCTCAAGACCGACGGGCTACTTGTCGCCTGTCGCGCCTTCTCCTCCAAGGCGAGCGTGAACCAGTGGTTCAACATCATCCCGCACTGCATCGCCTACGGTCAGGCCGCGGGCACGGCCGCGGCGCTGGCGGTCAGGGAAGGCGTAGAGCCGCGCCACGTGGACTACAAAGAGTTGCAGACGAACCTGCGGGCGCAGGGGGTGAGACTGCCGGGGTGAGCGCCTCGGGCGCCGGGCGTCGCCGGGGTCGGCGCGCCGTCAGACGCCGTCGGCGGCGATGTCGGCCAGCGTGCGTTCGAGCATTCGGGTGGAAACGCCGCCGGCGACGAACTCCTCCAGTCCTTCGAGCGTCGCCAGGTTCTCCATCCAGGTGAGGCCCATGAGGGTCCAGGCTGTCACTTCCACGTCGATGTCGCGTCGAATGGTTCCTTGAGCCTGCCCTTCCTCGATCATGGCCACGAAGCGCTGCAGAGCCGCGCGCTGTCTCTGGGCTAACTGTGCACTGAGGTGGTGGCGAGGTCCGGCCGCCGCGAACTCGAAAAGGGGCGCGACCACGCCCTCGTAGTCTGAGGCGATCGTCGACGAGTGCCTCATGCCCAACTCGCGCAATCGCTCCAGGGCGTCGGGGTTGTCGGAGGAGTCGAGCCAGGAGACGACACGCTCGAGCAGGAGGTCCATCGCGGCCTCGAGTATCTCGGCCCGACCAGAGAAGTGCTTGTAGAGCGCGGGCGCGGAGATGCCGACCGCACCGGCGATGCGTGCCATCGTGGCTCCTTCGACCCCGTACTCACCCACGGTCTTGAGGGCAGCGACCACGATCTCCCCTCGTCTCTCTTCCCGGCTCTTGCGCATGCGGCCATGATACAGCCCTTGACTCGGGGGGGTCTGTAGGTTAGGTTAATAAGAATTAACCACGCTGAGTCTTCCGGACGAGGCGTGGGCCGAAACGCTGGAGGTGATCATGCAGACAGTGGGCGCGGGCGCGGCGCTGCCGGGAACCATCAAGCTTCCTCAGCCTCTCGTGACCGGGGGCAAGTCACTCACAGAAGCGATCGCCCAACGGCATTCGACCCGGGAATACAGCCTGATTCCTCTCTCCCTGGAGGATCTCTCCGGTGTGCTGTGGGCGGCGTTCGGTCTAACCCGGGAGTACGCTGGTACCGGCATCCATACGAAAGGGTGTCATGCTGCGCCGGCGGCGCACAACTGGCAGGAGATAGACGTATACGTGGCGCTGGAGACGGGTCTCTACCTGTACGACGCGGCCGATCATCAGTTGTTGGGTGTCTTGGCCGAGGATGTCCGTCGTTTCACTGCCCACGATGAACAGCCCTTCGTGCTCGACGTACCCGTGATCCTCATCTATGTTGCCCACCTTGCCCGCATGGACGACGCGAGCGACTGGGACAGAAGCGTCTTCCCCTGGGCCGATTCCGGAGTCATCGCCGAGAACGTCTATCTCTACTGCGCCGCGGCCGACCTGGCGACGGTGGTTCGCGCTCTCTTCGACCGACCGGCGCTCTCGGAGGCTATGCGACTGCGGTCCGACCAGCTCGTTACCTTCTCCCAGCCTGTGGGTTACGCATTGTGAGCCGAGCCGTGACCGAGTACCGTATCTCTGTCGATTGCGGCGGCACCTTCACGGACGGCATCCTTCTCAGCGACGCACGCGAGGTGTGGGCCGCCAAGGCCGACAGCACGCCTGCCGACCCGAAGGTGGGCACCGTGGAATGCATCTCTCGGTTGGCCGCTCAGGTGGGCCTGGAGCTGCCGGATCTACTGGCAGCGACGAAGACCATCGTCCTCGGCACCACACTGGCGACCAACATCGTGGCCGCCCGGACGGGCGCGAGGACCGGGGTCATCACCACCAGGGGCTACCGCGATCGCCTGTCGTTCCTGCATGTGGCGAAGTCCGACCTCGGGGGCGACAAGAGGGCCACCGCCGCGGAACTCTTCAGCTTCAGAAGCGAGTTCCCCCAACCCCTCGCGCCCCGCCAACTGGTGACCGAGGTGGACGAGCGCCTGAACTTCAGGGGGGAGGTGCTGAGGACGCTTGATGACGACGACGCGCGGCGGGCGGTCGCGGAGTTGCGCGACAAAGGCGTGGAAGCCATAGCAGTCAACCTTCTCTTCTCCCATCTCAACCCGGCTCATGAGCTCCGAGTGGAGAAGATCATCAAGGAGGAGTTCCCTCAGGCATACGTGGCCCTCTCGTCGCGGGTCCTTCCCATGTTGGGTGAGGTGGCGCGTTGGAGCACGACCGTGTTCAGCGCGTACGTCGCGCCCAAGACCACGGAGTTCGTGAGGGGTATCAGCAGCTTGCTTGCGGCCGATGGGTTCACCGGTGCACTGGCCTTCATGCAGAGCAACGGCGGGGTGGCTACCGGCGCGGTGGTGTGCGAGAACCCGGCGGCGCTTCTGGTATCCGGGCCCGCAGCGGGTCCGGCGTTGGGGTTGAGCCTCGGCCGGGCTCGGGGCGTCGACGACCTCGTGACGGCCGACATGGGCGGCACCAGCTTTGACATCTCCATCATCGCCGGCGGCCGGGTGAACGTGACCCAGAAGAAGATCATCGAGGGCAAGAAGTATGGCCTACCCACCGTCGATGTGAACGCTGTGGGCGCGGGCGGAGGGAGCATCGCTTCCATCGACATAAGCGGCCGCCTGCAGGTAGGCCCGGCCAGCGCCGGCGCAGCGCCGGGTCCTGCATGTTACGGCCTGGGAGGGGTGGAGCCGACGGTCACGGACGCCAATCTGGTGCTCGGGTATCTGAACCCCGACTACTTCCTCGGGGGCGAACGCAGATTGCGCGAGGACCTGGCTGTGGCGGCCATCGAGGAGAGGGTGGCGGCGCCGCTGGGACTCAGTGTGGCCGACGCGGCCGCTGCTATCCACGACGTGGTGAACGCCAAGATGGCGGGGGCCATCGATGTGATGTTCAGCCGCCGCGGCTGCGACCCCCGGGACTTCACTCTGTGCGCGGCGGGAGGAGCCGCCCCTGTTCACGTTGCCCGGCTTGCGCGGGAACTGGGAATGAAGCACTTCATCGTGCCTCGGGTGGCGCCCGTGTTCTGCGCGTTCGGCATGATGTATGCCGACCTCAAGCACAACTACACCCGTCCTTACTCGGCTCAGGCTACCCAGGTCGATCTCGAGCGCGTCAACAGCCTGTACGCGGAGATGGAAGAGGAGGCCCGGCGCACGCTCGAGCGGGAGGGAGCAGCCTCGGCGGACGTCTCCATCGAGAGGTCCATGGATATTCACTACTACGGGCAGGTGCGCGAGCAGAACGCAGCGGTACCGCCCGGTCAGATTACGGCGGAGAGCTTGGAGGTGACCCTGGACCGCTTCCACGAGAAGCATCGCCGGGTCATCGGCTACTCGGAGCCGGCCTACCCCACGGCGATTGTCAGGCTGCACCTGGCCGGCGTCGCCCGGATCGTCCCTCCGCCTCCGCGGCGGGTGGAAGCGGGCAGCGGCGACCTGTCCCGCGCTCGCAAGGGGTGCCGCCCGGTCTACTTCTCGGAGCGCGACGGCTTCAGCGAAGTGGACGTGTACCAGGGAGAACGCTTCGGCGCGGGAGACGTCATCACGGGTCCCTGCATCATCGAGGAACCCATGACCACTCTGGTGCTGCCGCCTGAGGAGAGTGTGACGGTGGATGTTGACGGCAGCTACACGACGATACGGGAGCGGTGAAACCGATGGATGTCGATCCCACCACATTCTCCGTCGTCTGGAACCGTCTGGAGAGCCTGCTCGACGAGTCGGGCGAGAAGGTGCTCCACGCGACCCAGTCGTACGTTCTCGCTCTGGTGCGCGACTTCGGATTGTCGTGGCTGAATCCCCGCGGTGAGATAGTTGCCGCCGCGGCGTACATCCCCCGACACATCTTCACCGCGGCCGAGTCCGCGCGCAATATGATCGACTACTTCGGGGGCGAGTTCACTCCGGGCGATTTCATCATAGGCAACGATCCCTATTTGGTGCGAAGTGGTCACCTGCCGGACTGGACCTTCATCCGCCCGGTGTTCCACCGCGACGAGCTCTTCGGCTTCTTCCAGTTCCGTGGCCATATGGCGGATACCGGAGGGTTCCTGCCCGGCGGATACGGGCCCAAGGCCTACGACATCATCGCTGAAGGTCTCAACATCCCCCCGCTCAAGATCATCAAGGGCGGCGTACTCGACAGGGACCTTTGGGCGCTCATCTGTCGGAACGTGCGCAACGCCAAGCAGGTGGACATGGACACCATGCTCATCAACGGGGCGCTTGAACAGGCTGAGGGTCAGGTGATCAGGCTCGCCGAAAAATACGGGGCGCAGACGGTCAAAGCCTGTATGCAGGAGATCATGGCGGCGGGCGAACGTGCGGCGCGGGCAGAGATCGCCAAGATGCCGGACGGCATCTACTATGGGGAGTCGGCCACCGACTGGGATGGGTCTACGGACACGCCGGTGTGGGTGAGGGTGAACATGACGGTGAGCGGCGACGAGCTCACGTATGACTTCACCGGCAGCGACAAGCAGGTGACCTTCGTCAACAGCCCCCTCGGTAACACCGTCTCCATAGCGATGGAGTCGTTCTATGCGTTCATCGACCCGATGGCGCCCAAGAACCAGGGTAGTTTCATCCCAGTCCGCATACTGGCCCCGGAGGGCACTGTCGTTAACCCCACCTACCCGGCCACCGTGGGCGCGTCGGGCATCAGTGTGGGGGAGCCGATCATGGAGGCGTGCAAAGTGGCTCTTGCCCAGGCACTTCCCGAGCGGGCGACCGGCGGCTTCTCCCGCCACGCCTGTCCTATCAACTTCGGGATGGACCTGGATGAGATCGACCCTCGCACCGGGTCTGTCAAGCAATACATGGCTGAGACCTTCGCCTCTGATGGAAGCGGAGGTGCCATGAAAGGCTTCGACGGCTGGCCGGGGGTGGGCCCGGGCTCCTTCCTGGGCAGTTTCGTGCGGCCGGACATCGAGCACTTCGAGTCGGAAGTGCCCTTTCGAGTGACCCGATACGAATTCATGACCGACGCCGAAGGACCCGGTGAGTATCGGGGCGGTCCCGGCGTGTTCGTGGAGATGGTGTCCGACGTCAAGCTCGGCCATCCCTCCTTTCTCATGACGGGCAACTGCGACGGGATGGTTGTGCCCGCCCGCGGGTCGACGGGGGAGGAACTGGCCAAGCTGGAGATGTGGGTGGAAGGGCCGGACGGTAGTAGCCGGGTATTGCGTACCATGGTGAACGAACCCGTCCACGCCGGCGAGGTGATAAGGAGCAAGAGCCCGGGCGGCGGTGGCTGGGGAGATCCTCTGGACAGGGACATCACGCGTGTACATGCGGACGTGCTTGACGGATTGGTGAGCACCGGCCGGGCTCGCGATGTGTACGGAGTGGTGATCGACCCGGACACTCTCGAGCTGTTGACGCAGGATACCGAACGTCTGCGTGTGGAGCGCAGGGCGCACCGCGCCGCCGTAGCGCGGCCGGGCCAGGAGAGCGATAGTCCCGTAGAAAGGTAGGGCCGTCATGCGAGCAGCCAAGAAGTTCGATGTGGATGTGTTGGTCTGTGGGGGCGGAGTCGCTGGGTCAGCGGCCGGCATAGCCGCCGCTAGGATGGGCGCCCGCACGTTGCTGGTCGAAGGCCGGGAATCGCTCGGCGGGCTCTGCACCAATGGCTATATAAGCGGCATAGCCGGAGTACTGGAGGGGCTCTGCGAGGAATGGGTCGACCGGCTGGCCACCAAAGGCGCTGCGCTCAAGCGCTCCCACCTCCCTGTGATAGAGCCCGAGATGGGCAAGTTCGAGTTGGAGCAGATGCTTCTGCAGGCCGGGTGCCGCATCCTCTACGGGGTTCACATCGCGGACTGCATCGTCGAGGACGATAAGATCCGATCCGTGGTTGCCTACTCGAAGAGCGGCCGCATGGAGATCTCAGCGAAGGTATTCATAGATTGCACCGGCGACGCCGATGTCGCTTTCGCCGCGGACGTTCCCTGCGAAGTGGGCAACGCCGAGTACTGCGGGCTCAATCAGTCGGTCACGATGGGCATGCGCCTCTCTTACGTAAACGTCAGAAAATACGAAGAGGCTGACGCTGCCTTCCAGGCCGGCGGGACCCTGGGGGACCGCATGCAACTCGTGGTGGCCAAGGAGCACGAGGCTATCGCGCAGGGTGACCTCCCGTGGCTCATAGTCCCCGGTCTGCTCGTCTATCCGGTACCCGGCGGCGACCCTGAATGCTGTGATGTGACTCTGGATGCCACGCAGACCTATTACTGCCACAACGACGACGTTGAGGACCTCACCCGGCAGATCGTCGACCAACACCGGCAAGTGCAGTGGTTCGCAGCCTTCCTTAAGAAGTACGTGCCGGGATTCGAGAGTTCGGCCATATCCGCTGTGGCCAGTATGAACGGGGTGCGTGATTCGCGGCGGATCGTCGGCGAGTACATATTGACCGACGCTGATGTCGCCGGGGGAGTCAAGTTCGAGGACGGTATCGCCCGCAACCCGGAGTTCTTCGACGCCCACCACCCCACTTGCGGGGACTACGTAGCGGTGCGCCACATCCATCTTTCCCAGCCGGTAGAGGGAGCCATCACCCGTCCATCACAGGATGACCACAACTACCGGATGCATCCCTTCGTGACCCCGGGCGGCTACGAGGCCCGCACCAATCCGCGCGACTGGGTGGAGATCCCCTATCGGAGCCTCGTTGCGTCCAAGGTGCACAATCTCCTTGCAGCGGGCCGCAATGTGTCGGCGGAGTTTCATGCGCTGGGCACGATCCGGGTGATCGCCTGCTCGATGGTGATGGGCCAGGCGGCGGGAGCGGCGGCGGCTCTGTGCGTCCGTGAAGGGATCGCGCCGCCAGATCTGGACGGGACACAGGTGCGGCGGGTACTGATCGAGCAGGGGGTTCCTCTCGACAAGGCGCCGGGCGGCCACTGGGAAGCGCTGCGTAATACGCCAGGGACCGTCGAGGTCGCCAGTTCGGATTTCGCGGTCATCGTTAACGAGGAGGGCCAGAGCCGCACCTTCTGAACGTGGTGGGTGTCATGGCCATGACTCAAACCGCGCTTCTGCCGATGCCTGGGTTACGGGGTCGCCGCTGTGGGAGCGCTCATGTGGATCGACGAAGCCGTTGGTCACGCCGCGATCGCGCTGCTCCACGTCTGGACGTTTTCGGGGGCAGCTCTCGGTGCACCGGCCCCCTGTCAGGGCCGATCGGCGGCCGGGGAGGCGTTTTCGGACTTTCGATGACCGCCGAACAACGCGACCGAGACCATCCCCACGACCAGCATGATGCCCCCGATCAGGAAAGCCAGTCGATAGCTCTCGTTCACGTCGAATATGAGCCCGGCCAGGTAGGGGCCGGCCACGCCGCCCACAGACCAGGCGAGGTAGGCGAAGCCGAGGATGGCACCTATTGCCTTGAGGCCGAACAACGGGGTAGCCATCGCCTGGCGTACGGGACTGGCGCCACCGAAACTGAAGCCGAAGATGAACGCCACCACGTAGAACGCCCAAGCGCCCTTGGTGAAGATGAACAGGAACATGCCCAGCGCCTCGCCCGCAATCAACAGCAGCAGCGCGTTCTTGTTGCCCAGCTTCACGGTGATGGACCATCCCAGGGCCGTCCCTCCCAAGCTCCCCACTGAGCTCACCGTCAATATCAGGGCGGCTGCCGTGGTCGAGATCCCCTCGTCGGTGGCCGCGGGGACGATGTGCGCGGCGACCATGTAGAAGCCGGCGCTGATCACCAGTCCGGTCACCATGAGCATCCAGAAAGGAGGAGTCCGCGCGGCCTGTCCGGTGGTCATGCCGGCCCGAGACGGGCTCTCACGCCGCCTTTCGCCACTCGTACCCTGAGTGACATCCTCACCGGAGGGAGCGCTCCTCCCCATGAAGACCAGGGCAGGCAGTGCACAGACGAGCACGGCCACTCCCAGAACGAAGTAGGCTGTCCTCCAGCTGCTGGCCACGATGAGATAGGCGCTAAGCGGAGAGAAGATCATCTGTCCCACTGCGATCCCCATGAGGGCGAGGCCGAGCGCAAGGGCCCGCTTCTTCGCGAACCACTTGGAGATGGTGGCCCCGACGGGCGTGTAGGTGCTCCCCATGCATATCCCGCCCCCAACGCCGAAGTAGATGTACAGCTGCCAGAGCGAGGTCATGGTGGAGAGGAGAAAGTAGGATGCCGCGCCCACCAGGATCCCGATAGCGATCACGGTGCGCACCTTGTACTTGTCGCTCAGCCTGCCCATCACCATGCCGATGACCCCCGAGACGCCCATGAGCAGGGACATCGCCCCCGAGGTGGCGGCGCGGCTCCAGCCGAACTCATCGGCGAGAGGCTTGAGGAAGACGCCGAAAGAGATCTGGGTGCCGAACGAGCCGATCAGCAGGACGAGCGAAGCGACGACTATGACCCAGCCATAGTAGACGCGACTCTTTGGCGCGGAACCGGATGCGGAACGAGGCATGGGATCAGGCGTGGGACCGGGCATGTGTCCATCCTGGAAGAGGTGCCATGTGCATCGGCCGCTTGCTCGGACTGACGCTACTGGGCGGCTGGCCGGGTGTCAAGCGCTCCCCTACGCCGGTGTCGAGGCCGAAAGCCTCGCTCAGTCGCCTGTGCGTTTGAAGCTTGTCGTCGCCGACTGTTCGTCCCCAGTGTCTATCGTCACGTTCATGAGGTCGTCGTCGACCATGCTGAATGTCCACACGAATTCAGGCTCGGCCTGATACTCGCCGTCCTTCACCTGGGTAGCGGACATCTTGGTTTCGATGTCGCCGCTCCGGCCTCCTCACTGGAGCCGCAGCCAACGAGTACCAGAGCCGTCACGGCGACGAAGAACATAACTGCGAGACGCTTCACGATCCCTCCCCTAATGTGAATAACGTCTTGTCAGTGTCTCATATATGCACATAGGGCAAGTTTGCCTATTGGGCAATGTGGGAGTAGAATCCCCGCCCATGACTGAGCAAGGATTGCGGGAGATCAAGAGACAGGCCACCGCGGTGGCTCTGGCCGAGTCGGCCTTCGAACTGGCGTTGGAGCGCGGCCTCGATGGCTTCGTCATCGCCGACGTGACAGAGCGGGCGGGCTATGCGCGCCGGACGTTCGCGAACCACTTCTCCTGCAAGGAGGAGGCGGTCACGTCGGTTCTCTTCGCTGAAATCGACATGAAAGTGGCGGCCTTCATCGCGGACCTCCCCGAGGGCACGTCTCTGCTCGACGCGCTGCACGACTTGATGCGGAGCCAGATGAGCGCCGAGATGTTCGAACGAGTTCGCCGACTCATCGCGCTCTCCCGGCAGCACCCCGCCCTCGAGCCACACATCCTCGCCGCGGTACGACACATGCGCCAAGTGACACTGAAGGCGTGGAGCGAGTTCGCGGGAGGGCGCTACTCCGACCAGTACATCCTCGTCCTACTCGCCGCGGTCTACGGGACCATCTCGCTGCTCTTCGACGGTAGCGTCGACGTCCTACCTCCCGGGCGGGGGCCTGCCGCCGAGTCCGGAGCCGTGACGTTCGCCGAGTTTCTCGACACCACATTTGCCTACTTACGCGGCGGCTTCTAGCCGATACTTCGGTCAGCCACAGCCACCGCCACACCCTCAGCAAGGAGATAGATCCCAGCATGTCCAAGTTCCTGTACAAGATCGGCCGAACCGCCTACAGCAGACCGTGGTACTTCATCGTGGGTTGGCTCGTGGCCTCTGGGGATCGTGGTGGCCTTGCTGGCCACCAACGGCGTGAGTGTCACCACAGAGATGAAGATCGAGGGCACCGATTCTCAGAGGGTGTTGGACCAACTGACCCAGGAGTTGCCCGAGGCCTCCGGCGGTCAGGGGAGCGTTATCTTCGTAGCGCCGCAGGGCGAAAGCCTTGAGACCCCCGGGCGGATGGCGGCCATCAAAGCGGCCGTTGAGGGCGTGCACACGCTGGAACATGTCATCAACCCCGCCGACCTCGCTCCCGAGGCAGGTAGTGGTCCGGCTACGGCCGGGAACGACGGCGCCACAGAGCAGCCCGCTGCTGGCCAAGCGCCCGCCACGGGCGAAGCGCCTGCTGCCGCCAACGAAGCCCCGGCCGCCGGCGCTGAAGCGCCCGCTTCCGGCGAAGCCCCATCCGCTGCCCCAGCGCCGCCCTACGGGCCGCTGGTGGTCGACGGCGCCATGGTGCCCGGAGTCCTTGTCTCCGCGGACGGCAGCGTGGCCCTGTTCCAGTTCCAATTCACTGAGCAGATCCAGTCTCTGCCCTCGGGCGTCACGGACTCGGTCATCGCCGCGGCCACCACCGCTGAGAACGGTACCGGGATCATAGTGCTGCCCAGTGATTCGCTCAGCGCCATGGAGCCCCCCATGGGTCTCAACGAGGTCTTCGGACTGGTCATAGCCGCCTTCGTGCTCATCCTGACGCTCGGCTCGTTGACCGCAGCCGGGCTTCCGCTCGTTACCGCGCTTATCGGGGTAGGGGTAGGAGTGGGAGGAGCCTACGCCCTATCCAACGTCATCGACCTGAACTCGGCCACCCCGACGCTGGCTTTGATGATCGGATTGGCCGTAGGGATCGACTACGCTCTCTTCATAGTCAATCGTCAGCGCCGCTTGATCCTCGGTCAGGGCTTGAGCGCGAAGGATGCCGCGAGCCGGGCGGTGGGCACCGCCGGAAGCGCCGTGTTCTTCGCGGGCCTCACCGTCATCATCGCCCTCTGCGGTCTGGCCGTCATCAGGATGGGCTTCGTGACCACCATGGCCTTGGTGGCCGCGGCGACAGTCTCGGTCGCCGTGGTCATCGCTCTGACCCTGCTGCCGGCCCTGCTCGGACTGGTGGGCGAACGCATCTGTTCGCGCAAGGCCCGCGCGAAGGGCAAGGCGCGCATAGAAAAGGAACACAGGGGAGTCGCGCACCGCTGGGTCAGCACTGTTGTGAGGTTCCGCTGGCCGGTCATCATCGGCATCGTGGTGCTCCTCGCCGTCTTGGCCATCCCCATCGGCAGCATGGAGTTGGGTTTTCCCTCAGGCGCCACTGCGAACAAAGACAGCGATTCGCGTCAGAGTTACGAAGCCATCTCCGCGGGCTTCGGGGAGGGCTTCAATGGCCCCCTCATGGTCGTGGTCGAACCCGCCGACGCCTCCAAGCCCATCACGCCGGAGACCCTGGCCGGTGTCATCGGGGAGCTGCAGGCCCTGGAGGGTGTCTCCACGGTACTGCCCATGAGCGTCAATGAATCAGGCAGCATGGGGATCCTGAACGTCATCCCCGACACGGGTCCGAGCGACAGCCAGACCAAAGATCTTGTGGAGACGATCCGCGACCCCGAATCGAGCATCGCGCAGGCCAACGGCGTGAGTCTCGGGGTTACTGGGATCACAGCGATCATCATCGACGTGTCCGACAAACTCGCGGGCGTGTTCCCCCTCTACATCGCCATCATCTTGGGGTTGTCCTTGGTGGTACTGCTGCTCGTCTTCAGGTCTATCGCCGTCCCGATCAAGGCGACTCTGGGCTTCCTTCTCACCATCCTCGCCACGTTCGGTCTCACCGTCGCCGTGTTCCAATGGGGATGGTTCCGAGAGCTCTTCGGCTTCGACACAGGAGGACCGCTCGTGAGCTTCATCCCCATCATGATCACGGGGATCCTTTTCGGACTGGCCATGGACTACGAGGTCTTCCTCGTCTCCTCCATGCGTGAGTCGCACGTTCACGGACACCGCGGCGTTGCCGGCGTCATCGATGGCTTCGATCAAAGCAGCCGCGTCGTTGTGGCAGCAGCGGTGATCATGGTGTCTATCTTCTCCGGATTCATCTTCGGTGACAACGTCATGATCAAGCAGATGGGCTTCGCGCTGGCAGTGGGGATCGTCATCGACGCGTTCATCGTGCGCATGACCCTCGTACCCGCAGTCATGGCGGTCCTCGGCGAGCGGGCATGGTGGCTGCCCAAGTGGCTGGATCGGCTCTCTGCCCAACCTGGACGTGGAAGGCGACAAGCTGATGACAGAACTCAAGAAGCAGGGCAAGGTGACCACAGCGCAGGATGGAGAGAGCCACCTGAGCCCGCCGGCCCCGGCGGAAGGCGTCGACTGATCCAGCTGTAGGGAGCGGCCCCCGCACCATGGGGATGCGGGGGCCGCTCGCGGGTGCCACGTGATGGCGCCCGCCTGCTATCCTTCGCGCACCGCGCGCATAGGCGCCGGGAAGTCCTGAATCGTCGTCGGTCGACGCCGAGTAGTTGTCCGACGGCTGTGCGTCACTCGTGGGAGGCTGCAGATGTCCCAGTCCACAGTATTGTCAGTCGCCAACCCGCAATTCCAGATCGTCCCGGTGGATGGTGGCGAGAGCGCTGGGGCGGCACCGTCCGCGCTGGCTCCGCTGGCCCGCAGGCTCGACACTCTGGAAGGCAAGGTCGTCTATCTCGTCGATACCGGCTTCGGCGGCAGCTACAAGTTCATGCAGCAGGTGCAGCGCTGGTTCGATGCCAACATGCCGTCGGTCACCACCGTACGGAAGCGCAAGCCGGGTAACGTCTTCGCCGACGATACGAACGAGCTCTGGGATGAGATCAGGGAAAGAGGTCAAGCCGTCATCATCGGGGTAGGTGGCTGACCGGGTTGTGCCGCGGCGGTCGCCGCGAGTAGCAGCAAGCTCGAACTCACCTACGGTATCCCCACCGCTCCTCTGTCCACTCACACCTATGCGGTCCACGTTCGGAATGAGATGAGGTCGCTGGGCGTGGCTCTGCCCTTCGTCTACACGCCGCACCCCGTGGTGAGCATGCCCGACGAGACCCTGTATGCCTATCTGGAGGGAGACGATCCTCTCACGGGCACGCGGGTCATCGACGAGATCGTCGATGCGCTCACCAAGCAGCCCGGCGGGAACGGCTTCGGCCCAGCACCGAGCGGCGAAGCCGCCGCCGCGGCGCCGGTCGTCCGCGAGGCGTTGCTCCCACCCGACACCGAGGACAACCTCCAGCGTCTGTTCTACGAACGTGGTTGGACCGACGGGCTCCCCGTCATTCTCCCCACAGAGGAACGGGTGGAGTGCATGCTCACCGGCACCGGCCGTCCTGGCGACGAGGTGGTCGGGGAGATCTTCATGATCGACGCCAAGGATACGGTCACATACACCGTCCGCGACGTCGCCGTGGTAGCGGTCATGGCCGGAGCGCGCCCGGAGCATCTCCCCGTGATCTTGGCTGTGGCGGCCACCAAACACTCCGCCCTCACGCCCTCCACCACCCCTTTCGCCAGCATGCTCGTGGTCAATGGGCCCATCCGCAACGAGATCGGCATGAACGCGGGCATGGCCGCTTTCAGCCCTGTCAATCAGGCCAACGCGGTCATAGGCCGGGCCTGGACGCTGCTGTCCATGGCCTACGGCTTCGCGCGTCCGCGGATGACGCTGTGGAGCTCGCAGGGCAACAATTTCATCTACAACAACATGTGCGTGGCCGAGAACGAGGAGCGCAGCGTCTGGACTCCCTTTCACGTGCAGAAGGGCTACCAGCCCGACGAGAGCGTGGTGAGCGTCTTCCGGGGCTGGTACGTGCTGAACAGTCTGCATGCCGCAGCCGCCCGCTCGGTGGGGGAAGAGATCGATCTGCAGCTGAGCGTCATCCCCGGTCTGAACTCCTTCGCCACCATCCTCATGGATCCGCTGGTCGCGACGCGCCTCAAAGAACTCGACGGCTTCGAAAGCAAGGAGGACTTCAGCCGCTGGATAGCGGAGAACGCCCTCATCCCGGCGGGGAGATACTGGGGTACCGACACCATCGACATGCTGGTGGCGCCGTTGGCCGACAAAGGGGTCGAGCCGTACGCCACGTGGAGGAAGGCGGCGGATGACGAGCTCATCCCTCACTACCACAACGCGAAGAACATCAACATCGTGGTAGTGGGCGGCGAGACCAGCCCCGTGTGGAAGACGAGTGACTACGGGTATTTGGGGTCCGCGCCGGTGGATTACTGGCGCCCGGGGGTGTCGGTGGCGTCGGAGGGTGACTGCGCCGACGGCGCCTGCGGCCTGCCCGATCCGGAGGTCGAGTACGACGAGTAGCGCGTCATGAGCGCGGACACGACCTACCCGCGCTACCTGGGCGCCGTCTATCGTCCGCCCAGCGAGGCCGACAGCCTGATCCTTCAGGTCATGTATGGCTGTTCGCACGACGACTGCCGCTTCTGTGGCATGTATGCGGGCAAGCCGTTCCGGGTGCGGCCTGCGGCCGAGGTGAGGGAGGACGTGGAGCGGCTCCCTTCCGAGGTGAAACAGACAGTGCGGAAGGTGTTCCTCGCCGACGGCGACGCGTTGGCGCTGCCTGCCCGCTCTTTGCTCGCGGTGCTCGATCTGCTGCGCGCCGAACTGCCCGCCCTCGAGCGGGTCAGTGCCTACGCCAACGGCAGATCGCTGCTCCGCAAGACCCCGGAGGAGCTTCGCGCCCTCCGTGAGCGTGGGTTGTACATGCTCTACCTGGGTCTGGAATCGGGCGACGATGCGACGCTGGCCGCGATGGACAAGGGCGTGACGGTGGGCGAGCAGGTGGAGGCCGGTCGCAAAGCCAAGGATGCCGGTCTCAAGCTCTCTGTGATGGCCATCCTGGGCTTGGGAGGAGCGGAGCGTTCGGCGGAGCATGCCCGGGGCACGGCGCGCGCGCTGTCGGCCATCGACCCCGACTACATCTCCTTGTTGTCGCTCATGCTCGCGGACGGCGCGCCTTTGGCTGAAGACGTGCGTCGGGGCGACTTCGTCCTGCCCGGTCCGGCGGCGATCCTGCGCGAACTTCGCCAGATCATCGCCGAGACCGACGTGACCGATGCGGTGTTCCGCACCACCCATGCCTCCAACTACCTTCCCCTCGAAGGTAGGTTGCCCGCGGACAGGGAGGCCATGCTACAGGTGATCGACCGCTACGTGGCCATGGGCGAAGCGGCACCCCTCAGACAGGAGTGGCAGCGCAGGCTCTGAGCGCCGATCCGCTCAGTCGGCGACCCGCTGCCGACCGGCCGTGCCGCGACCGGAGTACCATGTCGGTAGCGACGATCAGCCCCACAGGCCTCAAGGAGGGATCATGGCCGTGTTCGCAGCGCGTAGCGCGCAGACGCCTCCTCTGGATGTCGTGCCGCACGTGGATCTGCAGAGGTACCTCGGCACGTGGTACGAGATCGCCACCATCCCTCAGCGCTTCCAAAAAGGATGCGTCGGCGTGACGGCCGACTACTCGCTCCGCAAGAACGGCGACATCCAGGTAGTCAACACCTGTTTTCAGGACACGCTCCAAGGAAAGGTCCGCGCCGCGCGCGGGAAGGCCCGGGTCGTCGATCGGACGACCAACGCGAAGCTCAAGGTCACCTTCTTCTGGCCCTTCTGGGGAGCCTATTGGATCATAGGGTTGGACGCCGACTACCGCTGGGCCATCGTCGGGCATCCGAGTCGGACCTATCTGTGGATACTGAGTCGCACGCCTCAGATGGACGACGCGCTCTACGAGGAACTCCTCGAGTTGATCGCGAGCAAGGGCTACGACCTGACCAAGATCCGAAGGACGCTCCAGCGGGCTGAAGAGTAACAGCAGATTCCAGGGCGGCCTCGGGCTGTCGCCTGGGGTACGCCCGTCAGCTAGGCTAGACCGCCTTTCTCAGGACTTGCTCCGAATCTCCTCGGGCACGTTCAACTCGTCCATGGGCTCGCTGTCCGTGCCCATCCCATGCACGTACCAGAGCGCCTTGTCTGCGGGATGGAACACGAAGAAGTCATGCGGCTCGGCTGCTACGCCGCCCTTGGGCGTCGCTTCCACATGAGCCCACCACTGCTGCTCATCGTCTTGGGTGACGGCGACGATCTTCCACTCGAAGTCGCCGCTGGAGAAGTCGGTCTGCCCCGCCAAGTAGCCTCGGGCTATGCCGATGGCCGCGGCTTGCTCGTCGCCGCTCAGTTGGTCGACACCGCTCGCGGCGGAGGCCGAAGCCTCTGTGCTCCCGCCCGTGGTCGCGCTGCTGCCTCCCACGTCGGTCGTCCCATCCGCCGCGGTAGTCACCACGGAAGCTGCCTCGGACTCGGTAGTGGTCTCCTCCGTGTCGCCGCCGCAGCCGGCCAGACCCAGGGCGACGATTGTGAAGAGCAGGAGGGTCACGAGGATAGGAGTGGTCGGCCACGTGTTGGTCGTGAGCTTGGACATCGCCGCCTCCTCGTATGTGACGTGGTCACGGGTGGTCTCAGCCTCACTCTGCCGGTATCGAGCAGACCCGGCATCGCGTCGCTTCTCTTAGCATACATGGGGCGTGGCCGCGCCGCGACCCGCCGATCCCCTCCACCCTGGCGCAGACAGCCGCCGCCTGGAGTACCATGACGGTGTCGAAGTCCGCCGCCGCGGCGGACAAACAGTAGCGGGCCTGCCCGCTTCGGAGGTCGAGCATGAAGACTGGTGGTGCCGAACGGGTCGTCCCCACTTTCTGTCACGGCTGTGGCTCATATAGGCCCACCTGCGGCATCCTCTGCCATGTGAAGGATGGTCGCTTTGTGCGCGTGGAGGGCAATCCAGACGCCCTGAACAACGGCGTCAGTGGCTCCACCAGCCTCTGCGCCAAGGGTCTGACCGGGCCCCAGTTCGTGTATGCCGCCGACCGCTTGAAGTATCCCCTGAGGCGCATCGGAGCCAAGGGCGAGGGCAGGTTCCAGCGCATTACCTGGGAAGACGCCGTCGATACCATCGCCGACAAGCTCACCGAGACGAAGGCGAAGTATGGCCCGGAGGCCTATGGCGTCCTTTCGCCCGAGTATTGGCCGGTGCTCAGCAGTCTCGGGCGCCGGTTCCTTAACGTCTACGGCAGCCCCAACTATCTGCACAGCGCCATCTGCGCCACGCCCCGCATGGCGGCGGCCAGAGTCACCATGGGTTTCTTCAGCATGGCTCCGGACGACTGGCAGAAGACCCGGCTGATAGTCAACTGGGGGGCGAACCCTGAGAACTCCGGAGTCAACCAGGGCACTCCCCGGGCGATCCTGAACGCTCTCGCGAACGGGACGAAGATGATCGACATCCGTCCTATGCTCGAGCCCATGGGCGCGAAGGCCGACATGTGGTTGCCGGTGAGGCCGGGGACCGACTGTGCCCTCGCTCTGGCGGTCCTGAACGTGCTGATCAGCGAGGGTCTCTACGATGCCGACTTCGTGGCCGAATGGTGCCACGGCTTCGATCGGTTGGCCGCGCATGTCCGTCAGTTCTCGCCCGAGTGGGCGGCCGGCATCACCGGGCTTCCGGCCGAGCAGATCCGCGAGGCGGCCCGGTTCATGGGTACCGCCGGTCCCATGGTCATCCGTATGGGCAACGGCATCGGCGACCAGACGAACGACGGCACCGCCACGGTCTCCGCGGTCTGCCTGATCATGGCCATAACCGGCAACCTCGACGTGCCGGGTGGGCAGTTCGCCCCGCCCGCCGGAGGCTTCCCCGGGCCCATGGTCTCCCACCTGGGCGAGTTGGCGCCCCCGGGGATGGTGGAGAAGCTGGTGGCTCCAGAAGCACCTGTCTGGTACCAGACTCCGGGACGGTGGGAGAGCGGGCCGACCTCCGCCTACTACAAAGGTCTCATGAGCGTCCTGACCGGCGAGCCCTATCCTCTGCGGGTGCTCAATGCCAGCTGCAGCAACCCGCTTTCCGCCACCCGGAGCCCCAAGAAGGTCGCCGAGGCGCTGAGGAAGATCGACTTCATGTTCGTGATGGACGTGTTCCATTCGCCCCACGTCGACTTCGCCGACATCGTGCTCCCCGCCTGCACCAGCTACGAGCAGGGCGACCACTTCGGGGTGAGGAACACCCCCGATGGCGTCTGGGTCGCCGGCTACAACCAGGTGGTCGAGCCCTTGGCGGAGGCGCGCAGCGACTGGCGTTTCTACCTCGACCTCGCGGTCCGCATGGGCTATGGCGAGCATTTCTGGCAGGGCAACATGGATGCTTTCATGAACGAGGCGCTCGCTCGTCACGGCGTGACCGTGGACGAACTGCGGCAGAACCCAGGTGGGATGCTGGTGCCCAGACCTGAGCCGGCGCAGGCCGCCTCGCCATCTGCGCCGCGGCCGCCTGAGGCGCCGGTATCCGCAACGCCACCCGCGTCCACGTCGCCACCCGCGCCCCAGCACCGCAAGTACGCGCAACTCTTCAAGGACTTGCCGCACGGAAAGGTGCAGTGCTACAACGAGTTCCTCGGGGGCAGGGAGGACTGCGACGGCACCGGCACACTGCCCTATCTCCCCATCTATCAGGGGCCGCCGGAAGGTATCGCCGAGACCCCGGAACTCACGGAGGAGTTCCCGCTCATCCTCAGCGATGTGCACGCCTATCACCTCGCGCAGCACAGTTATCACCACAACGTCGCCTACCTGCGTGAGTTGCAGCCCTATCCCTGGCTGCGGATCAACCCGGCCACGGCCGCGAAGTACGGAGTCGCCGATGGCGATTGGGTGCGCGTCGAGTCCCCTCACGGCTGGAGCAAGTTCAAGGCAGAATACTTCCCCGGCATCTCTCCCGAGGTGGTCATGACCAAGCGGGGCTGGTGGCAATCCTGCGCGGAACTGGGTCTTCCCGGCTACGAGGCCGGCGACGGGGGCAGCGAGGTCAACAACCTCTATAACTCCGACCCGACCTTGTTCGACAAGTTCTTCTCCCAGATGGCCAAACAGACGCTGGTCAAGATCAGCACGTGGGAGGAGGTGTAGCCATGGCGGACGGATACGCGTTCAGTCACGATCCCCAAAGATGCATCAAGTGCTACACGTGCGAGATCGCCTGCAAAGAGTGGCGAGGGATCGCCGCTGGGACGATCAAGCTGCGCCGGGTCTACGAGACCACCATCGGGTACTTCCCCGACGTCCGTCGGACCTTCCACTCCATGGCCTGCCAGCATTGCCCCGACACTCCCTGTGCGAGTGCGTGCACTCCCGGAGCCATCAGCAGAGGGGAAGTCGACGGGATCGTGAGGGTGGACGAGGAGAAGTGCAACGGTTGCCGCGAGTGTCTGGCGGCCTGCCCGTTCGGCGTGCCGCAGTTCGATGGGGACGGCATCCTGCGCCTCTGTGATCAGTGCTCCGATCGCCTGGCTGAGGGCATGCGGCCTATCTGTGCCGATTCCTGTCCTACTCAGGCTTTGCGCTGGCGTCGCGGACCATCCCAGGAGGGCATGGTCTAGTACGCCGGGACGGATTGCGTAGGCCGAACAGCGGTGTAGACTTGAGCCAGAGGTACTACAAACACACCCTTCACTTGGGCGGTAGCGGAAGATGAAGGGGAGCCATGGGCCGCTCAGCCAAGTCCGAGCCAGTGGGCCCCATTCGGGTGGCCTTGGTGTGTCCCCGCGCTCTTCCGCGAGCGGGGCTGTGTCGTCTGCTTGACGCCGGCGCTTTCCCGGTGGTTTGGCAGCGAGCAGACGGTGTTGGTCTCGTTGACGGCCTGAGAGGATGTTTACCGGACCTGATCATGCTGGCCTGGGAAGCAGACGGGGTGGGTGTTCCGCTCGTCGAAGAACTCATTGCCGCCGGTACCGAAGCGCCCATCGTAGTGATAGGTCCGGCCAATCCCCACCAGGATCTCTACCATGCGCTGGAGGCAGGAGCGGTCGGCTGTCTTTCTTGCGACCTGGACGCGCCCGACTTCTTGGCCGCGCTCAAGATGGTGGCTGACGGCGACATCGTGGTCTCCCATGACATGGTCCCAGCCACGACCGGAGCGGATGGCCCGAGGCGGCCGGAGAACCGCTTGACCCCGCGAGAGCTCGAGGTCCTCCGAGCCCTCGGTCGAGGAGCCAGCAACCGAGAGATCGCCGAACAGCTGTACCTCTCTCCTCACACGGTCAAGATCCACGTCCACAAAGTCCTGTTGAAGATGGGGTTCAGGAACCGTCAACAGGCCGCGGTCTACGCCGCTGGAGAGGGACTGCTCTAGCTCCTGAGAGGGAGCCGGTTAGCCCCAAGCGACCACGGAAGAACACCCTTTGGGGCGATTTCCCGACCCCAGCGCTCCTGGTAGGCTGGAGCCTATACGGGGATCAAGGGAGGTACCCCGTTCACACCTCGGTCGGGCCGCCAGCTGAGGGTCCTGCATGAGCTTCCAGCCCGCGCATCGCCTTCTGTTCCGACGGCAATCCCGAGAGGGAGGCGCGTGTTCCATGGAAACCAAGAGACCATTTCTTCTGGTCGCGGCGATCCTCGCCGTGCTGCTTCTGGTCCCGGCGCTCGGCGCCTGTAGCGAAAACACTGCAGATACCGGCGGGCCGGCGATTACCCCCACGGGGGACGTCGTGGCTGTTGGCGGCAGTGGGGGATCATGCTCCTACATGGAGTTGACTCCAGAGCAGGCGAAGCAGTTGATCGACACCAACCCGGATGTGATGGTAGTCGATCTGTCGAGTCGGTACAGCCAGGGACATATTCCTGCGGCGGTCAACTACGGGCTTGTGGAGTTCCAGGAAGCCATCCCCACTCTGGACAAAGACGTGCCCTATCTTCTGTACTGTCACGGGTGCAGTCCAATATCCGAGGAGAACCGCAGCTACTTGGAAGCGGCGTGCCCCAGCCAATCGAAAAGCGCTATCAGTCTTGCAGTCGCCCTGGGGGAGAGCTACAGGGGTGTGGGTGAGATGTCCCCATGTGCGTGCGCGGAAATGGCCCGCTCGGGTTTCACCGCGGTCTACCGCTTGGCCGGGAACTATGCGGCCTGGGTAGACGCTGGTTATCCGGTGGCACCTCGGGCGAACGCAGGTCATCCGCGGGAGGATTAGTCGAGAGATTGATGTTGGTGTCACACCACGGTCTGTGGACGGTGGATCCGCGCCAAGTGCGGGAATTCGCCGGGGCTAATCGAGCTTGGCGAAGTCCTTCATGCGTGTCTGGGCGAGTGTCTCCTCGGAGAGATAAAGTCTGCCATCCTCAGTCGGACGGACGATGTCCGCTCGCGCGAGTAGCTGCACGGCGTTGGGTCGGTAGTCGCGCATCCTGAACATGCCCTCCATGACCCCGCGCCGTGCCAATCCGAGCTCCTGGGCAGTCAATGCCTTCGCGGGCGTGACCGCGCCGCGTTCGCGGAACACCGTTATGACCTTGCGGACGGCAGTACTCATGAGGTGGCGTGACACGAAGCTCGCGCCGATAAGTGCCCCGACCAGGATCACCACGATAAACAGCACGGTCGTTGTCTCGTTCACCTGCTACTCGCTCCTTACACTTCTGCGACCGTCGACCGACCCCATCATAACAGGAGCGCCTGGCGGCGCCGACAAGGGGGCGGCCCGGCAGAACAAGGGTGGCAGGCCGACGGGGACGTGACGATGGCGACCCGGCTAGTTAGTTCAAGCTCCATTGATTACCGACCACATCCAGCAGCAGTACCGTGACTCACCGGCGTACGGCGAAGTGTGTCGCCCCCCGGTCGGTGAGACCTAGGCTGCGCTGCGTCTAGTGTCCCACGTGGTGCCCATCCTTGTCCGTCAGCGCCTCAGTCTCGTCGAACTGCTCGAATACGGTGGTACTCTTTTCGTCCGGTTGCTAGGCTGGGCAGAGCCATCTGAAGGAGTCGCGAAATGGTAGACGGCGTCGAAGTCCTTTTTCGCAAGGCCCGGCCGGTCGATGACCCAGTAGGTCGCTACCCAGGGTTCGAACCAGGCCAGGTGACCCTCAAGGCGGGAACCGTGATTAAGCCCGGGGCCCTTCCTCTCCCCCGCGACATCCTCCTTGAACGCGACGTGGCCATTCCTCTACGCGATGGCGTCAGCGTCTACGCCGACCTGTTCCGCCCGGCGGGTGTGGGCGATCTGCCCGCCATCATCGCCTGGAGCCCCTACGGCAAGCGGGGCGGCTTCGAGGATCTGGACCATATGCCTTTCAGAGCGGGGGTACCGAAAGCGGCCGTGTCGGGCCTGCAGAAATTCGAGGGACCGGACCCGGCCTACTGGTGCGACCACGGCTACGCGGTCCTTAACGTGGACTGCCGCGGCGCCTTCATGTCCCGGGGCGACGTGCACTTCTGGGGGAGTCAGGACGGGCGCGACGGCTACGACGTGATCGAGTGGATCGCAACTCAGGAGTGGAGCAACGGCAGGGCAGGGTTGGCCGGCAACTCCTGGCTGGCCATCGCTCAGTGGTTCATTGCTGCTGAACGCCCCCCTCATCTGGCTGCCATCGCCCCCTGGGAGGGGCTGGTCGATGTCTACCGCTACGACGTGTGCCGGGGCGGCATCCCCGACACCGGCTTCATGGAGCGGACCATAGACGGCACCTGCGGCAGCGGTCGGGTCGAGGACCCTACGGCGATGCTGCAGCGCTATCCCCTCATGAACGAGTACTGGCGCGACAAGGCGGCGCGGGTGGAAGACATCGAAGCGCCGGCCTATGTCGTGGCCAGCTGGACCAACCCTGTACACAGTCATGGGACCATCCCGGGTTTCGAGCGCTTGGGATCGGAGCGCAAGTGGCTGCGCGTGCACAACACCATGGAATGGCCCGACTTCTATGAGCACCAAGACGACCTGCTCCTGTTCTTCGACCGCCATCTCAAGGGCGAGGAGAATGGCTGGGAGAACACTCCGCGGGTGCGGCTCTCGGTGCTCGATCCCGGTGGTAGCGACGTGGTCGACCGGTCGGAGGAGGACTTCCCACCGGCGCGTACCCAGTTCCTGCCTCTTTATCTCGACGCGACCCAGGACGGCGGCAGAAGAGAAGGCACGCTGACTTTCGATCTGCCCTCGGCTGAGCGGGTGGCGGAGTATTCCGCCGACCATGGGGGAGAGAACGTCGCCCACGAGGCCGTGTTCAGCTACGCGTTCGATCGCGACACGGAAGTTGTCGGCCACTTGGGCCTGCGTCTGTGGGTCGAGGCCAGGGGAGCTGCGGACATGGATCTATTCGTGAAGGTCCAGAAGCTCAGCCGCCGCGGGCGGTTGCTCTTCGTGCCTACAATCCCTGTGCCGAGTCGACTCATGAGGAGAGTGCTTCCCCTGCTGTTCCAGCGCGGCAAGAAGGAGTTGGCGCTCATCTACTTCACCGGCCCGGACGGCCGTTTGCGGGTCTCGCGGCGGGCCCTCGACGTCGAGCGGTCGCGGCCCGATCTGCCTCACCTCTCGTTCGACCGTGACGAGCCCTTGAGTCCGGGCGAGATCGTGCCCGTGGAGATCGCCCTGCGACCCGTGGGTATGCGTTGGCGCGCTGGAGAGCAGTTGCGACTCATCGTGGCCTGCTACAACCTTTCTCCCATACCCCTGCCCGGTGTCGCGGCGCCCCGGTTGGTGAACCAGGGAGCGCACCTTATCCACACTGGGGGCCGGTACGACAGCCATCTGCTGCTGCCGACGACGGATTGACGCCGGCAGCTCGCCGTCGGGTGTCTGCCGGGCTCTCTCTGGCGGATATCGAGGCGAAGTTGCAGTACAAGGTGGACGAAGCGAACGAGTCCGCCGTAGACCTCGCCGCCCAGGAGCACCAAAGGGTGCACGAGCGCATCCTGTCGCTCGCAGCCCTGGAGCTCACTGAAAAGGGATACAGGGATACTCATGTTACGTCCATCGTCCACAAGCTTGGGATCACTACCGCCGTCTTCTACAGCCATTTCTCGAGCAAGCGGGCTCTCCTGGCCGAGTGCGTGAGGGCCCTCATCGACTCCAGCCTCGACTACGTCGATTCCCGAGAAGCCACGACTTCGGACCCTGCTGAGCGCCTGCTGTGGCTCTGCTTCGGGCATTCCCACGTCTTCCGTCTAGGCTCGACCGCCAACGAGGAAAGCGTCGACCTCGTTGTCCAAGAGCACGAGCGCATGCACAATCAGATCCTTGCTCTTGCAGCCCATGAATTCGCCACCAAGGGCTACAAGAACACCCACGTGACGACGATCATACGCAGGCTGGGCATCACCGCTACTGTGTTCTACGCCCACTTTCCCAGCAAGCGGAGACTGCTTGCCGAATGCGTCACCGATTTGATGAGCTGGAGCATCCGGTACGTAGACGACGTGCAGGCTGAGATGGACGATCCCGCGGAACGGCTGCTGTGGAATATTTACGGCCATTCACGCGTGTTCGAGCTTGGCTCCGCAGCTCTGCGCTCGCTCACCCGAGTTGAGGAGTTCGAGGACGACGGGGAGACTCACAAGTCCATCCAGGACGGCTTTCGACGGCATCGTGAAGCATATCGAGAGGGATGTGGCGGCCGAAGTCAACGGGAGGCGCGGCTCACCGAGTGTGCCGGACGAACTCGTTGCCCATAGTCTCTTCGCTGCCTATCAGCAGACCATGTTCCGGATCGCTTGCGGACCCCGAGTATCGCCTGGAGGACGTCCTGCTCACACACTTGTGGATATTCCTGGCTATTCAGGCCGCGAGAAGCGGCGAGATCGATATCGATTCCCGGCTGGACAAGTACCGAGGCCTGGTCAAGAAGCTCGCCTCCGAACTGCCGCCACCGCCCTCAATACTCGAGAAATAGTCACCTTCACCCCGAGCGCCCCACGTTCTCCGCTTCGAGCTCCCTTGGGCGTCGCAAGGTCGCTGAATGGAACGCGTTCCTGTGTCTCCCAGTAGTGGCTCGAGAGCGCCTTCATCCAGTTCTTGCTCAAGGAGCACCCCGCGCCTCAGATGTCACGCGCATGCCGGTAGCGTGCAGGCAAGCTCCTCTTCGTTGTGAAACAGGCGTACCGCGCTGCTGGTGGTCAATCCGACGAGGTCCAACAGCCGGCTGCATTCGGAGATGGGGAGAGGATGCCGATCCACTCGTGATCCCGGAAGCTGTCCGACACATCCAGCAGCAGCCCGGCTCCCTGAGCCGGCGAAGTGCATCGGAGAGAGTGCCGGCGCTGCTTCGATCGAGATCGCCCCGCGGTACAAGCAGACACAACCCCCGGCGCAGGTTGCAGTGATCCGTGACCCGGCGAGGGAATGGTGGGCAGGCGGCCCATTGAGGTCGACGGTGACTCTCTGCATATGGTCGCTTTCCCGGAGACTACGGAGCATGATGATGCCTTCCTGCGGCTCCTTTCCGATGCTTCGGTGGTACCCTCACATCATCGGGATCCGTTCGACCGGCTGCTTGTCGCCCAAGCCATGACTGAACCCTTGGTCCTGATTACGGCCGACGCCATGCTGCTTCCGTACAGCGAGCTCGTGCGGCTCGTATAGGTCGGGTTATTGTTCATCCAGGACGGGGTTCAGCCGCATCCTTCCGCCGGGTGATGCCGGCGTAGACCCCGGCCAGCGCCAGTGCCACGAGGGTCATGATCGCAGCGATAAGGAAGGCCTGGTTGTAGGCCCCTTCGTTCGCTTGGGCCACCGCCGCAGCCAGACGCGGGCCTGCGAACGACGCCACAGCTACGCTCAGAAACATGATGCCGAAGTTCACGGGGAAGTGCCGGGTACCGAACGCGTCCAGCGTCACTGGGCCGATGAGCGCCAAGAAACCGCCGTAGCAGAGCCCGACGACGAACACTCCGGCGACCACGGCCAGGTAGCTGCCGGACTGCCAGAGCAGCCACAGGGCGACGACGGCAAGCACGAGCATGACGAGCAGCACGGGAAGGCGTCCGAACCGGTCCGAAAGCATCCCCCAGCCCACCTTCCCCATCACCATGCCCAGCGCCAAGTAGCTCACGAAGGCTCCCGCGGCTTCCGGCGGTATTCCCAGCATCTGTTGGACGATGGGCGAGGCGTGCGCGGTGACCATCATCCCCGAGATGAGACCGAGGACAAACACGGCTGCGAGCAGCCAGAATCGGATCGTCCTCACCATCGCCCTCCAGTCCAACGCGGCCGGAGTCGGGACGCCGATGGGCGTGGCGACCGCGGCCTGCGCTGAAGCAGTCGTGGAGGAAGCGGCGAGGGAGACCGGCCGGTGCCACCCCCGGGGGGTGTAGCCCAGCGGGGCGACGGTGACGATGCGCGAGCACACCGCGATCACCACGATGAACAGCGCCCCCAGCAAGCGCAGGGTCCATTGGTAGCCGATCAGATCCAGCAGCAGGACCGTGACCGGCCCCCATACGACCGCTCCCAGCCCGAACCCGCCCGTGAGCACGCCCGAGGCCATGCCGCGCCTGTCCGGGAAGAAGGTCATGAGGTTCGACATCGTGGCGCCTGGGTAGGTCATGCCCCCTATACCCACGATAAAGGCGAAGAGGTACAGAAGGGCGAGCGAATCCGCGAAGCTGAGCAGGATGGTGCCGGTCCCCAGGATCACTCCCCCCAAAAGCAGCAGCGTCCGCGGACTGATGTACTGCAGCAGCTTCCCGGCCAGCAGCGTGCACACGGCCGGCATCCCCACGATCAACGTGAAGGCCAGCGAGACCTGGGAGGGGGTCCAGCCGTGCATATCCATCATGGGGATGACCAGAACGCTCCACGCGTAGTAGAAGCCGCAACACATGCCGGCCAGGGTGGAAGCCGTAAGCGTGACCCAGCGGTGCAGGGCGTAGTGCGTCGCCTCTCGGTCGGCGAGGCCCATCCGCGCCCCACTGTCAGTTGCGGGTTGCCCGATCTCTGATCCTCCTAGTGCTCTTCGCGTCATCGGAACGTCGCCGTATCCAAGAAGGCAGAGGGTCAGTATACGAACTTCCCGGCGTGCTTGGTCAAGCGTGGGTCGCGAGACGGCCGAGTGATCGGCCACCCACGGCTCTCCAAGGCGTGCCAACAGGCTCCTGCTATTCGGGCGCTTCTGGCAGACTGCGGGTGTCGCAGCGCGAGTTGAATGCGGAGCTCTCCACCGACTTCAGCCCGTCCAGGCGCATCGCAAACGTGAGGGTCCTTGGTACCGCGGGGGCCATCAGACCGATGAGTTGGGGCGCTCCAGGTACTGGTTTAGGCCCAACTCATGGCGCTCTGCATCCAGCAGGTATATGCCGGCGCCAAGTTTGCCTCCGCGACCCTGGCCATGAAGGGGTCGTCCATCTCGGCGTGCCCCAGGACGAAGCCGTCACCGTGCATGTCCACGAAGAGGGGTAGGGTCTGGGGATTGTCCAGGTTGCAGCCGATAACGCGTACCTCCCCGGCATCGGTGGGCAGAAGGAGCTCGTTGCCAAGGAGCTTCTTCGGCTTTCGCACCGCTCTCTGTCACCCATGTTCCGCCTACCCCTTGTCTTGGCGATCGTCGACTGTTCTTGTGATATCAGGGGCTTCGGACGGAGCCATCCCGCCGAACACGGAGGTCGCGCCTTTCGACAGGCAAACGACCCGCCCTCCTCCTGTAGTTAGTTTGATATATATAAATGGCGCAGGCAGGAAAGAACAGACACAGTAGTTTCAAGAGGGGCGCACGATGCCCAGCCGGGGGTGAAAGAGAACATGCGACAGTACGACAAGTACATCTGCACCACGCTCGAGAAGCGGCATCTACTACCGCCCCCGACGCCGGAGCAGCGCGACCGGCTGGTTGCCATGGGTAGGCGCATCCCCATGGAGCACGTCCACTGGATAGACGAGGACGTCATCCCCGGCGCCTACTACGGCGAGACCACGTGGATGTGGCCACCCGAGTCTCCCCACCAGGTGATGTGGGAGCAGTTGGCCGCGGAGGGTTACGAAACTCCGAACATGTTTCCCCACTCCCACGGTTTTCCGGAGCTTCTGGCCTGGTGGGGCGCCAACCCGGAGGACTCCGCCGACATCGGTCCCATGGCTATGCAGATCGACGACGAGATCATTCCCCTCGAGTCGAGCTGGGTGGCGTATGTTCCTGCTGATATCCCCCACATGCCCGTCTTCCACAGCGGCGTGCGCAGCCAGATCCATACCCGGCCCACCCTGCACTGGACGTCGGGTCCGGGTGGCGTGTACACGATGGGTGACGATGACAAGGTCGGGCACGCCGAGCAGAACGAGGAGGAGCACGCAGCGCCGGTCGGCCGCTTGGTCGATCCCAGCGAGTCGAAGTACGCGCGGTACATCGTCTTCGGCACCGACCCGAAGGTCGTGCGGCCCGACTACATGCGGCCCCCCGATCCCGAGTTCTCGCGCCCCATGGCCTATGTCGACCAGACGGTCATCCCCGACGCCGAGTTCGGCTGTGACACCAGGTGGCTCCTGCCCGGGAGCACTTCCATGTTCGGCCAGGTCATCATGGACGCCCACACGCTGCCTCACGGCAGCACGATCGCCTGCGTCGCCTTCAACTACGACGACCTCACCGATCTATGCGCGGAGGCGGAGCTTTGGATAGGCGGGGAGAAGCACCTCATCAACAAGGGCTTCTGGTCCTACATCCCGCCGGACGTGTCTCAGGGCCCATTGATCGTCCGCAACATCACCAGGCCGCTTGCTCTGATCATGTCCTGGCCCATGGGCGCAGGCGTCGAGAAATACCGCGGGGGGAGATAGGAGCCACATGAAGATCATCAAGGTAGAGTGCATCCCCGTGTCCATCCCCTTGGCCAAGCCCATGGTCATGGCCGCTGGACCCGCCACGCAGGCGGATGGGGTGGTGCTCAAGATCCACACGGACGAGGGCGTCACGGGCATAGGGGAGACGGGCGACACCTCCCTCTGGTACATGGGCGAGACCCAGGATTCGATCATGTACAACCTGACCAAAGTCTTCGCCCCCCACATGCTCTTGGGGGAAGACCCGTTCAACATTGAGACCATCGTGGCCAAGATGGACAAAGCCACCCGCGCCAACAACCATTCCAAGGCGGTGGTGGACTACGCTCTTCACGACCTCATGGGCAAGGCGCTGGGCGTGCCCGTCTACAAGCTGCTCGGCGGTCTTTCCAATCCCAAGATCGCTCTGGCTTTCGTGATGTCCTCGGGGTCGCCGGAAGAGGTGGCTGCGGAGGGAGCGGCGCTGGTGGAGGCGGGATTCAAGGGCCTGAAACTGAAGGTGGGCAACAAGGCCCCGGACGACGACCTGGAGATGATCGGCGCCCTGAGGGCTGCCGTGGGCGGCAAGGTCAAGGTGATGATCGACGCCAACGGCGGGTGGATGTACCACCAGGCGCTGTATGTCCTGCAGCGGGCGGTCAAGCACGACGTGTACCTGTGCGAGCAGCCGGTGCCCTGGTGGGACATCGATGGGCTGGCGAGGCTGCGCCGCAAGGTGGACGTGCCTATCTTCGCCGATGAGTCGGCCGCCGAACTGGGCCACGTGCTGCAGATCATCGAGAAGGACGCGGCCGACGGCTTCTTCCTCAAGGTGCCCAAAGCAGGTGGCATCCTGAAGTCCAGGCGGTGGGTCTCGGTGGCCCAGGCGGCCAACATGCCCGTGATGTGCGGCTGCATGATCAACTCCGGTCTGGGCAGTGCCGCCGAAGCGGCCTTCCTGGGCGCGACGGCCTGGATGGGCAGGATCGAGCAGGAGGCGATCGGTCCTCTGAACCTGTACAACATCTTCGACACAGTGAGCGGCCCCATCGAGAACGATCTGGCCAAGAAGGCTCCCCGGTACGAGGGAGGCTATCTGTATCCGCCCGACGGGGTGGGACTGGGCGTGGAATTGGACGAGGCGTCGGTAGAGAAGCTGGCCACGCCGGGCAAGCAGCCGGTGATCATCAGCGAATAACGCGGCGGGGGCGGAGGCGAAGCTCACCCGCCTGATGATAGCGTAGGCGGGCCGAAGCTGGTCTGCGGCGCGTGCAAACAATGGAGGATTCGATGAGTGGGATGTTCGAGGGTAAGGTTGCCATCGTCACCGGTGCGGCCACGGGGATCGGGCGAGTGGGCGCTCAGCTCTTCGCCCGCGAGGGCGCCAAGGTCGTGTGCGCGACAGGTCGAAACGTCGCCGGAGGGCAAGAGACGGTCAAGCTGATCGAGGATGCCGGCGGTGAGGCGATCTTCGTGCAGTGTGACGTCTCCAAAGAAGAGCAGGTGCGGGCGATGGTCGACACCTGTGTGGAAGTGTACGGGCGCCTGGACTACGCGTTCAACAACGCCGGGGTGGGCCCGGACGGTGTGCGCATACCCCTCTACAACATCGTCGACCTTCCCGAGGAGATCTGGGATCAGACTCTCGACACCAACCTCAAGGGCGTTTTTCTCTGCCTCAAGTATGAGATGAAGCAGATGATGAAGCAGGGCTGGGGCGGCGCTATCGCCAACACCTCTTCAGCGGCTGCCATCGCATGTCGACCCCGGGATGGTGGCCTACAACTGCAGCAAGGCCGGGCTGACGGGCCTCACCAGGACCGCGGCCCTTGGAGGGTGGTCCGCATGGGATACGCGTGAACGCGGTGCTGCCCGGTCCTATCCAGAACACCCTGCTCTGGGAATACCTCACCGGCTCGACGCCCAGCGCCTCGGACAAGTTGGTGGATAACCTGCCCTGCGGCCGCGTCGGCTTTCCGGAGGATGTCGTGGAAACGGTCCTGTGGTTATGCTCGGACACGGCTTCGTTCATAACAGGTCAGTCTGTACCAGTCGATGGGGGATTGACCGTCCAGTAATAATGGCGCTGCTCGTGCTCACTGCGCGAGGTGGTATGAGCACGGGCATGCAGACCTTGAAGGTGCAGCCACCGCCTCGCAGAGCGCTACGGACAGCTGAGGAGAAGATACGGCCGGAGGGAGCCGCGGTGAGCCACGAACTGATCGAACGCTTGGACCCCGAACTCAGGGCGCCCGTCTCAGAACTCATGGGCGAGTTCGTCACTCTGGACGACATCCCGGCGGCCCGGGCGGCTGAGGGTACCATGATGGCGGCCGGGGCTGCGGCTGCGGCCGCAGCCGCAGCGCAGCCGCCGGTCTTGGAGCGGGTCGAGGTGGAGGACCGGGCTGTTCCGGGCCCTGCGGGCGCGCCCGCCGTGAAGGTGAGGCTCTACAGACCCAAGGGCCGCGAGGGTCCGTTGCCGGGGCTCCTCTGGATACACGGTGGGGGCTACGTGCTCGGCAGCATCGATTTCGAAGAGCCGGTGAGCGCGCGGCTCGCGGTGGGGGCGGACTGTGTCACGGTGGCGGTCGAATATCGCCTGGCTCCCGAGGATCCTTTCCCGGCCGCTCTGGAGGACTGTTATGCCGCGCTGAGTTGGATGGTGAGTGGTGCCGATGACTTGGGCATCGACCGTGCCCGCATCGCCATCGGCGGCGCGAGCGCCGGTGGGGGGCTGGCGGCCGGGCTGGCGTTATTGGCACGTGATCGTGCCGAGATAGACCTGGTCTTCCAGCTCCTCGTCTATCCCATGCTGGATGACTGCAACGCGGCTCCCGTGGGCGAAGCGACCGCCGACGCGCTCCTCTGGACGCGTGCGAACAACGTGGTCGGCTGGCGCTCATACCTTGGTTGCGAGCCCGGGGTTGAAGGGATCTCTCCGTACGCCTCCGCCTGCAGAGCGATCGAGCTTGCTGGACTACCCCCGGCCTACGTCGCCGTAGGCGATCAGGACTTGTTCGTCGGCGAAGACATCGATTACGCGCGGCGCCTCATCGGCGCCGGGGTCCCGACCGAGTTGCACGTGTACCCGGGAGGTTGTCACGGCTTCGACATGATCGTGCCCGAGGCGGGTATCTCCAAGAGGTTCATCTCCGACCAGATCCTCGCCCTGCGGCAGGCTCTGCAGCGAGGGCGGTAGGCTCCGCCAAGCGCCTCGCCCTTCTCTGCCCGCTGCCTCCTGTCCTCCGCCTGGGAGTATCCTTGGCCCGGCACAGGAGCGAACGAGCGACGACACACATGAAGACTTGACGGAGATCAGCTTGAGCGAACAGACGACGCAGCAAGACCCGGGTGGCACCGACGGGTCTCCCGAGCTCTCGCGAGCGCGGTCTGCCCGCCTGGCCTGGGTGGCTCTCGTTGCCATAGGGTTGATCCTCGGCTTCAACTGGGTGGTCATGAAGACGGCCCTGGACTATGTCCATCCGGCAGTGTTCGCGGCCATGCGCATCTCCCTCGCGGCCGTCACGCTCTTCCTCGTCCTGCTCATTCTGCGCAGGCCGCTTAGGCCTCCCAACTGGCGCATGACCATACTGGTGGGACTGTTCGGTGTGGCAGGTCTCACGGGGCTGATGTTCTGGGCGCTGGAGAGCGGGGCGGCGAGCAAGACTTCGGTGCTCGTCTACACCATGCCCGTGTGGCTGCTCATCATGTCCAAGGTTTTCCTGGGCGAGCGGGTGCGGGGGTACCAATGGTTCTACGCCGGAGTGGCCTTGATGGGTCTGGTGTTCGTGATATCGCCTTGGAGCGTCGGAGGCACTCCGGTCGGCAATCTCCTCGCCATAGGAGCGGGTCTCTCCTCGGCCATCGGCGCGGTTCTGGCCAAGGTCCTGTTCCGAGGGGAGCGGGTGGATCTCCTCTCGCTCAACGCTTGGCAGATGTTGGCGGGCGCGGTGCCGCTCGTCATAATTGCCTTCCTCACAGCTGACTCCGGCCCAGAGTGGAGCGGCGTCTTCGTGGTGGCGCTTCTCTACAACGTGCTTCTGGCCTCCGCGTTGGCTGTGATGCTGTGGTTCTACGCACTACGCACTCTCCCCACAGCGACCGCGGGGCTCGGCCGTTTGATCGCGCCGGTAGTGGGCGTGGTGGCATCCGCGCTTCTACTGGGTGAGCGCCCGGATGGGTTCGAGCTTGCGGGCATGATCCTCATCTTGGCGGGTCTGGCCGGGCTGGCCATCCACCAGTTCGTGAGCGAGCGCCGGGCTGTTCGCGCGGCGGCACGGTCGGCCGCCGCCGGCGGCGGAGGGTTGCCGGCTTCGGCGCCAGATCGGGCGGGGGCAGATTGACGCGCACCCGGATTGCGGTGACCCTCATCATCCTGGTGACGGTCGCGGGCGTGGCGACCGGGGCCTGCGCTTCCGACGGCACTCCTGGATTGTCGAGCACGGCTTCTTCCGCGGCGACCTCGTCCGCACCCTCGGCGACAGCCATCACCTCGGCTTCCGCGGCCGGTTCGCAAGCTGCCCTCGCCGTTGAGCCGACGCCCGACTCCGTCGTCGCCACGTCTGCCACGAGCGCCTCGGTGGCTGCCACAAGCACCCTGGTGGTCGCACCGATTGCGCCAAGGGAGGTTGCAGAGCCTGTCACCATCACCGTGCTGTACGACAACATCGTGACCCGTCCCGGCACCCGCGCCGACTGGGGCTTCTCCTGTCTCATCCAGGGTCTTGAGAAGACGGTGCTCTTCGATACCGGGGCGGACGCCGAGGTGCTACTCGCCAACATGGGGGCCATGCTGATCGGACTGGAGGAGATAGACGTGGTCGTTCTCTCCCACGATCACGGGGATCACACCGGAGGCTTGGGGGGGATCGTGGCCGGAAACCCGGATGTGACCGTCTACTACCCGGCGTCGTTTGCACAACAGTCGGTGGCCCCGGCGCGCGAGGCCGGGGCCACTCTTGTGCCGTCGGACTCAGTAGTATCACCCTGTCCGGGCCTGACCGTCACCGCTCCCACTGGTGATCCCGCCGAGTCAGCTGTGCTGATCGAGACTGCGGAGGGGATGGTCCTCGTCACAGGTTGTGCCCATCCGGGCATAGCGGAGATGGTGGCGTCCGCCGTTGATCTGGCCGGCCACCCCGTCTTTGCGGTCTTGGGCGGCTTCCATCTTCGCTCCCAATCCGCGGTGCAGGTGGACCACGTCGGCGAGGGGCTCGAGGCACTCGGGGTCGAACGGTGTGGTCCTGCCCACTGCACCGGCGACTCCGCGACCGCACGTTTGCGGGAGGCGTTCGCCGGCGGATTCATTGAGATGGGCGTGGGGGCCGTCCTCACGTTCTGATCCCTGCGCAGGCATGTCCACGCCCGTTCCGGCCGCATATCAGTAGGTTTGACAGGCCGAAGACCCGGGTGTACAGTACGCGCCAGTAGTAGCGCTACTACCAAAAAGAGGGGGGACGACCATGCCCAAAAAGCCCGCCGGTTCTTCTATCACAGTCCTTGACCCCAGGGGTCAACCCACGAGCGCCGTCGAGCCGTTGCCGCTCGCTCCTCGCCTGGACACCCTGGAGGGCAAGACCATCCACCTCATCGACATCGGTTTCGGTGGCGGCTGGGAGTTCCTCGAAGAGGCGGTGGCCTGGTTCGACCGCAACATGCCCAGCGTCAAGACGGTCCTTCGGCACAAGACCGGCATCATGTTCATCGATGAGCCCGAGATGTGGGAGGACGCGAGAAGGGATGCGCACGCCGTTATCTTCGGCGTCGGTGGCTGAGACGGCTGTGCGGCGAGTGTCGCCGCCCACTGTCGTGAACTCGAGACCAAGTACGGCCTTCCCACGGCTCCCATCTCGAGCGCGCGTTTCGCGGAATACCTGGCCATGGATGCCCAGAACCATGGAATGAAGCTGCGCTTCAGCTTCGCCCCCTATCCGCTCGTGGGTAGGCCGCGCGAGGTCCTGCGCACGTATGTGGAGGGCAACGATCCGGTGACGGGCGCTCCTCTCATGCCCCAGATCGTGGACGCGCTGACGCGTCCCCTCAGCCCCGAGGAAGCGAGCCCCGAAGCCAAGCGGGGCGCGCCTCGGCCGCGCCTGCTGCAGCCGGACAAAGAGGACAGCCTGCATCAGCTCTTCTTGGAGAACGGCTGGACCGATGGCGCGCCTATCGTCCTGCCCACGGAAGAGCGTGTGGCTCACATGCTCACCGGCACGGCGGCGGACCCGCAGGAGATAGTCGGGCGCATGACAGTCACCATCCACCAGGAGAAGCTGGAGTACACGGTGGAGAAGGTGGCCGTGAACGCGGTCATGGCGGGAGCCGGTCCCGAACACCTGCCCGTGATCCTGGCCCTGGCTGCGAGCGAAGAGTCCTCCATGCCCAGCTCCACGACCTCCTTCGCGCGCATGGCCGTGGTGAACGGGCCCATCCGCGACCAGATAGGCATGAACTACGGGCTCGGTGCTCTCAGTCCCTTCAACCAGGCCAACACGGTGATCGGTCGGGCCTGGACGCTCATGACCATCAACCTGGCCGACGCCCGCCTGGGCGAGACCTTCATGGGCTCCACCGGCAACAACATCAACCACAACAACATGACCATCGCCGAGAATGAAGAACGCAGCGCTTGGGAGCCGTTCCACGTGCGCAAGGGCTTCAAGAAGGAAGAGAGCACGGTCAGCATCTTCCAGGGCTGGAGCGTGATCAACAGCATGGGCGCAGCCGGTTGTTGTCGTCCCGCCCAGGAAGAGATGCTCATCATGATGCAGGCCTTCCCCTGCCTGCGCCCGGCGATCACGCTGGTGATGGACCCCCTGGTGGCCAACCATCTCAAGGAGGAGGGCTTCGACAGTCCCGACAAGCTGTCGGCCTATCTGTCGCAGAACTTCAAGATGACGGCGGGTCAGTTCTGGGGTTCGGACGTGGTCTACTCCCTGGTGGAGCCGAATGCGCGCAGCGGCATGGAGCCGTTCGCATCGTGGCTGGAGGCGCCCAAGGATGAACTGATCGCTCCCTACACCGATCCCGAGCTGATCAACGCGGTCGTGGTGGGAGGCGAGACGCAGGCTCTCTGGCTCACAACGGACATGTGGTACTCGAAGACCGTCTCCATCGATCGCTGGCGGCCGGCGAGCGGCGTGTATGAAGAGGACGAGCAGACGGTCCGCCGGCGCGAAGCGCGCCGGAAGCGTCACGCGGCGGCCTTCAGCCGCAGCGGATACGAGAAAGGCTAAGTAGCGGTCCGACCCGTCGCCGGTGTCAGGTGGCGGGCCGGCGGACGAGCCGACAAGTGAGATGTTCCTTCGGGAAGCGGCGGCGGTCCAAGCGACCGCCGCCCGCGTCTTCCCCGGGGAGCGACGAGGGTGGGGCCGTCCCAGTGCCCGAACTCCTACTCCTTGGGCCCGTCCAGTCCCCACTGCTTGAAGTACTCCTCGTAGAAGGGGGGCTGCTTGAAGTCCCCGTGCATAGGAATATTGAAGTACCGGTATCCCATGCCGATCTCTTCGAAATGGTAGAGGCCGTCCATGAGTTCTTTGAGTCTCCCGGTCGGAACGGTCAGGACGATCTCGTCCTCCTCGGCGCCTGCCCGCTCGTAGTCACCCGGGTCGGGCACGCTGATCTGGCATTCCCCGTAGAGGAACGACGGGACGATGGAATGGATACAGGAGCCGATGGGGTCGAAGGTCGAGGTCACCTGGGTCCCGTGCAGATGGCGCAGGGCGAGGAGCAGATGCCGCAACTGTCCGGGCCTGCAGTAGATCATGGTGAGGTCCGGCTCGAAGTCGGCCGTGTTCAGGGGCGCGAGCACCATCCCAGGATATTCACCCACCGCAAGGCGCGTCGTCTCCTGGGCGTGCTCTGGCGGCGGCCTCCTTGTCGGCGATGAAGAAGGAGTGCGTGAACCCGTCGAGATAGCTTGCGGGCGTCTCCACCAGCCCGTAGCCGATGATGGGCGCGTAACACCAATGGTCCTCCAGGAACATCGCCACCGTCATGCCTCGGCGGCGCACCAGCGAGAAGACCTGACATATGGCGTAGTGCTGGTTCAGGTCCTTCTTGGGTCGGACGGCCCCCTCCGGGATCTCCGCTTCGCTGGAGAGCAACTTGATGGCCATGGGATAGGTCCTCAGACCCATCATCCGCTCGAGGTCGGCGCCGTAGGTGTTGAATGTGGCCTGTGAAGTCATTCTCTGGTCTCCAATCTGCGCATGGGCGAGGAGTTGAACCATGGCGTTTCGGCCGTCGACTGCGGCGAGCGCTTCGCGCTTGCCGGTGGGGCGGGCCCCGCTGGCGGTCCTGCGAGTCAGTCTACCATCGAGGCTTGCCGCGCCGCCGGTCGCGCTCGGATGGCCGAAGGCCCGCGCCCTTGGTGGGGCGGGCCTTCGGGGGATTCCGCAGTGTCGCCGGGACCGGCCGGGTCGTGTCGCTCAGGCGCGACTCCCCGGTGGCCGCGTCCCGAACCTATTCCTCGACGACCTTGGCCAGAACCTCCTCCTTGGGCAGCTTCTTGGTGCAGAAGAACCACTCGCAGCACTCCATCTCGCCTGCGCTGCCGTCCATGCGGTCTTTGGCCACGCCACAGGAACCAGCTGTCGGAACGATCACGTCGTCACCCGGCTGCCAGTCGGCGGGGGTGGCTATGGAGAACTCGTCGGCCGTCTTGAGCGCGATGAGCGCTCGGTACAGTTCGTCGAAGTTCCGGCCCATGCTGAGCGGGTAGTAGATGATGGCGCGGATGACGCCCTTGGGATCGATGAAGAAGACGGCTCGCACCGCCTTGGTGGTGGCCTCTCCGGGCTGGATCATCCCGTAGGCGTGGGCGACGTTCATGGTGATGTCCTCGATGAGCGGGAACTTCACCTCCACGTTCTTCATGCCCCGGTATTCGACCTTGTCCTTGATGGTGCGCAGCCAAGCTATGTGGCTATAGAGTCCGTCGACCGAGAGCCCCACCAGCTTGCATCCGGCCTTGTTGAACTTCTCCTCGAGGGTGGCAAAGGTCATGAACTCCGACGTGCAGACCGGCGTGAAGTCCGCCGGGTGGCTGAAGAGGATGACCCAGTCTCCCTTGTAGTCCTTGGGGAAGTTGATCTCACCCTGAGTGGTGACCGCCTTGAAGGCCGGGGCCTTGTCCCCGATCCGTGGCATGGGAACGTGCTGTTCGTAGCTGGTCTCTTCCATCATCTTTCTCCTTTGTTGCGACTGATCCTGTGTCTATGCTCGTTCTCGCGCTCCCGCAGTCGCTTTCGGAAGCGTTCTCCGTTCCGCGTGACGCCGTTGCAGCGATGACTCAATGCCCACACTCCGCGCAGACACCGCACAACTCCACTTGTACCGCGCGCACCAGACCGATCCCGGGGAGTTCTGCCGGCACATCGGGCACTCGGACCATGTCCGGTGTGATGTCTTCCAGCCCGCCGCACCTGTCGCAGACGAAGTGGTGGTGCGGCGTCGGGTCGGGATCGAACCGTGTGGCCCGCGCGGTGTTCACGCGTTGCACCAGCCCCTGCTGGACCAGTACGGCCAGCGTTCGGTACACCGTGTCTCGGGAGAGCGTGGGTACGCGTCCACGCACTCGACAGAAGACCTCTTCGGCATCGGGGTGATCGTGAGCCGCCGCGATCTCATGGATGATCTCGCGACGCTGACAGGTCATACGCACCCCACCCGCGAGCAGCGCCGCTGTGAGGGTGCCCTCCAGATCGGTCACCGAGGTCTGATCAGGCTTCATGGCTACACCAGTTAGGACTATTTCCTACTGTTTTTGTATACCGGGCGTCGGCGGATACCAAACCTTCTGCGCGAAGCGCTATTCGGGCGCGACCCGAAATCCTCCCGGCGGGTGCAGAGCGGCAGACTCGGATGCAGACGGCCCTCTAACTGCGCCGTCCTCAGCGGGCGGCGATCGTCTAGTCGGGGGAGGGTCGGTGGTGAGCCGGTCCGGCTGCAGAGGTAAGGTTGAGTGCCGTGTTGACGAGCGAGACATGCGTGAACGCTTGAGGAAAATTCCCGAGCATGGTCCCGTTCCCGAGGTCGTATTCCTCGGACAAGAGGCCCACGTCGTTTCGCAGCCCGAGCAGGCGCTCGAAGAGGGTCCGTGCCTCATCGGTCCGTCCCTGCAGGATCAGGTTGTCGGCGAGCCAGAAGGTACAGGGCAGAAACGCTCCCTCCTCTCCTTCCAGCCCGTCGACATGGTTGTCCGCGGTCGTCTGATAGCGTTTCACGAGTCCATTCGCCGAGAGTTCTCGGCGAACCGCTTCCACGGTGCCCACGACTCTGGGATCTGTAGCAGGAAGAAAGCCCACCAGAGGCATCATGAGAAGCGCTGCGTCCAACAAGGAAGAACCGTAGTACCAGGTGAAGGCCCCGCGTCGCGGGTCGAATCCCTTCTCGCACACCTCGGCGTGTATCTCGTCGCGCAGCCGCTTCCACTTGTCGATGGGCCCTTGCATGCCCATACGTTCCACCGACCGCACCGCTCTGTCGACCGCTACCCACGCCATGACCTTGGAATGAGTGAAGTGCCGCCGCGGTCCCCTGACCTCCCATATGCCCTCGTCGGGCTCTTTCCAACGATCTTCCAGGGCACCCAGGAGTTGCTTCTGGAGTCCCCAGGCGGTCGGATTGGGCCGAAGGCCGGAGCGGGCGTCCAGATACATGGCATCCATGATCTCGCCGTAGACGTCCAACTGGTACTGCAGCGCGGCGGCGTTACCCACCCGCACCGGCCTCGAGCCTCGAAAACCCACGAGCCACGGCAATTCCATCTCGGTCATACGGCTCTCCCCGGCAGGACCGTACATTATCTGCAGCAGCTCGGGCTGGCCGGCTATGGCCCTCAGCAGCCAGTCGCGCCACGACTGCGCCTCGGCACGGTACCCGTTCATCAGGAGGGCATAGAGGCTGAACGTCGCGTCGCGAATCCAGCAGTAGCGGTAGTCCCAGTTTCGTCCCCCACCGATGGCCTCGGGCAGCGAAGTGGTGGGTGCGGCGACTATGCCTCCGGTGGCACGGTGAGTGAGGGCCTTCAGCACTATGAGCGAGCGGATCACCGCCTCTCGCCACTCGCCGCGGTATTCGCAGCGCCCCGACCACTCGCTCCACCACGTTTCGGCCTGCTCCAACGCCTTGTCGGTGTCGATGCGCTGTGCGGCGCGTTCGTGGGAAGCATGACGACCAAGAACGAACGGGATCCTCTGACCTTCAACGATTTCAAACTCTGCCTGGTGGGTGAGGCCGCGAGCAGAAATGTCCACGGCGAAGTCGAGCCTTAGCGCATCAGGCCCGGCTACGAACTCGAGACTCTTTCCGAGCCTGCGCACCCAGGGGATCCTCGAGCCGTAGTCGAAGCGGACGATCAACTCCATGCGCATGGGAACGCGCCCGCTCATTCCTTCGACGATCCTCACGATGCGCGGCGACCTCGACGCGGGGGGCATGAAGTCGATCAAGCGCACGCGGCCTTCGGCGGTCTCGAACTCGGTCTCCAATATGAGCGTCTCTCCGCGATACCTCCGGGTCGTGCGGCGCGCGGTGCCTCTCGGACCGATGCTCCAGTGGCCGTTGTCGTTGGTTCCGAGCAGGGCCGCGAAGCAGGCCCCCGAGTCGAAGCGGGGCGCACAGAACCAGTCGATCGATCCATCGCGACCCACGAGCGCGGCAGTCGTGGTGTCGCCGATGAGGGCGTAGTCCTCTATGCGGGGCGCGGGCATGGACTTCTCCGTGCTTTGAGAATCGTCGTCGACCTTACCCCAGTCGCATCCTAAGTATGCGAAGCGGCACGGAGCGTGAGGGCTTCCGGCGGTAGACTGAAACACCGGGAGCCGCGTGGTTTCTCGGTTCTCCGGCTTGGGAACTCGAAGAGCACACGGCGCACATTCCCATCGCGGCGCTTGCCGCCCTGGGTTGAGATCGAGGAGGGGCCGATGCAAGTCGACTTGGGTCCGCGCCTGGGTCCCGAAGCTCGGGGGGATGACCGTTGGACTCGGCGGTGACCACGCAAGCGAGTGTCTGGCCGCTTCTGACCTACGTGGTCCTCGCCGTGGGCGGCTTGGCCTTGTTGGTGGGGGTGAGCTGGTTCTTGGGCGAGCGCCACCGCGAGCGAAGGACCGGCGAGCCCTTCGAGTCGGGGGTGGCGCCCTCAGAGCCACCTTCGGGCGGGCTGTCGATAGAGTTCTTCAGGATGGCAGTCTTCTTCGTCATCTTCGACGTGGAGACCGTCTTCGTGTTCGCGTGGGCTGTGGCTTTGAAGGATGCCGGGTGGGCCGGCTACATCGAGATGCTCGTCTTCGTGTGCGTACTCGTTGCCGCCTTGGCCTACCTGTGGAGGACGCATGCCCTGGATTGGGGCACCTCCCGGCGCAGATGGCTGGAGACTCGGCGTGGGGGGGGCAGGGCATGAGCCCTTCCCAACCTCCGGGGATGTCTCCCGAATCGCTGGAGGAGGCGGTGGGCCGGACCACACTGGTGACCCGCCTCCAAGACGCGCTCGCCCTGGCCCGTTCCAACTCCATCTGGCCGTTCAACTTCGGACTGTCCTGTTGCTTCGTGGAGATGGCCACGAGTCTCACTCCTCGCTACGACATAGCCAGGTTCGGCTCGGAGGTGATCCGCGGCTCACCCCGCGAGGCGGACCTCATGGTCATCGCGGGGACGGTCTTCATCAAGATGGCTCCGGTGATCCAGCGCCTCTACGAGCAGATGATGGAGCCCCGCTGGGTGATCTCCATGGGTTCGTGCGCCAACTCCGGCGGGATGTACGACGTGTACAGCGTCGTACAGGGGGTGGATACGTTCCTGCCCGTAGACGTCTATGTGCAGGGTTGCCCACCCAGTCCCACTAGCTTCATGCAGGGTCTTCGGCTGCTGCAGGAGGCAGTGGCCACAGAACGCCGTCCCCTTTCTTGGACCGTGGGGCCCCAGGGTGTTCTCAGGCCGGAGCGGCCTTCTCGACGCGACCTGCTGCAGCGCGAGCGAAGCGAGACAGATGAACTCGAGGCTCCAGATGGGGTCTGATGTGCTCAAGGAACTGGCGGAGAGACTCCCGGAAATCTCGCTCTTCGAGCAGACCACCGGAGACGGGATTCCCACGATTTGGGCGTCGGCCGACGACGCACAGCCGGTGCTCGAGTACTTGAGCCGCCTGGCGCCGCGCCCCTTCCGCACCCTATACGATCTGACGGCCATCGACGAACGAACCCGCAGCGTTCGCCCGGACCAGCCCGCTTCCGACTTCACGGTCGTGTATCACCTGCTTTCCTACGAGCGGAACGAGGATGTGCGTATCAAGGTGGCCTTGGCGGAGGCCTCTCCGTCCATCCCCACCGCGACCGGTCTGTGGCCGAGCGCGAACTGGTACGAGCGTGAGTTGTGGGACATGTTCGGCGTCCGGGTGGAAGGCCACCCGAACCTGCGCCGCATCCTGATGCCGCCCTGGTGGGAGGGCCATCCTCTGCGCAAGGAACACCCATCCCGCGCGACTGAGATGGGCACGTTCTCCATGCCTCCTGAAGACGAGGCCCGCTTCCAGGAGGACCTGCGCCTGCGCCCCGAGGAGTGGGGGTTCTCGTCGCCCGGTGCGGGACCGGAGCCGGTCTATCTCAATCTCGGTCCGCAACACCCGGGCACGCACGGCCTTCTCAGGGTGATCCTGCAACTCCGCGACGAGCAGATCCTGGACGCGGCTCTGGACATCGGCTATCACCACCGCGGCGCGGAGAAGATGGGCGAAAGACAGACTTGGCACACGTTCATCCCCTACACCGACCGGGTGGATTATCTGGGCGGCGCCATGAACAATCTGGCGTACGTTCTGGCCGTGGAGCAACTGGCCGGCATAGAAGTCCCGGAGCGTGCCCAGGTGGTGCGCGTGATGCTGGCCGAGCTGTTCCGCATCTCCAGTCATCTGGTGTGGTACGGCACGTTCGCGCAGGACCTGGGCGCGATGTCTCCGGTGTTCTACATGTTCAGCGACCGCGAACGGTTGTTCGACATAGTGGAGGCCGTGACCGGAGGACGGATGCACCCCAGCTGGTTCCGCATCGGGGGGGTGGCCGCCGATCTGCCCCAGGGATGGGAGAAGTTGGTGAGGGACTTCGCCCGCTATCTCCCCTCCCGCCTGCGCGACTACGATCATCTGGTCATGGAGAGCCGGATCGTCAAGGCCCGCACTGTGGGGGTGGGCGAGATCGCCCTGGACGATGCCATCGAGTGGGGAGTGACCGGGCCCAATCTTCGCGCCTGCGGGTTCGATTGGGATTTTCGGAAGAAACGCCCCTACTCCGGGTATGACCGCTTTCTGTTCGACATTCCCACCGCGCAGCGAGGGGACTGCTACGGGCGGGCGCAGGTGAGGGTCGAGGAGATCCGGCAGAGCCTGCGCATCGTGGAACAATGCCTCGAGAACATGCCCTCAGGTCCCTACAAGGCGGATCACCCCCTTGTCTCGCCGCCGGCGAAGGAGCGCACGATGCACGACATCGAGACGCTCATCGCACACTTCCTATCGGTGAGTTGGGGCCCTGTGGTGCCCCCCGGCGAGGCGTTCGTGGGCATCGAAGCGACCAAGGGTAACAACGGCTACTACCTCATCAGCGACGGCGGCATCAGCTCCTACCGCACTCGCATACGCACCCCGTCATTTGCTCATCTGCAGACGCTCCCGCTCATGTGCCGCGGCTTGGAGTTGGGGGATCTGATAGCGATTCTCGGCAGTATCGATTTTGTCCTGTCGGACGTGGACCGATGATAGCCGCCGGAACAGTCCCCGGGGTGGGAGCAGGGACCATGCTGACCGACGAAGAGAGGCGACTGATAGAGGCCAACTTCCCGCTGTACGAGACGAAGTCGGCGACGGCGGTGGAGGCAATGAGGGTCATACAGGACAGCAGAGGATGGGTATCCGACGATGCCCTGGCCGATCTGGCCGAGATCCTGGATATGTCGACGGGTGAGCTCGATAGCCTGGCCACGTTCTACAGCATGATCTTTCGCCGGCCTGTCGGGCGGCACGTGATCATGATCTGCGGCAGCGTCTGTTGCTGGATGCTCGGTTCCGAGGATCTCGTGGGTTATCTCCAGGAACCGGCTAGGCGTGGATCTGGGCGGAACCAGTTCCGACGGTCGCTTCACCCTGCTTCCCGTTGTCTGCATAGGGGCCTGCGACCATGCGCCGGCCATGCTGGTCGATTGGGAACTGCACGGCGATCTTACCCCGGACAAGATCGATCTGGTCTTGGAGGCGTACCCATGAGTCCGATGATCCCCGGGGGGCCTGCCCATGACTGAGTCGTTGCAGAAACCGCTCACGGGCCACTTCCGCGCCGACGGCAGGCCACTCACTCTGAAGGAGTACGTGGCGAGAGGAGGCTACTCCGCCCTGGGTAAGGCGCTCGGCATGGCGCCGTCGGAGGTGATCAAGATACTCCTGGACGCGACCCTGGCCGGGCGCGGCGGAGCAGGCTTTCCTGCCGGTCGGAAATGGAGCTTCGTCCCCACGGAGCCCGATTGGCCTCGGCCGATGTTCCTCGTGTGCAACGCCGACGAGATGGAGCCGGGGACCTTCAAAGACCGGGTCTTGATCGAGGGCAACCCGCACCAACTGCTCGAGGGCATGGCCATCGCGGCGTACGCGGTCGAAGCGTCTGTGGCCTACGTGTTCGCGCGGGCGGAGTACAGCATGGCCGCCACTCACCTACGAAAGGCCATCGCGGAGGCCGAGGCCGCCGGATATCTGGGCGAGAACATCCTGGGATCCGGATTCGACCTCGAACTTCGCCTTCACGTGAGCGCCGGCCGCTACATCTGCGGAGAGGCATCGGCCATGTTGAACGCTCTCGAGGGCGAACGCCCCGTTCCCTCGCCACAAGCCGCCGCATCAGACCGGTTCGGGGCTCTGGAGCAAGCCGACCGTGGTGAACAACGTGGAGACCCTGTGCTTCGTGCCCCCGATCGTATCCAACGGAGCCGAATGGTTCCGCGGTCTGAGTCTGTCGAGCGAGGGCGGTACGAAGGTCTACACGGTCAGCGGCAGGGTGAGACGGCCCGGCGCGTGGGAACTCCCGATGGGCACTCCCATGCGTGAGCTGATCGAGGAGCATGCCGGCGGGATGCACTATGGCTACAAGGTGCGCGCGGTTCTTCCCGGTGGCGCTTCCACCGGTTTCGTGCTCGAGACCGATCTCGATACCCCCATGGACAACGCCTCGCTGGCGAAGGTGGGGAGTCGACTGGGTACCGGCACGATCATCGTGCTCGACGACCGCACGTGCCCGGTGGGCATGATCCAGAATCTCGAGCAGTTCTTCGCGCAGGAGTCGTGCGGCTGGTGCACTCCCTGTTCACAGGGGCTTCACTGGGTCCAGCTTCTGGTGGGCGAGATCGAGGAGGGGAGGGGCACCACCGCCCATCTCGAGTTGCTCAAGTGGCACACCGATCTCATACAGCCGGGTCACACGTTCTGCGATCTTGCCCCGGGCGCCATGGAGCCGCTGGAGACCGGACTCAGGTACTTCGAGGGCGACTTCAAACAACATATCGCCGACCGGCGCTGCCCGTACGGGCAGCGCGCCGCCGGACCTAGCTAGGGGACTCAGGTGCCGACCATATACGTTGACAACAAGGCGTTCGAGGTCGCTCCAGGTCAGAATCTTCTGGCCGCGTGTCTTGCCCTGGGGTTCGAAATTCCCTTCTTCTGCTGGCATCCGGCCATGGGGTCGGTGGGCGCGTGCCGTCAGTGTGCGGTCAAGCTGTTCAAGGACGAGAACGATACCAAGGGCCAGATCGTCATGGCCTGCGTCACCGCGGCGGACGAGGGTGTGCGCATCTCCATCGATGACCCTGAGGCCAAGGCCTTCCGCAAAGCCGTGGCCGAGTGGCTGATGCTCAGCCACCCTCACGACTGCCCCGTGTGCGACGAGGGCGGGGAGTGTCACCTACAGGACATGACCGTCATGGCCGGTCATGTCCATCGGAGGTACGAGTTTCCGAAGCGCACCTTCCGCAACCAGGATCTGGGCCCCTTCATCAACCACGAGATGAACCGCTGCATCCAGTGCTATCGCTGCGTGCGCTTCTACCAGGAGTACGCGGGCGGCCACGACCTGGTGGCGTTGGGGACCCGGAATCAGGTCTACTTCGGTCGTCACAGGGATGGGAAGCTGGAGAGCGAGTTCAGCGGCAACCTGGTGGAGATCTGCCCTACGGGTGTCTTCACCGACAAGACCTTTAAGGCCCACTTCACCCGCACATGGGATCTTCAGACCGCACCCTCGGTCTGCGTGCACTGCGGGCTGGGCTGCAACACCATCCCGGGAGAACGCTATGGCATCCTGCGCCGGATCCGCAGTCGTTACAACGGAGACGTCAACGGATACTTCATCTGCGACCGGGGCAGATTCGGATACGAGTTTGTGAACGCGGCGTCACGGCCGCGCGTCGTGACGATAGCGGGCCCCGCACCACTCGCGGCCGGGAGCGGGCACACTGCGGGGATGGCCGGGAGCGCGCGGACCGCCTGAGCGCCGGACCGCCGCGGGCGCGGGAACCGCCAGGACCGCCAGGACCGCCCGGACCGACTCGAGTCGCTCAGATCGCATCGCCCCAGGACGCGGTATCCCACGTGGCGGACCTGATCCGCTCGGCCGCCCTGTCGGGCCGCCGAGTGGTGGGCATCGGGTCTCCCCGGGCCTCGCTCGAAGCGAACCACGCTCTGCGGGCGCTCGTGGGCAAGGACAACTTCTTCTCAGGCATGGCGGACTCCGAGGATCGCCTCGTCCGCCTCATCATCGGCATCTTGGCCACCAGTCCGGGCCGGAGTTCGTCGCTGCGCGAACTGGGACAGGCAGATGCGACCTTCGTCCTCGGCGAGGACGTCACCAACACGGCGCCCATGCTCGACTACTCCCTGAGACAGTGGCTGCGCAGGCGCCCCAACATGGAGCGGACGCGACTGAAGATCCCCTACTGGAACGATGCGGCCGTGGGAGAGATCGTGCACGAGGAGCCCAGCGCGCTGTATATCGCCACTACGGCCCCCACCAAGCTCGACAGGTCGGCCGCCGAGGTCTACCGCGCAGCTCCGGACGATCTCGCCCGTTTGGGCTTTGCCGTCGCCCACCTGCTCGACGGTGATGCCCCGGCCGTTCCCGATCTGTCTCCCGAGATCCTCGAGTTGGCGCAGGCTGCTGCCCGAGCGCTGGAGAGGGCCAAGAGGCCGATCATCGTATCCGGCGCAAGCTGCGGTAGCGAGGCGATGGTCAAAGCCGCGGCCAATGTCGCCTGGTCACTGTGCGCCCGGGGAGAGACGGCCGAGCTCTGCCTCGTGGTGCCGGAGTGCAACAGCATGGGAATGGGGATGATGGAGGGCCGGCCGCTGAGTGAGGCTTTCCGCGTCGCCGACGACCCAGGAGTGGAGTTGGCCATCGTGCTCGAGAACGATCTGTACCGCCGTGCCGGCGAAGCGGAGGTGGACAGGTTCCTCGATCTGTGTTCGCAGGTGGTGGTGGTCGATCACAGCGCCACCCGCATGACCGGTTTGGCGGATGTCGTCCTTCCCGCAGCCACGTTCGCGGAGAGCACAGGAACGCTCATCAACAACGAGCCTCGGGCTCAACGCCTCTACCAGGTGTTCGTGCCCGGTGCCGGTATCCGGGAGAGCTGGCGCTGGCTCAGCGATGTCATGCAGGAGTTGGGTGACGGCGAGGGTCAGGAATGGCGATCCGTGGAAGACGTCTTGGAAGACGTCTGCCGTACCTTCCCGATACTGGCTCCCGCGCTCACGGCCGCTCCGCCGGCAGACTTCCGCATGCTGGGGATGAAGATCCCGCGTCAGTCCCACCGCTACAGCGGCCGTACCGCCATGCAGGCGGATAGGACGGTCTTCGAGGTGAGACCTCCCGACGACCCGGACTCGCCGCTGGCTTTTTCCATGGAAGGGTTCGAGGGTCAGCCTCCAGCGGCCCTCGTCAACCGCGTGTGGGCTCCGGGGTGGAATTCGGCGCAGGCGCTCGATAAGTCGGAGGAGGAGGCGGACGGCTCGCTGCGTGGCGGTATTTCGGGGGAAAGACTGCTCGACCCTCCAACGGCGGACCGGCCGCCCCATTTCTTGGACGTCCCTGCCGCGTACACCCCGGAACGCGACAAGTCGCTCGTGGTGCCCGTGCACCACATCTTCGGCTCGGAGGAGTTGAGCATGAAGGCCCCCGGCGTGCAGGGATGCGCGCCCGAGCCCTACCTGGGCCTGTGCGCCGGCATGGCCCTGCGCTTGGGTATCCAGGATGGCGGGATCGTGACGCTTGCAAGCGACTCCGGGGTGCGGCTGCTCAGGGCTCGATTCATGGATGCGCTTCCGGACGGTGTGGCGGTGATCCCCGCGGGGTTGCCGGGCCTTGCGGGGCTCGGAGCGCCGTTCTACGCGCGGCTCATAGCTCGGAGGGAGGGCGATGGCTGAGGTAGTCCGCGCTCTGATCCGTATCCTGGTGATGCTTCTCATCCCGCTGGTCATCGCCGGAGGACTGGTGTGGGCCGAACGCAGGTTCCTGGCCGTACTTCAAGACAGGAAGGGCCCGAACCGGGTGGGGCCCATGGGGCTCGCGCAGGTACTGGCCGACGCGGTCAAGCTCCTGTTCAAGGAGGATTGGACTCCGCCGTTCGCGGACAAGCCTGTGTTCGTGTTGTCCCCGGTCATCATGGCCGGAGCGGTGCTCATCAGCTTCGCCGTCGTCCCCCTCGCGCCGGGGTTCGTCGTCCAAGACTTGAATATCGGCCTGCTGTTCTTCCTGGGCATGTCGTCGCTGGGGGTGTACGGCATCGCTCTGGCGGGCTGGTCCTCCGGCAGCAAGTACCCGCTGCTGGGGGGGCTTCGCGCGGCTGCGCAGATGCTCGGATACGAGGTCTTCATGGGGCTTTCGGTGGCGGGCGTGGTCATGATGGCGGGCTCGTTCGATCTGGGAAGCATTGTCGAGGCGCAGCGAGGCCTGTGGTTCGTGGGGCCGCAGTTCGTGGGTTTCGTAGGCTTCCTGGTCGCCGGGTTGGCCGAGACCCGGCGCATACCCTTCGACCTGCCCGAGGCCGAGAGCGAGTTGGTGGCGGGCTACCACACCGAGTATTCCGGCATGAAGTTCGGGCTGTTCTTCATCGGCGAATACATGGGGATCACGCTGATCTCCGCGTTCATAACCGTGCTCTTCTTCGGAGGGTGGCTGGGTCCGGTGCTTCCGCCGGCCGCATGGTTCTTGATCAAGACCCTTCTCTTCATCCTGCTGTTCATCGTGATACGTGGGTCTCTGCCCAGGCTCCGGTACGATCAACTGATGGCTTTGGGCTGGAAGGTCATGCTTCCCTTGGGTCTGGTGAACCTGATGGTCACGGCCGCGATAATCCTCGCGAGGAGCTAGGGAGCAGATGTTCAGCACACTGCGAGCCATGTGGATCGTCCTACGGCACACCTTCCGGCCGAAGGACACGGTCCTCTTCCCCGAGGAGATGCCCACGTTGCCTCCTCGTTACCGGGGCCGCATCATCCTGTCGCGCGATCCCGATGGGCAGGAGCGCTGCGTGGCCTGCTACCTGTGCGCGGTCGCCTGTCCCGTCGACTGCATCTCGCTCGAGGCCACCGAGGATGAGACCGGCAGGCGCTATCCCCGATGGTTCCGCATCAACTTCTCTCGCTGCATCTTCTGCGGGTTCTGCGAGGATGCCTGCCCCACCTACGCCATCCAACTCACCCCCGACTACGACATGGCCGAGTACCATCGGCCGAATATGGTCTACGAGAAGGAGCATCTGCTCATCTCGGGCACCGGGAAGTACCACGACTACAACTTCTACCGCGTGGCCGGTCTTGCAGTCGGCGGCATGGACAAGGGCGAGGCTGAGAACGAGGCGGCGCCCGTTGACCTGAGGAAGCTGCTGCCGTGACCGGCGTCATCTTCTACGTGGCCGGCGCGCTCGCGGTGTTCTGTACGGTGATGGTGATCACCAGATCCAACATAGTGCACGCGCTGCTCTATCTGGTGGTGTCATTGCTTGCACTGGCCCTCGTCTTCTTTCTCCTCGGCGCGCCGTTCGTGGCCGCGCTGGAAGTCATCATCTACGCAGGGGCCATCATCGTGTTGTTCCTGTTCGCTGTGATGCTCCTCAACCTGGGACCCGAGGCCGAGAGGCAGGAGAAGGAGTGGCTGCGCTGGAAGGCCTGGGTGGGACCGGGCGTCGTGTCCTTGGTCCTGCTTATCGAGCTCATCTACGTGCTGAGCATGGGCGGCATCACGGCTGACGCTGGGCTGTCGGCCTCGTCGCCCCGACAAGTGGGAATAGCGCTGTTCGGACCGTACCTGCTGGGGGTGGAGCTTGCGTCGATGCTCCTCTTGGCCGGGTTGGTGGCGGCACATCACCTGACTCGGGAAGACGCCTCGGGGGGTGAGGACTGATGGCCGCGATTCCCGTCGAACACGGTCTGATCCTCGCCCTCATCCTGTTCGTGTTGGGGCTCATCGGCGTCCTGACGCGTCGCAACATCGTCTTTGTGCTCGCCTCTATCGAGATCATGCTGAACTCGGCCGGGCTGGCCTTCGTGGTGGCGGGCTCTCGCTGGGGACAGGCGGATGGACAGGTGATGTTCATCTTCATCCTGGCGATGGCCGCGGCGGAGGTTGCGGTGGGCTTGGCGCTCGCCTTCCGCATCAGGCGGCGTTCCGGCAGCCTCGATGTCGATTCCGCCGACAAGCTGAGGGATCGATGATGCTGCACGTGCTGTGGATAGTACCCGCGCTCCCCCTGCTCAGTTTCGTGGTGCTGTCGCTCGTGGGCGGGCGCCTCAGCGCGAGGACCGTCTCGTATGTGGGCACCGCACTCGCCGGTATGGCGGCTGCTGTGGCCGTCGCCGTGGCCGTCACCTTTGTCGTTTCCCCCCCGGCGGGTCACGCCGTCACCCAGGTGCTTCGCACGTGGTTCGAGGTGGGTGGGCTGGCGCCGCGCATGGCGCTCTATCTCGATCCGCTCTCCGTCGTCATGATGACCGTCGTCGCGTGCGTAGGCTTTCTGATCCTGGTCTACTCCCTGGACTTCATGCGCGGCGAGGAGGGGTACGCACGCTTCTTCGCGTCCATGAACCTCTTTGTCGGGGCGATGTTGATCCTGGTCCTCGCGGACGACCTCCTGTTCCTTCTGGTGGGCTGGGAGGGTGTCGGACTGTCCAGCTATCTCCTGATTGGCTTCTGGTACCGGGAGCCTTCGAATGGGGCGGCGGCGCGAAAGGCGTTCATCGTGACCCGGGTGGGCGACACCTCCCTGCTGGCGGGACTGTTGCTGATCTTCTACAGTCTGGGGTCGCTGAACATCCAGGAGTCGATGGGGCTCGCGCAGCAGAACTGGCAGTCGGGGTCGGGTATCGCCGTGGCCGCGGCCTTGCTCATCCTGGGCGGAGCCGTTGGGAAATCGGCTCAGCTTCCGCTGCAGACCTGGCTCCCGGACGCCATGGCCGGGCCGACACCGGTCAGCGCTCTGATCCATGCCGCCACCATGGTGACGGCGGGCGTCTACCTCGTGGCGCGTACACATGTGTTCTTCGACTTGGCTCCGGCTGCAGAGACGGCCCTGGCCGTCATCGGGGCGGCCACTCTCATATACGGGGGACTCAGCGCCCTGTTCCAACGAGACATCAAGCGCGTTCTTGCCTACTCCACCATCAGCCAGATCGGCTACATGTTTGTGGCCCTGGGGGTCGGTGCGTGGTCGGCCGCAGCCTTCCATCTCATGACCCACGCTTTCTTCAAGGCTTTGCTGTTCCTGGCGGCCGGGCTCGTGATCAAAGCGATGGGCGGAGAGCACGACATACTCAAGATGGGTGGTCTGTACCGCAGTAGTCTGCGCCCGGTCTTCTGGGTCTTTCTTGCGGGGGCGGCCTCTCTCTCCGCCGTGCCGCTGGTGACGGCCGGCTTCTACAGCAAGGACCTGATCTTGGACTCTGCGCTCTCGTCCGGACGGGGAGGCACCTGGTTGTGGGTGTTCGGGGTCGTGGGCGCGCTTCTCACCTCCCTCTACGCGTTCCGGCTCGTCTTCCTGGTCTTCTTCGGGAAGCAAAGGAAGGCGCCCGCCGGCGTTCGGTTCGGACCGGCCGGTTGGATCCCCGTGGCGGTCCTTGCCGCTCTCGCCATGGTCGGGGGTCTCATTCAACTGCCGCGTGACTGGGGGGGCTGGACGCTCTTCTCAGACTTCATGAGCCCGGCGTTTCCCAGTCCCCAGGCGGAGTCGACCGGGTTCGCCGGTAGCGTAGCCCCGCAACTGATAGTGGTGGTGCTCTCGCTGTCCGGCATCTACCTGGCCTACCTGCTGTTCGCCCGGGAGTCGGGCGAGGTCGGCGCGCGGCTGTCGAGCCGTCCGGCCATGGCCACGCTGGCGAGTCTCGCACTCGCGGGTTGGGGCTTCGACCGTATCTACGAGGTGATGTTCGTCAAACCCTTTGTATGGGTGGCGCGGGCCAACAAGAACGACGTCATCGATCGGGCGGTCACCGCAGTCGCGTGGGCGAGCAGGACGGCGAGCGGGCTGCTCAGCCGGACGCAGACAGGGCGGCTTCGCTACTACGTGGCGGTGTCGGCGGTGGGGGTAGTGGTCCTCGTGGCGCTGGCGGCGTTCCGATGATGCTGGCCCTGCTCATCGCCCTCCCGCTGGTAGGCGGACTCCTCGCCTGGATCCTCGGGCGCCGCGATCCACGCTGGTCTCGCTGGATGGCGCTGGCGGCGTCGCTGGTCGGCCTGGGACTCGCCTCGACGATATGGGGGCGGCACTTTCTGGGAGCGGCGACCGTCACCAGCGGCACCTGGGTGGAGGAGGTCGACGTTGCCTGGATCCCTCAATTGGACATCCGCTTCCACATTGCCGTGGACGGTCTGAGTCTCATCATGCTCATGCTCACCTTCGCCCTGACCGCCCTGGCGGTGGCATCGTCGTGGAAGACGGTGACTGAACGCGCGGGCTTGTTCCACTTTCATATCATGTGGGCCGCGGCTGCTCTCGCGGGCGTGTTCATGGCTCTCGACCTCATTCTCTTCTATTTCTTCTTCGAGATGATGCTGGTCCCGGTCTACTTCCTCATCGCCCTCTGGGGTCACGAACGGCGCCGTAAGGCGGCCATGAAGTTCTTCATCTTCACCCAGGCCGCCGGGCTACTGTTGCTGGTTGCGATCGTCGGTCTCTACTTCGTACACGGGCGGGCCACCGGGTCGTACACGTTCGACTATCTCCAACTTCTCGGCACCGCGCCTGTCCTCGCGGGTGGGCTTCTGGCTCATGATGGGCTTCTTCCTCGCCTTCGCGGTGAAACTCCCCGCCATTCCTGTCCACAGTTGGCTGCCCGACGCGCACACGGAGGCGCCCACCGCGGGGAGCGTGATCCTAGCCGGTTTGCTCATCAAGGTGGGGGCCTACGGCATGTTGCGCTTCATGTTCCCACTCTTCCCGGACGCATCTCTCCGCTTCGCGAACATCGGGATGGCGCTGGGGGTGATAGGGATCCTCTACGGCGCGATGCTCGCTTTTGCACAGACGGACCTCAAGAGGCTCGTAGCCTACACGAGCATCAGCCACATGGGTTTCGTACTCTTGGGAGTGTTTGCCTGGAACGAGCTGAGCCTGCACGGGGTGATACTTCAGATCGTCTGTCACGCCTTCAGCACCGGCGGCCTCTTCATGATCGTCGGGGGGCTGGAGGAGCGGCTGGGCACGCGGGACATGGGCAAGATGGGTGGACTCTGGGCGCTGATACCACGCTTTGGCGGCGCCACGATGGTCCTGGCCATGGCTGCGTTGGGTCTACCCGCCCTCGGCAATTTCGTTGCCGAATTCCTGATCCTGCTTGGGACGTATCAGGTGAATCGGCCGGCTGCCATCATCGCGTCGCTGGGTCTGGTGCTCGCGACCGTCTACGCGCTATGGATGGTCCAGCGGGTCTTTCACGGTCGCCCGGCTCTGGAGGCCTCCCCCGGCGAGGGATCCGAGGGCGCAGATCCTTCGACGCCGGCTGACGTCCTCGGGTCTGGGGCGGGCGCCGTACGCCGGCCGACCGATCTATCTCCGCGGGAGATAACGATGATGGCCGTCTGCGCGATCGTCATACTCTGGCTGGGCCTCTTTCCGCAGACCTTCATCAACACGGCCAGGCCCACGGTCGATTCGTTGCGAGAGTTGACGAACAGCGGCGAAGTCGCCCCCCGCGAGGCGGGTGATCCGCCCGCCGCGGCGGCGGGCCCGCAAGCGGGCTCGCAAGCCGGCGCACAAGCCGGCGCACAGACAGCCGCGCCGACTCAGGCCGCGGCTTCCTCGGTCCAAGCAGCGGCGGGAGCCGAGCGATGAGCGGTCTGAACCTGGTTGTGCTGACTCCGTTCATCTTCCTGGGCGCTGCCGCGGTGGTTACCATGCTGGCGTCGGCGTTCGTGCGGGTACCCGCGGCCATCCTCGGCCTGACCTTGCTCGGCATCGCGGGGTCGCTGGCCAGCGTCGGCCTCGTCTCGGCCTCCGGCGACCGCAGAGCCACCGACCTCCTCCGCATGGATGACTACGCCCTGTTCTTCATCGGTCTGCTACTCGTGACCGCGGGGATGGTGGTCCTCCTGTCCTACGCCTACCTGAGGCGAAGCGAGAGGGAGAACGCGGAGTACTACGTCCTCATCCTGCTGGCCACGTTGGGGGCGGCGGTGCTGGTCTCCAGCAGCCACTTCGCCTCGTTCTTTCTGGGCCTGGAGATCCTGAGCGTATCGCTCTACGGGCTGATAGCCTACCCGGCCGGCCGGGTGGTGGCGGTGGAGGCGGGGCTGAAGTACCTGGTGCTGGCGGCCACCACGGCGGCCTTCCTCGTCTTCGGGATGGCGCTCGTCTACGCGGTATCTGGGAGCATGAGCCTGGCCGGCTTGGGCACCTTCGCTCTCCGGGGTGAGCGGCGCGCAGAAGGCGTTGTACGTCACGGGCCTCGTGCTGATATTCGCCGGGGTGGGCTTCAAGCTGGCCGTGGTTCCCTTCCACATGTGGACCCCGGACATCTACCAAGGGGCTCCTGCACCGGTGACAGCCTTCATCGCCAGCGTGTCCAAAGGCGCTCTGTTTGCCCTTCTGTTGCGTTATGCGATCGAACTGGGCCTGGCCGACGATGGTCCATTGTTCCTGGCCCTTAGCGTAGTCGCGTTCGCGTCGATGGTGGTGGGAAACCTGCTCGCCCTTCTGCAGCGCAATTTGAAACGTCTCCTGGCCTACTCATCCATCTCTCATCTGGGCTACTTGCTTGTCGCCCTACTGGCAGGCGGTGCGCTGGCGCGCACGGCCGTGGCCTTCTATCTGACGGCATACTCGCTGACCATGGTCGCCGCCTTCGGAGTGGTCGCCGCGCTCGGTGACGCGGGTGGCGAGGCCGAAGCCATCGAGGACTATCGCGGACTGGGGAGACGGAAGCCCTTGCTGGCTGCCGTACTCGCGCTTGCGCTGCTCTCCCTTGCCGGCATCCCCATCACGGCCGGCTTCATCGGCAAGTTCCTCCTGGTGCAGGCCGGCGCCGGAGGCTCACGTTGGGCGCTGGTGCTGGTGTTGGTCCTAACCAGCGCGTTGGGACTCTACTACTATCTACGGGTGCTTGTGACCCTGTTCGAAAAGGCGTCACCGGAAGCGGCGGAGCAACAAGGCTTGGTGCCGGGTCTCCGCAGTGTGCGCATCTCTCCGCTTAGCGCTTCGGTCCTGGCCTTCCTGGCCTTCCTCCTGCTCTTTCTCGGTCTCTATCCTAGCCTTCTTCTGCGGCTTATCGAAGTGGCGATGGGTGGTCTCGGCTAGGAGACTGCCAAGCGCCCGCAGCCGGACTCTGCCGAGTTGCCCGAGCGCAGCGGGCAGTGGGATTCCCCGCGTACGGCGACCTAATACCCGCTTCGGCCGTCGTCGTCGGTGGGGCGTCCGCGGAACAAGTGGTAGACCACCACGGTGTAGCCAAGGATCAGGGGTATCCCGATGAGCGCTATCACCAGGAGTGCGGTCAAGGCGGACTCGGTCGCCGCTGAATTCGATGCCGTCAGGCTGAGGGCGGGCACATTCCTGGCCGGCACGAGGACGGGGTAGTTCCCCACGGCCCATATGCCCACCAATCCCGCGATCAGCGCGCTCGAGGCCACGAATACCGCTCGGTCTCTTCGGCCCAGCGCATCGTCCGGTCTTCGGGAGACGATCAGCTGGAAGACGATCCCCACCACGATCAAGACGATCGCCAACCATCCGAACGAGCGGTGGAGATTCTGCGACATGCTGGCACGCGCCTCCCAGTAGGCGGCCACCGTCGCGCCGGCGATCAGCAGCAGAAGCAGCCAGCCGGTCATGTCGCGGGTCCTGCGGGCGCGGGCATGAAGGCTTCCGGGATGGGTCTTCAGCGCGGCCCAACTGGCTCCCTGGTTCGCAAACATCACCAGGCTCACGAACCCGATGAGCACTGCGAAGGGATTGAACAATGCGCCCAGGCCCCCGATCGGATCACCCGCCGGGGAAAGCGAAACACCTCGGATGAGGTTCCCGGCAAACAGGCCCAAGAAGAAGGCCGGCAGGAGGGAGCCGAGGAAGAAGCCGGCGGTGCGGAGCCCCGGACGCTCCGCCTCTCCGCTGTGCAGGCCCAGGGAGACGGCCCTGATGATCAGGGAGAACACGAACAACATGAAGGGAAGATAGAAGCCGCTGAGTACGCTGGCGTACACGGGTGGGAAGGCCGCGAAGAGCACTCCTCCCGCCACGATGAGCCAGACCTCATTGCCGTCCCAGACCGGCGCAATGGCGCCTCGGACCGCTTTTCTCTCGCCATCGTTCCTGGCCAACCACGGGTAGAGCACTCCGAGGCCCAGGTCGAAGCCGTCGAAGATGGCATATGCCACCAGAAGGAGCGCCGCGATGACGTACATGGCGGCTTGGAGGGTGGTCATGAGCCCGCCCCAGGATCGTCGTCTCTCGCAGCCTCGACGCTTGGGGTCGCGGGTCTCTCGGTAGCGGACGCACCCACCACGGCTTCCGCCCCGACCTCGTCCGGTCCCTTACGCACGATCCTGCGCACGGCGGTCAGCCAGAAGTAGAAGAGCGCCGCGTAGAGCACCACAAAGATGGCGAGGGTGGTCGCCACTTGGCCCGTCGATACCGTGGAAGACACCGCGTCGGTGGTGCGCAGTTGTCCCTGCACGACCCACGGCTGCCTGCCTATCTCCGCGGTCATCCAACCCAGGGTGGTTGCCACGATGGGCAGGGGGATAGCGTACTGCAGCGAACGGAGGTACCAACGGGTGCGCTCCAGTCTCCCGCGCCACCAGAGATACAATCCTATCAGGGTGATGAGGATGAGCAGCATGCCCACGGCGATCATCAAATGCCAGGATTGAAACACGATCTGAACGGGCGGGCGGTCGGCCGGCGGCACGGTGTTGAGTCCCGTGATGACCTTGTTGGGCGAGAGGCCCATGATGAGGCTGAGTCCATCGGGGATCAGGATGCCGACCGGCTTCTGGGCGCTCTCGTCGACGACGCCGAAGACACTGAGCGACTTGTGCGAGCCCGTCTCGTAGATGGCTTCCATCGCAGCCAGCTTGATCGGCTGCTCCTTGCCTATCACGAGCGCCTGCCAGTGACCCAGCAGTGGCATCGCCGCGGATAGTACAAAGCCCAAGACCAGTGCCAGCCGGATCGTCCTCTTGGCAAAGACCGAGTGGCGACCTCTCAGCAGGTAGTAGGCGGAGACGCCTGCAGCAAAGAAGGCTCCCGCCACGAAGGTCGCGCCCAGAGTGTGGGCCAAGCGTGGAGCGAAGGAGGGGGTGAAGAGCGCGGCCCAGAAATCGGTGAGGACCGCCCGGCCGCCCTCCACCGTGGAGCCGCGCGGAGTCTGCATCCAAGAGTTCGCCGCCAGTATCCAGAAGGCCGAGAAGATCGCGGCTGAAACCACCACCCACGCGGAAACGTAGTAGAAGCGCGGGGAAACCTTCTTGCGTGCGAAGAGGAGTATGCCCAGGAAACTGGATTCCACAAAGAAGGCGAAGACGCCTTCAGCGGCCAACTGCAGCGCGAAGACGCCTCCCACGAAGCGGGAGTAGTTCGCCCAGTTGCTGCCGAAGGCGAACTCCATGGTGATCCCCGTGGCGACTCCGACCGCGAAGGTGGCCGCGAAGATCTTGATCCAGAAATCACTTGAGGCCCGGTCGACTTCCGCTCCGGTGCGGCGGTAGCGGCGTTCGGCGAGTATGAGGATCAACCCCAGGCCGATGCTGAAGGGGACATAGAGAAAGTGGTAGCCGATGGTGAATGCGAACTGGATACGCGACAACAATACCGGGGTCAAGCCGACTCCCCCCTTCCTTCTTGATCCAGATTCGACCCCAGGTCAATGGACGAAGGTGAGGGACGCGCGTCGCGTCACTCGTCGCCTCAGGGCCTACCCGAAGCATCTGCCTGCGAAACCTCGAAGGCACCATCGGCTTCGGATGCCCGACCTGCCTCTGCCGGTCGCCGCTTCGTGTCGGGTGTAGAATGGTTTACCGAAGGCCGGTCCGCCACCACCTCAGCGCATGACGCAGTGGGTTCTGCGGTGTCTCTCGGCGGTCCACCTGCCCGAGTTCGTGAAGCACAGACAGTGCTGGGGGGAACGACGGATGGTAGCCGGAGTTGCGCAAGACTCCCACCGGGTTCTGACCGAGATACGGTGGCACGCGCGCGGAGGGCAGGGTGCGGTAACGGCCGCGAAGACAGTCGCCGAACTGGCCCTGGGTCAGGGCAAGTTCTTCCAGGCTTTTCCGGAATACGGGCCCGAGCGCTCCGGAGCCCCGATCGTGGCCTTCACGCGGGTGGGGGACGAGCCCATCCAAGTCTACTGCGGAGTCGAGCGCCCGCAGATCGTCATCGTTCTCGACGCCTCCCTGTTCGGGGCGGTCGATGTGACCAAGGGCGCGCCGGACGATGCGGTCCTCCTGGTCAACAGCGACCTGCCGCCTGCCGAACTTCGCAGCCGCCACGGTGTCAAGGGAAGCCGGCTGTTCACGGTCGATGCGACCCGCATCGCTATGGAGACCATCCGGCGGCCCATCCCCAATACGCCCATGATCGGAGCACTGACGCGCGTCACCGGCCTCTTCGCCATCGATGCGGTCCGCTCGTTCCTCGAGAAGGAGTTCGGCAAGAAGTTCCCGCCCAAAGTGGTGGAGGGAAACCTGCGAGCCCTCACCCGCGGCTACGAGGAAGTGGAGGGCGAATGACCGCGCGTCGCAAGCGGGATCCGGACACGACCGTGGGCCGCACGCAGGGCTGGGACATCAGCGACGTCGACAGCTGGGGACCGGACCGGCACGAACTGGGGGCCGTCATCCCCGACGCCGGGAATTCGGTGGACAACGAGACCGGCGGCTGGCGCACCCTGATGCCGGTCATCGACCCCGCGAGATGCGACGGGTGCATGCTCTGCTACTTCTACTGTCCCGACGCCTCCATCGTGATCGAGGGCGGCAAGGCGACGCGAGTGGACCTAGAGCACTGCAAGGGGTGCGGGATCTGTGCCAATGAGTGCCCGACCACGGCCATCGAGATGACCCCGGACGAGAAGGAGTAGGGATGGCTGGAAGACGAGCGGCAATGCCGGCTGTCGCCGGGTCGAGCGCCGACATACTGGCCGTCACCGGCAACGAGGCGGTCGCCGAGGCCATGCGCCAGATCGATCCCGACGTGGTGTGCGCATATCCCATCACCCCGCAGACGGAGGTTGTGCAACTCTATGCGCAGTTGGTCGCCGACGGCAAAGTGGGCAGCGAGTTTGTGACCGTGGAGTCTGAGCACTCGGCCATGAGCGCCGTCATCGGCTCGGCCGCAGCCGGCGCCCGCACCATGACGGCGACCTCTTCGCAAGGCTTCGCTCTCATGTGGGAGCTGCTGTACATCGCCGCCAGCTATCGCCTCCCCGTTGTCATGACCGCCGTCAACCGGGCCCTTTCCGGTCCCATCAATATCCACTGCGACCACAGCGACACGATGGGCGGTCGCGACTCGGGCTGGATCCAGCTCTACGGAGAGGACCAACAGCAGGCCTACGACAACTGTATCCAGGCCATCAAGATCGCCGAGCACATGGACGTGCGCACGCCGGTGATGCACATGTACGACGGCTACGTCATCAGCGGAGCGATCGGGCCGCTGGTCATGCTGGCGGACGAGCAGGTGCGGCAGTTCATCGGACCCTATCACCCGACACACCCTTTGCTCGATGTCGCCAACCCGGTGACGGTGGGGGCGTTCGATGGGCTGCACGGCTGGTACTTCGAGCACAAGGTCGCGCAAAACCGGGCTATGGCGCGGGCCCTTGGCGTGATCCAAGAGGTGGCCGAGGAATTCGCCGAGCTGAGCGGCCGTCACCAGGGTCTGCTCGACCCCTACCGCCTGGAGGACGCCGACATCGCCATCGTGGTCATCGGCTCGACGGCCGGTGCCGTGCGTGTGACCGTCGACGGGCTGCGCGCCCGGGGAGTCAAGGCGGGCATGGTCAGGGTGCGCGTCTTCAGGCCTTTCCCTCACGCCGAGTATGCCCAGGCGCTGGAACACGTGAGAGTGGTCGGGGTGCTCGACCGCTCCGATTCCTTCGGGGCCCAGGGCGGCCCGCTGTTCCTCGAGATACGTGCCGCTCTATACGACTCCGACCCGCGTCCCCAGGTCCTGCCGTTCATCTACGGACTGGGCGGCCGCGACATCTTTCCTGAGACAGTGGAAGAGGCCTTCGCCGTGCTCGCCGACGCGGCTCGAGACCCGGAGCGGACGTCCACGGAACGACGCTATCTCAACTTGCGAAAGGACTGAATGAAACGTCCACCTTCACGAGCGGCGGATCGTCGCTCCAGAGCTTCGCCAGCGGCGCCTTCGCGGCTGTACGAGGTCATCATGGGCGTGGACTTCGAGCATCGTGAGCTCGTGGGCAAAGGTCGTGGCGCGGGCTTCTTCGATCTCATCAAGAGGGACGATGGCGAATACCGCTGCTACGCCTGCACGCTGTGCGAGAAGACCTGCCCGGTCGACTGCATCCGGCTGGAGTACTGCCCCGAGCATCCCGAAGAGCCGTTCGACTTCGAGGCGGAGCGTGCGGCCGCTCTGGCGGAGGGCCCCGGGGCGAGCTGCGGCGCGGCTACAGCCTGCGTGACAGGTGAGAGGCCCGCCGACTATCGAGCGTCCCTCGACATGCAGAAGTTCGATCCCGTGATCAGCGGCATCCGTTCGGGCTCGGGGCTGGTGGAGGCCCTTCACGCCACCCAGGCGGCGTTCGGATATCTGCCCCGCGTCGCTCTGGAGGACATCGCCGACGAGATGCACCTGCCCTTCTCGCGCGTCTACGGGGTGGCCAGCTTCTACGGCCAGTTCCGGCTGGCGCCGGTGGGCAAGTACGTCATCGACGTATGCGTTGGCACGGCCTGTCATGTGGCGGGTGCGCAGTTGGTGGTGGAGGCATTCAGCCAGGATCTGGGCATCCCTGTGGGGGGGACCACGCCTGATGGGCTGTTCACCCTGCAGACGGTCAACTGCGTGGGTGCCTGCGCGCTGGCGCCCGTGGTCCGTCTGGGTGATGACACGACCTTGGGGCGCGTCGGGCCTAACGAAGCACGCAGACTCGTCCGCCGGCTGCGCAAGGAGGAGGCGGGGGCATGAAGAGCGACCGCACCCCCGATCGCGCTCGGCACCTCGGATCGCGCCGGCTCCACCGAGATCCGCATCTGCGCGGGCACCGCCTGCCACGCCTCCGGCCGCGTGGCGCTCCGCAAGGCAATCGACGAAGCCCTCGCATCGCGAGGGCTCAGTGACGAGGTCGTCGTCGTGGAGACCGGATGTCACGGTTTCTGCGAACAGGGCCCCATCGTGGTGATGAGGCCCCAGGGCATCTTCTATCCAAGGCTCGCGGTGAAGGACGTGGAAGAGATCATCGACACGAGCGTGGTCGGGGATGGGGTCGTCGAGAGGCTTCTCTACCGGGACCCGGCCACGGATCGACCTACACCCCACGAGGGCGACATCCCCTTCTACGCGCGGCAGCAGCGCGTTGTCCTCAGCCTGAACGGCAAGATCGACCCTTACTCACTCGACGACTACCTCGCCTGCGGAGGATACGCGGCGCTAGGCAAGGTCCTGTCGGACGCTGCTCCGGAGGCTTTGATCGCCGAGATCGAGGAGAGTGGCCTGCGCGGACGGGGCGGCGCCGGCTTCCCCACCGGCAGGAAGTGGCGCTCGTGCAGGGAGAACCCCGGCGAGAAGCGCTACATCGTCTGCAACGCCGACGAAGGCGATCCAGGCGCGTTCATGGACCGGTCGGTGCTGGAAGGCAACCCGCATGCAGTCATCGAGGGCATGGTGATAGCGGCCTTCGCCATCGGAGCGGACAACGGGCCGGTCGAAGGCTACGTATACGTGCGGCATGAGTACCCCTTCGCCGTGGAACGGCTTCGCTGCGCGATTGAGAGAGCCAGGGAGCGCAACCTGCTGGGCGACGACATCCTGGGATCGGGCTTCGACTTCGACATCAAAGTCAACCAGGGGGCGGGCGCGTTCGTCTGTGGCGAATCGACAGCTCTCACTCTGTCCATCGAGGGTCACCGGGGCATGCCCCGCGGCAAGCATATCCGCACAGTCACGCGCGGCCTGTGGGGGCGGCCCACCAACATCAACAACGTGGAGACCTACGCGAACGTGCCCTGGATAGTCAATCACGGGGCGCGAGCCTTCGCTTCCATCGGCACGCCGACCAGCACGGGCACCAAGATCTTCTCGCTCACGGGAAAGGTGGCGAACAGCGGTCTGGTGGAGGTGCCCATGGGGAGCACGCTGCGCGAGGTCATCTTCGACATAGGTGGGGGGATGCTGCCGGGCAGAGAGTTCAAGGCGGTCCAGCTCGGAGGACCGTCGGGTGGCTGTCTGCCTGCGTCTCTGCTGGACGAGGCCATCGACTACGAGAGTCTGGCGGCGGCGGGGTCCATGATGGGCTCCGGTGGCATGGTCGTTGTGGACGACACCACCTGCATGGTCGATCTAGCCAGGTTCTTTCTCAGATTCACCGCCGAAGAGAGTTGTGGCAAGTGCGTGCCCTGTCGGGTGGGCATCACCCGCATGCTGGAGATACTGGAGCGCATCTCCGCTGGATCGGCCGCCGAAGACGATCTGGGACTGCTTGAAGACCTCGCTCACGATGTGGCCGAGGGTTCTCTCTGCGCCTTGGGCGGCAGCGCACCCAACCCGGTCCTTTCTGCCCTGCGCTACTTCCGCGACGAGGTCGTGGCACACGTCACCGAGCAGCGCTGTCCGGCCAAGGTGTGTCGAGCGCTCATCCGCTACGAGATCGACCGTGCCGCGTGCACTGGCTGTCAAGCGTGCGCGTGGGCCTGCCCCGCGGGGGCCGTGGCCGGGGAGCGCAAGGAGGTCCACTCCGTCGACCAGCGCCTCTGCATCAAGTGTGACGCCTGCCGCCAGGCCTGCAGGTTCGACGCCGTCACCGTGAAGACGGGGGCGCTCGCGCCGTCCGCGGGGAGGCGACGTTGACCAGACCGATCAGGCCTGGGTATGCCAAGGCCGCGCCGACCGGCGGCAGAGTGAGCCTCTGTCTTGACGGCCGCAAGGTACACGCCCGCGCGAGCGACACGGTGCTGGAGGTGGCTCTCCGCGAAGGCATCACCATCCCGGCCCTGTGCCACGAAACCGGCCTGGCGGGGTGGGGGGGCTGCCGGCTCTGTCTCGTAGAGATCGAGGGGGAGGCCAGGCTCCAGGCCTCCTGCACCACGAGGATCGCGGAGGGCATGGTGGTGCGGACCGACACTCCACGCGTCCGGGCGCGGCGCACCAGCTACCTCAAGATGTATCTGTCCGACCACAACGCCTACTGCGAGGCTCCCTGTACCCACGCTTGCCCCACCCATGTCGATATCCCGGGGTATATCGGCGCTTTGGCGGAGGGCGACACCGAGGGAGCGGCAGCAATCATCCGCCGAGAACTGCCCTTCCCGGGCATCCTCGGGCGCGTGTGCCCCGGCTACTGCGAGCGGGTCTGTCGTCGGGGGGACGTGGACGAGCCGATAGCTATCTGCGCTCTTCACCGCATGGCGGGCGACAATGCTCAGCCGGTCTTGAGTCCCAGTATGTCCACCGGGAAGCGGGTGGCCGTGATAGGTGCCGGTCCCTCGGGCCTCTCCGCAGCGTGGTTCCTCACCGCGTGCGGGCATCACGTCACCCTGTACGATGCGCACGCCAAGCCTGGCGGACTGCTGCGCTATGGCGTCCCCGAGTTCCGCCTTCCTGAGGCGGTGCTCGACAGGGAGTTTCGGCCTCTGTGGGACGCGGGGGTCCGCTTCGTCGGGGGGCCCGAACTGGGCTTCGACCTCGATTCCGGCGGCTTGTTCGACGCCGGCTTCGACGCGCAGATCATCAGCACGGGAACCGGCGATAGGCGGGTCCTGGATGTCCCCGGGGCCGAGGCGGCCTTGAGGAGTGTCGACGTCCTTCGCCGCGTTCGCGAAGGAAAGCCGGTGGTCTTCGGCACGGACGTCGTGGTGGTGGGTGACGGGATCTCCACGTTCGACGCGGCGCGCACGGCCCGTCGCATGGGCGCTGAGAAGATCACGGTCGTCGTGCCTGGTGTCGACTTTCTCGGCACGCCCGCTCCCGGCGTAGCCTCGATCGGCTCGGAGAGCCACGTCGCTCTGCTGGGTCGCTACCGGAAGGACATGGTCGACGAGGGCATCACGATCGAGACCGGTGTGCGGCTTGCGAAGGTGCTGGTGGCGAACGGGGCGGCTCACGGTGTGGAATGCGTCCGCGTGTCTTCCGACGAGCGCGCGGAGGAGGTTGAAGCGGCTCGCTTCATCCTGGAGGCCTCGACCGTCATCCTCGGCCCGATCAACGCTCCCGAAGCGATCGACGCCTGGCGGGAGGACAGAACATCGCCGGCGGAGGGTGCAGCCGACCCGTACACGGGCAGGACCTCCCGTGACGGGGTGTTCCTGGTCGAGGACAGGGACCACGGGTATCCGTCCGCTATCCACGCGGTGGCCGACGGCAAGCGCGTGGCTCTGGCCGTCGACGCCTGGCTCGGTGGTGAGGCGCTTGGGCAGCTCGAAGAGAAGCTGGCAGCCTATGCCGGGCTGCCCTACCTGGAACAGCTCGCTGCTGCCGAGTGGCTCGGTCCTCTCGGTGTGCGGCTGGCGCCACGCGAGCCGGTGTGGCTGAAGATGGGCGTGAGTGCCGAACCGGCTCCCAGAGCCTCGGCCCGCAGAGTGAGCAAGAGCAAAAGACTCGCCGCTCTCGACGTGGAGGTCGAGCAGGGTCTGAGCCCGGCAGCCGCGCGCGCGGAGGCACAGCGCTGCCTCCAGTGCACCTGTCCCAGCCTGGGAAACTGCGATCTGCAGCGACTGGGCGTCGAATACGGCATCACGGAGAACGAACTTGTGCGTCCCGCCATCCGCGTGCGCGACGTGGCGCCTCGGTACGACCACCCGTTCATCCGGCGCGACATGAATCGCTGCATAGCTTGCGGACGCTGCATCCGCGTCTGCCGGGACGTGGCCGGGCCGGCCTGCTACGACTTCACCGGCCGTGGCTTCAGTGTCAACGTAGACACGCCCTATGGCGACTCTCTCCAACTCGCCTCGTGCATCAGTTGCGGTCGCTGCGTCACCGCCTGTCCCACGGGGGCGCTCATGTTCAACGAGCGGGCACTGACATCTTTCCAGGTCGACGAGAACCGTTGCATCATGTGCGGGGAGTGCGTGGGGGTCTGCCCCGTGGGCGCCATCAAGGAGACCGACCACTTCGAAGAGGCCCGCCACCAGTGGCATGACCTCGTCGCGAAGGGAAGTGGGCTTGCCGGCGGGCACCGCATGTGTGCCGGTTGCGGAGCGCCGGTGGTCGTGCGCCAGGTCCTCATGGGCACCAGCGACCCTGTGGTGATCAGTTCCGCCACCGGTTGTCTGGAGGTCAGTACTACCATCTACCCCTACACATCCTGGAAGAGCAGTTTCATCCACACCGCTTTCGAGAACTCCGCGGCGACCTTGAGCGGGGTGGAGACGGCTTTTCGGGCGCTCAAGAAGAAGGGGCTCATTGAGGACAACGTCAAGTTCATCGCCTTCGGCGGTGACGGCGGCACGTACGACATCGGCCTGCAGTCGTTGTCGGGGGCGATGGAGCGCGGCCATCGCATGCTCTACGTCTGCTACGACAACGGCGCCTATATGAACACCGGTTTCCAGCGCTCCGGCGCCACTCCCGCGGCCTCCTGGACCACCACCAGTCCCGTGGGCGAGGAGGTGGCCGGTAAGCTGCAACACCGGAAGAACCTCACCGACATCATGATCGCGCACAATCTCGAATACGTTGCGCAGGCTTCCCCCCACGATCCCCGCGATCTGGTCCGCAAGGCGGCCAAGGCTTTGGCCGTGGACGGCCCCACCTTCCTCAACGTCCTCGCCCCCTGTCCCCGGGGCTGGCGTTCCGAGGGGGCGGAAAGCATCGATCTGGCGCGCGAGGCCGTCAATACCTGCTATTGGCCACTCTTTGAGGTGGAGCGAGGCAACCACACGCTCAACTACCGGCCCCACCACAGACTGCCGCTGGCCCCCTGGTTGAAACGGCAGGGCCGCTTCGCGCATCTCTTCAAGCCGGGGGGTGAAGAGGCACTTATGCACCTGGAGAGCTGGGTGGCCGAGGAGTGGGAGAAACTCCTGGAGAGGTGCAAAGAGCCCAGCGAAGAGGAGTGGTTGGTGCAGCTCCAGGCTAGCGGTTGTCTGCTGCGCTGAGGTCCTGACTCCGTGGCCGTGTCACTCGTCGTCGGGGTCCCCCAGAAGGTCCTGGAAGCGCCGGGCCATCCTCTCCTGTTCCGCTTCCTGCGCCGCGCGTACCTTGGAGGCCGTCTCGTCCAGGTCCGGCCGCGAGTGGTCGGCGCCGACCAATAGGTCGTCGATAGTGACCGGGGCTTGGTTCCTGGCGGCCTGCCTGAGGATGTCGAGCAGTTCCGCATGGAGCGAGCGCCGGTTGCGGGTCGCTCGGTTGCGAAGCCCTTGCACAACGTCGTCGGGCACGTTCTTGATAGAGAGGTTGACGGGCATGCGATCGGCTCCTCTCCGGTCCTGGTGACGACTTCGTACTGCATCATCGATTCTAACCTGGCTGCCGGCGGACCGCCCAGCCGTGCCCTCCGGCCTGATCGCCGCCACACCGGGAGCAGGCGAAGGCGACGACTTCTCGGTGTTGTTAGACTTGACCCACGAAGAACAATCTGAGGCGAGCAACTGGGGAGGCAGGACGTATGCTGGCTATCTTCGTCTATTTCGAGATCAAGAATGAAGTCAAGCAGCAGTTGGCGGATGCCGCTGTGGCCAGGGCACACCTGGCGCAGTTGGTCGAGGATGGCAGGAAGGTCCCAGGCATGAGGCAGAAGCTGTTTCTCATGAATCCGGAGACTTCCGGTCAGGGCGCCGCCCTGATATTCGACACCCAGGAGGACTGGGAAGCCTACCGAGAATCGGCCCTCTTCAAGACGACTGTCCTGGACATCTGCGAGGGGGAGCCAAGGATCGAGATCTACCTACACACCGCCAATCTGACGGACGGCGTGGTCTTCTAGTCTCGCAGCAGGCTGCGGGCCGCCGCTCGCAGCCCGCCGGCTGCCCGCGCACGGATCAGCTGAGCAGCTGCTCAGCGAATATGCGACCGTAGTCGTGGCACCCGCGCATACCGTCATCGGTGATTATTGCCTCCTCCAGCAGTCTGAAGGAGCCCAAATAGAACGGCTTCATCTTGTAGACATGCTCCATGGTCTCGAAGATCATGGCCGGAGCGTCCCCGCTGTGTGTGTAGGCACCGAACGCGCCGGCCAGCTTACTCTCCAGGTCCGCCTGCTTGGCCAAGAAGAGGAAGTTCTTCACCGGCCCCGCCATGTCTCTGTGGAAGGTCGGAGAGCCAAAGATGTAGCCGTCATAGCCGGCCAGGTCCTCGGCGAGCTTCATGTCGGAGGTCTCCTTGACCACGGCCTGCTGCCCGGCGAAGCGCACTCCCTCGGCGATGTACTCCGCCATCCGGCGTGTCCTTCCGGTCAGCGAGAAGTAGACGATAAGCACCTTGCTCATGGAGTCCTCCTGTCGACGGCCACCTGCTGCTACGCTCTATTCGCCTCACATACCCGGTGCCTTCGCGGAGGAAACCGGAAGGCTCCTCCTGGTGACGTCGCGGCCTATCTGACGAACCGCAGAAACTCGTCCACCGGCACACGAGTGCGCGGGAAGCGGTTGACGGGCGCGTCCGGATCGGGGTAGCCCAGGGCGATCGCCGCCAGGATCTTCTGGTTCTCCGCTGCCGGGATGATCTTGCGGAGCAGGCCGGGGAAGCGCACGTTCGAGCCCGTGATGCAGGTCGCCAGGCCGCGGCTCTGGGCGGCCAGGGCTATGCCCATCGAGAACAGCCCGCCGTCGAAACAGCCGTAGGCCTCGGTGAAACCGTCGTCGAAGGCCAGCACCAGGACGGTGGGCGCTCCGAAGATCTCCGCCCCCGCCACCATGGGTGGCACAGGGGGGTCGGACCTCTGGATGCCCAGCCTAGCTTCCTCGGCGGCCACGAATGCGGCTCTGGTCTGGAAAAGGTCCTGCTGTCTCGCGAGAAGGGTGGGCGGCATGGCCGGGCCGGGAGGGAAGTCAGGGTTTGGCTCCGCCTCCGACTCCGCGTACTGCCGCAACTCCGACTTGAACTTCTCGAGCGGCTCTCCCGAGAGGGCGTACACGTAGGTGGACTGGGTGTTGGTGGCGGAGGGCGCCCACCGAGCCTCGGCGAGTATGTCCCGCAAGATGGCGTCGGGGACCGGATCCGTCTTGTAGGCGCGGATCGCTCGTCTCTCGGTCATCGCGGTGCTCACTTCCATGCCCATGCCTGCTACCTCCTGAGTCTCAAGCGACGTCTGTCGCGCGGTCGGCTCATTTGCTGCTCTCTTCTCTAAATGATAGCGTGCCAAGGAAGATGAGCGAGCATGACTGGCAGCATATCGATGAACAAACGCTCCGGGATATCGTCGGCTTGGAGTGGGCGATGTTCAGCGAGGTGCAGAGCCTGGACGGGCCGGCCGCTTGTCAGCAGGATCCCCAGACGTTCGAGATCATGCGTGCGAGTCAGTTGTCCGTCTGGACTCAGGAGATCGCGGAGAGCTATCTGGACGACCTGACAAGGGCCCGGACGATAGGCCGCAATCTCATGACCGAGAAGTACGCCCGCATGATGGAGTACACGTCACCCTGTGAGTACCGGCGTATCGGTCCCAGTCTTCCCGCCCTTGATCAGACCGCCGTGCCGGTCATCGAGCGCCTCTCGGAGATGTCGATGCGTTTCATGGAGGCATTGGTGGCCAAGTACCCACGCGTGGGAGCTCAGGGCCGCCCCGTTCGGGCCTGGGACGACAATCGCTATACCACCTCGTTCGAGACCTACAATCGCGGCGAGCTGTCCACCTATAGCGCCAGGACCCTCCAGCTTCTGGAACAGCACTACCTGAGACTGGACGCCGCGGGGATCAATCCTGCGCAGGAGATCCTGGAGCACACGGTCGTGAGGCGCGGCTACGCTTCCCTCGATCGAGCCGAGGCGGCGCTGGAGACGCGGGCCGCCTCCGACTCCTGACGTTGAGTAGTCGCGTGCCGCGCGGGCGGCGATCGCGTCTAGAAGCCGCTATCCGCCGCGCGCCAGACGATGTCCACTCCCTCCATGTCGTCCACAGCGTCCCGAAGTATGCGGACGAGAGCGGGACTTGCGCCACCCTCCTCGAGAAGGTCGATGGTCAAGGGAGTGATGTAGTAGTCGGTATCTTCTTCGTTCTCTTCCTCGAGCTGGTCGATGAGCAGTTGCAGGTCGTCTTCGGTGACGGTCCCGAGAACGATTCCGCTTTCCTTCAGCGACAACGTGATCACCGGGCGAGCCTCCCGCTAGTGTGCGCTTGCATGCCCACTGTACCATCGTGACCGCGCTTGGCGTCGATGGCCGCTTCTGCCGAGCGGAGTGGTGGTCGTTGCGCGAGCGGGCCCGAAAGCGGTGGGCGTCACCCCGTACCGGCGTCGGTATCGAAGTCCAGGTTGTTCGAGGGAAGTATCTGCATCTTCACTTCCATCCCATAGAGCCGCCCGGTGAGGCTGTCTTGGAGGGACTCTTGCGACGGCAACTCTCCCTGGCCCACGATGACGATCCTCACGGTGCCGTCCTTGGCCTGGACGGAGACGTAGCTGTACTCTGTGCCCTCGACCCAGGCCCTTGTGGCCTGGGCGGCCCGGCTTTCCGCCAGGTTTTCACGGGCTATCTGGACGCTGGTCACCGTCAGAGGAGCGGCGATCAGCAGCACCATGACGATGATCAGAGCCACGGCCAGGCGCCGAGATCGTAGTGACTTCTGTATGAACGAGGCTCCTGGGTATCCCATCAACCAGAAGACGAGCGCACCGGTGAGCAGGATGGCGAAATAGTTGGTGACGAAAAGGAGGAGGCTACCCACGGCCAGGTCGGGGCGATCGGCAGCGAAGAGGATGCCGGCGTTGGTGAGTGGCGGTACCAGCGAGATGGCGATGGCCACTCCCGGAAGAGTGTCGGAGACGTCTTTGCGACCCGTCGCGAATGCCCCCGCGAGTCCCGTGGCCAGAGCTGCCGCCAGATCGACCAGGCGAGGAGAGGTGCGGGCCATGATCTGTGAGTTCGAGGTCGGGTCGAAGGCCGAAGTCATCGTCTGTGCAAGGATGAAGCCCACGGCGACCGCCGTGATCATCCCAGCCACCCCGACGAGGATCGAAGTCACGACGGCCCTGCGGTCGCCGACGCTGACGGCGAAGGCGAGGCCCATGATGGGGAGCATCAAGGGAGCCACGATCATGGCGCCGATAACGGTGGCTACCGAGTCACCCAGAAGGCCATAGGTGGCGATGGCCGAGGATAGGATCAGCAGGGCTCCAAAGCGAACGAGTCGTTTGCCGAGGTCGGGGGGTTCGAAGAGAAGCACATCTCTGACCCGAGCGACTTCGCTCGCGTCCACCGGTCCACCGTGCAGCAGACTCCCGATTCTCGACATCGTCTCCTCCCGCGGCGGCTCGCCGTACTACTTTTGGTGTCGAGCCAATAGATACGCTTCGGCACAGGACACTCCTGCTTCGTGCGCGCCGCGGCGCGCCGGCGCGAGCAACCGACCCCGGCGGCCGCGTCGTACCCTCTGCCACTGACCAGTCCAATGACTGCCCGGCCGGAGGGCGACAGCTTCATCCGCAGGGGCCATACTGGAGCAAGTAGAGACGTCGGGAGAGGAGGTCAAGATGGGCAAGGGCGGCATCATCGCCATCGTCGTAGCCGTGTTCGTGATCCTCGTGGCGGCCGCTTGGCTGGGCCTCGGCTACGTCTTGAGCCGTTCCACGGGCCCGGTGGTGACCGAAGACCGGGAGGTGGCAGCCTTCACCAGGGTAGAGGTGAGCGGCGCCGGCACGCTCATCGTGGCCGTCGGGGATGTTCCCGCGTTGCGTATCGAGGGGCCCGAGAAGGTCGTCGGTAGGATAGATACCAGCGTCAGCGGCGACACGTTGAGGATAGGGCAGCGCCTGGGCTGGCTGCGCTTCGGCCCGTTCGGGGACTCGGGGGAGGTGACCTACTACCTCACCGTGAGGGAGCTGGCGGGCATTCGACTGAGCGGGGCTATCGAGCTACGGGGCGACGACCCCTTGGAGGGAGTGGAACTCAGCATCGATTGCAGCGGCTCGTCGGTCGTCGACCTTGATCCGCGGGTGGTGAGCCTCTACATATCCACCTCGGGGTCGTCCGAGGTCACCCTGCAAGGCACTGCCGACACCACGTACTACGACACGAGCGGCTCCACCACCATCCGGGCCCGCGACCTCTTGAGTCGTACCGCCACCATACACTGCAGTGGGTCGTCTGACATCGAGGTCAACGTCAGCGAGCAGTTGACAGTCGACGCCTCGGGGAGTTCCAACGTATCCTATGTGGGAGACGCGGCGCTCGACACAAACATCTCCGGGTCGGGCGGGGTCGAGAGACTGGAGCAATAAGTATCGAGGCTACGCGGCCGACGGGGGGGTCCGTGCGAGATAGCGCCGAGAGAGGTCCCGGCGGATGAACGTGTTCGGTCACGGGCGGCCTCGCTATTTCTACGGGTATCTGAACAGTGTGTTCGTAGGCATCGCCCTCTTCCTCCTGGGCGGCGCCAACTACCTTCTGCCCGCTCTGTCCGGATTCATGAAAGACGATCTGGGCTGGACGGCCACCGGTACCGGTGGCGCCTTCTCGGTCTACTACGTGGTCTTCGGGGCCATGACCTTCATTGCCGGGTCGCTGGTACTGCGCTTCGGGCCCAGACTCCTCATCGCCGTCGGCGCTCTCGTGGTCGTGGCGACGACCGTGTTCCTCTCGATGACCCAGGAGTTGTGGCAGTTCTACGTCCTCGCCGGGGTCTACGCCGCTGGCGTGGCGGGCGGCGCGGTGGTCACGGGACCCCAACTGACGGGCAACTGGCTGCACCGGCGCCGCGGCCTGGTCATCGGCTTACAGTTGGCCGCCACAGGGTTGGGCGGAACCTTCCTCACCCTGGTGGGGGAGCGGGTGATGGAGGCCTACGGGTCCTGGAGACCCAGTTGGCTGGTCATCGGCGCGATGATGATGGTGCCTGTCGTGCTGGCAGCGCTCTTCGTCCGCAACCGTCCGGAGGAGCTGGGGCAATACATCGACGGGGTCAGCGACCCCGCTGCACTGGCGCAGAGATCGGAGAGGCGCTCCGGCGGAGCCTACAAGTCTCTGTACGCCTGGACCATGCGCGAAGCAGCCCGTACCCCCACCCTCTGGCTCATCGTTCTGACCTTTGGCTTCAGCGACTACGTCTTCCTGGGGACGCTGTCGCACCAGGTGACGTACCTGACGGGAGAAGCGGGAGTGTCTGCGAGCGCGGCCGCGGGCGCGCTCGCCCTCATGGTGGCTTTCATGGCCGTGGGAAAGGCCGGAGGAGGATGGCTGGCCGACAAGGTCGAGCCTCGCAAGACGCTGGGGCTCATGTCCCTCATGTTGGCGGCGGGACTCCTCGTTCTCTTGCTCTGGCACGCCACGCCCGCCCTCTATGTCTACGTGATCCTCTTGGGCGTGGGCTTCGGAGCCAGCATGGCGCAGACCTCGGCCACCCTGGCCAACTACTACGGACGCAAGAATCTGGCCAGCATAATGGGGTTGACCCACGGGACGGCCGCGCTGCTCGGCGCTCTCAGTACCACGCTCACCGGGGTCATCGCCGACCAAGCCGGAAGCTATATACCGGCCTTCGTCGTTATGCTGGTCTTGGCCGTGGTCGGAGCCGCCTGTGCCTTCCTGGCTCCCATACCGCGGCGCAAGGATGAAGAGCTCCCGGCTCCCGTCGGTGAGATCCCAGAAAGGAGCGCAGTCGATGGCAGAGCATCCTGAAGGCTTGGTCTTCGCCCAACCGATCCCGCTGGCCCAAAGCGGCTATCCGGGCCTCGTTCCCCGTACCGAGAGGGCCATGGGGATGGTGATCGAGTACGATGTCGCCGTCCCCATGCGCGACGGTATCGTCATCTACGCGGATGTGTATCGTCCCGACAGACCGGGGAGGTTCCCCCCGCTACTCCAGTGGGGCCCGTACGGTAAGCACGGGGCCACCTTCTACAACTTCCTGGGCAACTGCCTCGTCCATGATGAGGATTTCAACGAGTTCTGCAGGTTCGAAGCCGGCGATCCAGTCTACTGGTGTCGGAACGGCTACGTGATCATCAATGTCGACTCCCGCGGGTCCTGGTCTTCAGAGGGCGATCTCACCTGGATGAGCGAGCAGGAAGCCGAGGACATGTACGACACCATCGAGTGGGCGGGCACCCGGGAATGGAGCAACGGCAAGGTGGGCATGCAGGGAGTGTCCTACCTGGCCTGGAGTCAGTGGAGGGCCGCCGCCGCCAACCCTCCGCATCTGGCCGCTATCAACCCCTGGGAGGGGGTGAGCGACTTCTACCGCGAACTGGCCTTCCACGGAGGCATCCCCGAGACCCTCTTCTGCACCATGTGGCAGAGCAACGTCCACTACTCGACCACCCGCGTGGAGGACTTCCTGGCCATGCAGGATCTCCATCCGCTCCTAGACGAATACTGGGCAGGTAAGAACGCCGACCTTACCCAGATCAGGGTGCCCGCGTTGGTAGTGGCCTCGTGGACCGATCACGGACTCCACACCCGAGGCACCATCGAGGGCTTTCGGCAGATGTCATCCACCCACAAGTGGCTGATCATTCACGGACGCAAGAAGTGGTGGCATTTCTACCTGCCCGAGAACGTGGAGAAGCAGCGGCAGTTCTTCAACCGTTTCCTCAAGGGCATCGACAACCACGTGGAAGACTGGCCTCGAGTGACCATCGAGGTCAGGGAGAAGTACTACGTGGGTGAGACACGCACCGAGAACGAGTGGCCTCTCGCCCGTACGCAGTACACCAAGTATTTCCTCGACGCCGCCCGGGGCAGCCTCGGCGTCTTTCTCCCGGCGGAGGAGGCAACCGCTCGCTACAACGCCGACCGTGTCTACGATCAGGATCCCCACGAGTGCAGCCCCTACTTCCTCCAGGGTCTTGAGCGTTTCGGCGCCACTCTGCAGCCGCGCCACCCTGCAGCCGCGGCGATCGGCGCCCCGACCAGGGCAACGTTCGAGATGGAGTTCGCCGAGCGGACCGAACTCACCGGATACATGAACCTCAGACTCTGGGTCCAGGCCGAGGGCAGCGACGACCTCGACCTCTTCGTGGCTCTGGAGAAGGTCGACCAGGCCGGCTTTCTCGTGCCGCTGGCCTTCTTCGGCAACCACGATGACGGGCCTGTGGCCTTGGGCTGGCTGCGGGCCTCACACCGGGAACTTGACGAGGAGAAGTCCACCTCATGGCAGCCGGTCCACAAGCATGCCCGCGAGCTGAAACTGGCCCCAGGTGAGATCGTGCCCGTGGACATTGAGATCTTGCCCACCAGCATCCTCTTCGAAAAAGGCGATAAGCTTCGCCTCGTCGTGCAGGGCAGCGACATCTACTGGTACCCTACCGAAGGTCACACCAATGGCCACCTTCACACCGTCAACGAGGGTGATCATCTGCTGCACAGCGGTGGCAGATACGAGTCGTATCTGCTGGCCCCCGTGATCCCATCTCGCCGGGCGGAGTAAGGTACGGCCTGGGCGACCACACCGAGATAGGCCCGAGCGGCCGGAAGGGAAAGAGCTATTGTGAATGAGATCGTTGCCGACAAACTGCAGATCCGAGAGGTCGTCGAGAACTGGGTGGTGTGGCGGGACTCGGCGGACTGGGAACGCTTCGCCACTGTGTGGCACCCCCAGGGATGGATGACGGCCACCTGGTTCCAAGGGCCGGCCACGGAGTTCGTCGAGGTCAGCCGCAAGGGCTTCGAGGCGGGCGTCAACATCCTGCACATGCTCGGCGGGTTCTCCTGCGAGGTCGCGGGCGGTCGAGCGGTCGCCCAGACCAAGATGACCATCCAGCAGCGGGCAGAGGTGGACGGTGTCCTGACCGACGTGGTCTGCTGGGGTCGCTTCTACGACTTCTTCGAGAAGACACAAGAGGGTTGGCTCATCGTGCGGCGCCAGCCCATCTACGAGAAGGACCGGCTTGACCCTGTGGACCCGAGCGCGGTCCTGCAACTCGACGCCGCTCTGCTCTCGGCGTACCCCGAAGGCTACCGCCATCTCGCTTATCTGCAGAACAAGGCCGGGTTCGATGTGAAGCTGGGTCTGCCGGGGGTGCGTGGCGAGGCAGTGGAGAAGCTCTACGCTGAAGGCGCTGCGTGGCTCGAAGGCGCCCCCCTCCCAGGGGAGCTGCTATGACCGGCATGGCCGAGACCGTGGTATATCCGAGGAGTGTCAACAACGCAGTCGCATGAGAACCCGCAACGGAGTCAGACGATACGACCCGAGGAGGACTGATGGGTAGGGTACAGGACAAGGTGGCCATTGTGACCGGCGGGTCCACCGGATTGGGCAAGGCCACGTGCGAACTCATGGCCCAGGAAGGGGCCAAAGTCGTCATAGCCGACATCCAGGATGAAGTGGGAGCGGCGACGGTCGAGGCCATCAATCAGAGTGGCGGCGCGTCCAAGTACTACCACATGGACGTGACCTCCGAGGACCAGGTCAAGGAAGTCTGCGCCGATGTGTTCAAGACCTTCGGCAGTATCGACATCCTGGTCAACAACGCCGGCATCACCGGCGCTCCGCTACCCACCCACGAGATCACCGTGGAGGAGTGGGACAAGGTGCTGGGTGTGGACGCCAAGGGCGTCTTCCTCTGCACCAAGCACGCCGTGCCCTACATGAAGCAGAGCGGGGGCGGGAGCATCGTCAACATCTCTTCGGTGTACGGGATCGTGGGCGGCATGGATGTCCCGCCGCCCTTCCTCTATCACGCAGCCAAGGGCGCAGTGCGTGTGATGAGCAAGTCCGACGCCATCTGCTACGCGGCCGACAAGATCAGGTGCAACTCTGTGCATCCGGGCTGGCTGTGGACACCCATGCTCGAGGGGGTCGGCAAGAACTCCACCGAAGGGCCCGAGGCTTTCCACAAGCGTATCCTCAGCCGTCTACCCCTGGGTCACTACGGCGAGCCGTTGGACGTGGCCTACGGCGTCCTGTACCTGGCTTCAGATGAATCGAAGTTCGTGACCGGGACCGAACTGGTCATTGACGGGGGTTACTGCACCTGGTAGGCAGACCGGGCACGAGCCGGCGCGGCGGCTGCTCGTCAGCGCCGGCTCGTCACGTCGCGTGTTGCCGCTGCCGCGCGGGCATCACGGTGGACACTTGGCGCAGATGGACCTGAACTGCATGGTGCTGAGGTAGCGGTCTCCTCGGTCGGGAAGGACGACCACGATGGTGCCGTGGTCGATCATCTTGGCGATGCGCAGGGCCACTGTCACGGCCGCCCCGGCGGAGGTCCCCACGAACAGACCCTCCTTGATGGCCAGGAGCTTGGTCGTCTGCAGGGCCTCTCCATCCTCGACCATCTCCTTGAGGTCCAGCTGCTCGGGGTCGTAGATACCGGGTACCATCGACTCGGTCATGTTCTTCAGCCCTTGGATGGTGTGGCCTGTGACCGGCTCCACCCCCACGATTCTGACTGAAGGCTTCATCGACTTGAGATAGCGCCCCGTACCCATGAGGGTTCCCGTGGTTCCCATCCCGGCGACGAAGTAGTCGATGTCGCCCTCAGTCTGCCGGTATATCTCGGGGCCGGTGGTCTCGAAGTGGGCCAGTGCGTTGGCCTCGTTGTCGTACTGGTTGGGCATGAAGTACTTGCCCGGGGCTTCCTGCATGAGGCGATGGGCATAGCGTATGGCTCCGTCGATGTTCTCCTTGGCGGGCGTCAGGAAGACTTGCGAACCAAGCCCCTCCAGGATGAGGCGCCGCTCCGTGCTCACGCACTCGGGCATGCACAGGTGCACCTCGTAGCCCATGGCGGCGCCTATCATGGCTATGGCGATGCCTGTATTGCCTGAGGTCGGCTCCAGGATCGTCTTGTCCCTGGTGAGCTCGCCGCGCTCTTCGGCCTTTCTGATCATGTACAGGGCGGGGCGATCCTTGACCGACCCCCCGGGATTGCAGCCTTCCAGCTTGCACAGGATCCTGGCGTTGCTGTTGGGCCGGATGTTGCCGAGTTCTACGAGCGGCGTGTTGCCGATCGCCTGCATTAGGTTCATGGACGAGATCTCCGAATACTGCCGATTCTGGTGACCACCGGAGTGGCGTGCCCCACGTTTGTCGAGGGGCAAGCCACAGCGAGGATGTTAGCAGGTAGTGAGGAGGAAGAATCGCCGCGGACCTGCGGACCGATCTCAAGGAGCCGACCGCTGCAACCGTCCTGACGCTGCCGCGTGGCGGAAGGGGCCGACGGGCCGGTTTAGTGGTCAGGCCGCCGCTTGGAAGGCCAGGTCGGTGTCGCCGGCGATCTGCGCTCCGCAGCCCTCACAGGTCAGTAGCGGCCGACCCTCGGCATCGAGCGAAGGGAGTAGAGGCAGGCCGCAACAGAAGCAGGGGCTTGCAGGGACCTGGGCTTGGAGGAACTCCGCGAGCGTGCGCCCGGAAGGCGTGAGACCGGACACAGATCGGCATTCCATCTTCGTCGTCGACATTCCCATGACTCCCCCCTTGGTGTGAGAGGACGCTGTCTCTGATAGAGACGGTACCCGTGACGAAGGTGTTCCATGTAACACGAGCGGAACGGCAGGGCAAAACGATCGCACATAAGTCGCCCTGCCAGGAAGGAACGGAGGCGCGCCGCCTTTGGCGGCGCGCCTCTCAGACCGAACGAGCCGGAGGTCCCGCGTGGTCCGCGGCGACCTCTCGGTGGGGGTGCTCAGCAGCTGAACTGGTGCCGGGGAACGCCCACGGCCGGTTCGCCCTTGGCTGCTTCCAGGAGACCCCAGGCCTTGTCGATGTTCTCTTCGTAGCCTTCGAGGAGCAGTACCACGGCGCCCTCGCTGCCGCCGATGCCCCCGCTGGCCACGTGACGCACCTTGACGCCGGCCGCCAGTCCCAAGGCTTGAATCTCGGTGATGACCAGACCGGCGGTCACCGGGAACAGCCACACCTTCTCACCCATGCTCCGCGACAGGGTCCGCTGGCCCCAGCCGTTGGAGGCTTCGATGACGCAGGGGATCAGCTTCTCTAGGCCGATGGGCATGATGATGGGCAGTCCGCGTACGCCCAGCAGGCTGATGAGCGCACCCACGGTGCCTGCCTGGCTGTTGCTGGCCAGCACTCCGGCGTTGCCATGAGGGTCCACGGCGTTGGCGCCCTTGATGACCACATCACCCGGCTCGAACGTGTCCAGGAAGCTCCAAGCGTCCTGCTCGACCCTTTCGCCCTTGACGAAGAACCGAGCTGCCTCGCGGTCGTCCTTTGCGCTGGTGGTGAGCATACCGTCGGCCACCATGCCGATGCAGTAGCAGTGGGGGGCGATCTTCTCGCCGGTGAGTTCTTCGAGGACGAAAGCACTGCTGGAGCAGGTCGAGACCGAGATCCGGGCGCTCGCGTATGCGTGCCGCACCTCGGGTAGGTTGGCAACGGTCTGAGCCAGGAATCGCTTCGATTCGGCCGGGTTGAGGACCACGGTGGCCTGCTGGACCCGCGAGCTGTCACTGATGTCGATCTGGACCGGGTAGAACATCTCTTACCGCCTTATGTTGCGTTTGCCGCTCGGATAGTATCGCAGTCCTACCCTCTGGTCGGTGGCGCCGCAGCAACGCAGGCCTACTCGACGATGACCGTCGCCTTCATGTAGGGGTGCGGGGTACAGTGATAGGGGTACCTGCCCGGGACCTCGAAGGTGAACGTGTACGACTCTCCCTCCGAGAGCAGCGGCCCTTCGAAGGCACTCTCGTCGGAGGCTGCGTTGTGTTTGACCGAGTCCTCGTTGGTCCAGGTCACGGACTCTCCGGCCTTGATGGTGACCTCGGCCGGTTCGTAGGCGTATTCGCTGATGGTGACCTGCGTCCCCTCCGATCGCCCCGGTGTCGCCGTGGAACTCGTGCTCACAATGGTTTCCGTCGGGCCGGCTGAGGTGGTCGTATCCCCACCGACTCCACACGCAGTAACCACGAGCGCGATCAACAGAAGCGTAGCGGCCGATCCGAGGGCGAGGGTAAATTGGGGCCGGTGCACTCTCCACCGTGAAACCACGGCTCTCCCTCCCGCTCTTGTGTCGTGACCTGCTCCGCAGAGTTATGCCCTGGGGGAGCGGTGCCGAATCCTGGGGCAGGTTCGGGCTCACTCCGCGCATCCTCATAGGTGTGGCGCCGGGTTGGTATAGTTCCTTCTTGAGCATGCAGGCAGCTATCATCACAGAAAGACTGGCCAAGGCCTATGGGCGTCGTCTTGGTATCGCCGACCTTGATCTTGAGGTCCACCAGGGCGAGATCTTCGGCTTTATCGGCCCCAACGGCGCCGGCAAGACCACCACCATACGGCTGCTGCTCGGCCTTATCCGCCCGACGAGTGGCAGCGCCGCCGTGCTGGGGCTCGACGCCCAGCGTGAGAGCGTGGCTGTTCATCGTTCCATCGGCTACCTGCCCGGCGACTTCGGCATCGACGTGCGCATGACCGGCCGCCAACTCATCCACTACTTCAGCCGTCTGCGGGGGTCCGCCGAGGGCTGGGAGACATCCGCGCAGCAGCTGGCCGATCGGCTGGGACTCGACCTCGATGTGCCCATGGGACGCCTCAGCCGCGGGAACCGGCAGAAGATCGCCTTGGTGCAGGCTCTGTATCACCGGCCGTCGGTCCTAGTCCTCGACGAGCCTTCCACCGGGCTCGACCCGTTGGTGCAGGACACCTTTCTGCAGATGGTGCGTGAAGCGCGTGACGAGGGTCGCACGGTGTTCCTGTCGTCGCATGTGCTGAGCGAAGTCGAGCGCGTGTGCGACCGCATCGGCATCGTGCGGGCCGGGAGACTGGTCGCTCTTGAGACCACTGATTCGCTTCTGGAGAAGCGCCGCAAGCGCGTCACCCTTGTCTTCTCTACTCTCGTCGACCCGGCTCCTTTCGCGGCGCTCCCGGGAGTGAGCGACGTGCGGGCCGATGGGCCCCGGCTGTCTTTGCGACTGCACAACGGCATCGATGCCGTTGTCAAACTGGCCTCGCGCTACACGGTGCTGGACATGACGGTGGAGCATCCGTCTCTGGATGAGGTCTTCATGAGCTACTACGGCGAGGGGCAACCATGGCAGGGCTAGGCGGCGTGTGGACGCTGGCCTCCCACCAACTAAGGGCCCGGCTGCGCCAGATCATCATCTGGGGCGTGGTGCTGGGAGCGCTCGGTGCTCTCTACGTGGCTCTGTTCCCCTCCATGGGAGGACTGCTCGAGAGTTACATGTCGGAGGCCCCCGAGCAGATGCAGCAGTACATGGGTTCCACGGGTGGGGAACTCACCATCGAGCAGTGGTTGGAGATGGAGTTCTTCAACGGCATCATCCCGCTGGCCCTGCCCTTCATGGCGATGGTCATCGGTGCCCGTGCCATCGCCGGCAGCGAGGAGCGCAAGACCCTCGATCTGCTGATCAGCAACCCCATACCCCGGTGGCAGTTGGTCGCGGGGACCCTTCTGACCATGGCTGCGGCTCTGGCCGGAGTCCTGGCGATCACCTGGGTTCTTACCTACGTCGCCGTCCCTGCAGCAGGTGTGGATCTGAGTCCGGGCAGGTTGGCCAGGGGGTTGGTCACCTTGTGGCCCTTCTGCCTATTCTTCGGCGCGCTGGCACTATTCCTGTCGGCGCTACTCCGTCGCGCGGCCTTGGCTATCGTCATCCCGGGCGTGGTCCTCGTGGGGATGTACATCATCGAGGCGCTCAGCCAGGTCTCGCAGTCGATAGAGCCGCTGCGCGTCCTAGCGCTTCAATACCATCTCGGGGGAGCGCTGGGGTCTGAATTCCCCTGGACCGGAGTCCTCATCGCGCTGCTGGGTGTCTGCGTGTTCTCCGCAGCGGGCATGGCCGCCTTCGCGCGTAGGGACATCTACACCTAGACGTCTCTTGTGACACAATGGGCGGGCCCACTTTCGCGCCCTGGAGCCGCCATGCTGAGCGGTCCAGCGGGTCGTGCGGGCGACCAAGTCGGCCAACATTTGAGACGTTCGGGAGTGAAGATGAAGGTCCTGGTGAAGGAGAAGATCGCGCAGGCGGGTGTCGACCTGCTGAAAGAGCATTTCGACGTCGAGGTCCGCACGGACATGACCGACGATGAACTCAAGCAGAACATCGACGAGTACGACGCCATCATCATCCGTTCGGCCACCAAGATCACGGCCGAGATGCTCCAAGATGCCACCCGAGTGAAGATCATCGGACGGGCCGGAGTGGGCGTGGACAATGTCGACGTCAAGGCCGCCACCCAGAAGGGCATCGTGGTCGCCAACGCTCCCGGGTCGAACAGTCTCTCCGTTGCCGAGCACGCCCTGGGCCTTCTCCTGGCTCAGGTCCGCGACATCCCCAACGCCAACTCCTCCATGCACGCCGGCAAGTGGGAGAAGTCGAAGTTCAAGGGCATGGAGATCACCGATAAGACCCTAGGCATCATGGGACTGGGTAAGATCGGCGTGCTGGTGGCCCAGCGGGCCAAAGGCCTGCGTATGGAGGTCATCGGCTACGATCCCTTCGTGTCGGTGGAACGTTTCCGCGAGTTGGGCATCGAGCGGGCCGAGACACCTGAGGACCTTTACGCCGCGGCCGACTTCATCAGCGTCCATCTGCCGAAGACCGCCGAGACCATGGGGCTCATCTCCGACGCCGCCTTCGAGGCGATGAAGCCGGGAGTGCGCGTCATCAACACCGCCCGGGGCGGCATCGTGGACGAGGAGGCTCTGATGCGGGCCCTCGAGGCCGGCAAGGTGGCCTCGGCGGGCCTGGACGTGTTCTCTTCCGAACCGGTGCCCCCAGATTTCCCCCTGGCCACGTTCGCCAACGTCATCATGACGCCACACTTGGGCGCGAATACCGCGGAGGGACAGGACCGGGCCGGGGTCATCGTCGCCGAGCAGGTGGTGGCTGGCTTGAGCGGCGGTGTGGTCACGTACGCCGTCAACATCCCCTCCATATCCAAGGAGGACATGGAGGCCATCGGGCCCTTCCTCTCCCTCGGCGAGACCCTGGGGCAACTCCTCACCGCCGTCGCCGACGGACCGCTGTCCAAAGTGATAGTGCACTACGAGGGCGAGGTGGCCGAGCACGACACGCGCCTGATCACTCTGGCCGTGACCAAAGGTCTGGTGGCAGCCGGTTCCTACGAAGCGGTCAACTTCGTCAATGCGCCCACCATCGCGGCGGAACGGGGGCTGCAGATCGCCGAGAGTAAGGAGAGGCGTTCGCTCGACTACACGAATCTCATCTCCCTGAGCACCACCGACCGGCAGGGGGAGATGACCGCCGGCGGCACCGTCTTCGGTCCCAAGAACCGGCCGCGGTTGCTCCAGATCTACCGGCACAACATCGACATCGAGCCCTCGGAGCACATGGTGTTCCTGCGTTACGACGACATCCCGGGCATGATCGGGAAGATCGGTACCATCATCGGCACCCACAAGGTGAACATCGCCTTCATGAACGTGGGGCGCAAGAAGGTGGAGGGCAAAGCCGTCATGGGCTTGGCTCTGGACGACTCGCTGTCACCCGAGGTGCTGGAGGAGATCCAGGCCGTCTCGGAGGTCGACGATGTCCGGGCCGTCGAGCTCTCGCTCCCCGAGCTGCCGGGAACCGCGCGGACTTGAGCCAGGGTGCCCAGCGGGAACCTTCTTCCTGATCCCGGAGATGAACACGCTACGACCGAGGCCACGACCGGTCCGTGCGGGATGGTCCCGCCGGCCGGCTGAAAGGAGACACGTGCGCTCATGAAACCTACCGTCCGCCCGCAAGACCCCTGTTTCTCCTCCGGCCCCTGTGCCAAGAGGCCGGGCTGGAATACGGACGCGCTCGACGCCGCTCTGGTCGGCAGGTCGCACCGTTCGAAGCCCGGCAAGGCCCGTATCCAAGAGGTGCTCGACCGTTCGCGGAAGATCCTGGGCGTTCCCGATGAGTACCGCATCGGTCTGGTGCCCGCCTCTGACACGGGTGCGGTGGAGATGGCTCTCTGGTCTCTGCTCGGCCCTCGAGGCGTGGATATGCTGGCCTGGGAGAGCTTCGGGCAGGGCTGGGTCACCGATGTCACCAAACAGCTGAAGCTGCCCGACGTACGGGTGCTGTCGGCCGATTACGGACAGATCAGCGACCTGGAGCAGGTGGATTTCAGCCGCGACGTGGTCTTCGCCTGGAACGGCACCACTTCGGGAGTGCGGGTGCCGGATGCGTCCTGGATACCTGAGGAGCGAGAAGGGCTGGTCATCTGCGACGCCACCTCGGCGGTCTTCGCCATGGACGTGCCCATCGCGAAGCTGGACGTGGTCACCTACTCGTGGCAGAAGGTGCTGGGAGGGGAGGGGCAGCATGGGATGCTCATCCTCAGTCCCCGCGCGGTGGAGCGGCTGGAGAGCTACGTCCCCGCATGGCCGATGCCCAAGATCTTCCGCGTGACCAAGGGCGGCAAGCTGAGCGAGGGCATCTTCAAGGCCGACACCATCAATACGCCGTCCATGCTCTGCGTGGAGGATGCTCTGGACGGGCTGCGCTGGGCGGAGGAGATGGGTGGGCTGCCTGAACTCATCCGGCGTAGTGAGGCGAATCTCACCGCCGTGGCCGACTGGGTGGCCGCGACGCCATGGGTGGAGTTCCTGGCCGAAGACGCGGTCGTCAGATCGAGCACGTCCATCTGCCTCAAGATCGTCGACCCTTGGTTCACGGCGTTGGCGGCCGAAGAACAGGCGGCCATCCCCAAGAAGATGGCTTCACTGCTCGACACTGAGAAGGCGGCATACGACATCGCCTCCTACCGCGATGCCCCGGCCGGTCTGCGGCTGTGGGGCGGAGCCACAGTGGCGAGCGAGGATATGCAGGCCGTGCTTCCGTGGCTCGATTGGGCCTACACGGAGGTCAAGCAGGGGTAGGGAGCGACAGCAGCCTGCCTCGCGCCGGTGGCCGCTCCCGGGTGGAGTCGATGGGCCGAACGGAAGGGTATCCTTCCGTTCGGCCTTCTTTCCGCGTCTACCTGCTGAGCCGCACCAACATGGTTTTGGCGAAGGCCGCGTGTCCGCGCCCGATCCAGCGCACAAGATGCAACCAGGCGAGCAACACGATCGCTCCCCCTATCATCGCCACGGGCACGCCCCACAGTGGGAACCAACTCTGGTAGATGACTCCATCGATGGTGAAGCTGTAGTCGCTCGCCCATGCCCAGAGGGGGGTGGTGATGAGGCCCAGCCCCACCGCGATGCCTGTCACCGCGACGGTGAAGTAGATGATCCCCAAGGGCAGCATGAGGATCATGTAGGCCATGGAGGCCCAGGTGCGACCGTCCTTCACCCAGAAGAGGATCCGCTGTACGAAGCCGGCGTTGGGGGGCTCGGCCCGCGGCCGGCGGGGCATGCGCGTTCCCAGGAGCACTTCCACCAGCCGCCCCTCGAACAGGGCCATGGCCCTCACGAGCCCGAGCACGAGCAGGAGTAGGGGGATACCGATGATGAGTACCAGCATGCCTCCGGCCGTCGATAGCCCCGTGACCACGATGGTGAAGTACGCGATCCCCGTGGCCAAGGAAAGGATCATGTAGAGAAGGGCCTTGTATACGCGCGGGTCGACGAACACCCCGAACACCTGGCGCCAGGCGCTGGGGGACGCGGTGGCCGCTCCGGCGCTACTGGCGACCATGCCGGTCTGGACTCCCACGGGGGCATCGTATTGTGCCGGTGCCTGACTGCCCGGAGCCATTTCCGTGTAGATCGGAGCTCCGGTCCGCGCTGTTGCCGTGTCTCCCGCCGGAGCAGGGGCCACTGTGGTAGGCGTCTCGGACATAGTCGGCTGCACGGCCGGAGTCGAGGGCGTCGCGGGCGCGGTGGGAGCGTCCGCCTGGACCGCTTCGCTCGTTGGAGCGGCGCCCACGTATGCCGCGGCCACTTCCTGCGGCGTGCCGTAGCGTTCCATCACCTGCGCGAACTCGGCACCGGACGCCACCTCCGCCTGCAGGTACTCCTCAGCGTCGAAGAGCGCATCCTGCACCAGTGCCCGATCCGCTCCGGCGAGAGCCGTCTGGAGCTCCTTGAGATAGCTGTCAACGTCGTTAACCACGATGTCCCTCCAGGACGGCGTCTATGAACTCACGTGTCCGCTGCCAGGTTCCTCGCCACACGCCGATGGCCTGCAGCCCTTCCTCGGTGACCTTGTAGTAGCGTCGCGGAGGTCCCGTCACCGACGGCTCCACCTCGCTCGATAGGAGACCTCCTGCTTCGAGGGAGCGCAGTACCGGATAGAGGGTGCCCTGCTTGACCGGCATCCCGTCTCCGAAGCCCTCCAACTCCTTGGCGATCTGGTAGCCGTACAGAGGCTTCCCCGCACGAACGAGCAGTGCCATGAGGGCGAGCGAGACGATTCCTGCGCTGAGCTCCTTCTGGAACTTGCGCACGCTCGCGGAGACTACCTCTGAAGCCTCCCCCGGGAAGCCGGGTGCAGATGGTGTGTCTGTCATCGGGTCTCGCCTCCAGTGCTTTCCGCTGACGACCGATCGGCCTGGCACTTCAGGCGGAGTCGGCGTTCATGTATTAAGGCAAGTATACTAGTAACTTAGTAATAGTCAAGCGGCGATGATCTGGCCCGACAGCGCACCCCGCTCTCCAAGCAGTGCGGATGGCAGCAGACAACCAGAGGTAAAGAATATTAAGAGCACACTTGACTTTCTTAATAACTAGAGCGAGAATGAGTTAGGTTATGACGAAGGAGGGTCCTATGGGGCAATGGAATCAATTGACCGATCTGACCGGGGACCGCCCCTTTGTGGTCACCTCGGTACGACTGGTGGATGGCGACGTCACCATAAGCGGCGAGTTCGATCCTCCGTCTCTGGCGGGCCTGCGCTATGAAGACCAAGTCTTCGTCAGCGAGTTCGTGCGCTGCCACGGGTCCATCAAGTACATGGAGAAGGCCTTCGGTATCAGCTACCCCACGGTCAAGAACAGGCTGAACCGCATCGTGCAGCAACTGCAACTGGTCGAGGTGGAGCAGTTCACCGCTCATGACGAGGTCTTCGATCTGCTGGAGCGCGGTGAGATCACGGTGGAGGAGGCGGCGGAAAGGCTGGGACGATGAAATGCTTGCCCTATGCCGTGCGCATGCGCATCGAGGATGGGGAGCGCACGAAGGTGCGACTCTGGCTGCCGGTGTTCCTTCTGTGGCCCCTTTTCCTGGTGCTCTTGGTGTTGGGCCTGCTGCTGGCGCTGATCGTGGACCTGTTCACGGCGCTGTCCGGTCGTAGGCCGGGGTACTCGCGTCTGTTGATCGGATGTTTCGAGGTGATGGGGGAGACCTCTGGGACTGAGGTCTTCATCCAGGACAGAAGTAGAAGCGGTCGGACCGTGGCCTTCAGGGTCCGTTAAGAAACCGAGAAAGGAGAGCATCATGGGTGACGATCGTACCCGTATCCTGGAGTTGTTGGCCGCAGGCAAGATCACTGCGGATGAAGCCGCGCGTCTATTGGATGCCATGGGATCGGGCGCGGAGGCCGCCGGCGAGAGCGAGTCGGCTGCGACTGCACCCGCGAAGGCGGCTGCGGCCGCTCCCCCCAAGTTCCTCTACGTGAAGGTGATAAGCATCAAGGGCGACAATGTCAACGTGAAGATACCCCTCGGTCTCGTGCGGGCCGGTCTGAAGCTGACTTCGTTCATCCCGCAACCCGCCATGGAACAGATCAACCAATCGATGGGCGAGCGTGGGCTCTCCATGGATCTGCTCAACTTCAAGGCCGAGGACCTCGAGGAACTCATGGAGGCCCTGCGCGAGATGGAAGTCAATGTGGACGCGGCCAACGGAGACAACGTGAAGGTCTACGCGGCCTAGGAGACTGCCCGACGCCGAAAGCTCGACCTCCGGAGCGCGCCGGCCGGCGCCATAGCGCGTCCCCGGTCGCGCCAATAGCGCGGGCCGCACGCTCCGCCTCCGGTCGCCGACGCCGGTCCCCGAGGACCGGCGTCGATCATTAAGTCGTTCGTGCGGGGTTCCCATGCGCGGCTTGACTAGTATTAAGTTCGTAGTATAGTGAATACAAGAGTAAAGCGAGCTTACTAACATTTCGAAGTGCAGCATGGTTGTCGCGCCGGCTGCGGGAGGTGGGTAGAGATGCGGATCGTGCGGAACGTCTTCAGGCGGAAACTCCGGGTGTTGCTCACCATCTTCGGCATCACCATCGGGGTGCTGGCCTTGGTGGTCATGGGCGGGATGGCGGAGAAGATCAACATGCTCGTTTCCGGCGGTACCGAGTACTACTCGGACAAAGTCACTGTGCAGGCGGAGGGCACTTCTCTCTTCTCCGACGCGCCCCTGTCACTCGCCAAACGCGAGGCCATCATGAGCGTGATAGGCGTGGCCGACGTCTCGGCGACCATAGACACGCTGCTCGACACGGAAGCGTCGATGTCCTTCGGAATGCCGCCCATGATATCGGGCAGCGATCTGCGCGGCCAAGACCTCGAAGGGTTCGAGATGACGTACGCCTCCGGGCGGGCGCTGACCCCGGAGGACGCGGGGATGGTGGTGGTCGGTTCGGACATGACCGGCAAGCTCGGCGCCGAAGTGGGGAGTATGGTCACTGTACGGGGCGAGCGCTACACGGTGGTGGGGGTGCTCAACAAAACCCTTACCGCGCCTGACTCCACGGTCTACATGACCCTCGAGGATGCTCAGCGCATCTACATAGCGGACCTGCCCGAGGTGATCCGCGGGCAGGTCGACCAGAGCGAGTTGGTCACTTCCTTCGTGGTATACCCCACGCCCGGTACCGACCCAGAGGCCCTCGCTTCGGCCATCAACGGCGCGGTTCCCGGTGTCACCGCTACCGGCCCGCAGGCCTTCCAAGAACAGGTGGCCAGCTCCATGGGTATCTTCAACGCCATCCTCTACGGCATCGCTATCATCGCCCTGTTCGTCGGCGGACTCTCCGTCATCAACACCATGACCATGTCGGTGAACGAGCGCACCCGCGAGATCGGCGTGCGCAAGGCCATCGGGGCCTCGGACGGCCAGATCGTGGGACAGTTCCTGTCCGAATCGGGACTCATCGGTTTCATCGGTGGGGTCAGCGGACTGTTCCTGGGTTGGCTGGCGGCCACCGTGGCCGACATGCTACTGGAGCCGCGCAATCTCGATCTGTTCCTCATCACTCCCCGCTTGGCCATCGGCTCGGTGGTCTTCGCCATCCTGCTGGGTCTGGTGAGCGGGCTCTATCCCTCTCTGCATGCCGCGCGGCTGCAGCCGGTGCTGGCACTGCGCTACGAATAGCCACCGTCACAAACAGCCTTCCACACAAACAGCCTTCTACCCGGATAGGAGAACCCGATGGCTACTCTTCAGACTCTTCTCGAGGAGACCGTGGTCCCCAACGGCCACGGCAGGACGCAGTCGATATCCACTTTGGGGGACAGCACCCATGGTGTGCTGTCGGTGCCCGAACGGGCGACCGACGCGAAGATCATGATTCGCGGGATGGGCATCCACAAGCGGTACGTCATGAGCGAGAACAACTTCGTCGACGCTTTGCAGGACGCATCTGTGGACATCCGGAAAGGGGAGATGGTGGCACTCATGGGCCCCTCCGGGTCGGGGAAGTCTACGCTACTTCACATCATCGGCTGCCTCGACGCCCTCGACCACGGCGAGGTCTGGCTCGACGGCCGCCGGGTGGACCGGCTGGGTCGGCGCGAGCTCGCACAGTTGCGGCGGCGAGAAGTGGGCTTCATCTTTCAAACCTTCAACCTCGTTCCCAGCTTGACAGCTGCGGAGAATGTCATGCTGGCAGCCGAGTATGCGGGGAGAGGGAGGCGCGAAGCCCGTGAAGCGGCGCTGAGCGCTCTGGCCCAGGTGGGGCTGGCCGACCGGAAGGATCACCGGCCCACCGAGTTGTCCGGCGGGCAGCAGCAGCGGGTGGCCATCGCCCGGGCGCTCGTGAACGATCCCAAGGTCATCTTCGGAGACGAACCCACGGGCAACCTCGATTCGGCGAGTTCGGCGGAGATCGTCGCCATGATGCGTGAGATCAACCGCCGGACAGGCACCACATTCGTCTTGGTGACGCACGACCCGAACGTGGCCGCCACCTGTGACCGCGTCTTCCACATGCTCGACGGTCGGGTGACGAACTAGGACCGACAGGTGCCCATGCCCTTCCCTGTGGGTGGCGGCCGTCTAGGCCCGCACGCGCAATATCCGGGGCATCACTTCTATCTCCACGGGGAGGGAGCCCAAGGCATCGCCATCGACGTCGAGCAGGAAGCGCCGGGAGGCGTCGGCCAGAGAGGCCTCGGCGGTATCCAGAGACAGTTCGATCTTGCTGCAGGGGAAGTGCCGCACTGTGGGCTCCTCCAGATGGCGTCCGGCGTACACACTTCGCACTCGACCGGCCAGATAACGCTTGCTGGGGGCGGTGACGGTGACCACCTCGAGGCGGCCGTCTTCAGGTAGGGCCATGGGGGCGACGTCCATTCCGCCACCGAACCAGCGTCCGTTGCAGACGGTGAAGAGGTACGCCGGGATCACCTCGTCCCGGGTCTCGTGGAGCCAGGTGACCCGGGCTTTCACCTGCTGCTCGCGACTCACGGCCACCGCCCTCAGGGCGGCCAGGTAGTAGCCGGCACGGCCGCCCACGAACGCGGGCATGCTTTCCATATAGAGGTCCACGAGGCCGCCCAGGCCTGCGGAGAGGACGTTGACGAAGTAGCGCTCGACGAGCACCCCGTCGCGACCCCGAAAGCGCGCCCGACCCACGTCGACAAGTCGCTCTCTACCCGACGTCAGGGCCTCGAGACAGTGGTCCACGCCCGACCCGATCCCCAGGGTGCGCCGAAAATCGCCCCCCGTGCCCAGGTTGATGATCCCGATGGCCACGGACGGAGCGGATGCTCCGCTGGGTGCTCCCGCGGCGTCATTCGACGCCCGCAACACACCGTTGGCCACTTCGCTCAGGGTTCCGTCTCCGCCTACGGCGACTACGAGCGAGTATCCCTCTTCGACTGCCTGGCGGGCCAGCTCATGCGCGTGCCCTCGTCTGGAGGTGAAGCGGATCGAGACCTCCCCGAGTACCTTCTCCACCCGCTCCAAGGCGCGGGGGATGCTCTTCGCGACGCGACGCGAACCGCAAGCCGGGTTGACGATGAGGAGCGGTGGCTTCACCTCTTCAGGCTATCATCCTCAGGTCGGTGTCTTCATGGTGTGGGCCGCACGGTTCCTTCTTCGCGGTAGGTGGGTAACACCCAGAGAAGTACATGCTGGGGGCAAAGGGGCGACAGCCAACGGGGAGGGGACGCGATCGTGGACGGCCGGGGCCGGCAAGCCGCTGTGTACGCACTTGTCCTCGAACCGGATCTGGCCCAGGTGGCGAAGGCCAGGACATTCGTCGCAGGTGTGGCCGCCGAGGGCGGCTTCGACGAAGCGCGTATCTTCGACATCACCGTCGCCTGCTCGGAAGCGGCTGCAAATGCCATCGAGCACGCGCCGGTGAAGGGCCGGGTGCGCGTATCTGTCGCTCTCCACGAAGATCGGCTCGAGATCACGGTCGAAGGTCCGGGTGAGTTCCAGGCCCCGGCTTCGCTCAGGGAGCGCTCGAACCGGGGTCTGGGACTGCCGCTCATGGCAAAGCTGTCCGATCATCTGTTCCTGCATTCCGGGCAGGACGGCGGGACTCTTGTCGGGCTCACCTTCTATCGCCCCGGCTTCGAAAGAAGCGGCGGCCAAGGGGCCTCCGGTTCCTCGGGACCGGATCGCGTCACTTCCATCGTGGACGAGGCGGGCGAAGTCGAGGCAGCGACCCTGGCTCTGAACGACGTAACGGGGACCGCACCGGGTGAGGAGCGGCATTCCACCCACATCGAAGGGGTGCGCGGGCTGTCAGCGCGCATGGTCGGTCCGCTCGCGCCGAGAAGGAAGGCCGCCCTGGTCGTCCTCGTCGGGTCCCTCCTCCAATTGATGGTCTTCTGGGGTCTGAGCCTGTTTGATACGCCGCGATTCTACCTGGGGATACCTGGTCCGGCGGCCACGCTCATCGGTATCGGCGCGGCCGTCGCCGCCGGACCGCTCGCAGGCGTTATAGTGGCGCTCGTGGGAGGGATCGCATACGTGGTCCTTCTCACCGAGTTCGGGACGACGGTCGTTTGGCCCACCATCATCATCTCCATCGCGTTGTGGACGGTCGCCGCGGTGATAGCGGCTCTCGTCGCGGACCGAGTCCGCGAGCAGGCGGCGAGGCGGGAGGCCGTTCTCTTCCAGGCGGTCGCGGACCGGGATGAACTCATGGGGTCGCTTCGGGACAGTGAAGCCAAACAGCGTCACGCGGCTGAGGAGAACGCCCGTCTCTACCGGAACCAGCAGGAGATCGCGGAGACCCTCCAGCTGGCCTTTCTCCACGTTCCCTCCCAGAGCGGCCGCCTCCGGCTCGGCCACCTGTATCGTTCGGCGACCGAATCGGCTCTGGTGGGAGGGGACTTCTACGACGTGTTCGCGGTCAAGGGGGGCAAGACCGTGGTGCTGATAGGCGACGTGGTCGGCCATGGGATCCACGCAGCGCGGACAGCCACCCTGGCGAAGGACGTGGTCCAGGCCTTCGTTCACGAGTCGCGCGAGCCGCAAGACGTGATGAGGAGTACGAACAGACTTCTCCTCGAGAAGGATCTGGAAGGTTTCGTGAGCCTCTTTTTGGGCGTCCTCGACGCGGACACGGGCTGCTTCTGCTATGCATCGGCCGGGCACCCAGCCACCTTTCTCAAGCGGCGGACCGGTGTCGGTCGAGTCGGTCGGTGGGCCCTCGCCACCTCTGGGGATCTTTCCCGATGCCGACTGGCAGCAGGCTGAGGTCGTGCTGCAGAGCGGCGATCTGCTGCTTCTCTACACCGACGGTGTCATCGAAGCCCGCCAGGGGGACAACTTCTTCGGCGAATCCGGGCTTCGAGATCTTCTGGAGCAGGAAGAGAGGGCCGTGGAAGAACTTCCCCAGGTGATCCTCGATGAAGTGCTGGACTTCTCAGGAGGTTCTCTGAGGGACGACGTTGCCATCTTGGCCATCTCATACGGATCGGATCCAGAACCTGCTCAGCGATATCAGGCGGCCATGATGGGCGCGAGCCCCATCGTGGCCTAGCATCATCCCCGCTTCTGTGCTGAGGGCTGCCCGTGGGCTCCGAAACCCTGCCCCCCAGCCTCTCTGCGGGAAGCCCTCCTATTCGGGGGCTTCCCGTGTCGTATTATTCTCCATGCACAGTGAAGGAAGAGGTCAGTTTCGGTCCAGCCTGGGAGGCCACTACGGTGAAGTGGGAATACAAGAATGTCGTCATGAACCGCAGCGGTACCCACGAAGACTTCAGCTACAAGTGGACGTACAGTCCTTGGGAGGCTGTGGGGGTGGGTCAATCGGGAAGCCTTCCCATGGCCGCGGGGCTTCAGGAACTCGGTCGCGAGGGATGGGAACTGGTGGGGGTCGTCCCCACCGACGTGTGGGTGGAGGGGACCAAGTCGGCCAACGCATCCCACGGGGAACGGATGATCTCCTACACGCTCCTGTTTAAGCGGCCGCTCGAAGGAAGATAGTAGCCGGCCCGGCGAGCGGAGCCGCACCCGCAGACAAACCGGCCCGGCCCGGCGAGCGGAGCCGTGGACGGACATCCCAGCGGGGCGGGCAGAGCCGGCGCGGGCGGACCATCCCAGCCTCTACGGGGCGACCTGCCTACTCGCGGGGCTCGTAAGTCCTTTCTTCCGTTTCGATGAAGCGGTCCATGTCGAACGGGTCCAGAGCCGCCACCGGCATGCCCCAGGCTTTCATCCCCTCTATGATGGCTCGGATCTCGCTGGCGGCGATGCGGGACTTCCAGTCCTCGTAGTCGCTCTGCAGCGTCGCCGGCACCTGTTCGTCCAGCTCTTCATCGCTGCGAGGCACTATGCCCGTCGCGCGGTCCCACTCTCTCATGACTTCGTAGGCGTCCATTGTTCTCCCTTCTGGAGTCGCTGCCGTCAGAGTAGCGCAATCGCGCGTATCGCGCGACAGAGCACGCACGTTTTTCGCCGAGGATCGCCTGCCACATGACGGCCGCCAGCCGCCCCGGGTGCCCCCGCCTGCCGGCCTAGGCGCCCGCCGGCTCGATATTGAACGAGGCCGTGACGGGGGTCGAACCTTTGAGCATGGCCCAGACCGGGCACAGTTGCTCCTCCGCTATGGCGAGAGCCCGTGCGACGCTCCCGGCGTCGAGTCCAGCTCCGCTCAGCGAGAATTCGAGGGCGATCTCCGTCAGCACGGTGGGGTGTTCGTCGCGCCGCTGTCCTCGGGCCGTCACCTGTAGGCCGGTCACCGTCTGCTTCATCCGGCCGAGCACCAGGACGAGCGTGCTCCCGCTGCACACGGCCAGACTGCCCAGCAGCATCTGCAGAGGAGTGGGGCCGGCTCCGGTCTCGCCCGGTCCCAGGGGGTAGTCGAGGCAGACGGTGTGGCTGCCCGCTGTTGTGGAGAAACACATCCCGCCCTGATGGACGGCCTGGACGGTCAGTTCACTCGCCACGTTCGTCTCCTTGTGTAGGGTCTTCGCAGGCTCGCCCGCGCTCTTGGGCCAGAGCTTGTTGGTGTACCGCTACCAGCCGGTCGTGCCGGGAGCGCCCTTGAAGGGACCTTCTATCTCGCTCGTGATCCAGCCGCCGTAGAAGTGGCCTGGTTGCGGGGTCACCCGCTCGCCGTCCACGGTCGCCTCGTCGAAGACCCAGGCGTAGAAGGCGATGAGACCCGCGATCGGCTCGTAGCCGGGGCTGGGCTGGGGATAGTACCAAGCCACATTGGATTGTTTCTTACCCTCGACGGTCAGATGATAGTAGCGAGCGATACCTTTGTATTCGCAGAACGTCTCGTGACCGCTGGGAGTCAGGAACTCCATGGCCACATCCTCAGGCGGCAGGTAGAACACGGGGGGATGGCTGGTTTCCAGCACCCGGAGCGGTCTGCGGCTGTGGATGATCGTGTGCCCGCCCAGCGATGCCCGGATGAGGCGCTCGACTCGCTCCACCGCCGGCGGTCGCGGGTAGTCCCACACCGACTCCTTGGGACGCGTATTCACTAGGCAACCCTCCCCCTGGGTGTCGCCGCCTGGTTCGGCGACGTCCTGTCGGCCGGCCGCGCGAGCAGCGAAGCCGCTACTCCCACGATGCACAGCACCGCAAAGATCAAGAAGCTTATCTGGATGCTGCGCATCAACTGCGGGTATTCACTGGGCACGATCGCCTCCGGACCCACCACGACGGCGATGACGAGCGTCGCAAGGCCGATACTCATGGCTATGCCGGTATTGCGCATGACGCCGATGGTTGCTGTAGCCACACCCAACTGGCGCTTCTCTACACTACCGGTGATCATATAGGTGTTGGGCGAGGAGAAGAAGGCTGCGCCGAGACCCATCGCGCAGAGTCCGCCGAGGACATACCAATAGGGGGCGGTGGGAGTGAGAAAGGCAAGACTCACCAATCCCAGCAGGCTGAGGACCATTCCGGCGGTGGCGACGTATCGCGCCTGAACGCGGTCGGCGAGGCGACCCGCGATGGGGGCGAAAGCAGTTTGGAAGACCGCACCCGCGACAAGCACGAGTCCGGCCGTCTGCGCCGTCAGCCCCCTGTTGTACTGCAGATAGAAGCTCATGAGGAACAGCATGGCCGAGGTGGCGCTGTAATTGATGAAGATGGCGAGGTTGGCGTAGGTGAACACGCGATTGTGCCGGAGCAGGTCGATGTGGAGCAGGGGATCGGCTGCCTGCGTCTCCCACCACAGGAAGCCGGCCAGGCCGGCCAGACCCAAGGCGACAAGGACGACACCCGACATGCCTGGGAGAAAGGAGAAGCCGAGCAGCAGAAGCGGCAGCGAGACGGCGAAGATCGCGGAGCCCAGGAGGTCGAAGCGGGCAGTCTTCTGTTCTCGCCAGTCCAGGCCTCGCAGTTTCCAGAGGGGCAGGATCAGGTTGATGAGCCCCAGGACCCCCACGATCACGAACAGCATCCGCCAACCCAGATTGTGAACGATGAACCCGCCCAACACCGGCCCCAGGGTGAGGCCCAGGTAGACGCCGGCGACACTCAGCCCAAGTGCTCTGCCGCGAGACTCGGGCGGGTAGGCAAGTACCACCAGGGCGGTAGCGGTGACCGATCCGAAGGCCAGGGCCACTCCGTGGATGCCGCGGAGGATGAGAAGGACGGACGCCGACGGGGCCAAGGCACTGGCGAAGGCCACGATCGTGAAGAGACTCATGCTGTAGATGAAGAATCTCACCCGCCCGTGCAGGTCGGCGAGTCTGCCTGCGGGCAGAAGGACAGCCGCCGCTACCAGTATGTATACCAGCGAGATCCAACTCAGCATGACCGCCGAGGCGTTGAATTCCTCGCCTATGAGCGGCAGTGCGATGTTCGTTGCCGAGGTCATGAAGCTGACCAGGAACCCTGCCATGGAGGAGATGGCGAGGATGAAAGAGCGGTTGTAGGAGAGCCCCCGCGACGGACCGTCGGGCGGCTGGCTGCGAGCAGTCGGACTGGTCGGAGAGGGTCGTTCAGCCGGCGTCTGATGGTCGCGGGATCCGTTCATCCCGATCAGCGTATCAGCAACATCTACTATATGCAGGCCGCATCGGGGTGTAGACTCGACCTACGCCAGCGAGCGGGAGGAGAACCGAATGGCACCCGGGGTCGAGAAGCTTAGCGCACGCACGATCATCGTCGGCAGCGGGCCGGGAGGGGCGACCGTCGCTCGCGGCCTCGCCCGTCACGGGGATGATGTTCTGGTCCTGGAGCGGGGCGCGTACCACCGTCGCATCGGGAGTTGGCCCACGATGTTCCGCATGATGGACCGCATGGGCATGCTCACTTCGGAGGAGGGGACCATGATGGTCCGCCTGCTGACCGTCGGGGGGAGCAGCGTCAGCTTCTGCGGAGTCGCACTGCCCCCACCACCGTGGCTGAAGGAACGCCATGGGATCGACCTGACCCCGTACGTGGAGGAGACCGAGGAGGAACTCGACCTGAGGCCTTTGCCCGAGCGTCTGCTGGGCGAAGGCGCGCTTCGCGTCCAGGATGCGGCCCACAAAGAAGGGCTGGATTGGGCTCCCTTGGCCAAGTTCATTAACGCCGAACTGTGCGATCTCTCCTGCCCCAAGTGCATGATTGGCTGTGCCAAGGGCGCCAAGTGGACGGCACGCGAGTACGTCGACGAGGCGACGGGCGCGGGCGCGCGGCTACGCACGCAGATGAAGGTCGAGGAGGTGCTCACCGACGGAGGCCGGGTGACGGGCGTGCGCGGCAGCGGCCCCTCCGGCCCCTTCGAAGCCGAAGCCGAGCGGGTGGTGCTCTCGGCCGGCGGTCTCGGTACGGCCATCATCATGCAGGCCTCCGGTTTCAGTGATGCCGGCCGGGGCTTCTTCATCGATCCTCTGCAATTGACCACAGCCATCTCGCCGTTCCAGGGATCGTCGCACGACATCCCCATGACCTGCGGTACCACGGACCTTCAGGATGAAGGCATAATCATGACCGATGTCATCGACCCCTGGCCGCTCTACTTCTTCGGACTGGTCATGGGTGGACCGCGGTCCGCGCGGTACTTCCTTCGCTACCCGCGCACACTCAGCATCATGACCAAGGTCCGGGACCCGTTGACCGGCAGCATTTCCGCCGACGGCACCATCTCCAAACCCCTCGGCGTCCAGGAGCAGGCCATGCTGCGCCGCGGTTCGCAGATCGCCTCCAGCATCCTACGGCGGGTGGGCTGCGACACCTCGACCATCCAACTCGCCGCTCCGCGGGGCGCGCATCCGGGTGGGACGGTTCGTATCGACGACATGCTGGACAGGGATCTGCAGACTGAGGTGGCCGGCCTCTACGTGTGCGACGCCAGCGTCCTGCCCGAGCCCTGCGGCTGGCCGCCTGTGCTCACGATCATATCGCTGGCCAAGAGGCTGGTGAACGAACAGTTGGCGTCCGGCGGCAACGGCGCCAAGGCTGGGAACGGAGCGAAGGCCGGCAATGGCGCGAAGGCCGCCGACGGCGCGACCGGGGCGGCCGACGCCGCCGCGGCGGGCGCAGCGGCCGGGGAGGCGTGAGCATGGCCGCGAAGACCACGGCAACTTGGGAAGTGCTTCTCGAGCCTATACGCATCGGCCCCCTCCTGGCCAAGAACCGCATCCAGGCCGCTCCCACGCTCACCTGCATCTGCAACCGCGACCAGTCCGTCACCCGGGAACTGGTGGAGTTCTACCGCGCCCAGGCGAAGGGCGGGGCGGGCATCATCACCGTGCATGAGACGGCCATCGACGCCGACAGGGCCATCACCCAACCCACGCAACTCAACCTGGGTGACGACTTCTACATCCCGGGTCTGTCGGCTGTGGCCGAGGCCATCAAGGATGGGGGTGCCTTGGCTTCCATCCAGCTCAACCACGGCGGGCGCCAGGCGGTATCGGAACTCAACGGCGGCCGCAACCCCATCGGGCCGTCTGCGCAGGTGGGTCTGTTCACCGAGGACCGCCGCCGCGGCGAGCAGGTGGTGGAAGAGATGACCCCGGCCATGATCGACGAGGTGATCGACCACTTCGCGGCGGCTGCCTATCGGGCCAAGTTGGCCGGGTTCGACATGATCCAGCTGCACGGGGGGCATGGGTGGTTGATCTCTCAGTTCATATCCCCTGCCGTCAACAAACGCGCCGACGAATACGGGGGCAGCCTGGAGAATCGGACCCGCTTCGCCCTGCGGGTCGTCGATGCCGTGCGGGAGCGCTGCGGCGTCGACTTCCCTATCGAGTGGCGTATGAGCGCGAGCGATCTGGTACCGGGAGGACTGGAGATCGAGGATGCCGTCGCCTACGCGCAACTGATGCAGGATAGGGTGGATTGCTTCCAGGTCTCGGCGGGGATGATCTCCGAACCGCGCACCTATCCGTACACGCACGCGTCGGTCTACCTGCCCCACGGCGAGAACGTGGAGCGGGCCGCGGCCATCAAGGCGGCGGTGAGCAAGCCCGTCGCGGTGGTGGGCGCCATCATGGATCTCGAGGAGGGTGGCGAGTGGGTCGCCGCCGGCAAGGCCGACATCATCGCCATGTGCCGTGCGCTCCTGGCCGATGCTCAGCTGCCCAACAAGACCTTCAGGGGGCGCAAGGCTGAGATCATCCCCTGTATTCGCTGCAACACCTGTCTGGCGCGAGGCGTGCACTCGAACCAGGTGCGTTGCACCGTCAACCCGCGCAGCGTGCGCGAGGACTACTACCGCTGTCTACCACCCGCCCCGGGGCGGAAGAAGGTATTGGTCGTCGGTGGTGGACCGGCGGGAATGGTGGCGGGGATCACGGCCGCGGAGAGGGGACACGAGGTCGTCCTCCTGGAGAAGGAAGAGCGTCTGGGAGGCAACCTGCTGATATCGTCGGGCCCCTCCTTCAAGTCGGACTACCGGCGCTATCTCGACTATCTTCTGGGGCAAGTGGAGCGGCAGGTGGAGCGCGGAACCCTGGTGGTGCGCATGGCTGCGGCCGGGTCTCTCGACAGAGTGACGGCGGAGTCTCCGGAGGTGGTTATCCTGGCCACGGGGGCCGAGCCCCTATGGCCCCAAATCGTCGGCATCGAGAACGGCAACGTGTTCTGGGCCGGCGACGTGCTGCGCGGAGACAACGTGCTCAGCCACGGCGCCGCGCTGGAGGCCGGCGCCCCCCTGCGTGGCGGAGACGTGCTGCGGGCGGGCGAGGTGTTGCGGGGCGTGCACATGCCCGGCGGCCGGGTGGTCGTGGCCGGCAGCGGAGGGATGGGGCAGGAGGCCGCGTTGGTGCTGGCCCGTGAGGGGATGCAGGTGACTATCATCGATGCGCCGGGAGGTTCGGCGTACGATCAGACGGTCAACTTCCTCGATGTCATGGCGCTGGAGGACTGTCTCGCCGAACGCCAAGTGGAGGTGCGGACCGAGTTCGCACTCTCCGAGATCGGCAAGGAAGGGGTCGTGGCTCTGAGGCCGGGAGGCGAGTCGCTCACGTTGCCCGCGGACGCGGTGGTGGTCGCCACGCCTCTCGACCCTCGCGACGACTTGGTGCGGCGCCTCCGAGAGGTCGTCGAAGACGTCCGGGTGGTGGGTGACTGTCGCAGTCCGCGCATCCTCTACCATGCCGTCCACGAAGGATTCGAGGCCGCTGTTGAGATCTAGGCGGCTGCCAGGCAATGGGCGGCGACGTTCCCCGGACGCGGCCGGGTGACGGGCGCCGCTCCGAGCGTCGAGGGCCTGAACCTCAGAAAGCCCCGAGCTGACATGGCTGGATCTTGAGTTCTAGCAATTCGCAGACCGCGGCGACGGCCATCCACTCCATGCCGAGCGAGTCAGCGATCTTCCAGGCCGCCACGCAGCTGATCGTGCCGTCGATAGTGAAGCGGTCCAGTTGCTCGCGGACCGCGTCGGGCACCTCGTGCGCCGGCTCCACTATCTTCTTCTCGGGGGAGTAGCCGAAGAGACCGAGTTGGCATCTGGTGATGCGATACTCGAGCAGATCGGCCGTCCTCCCGATCTCGGCGGGGGCGAGGCTCAGTTCCCGCGCGATGTCGAAGGCGTCGGCGCAGGCGATCCTCCCGTCTTCGGACCTCCTCGAGAGGACGTCGGCGACGGTCTGGTCGTAGGGAGTGCCCGCGGGGTGCTTGGCACTGTATTTGGGTGCGTCATTGCGTGTCATGATCGACGTTCTCCAATGTTGGTGATCTGCGTACATGATACCGGCCTGAAGAACCGACGCGCCGACGCGCCGGCGCGTCGGCGGCTCACGTTCATGCTGCTCGGGCGGAGGGCGGCCTCGTCCTGGGGTGGCTGATTCGCCTCGCCCTGCCTGGCCATGTGGCCAGGTGAGGACCCGGCATCTGACCGGTCCCAAGACCATCTATGGGCAGGGCGTATTACCGAGGGACACGACCTATCATCCTCCTTGTCACTTGCCATCGAGCCCGCGTGGGCGACAAGGATCGCATCATGCAGCAACCCATCGATAGTCTCGCACCGGAACTGGAGCCGGCACTTGGGCCGGAACTGGGGCCGGGGCGCTCCGGGGCATCCCTCGCCCGCAGCCCCGGAGACCGGCATGTGGGCACGACGCGCTTGGAGCGCTTGGTCTTCCTGGTGGGGGGCAGCCTGATCGGCCTCAACATCCTCGTCGACTCGCTTGTCGTCGGGCGACCCGGCGCCGTGCGCTCGGACCATGTTCTCGCTGCAGTGGTTCCGTTGGCCATCCTCGTCGCCATCACTCTGCTCTACCCACGCATGCGACCCGGTCTACGGGCGTCTGCCGCACTCCTCTTCGGTCTATTGGCCCTGGTGTGGGGCGGGGTGGCGGCGGCCGTGACGGTGCAGGAGGGTCTGACCGCGGGCCGTGCGAGCGGTCTTGTGCTGATCCTGGTGGGCGTGGCGCTGATATCCATCGCGGTGCACGTGCTGTGGCGTGCGCGCGGGCACGACCGCCGCCGCTACCTGCGGGCGGTCCTCTATGCGCTCGTGGGTCTCCTGGCTTTGTACTGGATCGTTCTTCCTTTGGGACTGGCGGCCTACGCAACGCACAGACCGCGGGTGTGGGCGGCGGCGGTTGAAGAGATGCCCGACTACGAGGAAGTCGTGCTGAACACCGACGACGGTTTGGCGCTTCGCGCCTGGTACATACCCTCCACGAACGGTGCCGCCGTCATCACGTTGCCGCGGGAGACGAGCGTTCCTCACGCCGTCATGCTGGCCAGGCACGGCTACGGGGTGCTCATGGTCGACATGCGCGGCTATGGCGATAGCGAGGGTGATCCTAATGCATTCGGTTGGGGATCTGGTCCTGATGTCGATGCTGCTGTCGCCTATCTCGCGTCGCGCGCGGAGGTGGACGAGGGTCGCATCGGCGGGTTGGGACTGTCGGTGGGGGGCGAGCAGATGATCGAGGCGGCCGCCTCCAACGACGCCCTCAAAGCCGTGGTCTCCGAAGGCGCGGGCGAACGTTCGGTGGCGGAGAGTCTGATCCGGGGTCCCCGTGGCTGGTTCGCGATGCCTTCCATGGCGGTGCAGACCCTGGCTGTAGCGGTGTTGAGCGGCGACGCGCCTCCTCGCTCACTGGGCGATCTGGCCGGAGAGGTCTCTCCCGGAGCGGTCTTCTTCATCCACGCGGAACATGGGGGAGGTGGGGAGGAGTTGAACCTCGACTACTTCCAGGCTGCCGGCGAACCTAAGGACTTGTGGCGTGTGGAGGGGTCAGACCATCTTGGCGGGCTCAAGACCCGACCACAGGAGTACGAGCGGCGGGTGATCGGCTTCTTCGACACGTGGTTATTGGGGAGGTAGTGGGTGCTCTCCGGCCGGTCTAGCCTGGCGAGGTCTGGTTCCGAGCACTGGATGCCGATTCCCTCACGGGTATATAGTTGTAAAAAGGACCGATGGTTGTGCGCTCATGGGGGAATGATGCTGACAACGCGGCAACTCAGCAAGACCATCCGTACGCCGGATGGGCACCTGCTCTGGGAGGGGGCACTCGCCAATGGCTATCCGGCGGGCAAGCACAAGGGCAAGACCGTCTATCTTAAGCGCCTGATATGGGAGGAGGTCAACGGCCCCGTCCCAGAGGGGATGGTGGTGACTTCCAGTTGTGGGCGGCGTGACTGCATCGAGCCCAGTCACCTCGCACTCAGCCCGCCTGGACGCTATGCCGGTCTGCGCAACGAGTTGGGGCGCTACACGAAGACTCCGCCGGCGGAGGGGTCCGACACCGACTGAGGCGCTCCGGGACTCGGGCGTAGGGAGGCCGGCATGTCGGTCGATCTCAGGGGAGCGTCGTCAAGCCCTCCTGGAGGAAGTGCTGGTCGGTGGCGAGGGCCGTGTCGATGCCGAGGCGGCGCATCATCACGAAGCTGAGACAGTCGGTCAAGGTGTACCGCCTGTCCGGCCGGTCGAGGAAGAGTGACCAAGCCCTGAGTTCCTCCGCCGCCTCGGGATGCTCCACCCTTACTTGCGCGTCACTGTGACAGCCGTGTGATCCTCGCAGACCCGGTCCATCTGCGTGGCAGGGCTGGCGCGAAGGTTGACTCCCATTCGATAAACTGGTGTCGTGACTGGAGCCTTATACGAGCGTCTCCCGGCGGAGAGCTGGGATGGACACCGAATCGCCGCAAGGGGGCATCGATGGGTGAGATGGACTACGAGAACAGGCTCAAGCTGAAGGCGCACGACTTCGCGGCGCTGGAGCGGTTCGCGTTCGAGTACGCGCCGGTGGGCTTCAGGTTCTTCAACGGAGAGGGTGACCTTGCCGGGTTGGGACTGGAGGCGCTGAATGCCAAGATGTCTTGGTGCCAGATGCTGCGGCAGGCCCAGGGGGGCCGCTCCTTCTACGCCACGGCCGAGAACCACAGTTGCGAGCCCGGCATCTTTCTCACCGGGCACGGGCCGCTGATCCCGCTGGCCGCTGGGGGAAGCATCGGTCCGGCCTTCGACATCTACCCCGACGAGCGCGCGAACCGGCGCATCTACAACCACGTGACCATGCTGGCGGAAGGCACCACCTTCGCGACAGGCTTCGCTCCCGTCGAGAAGCTCACTTTCGAGCCCGACGTGCTCCTCATTGGGTGCGACAACATGGACCAGGGTGAGGCCATCTTGAGGGCCACACAGTGGGACACGGGTGACATGATCAGCAGCCGCATGACGTACGTCATGGGCTGCAACTGGCTCTTCACCTATCCCTACGTGAGCGGGGAGATCAATGTCCTGTGGACGGGCATCTGCCACGGCATGACGGGGTACGACCTCCATCCGCCCGGACTGCCCATCGTCGCCATCCCCTGGCCGCACATCGACCGAGTGCTGCGCAATATCCGCGAGATGCCACTCAAGCTCCCCGCGCACACCGAGGAGCGAGACGAGGCGCACCGCAGGGGAGCCGAACGCCTGGGCGTGGAGGGGATCATCTAGGAGCCGCGGGTCTCGAGTCCGGTCGGCAGGCCACAGCTCGGGTCTCCGACCGCCGGCCCGGGTGCGGTGACGCAGTCCTGTCCGACCCTCCTGCTAACCTGAATTGAGACGTACTGAGCAGGGGGTGGAAAGTGGCGGCGCGAGTTCCCAGGTTGTCGAAATCCCGTTTCCAAGCGGGTTTGCAGTGTCCCAAGCATCTGTGGCTGCTGTGCCATGCGTATCAGCTGGCCGATCCGGTGGGCGATGCGCAGCAGGCGGTGTTCGACCAAGGTCACGAGGTGGGCGCGCTGGCGCGCGAATACTTCCCCGGTGGCGTGCTGGTGCAGGAAGACTATCTGCACAGCTCCCAGGCCCTCAGCACGACTCGCCGTCTGCTGAGCGAAGGCTTCTCGTGTCTGTACGAAGCCGCGTTTGAGCATGATGGCGTGCTGGTTCGCAGCGACATCGTGGTCAAGGACGACTCCCGGGGGTGGACGCTCATAGAGGTCAAGTCGTCTACGGACGTCAAGCCTGAGCACACCACCGATCTCGGCATCCAAGCCCACGTGCTGCGCGGGTCCGGCGTTCCCATTGCCGGCTGCCGCGTGCTGCATCTGAACAACGGGTACGTGTATCCGGGAGGGCCGTACGATCTGGGACAACTGTTCACCTTGGCCGATGTCACGGCTGATGTGGAGACGTTCCTACCGGCTGTTCCCGACCTGCTTCGCCAGATGAAGGACATGCTGGCCGGCGCGTGCCCCGAGGTGCAGATCAGCAAGCGCTGTGAGCAGCCATACACGTGCCGTTTCCAGGGCCATTGTCATGAATACCTGCCCGAGTTTCCAGTGACCGAGATCCCCCGCCTGAACAACGAACTGCTGTGCGCCTTGGTGGGCGACGGCTACGGCTCCATTCAGGAGGTCCCTCTCGACTATCCCGGCCTGACCCCACAGCAGCGCACGGTGTGCGATGTGATCCAGTCGGGCGAAGCGCGTTTCGGCTCTGGGCTGCAGGAGGAATTGGACGTGCTCGAGGAGCCTCTTCACTTCCTCGACTTCGAGACTTTTCGGGCGGCGCTTCCAGTTCATGAAGGCACGCGGCCCTATCAGCCCGTACCTGTGCAGTGGTCGTGCCACACTCTTTGCGACGGGGAACTCAGCCATCAGGAGTTTCTCCACACCACGGGCGGCGACCCGCGCAGGGACTTCGCCGCCAGTCTGCTCTCGGCGCTGCCGGGCGAGGGGCGCGTCGTGGTCTACAGCTCGTATGAGAACACCATTCTCAGCTCACTGGCGCGCGACCTGCCCGACCTGGCCGACCCGATCGGCCGACTCCAGGAGCGGCTCTTCGATCTCGAGAAGGTCGTCCGCAACCACGTGCAGCACCCCGACTTTCACGGGCGCACGTCACTCAAGTACGTCCTCCCGGCCCTGGTGGACGATCTATCCTACGAGGGGTTGGCGGTGCCGAACGGTGAAGTGGCCACCGTGCGCTACGGGCAGGCCGTCTTCGGCGAATGCTGCGAGGCCGAGCGGGAGGCCATCTTCGCCGACCTTCTCGCCTACTGCGCCACCGACACCTTGGCCTTGGTCAGGGTGCGTGAGGCGTTGCTCGAAGCTAAACCAGACCGGAGTTCATCTCTGCAGGCCACGCGAGGCTCCTCCTAACTCAAGGGAAAGCTCGGCGGCGGTGCGGTGAAGGGCCTCGCCGTATCTGAGTTGGTCTTCCGGCCTGAACCTCTCCTTGGGCGCGATGATGGCCACTGACTGTCTCACTGTGCCGGTGCAGTCGAATACGGGGACGGCGGCCGCGCAGGATCCGATGAACCATTCCTCCTGGGAATAGCAGATGCCTTCCTCTTTGACCTTCGCCAGGATGCCCGCCAGCGTCTGAGGGTCGGTGATGGTGTGCTCAGTGCGTTTCTCTTGCTCTCCGAGAAGGAGTTTCAACCGTTCTTCTTCGGAGGCATAGGCGGCGAAGACTCTGGTGTGTGCGGCCGTTAGGCCGCGCAGGACTACCCCTACGTGCAGATGGGGCCGAAAGGCCGTGGGGGCGTAGACCGCGTCGACGATCAACGGGCCTTCGTCGGTGCCCAGGGCTATGTTGACGGCCTCACCAGTGGCCGCCGCGAGCTCTTCCAGGAGGGGTCGGGCAATGCGCGCGATCTGCGAGTGAGCGGAGGCGAGGTAGGCTGCAGCCAGCAGACTCGAACCTAGGTGATAGGTCCGCGTTTGCTCGTCGTAACCCAAGTACCGCATGGCCTCCATCTTCTTCAGGAAGCGGAAAGCCGTTGCCTTCGAGAGTCCTGAGGCCCTGCAAACCTCGCCAAAAGTCCACTCCTGGTGCTCGACATCGAACAGGCTCAGGATCTGCAGGCCGCGTTCGAGAGTGCGCAGTTGCGGGCCGACCTCTCCTCCGGGTAGGTCTTCGTTGCTCATGGAGTCATCAAGTCCTCACTCACCGACTTTTTGCCGAAGCCGAAGGATGCGGTCCACTGAGTAGAACCATACTACCAGCGTACGGAACATCATCAACTATCTCAACAAGCTTTCGGTCATGATGGTAGAGCAAAAGATGCGCCTCTGCCAGTGGGCTCGGGTTATTGACACACACAAGCACGGGTGCTACCGTGCGCTCACCTAGAGAAACAGAAGTTTCAGCTAATGAAACTTCGGGCGGTCTCAGGGGTAGGTGACCTACGGGGTCGACTGAGCAATCGCGAGAGGGGACAAGGCATGTCGGACAGAAATGATGGAGCAGAGACCAAACAGGGGACAGCGGTCAGTAGGCGCGAGTTTCTGAAACTGGCAGGACTGGCGGGAGCGACTGTGACTATGGGTGCCGGCCTGGGTGGTCTGGTGGCCGCCTGCGGAGGCGACGACGAGACCACTACCACCAGCGCAGCCGCAGTCAGCACGACGGCCGTGGCCGGAGAGAGCACGAGCACTACGGCGGCGGCGGGGTCGACAACCACTGTAGCCGCATCGGCCGAAGAGGGCCGCGTCATCAAGATAGGCGTCGTGTCGCCACTGACCGGTAACCTCGCCTCTTTCGCCAAGCCCGACGAGTGGATCGTCAACACGGTGGCGGCGACCGTCGCGGACGGCTTCGTCTGCGGCGATGGGATGCTTCACAAGTTTGAGTTCAAGATCGTCGATAGCCAGTCGCGGGCCGACCGCGCCGCCCAAGTGGCCGGCGACTTGATCCTCAACGACGGTGTCGACATGGTGCTCGCGTCATCGAACCCGGACACGGTCAACCCGGTGGCAGATCAGTGCGAGGTCAACGGTGTACCGTTCCTGGCCAACTTTGTACCGTTTGAGGCGTTCTTCTTCGGCCGGGGAGGGACCCCGGACAAGCCCTTCACGTGGACCTATATGTCCCACTACGGCTACGCGGCCTCGTCGAAGCTGCGGGTGAACACCTGGGACCAGATACCCACCAACAAGATGGTCGGGGTCATTCTTCCCAACGACACTTCCGGTCGGGCCTTCGCCAACGAAAAGTCCGGAGTCGCCTTCCACATGAAAGACACGGGGTACACCCTCATCACCCCGGGATTCCACGAGACGAACGCGGAGGACTTCACCCAGCAGATCTTCGAGTTCAAGAAGGCCGGCTGCGAGATACTCACCGGAGCACAGCAACCACCCACGTTCACCAACTTCTGGAAGCAGTGTCTGCAGCAGGGCTACCAGCCCAAGATCGTCACCATGAGCCTGGCCCTGCTCTTCCATGAGACGGCCGTGGCCTTGGGCGACACCGTACAGGGACTCTCGGCAGAGGTTGTTTGGCATCCCACCTTCCCCTACAAGAGCTCGCTCACGGGCCAGACGTGCCAGGAACTGGCCGACCAGTACAGTGCCGACACCGGCAAGGGCTGGACGGAGCCGATCGGGCAGTACGGCAAGTTCGAGTGGGCCATCGACGTGTGCAAGCGGGTAACGGACTTCGAAAATCGGGAAGCGTTCATCCCCGCCATCCAGAGCACCAAGCTGGATACCATCAATGGGCTTATCGACTTCACCGCGCCGGTCAAGATGGGAACCAGTCACCCGGTGCTCAACGTGAACCTTGTTCACATCGCGAGCGGTCAGTGGGTCAAGACCGAGGCCGGAGCCGCTTGGCCGTACGACGTGGAACTGGTGGCGGCGACCGATCCGGCTATACCCATCGCCCGGCCCATCGAACCGATGGTCTACGCGTAACGGCGCGCTGAGCGACCGAGCGCGAGCCTAGGACCTCAGAAGGAGTATAGGAGTGATCCGAGTCATCGATCTGGAGAATCATTTCATCACCCCGGCTTGGCTGGAGGCCTTGGCGAACAACGAGGGCTATCCCCGCCTTGAGAACGGCGGGGAGAGGCTCTCGCCGGAAGTGTGGAGCTCGATCGCCAAGAAGAAAGAGATCATGGACATGGGCGAGGGTCGCATAGCCGCCATGGATGAGGCGCGCATCGACTTCGCCTACTTGTCCCTCACGTCGCCCGGGGTTGAAGCCCTGCCTGCGGAAGTGGGTGTGAAGGTCGCTGAGGACGCCAACAACGTTCTTGCCGAAGCCATGGCCAAGTATCCAGACCGTTTTGGCGGTTGGGCCACGCTCGCTCCCAAGGATGTGGACCATGCCGTCAAGGAGCTGGAGCGCTGCGTAGGGACGCTGGGCTTCAAAGGCTGGGACACGCACTCCAACTTCGGCGATTCGTTTCTCGATGACCCTGTCTATTGGCCCATCCTTGCCAAGTGCGAAGAACTCAACGTTCCTATCTATCTTCACCCGGCCATCCCCATGATCCCGCAACTCAGGGAGTTCGGGTTCGTATTGGCCGGCCCCACCTTCGGCTTCGGCGCTGAGACGGCCTACGTCTTTCTGCGCATGATCGTGCGAGGGGTGTTCGACCGCTACCCGAACTTGAAGATGATCCTGGGGCACTATGGAGAGGCACTCCCCTTCTGGGTCAACCGGGTCGACTGCGCCTACAGGCAGAACAAGGGCGCTCCCAACCCTGAGTTCGGCCCTGGGAGCGAGAAATGGGCCAGCCACTATGTGCTCAACAATCTGTGGGTGACCACCAGTGGCAACTACTTCGGTCCCGCGTACTACTGCACGCGGGACGGCATCGGTCTGAACAAGATCCTTCTCGGCTCTGACTATCCGTACGAAAGAATGGACTCCTGCACCGACTTCCTGGACGGTCTCGGGTTGCCGGAGGACGAGCGGGCCCAGGTCTACGAATCGAACGCTCAGGCGTTGGGCTTCTAGGCTGGGATCGAGGGGGGGGAGATCGATGGAGGTGAATGCAGTTGGCCCTAGCACTTGAGACAGTGGGTCTCCGCAAGTCGTTCGGAGGCGTACTGGTCATAGACGATCTCAGCATTAGCGTGAGTGAGGGTGAGGCTCTGGGGATCGTCGGTCCCAACGGGGCCGGGAAGACCACGTGGTTCAACCTCATCACCGGAGCCGTACACGCCGACGGGGGCACGGTCGTGTTCGACGGCAGGGACATCACCCGCCTGTCCCGCCATGAGCGCTGCCGCATCGGCATCGGCCGCACCTTCCAGATCCCCAAGCCCTTTGTGGGCATGACCGTCTTTGAGAACGTCCTTGTGGGCGCCACCCACGGACGCAAGATGACGGAGCGGGCCTCCTACGGCAAGGTCATCGAGGTCCTTGACATCACCGGTCTGCAGGACAAGGTCAACGTGCTGGCAGGTTCGCTCACGCTCCTTGACCGCAAGCGCCTGGAACTGGCCCGCGCTCTTGGCTACCGATCCCAAGCTCCTGCTCCTTGATGAGATCGCCGGCGGTCTGACCGAGGCCGAAGTGACGGACCTCATCGAAGAGATCAAGAAGCTGCGCCAGACCGGAGTCACCATCGTGTGGATCGAGCACATCGTGCACGCACTCCTAGCCGTGGTCGACCGCATCAGCGTCATCCAGTTCGGCCGCAACCTCTGTGAGGGCGATCCCCGCGAGGTCATGAACTCCGCCGAAGTGCAGGCCTGCTACATGGGAGGTACGCCGGCATGAGCCTGCTCGAGATCGAGAACATGAGCGCCTACTACGAGGACTTCCAGGCCCTCTACGACGTCGACCTGAATATAGACGAAGGCGAGATCTTCGCCTGCATCGGGGCCAACGGAGCCGGTAAGAGCACCCTGCTCAAGACCATCGCCGGTACCCTCATCCCCCGCCAGGGCCGCATCCTGTTTGACGGTCAACCCATCGACCACATGCCCGCACACAAGCGCGTGGAGATGGGCATCGCCTCCGTGCCCGAGGGGCGCCGCGTCTTTACCAGCCTCTCCGTGCACGAGAACCTGCTCATCGGCGCCTATCGCAACCGCAAGGGTCCCTGGACCACCGACGCCGTCTACGAGCTCTTCCCCCTGCTGGTACCTCTGGCCAAGCGCCAGGCATCAGCTCTCTCCGGGGGGGAGCAGCAGGCCTTGGCCATCGGCCGGGCTCTGATGTCCAACCCCCGCCTCATCCTCATGGACGAGGTCTCCCTGGGACTGGCCCCGGTGGTTATCAAGCGCATCTACGACAGCTTCCCCACGCTGCTAAATTCGGGCTGCACCATCCTGGTGGTGGAGCAGGACGTGCAACACGTGCTCACCGTGGCCTCTCACGTGGCCTGCTTCCTCGAAGGCCGCATCGCCCTGAAGGGCACTCCGAGTGAGCTGACGACCGAGCAGATAACCGCCGCCTACTTCGGGGTATAGACATGGTTTGGGCAAACGCACTCATACAGGGCATCTTATTGGGCGGCTTGTACGCCTTGTTCGCGACCGGGCAGGGCCTCGTTTTTGGCATCATGCGCCTCACCAACCTGGCGCACGGCGACTTCACGATCCTTCCGGCTTACATATCGCTCATCCTGGTGACGGCCTCGGGAATGAACCCCTTCTACTCCATCCCTATCACCATGGTGATCATGTTCATAATCGGCTATGCCCTGCAGCGAGGGGTTCTCAATCGCGTCGTCGGCACCAGGATCGCCATCGGGGTCATCGTGACCTTCGGCATCGCCATGGTCATCCAGAACGGGTTGCTGGTGGCGTTCTCGCCCGACTCGCAGGGCCTGGACGCCGGTCCCATCGAGAACATGAGCATCCCACTCACCGAGAGCATCTCCATCGGGTGGCTTCCGCTGATCATCTTTCTCATGGCCGTGGTGGTTATCACCGCTCTGCAACTGTTTCTCAGCCACACGAAGATGGGTCGGGCCTTCCGGGCGGTCTCTGACGACCAGGAAGCGGCCAGGTTGATGGGCATTAACAACAAGAACCTCTATGCCATCGCCATGGGCCTCGCCCTGCTCATCATCGTCATCGGTGGGGTCATGATGGGCATCAGGACCACGTTTGACCCGCTGCTGGGCAACCAGCGCCTGATCTTCGCCTTTGAGGCAGTCATCATCGGAGGCATGGGCTCTGGTTGGGGCATGCTCTTGGGCGGGGTCATCCTGGGCCTGGCTCAGACCCTCGGCGCCCAGGTGTTCGGAGCCTCCTGGTCGATATTCGTCGGCCACGCCGTGTTCGTGATCATCCTGCTCATCAAGCCGGAGGGCTTGCTTGGCAAGACCGTCCTCAACAAACCGGTGGCGTCACAATGAACAGACCAAACGTTTCATCCGTCTCTGCGAGTACCGCCTCGCGGGCTTCGGTTCGTGTCGCCAGCCGTACCCACTTGATCATTCTCGGGGCGGGCATCGTCGTGCTTCTCATCCTGGCCTTTGTCCCGGCTTTCGCCGGCACAGCCTGGACACGGCGCCTCATCGACCTGTTTCTCTTCATTTCATTGGCGCAGTTCTGGAACCTACTGCTTGGCTTCGGGGGCATCATTTCTGTCGGCCAGCAGGGATACATCGGTCTAGGCGCATACGGCCTGTGGTTCTTCGCAGACGTGGTCCACGTCCCGCTGTTTCTGGCCGTTGCCTTCTCCGCTCTGGTCGGCGCGCTGGTCGCTATCCCGTCGGCGGCCATCGTGTTCAAGCTGCGGGGCGGCTATCTGGCCATCGGCACGATGGTCCTGGCCGAGATGTATCGCATGATCATCTCCAACATCGAGGCGACCGGTGGAGGCTCGGGCGTGACCATTCAGGCGGCAACAGGGGTCAGCAATGAAGCCCGTATCGCCGCGACCTACTGGTGGGCTCTTGCTCTGGCCGCCGTGGCTATCGCCGTCGTATATATCATCTTGCGCACGCGGACTGGTCTGGCCCTCAAGGCTATCCGCGATGAAGACCTCGCGGCTGAAAGCTCGGGAGTGAACCTGTGGCGGACGCGGATGTTCGTGTTCGTAGTGGCTGGAGCCGGATGCGCTCTCATGGGAGGGGTCTTGGCCATGAGTCTGCTTCGCATCCAACCTGCCTCGGTCTTTGCCATCAATTGGAGCGCCTACATGGTGTTCATGGCCGTCGTCGGAGGGCTGGGCACCGTGGAGGGCCCGATCATCGGCGCCGTCATCTTCTACCTGCTTCGGGAGACCACCAGTCAGTACGGCGGCTGGTACTTCATCGTTCTGGGATTGGTCGCGGTCATAGTGCCGCTGTGGAGTTTGGGCGGCATCTACGGCTTCATAGCCAAGCGCACCAAGTTCTTCGTGTTCCCGACCCGGAGGGTGCTGGTATCCGCACCTCCGGCGGCTGCGGCCAGACCCGCTCCCGCCGACGGCGGTGAGACTCCCTAGCGGGTCCACCGAGGGAGTTCGCAGGACTTGGCGGTACTCTACTCAGAATGAGCCGCCAGGTGTGCCGGCCGCCCGAGCCACCTACCGCGTGGTCTCCGCCTCGATGAGGTTGCCGGCACCGTATTTCTCGCGCAGCTTGGGTTTCTCGATCTTGCCCGTGGCGTTGCGTGGGACAGGGTCGAAGATGATCTTGCGCGGGCGCTTGTAACGGGGAAGGCCGGAGCAGAACTCCATGATGTCTTGCTCGGTGGCCTTGTGGCCTCGCTTCAGCTCGATGATGGCCGCTGCTATCTCGCCCAGGCGTTCATCGGGTAGGCCGATGACGGCCACGTCCTTGATGTCCGGATGGCGATGGAGAAAGTCCTCGATCTGCACGGGATAGAGGTTCTCCCCTCCGGTGATGACGACGTCTTTCTTGCGGTCGACCAGGTAGATGAAGTCATCCTCGTCCTCGCGGGCCATGTCGCCCGTCAGCAGCCAGCCGTCCTTGAGCACGGCGGCTGTGGCCTCGGGATCGCTGTAGTAGCACTTCATGACCCCGGGTCCCTTGACCGCCAACTCGCCCACGTCGCCTCGCTCCACCGGGGCGCCCGCCTCGTCGACTATCTTGGTCTCCCAGAGGTGCCCGGCCTTGCCGATGGCGCCCACCTTGTGGATGTTCTCGACGCCCAGGTGGACGCAGCCCGGACCGACAGACTCGCTGAGGCCGTAGTTGGTGTCGTAGAGATGGTCGGGGAAGTACGTCTTCCAGGTCTTGATGAGGCTGGGCGGCACTGGCTGAGCCCCGATGTGCATGAGCTTCCACTGATCCAGTTCGTAGTCGGCCAGGTTCACCTCGCCCGCTTCAATGGCGTGAAGGAGGTCGCTGGCCCAAGGAACCAGGAGCCATGCGTTGGTGATGCCCTCGTCAGAGACCGCCTCGAGGATCCAGTCGGGCCTCACGCCGCGCAGCAGGACCGCCCGGCTCCCCGATAGGAGGCTGCCGAACCAGTGCATTTTGGCGCCGGTGTGGTAGAGGGGCGGAATGCACAGGAAGCGGTCCTCGCGCGTCTGCCCGTGGTGATTCTGCTCGACGATACAGGCCGAAAGGATGCTGCGGTGGTCGTGAAGGATGGCTTTGGGGAAACCGGTTGTCCCTGAGGAGAAGTAGATGGCTGCATCTTCCTCGTCGGCCAGTCCCACCAATGGCGCCTCGGCAGACACCCCGGAGACCGACTCCCAATAGCTTTCGGCGAAGGTGGGGGTGCAGCCGTTGAGGAAGAAGCGGGGCTCTACACCGGGGATACGGTCGGCGATGGCCTCGACGCGACCGATGAACTCAGGACCGAAGACCAGCGCGTCCGCTTCTGCCAGTTTGAGGCAGTACTCGATCTCGTCAGCAGTGTAGCGATAGTTCATGGGAACGGCCACGGCGCCGCTCTTGAGGATGCCGAAGTATATGGGCAGCCACTCCAGGCTGTTCATGAGTAGCAGGGCCACTTTGTTCCCCTTGCCCAGACCCCTGGCAAGCAGGAGGTTGGCGAAGCGGTTGGCCGCCTCGTCGAACTGGCGCCAGGTTATCTCCCGCCGGGAGTGGATGGTGGGGTTCGTCTCGATGAGCTCGTAGTCGCGCCAAGTCACCTCGCGCTTCTCTTCCAGACAGGGGTTGAGCTCCACGAGACACACTTCGTCTCCGTAGAGGGCTGCGTTGCGGGCTAGCAGGTCGGTGATGGGCACGGTGACGCTCCTCCTGGCTGTTGCGCGGTGCTTCTCAATAATCGCACAGCGGGCGTCGTCCGTGGCGTCGGCGCGTCAGACGCGAGGAAGGGCGTCTGCAAACGCGGCGCGCGGACGCCGTCCTTGTCACCGGTCTCCGCCGCTAGACGGCTTCGCCGGCCGGCGCCTCTGCGGCTGTGACGGCCGGTCGTCGCTCCGGTACCAGCGATAGCAGCGCGCCCACCAAGGCGATCCCGGCTCCCACGAACATGGCCTGCGTGTACCCGGCCACGAATGCCGCGGTGTTCGTGACATCCGCATTGGTACCGAGAAGAATCACCTTGCCCCCTTCCCTACCCAGTTCCGAGGCGGCGATCGCCCCCAGGATGGCTATGGAGACGCCCATCCCGAGAAAGCGGGTGGTGGCGAAGAGCCCCGACGCGACCCCCAGGTCCGAGCGCCCGACCGAGCCCATGATGGCCGAGAAGTTAGGAGTGCTGAAGATCGACAGCCCCAGCCCCAGGGTCGCCAAGGCAGCAACGATCTGTCCCGTGCTCGAGGAGAGGGCGAGCAGCGCGAGTTGCACCATGCCACCAGCGGTGATCACCATACCCAGCGCGGAGAGGCCGCGGGAGCCCAGGCGGTCGGAGAGCCGGCCCGACAGCGGCGTCACCACGGTCATCACCAGCGGCTGTACGAGAAGGATGAGCCCGGCTTCCTGGGGAGATCTTCCTTGGGCCACGACCAAGAAGACGGCGGTGAAGATGGTCACGCCGTAGGCGGCCGCATGGTACAGCAACGAGGCGGCATTCGCCGCTGCAAACACGCGGCTGCGGCGGAACATACCGAGATCGATGATGGGGTCGCGGGCCCGGGCCTCCTGCGCCACGAAGAGCAGCAAGAAGACTACGGCACCGGCGAGCAGCACGATGGTCTCCCAACTGCCCCATCCCCAGAGGGGGGAGAAGATCAGGGGGACAAACAGAGACACAAGCAACAGTCCCAGCAAGGCAGCGCCGAGGATGTCGATGCTCGCGACCCCCACTACGCCGGAACGCACCCGAGCCGCCGCCCTGTCGCGCTTCTCCGCTCCGAGAAGGTGCCACCCAGCCGCAAGGGTGGCGACGGCGATCGGCACTTTGACAAGGAAGATCCAGGGCCACCCCATGTGGGTCACGATCAGGCCACCCAGTGGCGGTCCCACCGTGAGGCCGAGGGTGACGGCCATCATGTTCAGACCCAGGGCTCGGCCCCGTTCCCGAGGGGGGAAGGCCGCAGTCACGATGGCCGCGCTGGTGGCGAGTATCATCGCGCCCCCGGCTCCCTGGCACACTCGCGCTGCTATCAGCGACGGGCCATCGAATGAAAACGCCACCACCACTGAGAAGATGCCGAAGAGCAGCACGCCGAGCCAGTAGACCAGGTAGAGTCCCACCCGCTCTGCCCACCTGCCGATAGGGATGAGAAGAATGGTGACGACGAGGATATAGGAGGTCTGTGCCCAGAGGGCCTCGCTGAAGGTCAGCTGAAGGTCGGCGGAGATGGTGGGCAGAGCCACCGCCAAGATGCTCGAGTCGAGCGAGGCCATGAACAGTCCGATGGACGCGATGAGGAGTAGCCACCAGCGGAGCCGGCTCAGTTCTCCTCCAGAATCGGGCACGCTCGATCCTCCATGTCCACGGTGGCTGTTGCGTTGTCGCGCTTCTGCCACCGATCGTAGTCGGTGCATGGCCCGACGATGTCCGTCCCATTCACAGCAACGCCAACAATCGGTTTGACAACTGGCTGTGTGCCGTCGTAAGCTGGGCGCTGTCGAGGGGGGACTGAACTAGGTTCAGTATACATAACTCCCGCCTCAGTACAGAACGGCTCTGAAGAGGAACCAGACGTCATAGCGCCAGCAATCGGCAAGGACGGTTCCAATAGCATCTTGAAGGCCATCTCCGGGCTGATCCCGCTGCGTTCCGGTCCGGAAGCCTGAGTGGGGGCGAGCAGCAGATGCTGGTGATCGGTCGTCCGTTGAGGTCGAGGCCCCGACTCCTCATGATGGACGAGCCTTCTCTAGGGTTGGCTCCCATCGTCATTAACAACCTAGCCGACAATATCAACACGACAAGACCAGCGCGGCGTGAGTGTCTTGCTGGTGGAGCAGAACGCCGGATTGTTCAGTCGAGTCGCGCAGCGCTGCTACGTGATCGAGGTGGGCCGGATGGTCTTTGAAGGGGACATCACGGAGATCATGTCGGACGATTCGGTTCGCAGGGCATTTCTGGGGTGATGCAGCTTGACAGATGAAGATGGACCTCCTAAGATGGCGGTCATGGACGCTATGCTGAACTCGATACCGTCTACTGAACAACCAGCAGGCGGAGCGGCTGAGCGCGGAGGCAAGGATTCCTACCTTCAGCAAGTGCCGGCGGTCGACCAGTCCATACGCCTCCTCTTCTCCCTGGCCAACACTGTGGGTGGTGAAGCTTCGCTGACCCAACTCACCAAAGAGGTGGGCATCAGCAAGAGTAAGGGCTTGGCTATTCTCAACACGCTGCGCAACGCCGGCTTGGTCACTCGCAACGACCGCACCAAGGGCTACCGCTTGGGTGCCAAGCTGCTGCTCCTGTCCCAAGCGTTCATGAACAACACCGACCTCGCCCAGGCCGCTTCCCCCTACCTTGAGCAACTAGCGGCCCAGACTGGTTGCGGCACTCACTTGGGTATCGCGTCTGGAGAGACGCTGTTCGTCATCGCGCGGCGCCACCCCCTGGGTGGGGCGTATGTGGCCATCGACGTCGGGCATCGTTATCCGCTCACCTGGGGTGCTCACGGTAGGGCGTATCTGGCCACGCTCACAGAGAACGAGTTCGAACGCTGGCTGGGAAGGGGCTCCCTTCTCGAGGCCGGCGAGACTGATAGGGATGGCATCGACAGGGCGACACTCCGCGCTCAGGTCGAGGAGAGCCGACGCCTGGGCTATGGGGTGAGTCTGGGAAACACCTGGTCGGGTCTGAACGCGGTCAGCGCCGTACTCTTTGTCGAAGCCCCGGAAGCAGAGGCGGGACGCCGCGTCGCCGGCTGCCTTGTCGTCGTCGGTTCGTTTGCGCCCGAGAGAGCGCACGAGATCGGGCGGCGAATGGTCGAGGTTGCCGGAGAGATGAGCGAGACGCTCGGCCCCCTGCTCCGCTCCGTCAACCTGCACTTCCCGCTTTCGCGGTCGCTGCTTTCCTGAGCGTTCGGCCGGGATAACGGGCGGTGACTACGAGACTTGCCTGCAAGGAGAGGATGCCATGAATCCGGTCGGTGCTCCCAGCGTTCCTGATGCGACCCAGTTGTTCGTAGCCAAATTCCGGGATATCCGCTACGAAGACCTGCCCCCGGAAGTGGTGCAGGCGACCAAGGATCAGACCCTCGACTTCTTCGGCGTGGCTCTGGGTGGTTCCCGTGAGGTGGGGGTGGGAGAGATGCGGGACTTGGTGCTCGAGTGGGGAGGCGCTCCGCAGAGCGGTATCCTGCGCTGGGGCGATAAGGTCCCGGCCCCCAACGCCGCGCAGGTGAACGCCACCATGGCCCATTCACTCGACTTCGACGACGTGCATGAGGACGCGATCATGCACCCAGGGGTGGTCACCATCCCCACCGCGCTGGCCATGAGTGAGTATGTGGGTGGTGTGAGCGGCCGCGAGTTCATCACTGCGGTGGCCGTCGGCACGGACTTCATCTGTCGGTTGGGCTTGGCCACGCGGCCGGGCGAGAGCATCCATCAGTACGGGTGGCATCTCACCACGCTCTTTGGCTACATGACCGCGGCCGCCGTGGCCGCCCGTCTGTTGGGTCTCGACGAGGAAGGCATCACCAACGCCATCGGCATCGGGTACCACCAGTCTTCGGGGAACGGTCAGTGCGTCAAAGACGGTGCCCTCACCAAGAGGATGGGACCGGGCATGGCGGTCCGGGGCGGCATCGCCTCCGCCCTCATGGCCAAGCGAGGTATCACGGGTGCCCGGAACTGCTTGGAAGGGGTGGCCGGGATGTACCACGTGTATCACGGGCATTCTTACTCCCGCGAGAAACTGGTGGGCGAGTTGGGCGAGCGTTTCGAAGGCGTGAATGTCTCGATCAAGCCCTATCCCTGCTGCCGGGGGGTGCATCCCTCCATCGATGCCGCTCTCATGCTGGTCCGGGAACACGACATCAGGCCGGATGATGTGCGCAGCGTCAGCATCTTCTGCGGAGAAGGGACCTACGGACTCCTCGGCTCGCCGCTGGAGATCAAAACCAGGCCCAGGAATTTCGTGGACGCTCAGTTCAGTCTCGCCTGGGGCGTGGCCACTGCCATCGCGCGGCGTCGTGCAGGCCTTGCCGATTTTACTCCTGAGGCCATCACCAGCCCCGATCTCCTGGCTGTTTCGGCCAAGATCGACATACAGAACGAGCCCGCGCTCGATCGGGGGGACTTGGGCATGGAACCCGCACGCGTCCAGATCACCATGAACGACGGCGCCGTATTCGAGCAGCAGGTGGACTTCCCCACCGGTACTCCTTCGCGGCCGTTGTCGTTCGGTGACATCGAGCGCAAGTTCGTGGACTGCCTGGCCCACGCCGGGGAACCGATCTCGGGCGAGAAGGCTGAGCGGTTGGTGGATAGCTCGGCGCGGCTGGAGGAGATGCCGGACGTGCGGGCACTGGTGGGAGCCGCGACGTGAGCGAAACAACGGCACTGAGTCTTCGGAGAAGGGGGACCGTGATGTTACTGCAGGACCGGGTAGCAATCGTGACCGGAGGGGCCAAAGGCATGGGGCGCGCCATGGCCCAACTCTTCGCGCAGGAGGGGGCGGGGTCACCGTGGCCGACATCGATCTGCTCGGCGCGGAAGAGACGGTCGCCTTGATCGAGGCGGCAGGCGGCAAAGGTCTCGCCGTCAAATGCGACGTGACGAGCAGTGCCGAGGTGAAGGGCATGGTCGCCGCCACCGTGGAGGCCTTCGGCAGGCTCGATATCCTGGTGAACAACGCGGGCGCGGTCGTGGGGGCGCACGGTCGGCCCACCAACCTCACCTCACTCGACGAGGAGGCCTGGGACCGGGTCGTCGATCTCAACCTCAAGTCCGTCTTCCTGTGCAGCAGAGAAGCGGTGCCGCATATGAAGGCAAACGGCTATGGCAAGATAGTCAACATGGCCTCACTGGGTGCCATCAGTCCCCCGTCGCCCCACCCTCACTATCACGCGGCGAAGGCCGGGGTCTTGGGACTCACGTACGACATGGCGGCGGAACTCGGGCCGCACAACATCTACGTGAACGCCATCATGCCTGGACCCATTGAGACTCCCTTCTTCGACGAGATCGTGGAAGGAAAGACGCCTGAGGAGGCGCAGGCCTTCTTCGCCATGATCGGCGGGATGGCGCCGCTGGGACGCATGGGCGTCCCCGAGGATGTCGCCAAAGCTGCATTGTTCCTGGTTTCGGACATGTCCTCGTACATCACGGGCGCGGTCCTGCCGGTATCAGGTGGCCTGCCCCTGCCGAGGCAGGGCTGAAGAGATGACCGCCGGGACTCCATGGGGCGGCATGAGCTGCAAGATCCTGCGGGTGGATCTATCCACCGGGAAGACTTCCCTGGAAGAGAGGGATGAGCGCTACTACCGCAAATGGCTTGGCGGCTCGGGGCTGATAACGCAGATACTCCTCACAGAGGTGCCGCCCGGGGCCGACGCCCTCGGTCCTGAGAACAAGTTGGTATTCGCGCTCAGCCCCGTCACCGGTACGCCGGTCTACGCGACCGGCCGCAACGGCGTGGGAGGGAAGTCGCCCCTGAGTGGGGGGATCGCCCTCTGCCAGGTGGGTGAGTACTGGGGCGCCGAACTCAAGAAGGCGGGCTACGACGTCATCATCGTCGAGGGACAGGCGGAGAAGCCGGTCTACCTGCATATCAGCGACGGTGAAGTCACCATCCGCGACGCCGGGGCGCTGTGGGGCCTACAGATCAAGGAGACGCAGGCTGCCATCCGCGAGGAACTGGGCGATCGCCGCGTCCGCGTGGCCATGATCGGTCCCGGGGGCGAGAATCTTGTGCCCTACGCCTGCATCATGAACGGACCCTTCGACGCCGCGGGTCGCGGCGGCATGGGGGCGGTCATGGGTTCCAAGAAGCTCAAGGCCATCGCCGTGCGCGGTACCGGGCGGCCGGCGGTGTTCGATCGCGAGGGCGTCAAGGCCATCGACGCGTGGCTCACCCAGAAGCACTGGAAGGAGTTCTGGCTGCAGCAGGTCCTCCCGGAGTACGGCACCGGGGGGCCGGAGATGGAGGGCATGGAGGCCATCGGCCACCTGCCGGTGCACAACTGGCGGGGAGCGCCCTTCTCCGAGGGCATCAAGAACCTCCACGGTGGCGCCCTCAAGGAGAGGATGGGCCTTTCCCAGGAAGGTTGCTTCGGTTGCCCGCTGCGCTGCAAGAAACGGCTACATTCCGAGGCGCCCTACTTCGTGGACGAGGAGTACGGCGGGCCCGAGTATGAGGCCATGTGCGGGCTGGGTACCAACCTGGAGGTCGATGACCCCGAGGCCATGGTCAAGGCCAACGAACTCTGCAACGCTTACGCCCTCGATGCCATCTCCTGCAGCACCACCATCGCCTTCGCTATGGAGTGCTTCGAGAAGGGCCTTCTGACTCTCGAGGACACCGGCGGCTTGGAACTGAGCTTCGGCAACGGTCCGGCGCTGGTGAAGTGCGTGGAACTCATCGGCCGGCGCGAGGGTATCGGGGACCTGCTGGCGGAGGGCTCGGCGCGCGTGGCGGCCAAGATAGGTCGCGGGGCGGAAGCCCTGTCGGTGGAGGTGAAGGGTGTCCATCCGGGCATGCACGAGCCCCGCCTCAACCCGGCCTTCGCACTGGGTTTCATGGTCAATCCCAACGGCGCGGACCACTGCGCAAACGTGCACGACGATCTCTTCGCCTCGGAGCAAGGGATGCAGGACTTCGCCATGCTGGGCTTCTATGACACTGTGCCCTTCGAGGATATCGGCCCGCGCAAGGTGGCCCTGTTCAAGGTGGGGCACATCCGGGAGTTCCTTAATGACTGCCTGCTCACCTGCCACCTGGCCTACGTTGGGGTCACCTACAACACTCCGGCCGACATACTGCGGGCGGTCGCAGGGTGGGATGTCAGCGTGGCCGAGTTGATCCGCACCGGAGAGCGCATCCTCACCGCCGCCCGGCTGTTCAACATCCAGCAGGGATTGGATGCGGATGACGACGTGCTACCGCCCCGCTTCTTCGAAGACAAGACCGAGGGCCCCTTCGTAGCCGGACTCGACCGCGAAAAGATGGAGCGCGCCAAGAAGTACTACTACACCCTCATGGGCTGGGACGAGAACGGTGTGCCCACTCCGGAGAGGGTCGACGAACTCTACATCTACGACTGAGAGCGGAGGACCGCGTTGATCAAGGTCAGGCAGCAGCGCATGGATGAGGATCTCTTCCTGAAGAAGCACGAGGAGGTGCTCTCCATCTGGCCCACAGGTAAGGACGTGGACCTCGCCGAGGCGGTCGCCTACCAGAAGGCGCTGCCCGACAGCAAACGCTTCCACAAGATCCTGCAGAGGTCTCACGAGGAAGGTCGCATCTCGCTGTTCCCCCGGCAGGGTACCCCGCTGGTGGACGACGAGATCGCCATGATCCGCTCGCTGAACGAGTTGGGCATCCACCTCCTTCCCTTCACCACCGACAGTTACACGCGCAACCTCCAGCTCGACAAGGTCGAACGGGGTCTGCAGGAGAGCATCAAGACGGGCAAAGCGGCCCTCAACGGCTACCCCATCATCAACCACGGGGTCAAGACCAACCGCAAGGTCGTCGAGGCGTGCGACGGAGCTCTCGACCCCCGCTCCTCCCGCATAGGTCAGGCCATGGTGGCCGAGATCGCCTTCGCGTCGGGAATGAACGCCTTCCCCAACAGCTTCTTCGGTTGGATAGCGGGATACGACAAGAAGGCCACCGTCGAGGAGTGCATCGAGACGGCTCAGTACACCGGCCGGCTGATCGGGTACTACGCCGACCAGGGGGTGACCATCACCACCGACACTCACGGGTGGCTGCCCAACTTCGTCATCCCCATGAGCGTCAACATGGCTACCCAGATCATCGAGTCTCTCATCTCGGCCACTCAAGGCGTCAAGAGCGTCTTCTGTCAGGCCAACATCCAGGGGTGCCTGGCTCAGGACCTGGCCGACATACGCGTCCTGCCCAAGCTGATGCGGGAATACCTCGACAGGTTCGGTCACACGGACGTCACCATCGCCGGGGTCTTCGGCAGCCAATCGCCGCTCTTCCCGTTCCCGCAGGAGATGGGCAGCGCCTTCGGCTACATAGGCTACACGGCGCTAACGGCTGCGCTGGGAGGGTGCGACGTCGTCTCGGTCAAGACCGTGGACGAGGCCGCCGGCGTGCCCAGCATGGACTCCCACCGCGAGAGCTATTTGGCCGCGCAATGGATCCTGGGGGTATGGCGCGACCAGGAACTGGAGGTCGACAACGACGCCATCCGCCAGGAGGAGGAGGTGGCGACGGTCGAAGTGCGCGCCATCTTGGAGAAGGTCCTCGAACTCGGTGACGGCGACCTAGCCGTCGGTACCATCAAAGCGGTGGAGGCAGGTGTGCTCGACTCGCCCATGTCCATCAACATCCACGCCCAGGACAAGGTGCTGGGTATCCGCGACAACGGCGGGGCTTGTCGCTATCTGGATTTCGGGAACCTACCCATCCCCGAGGAGATCAAGGACTTCCACCGGCAGAAGGTGGGCGAGAGGGAGAGTGCAGAGGGCCGCAAGATGGACTACTATGCGGCTATCGATGACTTCTGGGCCATCAGCAAAGGCAGACTCAAAGGTCTGCCCAGCGGACCCGCGTAGGCGGGCGCGGAGGGGGATATGGCGGCGATACCAGAGAAGGTCGATGTAGTCGTAGTCGGTTCCGGTGCGACCGGCCTGGCTGCGGCCGTCACGCTGAGTGAGGGCGGCGCGACTGTCGCCGTGTTTGAGAAGCAGCGCGCGCTGGGGGGCACCTCGAACTTCTTCTTCGGCACGTTCGTGGTGGAGAGCCAGATGCAGCGCGAACGCTTCGCCGACTACAGCCGCGACGACGCCTTCCGCAGCAACGCGGCCAAGGCGCGCACCGTATGTCTGGGGACGATGGGCGGCATCAAGATCAACGAGAGGATGGAGGTGCTGGACAAGAAGCACGCTCCCATCCCAGGGCTGTACGCGGGCGGCTACGACGCGGGCGGCATGTTCGGCCAGAGCTATCCCATCCGGGACTCCTCCGGCCTGTCCTCCGCGTTCGCTTTGAACTCCGGGCGGATCGCCGGGAGAAACGCGCTGAAGTATGTGGGCCGTCGACCATGACGTTGGATGGCGGGACGGCGGGATGGAGACGGCCGAAGGTGACGGGATGAGACTCGACGGCAAAGTCGCCATAGTCACCGGAGGCGGCACCGGCATCGGCCGGGCGGTGGCCGAGCGCTTTGTCGCCGACGGGGCCTTTGTATGCATCACGGGCCGGCGGGCTGAGCTCCTGGAGCAGGCGGCGGCGGCCCTACCCTCCGATCGGGTCAAGACGTGTCCGGCCGATGTGTCCGACGCGTCCGGCGTGGCGGCGGTGGTGGAGACGGCTCTGGAATTCGGTCGCGGGCTCCACATTCTGGTCAACAACGCCGGCATGGAGCAGCCGCCGGCGACGGTCGCCGAATTGGATCCGGCGCTGTGGAGCCGGGTCGTCGAAGTGAACCTCACCGGTCCTTTCCTCATGATGAAGACCGCCATCCCTCACATGATCGAGGCCGGCGGTGGGTCCATCGTCAACATCTCATCCTTGGCCGGGCTCGTAAGCCCTCCCAGGATGCCCGCATACGTCGCCTCCAAAGGTGGGCTCATCAGCCTGTCGAAGCAGGTCGCCGTCGACTACGGACCGCTTGGGATCCGGTGCAACGTCGTCTGCCCAGGGGCGGTGAAGACGGACATGATGGTGAGCGCCATGACGCCCTTTGCCGCCGCATGCGGCATAGGAGTGGACGATGTTTTGGCCACGTTCTCCAGAGACGTCCCCCTCCGGCGCGTGTCTTCGCCGCATGAGATCGCCGGGTTGTGCAGCTATCTGGCGAGCGATGACTCGAGCTTCCTCACTGCCGCGGTGATCCCCTTGGACGGCGGCGCGGTCACCGTCGATGTGTCGGGAGCTGCGATCAACCAACTGGCGATCACGCACGGGCTCGCAGAAGAGGCTGGGGAGGTCTAGGTGGCAGTGACCATCAGAGTCGTGGGCGACCTGCTCAGGTTCGCGCAGCCCGACACCGTCGAGATAGGCGGCGAGTGCAGTCTCGGCGTGGCCATCGATGAACTCATCCGGCGCAACCCTCGGCTCGGCGAAGAGCTGTTCGACGCGCAGGGGCGCATGCGCCACTCATTCGTGCTGGCTTTGGACGGGTCGCGGGCGCAGTGGCCTGAGGAGAGGGAGAGATTGATCCCCGACGGGGGTGAGTTGCTTGTCACCCGCTTCTACGGAGGCGGTTGAGATGACATCAGGAGAGGGACTGCATCAGCATCGAGAAAGGGGGGCAAGGGGCAAGTCGACTGTGTGGCGTTATGGACAAGTCAGGAAGTGATCGGACTCTATTGAGATTCGCTAGGGGGAACGAGATGAGAAGATCGAATTGGACTCTGGGGCTCCTACTGCTGGCCATGGTGATGAGCCTCCTCGTACTCGCGGTTGGGTGCGGCGGCGACGAAGATACGACGACCACCGCGGCACCGACCGAAACGACTATGGCGCCGGATACGACTATGGCGCCGGATACGACCGTGGCGCCGGAATCGACCGAGACCACGGTCGCCGAAATGCCCACTGAGACCCTCAAGATCGGTGCCATCCTGTCGCTGACAGACTGGTACTCTGTGGTCGACGCAGCCGACAAAGTGGACCTCGAATACGTCGCCCAGATGATCAACGACGACGGCGGCATCAAAGTCCAGGGCAAGGGCTACAAGGTCGAGTTGGTCATCGAGGACGGCAAGAGCACCCTCGACGGCAACACCGCCGCCGCTACCAAGCTGGTTCTGGACGACAAACTCCAGTTCGTGGTGGGTCCGGGAGCGTTCTTCAACCTGGCCACCACCCCTATCTTCGAGCAGAACAAGGTCCTGCACGTGGCCAACTACAACGGCCTCAACCCTGCCGAGATGAACGCCGACACTCCGTATGCGTTCCTGGGTCTGGACCCGGTCACCCAGCATTCGACTACTCTGAAGGCCCTCCAGCTGTACTATCCCGACATCAAGACCGTGACCTTGGCCTCCGAAGACGCCACGTTCCCAGCCTTTGAGCCGCACTTGATGGCTGTCGCCGAAAGGGCCGGCATAACACTCGCGGGCGATCCTGTGCTTTTTGCAACCAACGCTGAGGACTATAACCCCGTCGCTTCCGCGATCATGGCTCAGAACCCGGACGCCGTGTGGTTGGCCATCGGCATAGACCCATCCTTCTTCGGCATCATCAAAGGGCTGCGCACGCTGGGCTATGAAGGGCCTATCGGCTTCCCGATAGACGCTCCGTCGGCGGTTGCCGCTCTTGGCGACGCGGCCACCGGCCTCGTGGGCGTCCTGAGTAAGCAACTCGCCGACCCGAACATAGCGGCGCCGATGAAGAGGCTGCTGGAGATGGGAGACCCCAACCGGCACGTATTCGGTTTGGCCCCGAACGCTCTCTATCTGCTGAAGCACGCCATCGAAGCCGCCGACAGCCTCGATCCGACCGAGGTGGCTGCGAAGTGGGAGACGCTGACCAGCCTGCCCACGCTCTATGGTGACGGCTTCCCCAGCGGAAACGAGCTCTACGGTTTGACCAACCATGCCTGGGCCAATCCGATCCCCGTGTGCCTCGTCAACGACGGTCAGGTCGAGTACAAGCCCTGGATAGTCCCCGACGTGACCCCGTAGCGACGGGGAGAGCTGACCGACAACGAGCATGAGCCGGCCGGCGCGGGCAGGTTCGCCAGTTCCGCGCCGGCCTGCCACTTTGCTCTTAAGAGAAACGCCAAACACGAATTGAGCCTCTGAAAGTGGGAAGATGGTAATTCAGACCGTGATCAACGTGGTGCTCTTGTCCGTGGTCTACATCCTCATGGGCATGGGCTTCGCGTTCATCCTCAATCTGCTGGGCATATTCAACCTGGCCCATGGCGCCATCTTCATGGCGTCTTCCTATGGCTGCTACCTGCTGGTGGTCAAGGTCGGTCTGCCGGGCTTCGTGGCCTTCCCACTGACCGTGCTTGTCGCAGCCGCCTTCGGGATACTCGTGGAGAGGTTCCTGTTCCGGCCCATGGGGGGTGATTTCAACCGCACGATGATGGTCTGCATCGCGCTTTCCACCATTCTCGTCACCACCTTCAACCTCTTTCTGGGCACCAAGGTGCTCGCCATCCCTTCCTTCATCGAAGGGACCACAGGCATAGGTCCCTACAAAGTGCAGAGCGACCGGATCCTGGCCTTCGGCATAGGCGTGGCGATCCTCATCGCCATCATCCTGTTCGTCGATCGTTCGCGTTGGGGCGCGCAGATGCAGGCCGTCACCCAGAACAGGGAGGGCGCCGCCCTGCAGGGCATCCGCTTCAGTCGCATCGCCATGATGGCGGTTTCGGTCGGTTTTGGACTGGCCGCCATCGCCGGGGTGTTCATGGGCTCGCTCTACAACCTCACCCCCTTTATGGGCGACATCACCCTCATCAAGGTGCTCATGCTGGTGATCCTGGCTGGAATCGGGAGCTTCAACGGCATCTTCTACGTGGGAGCCCTCCTCGGCGTGCTCTATGGGGCCCTGCCTGTCGTTTCTTCCCGGGGCCACGGTCGACGCGTTCGCATCGATCCTGGTGCTCGTACTACTGGTGATCAGGCCGCAAGGGTTCTTCGGCCATGAGTGAGGCAAAGGAAATCTCTGTGGGAGTCGAAGAGCCGGTGACGAAGACGGAGGCCACAAAGAAGAAGCCGCGGCGCTGGGTCGGATCGGGCGGCGTGGGTCTGCTCGTCATCGTGCTCGCGCTGCTCCCCTTGGCGATCTCGGGTTCGTACTACATGCACGTCCTGATCCTCGCCTTCGTCTACGTCGTAGTCTCGAGTGGTTTCAGGAGCATATCCATATCGGGGCAATTCAACATCGCGCAAGGGGCCTTCATGGGCATAGGTGCCTATGCAGCGGCCATACCCTCGGTGTGGTTGGGCTGGCCGCCCTACGTGACCATTCCTCTGGGGGCCGTGGCGGCGACCATCCTCGGCATCGCCATCGCCTATCCGTTCGCCCGCCTACGGACTGTCTACTACGCGATGGGAACGCTGTTTCTGGGCTACGTGATCATGAATCTGATCACAGCGGGGGGGAAGACGACGGGCATGAGCACGGGACTGGGCGGGGTGCAGCCCTTGTTCAGTTCCCGTACCCATTACTACTACCTGGGCCTGGGTCTGATGCTCGTGAGTCTGGTCTGCATGTACAGGTTCGAGTTCAGCCGCATCGGGGTGAAGATGAAGGCCGTGGCGCAGTCGCACGATGTGGCCGCGAGCGTCGGCATCGGAGAGAGGCGGAACCGTATCCTGGCAGTGGGGTTCTCGGCCTTCTTCACCGGTCTCCTGGGCGCGTTCTACGTTCACTACCAGGGAGTGGCTTCACCGAGCAGCTATGGTCTGGGCGCCACCCTGTGGATCATCATGTATGTGCTTGTGGGTGGGATCAACAGCTTCTGGGGACCGGCGGTCGGCGTCGGGGTCCTCTTGATCATTCCCGAGTTCTTCTTCCGTGACCTGAAGGGCTATCTTCCCTACGTCACGGCCGCCGTTCTGCTCATCATCGCCTTCACCATGCCCGATGGCGTGGTCGGACTGCTGAAGGCGGCCAGAGCCAGGATCTCGGGCCGTGGCCGTGAGAAGGAGGTGAGCAGCGATGCTTCTTGAGGTCAGAGGCCTGACGAAGGAATTCGGAGGACTGAGGGCGGTCGGGGACTTCGACATAGACGTCGCCGAAGGTGAGATCGTCGGTCTCATCGGTCCCAACGGAGCCGGCAAATCGACGGTGTTCAATCTCATCACGGGAGTCATCAAGCCCACCAGCGGCACGGTCAAGTTCCGGGACAAAGACATGACCCACAACGCGCCCGAGCATGTGGCGGCGCTGGGTATCGGTCGTACGTTCCAGCTCAACCCTCTCTTCCCGGATTTCACCGTGCTCGAGAACGTCACTTCCTCGTTTGAGCTTCACCCTCGCTCGAGCCTGCTGGATATCTTCTTCAACACGCGGAAATACCGGCGCAACGAGGCCTTCATCCAAGAGAGGGCCCACGAGATACTGGGGCTCTTGGGCATCGAACACGAAGCCGACGAGTTGGCCAGGAACTTGGCCCACGGGCATCAGAAGATGCTTGGCGTGGCCCGCGCTCTGGCCACCAAGCCGACACTTCTCTTGCTCGATGAGCCCTTGGCGGGGATGAACCCGGAGGAGATCGAGCACACCCTCGATGCGATCAGGGGCATGCGTGATAACGGCATCACCGTGCTCATCGTGGAGCACAACATGCAGATCCTCAACCTCTGTGACCGTGTGGTGGTCATCAGCTTCGGCCAGAAGGTGGTCGAGGGGACACCGAACGAAGTCAGGTCCAACCAGGAGGTCATCTCGGCGTACTTTGGAGCTGACTATGTTTGTTGAGATACAGAACATCTCCGTTTTCTACGGCAAGTCGCGTGCCATCGGGGACGTCACCGTCAACGTACCCGAGGCCGGTGTGGTCAGCATCATCGGGGCCAACGGAGCGGGAAAGAGCACCATCTTGAAGGCGCTGGTCGGTCTCGTGCCCACGCAGGGTGGGGACATCGTCTTCGCAGGCGAGAATCTGGCCGGTCTGGAGACGGCGGACAGGGTGAAGAAGGGCATCGTCCTTGTCCCTGAAGGGCGGCAACTCTTCCCCTGGTTGTCGGTGGGCACCAACCTGAAGCTGGGGGCGACGCTGCGCAGGGACAAGGACGGCATCGCCGAGTCACTCGAGTATGTCTTCGAGCTCTTCCCGCGCCTCAAGGAGCGGTTGAAGCAGAACGCGGGGACTCTGAGCGGCGGCGAGCAGCAGATGCTGGCCATCGGCCGGGGCCTCATGGCGAACCCCCGACTGCTGTGCCTGGACGAACCGTCTGTCGGCTTGGCTCCTATAGTCGTGGAGCAGGTGGGGCATGTGATCCGGGATATCAACAAACGCGGTATCAGCGTCCTTCTGGTCGAGCAGAACGCCCACCTAGCCCTTGGGGTCTGCCAGAGCGGCTATGTGCTGGAAGTGGGCCAAGTGGTCATGGAGGGTGACGCCGAAGCCATCAGGTGCAGCGACATCGTCAAGAGGGCCTATCTGGGAGGGTAGGGTCCACGGGACCCCGCCGCCTATCCCACGAAAGGATATGCATCATGAGCGAACCTACCATGATCCCCTTCAACCCCGTGGTGCCGTTTCACGGCGACGTCAAGTCATTCGCGATGCTGGGGCCGATCCAGGGGCCGATGGAATACAACGGCTGGCGAGAGGAGTCCCAGGCCTGGAAGGAGAGCGCCTACCTGGGCGCGGCTCTGGGCATCTCGCCTATCTACACGGTCAAAGGTCCCGACGCCGAGCGCTTCTTCAGCGAGAACTTCGTCAACGACTTCTCGGGCATGCCCGTCGGCGGGTTCCGCCACGGGATCATGTGCGACCAGCAGGGCCGCATCATGATGGACGGTGTCGTTATGCGCGTCGCCCAGGACGAGTTCTACACCTGCTGGCTCCTGCCCCATATCGACTACGCTCTGTCGCAGGGATCCTACGACGCTGTGGGCGAGAACCTGACCGGCCGGCGCTTCCTCTTTCAGGTGGCGGGGCCCAAATCGCTGGAGAGTCTGGAGCGGGCCGCACAGGCGGACCTGCACGATATCGGCTTCGGCCGGCATCGGCCCGCGTCTATCGGCGGCGCTGAGGTGAGGGTGTTTCGGCTGGGCATGGCCGGATCGCTGGCCTACGAGGTGCATGGCGACGTGGCCGCCGGGCAGGACGTCTACAACGCCATCTGGGAGGCGGGCCGAGGCTTGGGCATGCAGAAGCTGGGCCAGGTGGCCTACATGCTCAATCACACCGAGGACGGCTTCCCCCAAGCCTACTATCACTTCCCCTATCCCTGGTACGAGGATGCCGGTTTTGCGGCCTATCTCGATGCCCGGCCCGGAGCGGGGTGGATGGAGTACCAGCCGCGGCTTCTCGGCAGCATGGGCGACGACATCGGGGCCCGGTACGTCACTCCCTTCGACACCGGCTGGGAGAACCGCATCAACTGGGACCACGACTTCCCCGGCAAGCAGGCGCTGGAGGAGATGGCCAAGGCGCCGCGGCGCACCGTGGTCACCCTAGAGTGGAACACCGAGGACGTAGCCGACGTGTATGCCTCGCAGTTCCGCGACGAGGAGCCCTATGAGCCCATCTCCGATCGACCCAACGACATCCGCTGGGACCCTGGCACCCTGGATCAGGCCACCGGTCAGATCCGCACCTTCACCTACCACCAGGACAAGGTGATGAAGGACGGCCGGGAAGTCGGCTTCTCCTCCGGACGCGCGGTCAGCCAGACCTACCGGCGCATGATCTCATTGGGTTTCATCGAGCGGGACCTTGCCAAGATCGGCACCGAGGTCGAGGTGATCTGGGGCAGCCCCGGGTCGCGGCAGAAGGAGATCCGTGCCACCGTGGCCCGCTTCCCTTACCTGCAGGTGGAGCGCAACGACAAGGTGGACGTGGAGGCGATACCTCGTCTGTCCTTGACCTCGGGGTCGTGAGCGTGTCGCGGGGGATCGATGACTGAGATGCAGTACAGACAGATGGGCAGGTCCGGCCTCAAGCTGTCGGCTCTCACCCTGGGCACGCTGTGGTTCGGCGCAAAGGTCGATGAAGCGACGGCGCATACGATAGTCGACCTGGCCTTGGGAGCGGGGATCAACTCCTTGGACACCGCCGACATCTACGGCAAAGAGCGTTGGGATACGCCCGAGAGAGGCGCGGCCGAGGAGATCGTCGGCCGCGCGCTCAAGGGTCGTCGTCGGTCGGTGGTGCTGGCTACGAAGGTGGCGGCCCTTACTGGACCGGGACCGAACGACAAGGGACTCAGTCGCAAACATATCGTCGAGGGTCTTCACGAGAGCCTCAGGCGGCTGCAGACCGACTACGTCGACGTCTACTATCTGCACGAGCCCGACTACGCGACGCCCATCGAGGAAACGCTGGAGACCCTGGACGTGCTGGTGCGCCAGGGGAAGATCCTCTACATCGGCATGTCCAACTACTACGCTTGGCAGGTCTGCAAAGCTCTCTGGACCGCCGACAAGAAGGGTCTCGCGGGCGTCGATTGCATTCAGATGGTGTACAACCTCGTCGCTCGGGACGCTGAACTGGAGATGACACGGCTGTGCGAGGCCGAGGGCATCGGCATCAACGTCTGGGGGGCATTAGCGGGTGGTCTGCTCTCGGGGCGTTACCTCGACTGCGATCCGAGCGCGCCACCTCCGGCCGGGGTGAAGCCCTATCCCTCGGTCTGGGACCCCCGCTATTTCCAGGCCGTGGCCAAGCTGAAAGAGATCGCCGGCGACAGGAGTCTGAGCCAGTTGGCCCTCGCGTGGGCCCTGTCCCGGCCCATGGTGAGTTCCGTGGTGTGCGGAGTGTCCTCGGTCGAGCAACTGGAAGAGAACCTGGGCTCGCTCGCTATGGAGCTATCCGGCGCCGATCTCGAAGCGTGTGACGACGTGTGGCAGAGCTTCAGACCCGCTCCGACCATGTTCTACGCCCGGGGGTACGGCATATCCTTCGAGTAGCCGTGTCGCTTTCCCAGACCGTGTACCCATATTATGCAGGAAGGACGTGAAGGCATGTTGATCATCACCGCCAAGGTCAAGCTGAGGAGCGGGACGAGCGAAGAGTTCCTGGAGGCCTACAGGTGGATGCATCCCCAGGTGATGCGGGATCCGGGGGCCCTGCTATACAGCCTGCAGCGTTCCACGGAGGACCCGGACGAGTTCCTGTTCTACGAGCAATACGAAGACCAGGAAGCCGTCGACTACCATCTCTCCACCGACCACTTCCGGGCTCTGTCGCAGAGGATCGACCCTCTGATGGCGGCTCCGGCGGAGATCGGAACGTGGGTGGAGGCGATCTGAGCGGATGCATCGAGGGCGGACGGTCAAGGTGAAGCGATGGGTATGAGCCGACCCGCTCCGTACCCCTGGGAACTGCGCATCGCGACCCGCGATCGCGGTCGGATCGACCCTGCCGACATCGAACATTACGTGGCGCAGAGCGGGGGCTACTCGGGGCTCGGGAGGGCGCTTGCTCTGGCCCCCCAGGGCGTCATCGATGAGGTGCGCATGACGGGGCTGAGAGGCAAGGGGGCGGCTGGTCGCCCCGCAGCTGCGGAGTGGCAGAGTTGCCGCGATGCCGCGGGGGAAGAGAAGTACGTCGTCTGCGATGCCGTGGACATCGACCCCCGGGCGCGAAAGGCGCGCCTCCTGCTGGGGACCGACCCTCATGCGGTCCTGGAAGGGCTTCTGATCGCGGCCTATGCGGTGGGAGCGTCCCATGGCTTCGTCTGTGTCAACGCCGACTACGGCGAAGAGATCGCCCTGGTCGAAGGCGCCCTCGAGCAGCTGCGGCAGAGAGGCTTGCTGGGGTCGAACATCGCCGGCTCGTCGTTCTCCTGCGACATCGAGTTGCGGACCATCCCGGGCGCGCTGGTGGCCGGGGAAGTCACGGCCTTGCTCAGTGCTCTGGAGGGCAGGCCGCTCCTGCCCCATCTTCGCCCCGCTCGAAATCGCCCCACCCCACTTGTCCGCCCGGCCGGCGCTCGTGGAGGGCGCAGAGACCCTGGCCTGCGTGTCCGCCATCTTCGAGGGCCACCTGGGCGCCGTGACAGCTTCGGCCGGGGCGCTCGGCGTGGAAGAGGGCGCAGGCGAGAGGGTGACGGGGACCAAGATGATCACCGTCAGCGAAGCCTCGCGCCCGGAGGGCTCCGAGGTGACGGTCGAGATACCTCTGGGCATGACGGTACGTGCGGTGCTGGAGGGTGTCTGGGGAGCCGACACCGGCTCGATCAAGGCCGTGCAGTTCGGGGGGCCTACGGGAGCGTTCTTGGCCGGAGACGCGCTGGACATGCCTATTACCTATGACGAATTGGAGGCCGCCGGTCACACCATGGGTTCCGGCGGGATGAAGGTAGTTCGCGAACCCGCGTGCGCCGTGGAGATGGCCCGCGACGCCGCGCGGTATCTGCACGAACAGTCGTGCGCTCAGTGCGTGTTCTGTCGGGAGGGAACGTATCAGTTGGCCGACCTCCTGACCGACCTGGTGGAGTTCCGGGCAGGTGACGCAGAAATGGAGCTTCTGCTCGAACTGGCTGAAGCTATGAAGACCGCGGGCATCTGCGCGGTGGGGAGGCGCGCTTCCGCTCCAGTCCTCACGGCCATCGAGCTTTTTGGGGACGACTTTGCCTTGCACGTGCGCGAGAAGCGCTGTCCGGTGGGTGCGTAGGTGGTGATGGACGCGGACATCACGAGACTCACCATCGACGGACAGGAGGTGGAGGCCCGTCCCGGCGCCACCGTGCTCCAAGCCGCTCTGGACGCCGGCATCTACGTGCCTCATCTGTGTCACCACCCCGATCTCCCGCCCGCCGGGGTCTGCCGCCTGTGTGTGGTCGAGATCGAGGGGGCGGGAGGCGCCGCAGGGGTCGAGGGTGTCGCGGGGCCTGAGGGTCCGGCAGCCGCCGCGGTTGGCGCCACAGAGGGCGCCGCGGCTGGCGCCGCGCCTGGGGGCATCGTGGCCTCCTGCGCCACACCGGTCGTCTCCGGCATGGTGGTGCGGACGCAATCGGAGGAGATCTCTCGCCTGCGCCGTCTCGCCATGGAGTTGCTGCTCATTGGGCATCCGCCCGAGTGCGGCACCTGTCAGAAGTACTTGAACTGCGAACTCCAGTCGTTGAAGCAGTACCTGGGTGTGGAGGAACTGCGCTTCAAGCGCCGTCCCAAGCTCCTGCCCGTCAACAACGACAACCCTCTGTTCGTCTACGACCCCAACAAGTGTGTGCTCTGTGGACGCTGCGTGCGGGCATGCTGGGAGTTGCGCGAGGTCGGGGTGCTCCACTACAAGAGGCGAGGCGACGAATCGTACACATACACGGAGGCCGAGGAGCCCCTGGCCGCTTCCGGCTGTCGTTTCTGCGGCGCCTGCGCCGAAGTCTGTCCGACGGGGGCCATCCAGGACAAGGAGGAGTTGCTCGCCGACAAGAACCGCAAGGCGGCTCTCGTCCCCTGCAGGAGCAGTTGTCCGGCCGAGATCGACGTACCCAGCTACGTGCGCTTCATCAGGGACGGCGACTACGCCTCTGCCGTCGCCGTGATCCGCGAGAAGGTGCCCTTTCCTCACGTCCTGGGCTATGTCTGTGATCATCCCTGCGAGACCGAGTGCCGGAGGGGAGAGGTTAACGAGCCCGTGGCTATCCGAGAACTCAAACGCTTCGCCGCTGAGTGCGAGGCGCAAGGGACCCGGCCGGAGATGCCCAGCGCCGGTCCGTCCACGGGGAAGAGGGTCGCCCTTGTGGGTTCGGGGCCGGCCGGACTCACCGCCGCCTGTTATCTGCGCCTCCAAGGGCACGAGGTGACCGTCTTTGAGTCCTTGCCGGAAGCGGGCGGCATGCTCCGCTACGGCATACCGGAGTACAGGTTGCCTCGGCGCGTCCTCGAAGCCGAGATCCGGCTCATCGAGGAGGCGGGGGTGACGATCGAGACCGCGAGGCGCGTGGAGTCCGTAGATGAGCTGCTGGACGGGGGATTCGATGCCGTCGTGCTGGCTGTGGGGGCTCACAAGGGACAGAAGCTCCGTCTGCCGGGGGCGCGGGCCGAGGGCGTGCTGATAGGTACCGACTTCCTGCGCGATGTGGCTCTGGGGGTCGATGTCGCTATCGGTAGGAAGGTCGTGGTATTGGGTGGTGGGAACGTGGCCTTCGACTGCGCCCGCGTGGCCCGCAGGCTGGGAGCGGAGGAGCTGCACGTCGCCTGCCTGGAGTGCCGGGCGGAGATGCCGGCCGCTGCCGACGAGATCGCAGAAGGTGAAGACGAGGGCTTGGCCATTCGTCCTTCGCACACGTGCACCCGCATCGTGGCCGACGAGGGCGCGGTGACGGGCGTGGAGTTCCTGGACGTAGAGACGTTTTCCTTCGACGAGGATGGGCTCCCGCAGATAGACGTGGTGGAGGACTCCGAGCACCTCATCGAGGCCGACACGGTCATCTTCGCCATAGGCCAGAAGCCCGAGGTGCCCGAAGGCTTCGGAGTCGACTGCAGCGAGCGGGGGCTCATCGAACTCGACCCGTTCACGCTGGCCACCAACCGCGACAGTGTTTTCGCGGCCGGGGACGCCGTCTCGGGGACCGCCTCTGTGATCAAGGCCATCGCTTCCGGGAGGCGGGCGGCCGCCGCGGTGGACAAGTTCCTCGGGGGCCGGGGCAGGATCGACAGGAAGCTCGCTCCTCAAGCGGAGGTCGATCCGGTACTGGGACCGGGCTACGGCTTCGCGGCGCTGACACGCAAGGCCGGCTCGTGCGTGCTGCCCGAGGAGCGGCTGACGGGCTTCTGCGAGATAGCGCAGACCATGGAAGAAGAGGCGGCGCACCAGGAAGCGGAGCGCTGCCTGCAGTGCGATCTGAGGCTGAAGATAGAGACGGTCAAGTTCTGGGGCAGCTACTGACCCTGGGCGACCACGGACCGGGCGGCCGTGGCCACCGGCGACAAAGTGAAGCGACGAAAAGGGGATGAGAATGGGCTCGATACCTATACAGGCTGATGTCGCGGTGATCGGTTCAGGGGCCACGGGGTTGGCGGCCGCGCTGACGCTGGCTCAAGGCGGCGCCACAGTCATCGTGTTCGAGAAGCAGCGCTCTCTGGGCGGGACCTCGAACTTCTTCCAGGGCACGTTCGCGGTGGAAAGCGACATGCAGCGGGAGCGCTACGTGGACTACACCTGCGACCAAGCCTTCAGGAACACCATGGACTACAGCCACTGGCGGGCCAACCCCCGCCTCGTTCGGGCCATCATCGACGAGTCGGGCGCGACCATCGGCTGGTTGCAGGACCAGGGTGTGGTCTTTGTCGACGCCACCATCAACATGCCCGACTCGCCCCTCACCTATCACGTGATCAAGGGCAAGGGCGAAGCGGTGGTGAAGGCGCTGGTGGACAGGGCCAAGAGCAGAGGCGTCGACGTCCGGCCCGGCATTCCCGTCACCGAGATACTGAAGGCGGGCGGGCGCGTCACCGGAGTGGTGGTGGACGACGACGGCGAAGAAGTGGAGGTCGCCGTGAAGGCGGTCGTCATCGCCAGCGGCGGCTTCGCCAACAACAAGGAATGGATCAAGAGGTACACGGGCTTCGACCTTGGGGTCAATCTCATGCCCGTCGGGAACACAGGCAAGACCGGCGACGGGGTGCGTATGGCTTGGGAGATGGGGGCGGCCGAAGAGGGCATCGGCACGATAGAGATGTTCAGGGTTGCTCCGGTGGGTCCCGAGTTCGCCATGGGCTGCAATCTGGAGCAGGCTTCGGCGCAGCCCGATCTCTGGGTGACGGCACGCGGGGAGAGGTTCTGCGACGAGACCATCGGCTTCTGGGACACCCCGGTCGGGAACGCTCAGGCTCGGTACAAAGCCGACGGCCACACCTTCAGCATCTTCGACGACTCGATCATCGAGCGCCTGCTGGAGCGCGGCCTCGATAAGGGTGTCGGGGTCGACTTCCCTCCAGGTTACCGGCTGACGGACCTGCGCAAGGAGATCCAGGCGGCCCTGGACAACGGCAGCCAGGAGCTGTTCGTGGCGGATTCCATCGAGGAGTTGGCGAGGCTGATCGAGGCCGATCCCGCGGTCCTCAAGGCGACGGTGGACGAGTACAACCGCTACTGCGCGCAGGGGCACGACGAACTCTTCGCCAAAGACCGTCGTTATCTCCGCCCCCTGCTCGGGCCCAAGTTCTACGCCGTCCGGGCCCGCACCGTGTTTCTGGGGACCATGGGCGGCATCAAGGTCAACGAGAAGCTGGAAGTGCTGGACAAGAAGGACACGGTCATCCCCGGGCTGTATGCGGGCGGGTTCGACGCCGGCGGCATGTATGGGGACAGCTATCCCATCAAGAGCTCGTCGGGTCTGGCCTCGTCCTTTGCGCTCAACTCGGGCCGTATCGCCGGCAAGAGCGCGCTCGAGTACATAGCAGTCACCGAGGGCGCTGAGCCCGGCGAAGGGAAGTGAACGTCTTGGAGAAGCGATTGAGCGGCCGATTGAGCGGTAAGGTGGCCCTGGTCACAGGGGCGGCCAGCGGCATAGGTCGGGCGGGCGCGTTGCTCTTCGCGCGTGAAGGCGCCCGCGTGGTCGTCGCGACGTCTTCGAACGTCGCGGGAGGCGAGGAGACCGTGAGGTCCATCGAGGAGGCTGGGGGACAGGCCGCTTTCGTCCAGTGTGACGTTTCTCAGGAAGCCGACGTACAGGCTATGGTGGAGGAGTGCGTGCGTCTGTATGGAAGGTTGGACTACGCGTTCAACAATGCCGGCATTGGCCCGGACGGTGTGCGCGTACCGGTGGTTAACATCGTCGACTCCCCCGCGGATATCTGGAATCGTACGTTGGACGTAAATCTTACCGGCGTCTTCTACTGCCTCAAGTACGAGATGAGACAGATGATCGAGCAGGGAGGCGGGGGGGCCATCGTCAACACGTCATCGGTAGGAGCTGTGAAGCCTCTGCCCGGCTTCTCGGCGTACTCCGCCAGCAAGGCCGGTCTGAACACCCTCACGAAGACGGCGGCTCTGGAAGGCGCCTGCCACAACATCCGGGTGAACACCATCATGCCCGGGCCCACACAGAACACACTGCTCTTCGAGAACCTCACGAGCACGGCGCCCGAGGAAGAACAGAACATGATGAATGCGGTTCCGTTGAAACGCATCGCGTACCCGGAAGACATGGCTGAGGCCGTCCTCTGGCTGTGTTCCGAGGAGGCTCGCTTCGTCACGGGGCACGCCTTGCCGGTCGACGGAGGACTGACGTGCGGCTGAATCATGCGAAGAGCGATGGCATGAGAGAGGTGGCGGCGTGAGTTCCAACAGCGACTCGAACAGGGATGTGGTGGCGCGCTTCTATCAGGATGTGTTCATCGATCACGACATGAGCCGGTTGGACAGCTACATGCGCGAGGATTACATCCAGCACAACGCCGACTGTCCGCAGGGCAGAGAAGGCTTCGTGCAGTTCTTCGAGACCATCTTCGCGGCCGTGCCCGACTTCCGCTACACGCTGAGGAGGATGGTGGCCGAGGACGACATCGTCATGGCCCACAGCACCACCAGCGGCACGCATACGGGCGGGGAGTGGCTGGGCAAGGAGTCGACGGGCAGCACCCTGGAGTTCGACGTTGTGGATATCTTCCGCCTCGAGGAGGGCAAGATCGCGGAGCACTGGGACGTGGCCGATACCTTCACCTTCTTCTGTCAGCTCGGTGTCGCCACTGAGCGCATGGAAGATGCCGGGAAATAGGCCCGGGGGATCACAGAATCTTGACAAGAAGACCCCTTTCAGAGAGAATGAAAGCATAGAATCCAGAACATAGTTCAGTATACGGAACCCGCGGGTGTGTGGATCATGCGGGATCGTGTTCGCGAAGGGAGACAGAATGACACCTGAGACCCCGAAGATCGCTCCTGTGGTCACCGGCACCATCGACCCGGCGGCAGCTGAGGAGATCCGTTCTATCGCCGTGATGACGGACCGCCTGAAGAAGCTCAAGAAGGAATGGGAAGACGCCGCTCCTCAGGTCTATGTCGACGACACGCTGCTCTTCACCGAATCCTGGAAGGAGACCGAGCAGATGCCGGTCGACTTCCGCTGGGCCAAAGCCTTCCAGAAGAGGATGGAGGAATGTCCCATCCTCATCCGGGATCCCGAGATCATCGTGGGCTCCTCCACCAAGTTCATCCGCGGCAACAACATGCTGTGCGCCATGAAACCGCGGGAGATCCTGTCCATGTGCGAGACGGGCAAGTTCGATCGCAAGCTGAGCGACATCTCCTCCACGGTCATCGACCCCGAGGACCTCGAGAAGCTCAAGGCGGACGCTGAGTACTGGGTAGAGCACATGGACCCGGTCAACTACGTCAACGCGGCTCTGGAAGAGGAATTGGGCAAGGAACATTTCGACCTGCTGTTCGACCACGCCATGATCCTCGAAGGCCGCGCTGTGCGCGAGAACCCCGACCGCGGCCTGTTCCAGGGCAACGGCGCCTTCGGCGGCGGCGTGGTCCAGCCCAGCGGCGACGTGCTCAGACTGGGCTTCAACCACGTCATCGGCCTGGCCAAGGCCGAGATGGAGAGGATGAAGGCCGAAGGGTTCGGAGAGATGCGCGCGGGCACCAACGCGCTGCGTAAGTGGTACCTGCTCAAATCCATCGTCATCATGTTCGAGGCCCTCATAACCTTCGCGAGGCGACATGCCGCTCTGGCCCGTGAACTGGCAGATAAGGCGAGCGATCCGGTCCGCAAGGCCGAACTCCTCAAGATCGCCGACGTGTGCGAGCGCGTGCCGGCCGAACCTCCGCGCGACTTCTGGGAAGCCGTGCAGTCGGTGCGCTTTATGCACTTGGCTGCATGGAAGGAGAGTTCCGACCGCGCCGAGGTCCCTGTGGGTCGTATCGACCAGTTCTGGTACCCGTACTACAAGGCGGATATCGAGGGCGGCAAACTCACCCGAGCCGAGGCCGCGGAGCTGATCGGCGCCATGTGGCTGAAGATCCGCGAGGTCGAGAACCTAGTCACCATCAAGCGCGAGCATCGCGCCGCCCCCGGCAGCCAGCTGCCCAACGTGACGCTGTGTGGTCGCGACATGGACGGCAACGACCTCACTAACGAGGTGTCCTGGCTGGTTCTCTCCACAATGGCTCAGATACATCTTTCCGAGCCGGCGGTGTATGTGCGCTACCACGAGGACCAAGATGAGCAGTTCATCGTCCACGCCCTGGAATGCAACCGAGCGTTCGGCGGCGGCAACCCCGCCTTCCTGAACGACGAGCTGGGTACGCGCCGCTATCTCGATCGCGGAGTGCCTATCGAAGACGCCTGCAACTGGAACGCCAGTGGCTGCCTCGGCTACCACATGGAATGTGCGGAGCACATGGCCGGCGCGTTCAACCTGGTGCAGACCAAGGTCATGGAAGTCACCCTGCACGATGGTTTCGATCCGCGCACCGGCAAGCAAGTAGGCCTGCATACGGGCGACCCGAGGACCTTCACGTCCATCGAGCAACTCTATGAAGCGTTCCTCAAGCAGGAGGACTACTTCGCCGAGAAGATGCGCGAGCACTACTTCATCTGGTGGACCACCGAGGCCGCCAACAGCCCCATGAGCGGGTACCGCGCCGGTATGCTCTACCGCGACTGCATCCCCGCCGGCCTCACCTCCCGCGAGGGTGGCTGCCGCTATCCTGTGGGCAAGGCTTCGTGGGTGGGCGACAAGGGCATCTGCGACTGCGCCGACTACATGGCGGACGTCCAGTACCTGGTCTTCGACGAGAAGAAGGTCACCATGGCCGAGTTGCTCGAGGCCATGGATGCCAACTGGGAGGGCTACGAGGACGTCCGCCAGATGGCCCTCAAGGCTCCCAAGTACGGCAACGACGACGACTACGTGGACGACTGGTATATCCGCCTGTCGCGGGACACGCAGAGCATCCTGCAGAGCCGACCCGATCCCATCACCGGTGAGAAGCCGATGCTGTTCAAGGGTGCGGCTGCCGGTCACGTGACCCAGGGCAAAGCCGTGGGCGCCATGCCCAACGGACGCTTTGCCGGGACCCCCATCTACGATGGTGGCACATCGGCCATGGCCGGCGGAGACGTCAACGGCCCCACGGCTCTCATCCTGTCGGCCACCAAGTATCCGACGCCCTACGAGTGCGCGGGCGTGGCCCACAACATGAAGTTCTCCAAGGCCGTGCTCAACAGTCCGGAGAAGCTGAGCAAGATGGCTTCGCTCATCAAGACCTTCAACAAGCGTGGCGGCTGGCACATCCAGTTCAACATCCACAGCGCCGAAGAGCTCATGGCGGCCCGCGAGAAGCCCGAGGCCCACAAGGACCTGCTGGTGCGTGTCGGCGGCTACAGCGCGTACTTCGTCGATCTTCCGCCGGAACTGCAGGAAGAGATCGTCGAGCGTACTATGCACGAAGTGGGGTAGCGAACAGACACCGTTTGACCCCGGAGCGCCGCCGCCATCGGCGGCGGCGCTCCGGGGGTTCTCTCACGACATGAACGAGGAGTGATCGGCAGTGACAACCGTTACCGGGACCGTTTTCAACATCCAGAGGTACAGCATCGACGATGGTCCGGGCATCCGCACTACCGTCTTCTTCAAGGGCTGCCCGCTCAGCTGCGTGTGGTGCTCCAACCCGGAGTCCCAGAGCCCGGAGCCGGAACTCATGCATCGCGAGTCTCTCTGCAAACGCTGCTATCGCTGCGTAGAGGCCTGCTCCCTGGGGGCCATCAGCGTGGGAGCCGACGGCATCATCATCGACCGTGACGTGTGCACCGCCTGCGGCGACTGTGTGCAGGCGTGCCCGCACGACGCCATGCGCCTCAGTGGCAAGGAGATGTCGGCGGACGAAGTAGCTGCCGTGATCAGCCGCGACCTTGACTTCTATCAGGACTCCGGTGGTGGGATCACCCTCTCCGGGGGCGAGGTCCTGTCCCAGCCCGAGTTTGCTCTGGAGATCCTGCGCCGCTCCCACGAGGCGGGCATTCATACCTGCCTGGATACCTCGGGATTGGGCGATACGGAAGCACTGCGCAGACTGCTGCCGTATGTGGACCTGGTCTACTTCGACATCAAGCACATCGATCCGAGCATCCATCGGGCCGAGACCGGGCGCACCAACGAGACCATCCTCCGCAACTTCGCTGAGGTAGCCGCCAGCGGCATCCCTCTGGTCGTGCGTGTGCCGGTCATACCCGGTTTCAACGACACCAGTGATGCCGTATCCGATATCGCAGAGATGGTGGCTACCCATGTGCCGGGGGCCACCGTGCATCTACTGCCCTACCATCGCTACGGGCAGCAGAAGTACGCCATGCTGGGATTGGACTACGAACTGGCCGGGTGCCGAGACGCCCTCACAGGAGTTCATGCAGGCCGCCTGCAAGATCCTGGAGACCCGCGGACTCACCTGCGACATCGCCGTCTAGCTACGGCAGCAGTCACGAAACGCCGACCGTCGACGAGCCAGAGGGGGACAGATGGAGGACCAGTCAGCCTGCGTCATCACGGGGACCATCGGAGTCGACGCTCACGTCATCGGGACGAAGGTGATCTCGCGCGCTCTGCGCGAGGCCGGCTTCAAGGTCGTGGAACTGGGCGCCCAGACTCCCGCTGAAGAGTTCATCATGGCCGCGCAGGAGACGGCGGCCGACGCCATGATGATCAGTTCCCTCTACGGCATGGCCGAACTGGACCTGGAAGGCTTTCGTGACAAGTGCACGGAGGCGGGCTTGGAGGACATCCTCCTGTACGTGGGCGGCATCCTGGGCGTGTCCCGGCGCAACTTCGCAGAGGACGAGGCCAAGTTCAAGCGCATGGGTTTCGACCGGGTCTATCCGCCCGAGACCGACGTCCGGGAGGGGATCAAGGATCTGAAGGCCGATCTCAGTCGAAAACGAGCCGAGCGCCCGTGAGGTCCGGTACTCGAGCCGCGTAGGTAGAGCGATAATCGTGGGGGACACCCGGCTCTTCGTCGACTTCGGCAGTACCTTCACCAAACTGGTGGCCTTCGACCTGGAGGCCGGGGAACTGCTGGGCCGGGTGCAGGTACCCTCGACCGTTGACCGTGACATTACCGTCGGGTTGGAAGAGGCCTTCTCGCTCCTGGCCGAGAGCGTCACCTTCGGGGAGGCCGAGCGACGGAACACTCTGGCCTGCAGCAGTGCGGCCGGTGGACTCAAGGTCGTTTGTGTGGGGCTGGTGCCGGAGTACACCACCGAAGCGGGCCGCAGAGCGGCCCTGGGCGCGGGGGCCAAGATCGTCGGCTCCTTCTCTTTCGAACTGACCGAGGCTGAACTCCGTGAGATCCAGGACATGGCTCCGGATATCGTCCTTCTCACCGGAGGCACCGACGGCGGCAACCGGAAGGTCATCGTCCACAACGCCGCCATGCTCGCCAAATCAGGGTCCGGCGTGACCAACGTCATCGTGGCCGGCAACAAGTCGGCCTACGACGAGGTCGAGGCCCTCCTCGCCGGCTCGGACAAGAATGTCATCTACACCTCCAACGTCATGCCCGAGATCGGCGTGCTGGAGGTGGAGGCGGCCAACCGCAAGATACGCGACCTTTTCATCGCGCGCATCACTGAAGCCAAGGGCATCGGTCGCGCTCGGGGCATGATCGCCGACGTGATCATGCCCACGCCGGCGGCCGTCCTCGAGGCCGCGAAGCTGCTCGCGGATGGCACGGCCGGGTGGCCGGGACTGGGCGAGGTGCTGCTGGTGGACGTCGGCGGAGCTACCACCGATGTCTACTCGGTCGCCAAGGGAGCGCCCACGAGCGGGACCGTCAATTTCGTGGGCTTGCCCGAACCGTATGCGAAGCGCACGGTCGAGGGAGACCTCGGTCTGTTCCACAACCTCGACACTCTCAGGGCGATCGTGGAATTGGAAGAGGTGCCGCCGGGCTTCGCTGAGGCGGTCGCGGCCATGTGCGCCGAGAACAGCGTGCCCCGCGGCGAGGAGCAGGTCGCCTGTCACCTGCTGCTGGCGGGGGTGGCCGTGCGCTCGGCCGTGGACCGTCACGTGGGCTCACTCAAGTCCGTGGTGACCCCCAACGGAGAGGTGTGGCTGCAGCGGGGCAAAGACCTCACCCAGGTGCAGTGGTTGCTGGGTGCGGGCGGCCCCATCTCCTTCTCGACCGATCCGGTCGGGGTGCTCTCGGGTGCCGTGTTCGAGCCCGGTCGTCCCACGGTACTCAAGCCCAAAGCACCGCGCATGCTGCTCGACTCTCACTACATCCTCTTCGCCCTGGGCCTCCTCGCTCAGAGCGAGCCGGTCAAGGCACTGGACCTGTTGCAGAAGTACGTTACGCCCCTACGGAGCGGCGATGGCCACGACGCTGGGGGAGACGACCCACAGGAAAGGACGCAGCAGCATGTCGGGATCTGATGCGCAGAAATACTTTGTGAGCAGTCCGGCCTACGAGATCGTGCCGGCCATCGAGGTGGCCGGACGCATACCCGCCATGACCTTGATGAGCAACAACCTCATTCCCGGGTCGGACAACTACATCGAGTGTGGTTGGATCTTGGCCATGCCCGATCCTGCCACCCACATCCTCGAGCACACTCATGAATACGACGAGATTGTCCTGCACATCGGCACCGACTCGGACGACCCCGAGGACTTGGGGGCCGAGATAGAGTTCGTCGTGGACGGGGAGGCGCTCGTCCTCACCAAGACCTGTTCGGTCTTCGTTCCCAAGGGAGTCAAACACGGTCCGCTGACCTGGAAGTCGTTCTCGAAGCCGCATCTGGAGATGACCATCATGCTGGGGGCGGGCAGTCTGGCCGAGGCTGACCCCGGTGGTCACCAGGAGAAGATGGATCAGGAGGGAGGGGAGACGATGAGCGAGTCGAAGTACGGCAAGTACTTTCTGACCGAGGACCTCATGCCGCCCATGCCCGCCGAGATGGTCCAGGCCATGGACGATCAGGTCACAGGAGGGCAAGATCCTGGACAGGACCATGCTGCTTGGCATCATGGATGCCATCGTTCCCGGCTGCTCGCTCTTCGTCGGCTGCGAGATCCTATGGGGTCTCCCGGGCGGCAAGCCGGTCGATATCGAGATCCCCCATACCCACGACTTCGATGAGGTCATCGGCTTCGGCGGCACGAACAGGAACTATCCCCGTGAACTGGGGGGTGAGATAGAGTTCCTGATGGGGGGAGAGAGGCACACCATCACCAAGACCTGCCTGATCTTCGTACCCAAGGGCGTCGAGCACTGCCCTGTGACTCTCAAGAGGATCGACACGCCCATCTTCATGTTCGAAGCGGCCAACGACCCTGCATACGAGAAGCTCTTCTAGTACCTGCAGCCGAGAGGGGAACCAGCCAGATGAAGATGACATACGACGAGCTCGCGCGGTGGATAGACGAGTACTTCGCGACCTTCAACACGTACGGTCAGGATCCCGCGGAGATCCACCGCATGGACGAATACTTCGCGAAGGACTTCGTCTTCAACCCGTTCATCGCCTACGTGGGCAAGGTGGCCGGCCGGGACGAGTGGTACAAGGTGCTGACCTCGCATCCCTCCGGTATCGAGAGGCTCACCCCGGAAGATCTCGTGATCGACGAGAGGCGCCAGACTTTCGTGGCTCAGATCAAGACGGATCTCATCGACCGCGACACGCAGGAGATATTGCTCACTAAGCGCTATCTCGCCCGTTATCCGCTCATCGAGGAGGAGGGCAAGATGAAGATCGAGAGGCTCGACTTCTTCTGGGAGATCCTCCCGGAAGGGGCCCTTGAGATCGACGATGTCTTCGAGAGGGACTGGAAGCGGCAGTAGGCAGGGACGTCAGGCAGACGGCACGCTGCGAAAGGGAGGACGAGCAGGCATGAAGCCGACCCGAGACGAGATCGTCAAGTGGATGAACGACTACTTCGCGACATACAACGACTACGCGCAGTCCGCAGAAACGGTCCACCACATGGACGAGTACTTCGCTTCCGACCTGACCTTCATCCCCTACATGTCGGTCTTTGGCGGGCCTGATAACGCCATAACCAGCCGACAGGAATTCTATGACATGCTTACCGGACATCCCGAGGACTACGAGCGCTTCGTGGTGGAGGATGTCTACGTGGACGAGGAGCGGATGGTGTCGGTGACCTTCCTGCAGGCAACCATCTACGATACGGCCACCGACGAGGTCAAGGTGCAGAAGCACTACCTCCCGCTGTACGAACTCATCCTCGACGCAGAGGGCAAGCTCAAGATCAAGACCATCCGCTTCTTCTGGGAGGCATCACCTCCCGATGTGGATGCCGGCTACTCTGTGGACGCAAGCAAGTGGAACAAGCAATAGCGAGAAGGGGGACATAGGTGTCCGACAGCAGCAAGTATGAGCGACTCCTCCAGCCGGGCCGTATCGGCCCGGTGACCACCCGCAACCGCATCCTGAAGACCGGCGCCGGCATGCTCATGTGGCACGAAGACGACACGCACATGCGCCCGGAGATGCTGGCCTTCTACGAGCGCATGGCTCGGGGTGGCACCGGTCTCATCATAGTCGAGTCGCCCACCATCGACTATCCGGCCGGAGCGCGGTGGCGCATGCGGTACCGCATGGACGACGACCGTTTCATCGAGGGCATGAAGGAGCTGGTGGACGTCATGCACAAGCATGGCTGCCCCACCTTCATGCAGATGAACCACGACGGGCCCTGGCAGGCCAACCTGGCGCACATTGAACCGAACCAGGTGTTTGCCGGGCCGCCTCTGGGAGCCTCGCCGGTGTCGGTTCCCTGCGTGACCGACTTCCACAACGAGGTGCCGCGTGAGCTCACCATCCCCGAGATCGAGGGCTTGGTGGACAAGTTTGCCGCCGCGGCCGAGCGGGCCAAGAAGGCGGGTTTCGACGGGGTCGACGTCAATGCTGCCAGCAGCCATCTGCTGCACAACTTCCTCTCGCCCTTCTGGAACCGTCGCACCGACCTCTACGGCGGCAACAGCGAGAACCGTTCGCGCTTCCCCGGCCAGGTGATAGCCGAGATCAAGCGCCGCTGCGGCAAGGGCTTCGCCTGCACCATCATCATCAACGGGCTGGAAGTGGGGCAGGTCCTGGGCTTCGAAGACGACCAGATGCTGACGGCACAACTGGCCCGCGAGAACGCCCGCTGGCTGGAAAAGGCGGGGGCCGATGCCATCATGGTGAGGAGTCACTGGCTGGGCTATCACGTACCCGGTTACCTCACCGACCTACTGTTCTACCCCGAGCCGCCCATCCCCTTGAAGAACTTCCCCAAGGAGTACTACGCCAAGGAGCAGGGCGTGGGCGCGAACACCGTGCTGGCTGCAGGCATCAAGCAGGAGGTCTCCATCCCCGTCACCGTGGTGGGGCGACTCGACGCCGACTTCGGCGAGCGGCTCCTCGAGGCGGGCGCTGTGGACTTCATCGGCATGACCCGTCGTCTGCACGCCGATCCTGACTACGTGAACAAGTTGCGTGAGGGACGCCTGGAAGACATCGCTCCCTGCACCGGGTGCGAAAACTGCCTGGGTACCAAACGCTGTCGTATCAACGCTCTTCTGGGCACGCCCTACACCGACGTCGAGAGGGCCGAGAAGAAGAAGAAAGTGGTCGTCATAGGGGGCGGTCCGGGTGGCATGGAGGCGGCTCGTGTCTCCGCCATCCGCGGCCACGACGTGACCCTGTACGAGAAGGCCCCCAAACTGGGCGGACTCCTGCCCATCGCCGCCATCGTCAAGGGACCGCATCCTGAGGACGTGCCTCTCATCTACCAGTATCTGGAGCGCCAGTTGCACAAACTGGGCGTGACCGTGATCACGGGCACGGAAGCCGACATGGACACCATCCGGCAACTTCATCCCGACGTGGTCTTCCTGGCCACCGGGGCCAGCGCCACCATCCCACCCATCAAGGGTATCGATCGGCCCAACGTGGTGAGCGGCGCCGATCTCCACAAGAAGCTCAAGCTGGCCATCCGCATCACTTCGCCTTACACCCTCCGGCGGCTCACTAGGCTCTACATGCCTCTCGGCAAGAACGTCGTGGTGATAGGTGGCGCGCTGCAGGGTTGCGAACTGGCCGAGTTTCTGGTCAAACGGGGTCGTAACGTCACCATCGTTGAGCAGGCCGACCTGTTGGGTGAAGGGATGATCGACGCTGTTCTGGGCAATCTCATGACCTGGTTCGAGGCTAAGGGTGTGGGCATGGTCACCGGGGTGAAAGAGTACTTGGAGATCACCGACAAAGGTCTCACTTTCATCGACAGGGACGGCGTCGAGCGCACGCTACAGGCCGACACTTTCGTCTCCGCGCTGCCGCTCACCTCCAACGCCGACCTGCTGCCGAGGTTGCAGGAGAAGGTGGCCGAGGTCTATGCCATCGGCGACTGCAACCAGCCGGGTCTCATCGCCGACGCGATCGGGACCGGCCTGCGGACGGCCAGGGAAGTGTGACCATGGGCGCCGCCACGGGGAACGCCGCCGGCGGGAAGGCTTCCTTCGGCTACATGGGCAAGCTGCTGTTCGTCGACCTGACGAACAGCGCGTTCCACGAAGAGGAGTTGTCGGAGGCGACGGCCCGCCACTTCGTGGGCGGGTACGGCATAGGGGCGCGCGTCGTCATGGAGCGCATGAAGCCGGGCGTCGATCCTCTCGGTCCTGACAACATATTCGGTATTGGCACGGGACCGCTTACCCTTTCCGGGGTCTACTCCACCTGCCGCTTCTCCACCATGGGCAAGTCTCCCCTGACGGGCTACTGGGGCGATGCGAACTGCGGGGGCGATTTCGCCAACGCTTTCAAAGCGGCGGGCTACGACATCGTCTTCTTCGAGGGCAGGGCGGAGCATCCCGTATACCTGCTTGTCGTCGACGGCAAGGTGGAGATCAAGGACGCCCGCCATCTGTGGGGCAAGGACACGACCGTCAGCGAAGAACTCATCCGGCATGAGAACGGCAACGGCAAGCTCAAGGTGGCGGTCATCGGCCAGGGCGGCGAGCGTATGGCGCGTATCGCGGCCGTCATGAACGACCGGGGCAGGGCCGCAGCGCGGTCCGGTCTGGGCGCGGTCATGGGGTCGAAGAACCTTAAGGCCGTGGCCTGCACCGGCTCCCTGCGGCCGGAGATCCTGGACAAGCCCACCATCCGCTCCTTGATGAAGGAGATGCTCAAGCAGACCAAGGAGAACCCGTCGGGCATGTTCTACGGCCTCAGTCACGGCGGCACGCCCGGGGCCATGGTCATGCACATGCATGACCATGACGTGCCCATCAAGAACTGGGGCGGCAACACCGAGGAGGACTTCCCGGAGGAGAAATGGGGTTCGGTCGCCTGGGACGGTATGGCCAAGTACATCGAGAAGAGCTACGCCTGCACGGGCTGTCCGGTCGCCTGCGGCTCAGAGCTCACGGTGGGAGAGGGCAAGTACCCGGTCCGTCGTTCGCACAAGCCCGAGTACGAGACCCTGGCCGCCTTCGGTCCCATGTGCCTGAACGACAACACGGAGTCCCTCATCTACCTGAACGAACTGTGCAACCTGCACGGGCTGGACACCATCTCGGCGGGGGCCACGATCGCCTTCGCCATCGATTGCTACGAGAACGGCATCTGCTCTCCAGAGGCGATACCGATGGCTTGGAGTTGACCTGGGGCAACAGCGACGCCCACGTGGCCGTGCTCGAGAAGATGTGCCGGCGCGAGGGCATCGGCGATCTTCTCGCCGACGGAGCCAAATGGGCCGCCGAGAAGATCGGCGGGGAGGCCCCGAGTCTGGCCATGCACACGGGCGGCGAGATGCTGGCCATGCACGATCCCCGCTGCTTCCCCGGCTGGGGCGCGACCTACATCTCCGACGCCACGCCAGGCAGGCACACGCGAGGCGGGACGGCCTTCCCGGAGCACGGTGGCGTTAACGAGATCGCCTACACGGGCCTGGGCGTGCCCTTCAAGCTCGACCCGTACGATCCCACCGACAAGGGCAAATATCATGCCATACTCGCCGGCTGGCAACACTGGGTCAATACTTCCGGGGCCTGTCTCTTCGGCATCGACAGCATGCCTCTGGACTTCGTGGGCTGCATGCGGGCCATCACCGGTTGGGACCTTGACTACGACGAGATCAGAGAGACCGGCGACCGCATCACCACCCTCCTGCACGCCTTCAACCTGCGCGAGGGTTTCACGCCGGGCGATTTCCAGTTGCCGGAGAGGGCCCGGGGCAATCCTCCGCTTGGAGGCCGGGGGGCTGAAGGGTGTCACAGTCGATGCGGAAGGTCTGAAACGGCAGTTCTATGAAGCCATGGGTTTTGACGCCCAGACGGGGGCGATCGCTGAGGAGCGCATCATCGCCTTGGGTCTGGGCGATGTGGTGTCTACGCAAACGCACGTGCGCGCAACTGATCCTACGGAACGGGGAGCCGACTGATGTTGCTTGAGAACAAGGTGGCGATCATCACGGGTGGGGCCAAAGGCATGGGCCGAGGCATCGCCCTCAAGTTCGCCGAGGAGGGATGCAGCGTCGTCCTTTGCGACCTGGACCTGGCGGGTGCCGAGAGTGTAGTCGAGGAAGTGCGGGCGGTGGGAGGCAAGGCACTGGCCTTCCGGACGGATATCACCAAGAGTGCCGAGATCCGGGAGATGGTGGAGGGCACGCTGGCCGGGTTCGGCACCATCGACATACTCATCAACTGCGCCGGTGGGGTCATGGGCACTCACGCGGCCGGTGGCACCGGGACCATCAGCGAAGAGGAATGGGACAGAGTCGTCGGCATCAACCTCAAAGGCCCCTGGCTGGTGAGCGAAGCCGTGCTCCCCACCATGAAAGAGAAGAGCTACGGGAAGATCGTCAATATCTCTTCGTCGGGAGCGCTGAACCCGGTGGTACCCGTGCTCCACTACCATGCGGCCAAGGCCGGTGTGCTGGGACTCACGCTCAACCTGGCCTTCGAACTGGCTCCCCTCAACATCTGCGTGAACACCATCGTGCCGGGTCCCATCGCCACGCCCTTCTGGGATTCGCTCATGCCCCCCGGGCCGGAGCGCGAGGCTTTCTTCGATGCCGTGTCGAAGAGAGAGGTGCCTCTGGGGCGCGTGGGCACACCGGAGGACATCGCCGGGGCGGCGCTGTTCCTGTCTTCCGATCTCTCCAGCTATGTCACCGGACAGACCCTTTGGGTGGCCGGGGGACAGCCCCTGCTGTCGCAACAGGCCACGTTCAACATCGAGGCCTACCTGCGCGAGAGGGGATTGCTGTGAACGATCTGCGGGGGAAGGTGGCCCTAGTCACCGGAGCGGCGGCCAAGAGGAGCATGGGTCGCGCCATAGCCGTGCAGTTGGCCGCGGACGGTGCCGACGTGGCCGTGGTGGATAAGTTCGCCGCGCCCAAAAGCATCTGGCCGGGCGATGAGGACTGGACCGGCCTGGACGCCGTGGTGGGCGAGATCAAGGAGCAGGGCCGGCGGGGTCTGGCCATCACCGGCGACGTGAGCGTGAGCGCCGACGTCGATGCCATGGTGGCCCGCACAAGGGAGACGCTGGGCCCAATCGACATCCTCGTCCATTGCGTGGGTATTCGTGGTCCCGTACCCGTACCCGTGGTGGAGTTGGAGGAGGACACGTGGCGGATGCTCGTTGACGTCAATCTCACGGGTGCCTTCCTGATCTCCAAGGCGGTCGCCAGACAGATGATCCCCGAGGGCGAGGGTAGGAAGATCGTTCTCATCTCCTCTATGGCGGGAGTGGGACCGTATCCCGGGGGCGCCGGCTATTGCGCCTCGAAACATGGGGTGTTGGGCTTGATGAAGACCTTGGCCCGCGAACTGGCGCCCTACAAGATCAACGTCAATGCTGTCAACCCCGGAGGCTTCGAGACCAACTTCCGCGACGACAGCCTCATCAAGCAGGCGGAAGCGCGCGGCATCAGCGTGGAGGAATCGATGAAGACCCCGCCGGCCGGCCCCGCCGGCAATGCCGGGCCGCCGCCCATCCCACTGGGGCGCCTGGGGACCCCGCAGGACGTGGCGGACTTGGTGTCGTTCCTGGTGTCCGATCAAGCCAAGTACATCACCGGCGAAGACGTGAACCTCTCCGGGGGAGCCAGCTGAGATGGCCCGGACCACCGGGCCGGAGTCAGAGTGAAAGAAGGGAGCACCATGCCTGAAGAACCCTACACATTGCGCATCGTCCGCGTCGACCTGACCAGCGGCGCGGTGAGCGAAGAACTGATCGACGCCGAGACGACGGCCGAGTACGTCGGCGGCACGGGTCTGGCCACCAAGTATCTTTGGGAGGAAGTCCCGGCGGGCGTGGGGTGGTCGGACCCCGAGAACCGCATCACCTTCTTCACCGGGCCGCTGGCCGGGACCAGGGTCTGTGGCTCGGGCACCTTCTCGGTGACCACGTTGGGAGCCTGCACCAACATGGCCGGTACTTCCCAGGCCAACGGCTTCATGGGCGCCTTCATGAGGTTCAACGGCATCGACGGCGTGATCGTGCAGGGCTCCGCCGACAGGTGGACCCGTCTGCACATCGAGGACGGCACCGTCAAATTGCTGGACGCCGAGAATCTCGTCGGCCTCGACACATGGGAGACCGAGGACGCGGTGAAGGAGGAGGTCGGCGCCCGCTGCAGCGTGTTCAGCATCGGCCCGGCGGGCGAGAACCTCGTGCGTTTCTCCGCCCTCGTGGGCGATCGAGGCCATGTGGCGGCTCACAACGGAGTGGGTGCCGTCATGGGCTCCAAGAAGATCAAGTGCATCTCCGCGGTCAAGGGCAATGTCGTGCCCAGGGTGGTGGACCCGGCGCGTCTGGTGGCCACGGCCAAGAAGTTGGCCGCGTTCACCAAGGAGGTCGACCCGGGACTGCTGAAGTTCGGAACGAACGCCGGCTTGGTCCCACTGGCCGCCATGGGAGCTGTCCCCATGAGGAACTACACCACCAACGTGTTCCCCGAGGGCAACAAATACGTTCCCGAGTACATGCGCGACCATTTCAAGTCCAAACCCTCCTCCTGCTGGGCCTGCAGCGTCGCCCACTGCCGCATCATGGAGATCACCGAGGGACCCTATACCGGTTTCGTGGGTGAGGAACCCGAGTACGAGGGGACGGCCGAGATGGGGCCGCTGATCGGGATGACCGAGCCTGCCTCCACCGTGTATCTGGCCAACGTGGTGGACCGACTGGGATTCGACATCAACGAAGCGGGCTACATGATCGCCTGGCTCATGGAGTGCTACGAGAAGGGGTACCTGACCAAGGCCGACCTCGACGGGGTGGATCTGACGTGGGGTGACGCCGAGGCCGTCGACATCATGCTCAGGAAGATCGCGCATCGTGAGGGTTGCGGCGATCTCTTCGCCGAGGGCACCAAGCGCTCGGCCGAACGGGTGGGTGGAGAAGCGCAGGACTGCTGCGTCTACACCATGAAGGGGGCCACGCCGCGCGGCCACGACCATAGGGGTCACTGGTTGGAGTTCATCGACACCTGTCTCTCCAACACGGGCACCATCGAGACCAGCGGCCATCTCTTCACGCCTCCCAACCTGGGTCTGGAGAGGGTGAAGGACCGTTTCGATCCCATAGCCATGTCCACCATGAACGCCCTGCTGAACGGGGGAAGGAACGTGGAGGACTCCCTGGGCATCTGCCGCCTGTGCACGCCGAACCTCGCCATGACCCTGGAATGCATCAATGCGGCCACGGGCTGGGATTGGGACGTGGAGAGCGCGAAAGAGATGGGGCTGCGCATCGTCAACCTCATGAGGATGTTCAACTTCCGCCACGGTCTTACGAAGGAGATGGAGGCGCCGTCAGTGCGCTACGGCTCCACTCCGGTCGACGGGCCGGCAGCGGGCATCGGCATCCGCGAGCATTGGGATGCCATACGCGACAACTACTACGAGCAGATGGGCTGGGATGTCGAGACAGGCAGACCTCTGCCAGAGACACTGCAGAGATACGGCCTGGAGGAGTTGGTCGGCCAATACGAGTGAGAGCGCTGCCTGCCTGTGGGCTGGTACCGCTCCCGAGAGGGGTGGAAGGATGTCGCAAGAGCTACGGGGGGGTCAAGGGGAACGGACGGTCTACCGCGGACTCTGTTTCATAGGCATCGCGGCGGATTCGAACAGCGTACGCGTGGAGTGCAAGGAAGGCAAGATCATTCGCATCCGCCCGCTCCAGTACGACGAGAAGTACCCCGGACTCGAGCCTTGGACGATTGAGGCCCGGGGCAAGACGTTCTCGCCCTTCTTGACCTCATCGATACCGCCTCTCAGCCTGGGCTACAAGAACCGGGTCTACTCGCCCAACCGGGTGCTCTATCCGTTGAAGAGGGTCGATTGGGACCCGAACGGGGAGCGCAACCCGCAGAACCGCGGCGTCAGCAAGTACGAGCGCATCTCCTGGGATGAAGCGCTCGACATCGTGGTGGCCGAGATCAACAGGGTCAAAGAGAAGTACGGCATGGAGGCCATCCTCTCTCAGTCCGACGGTCACGCGGAGACCAAGGTGGTCCACTCCGCCCACGGTTGTCACCGGCGTCTCTTGCGCCTTCTGGGCGGCTATACCTTGCAGACCCGCAACACCGACAGTTGGGAAGGCTGGTACTGGGGCGCGAAACACGTGTGGGGCTGCGAGAACCTGGGGCAGATGACCCCGGTCACCAACGTCATGTGGGATGTGGCTCAGAACTGTGACGGCATCCTGTTCTGGGGCTGCGACCCCGAGACGACGCCTTGGGGCTTCAACGGGCAACTGGCCAGCCGGCTCAGCTACTGGTGGACGGACCTGGGTATCAAGCAGATCTATATCGCGCCCGACTGCAACTATGGCAACGCCGTGCATGCCGACAAATGGGTCCCCGTGCTCCCCAATACCGACGCGGCTCTCTACCTGGCCATCGCTCATGTCTGGATCAGCGAAGGCACCTACGATCACGACTACGTGAAGACCCACGCCGTGGGCTTCGAGAAGTTCCGTGACTACGTCCTCGGCGTCGAGGACGGCGTTCCCAAGACGACCACGTGGGCGGCGGAGATCACCGGTGTGCCCTCCTACACCATCAAGGCGCTGGCCCGCTACTGGGCCAAGAAGACGGTCTCGGTGGCCATCGGCAACGGCGGCCCTGCGGTGAGGGGACCGTACTCCACCGAGCCGGCCAGGCTGCAGGCGTTGCTTCTGGCCATGCAGGGCGTGGGCAAGCCCGGCCGGCATCAGTTCAAGATGATCGAGTGGGGTCTGTACAACAAGAAGTCCAACATCCCGCTGCCCTGGCCCAAGTATGTGCCGGTCGTATTGGCCGCGAGCAGAGGTTGGGCCTACACCGACACGCCGCCCCAGTTCATACCCAAGGACATGATCCCCGACGCCATCCTGGATGCCCCCATCAGCTGGTACGGCACCACCCTGTCGCGAGATTCGGTGGACCAGCAGTTCATCAAGTACACATACCCGCGCGAAGGCGGCACCGAGGTCCATATGATCTGGACCGACAGCCCCTCGTGGGTGACCTGCTGGAACGACACCAACTCCTTCGTGCGCGCCTTGCAGAGCCCACAGATAGAGTTCGTCCTGGCCCAGCACCCCTGGATGGAGAACGACTGCCAGCTTGCCGATCTGGTCCTACCGTCGTTGACCGTCCTCGAGTGCGACGACATCGGTTGTGAATCCCAGAGCGCCGCCTTCTCCTGTCTCTTCTACGAACCTAGGGCCGTGGAGCCGCGAGGAGAGTCCAAGAGCGACTACGAGATCGTGTGCGCCATCGCCGAGCGCTTCGACCTTCTCGAGGAGTACACACAGGGCAGGAGCGTCGAGGAGTGGATCAAGGTGGGTTGGGAACACTCCGGAGCCGCCGGAGACATCAGCTTCGAGGAGTTGAAAGAGAAGGGTTACTACGTCATCCCGCATGATCACAGCTGGAAGGAACACAAAGCCGGCATGGCCTCCTTCTGCGACGATCCCGAGAACAATCCGCTGAGCACGCCCAGCGGGAAGATCGAGTTCTACTCCGAGCGGCTTGCCCAGCACTTCCCGGACGACGACGAGCGGCCTCCTGTGCCGAAATGGATCGGCAACGGAGAGTCCCACCAGGAGTGCCGGGGCGGCGAACGGGCCGATAAGTATCCCCTCCTCGTGATCAGCAACCATCCCAAGTGGCGGGTGCACTCCCAGCACGACGACATGACCTGGCTGCGCGAGATCCATACCTGCAAGGTGAAGGGGCCGGATGGCTACGCCTACGAGCCGCTGTGGATCCATCCCAGCGACGCCGAACCCCGCGGCATCGTCGACGGTGACGTCGTGAAGATCTTCAATGAACGGGGTGCGGTGCTGGCCGGGGCTTGGGTCACGCAGAGGATCAGGCCCGGGGCCGCGTACATCGACCACGGTGCGCGCTGGGATCCCATCGTGCCGGGAGAACTGGACAGAGGCGGAGCAATCAACACCATCACGCCGCACAACATCACCTCCAAGAACGCGACGGGCATGGTGTGTAGCGGCTTCCTGGTGGAAGTCGAGCGGGCCGATCTGGACGGGCTGCGCAGGGCCTATCCGGAGGCCTTCAATAGGCCCTATCGCGCCGACGCGGGTCTGCGACTGGAGCGGACGCTGGAAAGGGGTGGCTGAGATGGGCAAGGTGATGGTGATCGACATCACGAAGTGCAACGGTTGCCACAACTGCCAGATAGCCTGCAAGGACGAGCACTGTGGCAACGACTGGTCGCCCATCGCCAAGCCGCAGCCGCTGACGGGCCAGTTCTGGCATAGGGTCACCGACCGCGTGCGCGGCCAGGTGCCGAAGGTCAAGGTGGCCTACGAACACGCCATCTGCCAGCACTGCGATGATGCGCCCTGCGTGGCGGCCTGCCCCGAGAAGGCCATCTACAGGCGGCCGGACGGAGCCGTGATCATCGATCCCCTGGTCTGCAAGGGCAGCCACAACTGCGTGGAGAGCTGCCCGTACGAGGGCGTCATCTATTTCAACGAAGACCTCAAGATCGCGCAGAAATGCACGTTCTGCGCCCATCTGTTGGACAAGGGCTGGGCCGAGACCCGCTGCTCCGAAGTCTGCCCCACCGGGGCCATCTCCTTCGGTGAAGAAGAGGAATTGGCCGAGGCGATCGCCGCAGCGGAACTGCTTCGCCCCGACCTGGCGACCGGTCCGCGCGTCTATTACATCGGCCTGCCCCGGACGTTCATCGGGGCTACCGTCTACGACCCCGAAGCCGATGAGGTGGTCGAGCAGGCCCTGGTCACCCTCAAGCACTTGGAAGACGGGTCGCAGGCGCCGGCGACGGTGCGCACCGACGAGTTCGGTGACTTCCTGGTGGATGGCTTGGAGACGGGCCTCTACGACGTCACCATCCAGAAGGAAGGCTACGTTTCGATCGAGCTCGCCGGGGTCACGGTCGACACCGACCTGAACCTCGGCGATCTGGCCATGCACCAAGAGGGGCGGAACGCATGAGAGCGATTCTGAACATGATGTCCGGCGACGTGGCCGGCGAGGTGGGCTGGCGCGCCCGAGAGATACATGTCGATAAGCCCATCGTAACCGTGGGTGACGTATTCCAGTCGGTGACCTTGAAGGACCGCGGTGGCAGTCTCTACGAGCTCGTGTGCGAGGCGCAGGGCCTCAAGCCGGAGTATGCCGTCTTCCTCGGTGGCGAGTTGCTGCGGGGCGCCTTCGACTGGGAGCGTCCTGTCACCGACTCCGAGCAGATCCACGTCGCCGACTGGCCCATGAGCGATTTCTGAATGAGGAGCATCCTACTGAGAGAAGGATGGCTCAGCGAAGACATCAACCACCCGACATGAACGGGATGATCAGCACATGGTCACCGTCTTGCAGGACCCGGTCCGGCCTCACATGCACACCATTGACTATGATCGCTTCCGTGTCGCCGGGGATGTCGAGCGCGTCCAGGAGTTCGTTCAGGGTCATGCCCTCGCGAACGGGCATCTCCACCGTCGACCGGCCCGCCCGCGCCGGCAAGGTCTCGACTATGACCACCCGCTTCTTATCGGCACCCACTACCCTCGGCCCTCCTGATGGACGAGGCTCTCCAACTCACTCTGGAGTTTACAGGACGGCTGCGCAAGGTCCACCTGCGAACGGCGCAGCACGTCAACACGACTCGGCGGGGGGCGGTCATGAGTGAAAAGTCGGGGCCGATGGGCATCGAAGAGAAGAAGATCGTCTGCTGGGCGTCGCCGGGCTGCATCCATCAGTGCGGGCTCATCGCCACGGTGAAGGATGGCGAACTGGTCGGTCTGCGCGGCAATCCGGACTATCCCACCCCCAATCACGGATGCAGCGACCGTATGCCCTACCACGCCAACTGGCTGCATCACTCCGAACAGCTCCTCCATCCCCTCAAGCGTACGGGGGAGCGGGGCGAGAACCAGTGGGAGCGGATCTCCTGGGACCAGGCGCTGGATGAGATAGCGGCCAAGCTCGCAGACCTCAAGGAGCAGCACGGTGCCGAGACCCTCGCTCTGCACGAGGGCACCTACCGGAACGACATGTACGGCATCCGCACCCGCTTTCTCAACCTCTTCGGCAACCCCACCAACATCGGCTGCGCCGGCACCATCTGCCGCTGCAACACGGTGGCCCTCAACTACGCCCTCCTGGGCATGACCAACTCGCGGCCGAAGCCGCCCGATCTCAAGTGCCTCGTCATCGACGGCTGTAACCTCAGCGCCACGGCGCCGCTCGACTTCAAGCGTCTCAAGAAGCGGATGGCCCATGGCGACCTCAAGCTCATCGTCGTCGATCCGCGCAAGACCGAGGCCGGCCGGTTCGCGGACATCTGGGTGCAGCTTCGGCCCGGCACCGACACCGCCCTCTTCATGGCTTGGATCAACGTGATCATCGAGGAGGGGCTGTACGACTGCGCCTTCGTGGATGAGTGGACCTTCGGTTTCGACGAGTTGCGTGCCCGGGCGGCCGAATACACCCCCGAACGAGTGGCCGAGATCACCTGGGTCTCGCCGGACGTGATCCGCGAGTCGGCGCGTATGTACTCCACCAACTGGCCGGCCGGCTTCCATTGGGGCAGCGCCACCGACATGCTGGGGCTCAACTCCGTCAGGGTCGAGCAGACGAGGATCTGCCTCAGGGCCATAACGGGGAACCTGGCCGTTGGCGGGGGGGAGATGATCGTGGGGCCCGGGCCGATCATCGACGGGAAGCTGGGCATCCGCGATTCCATGCTCGCCCTTCCCGAGAAGGTCAGTCCCGGGCAGCGCAAGAAGCAGCTGGGGTCCGACCGCTTCAGGCTGCTGGGTTGGCCGGGCTACGAGGCCATGCACAGATATCACGAGGAGACCTACGGCGTGCCCTTCCCCACGGCGGCCCACAACTTCATCGCCGTACAGCCGCTGATATGGAAGGCGGTGCTGGAAAAGGACCCCTACCCGGTGACGGCCATGATCACCTGGGGGAGCAACGTCCTTCTGAACGGCGGCGACGTCAAGACCATCTACAAGGCGCTCAAGAGTCCGAACCTCGAACTGCACGTGGTCATGGAACACTTCATGACCCCGACGGCGCTGCTGGCAGACTACGTGCTTCCCATCGCCAGCAAGCTGGAAAAGCCCATGTGTGCCACCCACGAGGACTTCGCCCCCAGCATCGCTTGCGGAGAGGCGGCTGTAGAACCCCGGGGCGAGCGGCGGGGCGACTACTTGGTCTGGAGAGGACTCGCTGAGCGACTGGGGTTCGGCGAGTACTTCCCCTGGGAGACGGAAGAAGAGTTGGCCGACTACCGTCTGGCCCCTCTCGGCCGCACGTTCAAAGAAGTCGCCACGCAGGAATACTTCGTCCGCAGCGACGAGCCTTGGACGTACGCGACCATCAACCCGCGCACCGGGAAGCCAACGGGCTTTGCCACCCCTTCGGGCAAGGTCGAACTCTATTCGAACGTGCTCGAGCGACTGGGCTACGACCCGCTGCCCTTCTATGAGGAACCTCCGGAGAGCCCGGTGCGCACCCCCGAACTTCTGGAGGAGTACCCCTACATCCTCATCACGGGGGGCAACTTCCGGCCCATGTTCCACTCCGAGAACAGGCACTTGGGCATCGGCACCCGCGAGCAGTACCCCGACCCCATCATGGACATCAATGAGCGCACCGCCGCGCAGTTGGGCATCAGCGAGGGCGACTGGGTCTACGTGGAGACGCGCAAGGGCGTCATACAGCAGCGGGCGCACCTCACCGACGAGATCGACCCCAGGGTGGTGAACGTCCAGAGCCATTGGTGGTTCCCTGAGCAGCCGGCGCGCGAACCCTGGCTGCACGGCCTGTGGCAGTCCAACTGCAACGTGCTCACCGCGGCCGACGATCCCGACGCGTTCGATCCCGTCACCGGCGGCTGGCCGCTGCGGGCGCTCCTCTGCAAGATCTACAAAGCGGAGAGCGCCGACGGGCCGAAGAACACCGACGTGGGGGTCGAAGCGAGTGCATGCGCATCTCCTGGGATGGCCGCTGAAGGGAGCGAGACGACGCATGTACACTGTAAGTACCCTCACCTCTTCGCGCCCATCCGCCTGGGTGGCACGGTCTTTCGCAACCGGCTCTTCGCCGCACCCATAGGGTATGAGTATCTGTCCTCGCGGAACTACCCTCTCGACGAGACCATCGCCTTCTACGAGCGCAGGGCCGTGGGAGGGGCGGCGACGGTGAATGTGGGATCGGCTGTGGCGGACAGTCGGCGGGGATGCATCGGGCTGAGCAACACCTATCTGGACGACCCGACGGCGCTTCCTCCCATCTACCGGCTGGCTTCGGCCATCAACCGGCACGGGGCGGTGGCCGCCATCGAGCTGCAGCACAGCGGGGCCAACTCCTATCATTCGGCCGCGCAGGGCAACCAGATCTACGGCGCCGTGGACGGGGAGAACGCGCTGGGGCACTTCGTTCCTGCCATGCCGGCCGAAGTCATCGAGGCGACCATCGAGGCCTACGGGAACGCCGCGGCCTACGCCAAGTTCTGCGGCTTCGGCCTGGTGACCGTCCACGCCGGTCACGGCTGGCTGCTCAACCAGTTCCTCGACCCGAATGTCAACGATCGCGACCGACGAGTGGGGCGGGAGTCGCGAGAACCGCTGCCGCTTCCTCCTCGGCATCGTCGAGCGCATCAAGCAGAAGTGTGGCTCGGGCATATCCCATCGACGTCCGCATCAGCGGGTCCACGGGGCACGAAGGCGGATACGGTCATCGATGAGGGTGTGGCCATCGCCAGGCAACTCGACGGCAAGGTGGACCTCATCCACGTGTCGGTCGGCAACCACGAGGTCCCCGAGACCTTCACCGTCACGCATCCGAGCATGTTCCTCCCCGACGGGGCCAACGTGGTCTTCGCCGCCGAGATCAAGAAGCATGTCCGGACTCCGGTGGCGGCAGTGGGCGCCCTGGGCGACCCCGCGCTCATGGAGGAGATCATCGCCTCGGGCAAGGCCGACGTGGTGCTCGTCGCCCGCGCTCTGATGGCCGACCCGGACCTGCCCAGCAAGGCGCGGGCCGGCCGGGCTGACGAGATCCGGCCCTGCACCCGCTGCTTCGAGTGCTTCGCCGGTATCACCACCAAGCGTCAGTACCGCTGCTCGGTGAACCCCGAGATAGGCTTCGAGCAGGAAGTCCGGCACGCGCTGCCGGCCGGCAGGCCGAAGCGCGTGTCTGGTGGTGGGCGGTGGCGTGGCCGGCATGCAGGCCGCCCTCACGGCTGCGGAGCGCGGGCACCAGGTCATCCTCTGCGAGCAGTCCGACCGTCTGGGCGGCGTCCTTCGCTGCGAAGACCAGGTGCCCTTCAAGAGGCTCCTCTCTGCAGTACCTCGACCACCAGGCGCGGATGATCGAGCGGGCGACGATAGACGTACGGCTCGATACCGCGGTCACGCAGGGAACTGGCCGAGGCCGTCGAGGCGGACGCCATCATCGCGGCCCTGGGCGCCCGGCCGTGCGTTCCGCAGCATCCCGGGCATGGACGGCGCGCAACGTCCTGGGTGCCGAGGAAGCCTACCTCCATCCGGAGAAGACCGGCGACGAGGGCGCGGCAGTGGTCTGTGCTGGGCGGCGGTCTGGTGGGCATAGAGCTGGCCATCTACCTCGCCGGCTCTGGGACGCCGGTGACCATCATGGAGATGATGGAGACTCTGAGCGACGGCGGTAATCCCGTCCAGGGTCTGGCTCTGATGAAGGAGATCGAAGCGCTACGCGATCGATGTCTTGACCTCTACCAGAGCTTCAGAGATCACTCAGGACGGGGTGGTGGGGGAGTATGTCGGCGGCGTCTACACGCTGCCGGCGTGTCCGACCGTGCAGGCGGCGGTGCTGCAGTCGAACAGCTTCAGCAAGGTGGTCCGCGCCGACGCCGAGGTGGGCAGCAGGAAGCTCTACGCGGCCGACTCCGTGGTGTACGCGACCGGTCAACAGGCGTCTGCAGGCCGAGGCTGAAGCGCTCCGCTTCTGCGCGCCCGAGTTCCACCAGATCGGCGACTGCTGGATACCCAGGAACGTGTTGGAGGCCACCGCGCATGGCTTTCGCGGTGGCCCGTGATCTGTGAGGGACCACCTAAGAGCGGCTTGAGCCCGAGAAACGAGCATTTCGGGAGTCTGACTCACGAGAGGGGCGGTTTCATGAGTCAGTCTGAATCTGAGAGATTCGCAGTGCGCTGGCCTGAGACGCAGAAGGGCTCGCTCACGCCTTGGAGCGGGGCCTTGTCTCCCGGTCACGCTGCTGAGCGAAGCGCAGGTGCCCGGGGCCGGCAATCACGTCCGTCTCGCCTGGGTCCGCGGCGATTCCCGCGGCCGACTCCGGGGAGACCACGTGGGTCTTGGATCACGATCAGCTTCTGCTGCATGTGGGCATGGACTCGGCGAGGCCGCAGGAACTGGGCGCCACGATCGAACTCGTCCTCGGCGGCCAGTCCGTGGTCTTCAACACCACCACCGCCGTGTTCATCCCCAAGGGCACGCCCTACGGGCCGATCACGTGGAGGGAGTTCCACCGGCCCCACGTACAACTCTCCATGGTGTTGGGTTCCGGCGAGAGCCCGGCTCCTGTGGCCGCCGCGGACGCAGCGCAAGGGAGCGCCGTCTCCGGCGAGAGGGAGGCGTTCGACTACGAACAGTATGTGGTGCGCAGCCCCATGAGAGAGGCCGGCCCCGAATTCGTCGAGGGCCGGCAGAACCCCACCATGACCTACCTCAGCCGCACCCAGGTCGGCGTGGTGGACAACTATCTGGAGTTCGGCTGGATCTGGGATGTCCCCCGGCCCTCCATCCCCAAGATGCGCCACGACAACTATGACGAGATCGTGTTCCACATAGGTAGCGATTCCGACCATCCCGAACAGCTCGGCGGCACCCTCCAGTTCGGCGTCGGCGACGAACTGCTCGAGTTCGACGGCACCCACTGTGCGTACATCCCCCGAGAGCTTGACCATGGCCCTCTCATCTGGAAGGAAGTGCGTCGGCCCCTCATCGAGATGGCACTCATGCTGGGCGCCGGGACCTACGCCGAGGGATGGGAGAACAGCTTCTTCGATCTCCCGGATGGAGAGCGCCGCGGCGCCCGCTAACCGCTTCTAGATCACCACCCGCAGGAAGGACGATGACGTATGTCGGCAACCGACCACAGCAAGTACATCGTGAGCGAACGGCGGCGCGACTCGCGGGACGCGGCCCTGCCCCCCGGGGTCGACCCGCTGTCGATCACCGACACCAAGTCGCATCGGAAGATACTGAGTCTGGACGACTACGTCCTCAAAGGCTCGCTCTACACCGAGGCGGTGTGGATGTGGCCCGGGGGAAGCGACGTCTATCCCGAGACCGCCGAACCAGAGCCTCACTGCCACGACTACGACGAGATCCTGGGCTTCTTCGGCACCGACTTCAGCGATCCCTACGACCTGGGGGGCGAGATCGAGCTCTGGTTGGAGGACGAGAAGTTCCTGCTCACGAAGACGTGCTCTCATCTTCGTGCCCAAGGGCATGTACCACTGTCCCCTGGTCATCCACGAGGTGAGGAGACCCATCTTCCACTTCTCGTCCGGCCCGGGAGCGGCCTACGAGCAGGAATTGGCGGAGGAATGAGCGACGGCCGGGAGGAGGCCGGATGAGTCCGACCAGCGGCCCGGCGCGCCGATGAGCCTGCCCATCACGGATCTGGCGCGACCACTGGACGTCTCCGGCAAGACGGTGGTGGTCACCGGGGGGAGCAACGGCATCGGCTGGGGCATCTGCCGGGCCTTCGCGGAGCGGGGGGCGAGCGTCGCCATCCTGGACATCGACACGGACGGCGGAAGAGCGGCCGCCGAGGCGCTCCGCGAGCGTGGCGGGGATCACATCTTCGTGGAGTGCGACGTCACGGATCGGGGGATGGTGAGCCGGGCCGTGGAAACGGTGGAGGCGCACTTCGGACGGCATCGACGTCCTGGTCAACAACGCCGGCATCGCCGCCATCAAGGCCTTCCTCGACATGGACCCCGACCTTCCCGAGTGGCATCGGGTGATGGACGTCAATCTGAACGGCACGGTGTACATGACCTACGCGGTGGCCAAGGCCATGCGGGCCGCCGGGAGGGGTGGGTCGATCATCAACATCTCCTCCATCGGGGGTGCGCGTTGTTCTGGTTCCAAGGTCCTGCCCCAGGTGGGATACGTGGCCTCGAAGGCGGCCGTCAACCATCTCACCGCCTCCTGGGCGATCGAGTTCGCCGAGTACGACATACGCGTCAACTGCATCATGCCCGGGCCCACCCATTCGCGCCTCGATGCCGCATCTCACCCCGGAATACCAGGAGAAGATCGAGCAGGGGATCCTGGACCGGCGCTACGGGGAAGCGCTGGAGATCGGTGCCCTGTGCGTGTTCTTCTCATCGCCCGAAGGGGCGCACCTCAACGGGGTGGTCATGCCGCACGACGGAGGTTTCCTCTGCATCAACTAGGGGTTCCCGCCGTGTGCGCGGACAGCGGGTGCCGGATGATAGCATGGCTCGGGTTGAGACCAGAGCGACGCGCAGAAGAAGTCAGTCCACGCGTGACAAGAGAGCGAGAAGAACCATGAGCACGAACAACAACGGTGACTCCAAACCCGGCGTCCCGCAGGATCCGATGTTCACCGACTGGGACAAGTTGGATTGGCAGGAGCGCCGCCAACGTCGCTTCCAGCGCTGGCTCGACGCACGGGGGGTCGAGTTCCAGAGCGACGAGGCGCGGCAGGCCCATGGGGAGCGCATCCAGTTGCTCATCGACGCCATCCAGTTGAAGAAGCCGGCCCGCGTACCCGCCACCACCTGGCCGGCTACTACGTGGGCAAGCACAGTGGCCTCAGCAAGAAGGAGGCCATGTACGACTACGACAAGGCGGCCGCGGCCATCAAGAAGTACCACGAAGACTTCATGCCCGACTTCCAGACCACTTCGGTCGCACCGGCCAGGGTCTTCGAGTTGCTCGGACTGAAGTTCGTGGACTGGCCGGGCGGCAACCTGTCCGAAGAGACCCCCTGGCAGTATGTCGAAGGCGTCTACATGGCCGAGGACGAGTACGACGCGCTCATCGCCGACCCGGAGACGTTCTTCCGTCGGGCGCTACTGCCCCGCTTCGGCACGGCCTTCGAGGGCATGGCTGGGCTGGCCCCTGCCTGGGAGATGATGGAGGCCACCACCATGCTCTTCAGCATCCTTCCCTTTGCCGATCCTGCTGTGCTGGAGAGCGTACAGCGTCTGGCGGCGGCCGCTCAGGAGTGTCTCAAGTGGCTAACGGCCATCGGCGGGGCCGGTGTCGACGCGGCCGCCCGTCTGGGCCTACCGCGTTCCACCGGGGGGCTGGCCAAGGCTCCCTACGACATACTGGCCGATACACTCAGGGGCACCAAGGGCATCATGATCGACCGCTTCCGGCAGCCGGACAAGATCCTGGAGGCGTCCGAGCGTCTCGTGCCCTTGGTCATAGACTGGTGTGTGCGCCAGGCCGACCGGGCCGACGCTCCGCTCATTGTCTTCGTGCTGCACAAGGGCGCCGACAGTTTCATGTCCGACGCCGATTTCCGCACCTTCTACTGGCCCACACTGAAGGCGGTCATGAAGGGCCTGATCGAGCAAGGCATCGTGCCCTCCATGTTCGCCGAGGGTGGCTACACCAAGAGGCTCGACGTGATCGTGGACGACGAACTGCCCGCGGGCAGCGTGGTGTGGATGTTCGACCAAACCGACATGGTGGCTGCCCATCGTGCTCTCGGCGGTCGAGCCTGCATCGCCGGCAACGTCCCCACGGCTCTGCTGGCGCTCAGCACCCCCGACGAGGTGGAGACGTACGTGACGCACATCCTCGACGAGTGCGCCACTGATGGCGGTTTCTACCTGCAGAACGGGGCCGTCTTGGACGACGCCAAGCCGGAGAACATCAAGGCCATGCTGGAGACGGCGCGCAACTGGAAAGGCTGATGCGCCGCGCTTGCGCGCGCTTCAGCCCGCTTCGGCTGTGTGCCTGTAATTGTCGACTGCGCATCAGCGCCGATGAGAACGGAGGCAAGTGGTGAGTGATATCCCCAAGACCTGCAAGGCTGCGGTGCTGGTGGAATATGGGCAGCCTCTCGAGATCCAAGAGGTCGCCATACCCGAGGTGGAGAGCGGGGCCGTTCTGGTCAAGGTGGAGATGGCCGGCATCTGCGGCACCGACGTGCATCAGCAGAAGGGCGAACTGACCATCAAGAGCCCCCTGCCCAACATCCAGGGGCATGAGACCATCGGACGGATCGTCAAGCTGGGCGAGGGCCGGGTCATCGATGCCGCCGGCGAGCCGGTCAAGGTCGGCGATCGCATCATGTGGGCCCACGCCGACTGTGGCGAGTGCTACTGGTGCCAGATCGAGCGGGAGCCCGTGCTCTGCGCCAAGAGATCCGGATACGGCTGGGCGCCGCCCAGTGCGCTCAGAGGTGGTTTTGCCGAATACGAGTACGTCACGCCCAAGACCAACATCGTCAGAGTGCCGGACGAACTGACGGAAGAAGAGGCCGTTGGCGTCGGCTGCGCCTTTCGGAGCGTCATCGGAGGCTACGACCGTTTCGGCAAAGTGGGGCTCATGGAGGACTTTGTCATCCAGGGCTGCGGTCCCATCGGGCTCTACTCCACCGTCGTGGCCCGCGAGAGCGGTGCCCGCACCATCATCGTGGTGGGAGCCCCTCAGAATCGTCTGGAACTGGCCAAGCGCTGGGGCGCCGACCACGTCATCAACATCGACGAAGTCAAGTCGGCCGAGGAACGCAAGGAGATCATCCTCAGCCTCACAAACGGGAGAGGACCCGAGAACGTGGTCGAGGCGCGCCGGCATCCCGGCCACGGTCGCCGAGGGCCTGGACATGATCCAGAAGGGCGGCAAGTACCTCATCCTGGGCCAGACCTCGGCCGCCTCGACGCCCATCATCGTCAGCCGCATCAACGAGAAGGGGCTCACTCTCGTGGGCAGCGTGTCGGCCCATGTGGTGCACTTCTACCGGGCTCTGCAGTTCATCAAGACCAACCGGGCGAAGTATCCCTTCGCCGAGATCGTGAGCGGCAAGTACCGGCTCGAAGATATCAACGAAGCGCTCGCCAACATGGCCTCCGGCAAGGAGATCAAGCCCGTCATCGACAACCGCGGACGCTGAGGCGAGGCGGGCGGGCAGTCAGGCAGGGCGAGGCGACGACGGAATCAAGAGGAGGCGCACGTGCCGACATTCAAACCGTTCCACCGGCCGAACAAGGTCCTCGCGGCTCTGGAGAAGGGCGAGACTCCGCTGGGCATGCAGATGTACACCCACGACGCCGACCTGGTGGAGATCGTCGGCTACGCCGGTTTCGACTTCGTCATGCTCGACATGGAGCACAACCGCACCAACCCGGAGACCATGGTCAACCTCATCCGGGCGGCCGAACTGTCGGGCGCCACGCCGCTGGTGCGGGTGGGAGCCAACGACGCCTTCCTCATCCGCTCGGCGGTGGAGTCGGGCGCTCAGGGCATCATCGTGCCCCACGTCAAGACGGCCGAGGAGGCCCGGGCCGCCATGGTGGCTTCGCACTATCCTCCGGAAGGCAGGTGCGGTATCTGTCCCGCCATCCGCGCGTCGGGCTACTCCCAGGAGAACTGGGAGGAGTACATGGCGGCTTCGAACCGCCAGATCATGTTAATACCCCTACTGGAAGATGTGGAGGCCATCGACAACGCCGAAGAGATCATCGCGGTACTGAAGCCGGGCCGCGACGCCGTGGGAGTGGGCGGGGCCGACATCGCCAATGTCATGATCACGGAACCCGGGCGAACCCGTCCAGTGGGCCCATCCCTATTTGAGGGAAGCCAATCAGAAAGTGAGGGCGATCTGCGAAGAGAAGGGCATCCCCAACATGGGCATGGCCTTCCCCACCTCCGACAAGGCCGGGGTGGAAGCGGCCAAGGCGAATGGCGTGAAGATCGTCATCTTCTATCCCGACAGTCATATCTGGATGGAGGCCTGCCGCAACATCATCAAGGACGTGCGGGGCTGAGCGCGGCGCTTCGCGCGCGCCCGCGGCCCGAGGAGGGCGGTGCCCGATGAAACTGTATGTGCTGGACGGCGGGCGTGCACATCTGCCCGATATGAATCACCTGACTCCCGACCGGAACGTGGGCAAGCCGGTCACCATCCCCATCCTGATGTTCCTGATCGAACACCCCAAGGGACTGGTGGTATTCGATACCGGCGCCGACGTCGACGACACGACCGATCCCTTCCTCGACGCCGATCCGGGACAGCGCATCGACCTGCAGATCGAACGTCTGGGCTACAGGACCGAGGACGTCAAGTACGTGGTCCTGTCCCATCTGCACATCGACCACATCGGAGGGATGGCGCTCTTCCCCGACGCCACCTTCATTGTCAGGCGGCAGGAACTGCGGGCGGCCTGGTGGCCGGACGCGTCCGAGCGCGGCTACGACTTCGCGCGACTTCTGCCCACCCGGGGGCTGAAGTATCTCCAGCCTGCCGAGGAGGAGACTCTGGACGTGTTCCAGGACGGTTCGCTGCTGTGCATCGACACGAAGGGTCACACGGAGGGGCACCAGTCCATGGTCGTGAACCTACCTAACTCGGGGAAGGTGGTCCTCGTGGGCGACGCGGCCCAGGTGGCGGAGAACCTCGAGGACAGTGTGCCTCCCGGCCCGTGCTGGAGCAACCGCTGGGCCATCCAGCAGATAGAGCGACTACAGCACATGCAGGCCGAGGGGGCGCTTCTGATCCTTGGCCACGAGCTCGCGGCTCTGGAGACTTTGCGGGTGGCGCCCCAGTACTACGACTGAGGGCTGCGGCCGCCAGGGCCGCGGCGCCCGGCCGGGTGGGGGCGAACGCCCCGCCGCTGGCCGCTGTCGCAGAGGGGCTTCACCCAGCGGGCGGCCACGAAAGCCCCCGTCTGCAGGCCTCGCCTCTGTCCCTCGCGCTCGATCTCCTCGGCCAAGTCGATCGGGTCGGTCTTCTGGAAGTGGACGACGGTGCTCGCGGCACCCTCGACCGGCGCCAGCGCGAGCAGTTCGGATGGGGACCGAAACGTAGCTTCCCGGAGGATATGCTCCTGCCCGCGCTCCGTCTTCTGGCTCGGCGTCGGGTAGCCCACGGGCTGAGGCTGCTCAGGGTGCCGACCACGACCAGACCCCCAAGCCTGGTCACCCGGAAGAGCTCGGTCAGCGCGCCCTGGCCGTCGACGACGAATTCCAGAGCGGTCACCGAGACGGTCTTGTCGAACGACTCGTCGGCGAAAGGCAGAGAGCGCATGTCCCCACGTACGGCCGTGAAGGGCTGTCCCTCCGCCTTGCGAACGGCCACGTCCAGCATGGGCTGGGAGACATCCAGACCCACCACTTCGGCTCCGGCGGCCAGGTAGTCCATGGTGAAGATGCCCGTTCCGCAGCCCGCATCGAGGACCATCTCTCCTGGGCCGGGATCCAGCATCTCCAATATCAGCCGGCCCTCGACCCGCCGGACGAGGCGCCCGATGGGCGTGGAGAACCAGGCCTCGTAGAGCTCGGGCCAGTCGTCGAACAGGGCCTTGTCGGTCATGTCCGCTCCGCTTCGGGTTCTTCGCGGCGGCTCACAGTGTAGCCGCCGGCGGGAGAATGGTAGTAGGCTGAACGTCAGCATTCTAACCGTGGTCGCGGAGGAACGCATGGATCTGAGCCGGTTCGAAGACATGGATGCCGATGGGCTCCGCCAGTACCTGGAGTTTCTCTTCTGGCACTACCGGGTGGTGGACGGCTTCTGGTTCCTGTATGTGGAAGAGCAAAGGGACAGGGCCGAGGCCGAACACCTGAACGAGCGTGTGTGGGAGAAGGTCTCCAAGTTGGCAGCGCGTGACCTGGTGAAGAGGTTCGACATCAGCGAGCGCGGGTTGGACGGCTTCGCGAGGCTCTTGAGGCTATATCCCTGGAGTGTGCTGCTGGGCTACCAGGTGGAGGAGCGGCCGGAGGAGCTCGTCCTCACCGTGCCAACGTGCGCGACGCAGGAGGCGCGGCGCAGTCGCGGTCTGCCCGAATACGAGTGCCGGGAGATGCACCGGCGCGAGTTCGTCCAACTCGCCGAGGTCGTCGACCCCAGCATTCAGGTGTGGTGTGATTTCGCGCCGCCGGCCGAAAGACCCGAGGGTTGCGACTGCCGGTGGCGGTTCACCCTGGGCGAGGAACCGCTCGGCGCCTGACTCGGCCGATGCCTTGCTAGCGGCGCGTGAGGCGTTTCCTCACCCCCAGCGCTCGTAGCACACGATCTCACCCAGAGGCTTGCGCACCTTGGGACGGGGAGCGGAGCCGGCCGCCGGGTAGCCCAGGGTCATGACCTCGATCACCCTGACGGTATCCGGGATCTGCAGCACCTCGCGGACAGGATCCTGGTCGAAGGCCCCTATCCAGCAGGTGCCGAGGCCCTCGGCAGTCGCCGCGAGGGCCAGGTGTTCCATGGCGATGCCAAGGTCGAGGGCATCACCGGGCACCCCGCAGCGCATCACGCGGTCGGGCATGAGGCCCACTCCGGCGATGACCACGGGCGCCTCGGAGATGAAGCGCTGATTAGCGCAGGCTGCGGCCAGACGGGCGCGGGTCTCGGCCTCGCGCACCACCACGAACTTCCAGGGCTGGCGGTTCGATCCTGAGGGCGCCAGGCGCACCGCCTCCAGCACTCTCTCCAACTTCTCCGGTTCCACGGGTCGCGGCTCGTAGGCGCGGACGGAATACCGCGCTCGTACCAGTTCAAGGAAGTCCACTGTCACCTCGGGTGTCTCTCGCAGCCTGCGTTTGACTTCTCAGCCGCCACCGATGGGCGGAATGATGCGGATCTCGTCGCCCTCAGCCAGCGGAGTGTCCAGCCCCTCGCCCAGGCGGATGTTCCTGCCGTTGAGAAAGACGCCCACCCACACGGTGCCGTCCTCGCGGAAGACCCTCGTCCGCAGGCGAGGCTCCTTCTCTGCACAGTCTCGGAGGGCTTCGCCCACCGTTGTGCCTTCGCACTCCAGGCGGGACGCACCCGCCGTGCCGGCGAGTCCCGCGGGAAGCTTGATGTAGGCCCGAGCCACGGTGACTACCTCCTGCGCTTCTGAGTCGCTATCCCGCCGCCAGGGCGCGGTCGGCCTTGCTCAGCCGGACATCGACCGCCAGGATGTGCGGGTTCTGGCAGAAGGCCACGCACTGCGGATCGCCGTCACAGAGATCGCACTTGAAGGCCACGTGGCGATCGGGATGCTCGAAGATGACTCCGTTCGGGCACACGTCATAGCATTCGCCACAGTTGGTGCAGAGCGACTCGTCCACGACGAGCACGTACCCGGAGACTGCGTTTCCGCCGGTGGGATGGACCACGATCTCTCGGCGCAGGATGGCTCCGTGCGGGCAGACCTCCTCGCACTTGGCACAGGCCGTCTGCAGGCAGGTGCGCCCCTTGACGGCGATGGCGGACGGGTCCACGTCGACGCCCAGGCGGGCGACCGAGGGCCGGAAGGCCCCCTCGTGCCAAGCGGAGCAGGCTAGTTCACACATGTGACATCCGGTGCACTTCTTGCTGCTGATCATGACGTGTGGCATGGGATCGCCTTTCTTCGCCCAGGGATCAGAGACGCACGTCCACGCCGACCTCGGCCAGCTTGGCCTCGGTCGGCACCCCGTCGTCATCCCATCCTCGCAGCGCATAGTATTCCCGCAGTGCTTCCGCGAAAGCCTCGCGGCCGATGGCCTTACCGGCGGACGGACCTTCGGTGAAGGCGTCGCCGGGCTCGTAGAGCCTGGCCGGAAGCGTGTCGGTCTCAATTCCTTCGCGCAGATTGAAGAGGCGGCCCAGGTTCCATATGCGCTCCCCCAAGCGCATGACGTCGTCTTCGGCCCACTCCTTCTTCCACACGTGGCGCAGCATCTGTGAGAGTTGCTCGGGATCGACGGCCCAGAAGTCGCACCAGATGCCACTGAACTTGGCCGAGCTGAAGTTCTGGCCGATGAAGCCGTCGGCTACCCGTCCGCCGATGATCTGGGCCGGCTTGCCATCGAGGCTGTCGGGCGGACGCGAGCCTTCCAGGATCTCGTCGCCTACGGGATAGGTGCGCATGTGGCATCCCCCGCGATCGGAGGTGGCGTAGGCAAGGCTCATGCCGAAGGCCCCGCGAGGATCGTATCCCGGCAGTTCGAGGTTCTTGACCTCCATGGCCAGTTGGGGGGCGCCGTACTTGGCTGCCAGCGCTCGGGCTCCGAGGGCCAGGTCTTCGCCGACGCCTTGCCGGGTGGCGATGAGTTCGGGCATGCGCAAATAGCCTTCCGGCTCGCCGAAGCGCACCCCGAAGTCGGCCAGGCCCTGTTCTGTCATGTCCATGGCCAGGGCTACCACGGAGCCTGTGGAGATGGTGTCGAGGCCCCACTCATCACACTCGCCGTTGAAGCGCACGAGAGCTTCGATGTCGCCCATGCCGCAGTTGCTGCCGCACAGCGCTATGGTCTCGAACTCCGGGCCTTCGCACCTGACATCGCCCACCTCGTGGATCTGGCGGCAGGACAGGGCACACTGGTAACAGCCTCGGTTGCCCGTCTTGATCTTCAGGAAGGCTTCGGAGTTGATGTTGCCCACCAGGTCGAAGCTACCCGCCGACCAGTTGCGCGTGGGGATGGCGCCGGCGCCATCGACCGGATCGACCAGGATGGGAGTGCCCTCCTCGTTGGCCCACAGGTTGGCGTCGGTGAGTATGTACTCCTTCAGCATGCGGGCCATGTCGGCGAGGAAGGCGCGCGCGTCGCCGACGGTCACCGAGCCCGTCCCTCGGACGGCCACGGCCTTCAGGTTCTTGGCCCCGAAGAGGGCGCCGTGACCTCCCCGCCCGGCCTTGTGGAACTGGTCGGTGCTGAGGCAGGCCCAGGGGATGCGGCTCTCTCCAGCCGGGCCGATGGAAAGCACTTTGGCCTGCGGGTCGAGGTCGCGGCGCAGAGCGGCCTCGATCTCCGATGTCTTCAGCCCCCAGTACTTCTCGGCGGGCAGGAACTCCACGCGGTCGTTCTCTATCCACACGACCACCGGAGACGCCGCGGCGCCACTGATGATGACGATGTCGTAGCCGGCGAACTTCAACTCGGGGGCAAAGGAACCACCCACGTAGCTGTCGTCGAGGATGCCGGTGGTGGGGCTCTTGGCGCCGACCACCAGCCGGGAGGCCGTGCATACGTTGGTGCCGGCGAACGGGCCGGTGACCAGGAACACAGGGTTGTCCGGCGACCAGGGGTCGACCCCCGGCGGGACGTGCTCCCACATGTAGCGCATGAGGAGGCCTTTGCCCCCCAGATATCTCTCGGCCCACTCCATGTTCAGCGGCTCCGCCATTGACGTGAGGCTCGTGAGATCGATCCGCAAGACCGTACCTTGATAGAAGTCCACCAGTCCTCCTTGTTCGAAGGCTTCCGACTCGCGCGAGATGCCCCCACACAGCCCGAAAACGTCGACGGCCAACATGAACGCTATCAACAATTGTACTAGCGATGTGCGATCCCCCGCGTGGGCATTTGTTACTGGGGTCCACAACCGGATTTCGCGCCACGGTCCAAAGTGCTACGCTGGCCTTGTTCGCGCCGCGGCATCTGCCTCAACACCATGCCGTCCAGTAGTGTGGCTGGTGAGGACCCACGCCGCGGACGGGATCCGTAGGACGCCTGTTAGACCGCTCGTGAAGGAGGGCACCACGTGGCTGCGGATGATAAACGTACGGTGAAGGTCGACGTCGGCGCACACGGGCTCAGGCAGTACGATCTTCGAGTCTCAACCGTCGTCTTCATGGTCTTCTCCCTTGTAGCGGCGGGCGCCTACGGCATCGAGGAGATGATTCCAGCGTCAGGTCCGGGCCTGACGCTGGTCATGCTCATAGCCCTTCCCTTTCTGTGGGGATTGCCATTTGGTCTGGTGGCCTCAGAACTGGGCTCCGTCAGGCCCCAGGAGGGCGGCTACTACAAGTGGGTGCAGGAAGCACTGGGCGAGTTCTGGGGCTTTCAGGCCGGCTGGTGGAGGACCATCTCCGTCTATATCGACAACACCCTCTACGTGATCCTCGCAGGCGGCTATATCGCATCCCAGTGGAACTTGAACTCCTACCAGGAGTTCGCCGTCAAGGCCGCCATCATCCTCATCTTCACGTACATCAACATCCGCGGAGTCAAGGACGTCGGCCTCATCACCACGATCCTATCGGCCCTCGTCATAGCCGCATTCGCCATCGTCGCGATCGCCGGTTTTCTCAACTGGGAGACGAACCCGTTCGTGCCTTTCACGTCGCACGGCGAGATACTCGGCGTGACGGGTATCTCCTTCGCCGAATGGGTCATGTTCATCGGCGCGGGCTTGGCCATCGGCATGTGGATGTACTCCGGCTATGAGTCCATGTCCACCCTTGCCGGAGAACTCAAGAACCCGCAGGTCATCCCCAAGGCCACCCTCATCACCATTCCCCTCATCATGGCGGTCTACATACTGCCCACGATGGCAGGCCTTGCCTCCATAGACTCCTGGGCGGATTGGGGTACGACCGCCGAGAGCGTCGGGTACTCGGATGTCGTCACCACCTTCTGGGGGGCCGGGACCGGCATCTTCTTCGTCGTGATCGCCGTTCTGGCTCAGTGTTCTATCTACAACACGTACATCGCATCGGGATCGCGAGGGTTCTTCGCGCTGGCCGACGACCATCTGGCTCCGCCCGTCCTGGTCAAGGTCGACAAGAAGCACGGCGTACCGTACGTCGCGGTGATCTCTGTCGCGATCGTCAACCTGATACTGTGCAACTTCGCTTTCACCACGGTCGTCATCGTGGACGTCTTCCTGCTGATCTCGTCGTACATCCTGGTCTACATCTCGGCGATGGTCCTCAGGAAGAGGATCCCCGGGCAGGAATACAAGTTCAAGATCCCGGGCGGCTACCCGTTTCTCGTGCTGCTCTGCATCGTGCCCATCGTCATCGGCGTGCTGTCGTTCTTCATCAACGGCACGGACTTCTTCATCGGCGGGTTGCTCGGCATTCTCACAGGGCCGATCATGTATGTCATCTGGAAGTGGAGATACGGCGGTCTTGCCAAGAAGGATCCGGCGCACTACCCGCTCAATCCGCGGACGCGTCTCGGCGTCGGCGACCTGAAGAGGATAGCCGGCGTCTTCTACGGATTCGCGGTCGTGGGTTTCGTGGCCGTTCCGTGGCTGAGATGGTTCGAGGGAGAGTGGGCGGAGGACTACTACCTCGAGACTTACGGTGACTCGTACCTCTCCGGGTTCCTGGGGGACTTCGACACCATGCTGACCGCCATCCTCGTCGTCGCCGGGGTGTTTGCGGCGATAGCCGTTGCCTGCACTATCGCCGCCATCAAGCTCGAGCCGAAGAAGGGTGCGTTGCCGCCGTCGTCCGTGGACTCGGACTAGTACTTCCAACACACGGCTTAGGGAGGTCCAGATGAAGATCCTGCTGGTGGGTGTCGGGGGCGTGGGCGAAGCCATCGCCGTCCTGGTCAAGGACAAGCCCTGGGTGGAGAAGCTGGTCCTGTGCGATTACAACCTGGAGCGGGCGAAGGAGGTCCAAGCCAAGGTGGGTTCTCCCGAGAGGATGCCGGTGGAGTTCATCGACGCGGGCGACAAGGCCCAGGTGGTGGCGCTGGCGCGCAAATACGGGGTGGACCTGATCCACAACGCTGTGGACCCGGTGTTCAACGAGGCCATCTTCGACGCTGCGTACGAGGCCGGCTGCAATTACATGGACATGGCCATGACCCTATCGTCGGCCCACCCCACCGATCCCTTCCATACCTGCGGCGTCAAGCTGGGCGACTACCAATTCGAACGCGCGGCCGCCTGGGAGAAGAAGGGCCTGCTGGCTCTGGTGGGCCTGGGCGTGGAGCCGGGCATGGCTGACGTCTTCGCCAAGTATGCGGAGAAGCATCTCTTCGACGAGATCGAGGAGATCGGGGTGCGCGACGGGGCCAACCTGGAGGTGCGCGGCTACGATTTCGCCCCCAACTTCTCCATTTGGACGACCATAGAGGAGTGCCTGAACCCGCCTGTGGTGTGGGAAGAAGGCAAGGGCTGGGGCACCACCGAGCCCTTCTCGGAGCCTGAGGTGTTTGAGTTTCCCGAGGGCATCGGTCCCGTGGAATGCGTGAACGTGGAACACGAAGAAGTGCTGTTGGTCCCGCGCTGGATCAAGTGCAGGCGGGTGACCTTCAAGTACGGACTGGGCGACGAGTTCATCAACGTCCTCAAGACCATCAAGATGCTCGGCCTCGATAACCGCTTCCCCATCGACGTCAAAGGGGTGAAGGTCGCTCCGCGCGACGTCGTGGCGGCCACCCTGCCCGACCCGGCCCATCTGGGCGACCAGATGTTCGGCAAGACCTGCGCCGGCACCTGGGTCAAGGGGACCAAGGACGGGCGACCGCGGGAGGTGTATCTCTATCAGGTGGCCGACAATGAGACCTGCATGAAGGACTACGGTGTGCAGGCCGTGGTGTGGCAGACCGCGGTGAACCCGGTCATCGGCTGGGAGTTGCTGGAGACCGGTGTGTGGAGCGGCAGCGGGGTTCTGGGCCCGGAAGCCTTCGATCCCGATCCGTTCATGGAACTGATGCCCACGTACGATTTCCCCTGGGGTCTCCAGGAGATGAAGGTCTGACGAAAGGTGGTAGAAACGATGATGGAAGAGCAGCCAAGAGAACTCGACCGCAAGCTGATCGCCCAACTCGCCGAGCGCGAAGAGGCTCGACTGGAGAAGGAGACTCCGCGTTCCTACGAGGTCTTCAAGCGGGCGGAGAAGAGCCTGGTCAACGGGGTCTCGTCCACGTATCAGGTGCGCGATCCCTATCCGGTCTACTTCACCCATGGCAAGGGATCCAAGATCTACTCGGTGGACGGCCACGAGATCAGCGACTTCCACAACGGCTTTGGCTGCATGGTGCAGGGGCACGCTCACCCGGCCATCGTGGAGACCATCAAGAAGAGGGCTGAACTGGGCACCCAGTTCGCTCTGCCCACCGAGGATTCCGTCATCGTGGCCGAGCACCTGGCGCGCAACTTCCGCATGCCCAAGTGGAGGTTCGTGAACTCGGGTTCGGAAGCCACCATGGACGCCATCCGCATCGCCCGCGCGTTCACAGGGCGCGACGTGATCATGAAGATCTTCGGCTCCTACCACGGTCACCACGATTACGTCATGGTAGCCATCGGGGCGGTCGATTTCGGCAACATCGGTCCGCGCGACAACTACACGTCGTTCTCCTATGGCGGCGGCATCCCGCAGTCGTCCGTGGACATGACCGTGGCCGTGCCCTTCAATGACGCTGAGAGCATGGAGAAGCGCATCGAGCGCCTGGAGGCCGAGGGACGCAAACCGGCCTGCGTGATCATGGAAGCGGCCATGATGAATCTTGGCGTGGTATTGCCCGAGCCGGGCTACCTAGAAGCGGTACGCGAGATCACGAAGAAGCACGGTATCGTGCTCATCTTCGACGAGGTCAAGACCGGCATCTGCACCGCCCCGGGCGGGGCGGTGGAGCGCTACGGCATCGTCCCGGACATGGTTACTCTGGCCAAGGCTCTTGCTGCCGGCATCCCCTCGGGCGCGATAGGGGGGAGCGAAGAGGTGATGGACGTTGTGGCCAGCGGCAAGGTCTATCAGGTGGGCACCTACAGCGGCAACCCTCTGGCCATGGCCTGCGCGCGCAGCAGCCTGGAAGAGGTCATGACCCCCGATGCCTACAAGCATCTCAACTATCTCAACGACCGGCTCATCAGCGAGTGCGACGCCATCTGCGCCAAGTACGACTTCCCCGGCTATACGGTGGGCATCTCCTCCAAGGGATGCGTCAACTTCGCCAGCCACAAGATCACCGACTACGAGTCGTTCCACAAGTACCAGGACGTGGAGCTATGCAACCTGGCTTGGCTCTACAACATGAACCGCGGCGTGATGATCGCCCCAGGGCGCGACGAGGAATGGACCCTCTCCGTGCAGCACACCGATGAAGACATCGATCGCTACGTGAGCGCCTTCGAGGAGATGGTGCAGGAAGTGACCGTGTGATGGACACCGAGCAACTTCTGGCCCTGCGCGGCCGGAACGTGCCCCGCGGCGTGACGCAGTACTTCCCGGTCTTCGCCGAGCAGGCACAGAACGCCGTCATCACCACCATCGATGGCCGCGAGTACATCGACTTCGCCGGCGGCATCGGGGTGATGAACGTGGGGCATGCCCACCCCAGAGTGGTGGAGGCCGTGCAACGCCAAGCCGCGAAGTTCTCCCATACCTCGTTCAATGTGGTCATGTACGAGTCGTATCTGCGTCTGGCGGAGAAACTGAACCAGGCGACCCCCGGCGACTTCCCCAAGAAGACCATGTTCGTGAACTCCGGGGCGGAGGCGGTGGAGAACGGCATCAAGATCGCCCGGTATTTCACCGGCCGCGACGCCGTCATCGCCTTCGAAGGAGCCTTCCACGGGCGCACCCTCCTGGGCATGACCCTGACCTCCAAGGTCCTGCCCTACAAGACTGGGTTCGGTCCTTTTGCCCCTGAGGTCTACCGCATCCCCTATGCCTACTGCTACCGTTGCCCGCTATCGCTTTCCTATCCGAGCTGCGGGATCCGTTGTGCGGAGCTGCTGAACCAGGCTTTCGAGCAGTACGTGGAAGGTAGGACGGTGGCGGCGGTCATCGTCGAGGCGGAACTGGGTGAAGGCGGCTTCGTAGCCCCGCCGCCGGAGTACTTTCGCAGGATCAAGGAGATCTGTGAGGCCAACGGCAGCGTGTTCATCTGCGACGAGATCCAGACGGGTATGGGCCGCACGGGACGCATGTTCGCCATCGAGCATAGTGGCGTGGTGCCCGACATCGTGTTGACGGCCAAGTCGCTGGGCTCCGGCTATCCTCTGGCCGCGATAACCGGACGCGCGGACATCATGGACTCGCCTCCGCCGGGCGGTATCGGCGGGACCTACGGGGGTAATCCCGTGGCCTGCGCCGCGGCGCTCGAGGTCTTCGCCATCATCGAGGAGGAGGGCCTCTTGGAACGGGCGGAGGCCATCGGGGCGCGGACGCGGGCGCGCTTCGAGTCTCTCGAGCAACGCTTCCCACAGGTGGGAGACGTGCGCGGCTTGGGAGCCATGGTGGCTATGGAACTGGTGGAAGACCCGCAGAGCAAGGTGCCCGCCGCCGCGCTGGCCAAGGCGGTTCGAGCTGGGGCTTTCGAGCGCGGGGTGCTCTGCCTCCTGGCGGGGGCAGGCGACAACGTGGTCAGGCTGCTGGCACCTCTCACCATCGAGGACGAGTTGCTGGACAGGGGTCTGGACGCGATCGAGGCTAGCCTAGAGGACGCCATCCGAAGGGCGGCCGCAGCGGGACCGAGACTCGACGGCACGGGCGTCTAGCAGCGGGTCCAGCAGCACGGCGGTTGTCTCCACGAAAGAAGGGCCCCCTCCGTAGAGGAGGCCCGACGTCCTTGCTGCTATGCGGTCCGTGGCCTACTCGGTCTCAGTCGCTGGGGTGAGCGCTGGGACGGCTGCCGGCCGGGGGACGGCGGTTCTGCCCGCGCTCGCTCCCTCAGCGGAATCCGCACCTTGGCCGGTGCCGGTCGACGTGCCCCGGCCTGCCGGCTCGCCCGCCTCCACCCGCAGGTCGGGCAGCCAGTTCAGCCACCGCGGGAACCACCAGTTGGCGGCGCCCAGCAGGCGCATGGCGGCCGGCACCAGGACGCAACGGACCACTGTGGCGTCGAGCAGTACGGCGACCGCCAGTCCGAAGCCCAGCTGCTGGAACATCACCAGGTCGCCGGCAGCGAACCCGCCGAACACGGCTACCATGATGAGGGCCGCCCCGGTGATGATGCCACCCGTCCGGCGCAGACCGAACGCCACCGCCTCCCGGTTGTCGCCGGTCTGGTCGAAGCGCTCGCGGATCCGGCTAAGCAGGAACACGTGGTAGTCCATGGATGTGCCGAAGAGAATCGCGAACAGGAAGAGGGGCACCCAAGCTTCGACGAAATCCACTCTTTGTAGTCCAAGAAGGTTCGCTCCCCATCCCTTCTGGAACACCGCCACCATGAGGCCGTAGGCGGCCCCCACGGAGAGCAAGTTCATGAAGATGGCTTTGAGCGGCACCAAGATCGAACGGAACACGACCAGCAGGAGCGCAAACGACAGGCTGAGGATGAACAGGAAGACCCATCCGGTGGCTCCGTTGATGGTGTCGAGGTAGTCGATGATGAGGGAGGTCTGGCCGGTGGTGAGAACGTCGGTCCCAGCGACCAGCCCAGCGCCGGTGAAGGCCGCGGGCAGATACTCGGAGCGCAGGGTCCTGACGGCCGCCTGCGCCGCCCCGCCGTTTGGCTCGCCCATGACGACCAAGGAGAGCACTGTGAGTTGGCCGTCTGGGCTCGTGCGCGTCGTGCCGGGGCCCACGAAAGCCGGGTCGCCGGCCAGCGCGGTGCGCAGGGTCTCCATGCCCTGGGTGACGGCCGGAGACCTGGAGTCACCGGCGATGGTGACTTCGACCGGCTGGAGCGAGGCTCCGGGAAATCCGTTCTGCAGGACCTCAAAACCCTGGCGAGAGGCCATGGTGGCGGGCAAGGTCTCGACCCCGGCTGAGCCCAGATGGATGGAGAAGTACAGGGAGGCCATCAATGCGAGCATCCCGCCCGCCACGATGAGGCTCATCGTGGGTCGGCGCATCACGCCGCCGCTCAGGCGGTCCCAGAAGCCGCCGCGATGGTCGGTGGCACTCGTCCTGTGCAGGAAGGGCACCCGGAGAGCGTTAACCCGGTCACCCATAGCGCCCAAGAGGGCCGGGAGCAGGGTGAGCGCGGCCAGCAGGGCGGTGAAGACAGCGATGATGGCGCCCAGGGCCATGCTCTGGAACAAGGTGGAGGGAACCAGAAATAGGCCACTGAGGGCAAGGATGACTGCTAGGGCGCTGAACACCACCGAACGAGTGGCCGTGGAGCCTGACCGGACGATGGCATCGACCTTATCCTTTCCGGCCGCCCGCTCTTCCCGATATCGGGAGACCACGAACAGCGAGTAGTCGATCCCCATCGCGAGGCCGATCATGGTGATCATATTGGTGATGAAGAACGACAGATCGGTCACCTGGCCGACCAGGGCGGTGATACCCAAGGCGAGAAGGATGGAGGCTAGTGCCATGATCAGAGGGACGGCAGCAGTGACGACGGCCCCGAAGACCAGGACCAGGATGACGAGCGCTATCCCTACACCGAATATCTCGCCTTTGCGCAGGTCGCTCTCGGCAGTGGCGCCGAAGTCGTTGTTGATGCTGGCCTCGCCGGTGACGAGCACCTCGAAGTCCGAGGACGCCGTGTCGCGCGCGGCGCGTTCAAGTGCTTCGGCGTCGTCCGCCGCAGCGCCGGCCGACCGGGCCATGGTGAAGACCAGGAGGGCGGCGTGTCGGTCGGCGGAGACGAGCACCGGAGAGGAGTCCACGGTGTAGTCGGTGCCCGCCAGCACCACGGTGGGACCGATGGCCATCACCCGGACGCTCACAGCCTGCACCTGCTCACGGAACTGCGGATCGTCGACGGTGAACCCGGGCGACCGGACGATGACCAACTCTCGCGACTGGTCGGTGCCGGGGAACTTGTCATTGATGAGGGTGGTAGCCCGCGAAGACTCGGGATCGTTGGTGAAGTGCTGCTGGTTACTGAGGGCGCCGCCCAAATAGAGGACGGTGACCGCCGCGGCACAGACAAGCAATACGGCCCAAGTGCTCAGCGTCCTCCAGGGATGGCGCGCGCACACCCGGGTGATGGAATCAAGACCGAACTTCTTCATCGGGCACCCCACTCTCTCAGCAGTCGTTCCCTGCAGCGCGGCCGGATCGCGTCACGAGGCTTCTTTCATGTCACCAGGGTAATGGTAGGGCGGGTAGAGCCAGCGCAGACCGGGCACCGGTAGGGAATCGGGACTGCGCCGAAGGACGGGATTTCCCCTGGCCAGTAGGACAGGAGCGGTTGTCGGCATCTTCGCTCGGGCATTACCTCCGGCGCGCAAGCGGCAACGGGAAGATTCAGGGCGTGCCTCAGCCTCGGCGTGAAAGCGTCCCGACGTGCCGGCGCGATGTGACCGCCGGCCTCCCCAATCGGCCGGCGAAAAGACCCGCCACGTGACGGGCCACCATTCCCTGCATCCGTAGGGCCCTCTTGCTCCCGCCGCTCGATAGGCTGGGAGGGCAGACTAAGAGGAAGGCAGGCGTCCCGGCACCCGCACCCCCGAGTTGGAGGACCCATGCAAACAGCGGAAGTGCCGTCACGAGAGTCACTGAGCGATCAGAGTGAAGGAGAGAAACGATGACATCCCCGTACAGAAGGACCGCCATAGCCGTGGGAATCCTGCTCATCGCCTGCTCGGTCGCATGCATCCTGAGCATAGTGCCGTTGGGATCGATGCTCGACTCTCCGGTCGATCTGGCCGAGCTGGCGGAGAACGACAACCGTGTGGTAATCACGGCGCTCCTCGAGTTCGTCTGGGCTGTCACGGGCGCGGGCATAGCGATCGGCCTCTATCCCGTCTTGAGAAAGCGCAACCGGGCCCTGGCTCTCGGATCTGTGGCCGGCAGGGTCGTTGAGGGTGTATTCGTTCTCATCGGTACCCTCAGCCTATTGATGCTGCTGGCGCTCGGCCAGGACTATGTGGCGGCCGGATCTCCCGATTCATCCTCATGGTCCGCGTCGGCAGACATGCTGCTTGCTGCGCGTGACTGGGTATTCGGGTTTGTCGCCATGGTCCCATTCCACCTGGGTGCTCTCCTGTACTACTACCTGCTGTTCAGATCGCGGCTCATCCCCAGATGGCTTTCGGGCTGGGGCCTCGTGGGAGCCGGGTTGGGTCTCGTGGCCACCGTGTATGCGGGCTTCACCCAGGACTTCGGTTTCTCGACGGTCAACACCGTGCTGAACATCCCCATAGGAGTGCAGGAGATGGTTCTAGCCGTATGGTTGATAGCCAAAGGATTCAACGCGTCGGCTGTGCGTTCGATCGCGCCGTAGCTTCTGATCTCTCGGCGGTCCTGTGGGACGAGCGAAAATGCGACGCTACATCTCTCCTGGCCGAACCTGCGCCGGCCGGCTGGTGCGTGGGTCTCCTGCCGCGAAGACTCCTTAGGCCACCGCGGCGAAGGCTTGGTCCAGCACTTCGAGGGCTTGGTCTATCTCGCCGGCGGAGACTATCAGCGGCGGGGTCAGGCGGATGACGTTGCTGTAGAGCCCGCCCTTGCCGATGAGCAGGCCTGCCCGCCGTGTCTCCTCGAAGACGGCCAGCACCTTCTTCGGGTCTGGAGCCTTGCCGTCAGGCGAGGCCGGATCGATGATCTCGATGCCCTGCATGAGACCCATGCCCCGTACATCGCCGATGACGGGGTATTTCTCCTGCAGTCCCAACAGGCCCTCGCGCAGGCGCCGGCCCTGGACCTCGGCGTTGTCCGCCAGGCGGTTCTGCTCGATGAAGTCGATGGTGGCGAGGGCCGCCCGGCAGCTGACAGGATTGCCACCGAAGGTGGCGATGGAGAGGCCGCTGAACGTGTCCGCCACTGCGGCCGTGGCGGTGGTGGCCCCCATGGGGATGCCGTTGGCGATGCCCTTGGCGAAGGTCATGATGTCCGGCTGCACGCCCCAGTGCTCGATCCCGCACCAGGAGGTGCCTGTGCGGCCCCAGCCGGTCTGCACTTCGTCGCAGATGAACAGGCCCCCATACTTGCGCACTATCTGCAGCACCTCCTGGAAGTACTCCTTGGGTGGGGTGATGAAACCACCCACGCCCTGGATGGGCTCGGCCATGAAGGCGGCGATTTCTCCGGTGGTGGTGGTCTGGATGAGTTCCTCCACGTCACGCGCGCAGCGCATCTCGCAGGCGGGATAGGTGAGCCCCAGGCTGCAGCGATAGCAGTAGGGGTTGTGGGCGTGCTTGATGTAGGGGATGGCGCTGGGCATGGTGCGCCAGGTGGAGTGGGCGGTGATGTTGAGCGTCACCTCGCTGCGTCCCGAATAGGCATGGCGCAGGGCGACGATATCGGAGCGGCCCGTGGCTCGGCGGGCAAGGAAGACGGCGGTCTCGTTCGCCTCGGTCCCCGACGAGGTGAAGAAACTCTTCTTGAGGGCTCCGGGGGTGATCTCGGCCATTTTCGCAGCCAAATCGACCTGGGGTGAGGTGAGGTAGAGAGTCGAGGTGTGTTGCAGGGTGTCATTCTGCTCACTGAGCGCACGGTTGACCGCCTCGTTGCAGTGACCCACACTCACGGTGAGGATGCCCCCGAAGAAGTCCAGGTACTCGGTGCCCTGGGCATCGGTGAGATACATGCCTTTGCCACGGACGAGGGTCAGCGGTTGCTCGTAGTACGTGCCGACGCACGGGAAAAGGTATTCTTTCTGCAGACGTTCAATCTCAGCCGCGTCGACCCGGGCACCTTCGCCGGATCCGGCCGCTCCGTAGTCCCCGTTTGCGGCTGGCTCATTCATCATCACGCATCCTCCTCTGTGGTCCGTGGCACGTTTCCACTTATAGCCAATGCCCGGGCCCGTGTCAAAGCACGGGGGAAAGAATCCGGCACGAAGGCGCCATCTATGCGAAGTGGCGGCCTGGGAACCGGCAGCGACCAGCGGCGTCTGCTATCTTGTACCATCCTCGAATCAGGAGCATAAGGTTTCTTGGCCACGAAGAGAACTTCCCAAAAACGTAAACGCGGAAAGCGTGCCCGCAAGAGGCTGCGCATCCTCATAGCCATCGGCGTTGTCGTGGGTGTTCTCGTGCTTGGATTCCTCATCGATTCCGCCCTCTATTACAACAAGGTGCACGGCGGTGTGACCATCTCGGGACAGGACTTCGGCGGCCTGACCCGCGACGAAGCCATCATGGAGCTTCGTGGGCTGGTGGAGCACGCCGAGGAGAGCCCCATCACCTTGATCAGCGGCCAGAGGAGTTGGCCCGTCCTGCCCGACGACGTGGGCACGAAGATCGATGTGGTGGGGGCGGTCACTGAGGCGATGGACGTGTCTCGTGGAAGCAATTTCATCGTTGATCAGTTCCGCCGCCTGGCTCTCTACTTCCGAGATATCGATGTGCCCTTGGAGGGCACGGTGGACGAAGAGAAGATGGACCTTCTTCTGGCCGGTATCGCCAAGGAGATCGAGGTTCCGCCCGTCAATCCGGGACTCGCCATCACCGGGCTGACCATCAAACCGGTAGAGGGGCGCAAGGGACGAGTGGTCGACCAGGCCACGCTGCGGGTCGATCTGCGGGCGCTCCTGCTCACACTCCACACCACCGAACTCGAGATACCCATGGTGATCAAAGAGCCCACCCTCCAGGCCGAGGACAATCAGCAGGCCGTGGCTCTCGCCAAGACCATGATAAGTGCACCCGTGACTCTCAAACACGGCGACAGCAGCTGGAAGCTCACCCCCGAGCAGATCGGCGCCTATATGGACTTCACCACCGAGGACCGTGGGGGTGTGGTCACACTGATCCCCTTCCTCTCGGCCAAGAAGATGGAGCCGTTCCTTGAAGAGATAGCCGGGGCGGTGTACCGGAAGCCGGTCAATGCCAGCTTCAAGGGCGATGGCACCCAAGCCTGGGTGGTCGCCGCAGTCGAAGGGCGCAAGCTCGATCCTGAGAAGACGGCGGCGGCTCTGACCGCGGCGGCACTCAAGGAGGAAAGCCGCTCGAGCAAAGTGGCATTGACGGTCACGGAACCCGACCGTACCACCGCAGAAGCTGAGGCGATGGGCATCCGCGACAAGCTGGCTTCCTTCACCACCCAGTGGGAGGGGACCAAGGACCGGCAGACGAACGTGCGCATAACCACCCAGTACGCCAGCAACGTCATCCTGGCTCCCGGTGAGGTTTACAATTTCGACAAGCAGATCGGCTCGCGTACCGAGGACCGGGGCTACAAGCTGGCCAAGGGTATCACCGGTCCGGGCAAGCTCGAAGACGTGCTCGGTGGGGGCATCTGCCAGGTATCCACCACGCTTTTCAACACAGCCTTCTTCGCCGGATTGGAGATTCTTGAGCGCAAGAATCACTCCATCTATATAGATCACTATCCCTTGGGGCGCGACGCCACCGTCAGCGCCGAGAGCCCCAACCTCCGCTTCCGCAACGACACCGATCACCACATCCTGGTGCGCGGGGCTTCCGATGGGATCAACACCACCTTTGTCATCTACGGGACGAAGACGGGACGCAAGGTCTCCTACACCACGAGCGATTTCTATGACGTCAAACCCATGGAGAAGGTGGAATACAACAAGTCGGCCTTGGGCCCCGGCACCACAGAGATCAAGACCGAGGGCCAGGAGGGTCGCTCCATCAAAGTGGTCCGGATGGTCAAGTCGGCGAGCGGCGAGGTGATCCATAACGACACCTTCATCAGCATATGGAAGATGATCGCGCGCGAGACCTATATCGGCACGGGCTCGACCACCACTACCAAGGCCCCGACGACCACCACCCAGAAGGCCACGACCACAACCGCGGCTCCGACGACCACCACCACGGCTGCGCCGGCGGAGGGGACGGGCTAAGAGGCTCACTCCGACGGGGCGATGCGGCCTCGTCTCCGAGACCGGCTCAGTCGTGGCGCAGGTCGCGGCCTGGATGCGCAGACAGAAGAGGGGCGCAGACCCGATCGGGTCTGCGCCCCTCTTGCACCGGACGCGTGGGTTGGTGCCGGCCCTAGTTCGGGCAGACTCCCGTTCCGGCGCCCGCGCCGTTAGGTCCGCCGCCGCCCTGCGGAGCGGCGCTGTTGCCGCCACCCTGCCCGCCGGCGCTGTTACTGGAGCCGCCGGGGGATCCGCTACCGTCGCACTCGCCGTCCTGCAGTCGCTGCCGCGTCTGCTCAGCGGTGGCCTGACCGGCACCCGCCTCGTCGCACGTGCCGTCGCAGGACCGGTCCTGGACCTGCTCCCTCGTCTGCTGGGTCGTGCCGGTGGTGGGCGCTCCGACCTGCTGCTGACTGCGCACGCTGGCCAGCGTGCGCACCATCGCGGTGGTCGTGGAACCGGCTGGAGTCAAGATGGTCTCATCGCCGGTCGCGCTCGTCTGGGTGCGAGTCTGTGTCTGCTCGCCGTCGCAGTCACCGTCGCAGGTAGCATCGCATTCGCCGTCCTGCAGGCGCCGTTGAGTCTGCACCTGTTCGCCGTCACAGTCACCGTCGCACTCGCCGCTCCCGTTGCCGTCGCAGGTACCATCGCAGGTACCGTCACACTCGCCGTCCTGCAGGCGCTGTTGGGTCTGGTCACCATTGGTCTGGCCGGCAGTCGGACCAACGGACTGATTCGCCTTGCCGTTACCGGAGTCGCCCGCGTCCATGGCGCCGGCCGCAAAAGCCGAACCGCCGACGGCGAGAACGACGGCGGTCACTACTGCGATGATCACCCAAATCTTGTGTCTCTTCATCGAAAACCTCCTGGTCGGTGTTCGGGGTCTTCACCCCGGGCGGTCGTCTTGACCTTGTGTCCCAAGTCTGAGGCCTCCCGATAAGCGGACCATTAGACCCCGATGAGACATTCCTTAGTGACATGGCGGCTCTCTCGCGCCAGCACAATGCTTGAGCAGGGACCCTCTTTGCAGGCAAAATGCCTTATCATGACGGACATGGATCGTAGGACGTTCCTCCTGGCCTCTGGGCGGTGGCTGGTGTTGGCCGGTCTGGCGCCACTCGTATCGGGTTGCGGCAGGGCGCTTCGCTGGTCAGAGTCTCAGGGGCCTTCCCCGGAACCGCTTGGAGTACCGTCGGAGACGGTCTCGTCGACCGCCGTCTCTGTGGGGGGCTCTCCCTCTTCCACCACGTCGATCTCGAATCCGGTCTCCACCGCTACCACTCAGACCTCCACGGTGGCCGACAGCGACCCCGATCTTGTCGTCATCAAAGGCGAGGCGCCCGATCAGAATGTGCGTGCCGCCCTTGCCCGATTTGGCGGCATGGAGCGGTTTGTCAAGCGCGACGCCAAAGTGGTGGTCAAACCCAACGTGCTGACCGGCAGACCTCCGGAGTACGCCACCACCACCAACCCGCTGGTCATCTCTGCCCTTGTTCGCATGTGCCTCGAGGCTGGGGCGGCTGAGGTGACCGTTCTCGACTATCCCACGAGCAGTCCACGCGCCGCCTTCAAGGAGTCTGGGATAGCGCGGGCCACCGAAGAGGCCGGGGGGCGGGTGAAGTACCTGGAAGACCGTCATTTTGAGCGGGTGGACATACCTGAAGGGCAGGCCATTACATCCTGGCCGTTCGTGACCGACATCTTCGAGGCCGACACCTTCATCAACGTGCCCATCGGCAAGTCGCACGGCATGGCCGGCCTCACCCTGGCTATGAAGAACCTCATGGGCGTCATGGGTGATCCACGGGGTCGTATCCACCTCGACTATCCGCGGAAGATCACCGATGTGAACACATTGGTCAAGCCGCATCTGGTGGTTCTCGACGCGTACCGCGTTCTCGTCCGAAACGGACCGACCGGCGGGAATCTGGACGACGTGCGGATGCCCAAGACGGTGGTGGTGGGCACGAGTCCTACAGCGGTCGATGCCTACGGCGCAACTATCATGGGCTGGAAGCCAACTGACCTGCCCTCGCTGGTGGAGGCAGCCGGCCGGGGTCTGGGTGAGATCGACCTGTCCAAGCTGCGTATCGAAGAGGGAACGGCGTGACCGGAGCGTCAGACACCGGGGCGGTCGAACGTGCGCCGGTCAGACGCCGCCGGGGTCTGCATCGCTACCGACGCGTCTTCCAGGTCTTCTTCCTGCTCCTCTTCCTGGCTCTACTTACTCTCGTTGTGTGGCCGCTGGGCACGCTGCTCTTCAGCGGCTTTCTTCTGGCCGACCCTCTGATTGCCATCAACTCTCTGCTCAACGGGGTGTTCAGGTGGGAGTTCTTGCTGGCCGTGCCTGTGCTGCTCAGTCCTCTGTTTGTGGGGCGCGCCTTCTGCGGATACGTGTGTCCTACAGGGTTCCTGATCGAACTGTTCGGTCCGCGGCGCGAGCGTCACCCGGGGCCGCGAACGCGGGGCGTGCTGAGGAAGATCCCCCTCTTCATGCTCGTGGCGGTGGTCGCTCTCATGCTCTTCGGCAGCGCTCTCTTTCTGGTCCTGGACCCGCTCTCTATCCTGACCCGCACCGCGACCACTCTCATCTACCCGGCCATAGACCGGGGCCTTGGTCTGGCGGCAGATGTGCTCTACCTGGCTCCGCCGCTGCAGGATGGTGTCGATCGAGTGAGCCAGGTGCTCACGGGCCGTCTCACTTTCGTGAACGGCTTGGTCTATAGGCTGCAGCTCTTCATGCTCGTGATGTTCGTGGGGATCGTCGCGGTTTCGTATTGGGAGAGACGGCTCTGGTGTCGGCATCTCTGCCCCCTGGGAGCACTTCTGGGCCTCGTCGGGAGGGCGGCGCTCTTTGGACGCGTCGTGGAGAGACAGGCCTGTACTTCCTGTGGAGCTTGCACTGCCGTGTGCCCCATGGACGCGGTGCGCGACGAGGGCCTGTCCAGCGATTGCTCCCGCTGTGAGATGGGACTCGAGTGCGCCGACGTCTGTCCCCAAGGGGCCATTCGCTGGGGACGGAGGCCGTACAAGCAGTATGAGTACGATCCCAGCCGTCGGGCGCTCCTGAAGGCGGGGGGTTTGGCCCTGGTCGGCGGCTTCTTCCTGTTCACGGGACTCGGCCGCGTTCAACGCTCTGAGGGCCTGATCCGTCCGCCGGGCGCTCGCAGCGAACTCGACTTCATGGCCACCTGCGCCCGCTGCGCTCAGTGTATGAAGGCCTGCCCCACGAACGTCATCCAACCGGCGGTCTTCGCGGCCGGTTTGGAGGGGATGCTGACCCCGCAGATGGACTACCGCCGCGGTTACTGTGACTGGAGCTGCAACGAGTGCGGTCAGGTATGCCCCAGCCAGGCTATCCGAGCCCTGCCGCTGGAGGAGAAGCGGCTCAAGGTCATCGGGAGGGCGACCATCGACCGGAATACCTGTATCCCCTGGGCAGAGGGGCGGGACTGTCTCGTATGCGAGGAGCTGTGTCCCATCCCGCACAAGGCCATCGTTTTCCGGACGGGGACGGGGACGGGAGGGACTCACGCTGGAGTGAAGCTGCCGGTGGTGGTGGGTGAGCGGTGCATCGGCTGTGGGATCTGCGAGCACAACTGTCCGGTCGGAGTCCTATCGGCCATCCGCGTGCGCGCTATCGAGCAGACGGGCCTGCTTTCGAAGTAGTGGCTCCCCGGCGGTCGCTGAACCAGCCCACGGTATCGTCAAGGGTCTCGGTGAGCGGCCGGGACACAAAGCCCAGTTCCCGTTCCGCCTTGCTCTGATCCATGCAGTAGTTCGAGTTGACCACGTCGACTGAGTAGCTGGTGAACACAGGAGTCTGCCTGCGCAGCCGGTAGTACAGGGGGGAGAACAGGCCCGCGGCGCGGGCCAAGCCCAACGGAAGGCAGATTCGCGGCCCCGGTACGCCGGACTGAAGAGCGAGCCGGTTCAGGAGGTCCTCTACTGTGATCGAATGTCCGGCCATAAGGTACCCCTCGCCCGGGCGGCCGCGGTCCGCGGCCGCGATCAGTCCCTTGGCGACGTCCCGCACGTCGACGAAGTCATAGGCTCCGTTCACATAAGCCCACATACGTCCCCGCAGACAGTCGAGCACCAACTGACCGGTGTGCGAGGGCCTGTAGTCATGCGGCCCCACGATCCCGGACGGATAGGCGACGACAGCGTCGAGTCCCGTGCGCGTCGCCTCAAGCACCAGCAGGGTGGCCTCCGCCTTTGTCCGCGCGTAAGGGCCACGGGAGCGGGCGGGGTCGATGGGGCTTGTCTCCGACGTGCACTCGCCCATGGGGGGCTCGACGAAGGCGTGCACCGAACTCGTATAGACGAGACGTCTCACCCCGTGCCGTCCACAGGCAGCGAGTACGTTCCGCGTCCCTTCGACGTTCGCTCGGCGCAGACGACCCAGCCCTGTGGAGGCGATGGAAACGACTCCGGCCGTGTGAAAGACGAGTTCGGCGCCCTCGAAGGCCGCCTCGAGCGAGAATGGGTCGAGAAGATCCGCGGTGACAGTCTCCACCTCAAGCTCAGCTAGAGCAGGCGTGTTACCACCCCGATGCACCATGGCCCGTACGGGTCCCCGGCCCTCGGCCAGAAGAGTGCGTATAAGTACGTTTCCCACATGCCCGGCGGCCCCCGTGACGAGGATCATGCCCCGCCTCGTCTCACCGGTCACACCGGCCTCAACGGTCTCACCGGGGTCTGCTCTCGACGCTCTCACGTAACCTGTGTTCGACCATGCGCCTGATCAGATCCAGGGGCAGGGGCTCATCGATGGGGAACTGCACGGAGCCCTTGCCGCGCTTGTAGGGCCCCAGTTCGGAAGCGAACGCCTCTCCGACGGTGGTGGCTCCGGGATAGAAGCCTATGTGGCGGGTGTATCCGGCGAAGTGGACCAAGTGGCGGCCGTGGAGATCGAACGTGGGGATGGTGTAGCTGATGGTCTCCACCGCCTCCGGAGCGGCAGTCCTGATCGTCGCTCGCACCTCTTGGAGGGCTGTTTGTACGGAAGGTGGGAACTCAGCGATGTACTCGTCGATGGACGCGGCCGTCAGTCTGCTATGTGTGGTCTTCTCTTCCATATCCACAGTACTTCCCTTCGCCGGGGGTCCCAAACGCGGCCGCGCTGGACCTCAGCACCCTACTGACGTACTCTACCTCTCAGTCACGAGAACAGTATGGAGGACCTGGAATGAGACTGGAAGGTAAGACCGCTCTGATCACAGGTGGAGGCGCGGGGATCGGCTGTTCCATAGCGGAGGTGTTCGCTGCTGAGGGTGCGAACGTGTGCATCACCGGTCGCAGGCAGAGCGCTCTCGACGATACGGCCGGAAGACTGCCCGCCGACTGCGTGCTCACCTGCTCCGGCGACGTTTCCAAACTGGAAGACGCCGAGCGCATGGTGGAGACGGCTCTGAGTTTCAACGGTAGACTCGACATCCTCGTCAACAACGCCGCCATCGACCCAGCCGCCTCCGTGGTGGACATGGACCCCGATCTGTGGCGGCAGGTGATCGAGATCAACCTCACCGGTCCTTTCCTAATGATGAAGTACGCCATCCCGCAGATGATCAGAAGCGGGGGAGGCTCCATCGTCAACGTGGCCTCTTTGGCCGGTATCCGCTGCCTGCCCGGCATGCCTGCCTACTGCTCGTCGAAGGCCGGGCTTATCATGCTCACAAAGCAGGTGGCGCTCGACTACGGGCCCGATGGCATCCGCTCCAACGTGGTGTGCCCGGGGGGCACGAGGACGGAGATGCTGGAGCACTCGCTGATGCCTGCTGCCAAGGCCCTTGACACCGATCTCGACGATGTGTTCGGCAGGATGTCCGCTAAGAGCCCCCTGCGCAGGGTCGCCACTCCGGAGGAGATAGCGCGTATATGCCTCTGCCTGGCCAGCGATGACTTCTCCTTCGTCACCGGCGCGGAAGTTGTCGCCGACGGCGGCGCGCACATCGTGGACGTCAATGGGACGTGGCTGAGCGATGCCGGTCTGAAGTGGGGCGAGGCCTGAGCCGACCTACCTGTCACGCCGCCGGCGCCGCGCCGGGGCGCCCGGACGATCCCCGGCGCTGGAGGGACGATGCTCGAAAACAGCGAGATGATGAATAGTGAGCAGCTCACGAGGGGGCCCGCCAGGGCTCCCCATCGCTCGCTTCTGCGCGCGCTGGGAGTGAGTCGGGCCGACGCGGGCCGTCCTCTCATCGGCGTGGCCAACTCCTTCAACGAGTTGGTGCCGGGGCATGTGCACCTACGCTCAATCGCCGAGCAGGTCAAGTACGGCGTGTACCAGGGGGGTGGCATCCCCGCGGAGTTCGACGTCATCGGCGTGTGCGACGGGCTGGCCATGAACCACGAGGGCATGAACTACTCTCTGGTCAGCCGGGAGGTGATCGCCGACTCGGTAGAGATCATGGCCCGGGCGCACGCCCTGGATGGTCTGGTGCTCATTCCCAATTGCGACAAAGTGGTGCCGGGCATGGTCATGGCCGCCGCTCGGCTGGACATACCCACGGTGATCGTCTCCGGAGGGCCGATGCTGGCCGGCTTCCACCGGGGCCGTCGCATCGAGAACAAGGACGTTCTTGAGGGAGTGGGCGCCTACTTCAGGGGCAGGATGAGCGCGGACGAACTCTCCGAACTGGAGGAAGCGGCCTGTCCCACCTGCGGCTCGTGCGCGGGGCTGTTCACGGCCAACTCCATGAGTTGTCTGACCGAGTGTCTGGGACTCTCCCTTCCCGGCGATGCGACCATGCCGGCCGTCTACTCCTCGAGGCTGATCCTGGCGCGACAGACGGGAGCCCAGGCGGTGGAAGTCGTGCGCCGGGGGTGGACCGCCCGCCGCTTCCTCACCCCGGCCGGTCTGGAGAATGCGTTGGTGCTCGACGCCGCTCTGGGCTGCTCCACCAACACGGTGCTGCACCTGATCGCCATAGCCCAGGAGGTGGGCATCGATCTTCCCCTGAAGACCTTCAACGAGGTCTCCGCGAAGACTCCCCACCTGGTGAAGCTCTCCCCGGCCGGTTCGTGGTACATGGAGGACTTCCATCGCGCGGGCGGCGTCATGGCGGCCCTTCACCGCCTTGACGAGGCCGGCCTCGTTGATGGTGGCGTGCCCACGGTCTCCGGCCACACACTGCGGGAGCAATACGTGGACGCTGCGCCCGCCGACGAGGAGATCATCAGACCACTCGCTCGTCCACACAACCCCACAGGCGGCTTGGCCGTGCTCTTCGGTAACCTGGCGCCGGACGGCGCCGTGGTCAAAGAGGCCGCCGTGTTGCCTCAGATGCTTGTCCACCGCGGTCCGGCGCGGGTCTTCGACGACGAGGCTGCGGCAGTGGCCGCTATCGCCTCCGACAGTATCGAGCCGGGCTGTGTGGTGGTCATCCGCTACGTGGGCCCCAGGGGTGGTCCCGGCATGCCCGAGATGCTCACGCCCACCTCCACGCTGGCCGGGGCCGGGCTCGACGACCGCGTGGCCCTGGTCACCGACGGCCGCTTCAGCGGCGTCACTCGGGGAGCGTGCGTGGGTCACGTGGTACCGGAAGCGGCCGACGGCGGCGCCATCGCCCTTGTTGAGGACGGCGATACCATCGCGATCGACATCCCGGGACGCAGCCTCGCCCTGGAGGTGTCGGGCGAGGAACTGGCCCGGAGAAGTGGGGCTTGGGAGCGACCGGGGCCGCGGACTACCCACGGGGTGCTGGGCCGGTACGTGAAGCTGGTGCGCGGCGCCCACCTGGGGGCCGTTCTGGGAGACTCGCCCAGCGACTGACGACCACAGCGGCCAGCGCGGCAAAAGCGTGTTTTGCGGGCCTTTTTATATACCCACACGAGTATTGTGGTATCATTCTCGTCATCCGTGACGTCGACCAAGGAGCACGACATGCGGTTGCGCAAGATACTCAAAAGAGCGGGCATCGCGGCCGCGACCTTCGGTCTCGGCGCGGGTCTGGCGGTGCAGGCCATGGGTTGCGGTGGCACCGGTCGCGAGACCGAAGTCACCGAGGGGGCGGCCGCCTCCGTGAGCCCGGCTCTCCCGTCACTCGATTTGAACGTCCCGGCGGAGTTCCAGACCGCCACCTTCGCCTTCGGCTGATTCTGGGGCACAGAGGCTCAGTTAGGGAGCCTCCCAGGGGTCATACGGACGAGAGTCGGCTACACAGGAGGGGCTACGCAGGATCCCACCTACTACAAGCTCGGCGACCATACCGAGACCGTGCAATTGGACTTCGATCCCGCAGAGGTCGGCTACGAGGAGCTGGTGGAGGACTTCTTTGCGCTCCACAATGCCGCCGGAGCCTCATCGAAGCGACAGTACATGTCGGCCATCTTTGTTCATGACGCCGAGCAGGAACGGATCGCCCGGGCCGTGATGGAGCGGGCGCAGGCGCAGACCAAGGGGACGCTCAAGACGCAGATTCTTCCGGCGGGCGAGTTCTACCTGGCCGAGGATTATCATCAGAAGTACGCGCTGCAGGGCAATAGGGACTACTTCGCGGAGTTCCAGGCCATGTATCCGGATTTCTGGGACATCGTGGACTCTCCGGCGGCCGGCCGCGTGAACGCCTATCTGTACGGATATGGCTCCATGGAACAGTTGGCTGCCGAATTGGATGGCCTCGGTCTCTCCGATTCTGCCAAGGCGTCACTGGGCAAGGTGAAGACCAAGGCGGCTTGCCCGGTCGGATAGGTCGCCTTTCCGGCGGGATGCTTCAGGCCGACGAGGCTGCGCGCAGCCTTCTGTCGCGCCACCATAGGTAGTAGGCCAAGGAGATGACGACCGCGAAGGTCACCAAGGCGATGACCTGCGCCTCCACCAGTCCCAGTACGACCACCTTGTTCACGCGCAGGAACGAGAGGAAGAACCTGCCCAGCGAGTAGAGGCCGATGTAGAGCAGGAAGGCCAGCCCGTCGATCTTGATCCTCGGTATTGCCAGGAGCAGGATCCCCACGATACAGGCCAACCAGATCTGCTCGTAGATAGGGTTGGGGTGGGTGGCCACGCCCAATAGACGGTCGGGTATGAACGAAGCCGGGTTGATGTAGGTGATGCCCCAGGGGAGGGTGGTGGGCTCGCCCCAGGTATCGCCGTTGATGATATTGGCCGTCTTACCGATGATCTGGGCCACGGGAAAGGCCAGCGCGGCGCTGTCGAGCACCCTCAGCAAGGGAAGCTTCTTCCACAGGCAGTAGATGATGAGCCCGACTACTCCACCCCCGACAACGCCGTAGATCGCCAGTCCCACCAGCTCCGGACCGAAGATCTTCCCGGGGTTCTCCCAGAAGTAGCCCAGGTTCTCGAAGACGTGCACGAGTCTGGCCCCGATCACTCCACACGGCACGGCGATGAGGGCGATACCCCAGGCATGGTGGCTGGAGATGCCTCGCCGATCGAGTCCCCTGGAGAAGATCACCACCCCCACAGCGATCGCGACGGCCATTATCAATCCGTACCAGCGGAACGTGAAAGGCCCGATGCTGCCGATCACGGGGTCGATATCTATGGTCACGTTCTCGCTCCGTCGCTCGGTGCTCGCCGCCGTCGCTTCGTTCTCGCCTCCCCGCACGGCGATCGGGGCACCGACGCGGTGAGCATAGTCACCAGGCCGCCCAGACGGGACCGACAGTTCAGCGGACGCAGCCCCACTTCACGGACGGTGCGCTCGAGTCCGGCTGCGTCGAAGAAGCCGGCGGACGAGACGCGCAGGTAGTCATGCAGTTCGGAGTCGCCGGCCAGCCAGGAGCCGATCTTGGGCAGGATCTCCTTGAAGTAGAAGTGGGCCGGAGCGGCCCAACTGACGGCCGGCGGCCGGGTGAACTCGAGAATTACGATCCGGCCTCCCGGTCTGAGGAACGATGCCACCCGCGCCAGGGCACCTCGGACATCTTCCACGTAGCGCAGACCCCAACCCACGAAGACCACGTCGAACTGGCCCAAGTCGAGCCCGTCACGGAGCAGGTCGCAGGCCACATAACGCACACAGGGCCCCGGCTCTCGGCGCGCCGCGAGGCGGCGCTCGAGCCGCGTGCGGGCCTGCTGCAACATAGCGGGGCTCAGGTCCAGAAGCACCAACTCCGCCCGCGGTCCCAAGTGGCGCAGCGCCCGCTCGGCCAGCCCTCCTGGTCCCGAGAAACAATCCAGCACGCGATCGTCGGGATCGAGACAGGCGGAACGGACCACCTCATGTCGCCAGAGGTCCACCTGGCCCAGACTGGTGACGCGGTTGACCCACTCGTAGTAGCGGGCACTGGCGCTGAACAGGTCGCGCAGGTACTCGGCCTCGGTGGGTCTGCGGATGAGGGCCATGAGCACAATCTTACCGGAAGAGCACGGCCCTCATTGAGCACCGGCACGCTGGGGCAGGGCCGTACGCCGCGGAAACCGGACGCTGTGAAGGCGTGGAGCGAGGGCGAATGCGCGCGCTCCTCACTCTAGGTGTGTTTGACATATACTGCACCGGGTGCTACAAACCTGTGTGTGTGTTTGCCAGGTCGGTGCCGGGACGGCGGATAGGGAGGGCACGTGGACAAGTCTGAACGCCTGCTGAAGGCGAAGATCCCGGGCGATGCGACCGGCATCGAAGTGAAGAAGTCCATCTGCGCCATATGCGACCCGACCACGCAGTGCGGTCTGGACTGCTACGTGAAGGACGGCCGCGTGGTCAAGGTGGAGGGGACGCTGGAGAATCCTCAGAACGCGGGCACCCTGTGCGCGAAGGGGGCCGCTCAGCGGCAGTGGGTCTACCACGAGGAGCGCGTGCGCACTCCTCTCAAGCGAGTGGGACCGCGAGGCAGCGGGCAGATGGTGCCCATCAGCTGGGAAGAGGCCTTGGACACGGTCGCCGAAAAGCTCCAAGAGATCAAGGCCGCAAGCGGCCCCGAGTCCGTGGTCTTCTACTGCGGCTACCCCAAGCAGCCGCGCCCCTTCCTGCAACGCCTGGCGATGCTCTACGGCTCCCCCAACTACGGGACGGAATCGAGTACGTGCTTCACAGCGGCCGCCATGGCTTGGCGCCTGAACTACGGGGGCATGGCCGGTCCCGAACTCGGGGGCACCAAGTGTGCCCTGATCTGGGGCAAGAACCTCTTTCACGCCGGCACGACAGGCTCGCGCCACCTGCTGAACGCCCGCGAGCGGGGCGTGAAGTTCATCGTGGTCGATCCTCGGGTCACCGGTCTCAACAGCATCGCCGACATCCATCTCGCTCTCCGCCCGGGCACCGACGGGGCTCTCGCCCTGGCCATGGCCGACGTGATCATCTCCGAGGGGCTCCACGATCGCGAGTTCGTCTCCGAGTGGACCCGCGGCTTCGGAGAGTACCGCGCCCTGGCGGCGCAGTTCCCGCTCGCTCGGGCGGAGGAGATCACCGGCGTGCCGGCCGACAAGATCCGTGAGGCGGCCCGGCTCTATGCGACCAGCAAGCCGGCCTCCATGCTCTTCAGCACCATGCCTCTCGTCCATCAGACCAACGGCGTACAGAACGAACGCGCCCTCATCTCGCTGGTGGGGCTGACCGGTAACTACGATGTCCCCGGGGGGAACGTTGCCGAGGGGGCCAGTTGGCTGCACGTGAGTGGTGCGGGTTTCGTGAGCCGGGAGCATGAGTTCGAGCTTCCGCGTCCCTGGACCGAGTTACCCCCACGCCTCGGGCAGAGCCGCTTCCCCGTGTGGACGGAGATGGTCGACGAAGGGCAGATGATGGACCTGACCCGGCAGATCACCACCGAGGACCCCTATCCACTGCGGGGCTTGGTGGGCTTCGGCATGAACTACCGTCTGTGGCCGGGGTCGGACAAGCTGCGCGAGGCCATGGAGAAACTCGACTTCATCGTCGATGTGGATCTCTTCCTCACCGACACCGCCAAACTCGCCGACATAGTCCTGCCCACCTGCTCCTCCCTGGAGCGCAGCGAGCTGCGCTGCTACCCCCAGAAGTACATCGTCTACACCACGCCGGCCATCGAGCCGCTGGGCGAGTCGCGTTCCGACATGGACATCATCTACGCCTTGGCCGACAAGCTGGGGCTGGACTACCTGCCCCAAGGGGTGGCGGGACCGGCGGGCGCGTATCTGGATGAGGGCCTGCCCGACTTTCGTCCGGGCTTCGAGGCTTCTCTGGACTGGATCCTGGAACCGAGCGGCATGAAGATCGAGGAACTCAAGAAGCATCCAGCCGGGATGCCCGTGCCGAACGCCATCCCCAGGACCTACAAGAAGTACGAGAAGGGCGGCTTCCGGACCCCCAGCGGCAAGATGGAGTTCTCATCCGTGCTGCTCGAAAAGCACAGTGACTATCCGGGCATCGACGGACTGCCCCTCTACACCGAGCCCAAGTACAGTCCCGTGTCGGACGCAGAGAGAGCGGCCGAGTATCCCTTCGTGCTGAACACAGGGAGTCGACTTCCCATGTTCATCCACTCTCGGACTTTCCGTCTGCCTTGGACCCGGAGCCTGAGGCCCGACGCCGCCGCCGACCTTAATCCCGCTGACGCGAAGACACTGGGCATCGCCCAGGGCGACCGCATCGAGCTGGCTACTCCCAGCGGCTCCATCCAGGTGCGCGCCAACCTCACCAACATGGTGCAGCCGGGTGTGGTGCACATGCTCCACGCTTACCCGGAGGCCGATGTGAACACGCTCATCGAGGGTGACTACCTCGATCCCGTCTCCGGCTTCCCAGGTTTCAAGGCGTTGCTGTGTTCCGTCAGGAAAGTCACGCCGGCAGCCGCACCTGCGACCGGCGGAGCGGCGCGACCGGCTCCATCGGCCGGGCCCGGCGACGGGAAGAACACGGAGGTGACGAAATGAGCCACGCCTTCTATCTCGACATCGACCGCTGCACCGGTTGTATGGCCTGCGCCGTCGCCTGCATGGACCAGAACGATCTGGAGGTGAGCACCGTGGCGGGCGGGTCCACCGCCTGGCGCCAGGTCTTCACAGTGGAGGATGGGCAGTATCCCGACGCGAGGCTGCGCTACGTCTCTCTGGCCTGCATGCACTGTGAGGACGCGCCCTGTGTCATGGCCTGTCCCACAGGGGCCATCGCCCGCGAGTCCAGCACCCGCGCAGTGAGGGTCGACGGCGACCTGTGCATCGGCTGCCACAGTTGCTCCATGGCCTGCCCCTTCGGAGTGCCCCGGTTCGGCCAGGACGGCATCATGCAGAAGTGCGACCTGTGCACGGTGCGCCTTGAGAACGGGCTCGAGCCTGCCTGCGTGCGCGTGTGCCCCAATCAGGCATTGAAGCAGGGCGATCCCAACGAGATGACCTTGGAGCGGGAGAAGAAAGCGGCCGCGCGGCTGGTGGGAGGCGCCTGAGGATCGAGCCGTCCGGAGACTTCCGCTGCGCGGGTCGCTGTGCCACACTGTCTCCTCGTACTATCCTTTCGGGAGCTTTCGCGCGGTCTCGAAGGGACCGCGGCCGAACGACGGGGGGCACATGGGCATCATGGACGGCAAGGTATGTGTGCTGACAGGCGGGGCGGGCAGCATCGGGCTGGCCAGCGCCTCCCTCCTCCTGAGTGAGGGGGCCCGCGTGCTCTTGGTGGGGCGGACGGCGGAGAAGCTGTCGTGGGCGGCTGAGACCCTCGGCGCGGCTCCTGACCGGCTGGCGACGTTTGCAGCCGACGTGGCTTCGGCCGCCGACACTCGCGCCTACGTGGAGTTCGCGGTGGAGCGCTGGGGCTGCATCGACGTGTTGTTCAGCCACGCCGGCCTCTCCGGGGTCATCAGCCCAGTGACGGAGTACCCGGAGGAGGTCTTCGACGCGGTCATGGCCGCCAACGTGCGCGGCTCGTTTCTCGCCTGCAAGTACGCCCTGCCCCGCATGAACGACGGTGGCAGCATCATCATCACCTCGAGCATCATGGGAGTCACCGCCGATCCCGGCGTGTCCGCCTACGCAACCTCCAAGCACGCCCTCATAGGCCTCGCTCGGGTGGTGGCCAAAGAGGTCGCCGCCCGAGGCATCCGCGTGAACGTCCTTGCCCCGGGGCCTATCGAGAACGAGTTCCAATCGCTCATCGAGGAGCGCCTGACCGACATCCTGGGGGAGAACGGAACCGACGTTCTCAATCGTGCCATTCCCTTGGGGCGACACGGGCGGGCGGAGGAAGTGGCGCGGATGGTCCTCTTCCTGGCTTCCGAGCAGAGCACCTTCTCCACCGGCGGCGTGTTCATGGTCGATGGGGGCATGCATATCTAGCTTCCGCGCCTCGAGCCGCGCGCTCTTACCCGTGACCGCTGGCCTGACGACAAGGGGGTCGAGATGAAAGTGACTGTGATCGGGGCCGCTGGTTCGGTGGGTGCGCCCTCGGCGTTCTACATGGCCGCCTCGGGCCTGGTCGACGAGTTGGTCCTCATCGACATGCGTCCGAACGTGGTGCAGCAGCACGCCCTGGACATGAGCACCGCGGTGTCCGCGCTGGACATCATCGTCAAGGCCGGCGGCGACGAAGATTTGGCCGGGTCGGACGTGGTCATAAACGCTGCAGGCGTTCATCAGGGTTTGATCACCGACCGCATGGAGATGCTTCCCAAGAACCTGCCCTTGATCAAGGAGACGGCTCTCAAGATCAAGACCTATTGTCCGGACGCCATAGTCATAACGGCCACCAACCCCGTGGATCCTTTGAACTACGCCCTCTGTCGGGCCGGGGACTTCGATCGCCGCAAGATCGTGGGGTATTCGTTCAACGATTCCTTCCGCTTCAGGGAGATGGTGGCCCGGGCCAAGGGTGTCAAGGTGAGCCAGGTAGAGGCCACCGTGCTGGGTGAGCACGGCAGTTCGCAGGTGCCGCTCTTCAGTTCGGTCCGTATCGACGGCCATCCCGTGTCGTTCTCCGAGCAGGAGAAGGCCGACATCCGTGCGGAGGTTCCCAACATCCTGCGCCGCTACGAGGAGTTGCAGGCCGGACGGACGGCGGGCTGGACGTGCGCAGTGGGCCTCGCCGCCATGATGCGCGCGATCCTCAAGGACACGGGGGGCATCTATCCTTGCTCCTGCGTCCTTGAGGGCGAGTACGGACTCACGGGTCTGAGCATGTCGGTCCCGGTTTCGTTGGGCAGGGATGGGGTGCGCGAGATCAAGCAGTGGGAGCTGGCGCCGGACGAGATTGAAGGCTTGGAGCGGACGGCCACGGTCCTCAAAGCCTCCGCCCAGATCGTCGACGAGTTCCTGGCCGGCTGAGAGCGATACGGATCGGCGGATGCGCGGCGGGGCTCGACCGCCTCGCGAAGGAGAGACATGAGCGATAGCACGCAGCGTTACGAGAGGTTGATGCAGCCGGGCAAGATAGGTCCGGTCACCACCCGTAACCGCATCATCAAGACGGCCAACGGCACGTCGTATATGGAGCCCGACCAGACGGTCGGCGATCGCATGGTCGCCTACTACGAGCGCCTGGCCAAGGGCGGCGTGGGCTTCTTGGTGGTGGAGTCCTGCGGGGTGGAGTATCCGCTGGCCATACAGCATGTGCACTACTTCGAGGACGGGAGCTACGAGGGCGTCCAGCTCCACTTCGATGACGACCGCTTCATCCCCAGCTACTCCCGTCTGGCCGAAGCGGCGCACAAGTACGGGTGTCCCATCTCCATCCAGTTCCAGCACGCCGGGCCGTGGAATCCCACCGGCCTACTACCTCGCGATCCCAACATCCGCGACATCAAGTGCGCCTCCGCCCTCACCCAGGAGGAGCTGCCCGGGCCCGACTTCCTGCCCTGCCGGGCCATGAACAGAGCGGAGGTCGAAGATCAGATAGACCTCTGGGCGTCGGCCGCGGAACGCGCCTGGAAGGCCGGCTTCGACGCCTGCGAGATCAACCACGGCACCTTCCATCAGGGCAACACCTTCCTGTCGCGGGTCTGGAACAGGCGCGAGGACGAGTATGGTCCCCAGAGCTTCGAGAACCGTACCCGCTTCCTGCGCAACATCATCATCGAGGCCAAGCGGCGTTGCGGGTCAGGATTCGCCGTCCATACCCTCTTCAACATCGTGGAGTACAACCACCCGCTGGCGACCACCATGGACGAGGGCGCGGAGATGGCCAAGGTCATCGCCGAGGTGGCCGACGGCATCAACTGCCGCGCGGAACGCTATGGTCATCGGGGCGGCCTGCTGCAGCCCGACCGTATCCTCTACCCGTCCCCCGATCTACAGGATCTGCCCGAAGGCCTCGACTGGAGCCGCAACGGGCGCGGCGCCACCGTCCCTCTGGTGGAAGCGGTCAAGGCCAAGGGCGTGACGATCCCGCTGTGGACCGCCTGCCGTCTCGATGCCGACTTGGGCGAGGAGTATCTACAGAAGGGTAGCCTCGACTTTGTGGGCATGACCCGCCGTCTGCTGGCCGATCCCGAACTGCCCAACAAGGTCAAGGAAGGGCGCACCGAGGACATCCGCGTGTGCCACGGCTGCCTCTACTGCTTCGACTGCCGCAACAAGAACAAGAAGCTCGAGTGCCGGGTGAACGCCACCCTGGGGCGCGAGATCATCCCCGAGTATCAGGCCCGCCCCGCCCAGCGCAAGAAGAAGGTGCTCGTCGTGGGGGGCGGCCCGGCCGGCATGGAGGCCGCGCGCGTAGCCGCGCGGCGAGGTCACCAAGTGGTCCTATATGAGAAGGGCCGCTACCTGGGCGGCCTCGAGCCATTGGCGGCCATGATAAAGGACCTCGAGACTGAAGACATGATGGGCCACGTCACGTACCTGGAGACTCAGCTGAAGAAGGAGAATGTCACCGTACGCATGAACCAGGCGGTGACGCCTGAGGTCGTGCGGGCCGAGAAGCCGGACGTACTCATACTGGCCGCGGGAGCAGCTCACATCACGTTCGATCTCCCTGGAGCCGACGGCGATAGCTTCATCCCCACCGCCAAACTTCATGCCCAGCTCAAGACGGCCCTGCGCTTTTTCTCGCCCGAGCGCATCGAGAAGCTCACCAAGAGGTACATGCCTGTGGCCGACAGCGTGGTCATCATGGGAGGCAAGCTCCACGGCTGCGAGCTGGCCGAGTTCCTGGTCAAGCGCGGCCGCCGGGTGTCCATCGTGCACGACGGCCCCGAATCGGAACTGGGGGAAGGGATCTACCGGGACGATCTGGAGAACCTCTGGCCGTGGTTCAAACTCAAGGGTGTGCCCATCTGGACCGACGCCACCTATCTTGCGGTCGTGAAGGAGGGGCTCAAGATCCAGGTTCCCGACAAGCGCATCTTCACAGTGAGGGGCAAGAACGTCATGACCACCCAGGACTGGGGCCCCAACACCGAACTGGTGGAGGAGCTGTCGACCCTGGGTGTCGAAGTGCACGTGATAGGTAGCGCCAAGGACCCGGGCTGGATCGTGGATGCCGTGCGCGAAGGAGCCCTTGCCGGCTACGCGGTCTGACAGAGGAGCCTCGGCTACATCCCTCATCTTCTTGTCCCCAGAGTTGCGTGCTACATAGTATGTCACTAGACTATCTCTGGGCAGTGGCATTCAACATGAGCGACCGAAGGGGACGAGAAGATGTCAGCCGATACGTTCAATCTAAAACCAGCCGAACTACCAGCGGCGAGGCAAGGCTCAAGGGGAAGCAAGTACGTAGCCACTGTTGACGAAGCATATGAGTATCTTGTGAAGCACAAAGATGTGCAGTCGCTGGAAGTCGAACTTGGTGATGTGAGCCTCAAGTCAGCCGCGGCCAGTTTCCGGAACGTGGTGGGGAAGAGGTACCGTGACAGCCTCCGCGTGCAGCAGCGCGGGAGCCGACTGTATATCTCGAGACGGGGCTAGAGGGCGGTAAAGGGGGGCAAGGTGGCACGGGTAGGCGAGAAGGTGGCCGTCATCACCGGGGCGGCCTCAGGCATCGGGCTGGCCGCTGCGAAGCTCTTCGCAGCCGAAGGGGCGAAGGTCCTGGCTGTAGACATCGAGCCGGGACCCTTGGAGGCCGCGGTGCTTTCCGCGGGAACGGCCGCCATACTGCCCTTCGTGGCCGATGTGACCCAGGAAGACCAGATGCGCCGGGCGATGTCCAAGGCCGCTGAGGTGTTCGGCGGGATCGACGTTGTCATCCCCAACGCAGGCATATTCGGTACGCAGGCGCTCATCGAGAAGTCCTCCATCGAGAACTTCAACCGGGTGATGACGGTCAACGTCACGGGAGTCGTGGTGACCATCAAACACGCCGTCCCCTACCTTGTCGAGCGGGGCGGGGGGAGCATCATCATCACCTCGTCGGTAGGAGCGCTCATCGGGAACGCCGAGGCGGTCGCATATACGGCCAGCAAGCACGCGCTCACCGGGGTCATGAGGGTAGCCGCCAGGGAGTTGGCCGCCAAGAACATAAGAGTGAACACGGTCAACCCCGGTCTGGTCGATACTCCCATGATGAGGATCGTCGAGGCGGAGATCAGTCCGGACGACCCCCTGGCCGGCCGGGAGATGCTCCAGCAGGCCACGCTCCTCAAACGCTTCGTGCAGCCGGAGGAGGTCGCCGAACTGATGCTGTTCCTGGCCTCGGACTCGGCTCTCAACTGCACGGGCGGTATGTACATGATCGACGGTGGGATGCAACACGGCGGGGGCCAGGAGGCGACCAAGAACTAGCAGGCTGCTAAGCAGCGAAGGCTTGGCCACCTGGACGCACCGTGCGGGGCGATACTTCGTCGTCTGCCGGGCGTGGAAGGGCATCGACATCGGTGTTGGCCCCTATCGTGCTGCTATATTGTAACTGCCGAAAACGCGGGTTCGCATTCGGGTTAGAGATCCGGTCCCTGGGGGTTCTTTCATGGAGAAACTCTGCTCAGTCGATCAAGCAGTGGCCTTGATCAGGAACAATGACACCGTCAATCTGGTGGCATCGGGCGGGGGGTTCCAAGAAGCCGACCTCATCTACAGAGGCCTCGAAAGGCGCTTTCTGGAGACAGGCGAACCTAAGAATCTGACGTTGGTGCATGTCACCGGTGTCGGCAGTGGCAACGAGTCTGGAGTGGGCCGGCTGGCCCACAAGGGATTGGTCAAGAGGGTCATAGGGGGCCACTGGCTCTGGTCCAGAGTCATGAGCCAGATGGCACTGGATGAAGAGATCGAGGCCTACAACCTTCCCCAGGGCGTCCTAGCCCTCCTTACGCGCGAGATAGCCGCCGGCCGCCCGGGGCTGCTGACCACCGTGGGGCTCAACACCTTCATCGATCCGCGGCTGGAAGGGGGACGCCTCAACAAGAGGGCTCAAGAACCCCTTGTGGAGTTGATCGATTTCCAGGGCAGCGAGATGCTCTTCTACAAGTCTTTTCCCATCGACGTCTGCATCGTTCGTGGGACCACGGCCGACGAAGACGGGAACATCTCCGTGGAACAAGAAGGGCTCGACCTGCATCTCCTGTCGTCGGCTCAGGCTACATACAACAGCGGCGGAGTCGTGATAGCGCAAGTGAAGCGCATCGCCAAGAGGGGAACGCTCAACCCGCGCATGGTCCGAGTGCCCGCTCACATGGTGCGCGCGGTGGTCGTCGACCCGGGTCAGTGGCAATCGGTCGAGGGGGAGTACAACCCGGGTCTCTGCGGCGAACTCAGAGTCCCCGTGAGCACTATGCCCAGCCTCGAGTACGGCATCCGGAAGTTCGTGGCCCGGCGAGCGGCGTTGGAACTGCGGCCAGGTGCGGTCGTCAACCTCGGCATCGGGGTACCGGACGGTGTAGCGAACATCGCCGCCGAAGAAGGGATCCTCGACGACTTCGTCTTCAGCATCGAGATGGGCGTCGTCGGCGGCGTGCCGGCCAAGGGCCTGATCTTCGGCGCAGCCTGGAATCCCGAGTGCATCATGAGCATGCCTTCCCAGTTCGACTTCTATCACGGGGGTGGTCTGGACATGGCCTTCCTGGGCATGGGCGAAGCCGACATGGCCGGCAATGTCAACGTGAGCAAGCTCGGCAAACGGATCACCGGCAGCGGAGGCTTCATCGACATCTCGCAGAATGCCAAGACCACGGTGTTCTGCGGCACCTTCACCAACGGGGACATTGTTCTCGACGTCGCGGACGGGAAGATCAGCATCTTGAAGGACGGCTCCACCAAGAAGTTTCGGCAGCAGGTGGAGCAAATCACCTTCAGCGGAGAGTTCGCCACGAGGACAGGTCAGCAGGTGCTCTACGTCACCGAGCGGGCCGTTTTCAGACTCGAGAACGGCAAGATGGTCCTGACGGAGGTCGCTCCGGGTATCGATCTACAGAGGGACGTCCTCGCGCAGATGGAGTTCCTTCCTGAGATCGCGCCCGATCTCAGAACCATGGACCCTGCCATCTTCAAACCGGAACGGATGATGCAGGACAATCCATCTCTCTTCGGTCATTTCGCCGAGCAACGCCAGTGACGTAAGCGGGGGTACGAGTATGAGCGCAGCGGTCTCCAAGGCGGTCGGCCACGGTCTAACCCCAGCCGCGGGGAGGCGATCGGCCGCCAAGCAGTTCTTCGGCTCGTTCGGGGCCGTGTTATCGTTCTCGCAAAGAGTTGAAAGGAGACAACGTGAACAGCGAAGGTAAGGAGCAGATGTTCTACTCCAGGCGCCCGCATCATGTGGGCATCGTGGTGAAGGACATCGACAAGGCCATCGCCCACTTCGAGTCGCTGGGCATCGGCCCCTTCAAGTTCGATGACGATCACCGCACGTTCGACATCACGTTCAAAGGTGAGCTCCACGGTCAGCCCGCCGAATGGACCACCCGTATCAGCAACGCGCTCATGGGCGACGTCGAGCTCGAACTCCTGGAGCCTGTCGAGGGCAAGCAGGCCCTTCTGGAGACGCTGGAAGCCCAGGGCGAGGGCCTGCACCACATCGGTTGGTTGACCACCGACCTGCAGGGAGACATCGAGCGCGCCACCGCCGCCGGCTCCACCATATGGACCAGTTCCATCGTCCCCGGCCAGCCCGGGTTCGCGTATTTCGAGAATTCCGCGGTCGGGAATCTGGCCGTCGAGATCAGGGAGCCGTAAGCCGTGAAGATAGCGCTTACATACGGACCGTTCGACACGCGTATCGAGGATGTCCCCGAACCCTCTCCGGGCCTCGGGGAGGTCAAGGTCAAGATCGCCTTCTGCGGTATCTGCGGTAGCGACCCGGAGATCTACGAGGGCACATTCGGGCTTCTCAAGGCGCCCTGGTGGCCGCCGGTTCCGTTCACCACGGGGCACGAGGCCTCCGGCACCATCGTCGAGGTGGGCCCGGGCCTGCTCGGCGACTGGAAGGTCGGGCAGCGGGTGGCCATGAACTTCCGCAAGTACTGCGGCGTCTGCTACTACTGCCGCGACAAGAGGGAGCAGTTCTGCGAGCACGTGAAGTCTTACGAGGCCGGCTTCGCCGAGTACGCCGTGTACGACGAGAGCTGTCTCAACCTGCTTCCCGACGACGTGAGTATGGAGCGGGGCGCCATGTTGGAGCCGGTGACCATCGCCGTGCACGCAGTCGACCTGGGCAACATAGTGCCGGGCAAGACGGTCGCCATCTCCGGGGCGGGCACTATCGGCCTGCTGGTGCAACAGATGGCCATGCGCGCCGGCGCCGCCCGCGTCTTCGTTGCCGATCCCATGCCCGAGAAGCGGGCCATGGCCGAGAAGTACGGAGCCGACTGGACTATCGACCCGCTCAAGGAGGACCTGGTGACGGTGGGCCGGGCGCTCACGGACGGCCGGGGCTTCGACACCGTCTTCGAGTGTAGCGGTGTGATGTCGGCGGTCCCGCAGACCATCGGCCTGGCGGACAGGGATGGCACCGTCGTGTGGGCGGGCGCCTATCACGAGGATGCGACCTTCCCGCTGAACCCGTACTACATGTTCTCCAACGAGCTCACCATCCGCTCGACGATACTCGCGCCCTACGTCTTCCCGCGCTCGCTGAAGCTCCTTTCCAAGCTGGATCTGGATCCCATGATCACCCAGATCGTCCCGCTCGAAGAGGTGAGCAAAGCTCTGGGGTCGCGCAAGACCAGCACCGATATCAAGATCCTCGTCAAGCCCTGAGACGATGACCGACCACAGCAAGAGAGGTGCCTGAATGAGTGAAAAGATCAACTGCAGCAACTGTGACATGCTGCTCTACTTCGGGGAGGAGATCAGCCGCCGGCTCTACATGCGGGCCATCCCCAGCGAAGAAGCGGTCTACAGCGCCTACAAGGGCGTCTGTCCTCGCTGCGGTAATCCCTTGGCGGACGACACCGTGAAGGTGACGATCAAAAGGCGGAAGACCCATGTCTCATAACGACGCTCTCGTCCTGGAGCTGGAGGCGCGGGTCAAGACGCTCTCCAATCACTGTCTGACCCAGTTCTGCACGTTCAGCCAGGGCCATGTCGGCGGGACCATGTCGGTCATGGAGATTGTCACCGCCCTGTACTTCCATCACATCAAGTTCGATCCCAAGAACCCCGACTGGCCCGAGCGGGACCGGGTCATCATGTCCAAAGCCCACTGCTGTGAGGCCATCTACGCGGCTCTGGTCGAGTTGGGCATGTATCCGGAAGAGGCGCTCGGCACCTACTACTGCTACGGCTCGCCCTTCCAGGGTCACGCCGACCGCTGGTGCACCCCGGGCATCGACTTCTCCGGCGGCTCTCTGGGCCAGGGCCTCTCCTTCGCGGCCGGACTGGCCCTCGCCGAGAAGCTCAAGATCCAACTCGAACCACCTTCGCGGACCGACACCTTCCTTCCCCGCTACATCGTGCGCTACAACCCTCGCTACCGCACCTACTGCATCATGGGTGACGGCGAGATGCACGAGGGCCAGGTCTGGGAGGCGGCCATGTTCGCCTCCAAGTTCAAGCTTGACAACCTCATCGGCATCATCGACTACAACAAGTGGTCGCTCGATGGTCCCACCAACGACATCATGCCCATCGAGCCGCTTGTGGACAAATGGAAGGCCTTCGGCTGGACTGTGTATGAGATCGACGGACACGACATGCGCCAGGTCTTGGACGCCTTGGACCTCGTGACCAAGCAGTACGGCGACAACAAGCCCAAGCTCATCATCGCCCATACCGTCAAGGGTCGCGGGGTCTCCAATTGGGAGGAACTCCACATGCACCTCGGCCGGGGCGACGAGATGATGAAGGGTGTCGAGGAAGGAAGGTCCAAATATGGCGACATGGAATGAGTTCGTAGCCATCGGCGAGCCCGCCATGACGGGCAAGGGGATCGGCAAAGCCATCAAGGCCGCCTTCCTGAAGGATCCCAAGGCGCTTGCCATCCTCGAGGACATGCAGTTCCCCGAGATCGAATGGTTCACCGACAATATGTTCGATCGCATGATCGAGTGCGGCATCGCCGAGCAGAACGCCGCTTGTGTGTCCGCGGCCCTTGCGTCCGAGGGGTGGGTGCCGGTCACGTACAACTTCCTCTTCGCAAGCATGAGCCGGGCCTACAACCAGATCCGGCAGAGCATCCTGGTCGACCGGTTCAATGTGAAGTTCCTGGCCCGCGAGGGTGTGTGGGGCGAGGTGGGCGTGTCGCACGCCACCGTCGAAGGTTGGGGTAGCCTGCGCGTGCTGCCCAACCTGGTGATGATCAACCCGGCCGATGCCGTGGAGGCCGAGAAGGCCACCGAGGCCATGATGCAGTACATCGGACCCGTGGCCCTGAAGATGGAGATGAGCCCCAATCCGTTCACCATCTTCACCGAGGACTACCCGTTCAACATCGGCAAGGCCTACTCCCTGCGCGACGGCAAAGATGCCACCATCGTGGCCACCGGCTATATGGTCACCGAGGCCATCAAGGCGGTCGATCTGCTCGAACAAGAAGGCTTGGACGTGGGCGTGCTCAACGTCAGCACACTCAAACCCCTCGACGAAGAGGCGATCATCGCGGCCGCGGAACGCACCGGTGCCATCGTCACCGCTGAGAACAGCAGCGAGATCAACGGCTTGGGCGACGCCGTCGCCTGCGTCCTCTGCGAGAACCTGCCCACGCCGCTGGTCAAGGTGGGCGTGGAGGACGAGTTCGGTCAGTCCGGTCTCATCACGCCTGAACGGGACGAACTCATGGAGCACTTCGCCTTCTCGGCCGCGGACCTGGTGGTTTCGGTGCAGGAATGCATCGCGAAGAAGGAGAAGCTGCGCCGGGCGTGATCAGCGTCCGCTGGCGTGGCGAATTGCAACTGAAGGGGGCCGGCCGGTCCACGAGTAGCGGCCCGGTCGGCCCCGGTCACTCTCAGAGCGAATGGTAGGAGGTACGAGATGAAGGCCCTCGTCATCGGCGGCAGTGGCCTCTTTGGCAAGAAGACCTGTTCGGCATTGCTGGCCGATCCCGACTTCGATGGCGTGGTCGCGTACGACGTGGTGCCTCCGGCCGAGTACTGGCTGAAGTCCATCGAGCCGTACGGGGACAGGTACAAGTTCGTGCGCGGAGATATCTCCGATCTGGAGCAGATCATGGCGGCCTGCGTCGAGAACGGCTGCGACCGCATCATGAACTGGGCCATGATCCTCTCCAAGGACGCCAATCCGCGGGGGAACACCAAGATAGGTCTCCTGGGCATGTGCAACGTGTTCGAGGCCGCCCGTCTCCTGGGAATGAAGCGGGTGGTGTACGCGAGTTCTGAGACCGTGTACGGGGAACAGTCCGACTACGGCGACCGTGAGATACGGGAGGACGACCGTCTGCTGCCCTTCAGTGGCAGCTTCTACGCGCTGGCCAAGTGCCTGGCCGAAGTGGTTGCCGCGCAGTACCTGGAGCTGTACGGAGTCCAACCGACCGCACTGCGCCCCTGCATCGGCTATGGCCACGGGGGCACCAATCCGGTCTTCGTACGCTGGTTCTCGCAGATAGTGTCGCTTCCAGCGGTGGGCAAGCCGGTGCACCTGGAATGTACCGGCGACTGGCAGTTCTCCATCGTCATCTCCGATCAGGTGGCGGACTTCGCCCGCCTGGCGCTCAAGGCCGACTCGTCGCCGCACCCGGCCTACAATCTGGGCGGCGCTCCGACCACCCTGAAAGACGTGGCCGCGGCCGTCAAGAAACTGATCCCGGATGCGCAGATCACCTTCGGGGACAAGCCCGAGGACTGCGAGTTGCCGTGGAAGGTCAGCTGCGACCTGGCCAAGGAGGATTTCGGGTGGACACCCATGACACTCGATGAAGCCGTGCTGATGCATGCCAACGAAGCGCGGGCGGACGCGGGTCTGCCGCCGCTCAAGCCCTGACCGTCTGAAAACTGCGAGGGAGGTACCTGGAATGGCCGACAAGACTTGGGCGGACATGACGCCCGAGGAGAAGCGCGCCTGGCGGATCGACAAGTGGCGCAATCCTGACATCCCCTTTTCAAGCCCGAAGGCGGAGGCCGAGTACAAGGCCAAGGTCGACCGTCTGTTGGCCGCCTTCGAACTGCGGGAACCCGATCGCGTGCCCATCAACCTCAACTGCGGCCTGTGGCCGGCGGTGTTCGGAGGTTTGACCCCCTACGACTCCATGGTCGACACCAAGGCGGCCAGCCGCGCCTGGATCGACTTCAACCTGGAGTTCCAGCCCGACACCATCGTCAGCCCGGCGCTCTACACCACACCAGCGTCGGTCTTCGAAGCCCTCGATTACCGGCTGTACTCCTGGCCCGGCCATGGGGTGGCCAAAGAGGCCTCCTTCCAGTACAACGAGAAGGAGTGGATGCTCCCCGAGGACTACGACCACCTCATCTCCGATCCCAGCGATTACATGCTGCGTACCTACCTGCCCCGCACCATCGGGGCCTTCTCCGGCTTCAGCAACATGAGCTCTCTGTTCGACTACATCGAACTGCCCTTCGTCTCCGGACAGGTGGGCGGCTGGGGCTCCCCGGAGATGGCCGACGGGCTGGAAAGGATAGCGGGAGCGGCCCGCGATGTGGCCGCTTGGGGCCAGGTCATTGGCGCCACTCACCTTGAGCTCATGGGCCTGGGCTTCCCCGCCTACTTCGGAGGCGGCTGTAAGGCTCCCTTCGACATCCTGGGCGACACCCTGCGGGGCATGCGCGGAGTCATCCTCGACATGTTCCGCTGCCCGGACAAGGTGCTCGCGGCGTGCGAGAGACTGGTACCCGTGGCTCTGGACTGGGCCCTCAAACGTGCACCTCTGCCCACTCCCATCGTCTTTCTGCCCCTGCACAAGGGCGCGGACGGCTTCATGAACGACGAGCAGTTCCAGACCTTCTACTGGCCTTCGCTCAAGGCAGTGCTGCTTGGACTGATAGAAGAGGGCATCGTGCCCTTCCTCTTCGCGGAGGGACGGTACGGCACGCGACTGGAGACCATCATGGAGTTGCCCAAGGGCAAGACCGTGTGGCTGTTCGACCAGACCGACATGGCGCGGGCCAAGGAGACCATCGGGCAGGTGGCCTGCATCCAGGGTAACGTGCCCCTTTCCCTCATGCATGCCGGTACCGTCGACCAAGTGGTGGACTACACCAAGAACCTCATCGACACGGCGGGCAAGGGCGGGGGTTACATCCTCGACATGGGGGCTGTGGCCGACGACGGTAAGCCGGAGAACCTGCATGCCATGGTCAAGACGGCCAAGGAGTACGGCGTCTACTAGACGAAGGTGCAGGACGGGGCGTTTTCGGGGCCTGAGGCCTTCAGCTATGAAAGGAGTTCGCGCATGGCCAGCAAGAGAAAAGTGATCATAACCGTTGCCCAGACAGGGAATTTCCAGGGCAAAGCCGCCAATCCCAGTCTGCCCGAGCAGCCGTCGGAGATCATCTCCTCAGCATATGACTGCTACAACGCGGGAGCCTCGATCGTCCACATCCACGCCCGCGACAAGGCCGGTAATTCGACCAACGATCCCGAGATCTTTGCCGAGATCAACACCGGCGTCCGGGCGAAGTGCCCCATCATCATCCAGAACTCCACGGCTCCCGCCATGGGGCCGGATTCCAAGGCCGATGACGGAGTTGCTCTGCTCGATATGGAAGACAAGTCCTGCCTGCCCGAGATGTGCTCTCTGGACTGCTCCCTCATCACCACGGTCTGGGGTGACCTCTCCTTCATCTACCGATGGGAACGCGAGTGGCTCATCAAGAACGCCAAGAAGATGATGGATCTGGGCATCAAGCCCGAGTGCGAGGTCTTCAATCCCTCCAGCATCGAGGACGTCTTCAACGTGCTCTACCCGGCGGGCGTGCTCGCCGATCCCGTCTCGCTCACCTTCGTCATGGGCATGAACAAGGTCAGTCAGGGTGCCATCTCCTTCAGCCAGCACAACCTGGACTTCATGATCAGCCTGCTTCCCAAGGACCGTCCGGTCAACTGGTCCACCATGGCCATCGGGTCTCATCAACTTCAGGGAGTCACGTACGGTCTGCTCAAAGGCGGCAGCGTCCGGGTCGGCCTGGAGGACAATATCTTCTACGCCTACGGCGAGCTGGCCAAGAGCAACGCGCAACTGGTCGAGCGCATGGTCCGCATCATCCACGAACTGGAGATGGATGTGGCCACCCCCGATGAGGCCAGGGAGATCCTCAAGCTTCGCCCACTGAACTAGGACAGAACGAAGCCGAATGACGCCCGGAGGGATGGACGCTTGATATGAAGCTGGAGAGTGTGAAACACATCGGCATAATCGGCGCCGGCATGATCGGCGACAGCCTGGCGGTGCTCACGACGGGCCACGGCTACCAGACCACCCTGGTCGTGCGCCGTGCGGAGATGATTCCCGAGTACAAGAAGACGTACGACGCATATTTCCGGCAGATGATCGACCAGGGCCTGATGCCTGAAGAGCAGCTCGCCATCTGCGAGAAGTACCTCACCTACTCCGCGGACTACGCGGACCTCGCTGACTGCGACGTCATCTTCGAATGCGTGCCCGAGGTCATCGATCTGAAACACGAGATCTACGCGCGGTTGGAGGAGATCTGTCCCAAGATCAAGGCTATCTGCTCGGTGAGTTCCTCGCTCGTGCCCGACCGTCTTGCCGAGAAGGCCGGCAAGTACAAGGATCGCATCATCGTCACCCATCCCTTCAACCCGGCTCACATGGTGCCTTTCTTCGAGCTCTGCGGAGGGGACGCCACGAATGATGAGGTCCTTGGATTTGCGAGAGAACTGCTCGAGTCCCTCGATCGCAAGCCTGTCATCCTCAAGAAGCCCGCTCCCGGGTTCATCGGCAACCGCCTCCAGTTTGCGCTCTGGAGGGAGGCTCTCAACCTTGTAGAGAGCGGCATCGCCGATCCCAAAGACGTTGACACCTGCCTGAACTACAGCTTCTGCCCCCGCTACACCGCCATTGGCATCTTCGAGCACTTCGACAACGGCGACCTGACTCTGAACATGCGCACCTGCAATGCCGTGTTCCCCTCGCTCAGCAATATGGCCGAGGCCCCTCCTGCCGTCACCGACAGGGTCGCCAGAGGTGATCTGGGGGCAAAGACCGGCGTTGGCTTCTACGATTGGCGCGATGTGGACATGGAGGCCTACCGGAAGCGAGTGAACGGCCCATACTGGCGGTTCATCGACTGGGATATGCCCAAAGAGTAAGAGAAAGGGCTCATTCATGGTATACGAGAACAACAACGGCGGAGAGTACGGGAAGTATTTCGTACAAGAGCTACAAGAGCCCGCCAATATGGGCACACCGGAGTTCCGAGAGCTGTATAAGCACTTCGCCAAGCGCATCCTTTGGATGGACAGCAACGTTTGCGAAGATGCTTTTCAGATGAACACTGCTTGGTACTTCGCCGTCCCGGAGAGAGATCCCATCTTCACGGAGCATGTCCATGACTATGGCGAGCTCATCGGTTTCTACGGGAGTGACCCGGACGATCCTTACGAGCTTAACGGCGTCATCGAGTTTTCCATAAATGGCGAGGCGCACAGACTCACCCGCTCCAGCATGATATGGCTGCCGGCCGGTGCCACCCACAACCCCATGCGCATACTCGAGGTCAACAAGCCGATATTCCATTTCTCTGTTGTTATGAATCCGATGTACGATGGTAAGGCGACCTACAAATAGGAGTGGGAGGGTACGATGCTCGTTCGAGACCGGATGTCCCGCAACCCCATAACCACATACCCGTCAGCCACCGTGCCGGATGCCATCCAGGTCATGCGCGGTAGCAAGGTGCGGCAACTGCCCGTGCTGAGTGACAAGGGGAAGCTGGTTGGCATCGTGTCGCTCGCAGACCTTCTCCGTGTCTCGCCTTCGCCCGTGACCTCCCTCAGCGTGCATGAACTCAACTATCTGTTCGAGAAGTTGACCATCGAGAAGGTCATGACCGCCAACGTCATCACCGTCACCGAGGACACGGCACTGGAAGAGGCCGGCCGGGTCATGGCCGACAACAAGATCAGTGGTCTACCAGTCGTGAGGGGAGATGAGTTGGTGGGCATCATCACCGAGTCTCATCTCTTCAACGTCCTTCTTGAACTCTTCGGCGCTCGTCAGCACGGCGTGCGCATGACTGTGACCTTCCCCGAGATCAAGGGGACGCTGGCCAAGATCACGGCCGCCGTCGCCGACCTGGGGGGTGCTCTGTTCGCGTTTGGTCTGGCGGATGAGCCCGAGAAGAAGGAACTCACGGCTACCATGAAGGTCATGGACGTAACCCGTGAGGACCTGGTCGCGGCGGTCAAACCGCTGGTGCTGACCATAGAGGATGTGCGCGAGTCGTAGCCCGGAGGATGTGAGCCGGGGTCGTAGCCGGGAGGATCTGCGCGGGTCGTAGCCGGCACCGTCGGGCTCTCTAGCCACCACCCATGGGGGGGAAGACGGCCACTTCGTCTCCCGCGCTCAACTCGGCTTCAAGCCCTCCCAGCAGGCCCACGTTGCGGCCGTTGAGGAGGATGATGAGGCCCTCCCTGACGGCGCCCGATGCGGACACGAGCTCTCGTCTTCTCTCGGGGGTGTCAGAGAGCCGCTGGAGAAGTCGTGCGATATCGGGCGCCTCCGCCGAGGAGACCCGTATCTCCTTGTGACCGAAGAGTTCGCGCAGGCCAGCGAACAGCTTGACGTTGATGCCGCCGTCGGGGCTCTGATCGAGCGTGCCCATCTTCATCCTCCGTGTGATGCTCTGAGGTGGTGAGGGTCCTCGGGGCCACAGTGGCCTTCACCAACGTCTTCGGGTCCGAGCGATATCGGCGGGCCCACGGGACAGGGGACCTCGCCGAGCGGCGACTCGATACCAAGTTCGCTGAGCTTTGCGGGGCCGGGGACGCCCGCGGCGTCCCAGCCCCGATGCGCGTAGTACTCGTCCAGCATCGGCCGCAGGTTCATCGTCCGGCCTCTTGAGGGACCCTCAAGGATAGGCTCGCACAGAAGGCGCCGAGGCAGGGTGTCGTCCGCGCGTGTGAAACCGGCCCTCAGGTTGAAGAGCCGCTCCAGGTTCCAGATGCGCTCGCCTGTTTGCATGAGTTCCTGCGGACTCACAGACTCGCCCGTGACCGCCGAGAGCATCCGGGAGTAATGATCCTCGCTGAGGACGTAGGCCGCGAACTTGCAGATGGGCAAGGAGTCGAGGACGGCGTTCATGTTCTGAAGATGGATGAGCGGGTCCGCCTTGCCTTGGATGGCGAATCGGTCAAGCAACACGGGTACTCCCAGCACCTCCGGTCCGAGCATGTTCGCGCGCAGATGGCAGCCGCCTCGATTCGAGGTGGCAAAAGCGAGGCCTTGGCCGGTCATGCCCCGGGGATCGAAGGCGGGCAGCTCCAGGTCTTTCACCTGCATGGCCAGCTCCGGTCGCCCATAGCGGGCGGCGAAGCGGCGGCTGCCCTCGGCCAGTTCGTCCCCCAGGCCCCGGCGGAGGCCGGTATCGGCGACCAATCCGAGCAACGCGGCGGCATCGCCGAAGTGGGGGCCACCGGCGAGCACGCCTTCCTCGGTGAGTTCCATGGCGCAGGCTATCGTGGCTCCCATGGTGATGGTGTCGAGGCCGAAGCGGTTGCACGCATCGTTGGCCTCGATGATCGCCTCCAGGTCCGCAACGCCGCAATCGGCTCCCAAGGCCCATAGACTCTCGTACTCGGGACCTCGGGTGGTCCCTCTCCGGGAGCGCGTGTGCTGGGTGCATCCGACCGAGCAGCCTTCGCAGGCTACCCGCTTCTCCGCCCAGTCGGCATGCAACGCCTCACCGCTGATCTGCTCAGCCGACTCGAAACGGGACTCGCGGAAGTTGCGTGTGGGCAGAGCGCCGATCTCGTTCAAGACATTGAGCAGTATGGCGGTACCGAAAGCGGGCAGGGCGTTTCCGGTGACAGGGCTGTTCTTGAGCACCGCGGACGCTTCGCCCAGGACGCTGTGGAGTCGTTCGTCGTCCGGCCGGATGCCGGGGACCTTGTCGGCCGGGTCGAGGATCACCGCCTTCAGTCTCTTGCTCCCCATCACGGCACCCAGTCCACCGCGACCGACCTGGCGGCCGTGCTTGGAGGATACCGACGCGAAGAGGACGCCCCGTTCGCCGGCCGGGCCGATGAGGGCCGCCTCATAACCGTCGTAGACTTCACTGAACCGGCCGACCGTGTCCGGCACGTCGAGGCCCCAGAGGCTGTCGGCGGGCAGCAGGCGTACTCCGCCCTCACCCACGTACAGATAGGAGGGCCGGGGGCAGGAGCCCGTCACCACGATGTAGTCGAGATCCAGGCGACGCAGAGCAAGACCGAAGCCGCCGCCTGAGTTGCCATCGAACACAGTGCCGGTCAGAGGCGAGCGAGAGGCGAGGGTGTAACGCGCCGCCGATGGCGCGGCAGTCCCGGCGAGGGGTCCGATGGCGAAGACAAGCGGATTCTCGGGAGCCAGTGGGTCCACTTCGTAGGCACGCTGGCTGAGCAGGAGGTGGACGCCCAGCCCTCGACCGCCGAGCACCGCCCGCCGCGTCTCGGCGGGCAGCACTTCAGTGGTGGCACTACAGGCCGACAGATCGACACGCAAACCGCGAAATACCACGGGCTCTGTCTTTCTCTAGGATTGTTCTGGCTGGCCCTCTGGGGTCGGCTGCCCCTCTGGGACCGGCTGCGCTTCCAAGACCGGCAGCACTTCCAGATCCGGTTCCTCCTGGAGGGCGGTGACGCTCACCGCACAGACCTTGGTAGCCGGCGTTTTGGCCACGACATCCAGGTCCGACGAGGTCAAGATGTTGGTGGGAGTCTCCGCGAAGTGGAAGCTCATGGACACCGTACCCGGGCTGATCGCGTCTGTGACCCTTGCCCTGACCTTCACTTTGCCCCGACGGGAAGCCACTTCCACCATCTGACCGTCGTGGATGCCCCAGCATTCGGCATCTTGCGGGTGGATCTTCAGCAGCTCCTCCTCGCCGAGGATGTTGAGGCCGTAGACACGCCGGGTCATCGTCCCGTGGTAGTGATAGAGGTTGCGGTCGGTCGTGAGCAAGAGGGGAAAGGTCTCGTCGGGCTCCTCACCGGGTCTCCGGTAGGTGAGAGGCTTGAACTTGCCCTTGCCGGTATCGGTGGAGAAACTCTCCGTGTGGAGGATGGGGGTTCCCGGGTGATCCGTGGTTGGACAGGGCCATTGCAGGCCGCCACGCTCCAGGCGGTCGTAGGTGATACCCCCGTATGAGGGCACGAGTGAGGACACCTCGGCCATGATCTCCTCAGGAGAAGAGAAATCGAAGCCTTCTCCACCCAGACGCCTCGCGATCTCACATATGATCCATGAATCGGCCCTGGTGTCTCCCACGGGATCGATGGCGTCGCGCACCCGCTGGACCCTGCGCTCCGTATTGGTGAAGGTGCCGTTCTTCTCGGCGAAGCTCATGGCCGGCAGCACCACGTGGGCGCGCTGAGCGGTCTCCGTGAGGAAGATATCCTGCACCACCAGGAACTCCGCGCGCTCCAGAGCCTCGGTGGCGTGACTGGAGTTGGCCTCGCTGAGGACCGGGTTCTCGCCGATGAGATACAGGGCCTTGATGTCGCCGGTGTGGACGGCGTCGAAGATCTCGGTGTGCGTGATGCCCGGCACGTCGCTCAGCTCACATCCCCACGCGGACTCAAACTTGGCCTGCACCTCGGGGGAGCCGACCTTCTGGTATCCCGGGAACACGTCGGGCAGACAGCCCATGTCGCACGACCCTTGCACGTTGTTCTGACCTCTCAGCGGGTTGACGCCGGACGAAGGCTTGCCCAGATTGCCGGTCAGCAGGGCCAGGTTGCTGATGGCCAAGACGTTGTTGGTGCCGTGGACATGCTGAGTGATGCCCATGCAGTAGATGATGGCCGCCGGGTTGGTGGTGGCATAGAGGCGCGCGGCGGCCACGATGTCCTCCCGGGGCACGCCGGTGATGCGCTCGACCGTGTCCAGATCGAACTCGGCCAGGGATTCCTCAAAGGCCTCGAACCCTTCGCAGCGACTGTCGATGAAGGCCTGGTCCTGGAGCCCTTCCTCCAGGATGATGCGCATCATACCCATGAGCAGCGGCACGTCCGAGCCCGGCCTGTTTTGGAGATAGATGTCGGCGTATCGGCAGAGCTCGATCTCCTTGGGGTTGGCAACGATCAGCTTGGCGCCCTTTCTCACGGCGCTCTTGACCTGCAGCGCTACGATGGGATGAGAGGCCGTGGTGTTGGTGCCTATGGCGAAGATCGCAGCGGCATCACCGAGTTCGGCGGTGGAGTTGGTCATGGATCCGCTTCCGAGCGTTGTGGCCAGACCGGCCACGGTGGGAGCGTGTCATAAGCGTGCGCAATGGTCGATCTGGTTGGTCTTCATCACCACCCGGGTGAACTTCTGCAGCAGGTAGTTCTCCTCGTTGGTGCACTTGGCGGAGGCGATGGCGGCGAACGCGTCTCCCTTGTGGGGGGCGAGGCCTGCGGCCACGATATCGAGCGCCTCGTCCCATTCCACCTCGACGAATTCCCCGTCTCGTTTCACGAGGGGCTTGGTGAGGCGCTCGGGGCTGTTGACGAACTTGAAGCCGAAGCGGCCCTTCACACAGAGCCTGCCCCCGCTGGCCGCGCTGAAGGTGTCTCCCCTGACCGTCGTGATGAGCTTGTCTCGCACCCCGAGGAGCAGACCGCAGCCGCAGCCGCAGAAGGAGCAGACCGACCTGACGTAATGGGTGGGTCTCGCGGCACCCTTCTCGGTGAGGGCCCCGACCGGACATCTGACCAGACACTCGCCACACGACTCGCAGTTGGATTCCACGCGGTTCTTGTCTCCGAACCCCGCGACCTTGGCGCCCACACCCCGGTTCGCATAGTCGATGGCCTGGACATTCTGGAGCTCATCGCAGGTGCGGATGCATATGCCGCACATCACGCAGCGGTTGGGATTGAAGTCGAAGAAGGGGTTCGAAGTGTCGATAGGGACGAGCGTGGACTTGTGCTGCAGTCGAGCCAGGCGCTTCTCATCCACGCCCACATGGTCGGCTACCTTCTGTAGGGCGCACTTCGTGTTCTGGCCGCAGACCAGACAGTCGGCGTCGTGGTCCGCCATGAGCAGTTCGAGTATGACCCTGCGCAGTTGGTTGATCTCGGCGGTCTCGGTACGGACGTCCATACCCTCTCGGGCCTCGGTCTTGCAGGAGATGACGGGCTTGGAGCCGTCGATCTCCACCAGGCACAGCCGGCAGGCGCCCACGGGCTCAAGATCGGGATGGTGGCAGAGATGGGGGATGTAGATCCCCTTCTTGCGTGCCGCCTCCAAGACGCTCATGCCCTTGTGAGCCTTCACGGGCAGACCGTTGATGCGAAGTTCGAACTGGTCGGCCACTATTGATCTCCTTCGCTCTGATCGCCCGAGATGCACTCTACGGCGTGGTACTTCTGCGGGCATTTCTCCATACAGACGCCGCACCGTATGCAGGCGGCCTGGTCGATGACGTGGACCTGTTTCCGCTCTCCGCTGATGGCATCGGCCGGACAGGCCCTGGCGCAGGCCGTGCAGCCCGTGCACCTATCCGGGTCGATGCGGTAGGAGATGAGGGCCTTGCACACGAGGGCCGGGCAACGCTTCTCCTCCACATGAGCTTCATACTCGTCACGGAAGTATCTGATAGTGGTGAGGACCGGGTTGGCCGCCGTCTGGCCCAGGCCGCAGAGCGAGCCGGAGTTGACGGTCTTTCCGATGTCGAGCAAGAGATCGATATCCCCTGTCTGACCCTTGCCCGCACAGATATCTTCCAGGATGTGGAGCATCTGCATGGTCCCCAACTTGCAGATGGTGCATTGCCCGCACGATTCCTTCTGGGTGAAATCCAGGAAGAAACGGGCCACGTCCACCATGCAGGTGCTCGTGTCCATGACCACCATGCCCCCGGAGCCCATGATGGAGCCGGCCGTCTTGAGGGAGTCGAAATCCACAGGCAGGTCCAGGAAGGAGGCGGGGATGCAGCCCCCGGAGGGGCCGCCTGTCTGTACGGCTTTGAACTCTCGACCGCCGGACAGTCCGCCCCCGACGTCGAAGATGATGTGCCTCAGGGTGGTACCCATGGGGACTTCCACCATGCCGCTGTTCTCGATCATGCCCGTGAGGGCGAAGGCTGCCGTGCCCGGGCTGTTCTCGGTGCCCATGCCGGCGAACCATGCGCCACCCCGTTCCACGATCTGAGGCACGTACGAGAAGGTCTTCACGTTGTTGAGTATGGTGGGCTTGTCGAAGAGACCTTCCTCGGTGGTGCGCGGTCGCGGGTTCGCTTTGGGCATGCCCCTCTTGCCTTCGATGGACTGGGTCAGCGCCGTCGACTCTCCACACACGAAGGCGCCGGCGCCCCGGAAGAGCACGATGTCGAAATCGAAACCGCTCCCCAGGATGTTCTTGCCCAGGAAGCCCCTGTCGCGAGCTTGACCGACGGCGATGCGGAGGCGCTTGACGGCCATGGGGTATTCGGCCCGCACGTAGACGTACCCCTGCGACGCACCGATCGTGTAGCCGGCGATGATCATGCCCTCGATCACGGAGTGGGGGTCGGATTCCAGCAGGTAGCCGTCGATGAAGGCCCCTGGGTCGCCCTCATCGGCGTTGCACACCACATACTTCTCGTCGCCTTCAGCCCGCAGGCCGGCCTCCCATTTGCGCCCGGTGGGGAAGCCTCCGCCGCCTCTTCCGCGCAGTCCGGAGGTCTTCAGTTCCTCCACGATCTGGGTGGGGGTCATGCTGCTGAGCGCCTTGCGCAGCGCTTCGTAGCCGCCTCGCCCGGTGTACTCCTCTATAGCCTCCGGGTTTATCCGGCCACAGTTGCGGAGCAATATCTTCTGCTGCTCCTTGATGAAGGGGATATCCTCGTAGCGCTCGATGATCTCCTCGGTCTCAGGGTGTCTGTAGAGTAGCCGTTCGACCCGCTCACCGTTTTCCAGGTGGGACCCGACGATCTCCTCGACGTCCTCGACCTTCACGCTCAGATAGGCGGTCCCTTCCGGCTGCACGACCACGATGGGCCCCCTCTGGCAGAACCCGTGGCAGCCGGTGAGCTTGACCGTGGCGCGGCCCTCCAGGCCGGATCTCAGGATGGCCTCCTCGAGGGCCTGTTGGACGCCGGACGCGTTGGATGACACGCAGCCGGTACTCTGGCATACGAGAATGGTGTGCGTTTCCTCGGTCATTCGCCTGCCCCCTTCGTCTCCTCCAGGATCTTGACGACCTTGGCTGGGGTCAGCCTTCCGTAAGTGGTCTCGTTGATGACGACGGCCGGCGCCAAGCCGCAGCAACCGATACAGGCCGCCGTCTCCAGCGTGTATTCGAGGTCCGGAGTGGTCTCCGAGGCCTTGATGCCAAGTTGGCGTTCCACTTCCTCCCTGATCCGCGCACCGCCGCGAACGTGGCACGCGGTCCCCCTGCAGACCGTGATCTTGTTCCTTCCCTGGGGGGTGAACTTGAATTGCTCGTAGAAGGTCGCCACCGCGTAGATACGGCTTTCGGCCAGGCCGAGGTACTTGGCGATGTCTCTCATCTCCTGCTCGGGGAGGTAACCGAAGGCCTCCTGGACATCCTGAAGGACAGGGATGACTTCGTGCGCCTTCCCTTCGTAGCAGGCCAGTATCTCGTCCAGTCTCTCGCCCATCCGCGCGCCTCCCAATATCTGTCAGTACTAGGGTTCTACCCCGGTCGGCCCGGCTGTGATCATCCTGTCAGGCTGCTGAACAGCGAAGCCTTGGCCGCCTGGGCGCACCTTCCGGGGCGATACTTCGTCGTCCGCCCTCGCAAATAGCGCTGCTATTCGCGCTTCCTGCCTCCTTGTCTCGCCCGCGGCCGGGCGCACTCATGCGGCGAAGCGTCATTGTTCAGCAGCCTCCGAGGGCCGCGTGGTCGATCATCGCGATAGACCCCGGTGTTCAAGCAGGTCCTGGCACAGACGGACACCCTGCATGGCGTCGTTCGTCCACAGGTCGGCACCCACATGGCGGGCCACGTGCTCGTCGATAGTCCCTCCGCCGATGATGAGCGTGGGCATGGATGCGAACTCGTGGGTGTGGGCGCGAAGAAGGTCCACGGTGTCCCGCATGGCCGTGAAGGCCACGGTCAGCAGCCCGGAAAGGCCGATGATGTCTGGCGCGAAGGTCACGGCTTTCTCCAGAAACTTCTCCGGAGGGACGTTGACTCCCAGATCCTCCACGGTGAAGCCGAAGCTTCGCAGTGTGAGCACCGTCACGTTCTTCCCGATGTCGTGGATGTCGCCCGCCACCGTGCCGATGAGCACGCGCCCCGACGCGTGACCGACAGGTTCCTCCGCGAGGCCGGGACGGGTCAGAGCCATGGCCCCCTTGAAGATCTCGCCGGCCATGATGAGGCCGGCCAGGAATACCTCCTCGGCCTCGTAGCGCTCACCCACCACGCGTAGGCCCGCCTCCACCGCTCTCAGTATCGTCCTCGAGCTGAGGCCGGATTCCAGTGCCTCCGCGACGAGGCGGAGGGACTCCCTCTCGTCGAGAGCCGCCACGGCCGTGGTGAGCCGCTTCAGATCGGGTTGTGACTCAGTGTCGGGGCTCATCGCATCTCTCGCAGTCTCTAGAAAGGCCCGCCGCCGCCCGGAGCGGGCGCGCCCAGGTGGGTCGTCAGACGAAAACTGTCCGCTCGGCAGAGCAGTCGGCCCCAGCTCACAGGGTGGCCGAAGCAGTCATAGAAGATATGCTCGAGGCAGAAGGCAGGCGAGCCGTCGGGGACGTTCAGGACCGCGGCCTCGCCGCCGTGCATGCACGTGGCCTCGATGGTCAGGTCGCCGCGGGGCATGCCTTCTCGAGGAGTCGAGCGAAGAAGACCTTTGAGCGACGTGATCTGCAGTTGGGCCTCCACGAGAGGACGATACTCGTCATAGACCAATTGCTCGATTTGATACATGAGGGGGATACCGTCCCGCGTTATGAGGCGGCGCATGAGTACGAGATAGTCTCCCACGCCGCACTCGAGCAGTCGGGCCGCCCTTTCGTCGGCGGGGATGATACCCGCCTCCAAGAGTGATATGTCGACCGTCTCGTCGTCGAAGACATCAGTTATGGGCTGGAGGCGGAACACGGCTTCTCCGAGTTCCAAGGAGCGCACGAAGGTGCCTTTGCCCTGGGTGGTGGTGACAAGGTTGCGGTCGAGAAGAATGTTGATGGCGCGGCGCACGGTCATGGGGCTGACCCCGAATTCGCTGCGCAGTTCGGCCTCAGTGGGCAACTGGTCGCCGGGCCTGTATGCTCCCGCTCCGATACGCTCGGCCACAGTGTTTGCGATGTGGAGGTAGGCAGGCTGAGGAAAGCGCTGGTGGGCCGAGCCGGCCCGGCCGTCGCGCTCGGTCGTACCCTTCTCGGCTCGTCCATCTGGTGTGGTCATGAGAGCCATCCCAAAGACCTCTCGAGCGAGGCTCGCCTGATTTTGGTCAGCTTGCCAATTTGTCTATATAACTATAGTATAGAAGGGCGGCGAGGGGAAGAGACCCATCGAAAGGACGGAGCGCACTAGCATGAAGAGCGACATTGAGATCGCGCAGGAAGCGACCCCAATCCCTGTTATCGATGTGGCGGCCGGGATCGGCCTCACTGCAGACGATCTGGACCTCTATGGCAAGTACAAGGCCAAGATCCATCTGGACGTGTTCGACCGACTCAAGGACCAGCCCGACGGCAAGCTCGTGCTCTGCACCGCCATCACGCCCACCCCGGCCGGCGAGGGCAAGACGACCACCAACGTAGGCCTGAGCATGGGTCTCAACAAGATCGGCAGGAAGGCTATCTGCACCCTGCGTGAACCTTCGCTGGGTCCCTGCTTCGGCATCAAAGGGGGAGCCGCCGGCGGCGGGTATGCGCAGGTCATCCCCATGGAGGATATCAACCTCCATTTCACGGGTGACATCCACGCCATCACCACCGCTCACAACCTGTGCTCCGCCGTCCTCGACAACCACCTTTTCCAGGGCAACGAGCTCGACATCGACATAGACAACATCTCCTGGCCCCGGGTCCTCGACCTCAACGATCGTGCGCTCAGAAGCGTGACCATCGGCCAGAACGGCGAGGGGGTGGAGAGGCACACCCGCTTCGATATCACCGTGGCCTCCGAGATCATGGCCATCCTGTGCTTGGCCACCGATCTCGAAGACCTCAAGAGCCGCCTGAACAACATCGTCCTGGCGTACACCAAGTCGGGGGAGAAGGTCACCGCACAGGACATCAAAGTCTCGGGGTCCATGGCCGTCCTGCTCAAAGACGCCCTGATGCCCAACCTGGTGCAGACGCTGGAGAACACCCCGGCGCTGGTCCACGGTGGTCCCTTCGCCAATATCGCCCACGGCTGTAACTCCGTGCAGGCCACCCGCATGGCCATGAAGCTGGGCGACTACTGCATCACCGAGGCGGGCTTCGGCGCCGATCTGGGCGCGGAGAAGTTCTTCGACATCAAGTGTCGGTATGCCGGTCTGGTACCCGACTGCATCGTGCTCGTGGCCACGATCCGGGCGTTGAAGATGCACGGCGGCGCCGCCTTGGCCGACCTGAAGAAAGAAGATCTGACCGCTCTCGGGGCGGGCATGGAGAACCTGGAGAAGCACCTGGAGAACATGCAGCTCTTCGGCCCGCCGGTAATAGTGGCCATCAACCGCTTCCCCGACGACACCGACGCTGAGGTGGCTCTGCTCACCGAGCGGGTGGAGGCCATGGGCGCCACGGTGATCCTCTCCGATGTGTGGGCCGATGGTGGCGAAGGCGGCGTGGCCCTGGCCGAGGAAGTCGTGCGGCTGTGTGAGGGCGACGACAAGCCGGGCTTCGAATTCCTTTACGACTTGGATCTCACCATCCCCGCGAAGATCGAAGCGATCGCCACCAAGATCTACGGCGCCGACGGAGTGGACTTCGACGACGAAGCGGTGGCCGCCATCGAGCGCTTCACGCGCCTGGGCTACGGTTCGCTGCCCGTCTGCATGGCCAAGACCCAGTCTTCTCTGTCTGATGACAAGACGAAGATCGGTCGTCCTACCGGGTGGCGGCTGACGGTGCGCGAGGTCCGTCTCTCCGCGGGTGCAGGCATGATTGTGCCGGTCTGCGGGAAGATGATGACCATGCCCGGCCTGCCCAAGAAGCCGGCCGCTGAGCAGATCGACCTGGTCGACGGAAAGATCGTCGGGCTCTTCTAGCTGAGCCGTTCGGCGACGGACCCCGCAAGCGACAAGGAGCTACGGTGATGGAGACCCGTTACACGGATGGCAGCATCCAGGTCTATCTCGATCGGCTGGCCAGCGCCTCGCCCGAACCCGGGGGCGGCAGTGTTTCCGCTCTAGTCGGCGCGCTGGGGGCCGCCTTGGTCACCATGGTCACCGATCTCACCCTGGGTAAGGAGAAGTTCGCGGCTGTCCAGAGCGACATGGCCCATCTGCGCACACGGGCCGAGGCACTGCGTAGCGAGTTGGGCGACCTTGTGACTCTCGACGCTGAGGCCTACGCAGCTGTGGCTGCCGCCATGAAGCTCCCTCGAGAGTCGCTCGCAGACAAGCAGGAGCGCGACCATGCTCTGCAGGCCGCCCTCAAGGGAGCCGCGGACGTACCCCTCCGCGTGGCCGAGGCCGCGCTCGAGGTCGCACGGCTGTCGTTGCCGGCCGCGGAGATGGGGAATCCCAACGCGGTCAGCGATGCCGGCGTCGCCGTGCTCCTGGCTGACGCCGCCGCACAGAGTGCGGCCCTGAACGTGCGTATCAACCTCGCCTGGATCACGGACGAGGAGTTCAGTCGCGCGTCCTGGGCGCGCATCGAAGCCATACTAAGTGAGACCGCCGGCCTGCGTGACGGCGTCCTGGCCCTGACCTACAGCAAGATCTGACGGAGGTAGTACTCGTGGCAGCGACCATCATCGACGGCAAGGCCATCGCAGCCGAGTTGCGCGCCGAACTAGCGGCCGAACTGGAAGAGCTCAAGAGTCTCGGCTCCTCACCGGGCATCGCCACTCTACTGGTGGGCGACGACTTCGGTGCCGGCATGTACCGGGGAGCGGTGGAGAAGTTCTGCAGCGAGATGGGCCTTGGTTACCGCAATGAGACGTTACCCGCAGAGGCCACCGAAGAACAGGTGGTCGCCGTGGTGCGCTCCCTCAATGACGATCCGGCCGTCTCCGGCATCCTGCCGCTGCGTCCTTTCCCGGCTCATGTGTCAGATTCCGTGGTCATCGATTCCATTCGTGTGGATAAGGACGTGGACTGCTTCCACCCCTTCAACATGGGCCGGCTGGCTCTCGGGGAGCCCACCTTCCCGCCCGCGACGCCGTCCGCCTGTATGGAACTGCTCGAGCGTTACCTGCGGGCCGAAGGCCGCGATGTGACCGAGGCTCTGGAAGGCGCTGAGGTGTGCGTCGTGGGTCACTCCAACATAGTCGGCAAGCCCCTGGCCTTGCTGCTCCTCAACCGCAACGCCACCATCACAGTGTCCCACGTGTTCACCTCGAACCGCGGCAACCTGGAGAAGCACACGCGTCTGGCCGACTATCTCGTCGTCGCCGCCGGGGTTCCGGCTCTGATCGGAGTCGATCAGGTCAAGGAAGGGGCCGTGATCCTGGATGTGGGCATCAACCGGGTGGTGGTGTGCCCTGTGTGTGGGACCCTCAACAGGAGCAAGAAGAACCCGTGCAGGAAGTGCGGAGCCGACCTCGCGGAGGCGCAGAACAAGACCGTCGGCGACGTGGACTACGAGCCTGTCTCCGCCAAAGCCGGTGCCATCACCCCGGTGCCGGGCGGCGTGGGGGCGGTCACGAACATGATGCTGGCCCGCAACACCTTACGGGCGGCTCGTCAGCAATTGGGCAAGAAGTAGCGATTCCCCCCCCGGGGGAAGGGAGGTCGGTCGAGTTGATCATCTCGCAGAAGAAACCCTTTGAAGAGCTCGTTGAGGATCTCGAGGGCGACCAGAAGATAGCCATCCTGGGCTGTGGAGAGTGCGCCACGGCCACGCGGACCGGCGGCGAGCCGGAAGTGGAAGAGATGAAGGCCAAGCTGGAGGAACTCGGCAAGGAAGTCGTCTTCACAGCCATCGTTCACACGGGTTGTCACGAGCTCGACGTCAAGCGCCATCTGCGGCAGGCGACCGAGCCCTTCGATGCCGTCCTGGTGCTTTCCTGCGGAGCCGGGACGCAGGCCGCGCGCGCGGCCTGCGACAAGCATGTAGTCCCCGGCTGCGATCCGCTGTTCCTGGGCAACATCCAGCGCTCCATGGACTTCATGGAGAAATGCTCCCACTGTGGCGTCTGCGTCATCGATGATTACGGCGCCATCTGTCCTGTCACCCGCTGTGCCAAGGGCCTTGTCAACGGTCCCTGTGGCGGCACCAGCCACGGCAAGTGTGAGGTCGATCCGGAGATGGACTGCGCGTGGACTCTCATCTTCCAGCAGCTCAAGAAGGAGGGTCGGGAGCACAAGCTCACCATATTGCATGAGCCCAAAGAATGGGATGTCATCCGCCGTCCGGGCGCCGTGGTGGATCGTGGGCCCGGCAAGCTGAAGATGGGGAGCGAACAGTAATGGGGACCTATCGCGACGCGTGCAACAGTGGCCGGTTCGTGATCTCGGGCGAGATAGGTCCGCCCAAGGGCACGAACGTCGAGAAGATGCTGCACCACATCGACATGCTCAAGGACCAGGTCGACGGTCTGAACGTCACCGACAACCAGAGCGCCGTCATGCGTTTGGGCTCGCTGGCCGTGTCGGGCGAGATCGTGCGGCGGGGTGGCGACCCCATCTTCCAGACCACCTGCCGTGACCGCAACCGCCTGGGTCTGCAGTCCGACCTCCTTTCTGCCGCCTTCATGGGCATCACCAACGTGCTCTGCCTGACCGGTGACCATCAGACGGTGGGTGACCACAAGGGAGCCAAGGGCGTCTTCGATTTCGATTCCGTGCACCTCATCCAGTGTTGCAAGAAGATGAACGACGGCTACGATTGGGCCGGCAACGAACTCGAGGGTGGTACCGACTTCTTCGTGGGGGCCGTGGTCACGCCCGAGGCCGATCCGCTTGAGCCCCAGATGTACAAGTTCGCGCGCAAGGTCGAGGCCGGCGCCGACTTCTTCCAGACCCAGGCCGTCTACGACATGGACAATTACGTGCGTTTCATGGAGCAGGCCAGGGAGATCACGGCCGGCGCCGACGTCAAGATCATGGCCGGACTGGTGGTGCTCACAAGCGTGGGCATGGCCAAGTACATGAACAGGGCCGTCCCGGGGATCTTCGTCCCCGACGCCCTGCTGGAAGAGATGGCGAGCGTGCCCAAAGAGGAGGCCGTGCACCAAGGCATGGAGATCGCCGCGCGCCACATCCGCTTCCTGCGCGACACGAAGGTGTGCGACGGCGTGCACATCATGGCCATCGGGAAGGAAGAGATCATCCCGGACATCATCGAGATGGTAGGCGTGGAGTAGACGTGGGAACCGATGCCAGCAACACCTCACTGCGCGTCGTGGTACTGGGGAGTGGGCCCGGCGGATACGTCGCGGCGCTGCGCGCCGCCCGCAAGGGGGCGTCCGTGACCCTGGTAGAGAAAGATCTCATCGGAGGCACCTGCCTCAATCGTGGCTGCATCCCCACCAAAGCACTGCTCGCCAGCGCCGAGGCCATCAGCCGGGCGCGCGCGGGGGAGGAGTACGGCTTCGACCTTCCAGGGGAGGTTCGTCCCAACCTGCCCCGCATCATGGAGCGCAAGGAACGTATCATCACTCAACTCCGTGACAACATCGGCATCCTTCTCAAGAAAGCCGGGGTCACGGTCATCAAGGGAACGGGCACTCTGCAGTCGCCCGACACGGTGCTCATCGACGACGGCGAGAAGACCGCCACCGTCGAGGCCGACAGGATCATCCTGGCCACCGGCTCCGAGCCGGCCCGGCTGCCCATGTTCGACTTCGCCCAGCCGGCGATATTGACCTCCACCTCAGCCTTAGAGCTGCGCGAGATCCCCTCGTCCATGCTGGTCGTGGGGGCCGGGGTCATCGGCTCCGAGTTCGCCGCCTTCTATTCCGAACTGGGCACGAAGGTGACCATGGTGGAGATGCTGGGACAGATGCTCCCTCTGGAGGACAAACGGCTCGCCAAGCAGTTCCAGGGCGTGTACAGGAAGAAGGGCATCGAGGTCCTGCTGAGCACCAAGGTCGAGGCCGTCGAGAAGTACGCGGTCGACCATGTGGTCGCCCGCCTCTCCAACGGCACGGAGTTCAGTGCCGAGAAGATACTGGTCTCTGTGGGACGCACTCCCAACAGCAAGGGCATCGGTCTGGAAGGCGCGGGCGTGGTCACCGATCCCCGCGGCTACGTGGTGGTGGATGACTACCTGCAGACCTCTGTCCCGAACGTGTACGCCATCGGTGATCTGAACGGTGGCCTTCTGCTGGCCCATGTGGCCTCCTACGAGGCCTTCGTGGCCGTGGACAACTGCTTGGGCGCGCAGCGTGAGTGTGATCTCACATCCACTCCCAGTTGCACCTACACCACTCCAGAAGTGGCGAGCGTGGGTTTGAGCGAGGAGCAGGCCGCGGAGAGCGGGTATCAACCTGTCACGGGCACCTACCGGTTCGCAGCTCTCGGCAAAGCGATGGCCATCGGCGAGGAGACGGGCTATGTCCAGTTGATCGCGGACAAGGACACCGACCTCGTCCTGGGAGCGTCCATGATGGGCGCGCACGTGACCGATATCATCCACGAAGTCGCCGTAGCGGTCAGCAACGGTTTGACGGTCAGACAACTGGGCGACACCATCCACGCTCATCCCACAATCGCCGAGGCCGTGATGGAAGCGGCCCACGACGTGCATAATGAATCCGTTCATACACTCGCGCGCTGAGTTTCGCCTGTCGAGGGTGTTAGCGTATGATTCCGTGAGTTGGTGCACGCGATAGCCGGAAGCGTCCGGTTTGTTACTGGTCCTTGAGGGCGCAGAGGGTGTGTCCTTGGAGAATGGCAAACAGTAGTGGCAAGCACGATGAAGGAGACCGAGATGCATGAACTAGTCGAAGCCATGGCCAACATGAAGGAGAAGGAAGCCCTCCAGATCGTCGACGACATGCTGGAAAAGGGTGAAGACCCCAACATGATCCTCGACCTTTCCTCCGAGGCCATGCAGGTCGTGGGGCAGCGCTACCAGGAAGGCACCTACTTCCTGCCCGAACTCATCATGAGCGGCGAGATGCTGCGCAAGATCGGCGACATCCTCAAACCCCGCCTGGCCGCTCAGACCGACCAGACCAAGAAGCTGGGCATCGTGGTCTTGGGCACCGTCCGGGGCGACATCCACGACATCGGCAAAGACATCGTGGGCTTCATGCTCGAAGTCAACGGCTTCGAGGTCCACGACCTGGGTATCGACCAGCCCGAAGAGCGTTTCGTGGAGGCCGTCAAAGAGTACAGCCCCCAGGTACTGGCCCTCTCCGGTTTTCTCAGTGTGGCCTTCGACACCATGAAGTCCACCATCGAGCAGGTGGAAGCGGCCGGCCTTCGTGACGGCCTCAAGGTCATCATCGGCGGCGGACAGATGGACGAGACCGTGCGCAAGTACACCGGTGCCGACGCCTACGGCGACGACGCCATGGCTGCCGTGGCCTTCGCCAAAGAGACGGTGGGAGTAGCCTGACATGGGCGCCAAAGCTTGGGCGGACATGACTCCGGCGGAGAGGCGCGAGTGGCGAATCGACCGCTGGCGGAACCCCGAGATCCAGTTCGCTTCACCCGAAGCCGAGGCTGATTACAAGGCGCGCATCGACCGCATCCTTGCCGCCATCAACCTGCAGAAGCCCGACCGCGTGCCGGTGCGACTCAACATGGGGTTCTGGCCGGCCAAGACAGCCGGCCTCACCGCCTATGAAGCCATGAGCGACCCTGCGCGGGGTGCCCAGGCGTGGAAGGAATTCAACCTGAAGTTCCAGCCGGATGCTTCGGTCGATCCCGTCCACAACACGGTCCCCGCCCAGATGTTCGCCGCCCTGGACTACAACCTCTACGCTTGGCCCGGTCACGGAGTGGCGGAGACGGCCAGCTACCAGTACAACGAGAAAGAGTGGATGCTGCCTGAGGAGTACGACCATCTCATCTCAGATCCGTCGGACTATCTTCTGCGCACCTACCTGCCTCGCACGGTGGGCGCGTTCGGCGGTTTTGCCAACCTTTCCTCGCTGTTCGACTACATCGAGCTGCCTTTCGTGTCAAGCAACGTCGCCGCGTGGGGCACGCCGGAGATGGCGGCGGGCCTCAGGCGGATGGCCGACGCGGCCGAGGCGGCCGGCAAGTGGGCCTCCACGGTGTTCCCGGTGATGGGTGAGGTCGCGGGCCTTGGTTTTCCGGGATACGCGAGTACTGGGACCAAGGCACCTTTCGACATCCTCGGTGACACTCTGCGCGGTACGAAGGGTGTGATCGTGGATATGTTCCGTTATCCCGAGAAGGTCATCGCCGCGTGTGAGCGCTTGGTTCCGGTGGCGGTCGACTGGGCGCTCAAACGTCCCGGCGTGCTGCCGACGCCCCTCGCGTTCATGCCGCTTCACAAGGGCGCCGACGGCTTCATGAGCGACGAGCAGTTCCAGACGTTCTACTGGCCGACCCTGCGGGCCGTCATCCTCGGTCTCATCGAGCAAGGCATGATCCCGTTCCTGTTCGCCGAAGGGCGCTACGGGTCAAGGTTGGAGGCCATCATGGACCTGCCCAAGGGATCGACCGTCTGGTTGTTCGACCAGACGGACATGGGCCGCGCCAAGGAGACCATCGGCACCGTGGCCTGCATCCAGGGCAACATGCCCCTCTCGCTGCTGCACGCCGGTAGCACTGAGGAAGTGGCCGAGCACACACGGAACCTCATCGATGTGGCGGGCACGGACGGAGGCTTCATCCTCGACGTCGGCGCCGTGGCCGATGAGGGCAAGGACGAGAACCTCGCGACCATGGTCGATACGGCCAAGGAATACGGGGTCTATTGATCGCTTCTTCGGGGTCCGGGGCGGGCGCGACGCGCCCGCCCCGGACCGCCGTGTCGCGGTTTGAAGTGGAGTAGAGATGCTGCACAGGGTCATCCTGGCCTGCGAGATGATCGAAGACGAAGTCGGGCTGGCCATGGAGGCGCTGCCCGCGGATGCCCGCCCTCCTATCGTATGGGTGGAGAGCGGGTTACACGACCATCCCGAACGGCTCAACGCTGCGCTCCAGGATCTTGTAGACCGGCTGGATGAGGGCTCGCGCAGCGGTGAAGCCGTCGACCTGCCCTCGGTGGCGCCCGGTTCAGGGCCCCGCGGCCGAGCGCCGGGTGATGGTCTCCGTGGGACCGGTCTCGGAGGTGCTCTTGGCCTTGGGCTTCTGTGGCAAGGGTCTGCAGGGGTTGGTCTCCCGTGAGATGGACTTGGTCTTCCCCCGGGTGGATGACTGCGTCTCGATGTTCCTGAACGATGGCTGCGTACGTGAGGAGATCCCTCGTGACACGCGGAGCTACTACCTCACTCGGGGTTGGTTTCGGCATAACAGCGCAGTCACGCAGTCCCAAGGGGAGTGGGTGGAGCGCTACGGTGAGGAGCGGGCGACCTCTCTGCGTCGTGCGATGTTCACCGGGTACGAAAGAGTGACCCTCATCGATACCAAGGCGTATGAGGTGGGCGATTGCATCGAGCAGAGTCAGGCCTATGCCGATGAGCTCGATTTGGAGCACAGAGTGGTGAGCGGCTCGGTCCAACTCTTGGAGCGGCTGTTCAAGGGGGAGCGAGACAGTGAGATCGTGGCGGCGCCCGCGGGAGAAGAGATAGGCTTCACTCACCTGTTCGCCGCGGTCGAGGGCTAGCACGGTCGGTCTCGGCCGGAGCGCTCTTTCAGTTGCGTTAGAGATAGAAGAGGAGACCATGATGGAGACACGTGTCCTGAGCGCCGATCAAGAGGTGATGATCAGTGGGGATCGCCCCACTGTGCTCATCGGCGAACGTATCAATCCCACCGGCAAGAAACGCCTGGCGGAAGCTTTGCGCGCCGGGGACCTGAGCGTGGTGCGTGAGGAAGCGCTTGCCCAAGTCGCGGCGGGTGCAGACATCCTCGACGTCAATGTGGGTGCCACTGGGGTGGACGAGGTCGAGATGCTGCCTCGGGCAGTCCTGGCAGTGATCGAGGCCGTAGACGTCCCCATATGCATCGACAGTCGCAAGATCAAAGCGCTGGCAGCCGCTCTTGCCGTCTGTCCCGGCCGGCCTATCGTCAACTCAGTCACAGGCGAAGAGGTCTCCCTGGAAGAGGTCCTGCCTCTGGTCAAGGAATACAACCTGCCGGTCATCGGCCTCACACTCGACGAGAAGGGCATCCCGGCTGAAGCTGCGGCCCGGGTGGAGATCGCCCACAAGATCGTGGAGCGGGCCGAAGCGCTCGGTATCCCCCGCGAGGATGTCATCATCGACTGTCTCACCCTGTCTCTCGGAGCCAACGTCAAGGCAGGACTCGGTACCTTGGAGGCGACGCGGCGGGTCAAGGAAGAGCTTGGAGTCAACCAGACTCAGGGGGCCAGCAACATCTCCCACGGTCTGCCCAACCGTCCGGTGCTCACCGGTGCTTATCTGGGTATGGCCATCCAAGCCGGTCTCACCTGCCCCACCGTCGATGTGGCCCTGGTCCGCATGGCCGTGTTGTCCGCGGACCTGGTGCTTGGTCGTGACAACTACGCGATGCGTTTCATCTCCGCCTTCCGTGAGGCCCAGAAGGCCGCCGAGGGGCAGTGAAAGAGCCGGCGCGTGCGATGGATGTGGGGTCGGAACGATGCGTTTCGTGAATACGACCCGCTATTGATGAAATGGTTGCCGGTTGCGGTGTCGCCGAAGGGGCTATGAGATAAGCTTCTCTGGCATATGACCCGGTACGACCTGGGGGTGGGCTCCGGCCTGCTCGTTCGCAACTTCACCACAGGAGAGGAATTACGGATGGCACAAGGCGTGACAGAAGTGCAAACCCTCAAATATTGTATCGATGGCGAGTGGCGCGAGTCCGCTACCGACAAGTACATGCCGGTCTCTGACTCCAGCACCGGCGAGGTCTTCGCGGAAGCTCCCTGCTGCACCGCCGGCGAGGTTGATGCCGCTATAGCCTCCGCCCACAAGGCTTTCGAAACCTGGTCCGACCTCCCCATCCAGAAGCGCACCCAGGTGCTCTACCATTGGAAGACCCTACTCGAGCAGCACGAGGATGAACTTGCTTACATGTGCTCCCGGGAACTGGGCAAGAACCTCGATGAAGCCCGCGGCGAGATCGTCAAGATCATCGAGGGCTGCGAAGTGGGTGTGGCCGCTCCCATGATCGCCAAGGGCGAGTCGCTCATGAACGTGTCCAGGGGACACGACACGGTGAGCTACCGCGAGCCGCTCGGCGTCTTCGCCGGCATCGCTCCCTTCAACTTCCCGGCCATGATCCCCTTCGGCTGGATGCTCCCCCTCTGCATCGTCACGGGTAACACCTTGGTGCTCAAGGCCGCCAGCATGGTCCCCACCTCGGGGATCCGTCTGCTCGAACTGCTCTACGAAGCCGGCCTGCCCAAGGGCGTGGTCAACTTGGTCACCTGCAGCCGCAACGAGGCTGAACTGCTCCTCACCGATCCTCGGGTGCGCGGCGTCTCCTTCGTGGGCTCCACCAGCGTGGGCAAGCACGTCTACTCCATCGCTGCCGCCAACGGCAAGCGCGTCCAGGCTCAGACCGAAGCCAAGAACCACGGCCTCGTCCTGGAAGACGCGTCTCTCGAGCGCGCCGCGGCCGGTATCATCAACTCCTCCTTCGGTTGCGCGGGCATGCGCTGCATGGCGCTCCCGGTATGCGTGGTACAGGAGTCGGTGGCCGACGAGTTCGTGGGCTACATGAAGAAGTTTGCTTCCGAGCGTGTTCTGGGCTGCTCGTACCTGCCCGAGACCGAAATGGGCCCCGTGGTCTCCGCCGAGCACCAGAAGTTCGTCACAGACTGGATCGGCAAAGGTATTGAAGAAGGCGCTGAATTGGTGCTCGACGGGCGCAGCGCGGTCGTTCCCGGCTACGAAGGTGGCTTCTTCGTGGGCCCGACCATCCTCGACCGTGTGACCGAAGACATGACAGTCGGTCGCGACGAGATCTTCGGCCCCGTGCTCTCCATCAAGCGGGTGGCCGACTTTGAAGAGGGCATCACCCTCATGAACAACAGCCGCTTCGCCAACGGTTCCTGCATCTTCACCGAGAGCGGCTACTACGCTCGCGAGTTCGCGAAGCGCACGCACGCCGGTATGGTGGGTGTCAACGTGGGTATCCCGGTGCCGGTGAGCTTCTTCCCCTTCGCCGGTCATAAAGACTCGTTCTTCGGTGAGAGCCACGTGTTCGGCCAAGACGGCATCCGCTTCTTCACCGAGACCAAGTGCGTCACTTCGCGCTGGTTCACCGAGGCCGACAAGAAGGAAAAGAAGGTCGGTACCTGGGAAGGGACCGTCGTTCGCTAAGACCGACCGTCTCCCGCGAGACGGGTCACTTTGCAGCTACAGCGGGCGCCCCACCGGACGGTGGGGCGCCCGCTCCTCATCCAGCACTCCGAGTGTGACTCCCGCGGGATGTCCTGGGTGCCCGCTTGGCGCGCCGCACCGACCGTTCTCAACTCAGATCCCCCGTGCCATGTCGATCAAGGTTAGGGCGATAAGACAAACCGTGGCCCCCATCGGAAAAAGGCTGGCGCGGTTGAAGTAGCGCTGGGCCTGAGGTTCTCCGGGGTTGCGGTGCAGAATGGTGGCCGGCCAGGTCATGGTGAGGGCGCCGACGGCGGCGATCAGTACCCGCGCCGACCAGGGAGCGGCCTGCAACAGTCCCAGCACGGGCATGAGCGCGGCCCCCACCAGGATGGCTGCGGCAGCGACCCTGGTCCCATGCACCGCGGCCAGGGTGGTGATGCCCACCAAGCGGTCGTGAGTGACGTCGGCCAGATCGTTGGAGAGATTGCGTCCTGCGATCTCCCACACAAGCAGCAGGAAGAAGAAGGCCAGAGCGCCCCAAGTGGCCTCTCCCACGGCGAACCAACCGGCCAGGCCACCCACGCTCACCATGACGCCGGCCGGGATGATCTTCAGCCAGGTCTTGCGCCTGAGACTGCAGTAGATGATCTGAAGAAGGGCGCAGATGATGAAGAGCCAAGCGCACAGAGGACGCAGGAGATACGCTGCCCCCAGCCCGATAGCCCCCAGAACGCCCACCCAGGTGATAGCCATCCACAAGGGCAGCGCTCCCGCGGCCACGGGGTGGCGCAGAGTGGTGATATCGAGATGCTTGACCTCCGGGTCCCAATCCGTGGGCTGTGCGGAGGCAAGCCTGATCTCTTCGCGGTCTGCTTTGAGATCGAGAAGGTCGTTGAGAGCGTAGACGCAGAAGTACCCGGCGGTGGCGGCAAGCAGACCGAGCAGGATGACGCGGGTCGAGGGAAGGCCTCCAGCGGCCAGGAGGGCCCCGAGGGCCGGCTCCCCCAGTGAGAGGACGGCCGATCGGCTTCGAGCCAGGTCGAGCAAGAGCAGCACTTTTCTCATGGGAGCGAAGGTATCATCTCCGAGGCCGAGTCCAATAACGCGCATTGCTGGTTTGCGCCTACCGAAGGCTCCTAGGGTGAGCGCCGCCGCGACGAGGGCCCGCTTGGTTGCCAACGCGGCCCTCATGTCCTACAGTCGGGTGCAGAAGACACGTCTTCCGGCGGGGAGTTCGTCTCCTTGGCGGACAGACCCAGAGAGAGGGAGGGGTACATGAAGACATCTCGAGCGCTGATCCTCGGCGTGGCGCTGGTCCTCGGCCTTGCGCTGATGGGTGGCGCCTGTGGTTCCGACGAGGATGCGAAAGCTGAACTCAGGGCGGCCCTGGACAAGGTCGACCAGTCCGTCGCCCAGTTCCAGGATATGGGGCTGAGTTCGACGGTGCCCGAGATCAAGGCCGCGAGGGATGAAGTGGCCTCAGTGTGGGACGAAGTCGTGGTGGCGGCCGCGAAGGTCGACGGCGTCGATGTGGAGAAGGTCGAGCAGGCCTGGACGGACCTCGACACGGCCGTGAGCGCGGTCCCGGATGACGCGGGCATCATGGAGGCGGCCGGCGTCCTGGGTCCGGTGCAGAACCTGCTGAATGTGGTCGCGGAGCTGAGAACCCTGGTCACTGAGTGAGAGAGTAATGTGCGCTCCGGCCGGCGCCGGCCGGAGCGCACGCGGCTCAGTTCATCGGGGTGAACCCGACCTCTTGCTGCCCAGTGTGGCCCGCTCTGAACCGGTGCTTACGGGGCCAAAGGTTGCTTGTGACACCGGCGCTCTTCCTCTATCATTGCCTGCGATGACGTAACGACTGTCAGGGCGAAGCCGACGGACCATGTGCTCGTCGGCTCGTTGTGCGAGAGGAGGGCTTGAGGGCTTGAGCGAAGACGCCATACTGCTGATCGCGGTGGTGACTGTAGCTCTCTTCTTCGACCTTCTGAACGGTTTTCACGATGGCTGCAACGCCGTCTCCACTGTCATCTATACGGGCGCGCTCAAGCCCCGTTTCGCAATCGGCCTCTCCGCCATCTTCAACTTCATCGGTCCGCTCGTCATGGGGGTCGCTGTCGCCAAGACCATCGGTGGAGTTATCGATGCCGCCGATGCCACCGCGCATCTCGTCATCGCCGCTCTGCTGGGAGCGTGTGTATGGGAGATCGCCACCTGGTTATGGGCCCTACCCATCAGTTCGTCCCATGCACTGGTAGGTGGGCTGGTAGGTGCAGGGTTGGCTGCTCTCGGTCCCTCAGGGATCGTGTGGGGGAAGCTGGGGTTGGTGTTCGCCGCCCTCTTCATCTCGCCGTTCTTGGGCATCATCACCGGTTTCGTTCTCATGCACCTGAGCCGGCTTTTCTTTCGCAAGATGCGCATGGATATGGCCCGCAGCGACCGCTTCTACCGACACATGCAGATCCTGTCCTCCAGTTGGGTATCGTTCAGTCACGGCTCCAACGATGCCACCAAGGTCATGGGCATCATCGTCATCTTCCTGGCCGCCCAAGAGGGTCTGGATGTGACGTCTTACATCGACCAGCACGGGTTTCCGCTATGGGTGATCTTGAGTTGCGCCGCCGCCATGGCCGCCGGGACGTTCCTGTCCGTGAAGTCCTTCCGGCTCATCCGCACGCTCGGCGAGAAGATCACCAAACTGCATCCTATCAACGGTTTCAGCGCCGAGACAGGGGGAGCCATCGTCATACAGGCGGCCTCGCTCTTCGGTCTCCCCGTCTCGACCACTCACATCGTCACCTCCGCGGTAACGGGGACCGGCTTGGCCAACCGCCTGGGTGGGGTAAGCTGGAAAGTCTTCCGTGCTATCATGCTGGCCTGGGTGGTCACGCTGCCGTTCTGCGCTATTGCAGCGGCTCTTATCTACTACCTCCTCGATCTGGTGTTGGCATAGCTCAGAAGGGGCATCCATGGCTACATCGCGACTGAAGAAGATCAGACGTACCCTCGGAGGGGAGACGACTCTCGAAGGAGCGATAGACGCCATGGGTAAGGAACGGGAAGAGCAGATCCTCGAGCAACTCAGCGATTTCATGGACCGCGTCGTTGTGATGGTGGGCAAGCTGCAGGATGTCGTGCAGCGTTTCGTCGACGATCGTTATGACGAGTTGCAGGAATCCGCACAGGAACTCGACGCGCTCGAGAGCGAGGCCGACAGGGTCAAGGAACAGATGCTGGATCGCCTTTCCATGGGTGGTGTCTTCCCCATGCATCGCGCCGACCTGGCGCGGCTGGTAGGTTCCATGGACAGCATCGCCAATCTGGCGGCGGGGGCCGCGGACCGTATCGTCATGCGCAGGTTCTCTCTGGCCCCGCGCATGAACGAATTGCTGGTCGAGCTTGCTGAGATCGATATGCAGGCTGTGCAAGGCCTCCGCGACTCCGTCGCGGCTCTGGACACCGACCTGCGCGAGGCCATACGACTGGCCGGACAGGTCGACAAGCTGGAGAGCAAGGCGGACGGGGTCTTTGCTGAGATCTACCGCTGCATGTTCGATATGGATACCGATTTCAAGACGTTTCATCAGCTCAAGGCCATCATCGAGCGTCTGGAGTCGATAGCCGATCGCTGCAGCCAGAACGCCGAGGCCGTACGGCACATGGCGCTCGAGTATCTCGAGAACGAATAAGCACCATGGCCCTCTTTGACTACGATGGCGTCCGGGCTGCCATCCTCGCCCCGGATGCTGAGAGCAGTACGGCGGCTCGGACCCGTCAATCCGAACTGACGAAGCCCCTCGGCAGTATGGGCCGTCTGGAGGAACTCTCCATCCAGGTGGCGGGCCTGAGGCGCGACCCGCGGCCGAACGTGGACCGCAAGGCCATCATCGTCATGGCGGCCGATCACGGGGTGGTCAGACAAGGTGTCAGTGCCTATCCGTCGGAAGTCACTCCCCAGATGGTGCTCAACTTCCTCGCCGGCGGTGCGGCCATCAATGCGCTCGCCCGGCAGGCAGGTGCCAGGGTCACCGTGGTCGACATCGGGGTTGCGGCGGATCTGTCTGGGCACGCCGGGTTGATCCACCGCAAAGTCGCGCCCGGCACGGCCGATTTCACGCTCGGACCGGCCATGACGGCGGCCCTGGCGAACGAGGCCCTGCAGGTGGGCATCGAACTTGTGGCCGAGGAGTTCGCGCAGGGACTCGATCTGATCGCCACCGGCGAGATGGGCATCGGCAACACCACGGCCTCCTCGGCCGTGGTCGCCGTGTTGACCGGCCATCCCGTGGCTGAGGTCACCGGAAGGGGCACCGGCGTCGACGATGTCGGTCTGGCCCGCAAGGTGGCCGCCATCGAGGCGGGGCTGGCGGTGAATGCTCCCGACCCCGGCGACGCCTTCGACGTGCTCTGCAAGGTGGGCGGGTTGGAGATCGCCGGCCTGGCTGGGGTCATCATCGGTGCGGCTGTTCGCGGTGTGCCTGTGGTCATCGACGGCTTCATCTCCGGAGCTGCAGCCCTGGTCGCAGCGGGGATGGTTCCCGAAGTGAAGCCCTATCTCATCGCCTCTCATCGCTCGGTCGAGCGTGGGCATCAGGTCGTTCTCGATCATCTGGGCATCCGCCCGCTTTTCGACTTGGATCTGCGACTGGGCGAGGGGACGGGGGCGGCCTTGGCGTTCCACATGGTCGAGGCCTCTGTGCGCGTCCTGAACGAGATGGCGACGTTCGCCGAGGCCGGGGTAAGCGGCAAGGAGGACTGAGCCTGTGCTCGCCGACCTTCGGCGCGCGTTCTCGCTCCTGACCATTCTGCCTGCGGGCGGTCCTGCCCGCGCGGAAGGTACCCCCGGCAGGGCCATGGCCTTCTTTCCTCTGGTGGGTGCGTTCATCGGGGGCGTCTCGGCCGGAGTCGCGGCGCTGCTCGAATGGTCCGGCCTCACCGGCCGCGTCTCCCTCATGTCGGCGGCCCTGGTGCTGGTGGTGTGGGCCGTGCTTACGGGGGCGCTTCATCTCGATGGATGGGCCGACTGCTGCGATGGCCTGTTCGTGCCCGTCGATAGAGAGCGCCGGCTCGACATCATGAAGGATCCTCGCGTGGGCGGTTTCGGTGTCGTGGGTCTCACGCTCCTTCTGCTGGTCAAGTGGGCTGCCCTCAGTTGGGTACTGACGACCTCTCACGCGCTGCTCGCCTTGGTAGCCGTGCCGGCGTTGGCCCGCTGGGCCGCGGTCGTCGCCGCGCGGAGTTTTGCCTCGGCCCGCCCGGGGGGTATGGGCGACGTCTTTCGCCAGGGGCTCGGCGGCTGGAGTATTGCCGTGGCTACGCTCGTTGCACTGGCTGCCGCTGCACCCCTGCTGTGGGTGGGGGCAGTTTTGTGGGCGGTGGTGACGGCTGCCTTCCTCGCGCTGGCCTTCCTGGCCCGTGCCCGCCTGGGCGGTCTCACCGGCGACGTATACGGCGGCATCATCGAGCTCGGGGAGGCGGCGGCACTCGTGGCGCTGTGCTTCGTGTGAGCGGTGTCACGCCCCATCCTCAGCAGGGAGGAACGTCCGCCGAGCGGATGGGCGCGCTCAAAGGCTCCTGTCCCTTCCGCGTGGGCGCCACTTCCTACGTGGTGCCCGACCACATCCTGCCCAACGTGGAGTTCCTTGCCCCCTTGGTCGACGACGTGGAACTGGTGCTCTTCGAGACGGACGAGTATGGCAGCAATCTGCCCGACGCGGCCTTGGTCCGGCGCCTGCGGGAGATCGCCGCTGATCATGACCTCACCTACACGATCCACCTTCCCCTCGACCTCCGCTTCGGTAGGGAAGACGCTCCTGACGATGTGTCCCTCATCAAGGCCCGGCGCGTGATCGATGCGACCAGAGACCTGGAGCCCTATGCCTACACTCTCCACCTCGACGGCGCGGAACTCCTTGAGTCCCCATCGGTCGCCTCGGTCGCCGACTGGCAGGAACGGAGCCGACGAGCCCTGCTCCGAGTCGTCGAGTGGCTCGCAGATCCGGAACTGCTGTGCATCGAGAACGTCGAGGGTTGGGACTCGGAGTTCTTTGCCCCCCTTCTCGACCTTCTCCCCGTGAGTCGGGTGGTAGACGTGGGGCATCTCTGGCTCCAGGGCGTCGATCCGGTGCCCTATTTGGAGCGCTGGGCGGAGCGGACAAAGACAGTCCATCTGCACGGCATCGCGACTCGCGACCATTCCTCGTTGTCGGGCGTGTCACCGGAATGCCTCGACCCGGTGGTCGATGTCCTCAGCCGCCGCATCACGGGCGTGGTCACACTGGAGGTGTTCTCGCTGAGTGATTTCACGGGCTCCATGGAGGCGCTGGGTCGCTCACTCGACCGAGGACGAGACGGAGGATCGAGGTGATGAAGGAACTGATCCTTGTACTGGGCGGCGCGCGTGGTGGCAAGAGCACCTACGCTGAAGAACTGGCGTGTGAATTGGGCGGGGACGACGTCGTCTTCGTGGCCACGGCGCAGGCGCTGGACGACGAGATGAAGTCGCGCATCGAGAAGCATCAGGCAGCGCGCCCCAGCGCCTGGCGGACCCTGGAAGCACCATCACTCGTAGGTATCGACGGAGAGGGCTCGTTCTCGGGAGCCCAGGTCGTCGTTTTGGACTGTCTGACCCTCCTTGCCAGCAACGCGCTTCTGGCCGGAGGCGCCTACTCGGAGGATGCCGTGGCCTCCCAGCCCGTTTCCGAGACAGAAGCTGAGGCTAGAGTAGAGGATGAGGTTGCCGCGCTTCTCGACGCCTACACCCAGGGAACGGCAAGCTGGATAGTGGTGAGCAATGAGGTGGGGCTCGGACTTGTGCCCGACAATGCCCTGGGTCGCGCGTATCGGGACGCTCTGGGGCGGGCCAACCAGCGTGTGGCCCGGGCGGCCGACAGAGTGCTCTTCTTGGTTGCGGGCCTGCCCTTGCGCCTGAAGTGAGTGCTCCCCAGAGGAGAGGAGGAAGCGGATGAGGATCGGTCTGGCCCAGCTGAACTCCCTGGAGGATAAGGAGGCGAACCTGGCCTCGGCGGCCGAGGCCATCGCGATCCTGGCCTCCGAAGGGTGTAATCTGGTCGTGCTGCCGGAGATGTTCAACCATCGCTGGAGCGACGAAGCCAACATCATGCAGGCAGAGACCATCCCCGGCCCCGCCACGGTCTGGGCACGCGCGCAGGCCCGCGAGAACCGGGTCAGTCTATGCGCAGGCAGTTTCATCGAGCGGCGCGAGCAGAGCCGCTTCAACACCAGCGTGGTCTTCGATCGGAACGGCGACGAGATCGCCCGCTACAGCAAGATCCATCTCTTCGACGTGCGTCTGCCCGACGGCACCATCTACGCAGAGTCCGGGGTGGTCTCGCCGGGTGACTCTGTGGTGACCGTGGAGTGCGAAGGAGTGCGCCTCGGTCTCAGCATCTGCTACGACCTGCGTTTCCCCGAACTGTATCGAGCCTTGGCGCTTCAGGGCGCGCACGTTCTGGTGGTGCCCGCCGCCTTCACGACTCCCACCGGCATCAGCCACTGGGAGCCGCTGCTACGGGCCCGAGCTATCGAGAACGGCTGCTACGTAGCTGCCTGCGGGCAGTGGGGTCCATCGGCTCCGGGCAAGGCGCCGTGCTACGGTCACAGTATGGTGGTCGACCCGTGGGGAGTGGTCATGGCCCAGTGCAGCGAGGGAATCGGCACCGTGTTCGCCGATATCGATCTGGAGCATCTAGAGGCAGTGCGGAATCGCATGCCGGTGCTCAAGCATCGCCGCCCCGACCTCTACGGCTAGAGGGAGTCGCGCGGACGCAACCGGCGGGGCGCCGCCGGCGTGGGGCGGCGCCTCTGGTTGACTCAGAACTCCGCCTCGAAGTGATATACCCCTTCCGTAAGTTCGCTGCGCACCTTGAGACCGCTGTGGTTGATGACCGACTGCATCGGCTTGTTGTCGCGCATCACCTCGGCCGTGAAGCCGGCGATGCCGTTCCTCTTGGCGATGGTGACCAGGTGTTTGAGTATGAAGGAACCGATGCCTTTGTTCTGCCAGTCGTCGCGGACCACGAACGCCACTTCGGCTCGGTTGGTCTTCTTGTTGAGGTAGTAACGACCGATGGCGATGATCTCGTCTCCGGATGCATCCGGGACTGTGCCCACTATGGCTACTTCATTCCTGTGGTCGACGTACACGAAGTTCTGCATCTGCCTGCGTGGGATCCGCTTCATATGTGACATGTAGCGGTAGTACACGGTCTCCTGCGAGAGCGAATAGAAGAGATCACGCGCGCCGGGCTCGTCGGTGGGGTGGATGGGCCGGAAGGAGATAAGCTGCCCGCCTTCAAGGAGCATGGTCGTACGCAACTCTTTGGGGCCGATGAATATGCGTCCTTCTACATCCTCCATCTCCGGCCGCACGTACTTGTACTCGATGGCCTTGATCAGCAACTCCTCCCGGAAGTCGGGGTGAGCGACGGAGATGAGCGCCATGGCCCGCTCCTGCACCGTCTTGCCGTGCAGATACGCGATGCCGTACTCCGTCACCACGTAGTGGACGCCGCCCCGGGTGGTCACAACACCTCCGCCCGGCTGGAGCGTGGCCACGATCCGGGAGATGCTGCCCTGCTCGGCCGTGGACGGAAGTGCGATGATGGCCCGGCCGTCGTCGGACCGAGCTGCCCCCTCATTGAAGTCGGCCTGGCCACCGATTCCCGAATAGAAGCGGGTGCCGAGCGAATCGGCGCACACTTGCCCGGTGAGATCGATCTCGAGGGCGGTGTTGATGGCCACCATCTTGTTCTGCTGCCCGATGATGAAGGGGTCATTGACATACTCGGTGGGGTTGAACGAGAAGATGGGGTTATTGTCCACCAAGTCGTAGAGGCGCTTGGTGCCCATGGCGAACGAGGTGACGACCTTGCCTCGGTCCAGTGACTTCTGGTTGCCGGTGATCACACCCGCCTCCACGAGGCCGACGATGGCATCGGTGATCACCTCGGTGTGTATGCCGAGGTCCTGCTTGTCCTTGAGGAACTCGACTACGCCGTGGGGGACGCGGCCTATGCCCACCTCGATGGTCGAGCCGTTCTCCACCAGCGAGGCAACATGCTCGCCGATCTCCCGGTAGATGTCGTGGGACTCGGCTTTCTCGACCAGTTCCCCCGTGACCACGTCGTCGATGATGTTGCCCATATCAGCGGTCTCCGTCAGCGGCTCGTCCACCGGCACGAGGATGTCGAGATCGAAGACACTTACGTAGCTGTCGCCCATGGTCCACGGCATCTGCGGGTTCACCTGCGCGATGACGAGACCGGCGTTGGCGGCCGCGCTCTTCACGATGTCCACCGAGATGCCCAGGCTGCAGCGCCCTTGGCGGTCGGGGGGCGTGACTTGGATAAGGGCCACGTCAAGGGGCATACGTCCACTGGAGAAGAGGCGGGGAACGTCGGACAGCGAAATGGGCGTGTAGTCGCCGTAACCTGCCTGGATCGTCTTGCGCACGTTCGCGGCCACGAAGAAGGTGTTGACCGAGAAGTGGTCGGAGAGTTCCTGATAGGCGTAGGGGGCCTCGCCCAGCGTGATGGAGTGGATGATCTGGGTGTCTGCCAGTTCGGCGTGCCTCGCGACCAGTGCTCTGACCAGGCTGAGAGGTTGCGCGCCTCCCGTGGAGATGAAGATGCTCTGGCCGGGACGCACGTTCGCCACGGCCTGCTCGGCCGTCATGAGCATGTCGGAGTACTTCGTCTGCCATTCGGGGTCGTACCGGGTGACGGCTAGTTCGCTCATCGTTCACCCCCCATACTCAACTGGATTCGTGCGTCAGCAGCCACCGAGTCCTCTCCCATTCCCGCGACGATGAAGGGGTTGATGTCCAACTCCTCAATCTGCGGGAAGTCGGTCACCAACTGGCTGATGCGCTGAAGAGCCTCGCCGATGGCGGCTAGGTTCACTCCCTGCTGGCCCCTCACCCCTTCCAACAACCGGTACGAACGGGTGCCCATCAGCATCTGCATGGCTTCTTCCTCGGTTATGGGGGCGAGGTGGAAGGTCACATCCTTCATGACCTCCACGAAGATGCCTCCCAGCCCGAACATGAGCATCGGGCCGAACTGCGGATCGCGCGTCATGCCCAGGATGACCTCTCTCCCTTTGGGTACCATCCGCTCCAGGTAGACGCCTTCCAGATAGGCGTCGGGCATCCGTCTACCGATCCGCAGCATCATCAACTCGTAGGCGTCGGCCACCTCCTGAGGGCTGTTGAGGCCGAGCTTCACGCCGCCGACGTCCGACTTGTGCATGATGTCCGGCGACACGATCTTCATGGCCAGCGGATAGCCTATACGGGGAGCGGCCTCCACGGCCTCGTCTACGTCGGCCACGAGTCGACCGTCCGGAACGGTGAAGTCGTACGCGCGCAGGATCTCCTTGGCCTTCGCCTCGCCGATGTATGCCCGGCCGGTGCGCAACTGCCGTGTGATGATGCGTTCGACCCTGCGTCTATTGACCGGGAAGCGTGCCACGATGCGCGGCGGACGCCGCCGCCAGGCGGCATAGTCGACCATGGCTTTGAGGGCCGCCGCCGCTCGCTCGGGGGAGGTGTAGTCGGGAAGGTTGGCCGCCACCAACTCGTCGCGACCGGGCATGACGTCGGCACCGCCCATGAAGGTCGCCAGTAGGGGCTTCTGGCCGCTCGCTTTGGCCGCGATGGCCCGAGCTGTCTCCAGGGGTTTGGTCATGGCCTGCGGTGTGAGGATGACGATGATGGCGTCCACCGATGGATCGGACTGAGCTGCCTCCACCGCCTGTGCGTAGCGCTCCGGTCCGGCGTCTCCGAGGACATCGATGGGATTACCCACGCTGGCAGCTGCCGGTAGTTGCTCGCGCAATGCCTGGGCCGTCTCCGGGCGCAGGGAGGCGACGGTCATGCCGGCGTGCTCGACCGCGTCGGCGGCCATGATGCCGGGGCCGCCGGCGTTGGTGATGATGGCGACGCGGTCGCCCTGGGGAAGGGGCTGCATGGCAAAAGCACTGGCGTAGTCGAACAGTGCTTCAAAAGTATCGGCGCGGATCACGCCGGCCCGCTTGAAGGCGGCTCCGTAGGCTATGTCGGCTCCAGCAAGGGCGCCGGTATGTGAAGAAGCCGCCTTCGAGCCGGCGGCGGTGGTGCCGGCTTTGAGGATGACCACCGGCTTGACCATCGCCACCGACTCGGCCACGCGGACGAACTCATCGCCCGAAATGATGCTCTCGAGGTAGCCGACGATGACTTTGGTGTTCTGGTCCTCGGCCAGGGCGGCGAGGAAGTCGGTCTCGTCGAGGTCGGCTTTGTTGCCGATGCTGAGGAGAGTGGCCAGACCCATCTTTCGGGCAGCCGACCAGTCCAGGATGGCCGTGCAGAGAGCGCCCGACTGGGAGATGACGGAGATGCCTCCCGGCGGGGGCATGTAGTTCGCGAACGTGGCGTCCATCTTGTGATGGGTGTTCATCACGCCGAGACAGTTGGGTCCAAGCAGACGGGCCCCGCGCGAGCGGCACAGTTCGGTGATCTCGCGCTCCAGAACGGCCCCTTCCTCATCCACTTCCTTGAAACCAGCCGTGATCACGGCGATGGCTTTCGCGCCGGCGTGAAGCGAACTGAGGACGGCTTCCTTGACGGCTCGCGTGGGCACGGCGATGACGCTCAGGTCCACATTGTGGCCGTACTCTTCGAGACTCGAATAGAACTTCTGCCCCATGAGTTCCCCGCCTGACGGGTTCACGGGGACTATCCGGCCCTGGAACCCGCCTCTTATAAGGTTGATCGTGATGGCGTGGCCGACTTTGCCCGCGGTGCGCGAAGCACCCATCACCGCGATCACGTTGGGATACAGAAGAGACTCAAGCATCGAAAACACGTCCTCTCGCAGCCTGGCATGGGGTACCGGCGGAGCCGAGAGGTAGGCGGTAAAACAGTCGCCCGGAAGAGTCTCGTGAGACTGGGCGACCCACCTTCGGCCCCCCAACCGGATCCGTGTGAACACGTCCAGAAAGCATTCTACTACTCATAGCCGAGCGCGGTACCTTCTGCAGGGAACGCGTGGCCGCGTCGGCGCATCGAAGCTACAATTGGCCCCAGCGATTACCTCGGGGCTGTGGACCCCTGGGAGCGAGGTACTGCCTGTGTGGAATGTGTTGAAAGCGATCGCGGCCCTTCTGGCTGTCCTCGCCCTCTGCGTTCCGCTCATCCTCTGGTCGGCTGAAGAGGGTGCCACGTCGGCCCTCGACCCTTCCTCCGCCACCCTCACTGTGCCCCCGACGGTGGTGGTCGCCACCACCGGTGCGGCGGACGCCACGACCACCACTACCACCCAAGTGGAGACCGAGGAGCCTGCCGTCTCCTCGACCACCACGACCGAGCCCATCCGCATCACGGTTGCGGCCGTGGGTGACGTCCTCACCCACGATCCAATCGTCGACTCGGTCCGGAGCCCGGTGGACGGCTCGTATGATTTTCGCCCGGTTTTCGGACCGGTGGCGCCCTATCTTAGGCAGGCCGACTACACCGTGGCCAGCCTGGAGACGCGGCTGGCGGGCGCGGAGTTCGGTTATAGCGGCTATCCCATCTTCAATAGTCCGGAACAACTCGCGCCCGCGCTGCGCTGGGCCGGTGTCGACCTGGTGGCCACAGCCAACAACCACTCCCTCGACCTGGGCCAGGAAGGCATCGCCGCCACCCTCGACAGTCTCGACCGGGCGTGGCTTGATCACGTCGGCACGTATCGGTCGGCGGAAGAGAGGGCCAAGCCCCACGTGGTAGACATCCAGGGCATCAGGGTCGGGTTCGTCAACGCCACCGCTACCCTGAACGGGGACGCACTCCCGGCCGACCAGCAGTTCGCCGTGGCGCGTCTCGACGTTGACCAGGTGATCGAGGACGCTGTGTCCGCGCGGATGTGGGGGGCCGACGTGGTGATAGCGCTGCTGCACTATGGGAACGAGTACGACCGTGAACCCAACCAGAAACAACAGGATGTCACTCAGAAGATCCTGTCTGGAGGGGTCGACGTCGTTCTCGGGTCGCATCCTCATGTGGTACAGCCCATCGAGCACGTGTTCGAATACGGCGGCTCCAAAGTCACCAACAAGTTCGTGGTCTACTCCCTGGGCAATTTTGTCTCGGCCCAGCGCTGGCGGTACTCGGATAGCGGACTGGTGGCCTACGTGCACCTGGAGAAGAGAGGTCTGCGTACCTATGTGACCGGCGTGAGCTACCTGCCGGTGTACGTGCAGCAGACCGAGTTGAGAGGAAAGACCTCATTCCGGGTGCTGCCCGTCCTTCCCGGCCTTCGACCCGAGAGCGACCTGCCTATCAGCCCGGGCGAGGAGGCGCGTATGGCTGCTGTATGGGAGGAACTCCGCCCCCTTCTGTATCGGCCCAACGAGAACATCTCTCCTATCTACCCGGGAAGGACGGAGCAGTAGAGGAAGGTCAGTTGCTCCTCGGCTTCGTGGCCGGAGCCCTTCCCATCTGATAGCATCCTGCCCCATGGTGGAATTCGAGTTCAACAGCCGCGTCGACATGGTCTCCCTGGTGGAGTTCTTTGCCCGCTGCGGCTGGGACGAACTGGGGGCGGACGTCAAGCTCGAGTGGGCCCTTGCCTCCTCTGAAGACTGGGTGGTCTGCCGGGCGGACGGGGAACTGATCGGTTTCGGTCGCTCCTGCCGCCTCGACGCGTTCAGACGAGTCGTGTTCGATGTCTTGGTCGACACCCGTTACCGGGAAGTGGGCCTGAGCGATCAGATAGTGGCCCTACTCTCGGCGAGTGCGGGCGGGCTGGAGGAGGTCTCGGTGTTCACTCAATCCGACCCCCCGCCTGCTCTGTCTGCGATTCCGGTCGCCTCAGAGGACTACAGGCAGGGCTCCGTGGGCATCCCCGAGGCACCGCTGGGCGCGTACCTGGGCAAACGGCGCGCCGTCGGGGGATGGTGATGATGGAACATCGCGTGACCTGCATACCCGGCGACGGCATCGGTCCCGAGATCATGGCGGCCGCCAAGGTGGCCCTCGCGGCGACGGGGGTTCCCATCGAGTGGGTGGATGTAGAGGCGGGTGCGGACGTCATGGAGAAGTATGGCTCACCACTTCCCCAGCAGGTGATCGATTCGATCCGGGAGACCGGAGTAGCCATCAAGGGGCCCGTGACCACACCTGTCGGCTCGGGATTCAGGAGCGTCAACGTGGCTCTGCGCAAGGAACTCGACCTCTACGCCAACCTGAGGCCCGCGGTGACCATCCCCGGGGTGCGCAGCAGGTACGACGGTGTTGATCTGGTGGTGGTGAGGGAGAACACCGAGGACCTGTACGCAGGCGTCGAGCACATGGTGGGCGCCGACGCTGCCGAGTCGATCAAGATCATCACCAGACGGGGCTCGGAACGCATCGCCCGCTTTGCCTTCGACTATGCTCGGCGCGAGAAGCGCGGCAAGGTGACGGCTGTGCACAAGGCCAATATCATGAAGCTCTCCGATGGCCTGTTCCTCGAGGTCGCGCGGACTGTGGCCGCGGAATACCCGGACATCGAGTTCGAGGACCGCATCGTCGACAACATGTGTATGCAGTTGGTGCAGAAGCCGGAGCTCTACGACGTGCTTCTGTGTCCCAACCTGTACGGTGACATCCTGAGCGATCTGTGCGCCGGGTTGGTCGGGGGCCTGGGAGTGGCTCCTGGCGCCAATATCGGCTCTGACATCGCTGTATTCGAGCCCGTCCACGGCTCTGCCCCCAAATACGCGGGGCAGGACAAGGCCGATCCGACAGCGCTCATCCTCTCGGCCGTGCTTATGCTGGCCCATCTGGGTGAGCCGGAGGCAGCCAAGGCGCTCTTCGCCGCTGTGCGCGTGATCATCGGCCGCGGCGAGCGGGTCACGTATGACCTGGGAGGGACCGCGGGCACTGCCGACATGGGCGCTGCCATCGCCGAAGAAGTCGCACGACTGAGGACTGCCTGAGCCTCGACGGCCCGTCGGCCGAGGACGAGACGGCGACCACCGGGGGATCGATCTCTTCGGGCTAGGTTAGGTGACCCTCTTCCGTCCAACCCCGCCGCTGCCAGTACATGCGCACCCACCCTTCGAACCGCACTCTGTCCAGCGCCGGGGCCTTGTCCGTGGCCTCGCGGAAGAAGCGCTCAGCCACAGTATCGTCGGCCGGAGTGGCGCCGAAGGCGAAGTTCAGTGCGCGGATACGCGTGATGGTGTCTCGGGCCAACCCCTTGAGTCGGTCGACCGTCACCGGCGAGCCGTTCAACTCCGTGGCGATGGGGACGATCCGTTCCCAGGGAAGCAGGTCGCGGTAAAAGCGGCATATGGTGAGGGTGTCCATGATGGTGACGCGGTCTTCCCAATCCACGTAGGTATCGACGAACTCTTCATCGCTCAGCCCCTCCAACATGCCACTGAGTTCCGGCTTGTAGAAGGTGGCGCGCAGGTGGCACGCGCCGCGGACGCTGACGGCGTAGCTGAGAGCCATGCCGAGGAGGCGCCTGGGCTCGTAGCCGGCGGGATCCATGCCTTTGCTCGTGATCGACCAGTCACCCATTCCCCACTCGGCCAGCGCGTGGTCCATGCCTTCGGCCAGCGCTTCGCCGACGGGTGTCGAGCGTTCCGCGATCTCCGTCAAGAGACGGTCGATGCCCTCCACATCGCCAGGTGCGGGTCCCTGGGGGAGGGCCCCCTTCTGCCGGGCCTTGATCGCAGCGGCCGCCAGGTTGCCGGCGCTGATGCTGTCCAGGCCGAGAAGGTTGCAGCGCTCGTTGAGGAAGGCTATGTCGCGGGCGTGTTCGACCATGGCCGACCCGCCGAACGAGTACACGGTCTCGTATTCCGGCGAGTGCACCCGGCGACCGGCCTGCGGCCCGTCATTCAGCGTCAGCGTATGCCGGCAGCGGATGGGACAGGGCGGACAACCGGCGCTGGAGTAGTCGGCCCAGTCGCGCCAGTGCTCGACTTCCAGGGTGGCCCGATGGGGGGCTGTGCCTTTGGTGAAAAGGTCGGTCGGGAAGGCCCCTGTCTCGTTGGTGAGGGCCGCGACGGCCGGAGTGCCGTAGCGACGGTAATTGGCTACCAGGGGCGATTCGGCCGCGAGTTTGGAGAGTTCGCGGCGCAGGAGGGCCAACTCTTCGCTCACCACTCGTCTGAGGGGACCGGGAGATGTGACAGATACCGCCTTCAATCTCTTACTGCCGAAGACGGCTCCCATGCCGCCCCGGCCCAGAGCGTGAGCCTCTTCGTGCATCACAGCGGCTATGCGGACCATGTTCTCGCCCGCCACTCCAATGGAAAGCACGGCGGAGCGTTTGGGCAGACCCTGCAGAAGGGCCGCCTCGACGGTACCGGGGTCCAAGCCCCAGAGTTCTTCCGCCGGAAGCGTTTCGGCCCCGGCGGCCGACAGGTGGAGCCGCACCGGTGTCTCCGCAGCGCCTTGCACCACGACCGCATCCCAACCCGTCTCGGTGAGTGCGCGGCCAAAGGAGCCGCCGCAGTAGCATTCGAGCCATATCCCGGTGAGGGGACTCTTGGTGAAGGCGCCGAAGCGGTCGGACCCCGCCAGCCCCAGCGTCGCGATGGGGCTGGCGGCGAAGACGATTATGTTCTCTGCAGCCAGGGGGTCGGCATCCGGAGCGAGGTAGCGCTCAAGGAGTCTCGCGCCGACGGCCTTGCCGCCCAGGCCCAGCATGTCGCCCACATCGATCTCGTCCACCCGCATGGAGGACGTGCTCAGATCGATAAGCAGGACCCTCTTCGGGGATCCCGACGTCGGGAAGGTACTCGTGGGTGTCGCATCGATGGTCATCTCTACTGGCGCCTAGACCCGCGCGGCGCTTACTTCGGCCATGGTGTCGGAGAGTATATCCAGACCGCGGACGAGTACATCATCCTCGATGGTCAGCGGCACCAGGATACGTAGCACGTTGTGGTGAGTGCCGGCGCCGACGTTGACCACGCCGTTCTGGAAGAGCCTTTGGCGCAGAGTCTTGGCCAGGGCTCCGGCGGGCGTCTTGGTCTGGGGGTCTTCCACCAGTTCCATCCCCACCATGGCTCCCAGCCCGCGCACGTCTCCTATCACAGGGTAGCGGGTCTGGAGTTCCACGAAGCGAGACCGGATCCGCTCACCGATGATCTGAGCCCTCTCCAACAGGTGCTCGCTCTCGATGATGTCGAGGACGGCCAGGCCGGCCACACAGGCGGTGGGGTTGCCCCCGTAGGTGGTGCCGATGCCGCTTGCGTGCACAGAGTCCATCAACTCCTGGCGTCCGGTGATACCGGAGATGGGGAAGCCTCCGCCCAGCGCCTTGGCCGTGGTGGTGATGTCGGGCTCTACTCCCCAGTGCTCCATGGCGAACCAGGTCCCCGTCCGACCGATGCCGGTCTGGATCTCGTCGGCGATGAGTAGGATGCCGTGCTGCTCGCAGATGCGCTTGATCTTGCCCATGTACTCCGGCGGCGGGACTATGAAGCCCCCCTCACCGAGGACAGGTTCGGCCACTACGGCGGCTACGTCTTCCGGGTCGACCTGCTTGGCGAAGGCCTCCTCCAGGAGGTTGGCGCACGCGCAGGCGCAACCAGGGTAGCTGAGACTCAGCGGGCACCGGTAGCAGTAGGCGTAGGGGATGCGGTAGACCTCGGGAGCGAAGGGGCCGAAGCCCTTCTTGTACGGGTCCACCTGCGAGGTGAGGCTGAGGGTCATGTACGTGCGGCCGTGGAAGGCGTCCTCAAAGGCGATGACGGACTTGCGTTTGGTCGCGTAGCGGGCGATCTTCACCGCGTTCTCTACGGCCTCCGCGCCCGAGTTCATGAAGAAGGTGCGCTTGGGGAAGTCTCCCGGGGTCAGTTCGTTGAGGCGCTGCGCGAGGCGCAGGTAGGATTCATATCCAAAGAGGCCAAAGCAGGTGTGGGAATATGCCTCCGCCTGCTCTTTGACAGCTTGGACCACCTTGGGATGGGAGTGGCCCACGGCCATGACGCCGATGCCGGCCGCGAAGTCGATGTACTCGCGACCCTCGACGTCCGTGATGGTGGCGTTGCGGGCTCGGGCGATGTAGACGGGCGCCGTCATGGGCGCACCCTTCGGCACGATCTGTGCCCTGAGGGTGCTGAGTTCTTCGTTGGTCATGGCCCCTCCATCCTCGCCGGGCGGTCTGCGTAAGTGACCGCCACCAGCCGTCGCCTCCATTCGCCATAGGAGCGTATCACGGTGCGCCCGGGGCGGCCACGAGAGGAACACCGGTCCTAGGCCGCTGCTCTCTTTGCGCCCCCACGTCTCATTTCTTCACCAAGTCTAGTAAACTAAATGGCCGTTCTGTCCTTGCCTTGTCCTGAGGAGTACGTCTTGAAGAGCACCAGCCAGAGTGTCTTTAGTGGTCCCGCTCGCGCACCGCATCGGTCGCTCCTGCGCGCGCTGGGGGTAGGTCGGGGTGACTCCGAGCGGCTGCTCATCGGTATCGCCAACTCCTACAATGAGTTGATCCCCGGGCACATGCACCTCAACACCATCGCGCAGCAGGTGAAGTACGGCGTGTATCAAGCCGGTGGCATTCCTCTGGAGTTCAACGTCATCGGCGTGTGCGACGGTCTGGCCATGAACCATGACGGCATGCACTACTCACTGGTCTCGCGGGAAGTCATAGCCGACTCCGTGGAGATCATGGCCAGAGCTCACGCTCTGGACGGGTTGGTGCTCATCCCCAACTGCGACAAAGTGGTCCCGGGGATGGTCATGGCCGCTGCCCGCCTCGACATCCCGGTGGCTATCGTGTCGGGCGGCCCCATGCTGGCCGGCGACTATCGTGGCGCCAAGGTCAGTCTGAGCCAGATCTTCGAAGGTGTGGGCGCATACCTCAAGGGCGACATCACGGCCGACGACCTGAGCGAGATGGAAGACTCGGTCTGTCCCACCTGTGGCTCCTGCGCGGGTCTCTTCACAGCCAACTCCATGAGTTGCGTCACTGAGACCTTGGGCTTGGCCCTGCCTGGAGACGCCACCATCCCAGCGCCGTTCTCGGCCCGCTTGATTCTGGCCCGGCAGACTGGTGCGGTCGCTGTCGAGGTGGCCCGTCAGGGCTGGACGGCGCGCCGTTTTCTCACCCCTGCGAGTCTCCTCAACGCGCTGGCCGTGGATGCCGCCCTGGGGTGCTCGACCAACACAGTCCTTCACCTCATGGCCATCGCCAACGAGGCCGAGGTCGATCTGAAGCTGGAGGATTTCAACGTGGTGGCGGCCACGACTCCCAACTTGGTGAAGCTCTCGCCCTCGGGGAGCTATCACATGGAGGACCTGCATCGCGCCGGTGGCATCATGGCCGTCCTCAAGCGCCTGGGTGAAGCGGGCTTGGTGGACGGCAGCGTTCCCACCATAGCCGGCGTGGACATGGGCACCCAGTATCAGGCGGCCTGCGTGGCCGACGACGAAGTCATCCGGCCACTAGATAACCCTTACCGCGAAACGGGGGGGTTGGCCATGCTGTTCGGCAACCTGGCGCCTCGCGGGGCGGTGGTCAAGGAATCGGCGGTGCTGCCCGAGATGCTGGTACACCGAGGCCCGGCCATGGTGTTCGACGACGAGCCCACCCTGATGGAGGCCATCGAGGCCGACCGCATCGTGCCGGGCACCGTTGTCGTGATCCGCTACGTGGGTCCCAAGGGCGGACCGGGGATGCCGGAGATGCTCACACCCACCTCGGCCCTGGCCGGGGCGGGGCTCGATTCCAGCGTGGCTCTCATCACCGACGGGCGTTTCAGCGGCGCCAGCCGCGGAGCCAGCATCGGACACGTGGCACCGGAAGCGCTGGATGGCGGTCCGATCGCCTTGGTGAAGGACGGCGACATGATCAGCATCGACATCCCTGGGCGGAGTCTCGCTCTGGAGGTCGAAGAGGAAGAGATGGAGCAAAGGAGGATGGCGTGGCAGCGCCCGGCTCGAGAGCACTCGGGTGTGCTGCGCCGCTACGTAGCTCTGGTGTCGGGGGCCGATACCGGCGCCGTAATGGGCGGGGGGGGCGAACTCTCCTGACCCCGGCCGGCCGGCGGCCGTCACTCCCGGCGCGTCTCGCCCCATGGGCCGGGCGCGCGACGGACCGCATCACTTGAGACCACGGAGCACAGCATGAAAGCATCAAGAGCGATCCTCGAAGCGCTCAAGCGCGAAGGGGTCGACACCATATTCGGATTCCCTGGGGGGCAGGTCATCCCCCTGTACGACGCCCTGTACGACTTCGACATCAACCATGTCCTTGTGCGCCACGAACAGGGGGCGGGCCACGCCGCCGACGGTTACGCCAGGGCTTCGGGCAAGGTCGGCGTGTGTCTTGCCACCTCCGGTCCGGGGGCGACCAACTTGGTGACCGCCATAGCCACCGCGTACATGGACAGCGTGCCCATGGTGGCGCTGACCGGACAGGTCAGCCGCCATCTCATCGGCCTCGACTCCTTCCAGGAGGCCGACATCACCGGCATCACCCTTCCCATCGTCAAGCACAGCTATCTGGTCCAGCGCTCCGAGGACCTGCCCGCCATCATCCGCGAGGCCTTCTACATCGCCGGCACGGGGCGCCCCGGTCCGGTGCTGATAGACATCCCTGTGGACGTGACCAAGGAGGAGATCGACTTCCGGCCCGAGGATCTCGCGCCTCTCAGTCTGCCGGGCTACAAACCGACCGTCAAGGGTCATCCCAAACAGATCCGCGAAGCGGCTCGGGTCATCGCCGCAGCGCAGCGCCCGGTCATCTACGCCGGTGGCGGTGTCATCACGGCCAACGCCTCGGAAGAACTGCGAGAACTGGCTCTGTACGGTCACATCCCGGTGACCACCACCCTCATCGGCAAGGGCTGCTTCCCCGAGGACCACGACCTCTCCATGGGGATGCTGGGCATGCACGGCACTCAGTACGCCAACTACGCGGTCAGCCAGGCGGATCTCATCGTCGCCGTGGGCGTGCGTTTCGACGACAGAGTCACGGGCAGCTTGGCCGCCTTCGCGCCCCAAGCGTCGTTCGTGCACGTGGACGTCGATCCGGCCGAGATCAGCAAGAATGTGCCCGTGGCCGTGCCCATAGTGGGCGACGCCAAGCGGGTGCTGGCCTCGTTGTTTGCGGAGTTGAAGAAGCTCGACCTCAGCCCGGACCGGCACCTGCCTTGGATGGAACAAGTGGAGGCCTGGAAGAGGGAGCATCCGCTGGTGGTGCGTTGGGACGCGGACGGCGAGATCATGCCCGAGTGGGCCATCAACAAGATCTGGGAAGTCAGCGCAGGCGAGGCGGTGGTCTGCACCGAGGTGGGACAGCACCAGATGTGGGCCGCCCAGCATTACCTCTCGCGAAGCCCACGCCGCTTCATAACCTCGGGCGGACTGGGCACTATGGGCTTCGGCTTCCCGGCTGCCATCGGGGCCCAGGTGGCTTGTCCCGGTGAACTCGTCATCGATATCGCCGGCGACGGCTCCTTCCAGATGACGTTGCAGGAGTTGGCGACCGCGGTGCAGTACAAGCTTCCGGTGAAGGTCTGCATCATCAACAACCAGTATCTGGGCATGGTCCGGCAGTGGCAGGAACTGTTCTGGCAGTGCCACTACAGCCACACCTGCATGGACGCCCAACCCGACTTCGTCAAGCTGGCGGAGGCGTACGGAGCCGAAGGCTATCGGGCCGACAGGCCCGAGGACCTTGAGGAGGTCCTGCGCTCGGCTTTTGCGACGGACGCGCCCGCGGTCATCGACATCCGGGTCAAGCGGGATGCGAACGTGTACCCCATGATCCCGGCCGGCGGTTCCGTCCACGACATGATGGAGGGAGACTGATGAAGCACGCACTCTCCGTTCTGGTGGAGAACAAGCCCGGGGTGCTGGTGCGCGTGGCCGGGCTCTTCGCTCGGCGGGGCTTCAACATCGACAGCCTGGTGGTGGCGGAGACTGAGAATCCGGCGGTGTCGCGTATGACCATCACCGTTGACGAGCAGGATCAGCCTGTGGAGCAGGTCACCAAGCAGCTTCACAAGTTGGTCAACGTCATCAAGATCACCGACCTGCGGCCGGGGGACAGCATCGAACGGGAGATGCTACTGGTCAAGGTCAAGGCCGATGCCGGATCGCGCTCCGAGATCATGCAGATCGTGGAGATATTCCGGGCCAAGATCGTCGATGTGGGAAACGAGGTGCTCATCATCGAGATGACCGGCACGCGGGACAAGGTCAGCGCTCTCATGGATCTTCTCAGCCCCTTTGGGGTGGTAGAGCTGATGCGCACGGGCAGGTTGGCGATGGGACGAGGCAAGCGCCCCACCTGATAGGCTGAGGAGCTGTTGCCGGCCGCTATCGTCGGTTGCCGGCTGATGTTGTGTTACCCTGCCATGACTGATCAGGCATAGGAGGTTATGAGGACTCATGTTGTACGAAAAAGACGCAGATCTGAGCTTGTTTGACGGCAAGACCGTCGCCGTCATCGGCTTCGGCAGCCAAGGGCATGCTCATTCGCAGAACCTGAGGGACAGCGGGGTCAATGTGGTGGTCGCCGAGGCTCCGGGCACGCCCGCCTGGGAACGGGCTGCTGCCGCCGGCTTTGAAGTGATGACGGCTGATGCCGCCACTGCGGCGGCCAGCGTGATCATGATGGTCGTTCCCGATCAGGTGCAGAAGGTAGTCTACGAGAATGCCGTACGCGACAATCTCGTGGAGGGCGACATGCTCATGTTCGCCCACGGCTTCAACATCCACTTCAATCAGATCGTGCCCCCGGCCTTCGTGGACGTGACCATGATCGCCCCCAAAGGCCCCGGCCATCTGGTGCGCAGGGTCTACACCGAGGGTGGGGGAGTCCCGGCCCTTCTGGCCGTCTATCAGGACGCCACCGGCGAAGCGCGGCAACGGGCTCTGGCCTACGCCAAGGGAGTCGGCGCTCTGCGGGCCGGGGTCATAGAGACCACCTTCAAGGAAGAGACGGAGACCGATCTCTTCGGTGAGCAGGCCGTGCTGTGCGGCGGTGTGAGCGAACTCGTGCGGGCCGGCTTCGACACGCTGGTCGACGCGGGATATCAGCCCGAGGTGGCCTACTTCGAGTGTTTGCACGAGCTGAAGCTCATCGTGGACCTCATCCACGAGCACGGCATCAGCGGCATGCGCTACTCCATCTCGGACACGGCTGAGTACGGGGACGTGACCCGCGGCAGGCGCATCATCAGCGATGAGGTGCGGGAAGAGATGCAGTACATTCTCGAGGAGATCCAGAGCGGCGAATTCGCCCGTGAGTGGATCCTCGAGAACCTGGCCGGTCGCCCCGTCTACAACGCCATCAAGCGCCAAGACGCGGAGCACGAGATCGAGATAGTCGGACAGGAACTGCGCGCCATGATGCCTTGGCTGGGCAAGAGCGGCAAGCTGGAGTAAGGCGCCTGCCGGACCGCAAGGTGCGAGAGAGACCGATTACGAGGCGCCCCGGCCGGACGGCCGGGGCGCCTCGTCTCATTCCAGAGGCTTCGTCGGTCCCGGAGCCCGCAGGATCACGCTCAGATTACTGATCACATGGGCGATGAGGGCCCGCGTGACTCCCGTCAAGGACCGGTCCCTGGCGCGTATGAGGTTGAGTTCGCGGGCCGGCGCCTCCTCGATATCGATCATCACCACGCCGTCGTTCCCGCCCACGTCGCGAGCCATGCGCGGTAGGGTGGATATACCGAGACCCTCGCGCACGAAGCCCCTCACCGATTCGAACGAGCCGGTCTGATAGGCCACCTTCGGTTCGAAGCCCGCCCGCCGGCAGGCATCCACGAACTGGGCGTAGATATTGAAGGACTTGGTGGGAAACACGAACTCTTCCTCGGCGAGTTCGGCCAGGTTCACTGTTGTGCGCCCGGCGAGCCGGTGTTGCGCCGGGACTGCCAGGAGGACTTCATCGGCTCCCAAGGGGGTCACGTCGAGGGTCTGGGGCACACCGGGAGCGGTCACCACGGCGAAGTCGATAGTGCCGTCGATCACAGCCCGTTGCAGCTCCAGATCGCCGCCCTCCTCCAACTGAACTGTGACTCGCGGGAAGTCACGCCGAAAAGAGGCCAGCAGGCGGGGGACGACGTATGCGGCCATGGAGGGGTTCGCGCCCATGCGCACTTCGCCGGCCTCCACCCCCAGATGCTCCTTCATCACGCGCATGGCCTCGTCGGCCCGGTAAAGAACGATCTGGGCCAAGGGCAGGAAGAGTTGGCCGTCCGGCGTGAGCGCTATCTTTCTGTGTGCTCGACTGAAGAGCTTGGTCCCCAGTTCGATCTCGAGCTGCCTCATCTGGTAACTGAGGGCGGGTTGAGACACCCGCAATACCCCGGCGGCCTTGGTGAAACTCAACGTCTCAGCGATGGTGACGTAGTATTTCAGTTGGCTCAATTCCATAAGCAGATTCTATACCATATATATAGATAATGTATTGGACTTATGGGCGGCTGTGGACTATCCTACGTTTCGGCTGAGCACTGAAAGACACGATTTGGGATTCCCCCCTCCCGATCGAGTGACAGCGCTAGCAGCTTCTATCGCAGCATAGCCGGCTCTCCCCCAACAGAGTCGGCTATGCTACTTTCTGCAGCCTGTCAGGTTTGAACCTCGTCCGGATGGAGCCGTATCATCCGATTCCCGTGTCTCTGAACATCTTTGCCCGAAGCCGGAAGGGACTGCAGAACCTTCGGTCTCCCGCGCAAGACTCTCGCGGTATCCGTCTGGCCGCCGAAGTGGGTCTGGCGCTCGCCGGCGTCATCTGGGGATTCAACTTCGTCCTGGTCAAATACGCCACGGAGGAGATGCCGCCTTTCTACTACCTCGGCCTGCGCTTCCTGGTGGCCGCGGTGGTCCTGCTGCCTTTCAGTGTGGGCAGGCTTAGGCGTCTGAACAGACAGGGCTGGCTGATCGGCTGCGGGGTGGGTGTGCTTCTGTTCGGGGGGTTCGTGTTGCAGACGATCGGTCTGCAGACCATCTCACCAGCGATGTCGGGCTTCTTGACCAGTCTCTACGTGCTGATCGTCCCTCTCCTTCTGGTCGTCTTCACGGGGCGTTGGCCCTCACCGCTGCTCGCCGTGGGAGTGGCGGTCGTGGTGGGCGGCCTCGCCGTTCTCTCGCTCTATGGCGAGTTCGCCTTCGGCTGGGGAGAGATACTCACGTTGCTTGCGACCGTCTTCTGGGCGGTACATATCCTGGGTGTGTCCTATGGCTCCCCTCGCATCAGCGCCATCGCCTTCGTGGAACTCCAGATGGCCGTTTGCGCTGTGCTCTCGCTTGCCACGTCCTTCATCTTCGAGCAGCCGGACCTCTTTTCGGGCTGGGGGGCTACCGGCGCCGTCCTGTGGACCGGCATCATGGGAGGCGTGGTGGCGTACATGCTCATGGTGTTGGGCCAGCGCTACACGCCACCGACTTTGGCCGGGATCCTTATGAGCTTGGAGGCGGTCTTCGCTCTGACCCTGTCGATCATCGTGGGCTACGACACCCTCACATTGCGGACCATGGTCGGTTTCACTCTGGTGTTTGCCGGCACGACGATCGCCCGCATGGGTTCCGAAAGGGACCCCGTCCTCGCGGCTGAAGCGGCGCCACCCGCACCGTAGCGTGCAGACATCCAGACGGGGTAGAATATGACGACCACGTGGAGGAGGACAGGGTGGAAAAGATCATCGCCAACCTGGACAAAGCCAAGCTCAAACTCGACGAGGCCTTCTTCTACCTCGACGAGATCGAGGAACTGATTCAGGAAGACGAAATCAGCGCGGAGGCCGGGTCCAAGGTCTCGCAGGCGACCGAACGCCTGACGTCGGAGTTGTCGGCTCTGAGTGGTCGAGTGGCCGAGTTGGAGGAGATCCTCGCGGCTCTCGATCAGAGGCAGACGGGTACATAGCCCCGTCCGCGGCTCTTGTCTAGAACTCGCTGGGGAAGAGATGCTCGTGGTGTTCGGGGATGTACTCCTCGAGCAACGGGAAATCACGCAACTCCTTGTGGATGGCAGCCTGCATGAACTGGTCGACCCACCAGAAGACGTCTTGGGTACGTATGTTGCGGCGCAGCCGCCTCATGCGGTAGCGACGCTCGCCCACGGGCATCCGGGACGCGTGGTAGATGGTATCCGCAGTCTGCTCCACGTCGTAGGGATTGACCACCATGGCCCAACGGCCGAGTTGTGCCGCCGCGCCGGCGAATTGACTGAGGATCAAGACCGATTCTTCCTGTAGGTCGCAGGCGCAGAACTCCTTCGCCACCAGGTTCATCCCGTCCTTGAGCGGTGTGACCAGAGCGATGTCGGCCGCCTGATACAAAGCCAGCAGTTCGTTGGGGGGCACACTCCGGAAGAAGTAGTGCACGGGTACCCAGTTCATCTCGGAGTAGCGCCCGTTGATCTCGCCCACCAGTCTCTCGATCTCGGTCTTCAGCTCATCGTACTTGGGGATGCCGACGCGGCTGGGGACGACGATCTGAAAGAGAGCGATCTGTCCACGGACTTCGGGGTAGCGCTCCAGTAGGTTTGCGAACGCACGCAGACGCTCAGGTATGCCCTTCGTGTAGTCCAAGCGGTCGACGCCCAGGACCATCTTGGTCCCCCGGTAGCGCTCACGGAAGGCCACAGCCTTCTCGAGCACTTCAGCGCGCCCGGCGTGGGCGGCGAAGCCGGCCGCATCTATGCCGATGGGGAAGTTGCCCACATGCATCTCGCGGTCATCCAGTTGGACGAGAGTCAGGTGACCCTGCGACTTGATGCGGGCGCCCTTCACGAGCATGCGCGCGCACTGCAGGAAGTTCCGACGGTCGCGGACGGTCTGGAAGCCGACCAGGTCGTACGAGAGCAGCGAACTCAGCACCGCCTGCCGCTCCGGTAGCTTCATGAAGATATCGGGCGACGGGAACGGTATGTGGAGGAAGAAAGCCATCTCGGGCTGACAGTGCAGGTCGCGCAGATGATGACCCACGTCCATGAGTTGATAGTCGTGGATCCACACGAAGTCGTCCGGTCGGCAGGTCTCGCCCAGGCTCTCAGCGAACTTGCGATTGACCTTCACATAGGCATGCCAGTAGTCGGGGTCGAAGTCGCAGCGGGTTTGCAGGTCGTGAAATAGCGGCCAGATGCTCTCGTTGGAATAGCCGTGATAGTACTTGTCGACCTCGTCTTTGGAGAGAGCCACCGGCTTGAGAGCGTAGCCGGATCCGCGGGCCGCTTGGGCGAACACCTCGTCAAGCTGCGCCACGTCTTCGTACACGCCGGGCCATCCGATCCACACGCCACCCCGGTTGCGCAAGACGGGGAGAAGGGCGGTAACGAGTCCTCCTGAGCCGGGCTTCAGCTTCCACTTGTCGCCGGTACCCCTCTCCAATACGTAGGGAAGGCGGTTGGAGACGACGATAAGTCTCTTGCTCGCTTCGGTGGCCACATGTCCTCCTCAGGGGAGCGGGCAAGGAAAGGTCGCTAGCCCAGTTCGATACGGTCTTCGTTTCCGTGCGTGAGCGCGACCATTATGGTCAGATACTCACGCAGGTGCCGCGTGATAAGGAAGTTCTGCCGGACCAGTTCGCGTGCGTTGTGGCCGATCTGAGCCATGCGGGGGCGATCGAACAGCAGGTAGCGGATGCGCATGGCTGCGCCCTCGGGCGTGTCCACCAGAAAGCCGGTGCTGTGGTTGATGAGCTGCAGGCGGATCCCGCCGGTGTTCCCGCCGATCACCGGTTTGCCCTTCCACATGGCCTCTGTCACGGTGAGCCCGAAACCCTCCCGGAGGGACTTCTGGAGGACGATGTCCGCACCCGTCTGCAGCGCGTTTATCGTCCTGTCTCCGTAGTGGCCGGAAGAAAGGACATGGATATCGGGATTGCCGCGAGCAGCCTCCCGTACCTCCTCCAACACCACGACGCCTTCTGGGTCATCGACGGCCCCCCCTCCGGCCAAGACGAGCTGGAGGTTGGGTGAGAACTGCTGCGCGAGAAGATAGGCCTGTATGACGCCCAGGGGGTCCTTGAAGCGATCGAAACGGGACACCTGGATGATCGTGGGCCTGTCAGGATCGATGTTGAATTCCTGCAGGACACCCCTCACCTCCTCGGGAGGAAGGGGGACGTTCTTCTCGCTCAGTGGGTCGATGCTGGGAGGGATGAGGAACACGGGATGGGGCAGGGCCTGCACGAAGGCATCGAGCGAGAAGATGCTGGCGTCGAAGCCTGTGACGAACCGACGCAGGTAGCGCCAGACGGGGCGGTAGGGATGGCTGAGGTCGATATGGCACCGCCAGATCCACTTGCCGCGTCGGCCAGGGCACAAGCCGAGCAAGGGCGCCGGTTGCGGGTCGTGCACGAATACGACATCCGCTTCCTCGAGGATAGGCCGTAGGCGCTCGGCGTTGTTGGTGTTCACCTCTTCGTAGGCTCGGAGGAGGCGATCGGGTATGCGCAGACTCTTGCCCTGCAGCGCGTTGTGGAACGACTTGGTGGTGGTGAAGAAATCGTCTGTGCCCTCGATGACCTCCCAGCTGGCGTTCAGTCCCAGTTCTTGCATGAGTGGGACCATCCACTCCAAGATCTCGGCAACGCCCCCCCCTTGACGGGTGGAGTTCACGTGCACGACTTTGAGACCGTTGAGCAGGCCGGCCAATTGGCGCAACTGGTCCACCGCGTCGTGCCCGGCGTGCTCGGCATAGAGCGGCAGGAGGCTGGGGGATTGGTTCTCTTCGGACATGTCTCGGCGCTCCTCAGGCACTGGTACGTCTTCCTGAGCGTGACTCACGCCGCCGCCCGGGTTCACGCGGTGGGCTCGGTGGAGGCTGCCGCTTTCCCTCTCCCAGATGGCGGATGAACAGCTCGGTCAAGCGGTCCCTCAGGACGAAGAGCGACTCGAAGTAGGGTTCGATCTCGGCGATGTCGTCGATCACGGCACCGTATTCCGGTCCCAGTCCCATGAGCCACGCGCGGAAATCGTCCACCCCGATGGGCTCGCGCCCTCGCGCATCGACGAAGTGATAGAAGATGCTGCCCACGGACATCTCCGGCAGCGTCTGGGGCAGTTCATGCGGGTCGGCAAGGCGTCGCGTCGTGTCGAAGACGACGATCACCCCGCGGACGAAGTGGAACTGCTGATCGGAGCGGGTGAACAGGACCACATCCGTCTCGTCGAGGCGGGCGTCGATGATCTCTATGAGTTCCTGACGCAACTCTTCGATGTCGGCGTAGTCGGCTGGGTCCACCACGGCAAGTCGTTCCGCGGCAGTATTATCGTGAAGACAGTCATGACACCAAGCTGCGAGGTCGTTGTTGTACTCGCGGCTGGAGAACTGAGGCCGCAGCAGGGTGCCCCAGAAGTGATGGTATATGCAGCCGGGGTGGACATCACGGAGCACGTCGCGTAGTTCCCTGAGCGTTTGTGCCCGTCGACCCGTGGCGATGCTGCCGACTGCGCAATCCTTTATAGCGAACTCAAGCATCTTCAGCCTTCATTGGTGGTCTTATGGCCGTTAATCCGTCAGCTACCCGCCCGGACGGTCCTTCAATCATAGCCTCTTTGGTCGGAATCGACCGCCGAAGTGAGGTCGGCCAGGAAGCGCACGGTCTCATCTGGGTCGGCGACAGAGTACTCCGCGAGCGTGTCACGCGTGGCACTGCCTACCAGTATCGACACTCCCTGCTGCCCTGTGGCGCGGAACATATCCTCGTCTGTGAGGTCATCTCCCACACAGATGGGGCAGACACGGTCGAACGTGAGATCGAGGCGCTCGAGCAGCCAGAGCAAGGCCTGGCCCTTGTCCCAGCCATCGCGAGGCCGGAGTTCGTGCACCAGCTTGCCATGCCCCAGAGCAAGCGCCGGATAGGAGGTCGCAACCTCGCCCATCAGGGCGGCGACCGCATCTCGCTCAGGGGCCGGGGTCAGCCGGTAGTGAACAGAAAGGGAGAGGTCCTTCATCTCCACGATCACGCCCTCAGTATCGGCGAGTCCGTGCTGGAGCCGTGCTCCCGCGGCACGGAGGTCCTCGCGAGCCTCCGCGCCGACTACGTACTCGACTTCTGACCCGGGGGGACCGATGATGTGCCGGCCGTGATCGGCTCCATAGTAGACCCCCGGGATCTCGATCTTCTTGCGAAGGTCCTGAAGTGTCCTTCCCGACAGGATGCATACGAGGTAGCGCTCAGTCAGAGCGCGGACGAATGCCCCAGTGGCGGCGGGCATGCGCGCCAGTTCGGGCCGGGAGACGATGGGAGCAAGAGTGCCGTCGAAATCGAGAAAGAACGCGGGGCGGCGCCGATCCATTCTCGTCAGGATCGCTGGAAGATGCCCCAGAGCGGGACTGAGTCGATGGCATGGATCGTGTGGTGTCATTGGTCTGTATGTTCCCCCACAAGGGCTTTGACTAACGTGACGAGGTCACTTGCAATCACCATATCCTCGTGGGGTATGATGAAACTGCATCGATAGGAAGCTCTCTCGGCGACGTGCAGTGCTTCGCTTACTCGCTCGTCCGCAAGTGCATCCGACCGCATGCGATCTGTCACTGGGATGTGTGGAGGACGCGATGAGCACTGCAAGGCTGTATGTCGGCAACCTCTCCTACGGGACCAGCCAAGAGACGCTGGAAAAGACTTTCGCTGAGCATGGTGAAGTCGTCTCTGTCAGCATCATCACCGATCGCCAGACGGGACGTCCCAAAGGCTTCGCCTTCGTAGAGTTCAGTACTCCCGAGGAGGCCGAAGCGGCGAAGGGAGCTCTCAACGGCGCCGACCTCGACGGTCGTACCCTGAACGTTGACAGCGCGCGCGAGCAAGAGCAACGCAAGCCGGGCGGATATAGCGGCGGCGGGGGCGGATATGGCGGCGGCTACAACAGCGGCGGCGGCGGTTCTCGCTGGTAGACCCAGGAGGACAGTCGCGGGCTGCTTGTGGCTCGTCGACACACAGTCTGTCAAGGCGCCGGGTGACCGGCGCCTTTTTTCTCCAGGTGGGTACAATGGAATCAGCCGGTCGCGGCTGGGTGTGGTCCCGGCCTACCGGCCAAGACATCTTTGAGACAGGAGGGAGCACGGATGGCCGAGATCAAGCTCGACGTGCGTGGAGAGACGTGTCCCGTGCCTCTGGTCGAGGTGCGCAAGGCCTTGAGGCAGGCAGTCCCTGGTGATGTCGTTGAGGTGCTGGGAACGCACCCTTCGTCAAAGAAAGAGATCCCCTTGGCGGTCAAGGCGCTCAAGCTGGAACTCCTGAGCGTCGAGGAGGAAGGTGACACATGGAAGATCAGGATACAGCGCTAGAGAAGATGACTCTCGTCGTGCACAGCGGCGATTTCGACAAGATCTACAGCGCCTTCATCATGGCCAACGGTGCCCTGGCCATGGGGATGGAGGTTTCGATGTACTTCACCTTCTGGGGGCTCACACGCCTGAAGAAAGGCGCCCTGGATAGTGGGCCGCTGTCCAAGATGAACATGCTGGGGCTGGGCAAGCGCATGGTCAGGAGCCGCATGAAGAAGGCGCGGGTCGTCTCTTTGGAGCGGCTGGCTCAGGACTTCAAGGCACTGGGCGGCAAGATCTTCGCGTGTGATATGACCATGGACATCATGGGTATAAAGCCCACGGACCTGCGACAGGACCTCATCGAGGAGTATTGCGCGGTGGGTACCTATGTCGAGGAGGCACGCCACTCCACCGTGACGCTTTTCATATAGGAGCCGCTATGTTCGGTACTACCGTATACCTTGATAACTCGGCCGCTACGCGCATGGACGAGCGCGTACTCGAGGCCATGAAGCCGTACTTCTTCGACACGTATGCCGTGGCCACCTCGGAGTTCGGCTACTCGATGGGCATCGAGGCGCGCGAGGGCCTCGAGGCCGCTCGCGCGGCGCTCGCCGCGAAACTGGGTGCCGCGCAGGCCGAGGAGTTCATATTCACTTCGGGCAGTACCGAGTCCAGCAACATGGCCCTCAAGGGCGTGGCTATGGCTCTGGGCGAGAAGAAGGGCAAGCATCTCATCACGTCGCGCATCGAGGACTTCCCCGTACTGAACACCGCGGCTGCGCTGGGGCGGCAGGGGTTCCGGGTGACCGTTCTCGACGTCGACGGCGACGGCTTGGTCGATCCGACTGCGGTCGCCGAGGCCATAGCATCCGACACCATCTTGGTGTCTGTGCAACAGGCCAACCAGGAGATCGGCACCATCCAGGATATCGCCGCCATCGGTGCGCTCTGCCGAGAGCGCGAGGTCCTCTTCCACACCGACGCCACGCATGCCTTCACCCGGCTTCCTCTGGACGTGGGGGCTCTGCCGGTGGACTTGGTCACCGTGTCCGGTCATACCATCCATGGTCCGAAGGGCGTAGGCGGCCTCTACATCCGCTCCGGTACTTCTCTGAGCAAGTGGCTCGACGGAGGCTTCCAGGAATTCAATCGGCGGGCCGGCATCGAGGACATCGCGTCCGCGGTGGGTCTTGCCGCCGCCGCCGATCTGGTGACGGCCGAGGAGACCGAAAAGCTGCTGGCTCTGCGCGATCATCTGCTGGGCCGCGTCCTTACGGAGATCCCCTACACGACACTGAACGGCCATCGCACCTTACGGTCGCCCCAGAACGCGAATGTGACCTTCCACTTTGTGGAGGGAGAGTCCATCACGCTGCAGTTGGACATGCGCGGCTTCGCGGTCAGCACGGGCTCGGCCTGTTTCAGCAAGTCGCTCGAGGCGAGTCATGTGATCATGGGCATCGGCGGTAACCACGAGCGGGCTCACGGGTCGGTGCGCTTCACCTTCAGCCGCTACAATACCGTCGAGGAGGTCGACGGGGTGGTGGAGGCTATCGCTGAGGTGGTCAAGGAATTGCGGGCGTTTAGCCCATTGATGCCGCGCGAGGATAGGGGGATTTGAAATGGCTTTCCCGTATAGCGACAAGGTGCTGGAGCACTTCCGCCACCCGCGCAACGTGGGCCGCATAGAGGAGCCCGACGGCAAGTCCACCGAGGGTAGCCCCGCCTGCGGAGACATGGTGGCCGTCTACATCAAAGTGGACGATGAGACCAAGGTCATCGATGACATCAAGTTCGAATCGTATGGCTGTGCGTCCAACATCGCCACCGGATCGATCATCACCGAACTGGCCAAGGGCAAGACGCTCGACGAGGCCAAAGCCATCGGCTGGAAACAGGCCTCGGAGGAATTGGGTGGCCTGCCTCCGGTCAAGGCGCACTGCTCGGTCTTGGCCGTCGAAGGTCTGCGCGCCGCCATACGTGACTATGAGGAGAAGCACGGGCTGGTCGAAGCCCGTGAACCGACCACAGTCGAGGTCATCGAGAGACGTCTGCGCCACGTGATGAACCCCCTGCACGGTCTTGATGTGGTGCGTACCAACCTCATCAAGGAAGTCCAGATCGAAGACGGTGTGGTGAGGATCGTCGCGGACCTGGCGCCCGATCACCAGTTCGCGTCGGTCATCAAGGCCGACATCGCGGAGAAGATCGAGACCCTCTGGGACGTCAACGAGGTGGTCATCGACTTCGTGGGCTGAGAGTCATGGTCCGGTCAGAAGCCGGTCAGGTCGCATCGAGGGCCAGTGCCAGGATCGCGACGTCGTCTTCGAGAGCACCAGCGCAGAACGACATCGCCTCCTGATAGATGCGTCCGGGCAACTCAGGGGCCGGAGTGAGGCCCAGGGCGGCGATGGCATGGCGAAGCCGCTCTTCCCCGAAGAACTGCGGCCCCGCTCGGCACTCGGTAAGACCGTCGGTGTAGAGAACCAGGACATCTTCGCGCTCGAACCCGACCTCCCAATCATGGTAGGCCGCGTCGGGGAAGACCCCAAGAACGGGTGATCCTGACCGCAGCACCTCGACGCTTCCCCCTGCTCTTCTCACCATCCCCGGAGGGTGGCCGGCGACTGCATACCGCAGCCGGGATTCGTCCAGGTCCAGAACACCGTAGAAGGCGGTGAGGAAGTGAGCTCGCTCCCCACCCGCGTCCCGCTCACGGACCGCCACAAGGTTCGCCTTGGCCAGGGCAGCGGCCGGAGCCTGTCCCTCCAAGGCGAAGGCCTTGATGGTGTCCTTGGCCAAGGAGGTGAAGGCGGCGGCCTCGATCCCGTGGCCCGATACGTCACCGATGAGGATCCCGACCGAACCACCTCCCAGAGCGAAAAGATCATAGAAGTCTCCGCCCACCCTTCCTGTGACCGTGGCCGGGTGGTAGGCGTGACCGAAGAGGACGCCCGGCACGCTCTCGGGGGTCGTCAGCAGGGCTTCCTGCAGCACATCGGCGATGTGTCGCTGCTGCTTCTCCTGCTCGCGCAGTGCCTCTTCGCTGCTCTTCAGATCTCTGAAGAGCAGCGCGTAAGGACGAACCAGCGCCGTCTGGATGACTGCCTTGTAGACGAGATAGAAGGAGATGAGCTTGGAAAGGTGACCGGCCAGGTTCGTCGGCCCGAAGGGCGAGACGTAGAGGGTGAACAGCAATTCGGAAGCGACGGTGACGAGAATGGACGCGGCCAGTAAGACCAGGACCTGCGGCTCGAAAGCCGCTCGCTTGCGCCAGAGCAGCCACACCGCCATCAGTAGCAGCAGGCAGACGACGTATTCGCTCACGATCTTGAAGGTCGTCAGGCCTTCGCCGGAGACAAAGGCCTGAGGGAACGCGCCGGTGAAGACGAGACCCACCAGGAGGGCTGTGAGGGCGGCGAAGCCGGCGAGATACCACTCCGGTCGCGACCGGCGGCCGATGGAGAAAGGCGCCACGAGAAGGGCGAGGACGTACAGAAAACGTCCAACAAGCCACAATTGGGTCGGCAGATCGGTCGTGTAGCCGGTGAACACTCCCAGGCCTTGGTAGGCAAACGTATGGAGCATATCCACACCCGCCACAAAGAGGAACGCGCATCCCAGCACCAAGATGTAGTTGTTGGAGGAGTAGGCGCGCGCGTTCCAGGAGACGATGAAGACCCCCGCGGCCACGACGATGCTGAAGAATTCGACCAGGCCGTGGAACAGGTTGTAGCTGTAAAGGCTGGTGAGGTACAGACCGGCCATGATGGCCAGACCGACCGTTGCGCGGACGGCTGTCATCCTGTCACATTAGCAGGCTCGGTCAGACGTCCGCTAGTAACTCCTGCAGTAGGCCGGCCTCGTTCACGGGGGGCAGGCAGGCGGACCGCCGGCACAGCCAAGCAGTCGCCGGGGGTGGTGGGTCGCCCGGTCCGGGGGAGGAGAGCTCGGACGCGGACGCCTGCGCGAGAACGGGCTCTCGGTCTTGGAGCAACGGGATCGAGGTCGGCACTCCCGGGGCTTTCATCCCCACGACCAGGTCGGGTCGATAGGTCGCCGATGCCACCTTCAGAAGAAGGGTGGTCTTCTCGTCGTCGATCTCGCCCACCACGGCCAGCTCTCTCAGGCCTCTTGTCGCCAGATAGTGGACGCTGAGCGAGTGGGCGAAGGCACTCGGGGCCCGCGTCAGCAGCCCATCGACTCCCGTGAGGGTTTTCTCGACCAGGTCCAAGTAGTGACTGTCTCCGCTGTACGCGGCCAACTTGAGAAAACCCATGCACGCGGCCGCGTTACCACTGGGCAAGGGGGTATCGGCGAGAGAACGAGGTCTCGAGATGAGTGCCTCGTGATCGGCGCTGGTGTCATAGAAGCCCCCTCCATCGCGTGCGAAATGCTGGGCGAGAGCGTCGAGCAGTCCCTTCGCGGCGGCGTACCAGCGCTCTTCATACGTGGCTTCATACAGAGCCAGAAGGCCACAGGCGACCAAGGCATGATCCTCGAGGAAGCCGACCTCTGAGGCCTCGCCGTCCTTCCAGGAGTGGGCCATCCGCCAGCCCGTCCGCACCATCCTGTCGAGCAGGAAGTCCGCGCAGGCCGAAGCTGCGTCCGCATACCTTCGGGACCCGAAGACGCGCGCCGCATCAGCGAACGCCGCGAGAGCCAAGCCGTTCCAGGACGCGAGTATCTTGTCGTCGCGACCGGGTCGCACTCGCTCTTGGCGGATGGCGGCCAGGTGTTGCCGGGCCGCAGCAAGGAGGACGGCTTCCTTTTCGTTCTTGGGCTCGCGCACGAGATGAAGGATGTTGCGGCCCTCGAAGTTACCACGGGTAGTGACGTCGTAGGCCTCGCGCAAGGCCGCTGCTTCCGCCGGCGGCAGCGCTGCCTCGATCTCCGCCTCGGTCCATACGAAGAACCGGCCCTCCTCGCCCTCAGAATCAGCATCCTCGGAACTGAAGAAGGCACCTTCGGCATGTCTCATGTCGCGCAGAAGGTATTCCAGTGTCTCCTCGGTCACCGAGCCGGTATCTCTCTCGGCCGGACAACTGCCAAGCATGCAGGTAGGTGCGGGCCAGGAGGGCGTTATCGTAGAGCATTTTCTCGAAGTGAGGCACGAGCCACTCACCGTCCGTGGAGTAGCGATGGAAGCCTCCGCCCAGCTGGTCATATATGCCGCCTGAGGCCATGCTGTCCAACGTCTTCTCGATCTGCGCCCAAAGCCTGGAGTCAGGCTCCAGGGCCTGGCGGACGAGTAGGTAGTCGATGAGCACCGGTTGGGGAAACTTGGGGGCCTGTCCCCAGCCGCCGTCGATGGGATCGAAGGAGGCGGTGATCGTCCGTAGGGCACGCTCGTGCAGCAGTCTGGGTCCCGAAGGGTCGCCGAACAGCGAGGGGGAGACACCGCCCTCGGACTGGGTGGCACCCTCCGCGTGGGTCCCTTCTCCGCGGTCCGACTTCCGCATGTGTTGCACGATGCGCTGTGCCGAGGCTTCAAGCTCCTGCCTCCTATGGAGCCAGGCTTTCGAGATGGCTTCCAATACCTGTCGAAAGGAGGGCATGCCGAAGCGGGGCCGATCGGGGAAGTACGTGCCCCCGTGGAATGGAGCTCCTTCGGGAGTGAGCCACACGCTGAGCGGCCAGCCGCCGCTACCGGTAAGGGCCGAGACCGCATCCATATAGACGGAATCCAGATCGGGACGCTCTTCTCTATCCACTTTGATGCTGATGAAATGCTCGTTCAAGAAATCCGCGGTGTCGGCGTCGGTGAACGACTCGCTCTCCATCACGTGGCACCAATGGCAGGCCGAGTAGCCGATGCTCAGGAAGATGGGTTTGTCTTCTCGGCCGGCCTGCTCCAAGGCCTCTTTTCCCCAGGGATACCAATCCACCGGGTTGTCGACATGCTGGAGGAGATATGGACTGCTCTGGCCGGCAAGATGATTGGGCATGGCGTCTCCCCGCGGCGCTGTTCGCCGTCCCCGTGAGTGGCGGACCTATCGCCTACTTCTTCCCCGATGACTGTGTTTGTATACAATGTCGAGAATGGGGGTATCGAAGTGGGGCGGAGCGGGTTTCCACTGGAGTCTGGGATGCCAAGATTCGCAAGAGACAGGTCGCGCAGCCTATGGTGGGACGTAGTCGCTATCGTGTTACTGGCCATTGTCGTCATAGTCGTGCTGCAGCTGTCGAATACAGTCACCTTGTTCGGTTCGGCTCCGGTCCTGCTCAGGATGTGATCGCAGGCCCGGCGGCAGTCGTCTACACCGGGGTGCCGGCGTACATGGAGGTTTGGGAATGACAGGCATGTGCTTAAGTCGGAGTACTTCTCGGCCGGTCTCAAAACGGCACGTGTTCGGCGCCGGCCGGCGGATCACACGCGGTGTGCTACCGGCCCTGGCGATCGTCGTCTTACTGGCGTTGTTCCTGGTGTTCGGGCTGGGGATCGATTCTGCCCGCGCGGACAATGGCACCGACGCTCAGAAGGTGGCCGTGTTCGAGGACGCCACGGTGGGCGTGGATGAAGCCTGGGACAACGTGATCGTCGTCGGCGGTGACCTCCTGGTGGAGGGGACCGTCAAGAACACCGTGGTTGTCGTGGGCGGGGATGTGACCTTGGCCCCCACGGCGCAGGTGGGTACACGCGGAGGCTCCCAAGATGCGGTGCTTGTCTCGGTGTTCGGGGACGTGACGGTGGAGAACGGAGCCAAGGTACTCGGCAGGACAGTCGATGTGGCCGGGGGCATGGGGGGCGTGACGGCAGGTGCCGTGAGTGATCCGTTCTTCCGGCCGTGGCGCGCGGGAGCCATCTTCAGCTGGGTCTGGGCGACGATCTTCCTGGCCGTCGCCGCGGTCATCGCGACCGCGATCGCTCCCCGGCAGGTGACCGCTGTGAGCGACCGGGTGCGCCGGCACTTCTTCTCCTCTCTGGGCTGGGGCGCGCTGGGCGCGATCGTGGGGGTGCCGATCATCACCGCACTCCTGATACTCACCATCGTAGGCATACTTCTGGTCGTACCTTGGCTGTTTGTCGCCCTACCGCTGCTGTCGCTGTTCGGCTTCCTGGCAGTGGGAGCTGCGCTGGGAAGGCTCTTCATACGTGATGCGAACATGACGCGGGGGCGGATCATGTTGGCCGCGGTCGTGGGCATAGTCATCCTCAACCTGCTCCGCTGGATCCCGGTGGGGGGCTTCATCATCTTGGGACTGCTGTGGTTGGTCGGTTTCGGCGCCGCCTACGTGGCCATCTGGGCGTGGCTTCGGGACAGGCGTAGAAGGCGCAAGGAGATCGCGGCGGCCGGTCCGGGTGGTCCTGGATATGTGCCGCCGATGGTTCCGCCACCGACGGTTTCCGGGCCGCCGCAAACGTGGGTTCCGGGCTCTCCAGCGTCGGCTGTGGCGGCCCCCGACCAGGGCGCTATCGAGCAGGGTCCCTCGGAGTCCGACCAGGGCAGTATCGAGGACCGGCCGTCGTAGTCAGGCGCGGCTCACGTGAGTACTCGGGACTAGGGTTGTAGCTTCAGGCGGAGGTTCCAGAGCATCTGGGCGCACTCGCCTCGGGTGGCGAAGTCCTTGGTGTTCCAACCCGCCAGGACACCATCAGGGCCGATGATGCCGTCAAGGAGCCCGTTGTATTCCGCCACGCGGATGTTCCACCCATGGGTCGGGTCGCTGTAGTCGAGGACACCCCTGTAGGTCGTTCGGCGGGGGCGTCAGCACCGTGCCGCCTGCGCGAACGATCATGGTGATGACCTGCTCGCGACTGATGTTGACGCTGGGTCGGAAGCTGCCATCCGTGTATCCTTTCACCAACCCTGAGAGAGCGGCTCTGGCCACGTAGTGGTATGCGTAGAGCTCGCCATCTACATGCAGGATGGTATTCCCGTCGGTGAAGTACCATTCGTCCTCGAGGCTGGCTACAAGACCTCGAGTGACCACGATCATCTTCGCGAACTGCTGACGCGTCACGTGAGTCTCAGGTCCGAAGTAGCCGTTGATGAAGCCTTCGATGACCCCCGCTTCGGCTGCGCCCTCGATGGCGTCGAAGTACACGTGGATATTGGGCACGTCGGGGAAGCGGGTGGCGTTCTCCGGTGGAACAGCCGTGTACAGGCCCTTATTTCCGTACCAGACCAAGCCGTAGGGGGCTATGTCGGGTGAGTGGGCCTGATCGGTGGGCACGTGGATGTCGATCGCGGTGGCCGACCCCAGGTCGTAGGCCACGATGGACGACGGCTCTTTGATCTCCCACGCGACGAGGTCACCCTCGATGGTCGGATTGAGATTTCCTGCTGTGTTGTTGGTGAGCGCGGTGTCTGTCTCGGCCGCCATGTCGTACACGTGGATCTGACTGGTTAGCCAAGGATCAGGAGATCCCGAGGTCCACGGTTCGGCGGAACACCACACCACCTTGCCCATGGAAATGCGTGGATGTTCGTTGCTGCGCGTCTTGTCCGCGATCGATTTGGGCGGGTCTTCGCCGGAGAGGTCGAATAGAAGTATCTCGGAGGCCAGGCCGGTCTCACTTCCAGCGTCGACATTCTTCACACACACCAGGTAGTCGCCCCACAGGTCGGCGTTACGGTAGTCGTCTCCCTCGACGACGAGCCGGGTCCCACCGCTGAGGTTGCGGAGGTAGAGGCCTGGTTTGGCGCTCGGGTCTGATGTGTTCTTCTCCCACACGACCCGGTTATCGCTCACGCGTGGGTCCCAGTCATGCCCGCCCAGAATTTCATTGGACGTGATCTGCGAAAGGACCTTCATCTGGGCGTCGTAGACGAACACGTCGTCGTAGACCCCGAGCCGTCCACCCTGGAACGCGACTTTGAAGCCTGAGATGCAGGGGTTGTAGTAGGAGCCGGGCCGCGGGGGGGGGATTACGGTGTTGCGCCCTGTGGACAGGTCGAACAGGTGAGTCGAGGAAATGCTGGAAGCAGCTCCCGTCCAAGCGATCAGATTGCCGTCGGCCGAGATGAAGGAGGGAGTGACACCGTTGACAGGAGTGGGTATGGCGCGAACCTGCCAGTCTCCTGAGGCTTCCACGGCAATCGCGGGCCCGGTGACACCAAGGAATGCGATGAAGGCGATCGCGATAGAAGACAAGATGGAATGTTTCACGCGCACGCTGCACCCCCGACTACTGAGTCCCGGTCGTTCTCTGCTGCCACATTGTCCCGCTCCGGGGATGGGCAGGTCAATAGCCAACAAACTCCACCCATGGTCCTAGTCCGTGCCATGTGAGTCCGCCCTTCTTCTCCGCTTAGACCGCTGTCAGAAGGCCCGCGGTCTCAACTGAGGCCACGACCATGTTGCGTCCGGACGCCTTGGCTGCATAGAGGGCTTTGTCCGCACGCTCATAGAGGGTCTGGAAGTTCTCGTTGTCTCGCAGACAACCGTAGTTCAGTTGCGCCAGTCCCATGCTGGCGGTCACCGCTATTGGTGAGTCGGCGCTATCGCTCTCCACTCTTAGCGATTCGACGACCTCGCGCAGTCTCCCCGCCACTTCGATGGCCTCCTCCAAGCCTGTCTCCGGTAGGAGGACCGCGAATTCCTCCCCTCCCACTCGGCCCAGAAGGTCGCTCGTCCGCAGTGCGGTCCTGCAAACTTGAGCCAGTTCCTGCAGCAACTGATCTCCCTGTCGATGTCCGTAGGTGTCGTTGACGGCCTTGAAGTGGTCGACATCCATGAGCAGGAAGGTCAGGGGGATGTGGTGGCGCCGAGAGCGCTCGAACTCCCTCTCGGTGAGGTCGAAGAAGTGCCGTCGATTGGGGAGGTGGGTCAGGTCGTCATGGTTGGCCAGTTCTCTTGTCCGCTCGAGGAGTCTCTCCCGCTCTGTGACGTCGTGCATGACCAGAACCCGTCCCAAGTAATCGCCGCGGTGGGTCGTCACCGAGCAACAGCTCACGGCAAAACTACGGGAGGCGTCACCGTCATTGACGGCTATGTCGGCGTGGGCTGCGCCATCGTCCCCGGTCGGGCCCGCGGTGTTCAGCAACTCGACGAGAACTGGGTGCGCCTTCAGTACCTCGGTCACAGGTCGAGCGATGCCGCGCTTGAGTTCGACACCCGTGAGCTGCTCCGCTGACCGGTTGAGGTCGGCGATCCTTCCTCGCCGGTCGACGACGATGACCGGGTCGCTCAGCTCTTCTATCACCTTCTCGCGGGCCAAAGGCACCATCGCCAGCAGTTGGTAGCGTAAGAGCGCTACGGCTATGAGAAGGCAGGATACACCCAGCAGCGCGACTGCCGGGTTGTAGTCCTTCCAGGGCAGTAGATCGAAGACGAACAGGTAGCTTCCTGTCATCGGAAGCAGAAGGGCGAGCAACAGGAGCGCGTGTTGGCGGCGGTGGAAGCGGTCCGAGCGCACGAGGGCTGTGACGAGAAGTACGAGCGACGCCATGATCATGGCCGAAACAAACGGCACCAACAACCACCAGTACAAAGGACCGTAGTCGGCATGGAGTACCGGGAAGGGAGTCAGATCACTGTCGATATGCGGGAGGCCGCGAAACAGCCGCGCGGGGTTCCAGAAGGCCACGATGGCGGACAAGAAGGGAACCGTCCAGAGGATCGTCGAAATGCCCGCCGGCACCGGCCGCATGCCCACGTGTCTGCGGATCATCTCCCACCAGCACACAGCGATGGCGGTGATGCCGATGAACTGCACGTTGGCGAGAAGGATCTTGCTCCCTATCTCTACCGCCATGATCTCCAGGGCATAGCCCAGCGACCAGACGAAGAGAGCGACGAGAGTCGCTCCGAACCAGAAGGCGATGGGGTCATGTCTGTTCTTCCAAGCTGCAGGGAAAAGAACGACCGAGAGGAGGGTCGCGCCCAGCAGTGGCAGAATATGGGGGGTGAATTCTAGGGTCACGTCACCTGGTCATTGTTCGGAGTAGACACCGTCTGTTTCATAGTGTCGGTAGAAGTGGTTGGGCGCTTAAGGAGGCCCGCCGCGCGGAAGATGATGGCGGAACCGCGCCCGGCCATGGAGGAGTAGCGCGCCGGGACTTTCGTCCGGTAGCTTATGCAGCCCTTCGACTCCGGCAGGGGCTCCTAGTCGTCGACGATGCTCTCCACCGGATCGAACTGCAGGGCCTTCACGTACTCCCTCTGAAAGTCCGGGTCGAGGGCCAGTTCGATGAACTCCACCGTGCCGGCCACATCGGCCGCCTCTCGCCGCTTGCCGAGGTTCAGTAGAGCATAGCGCGCGCCGTCGCCTGCCGCGTTGCCCACAGAACTCACCGTGTCCACGTTCGCGGCTGGGAAGAGACCTATGGCGAGCGCGTGACGCTTATCGATGAAGTTGCCGAAGGCTCCCGCGAGGATGACCCGATCGGGCATCGCGACCCCGTATGTGCGCAGGAGTATCTCGGCGCCCGCGCAGAGCGCCCCCTTGGCCAATTGGATGTTGCGGATATCCTTCTGGGAGATGGTGATGGCCCGGCTCAGAGCCGTCTCCTCGGGCCAGGCCAGGACGAACTTGCGCGCTCGTCCATCTTCTCGCAAGATCCTCTCGTGAGACAGCTCCTGATCGAAATTGCCGTTGGGGAGGATGACGCCGGCCTTCAACATCTCAGCCGCCACCTCGATGATGCCGGAGCCGCAGATGCCACGGGCACCGATCTCCTCTGGCGGATAGTCCACGTGCCAACCTTCGAGGCCGATGACCTTGAACCGCACATCGAGAGTGCCGGGGTCTATGCGCACTCGCTCGATGGCCCCTGGGGCTGCCCGCATGCCGAACTCCATGTGGGACCCTTCCAAGGCCGGTCCGGTCGCACAGGAGGTGCAGAGCAACCGATCGCGGTTGCCGAGCACCAGTTCGCCGTTGGTGCCGATGTCGATGATCAGTAGCACCTCGTCCTGCAGGTATGGAGCCTCAGCCACCAGCACGCCTACGTTGTCGGCGCCCACGAAGCCCGCCTCCACCGGCAGCACGTGAAGTCTGCAGCGAGGGTGGAAGGTGAGGCCGATGGTCGCCGCGAGCGTGTCGACGGGGCCTTGCACGGCAGGCACGAAGGGCGACACGCCCAGTGCCCGCGGGTCGAGTCCCAAGAACAGATGGTGCATGGCCGTGTTGCCGACCATCACCACGTCGACGATATCGGTGAGCTTCGCTCCGCTGCGGGTCGTGGCCTTTTCGGCCAGCTTGACGGTCTCTTCGTTCACGGCCCTCTGTAGTTCACTCAGGCCGTTGGGATCGTGGATGACGTGATGCAGACGTGCAATCAGGTCGTCCCCGTATGCCACCTGGGGATTCATGGCCGACTCCGTGGCCAACACCTCTCCAGTCTCCAAGTCCACCAGGTAGGCCGCCAGCGTGGTGGTGCCCACATCGACGGCCAGACCGAGCACGCGCCTTCTCTCGGCTGTGGCATGGACATCGATGATGCGCTCGCCCTCCCATACGAGTACCGTCACATCCCAACCGGCCTGCCTGAGCGCCGTCGGGAGGGTCTGAAGCACCTCGAAGTCGACTTCCAAGCCACTTAGGCCGTGCGTGTCTTCGAGAGCGGCCAGCAGGCGCTCGGCGTCGGCTACCGCATCTTTGAGGGTGGGGACCTGTAGCGCGACCTGGTAGGCACGCACCGCCGGATCGACCGGCACGGTGCTATCTCCCGCCTCCTTGCGGACCACCTGGGCCGTGCGGCGGCTCTCCTCGGGCACGAAGACCCGAACGGTATCGGCCACCCTCGCCTGACACGCCAGCCGCATGCCCGCGGCGATACCTTCGGGGCCGAAGAGCTTGACTTCCATGTCGGTGGGCGGGGATACACTCTCCAAAGGCGTCTCCACCCTCACACGGCACTTCTTGCAGACCCCCTTGCCGCCGCAGGCGCTCTCGATCTCCACGCCCAGACTTCTGGCCACGGACAGGAGACTGTCTCCAACCGCCGCCTGACCCCTTCGTCCCGAGGGTTGGAAGGTGACGGTGGGGCCATCGGCCGGGCCGGCCGGTGGAGTGGGTGAAGTGGCGGTGCTCATGAGGTGCCCTGTTCGCGGCTGACGCAGATATGAGCGTCCTGAGGAAGCGCCAGTCCGGCTGCCGCCTCGATCCCCTTGATCAATCCTCCCGGCGCAGGGCAGGCGGCGTGGATACAGTGACGGTAGGCCGCTTCCAACGCAGAGGGAAGACCACCCCTCAGACCGATCTGGTGGAGAGCGTCTACCTCGTCGACTTCGGTAGCGATCTTAGCCACATGCGGGCAGTCGCTGTCGATGGCCACTCGAACGTTGTAGCCGTCGGTCTTGGTGGCCCGGACCGTGGTCTTGTGGCCACAGACGCCGGCATCGATCTGGACGACCGTAGTCGTCTGGTCGGTCTGCATCCTCACTCCTTTGCTCGTGGGCTCTCTGATTATAGGCGAGCGCGGTGCTGCAGGCAGGCCGGTGAGCATGGTGCGCGTGTGGCGAGAGGACGATTCTTGGACGCCTTACCACCTTACGTCCCTTTCTCGCTAAACTCGTGCGCACGAGCGGCCGGTCAGCGCGGCTGCCACAACGCACAGGGGGTTTGTTCGTATGGATTACTCTCACACGGGATCGAGTGAGGCATTGGAGACGAGGAACCGGTCGCGCGATGTGGCCAGTTCAGGTGTCTGTACGAGATGCATGGCCGACTGCCAGGGTAACTGCGACGTGTTCAAGTCGTCATTCCGCGGTCGGGAAGTCATCTATCCGGGACCTTTCGGCGAGATGACTTCTGGGGCAGACAAGGTCTACCCGGTCGATTACTCGCATCTCAACATCCTCGGCTTCGCTCGCGGCGCCAAGGCCATTGACGAGGCCAATCCCGACAAGGCCATCTTCCCGGTGGTCGACACAACGGCCGTGTACGGTCATATGAATCCCATCCGCATGAAGATGCCGGTCTTCACGGGCGCGCTGGGTTCCACTGACATAGCGCGCAAGTACTGGGAGTCGTTCGCGGTGGGGGCGGCCATCTCCGGCATCTCGCTGGTGGTGGGCGAGAATGTGTGCGGCATCGATACGGAGGCCGAGTTCTATCCGGACGGAAGGATCAAAAGATCGCCAGAGATGGAGCGGCGGGTCAAGATCTATCGGGAGTGGCAAGAGGGCTACGGAGACATCATCGTCCAGCTCAACGTCGAGGACACCGCCTTTGGCGTGGCCGACTACGTAGTGCAGGAACTCGGGGTCGAGACCATCGAGCTCAAGTGGGGCCAGGGCGCGAAGTGCATCGGGGGCGAGATCAAGATCCGCGATCTCGACCGGGCCCTCGACCTGCAGAAGCGGGGCTATATCATCACCCCCAATCCCAGCGAGCCGGCGGTGAGTGATTCGTTCAAGGCCGGCGGCATCAAGGAGTTCGAGCGGCACTCCCGCCTGGGCTTCATCGATGAGGACCAGTTCCTGTGTGCGGTCGAGCAGTTGCGTCGCCGCGTAGGAGTGAAGCGGGTCACTCTCAAGACCGGCGCGTACGGATTCCCCGAACTGGCCCGCGCTATCAAGTGGTCCTCCAAAGCGCGCGTCGACCTGGTGACCATCGACGGATCAGGCGGAGGGACGGGCATGAGCCCCTGGCGCATGATGGAAGAGTGGGGCGTGCCCACCTTCTACCTGCAGGCCATGGCCTATGAATGCGCGAAGCGTCTGGCCAACCGCGGAGAGTGGACTCCCGACCTTGCCATGGCCGGCGGGTTCTCGACAGAGGATCACATCTTCAAGGTGCTGGCCATGGGCGCTCCCTACTTCAAGGCTGTGTGTATGGGTCGTGCGCTCATGATCCCGGGCTTCGTGGGGAGCAACATCGAAGGCGTCATCGGCGACGGATCGCGGACGGGACTCTGGAAAGACCTGCCCACCCCGGTCAAGAGGTTCGGTCAGACGCCGGAAGAGATCTTCGTCACCTACTCGACCCTGAAGGACCGTTTCGGCGACCGCATGAACGACATCCCCCTGGGAGCTGTTGCCATCTATACCTTCGTGGACAAGTTGCGCACGGGTCTGACCCAGTTCATGGCCGGGGCGCGCTGCTTCCGTCTCGACACCCTGAGCAGGAAAGACGTCATCTCACTCACGGAGGAAGCCGCCAAGGTCTCGGGTGTCCAGTACGTCATGGATGCTATGAAGGAGGAAGCGGAGAGCATCCTCGACAGTTGAGGATTGAGGGCTGTGAGGAGCCCGAGAGCTACTGGGGCTTCGAATATGGGGGGCGCGCCGGGAGGCGCGCCCCCCGTTCTTTCGTGCTGGGTCAGATCTTCCCCGAGGTGGGCCCTGAGCGGCCGTTGCCGGGGGTCACCCGAACGGTGCCAAGCCCTTCCTCTGTTTGAGTTCCAAGATCCGTAGGACGGCCTCATCGAGACGTTGTCCACTGAGCGTTCCCGAATCCACCGCGGCCGCTATGGCGGCGATGATCGCCTGCTGAGTCTCCAGGGGGCCGAGGGTGATCACGAGGTCCGCCCCGGCGCGCAGGCACTCGACCGCCGTGATCCCCGAGGACGACTCCGCCGCGGCCTCGTCGCTCCCGGCGCCGTCCGCTTGCTTCCCGGCGGCGGCGGCCATCTCGATGTCGTCCGTGACCACCAGTCCGGCAAAACCCAGTTCGTCGCGCAGAAGGCCTTCGATGACGGCGGAAGAGGATGACGCCGGGTGCTCGGGATCATAAGCTCCGGCGACGATGTGGGCCACCATGACCGCTTCCGCACCCGCATCGAAGCCTGCGATGAAGGGGGGCAGGTGAACGGCCTCGTAGTCGGCGGCAGTGGCCTCCGCCACCGCGTCCTCGGAGTGGGTGTTTCCGTCAGCGGAGCCGTGGCCGGGGAAATGCTTGGGGCAGGCGACGAGTCCATTGTCCTCATAGCCGGCCACCACCGCGCTCACGAAGGCCGCTACGCGCTCGGGATCTCCGGAGTAGCTGCGGCGGTATAGGAACGAGCCGTCATCCTCGACCACATCAGCCACAGGAGCCAAGTTCATGTTCACTCCCAGGGTGAGCAACTCCTCCGCCGTCTGGGCGGCAAGGGCGCCGGCCTCCTCCGGCGTGGACTTGGTGCCCAGCGTACGGGCTGCCGGCATAGGAGTCATGTCGTCCTCGATCCGTCTCACGGGACCGCCCTCCTGGTCCACAGCCACGAGCAGAGCGATTCCCGCGTCTGTCGCAGCGGCTCTATCCTGCAACGCGGCCGTGAGCTTCTGCAGCTGGTCGGTGGTCTCCACGTTTCTCTTGAGAAGCACCACTCCGCCTGGTGTGGTCTCCGCCATGAAGCCCGGTGTCAGTGATGAAGCGGTGGTACCGAAGAAGCCCACGAGGAGTACCTGCGCGGCCTTTTCGCTTAGGCTCATGGTGGCGAGCAGGCGCTCGGCGGGACTCTGCTGGGTCGTAGGCGGCGATGAAGTGGTCGTGGCAGATGTGGCGGTGGTCGGCGGTATGGTGGGCTCAGGTGGCTGGGGGACAAACGACGAGGATGGCGGGCCGCCGCCTTCGCCCGCGCCGCAGGCGGAAACGATGAGGAGCAGGATGAGCATCAGGAAGCAGAGAGGAGTCCGTCTCATGGGCACAGGATACCGCGGAGGCCGTCATGCGGCGCCGCGCGCTGCCCGCGGGTTCGACATGCGGCGTCGCGCGTGAGGCCATCATGCGGTCCCGCGCCGGGCCGACGCGCGCTGCTGCCCCCGTGCGCCGGGTGTTCCGCTCGGGGCTATACTGCATACGGCCAGATGCCTGAGCTACCGGACATCGAGGTCTACAAGGAGGCGCTTGCCGCGCGCATCGTGGGGCAGGAACTCGTCGGCCTGCGCTTGGGCAGTCCCTTCCTCCTGCGGACGGTCGAACCCGCCCTCCACACTGCGATCGGTCATCGGGTCGCCCGGGTGGAGCGGATGGGCAAACGTCTCGTCTTCTGCCTGGAACCTGATCTGTTTCTGGTCCTACATCTCATGGTGGCAGGCCGCCTGCAGTGGAAGGAGTCGGGCTCTGCCATCCCTCGCGGCTCAGGTCTGGCTGCTTTCGACTTCCCTTTGGGGTCACTCATCATCACAGAGGCGGGATCAAGGCGGCGGGCTTCTTTGCACCTCGTCCAAGGCACGGCGGCTCTGGCGGGACTCGATCCGGGCGGTCTGGAAGCGATCGGCTCCACCTACGGAGACTTCGCGGCGGCACTGCGCCGGGAGAACCACACGCTGAAGCGGGCTCTCACCGATCCCAGCATACTCAGCGGCATCGGTAACGCATATTCGGATGAGATCCTCCACCGGGCACGACTATCACCGTTCCTGCGCACGGGCACTCTGGATGACGGGGCGATGGCGCGACTTCACCAAGCCACCGCCGAGATCCTACAGGACTGGGTGAAGCGCCTGAGCGCGGAGGCTGCAGGCGAGTTCCCCAAGAAGGTGACCGCGTTCCGTCCGGGCATGGCCGTTCACGGTCGCTACGGTCGGCCCTGTCCCGTTTGCGGCACCCGGGTCGAGCGCATCGTCAGAGCGCGGAACGAGTGCGACTACTGCCCAGGTTGCCAGACGGGGGGTCGCATCTTGGCCGACCGCTCGCTGTCCCGTCTCCTGAAGGATGACTGGCCTTCCGGCAGGCCTCCTGACTAGCGACTTACCGTGTGGCCTTGTACTGGCATATTGCAGGGGTTTGTTGCTAGAATGTTGTCAAGCGTAGAAAGGAGGTGGTCCCAATAGACAGTTTGCCCAGTATGCGCGGCGACCATTGGACCGGAGGTGGCGTTAGCCTTTAGTCGCTAGGATTCCCGACTGACGCCTTCCGGCGGCGCCTTCGGGGTCGCAGCGCAACATCACAGGTTGAGGAGGCCGTCTCGGCGACGAGACGGCCTCCGGCTTTTTCTGGGGGCCGAGGGAGTCAGGTCTCTAGCGGATGCGCGGCGCAGGCGAGTACGATAGAGGTGTGTGTGTCGGGCGGCGAAGACGAGTCGAGGGAGGGCGCATGGCCGGTGTGGAAGAGATCTCGGGCATCGGGGACGTACAGGCTGATAAGCTGAAGGCGGCCGGTATCAACACCGTGGAGGCTCTGCTGGAGGCGGGTGCCACCCCCAAGGGCCGCAGCGACCTGGAGGCGGCCACGGGCATCGGAGGCAAGCTCATCCTGGGCTGGGTCAACAAGGCCGATCTGTTCCGAGTGAAAGGCATAGGCACGCAATACTCGGATCTGCTGGAGGCCGTGGGGGTGGACACCGTCGTGGAGCTATCCCAGCGGCGGGCGGACCACCTCACCACGAAACTGGCCGAGGTGAACGAGGAGATGGAGTTCGTGCGCCATCTCCCCAGCGAGTCCCAAGTGGCCGAGTGGATCGAGGCGGCCAAGGCACTTCCACGGGTGATGACCTACTGAGGCGGGGTAGACCCGCCTTCGGACCACACAACGGACCGGGAGCCTCTCAAGCGCCCCGACGCGAGCGCGCCAGCCCCTTGTCGGTGATGCGCAGCCACATGTTGGTGAGCAGCGGATCCCACTCCACCAGCCCCTCGCGGGCCAGGTCGCGCACGCAGGTGTCCACAGTGGCCGCGTCGAGGCCCAGTTCGTGCCGCAGTTCGGGGCCCGACACCTCGGCCTCCGGGTTGGCCTCGTAGGCGCGGGCCAGATAGGAGAGGATCGTGGCTTGGGGCATGGGTCTCCTTGGGCTGTCATTCCGCCGCCCTGCCGGTTCCGCTTGGTCCGGAGGCGGGTAGGTGATGGGTCGGGGCGGGGCTCGGGGTCATTGTAGCGGAGGCCGGCAGCGGGTTGGCGCGTTCTGCTGCTGCGAGGGTGCCGGGGCCTGTCGCGCGGGCACGGCGAACTTGCCCGCCAGCGGTCGAGCAGTCACTATGTTTGCATAGTGTTCGGTTCTCAGGGTGGGCAGGGTCCGGTGTGGGCTCGATCCTGGTTGTAGTAGGCCGCATACCCCTTTAGTCGTGCCTGAGCCCGGTGTATTTGGGGATGAGGTAGCGGGCAAAGGCCGGCTTCCAGCACTCCTCAAGGATGGTGCGCTGCACCCGCTCCACACATCCGTTCGATTGAGGACGCCCGGCTCGGATGAAGCGGTGGGTGGCGCCCAACCCGGCGATGGCCTCTTCGAACTCATGGCTGCGAAACTCGCCTGCGTTATCGATCATGACCACCTCCAGCTTCCAGCCCCGGCACGCGAGGTCTCTGGCCACCTCTTCGGCCAGGTGCGAGCACCAATGAGCCGTGGGGTTACGGGGAGAGGTATGGAGCTCCACCCGCACGAAGCTAAAGGCCACGTCGATGGCGGTCTATTGCCAGACCATCCCCTTGGTCCCAGTTGGGTTGCCCCGTTTCCGTTGACTGTTTGCAGTTAGACCAGAACAGTCTCGACACATTTCTCCTTGAGCGTCTTCTCGTATTCGATCGGGGAAAGATATCCCAGGGCTGAATGCCTACGCTCGGTGTTGTAGAAGCCCTCGATGTAGGAGAAGACGGCGAGCCTCGCTTCGTCTCTTGTCTTGAAGGTCTGGCGCTTCACGAGTTCGGTCTTGATGCTGGCCATGAAGCTCTCACAGGCGGCGTTATCAGAGGCGTCTCCGCGGGAGCCCATCGAGGCGAGGATCCCTGAATCACGAAGGGTCCGGCCAAGAGCCAGCGAGCGGTATTGCCCGCCGCGGTCGGAATGGTCGATGAGGCCCGGACCGGGCCGCCGGCGGGTGGTGGCCATGCCGAGAGCGTCGACCACCAGGTCGGCTCTCAGATCATCGCGCATGGACCAGCCACACACGCGCCGGGAGCAGGCGTCCACCACCACAGCCAAGAAGAGCCAGCCCTCCCATGGGACGTAGGTGATGTCGGCGATCCAGAGCTCGTTGGGAGCGTCGGCCGTGAACTGGCGGCGGACGAGATCGGGCGCTGCCGGCATCTCGGCCTCAGTCCTCCTCGCTCGGCGCTTTCCTCGCCTGGAGACGCCTTCCAGACCCAGTTCGGCCATGAGCCGAGCCACACGCTTGCGCGACACCCGCTCGCCATGAGCGAGGGCCAGCTCGGCGTGGATGCGGGGAGCGCCGTAGAAGCCGGACGCTTCTTCCAGGCGTGGTATCCCGCGGCCGTCACACCGAGCACGCGGGCAAGACGGGAGACAGGGTGGTGCGACTTCTCTTCATCGATCAAGGCGAACTTCATGTGCGCCGATCGGTCTCCCTGGCGAAGAAAAGCGCGGCCTTGCGAAGGATCTCCTTCTCCTCCTCGAGGATCCTCACCTCCCGTCTGAGCCTCAGAAGCTCGGCTCGCTCCGGGCTGGTCAGCCCTTCCCCGAGCCCTTCGTCAGCCTCTGCCTGGCGCACCCAGGCGCGAAGCGTGCCGGGCGAGATCCCCAGCTGGGCGGCGCATGATCTGATGCCCCGCTGACTCACCCGATACAGACGGACCGCCTCCTGCCTGAACTCCGGCGTGTGGGCCACGTTGACACTCCCTTCTGGACCGTAGTGGTCCATTTCTAAAGGGTCAACGGAATCGGGTCAAGACCAAGGCCAAGTGCTGTAAGACTGTGGAGAAACAGCTCTCGTCTTCCTCGGCTTACCTCGATGTTCTTGTCGAATGGCTCTTCTGAGGATGGCCGTGGAGCGGTTTGGCGACACGTTCTCGACGCTGGCACCCCGCATCGGCAGCTTCATGGCGAACACTCGGACAGACCATCGTTCTCTGAGTCGCTGTCTCCCCGGGTCCTCGACGTCCCACATACTGAATCAGGGACCTGCGATGTACAGCGGTTTCGACTTTGATCGGATGTATAGCGCAATTGCACTATAGGGCAAAGAGATTTTGTCAAGAGAGAATAGTTTCACGGGAGATGTAGGTGGCCACCGCCATGTAGTTGTTAGACAGTTGACATCATGAAGAGCTGGGGCTAGGCTAATCAAGATGACGTATTTAGGTGATGTCATCTTGCCCATATTCGAGTCGGAATGGGAGGCTCGAGTATAGGTGGAAGCTGTTTTGGTGATTGGGACCGAGCAGCTTGCCTGATTGGAGAAAGGGGAGTTTGGTGGAGTTGCCGGAGTCATGCGTTCTGCGGTAACTGCAGAACCGCCGGCAGAAGAATTGAGAGGAGAGAGCATATGAAGGTGCAAACCTGGTAGGGTTGTGCTGGCGCTAAAGATCCAGTAGTGGCGGCCGATAGACCTAAGAGGCAAACGCTCTGACTTTCGGCGGCGTCAATGAGTGGGAATAGCGTCATCTACCTCGGCCCAAGCAGTGCGGCGTCCCCTGAGCGGAGGGCGTCTCTGCTTGGGCTATACGTAGCTATGCTCGCGCTCTCGGTGTTAACCCTGTCATTGTCTTTGGCGCTGGGTCTGGTACCTCTGGTCTATCCCCACATCTCCCTTTGGCAGTTCTTCTTCTTCCTAGCTCTCGCAATCTCGGCAGAGAAGGCCAGGATCCTGATTGGGCGGCTAGAGGTGTCTGCCAGCTTTCTGGCCTATTTTCTCAGCGCCGCGCTGCTTGGACCTCTTGCGAGTCTCACAATTGCCGTGCTGGCGCAGGTGGTTCATCTTCGGCGGGGACAATGGAGCCGCAACCTGTGTTTTTCGGCTGCCGCGGGGCTCGAAGCGGGTTTTGCCGGCCTCATCTACTGGGTCTTTCCCCACTATCTGGGCGCTAGCGCAGAGGTCCTGGTCATTGGGGGGATAGCCGCGGGCGTAGCGTTCCAGCTGATGAACTACGTCTTGTTTGTCCCAGTTGCTGCCCTGCGCGGGACCTATGGCCCAGCTGCCTTCTGGCGGGAAGGCTTCCAGCCCTTCCTCCCCTACCATCTCTTCTTCCTCACCGTGAGTGTGGGGCTTATCTGGATCTTCAACCGCAGCGAATCGATCGTCACCTTCCTCCTGCTCCTGCTCCCGGTTCTGGGGCTCATCTTCTCCTTCCGTTCCTATTCCAACCTGCGCACGCAGGTCCAGGAGAACAGACGTCTGGCTCTGCGCAACGAGCGCCTGGCCATGCAGGCCATAGCGGCGTTGGTGAGTTCCCTCGACGCCAAGGACGACTACACGGCCGGGCACTCCGCGGCCGTGGCTCAGTGGGCAACGGCGCTGGCCGCCGACATGGGGCTAAGCGAGCACGAGGTGGAGCTCACGCATCTGGCCGGCCTCATGCACGACGTGGGCAAGATAGGCATCCCCGACCGGGTGCTCAAGGGCAACGGCTCCCTGGACGAGATCGACCGCGCCATCATCGCCACCCACTCGCGCAAGGGTTCGGAGATCCTGGGCGCCATAGACGACTTCCGCGAGGTGGCCCAGGTGGTGCTCTATCATCACGAGCGCTACGACGGCGGCGGCTACCCAATGGGGGCGGCGGGGAATGACATTCCCTTCATCAGCCGCATCATCGGGGTGGCCGACGCCTACTCGGCCATGATGTCCGACCGTCCCTACCGCAAGAAACTGCCGCTGCAGGTGGCCAAGGAGCAACTGGAGATCCACCGGGGCACGCAGTTCGATCCCCAGCTGGTGGACCGCTTCCTCGACATGCTGGCGCGCCACGACGAGTCCTATCAGCGTGGTGAACAGGCCGACTTCAGGTTGGAGTTCCAGAAGGTCAAGTTCATGCGCGACCTGCCGGATGAAGGCGAGGGCGAGCAGGACGTGGCCTCGGACCCGGATAAGGATATGGCCGGGGTGGCGGTCTAATAGGCTGCTGAACAGCGAAGCCTCGGCCGCCTGGGCGCACCTTCCGGGGCGATACTTCGTCGTCGGTCGCGCAAATAGCGCTGCTATTCGCGCTTCCTGCCTCCTTGTCTCGCCCGCGGCCGGCGCACTCATGCAGCGAAGCGTCATTGTTCAGCAGCCTCCTAGCGCGGGCCGGCCGGGCGCGGGGCGGACTGCCGGAGCTGCCGGAACGCTTCGTACTCCAGGATTCCCGCCGTCGCGGGCGAAATCAATCATGTTGTGGGCGGAGGGTCCGGTGGACGGTCCGGCCACGACGTCGTAGCCACGCGGCCGGGGCATGGTAGCCTGAGGGCGGCTCGGCCATGACAGTGCGGCAGGGGGAAGATGCATCTTCGCGTGCTGGGGCGGATACTCGCCGCCCAAGCCCTTTCCAGCCTCGGGACCTCGGTCTCGACCATCGCCCTTGCCTTCATGGTCTACGAGCTGACGGGCTCGGTGCTGCACATGGGCGCCATCATGGCCGTGAGCACCTTCCCCCTGGTGGTCATGAGCTTCGTGGGCGGGGCCCTCCTCGACCGCTTCAGCGCCAAGAGCATCATGGTGTTGGCCGATCTGGGCCGGGCGGTGTTCATCTTCCTCCTGCCCCTCCTTGCCCAGCAGGCGGTAGGGCTGATCTACCTGGTGGCGGTTCTCATGGGCATCCTGTCCTCTCTGTTCAATCCCGGACAGATCAAGCTGGTGGGAGATCTGGCCCCGAAGGAGTACCTGGTGCGGGCCAACTCCTACCTGAGCGTCTCTCGCGATGGGGCCGAGCTTCTCGGCTATCTGGCGGGTGGAGTGCTGGTGACCTACATCGGCTACTCGCTCACCTTCGCCATCGATGCCGGCAGCTATCTCCTTTCGGCCCTGCTCCTGGTGGGGTTGCCGCGGGCGCTGCCGCGCACAGGGCCGCCGCTCAAGCTCACGGCCCTGCTGGCCGACGCGCCCTGGGTGGTGGGCCACATCTGGAGACGTCCCCTGCTGCGCACCAACCTGCTGCTGGCCGTGTTGGCGGCCGGAGCCATCATGATGACCGTCCCCAACACCTACGGCCTGGCTCTGGAGGTCTTCGACCAGGGCGCGCCCGGACTGGCGGCCCTGGAGGTGGCCATGGCCGCGGGCCTGATCGTCGGTGGGCTGGCCATCAGTCGCATGCGTCTGCGAGGGGACAAGAACCGCTACGTGGCCGGGGCCATGGTGCTCATAGGTGTGTGCTTGATGGCCGTGGGCTTCAGTCCCTGGTTCGCGCTGAGTGGGGTGCTGCTGGGACTGACTGGGGCGCTCAACGTGGGCACCTTCGTTCCCTCCATGACCATGTTCCAGGAGATACCCGACCAGGCGCGCAAGGGCCGACTGATCGCCATCAGGGCCGGCTTCGGCCAGATAGGCGCCACGGTGGGACTGCTCCTGGGCGGGATCCTGGGAGCGGAGCTGGGCATCACCCGCCTGTTCGTGGTGGCGGGCGTGGCGGCGATCGCGTTGACGCTACTCATCTATCTGCCCCACCGGGCGGCGACCGCCCGCAGGACGCGCACGGTCTGGCTGGCGGCTACCGAAGAAGGAGCGCGGAGGGTGCAGGCACGGGCGCTGGCAGAGGAACTGGCTTTGGCCGGGGGTGACCTCGTCATCCCTGAGGGGGCTTTGCTTGGAGACGTGGCTGCGGCCGGTGAGGGTCTCGACCTGGACGGCGCGGGTCGCACGGAACGGGGCCGGCGGGGCATACTGTAGGACGCAGGGTGCAGGGCGCAGGGCGTCACGCAGGGCGCAGGCGCGCACCGGCGCATGAATAGTGAACCAACGGTCGCGGCCCTGACCACGGGCGCAGCCGAAGATGGAGGAGGCACCATGACAGCAGCAGACAGGCCGAGTGGGACACCGGTGGGGGCGCCCCCGGCCCCGGCCGGGGCCGGGGGCGCCTCGCCTCACACGCCTCTCCCGCGCATGGGGGGCATAGCTCTGAGCAACGGCCTCATCTTGGTATCGGAGCGGTACTGGGGGGCGGCCGTCAGAGGAGCCGGCGGCAAGATCGTCGGTGCCTCGGGCCGCAAGCCGCACCTGCCCGTGGGCGGGGGCGGGGTGAGCAGTACGGGAGGGGTGCCGTTGCTGCGCGGTCTGGGCCGCTTCGGGGAGACCCTTCTGGTGCTGGCCCAAGTGAAGATGAAGCTCCCAGAAGCCCAACTGCCCATACAGGGCGGCCGGGTCCTTGCCGCTCTCGTGGCCGCCTTCACGGCCACCGCCGCGGTCAAAGCGGTGGCGCCCAAATCGGCGTTCATCCAAGAGGCCGGCGGCGCTTTGGCGGCCTTCGTCCCAGCTGCGCTGGTGGTCAGGAAGTCGTCGGTGTCCGGGTATCACGGGGCCGAGCACAAGGTGATCGGCGGTCTGGAAGCGGCCGCGGCTGCAGTCACCGCCGTGGCGGGCGGCGCCGGGCGCAAGTCGGCCTCTGGGGTCCCCGGCGCCTCGGCCCGCGACGCCGCCAGCATGAAGGCCGCCGCGAAAGAGCACGATCGCTGCGGCAGCAACCTCATCGGTCCTTACCTGCTGGCCACCGTGGCCACCAACCTGCTGGCGCGTGGACGCACGGGGGAGAAGTCGCCCGCGGCCTCAGCCCTGGCCGGAGCCGCCAGCCTGGGCATCGCCATCGAAGCCCTGCGCTGGGCCACCACGCACGGCGATTCCACGGTCTCTCGACTGATGTTGCTGCCCGGTCGCACGGTGCAGAAACGCTTCACCACCACCGAGCCCACCGACGCCCAACTCGACGTGGGCAAGAGGGCGCTGCACGAGTTGATGCGGCTGGAGCGCGCGGGAGACTGAAGCCGGCGCCAGGCCTACGAGAGAAGCGGAGAGCGCCAGGCAGCGGCGGGGAGCCGCGGCGGCGTCGGCGGCGGGGGTATCCCGTCCCGGCGGGGACTCCCCGTTCGTCAGCCTGCCGCCAACTCCGCGAAGGCCGCGCTCAACACCCGGTACGACTCTTCCAGCGACTGGGGGATGACGCGCACGTCCGTCAGCACGGGCATGAAGTTGGTGTCGCCCGACCAGCGCGGCACCATGTGCATGTGGATGTGATCGGCGATGCCGGCTCCCGCGGCCGCTCCCAGGTTGAAGCCGACGTTGATGCCGTTGGGGCTGAAGGCCGTCTTGAGCGCGCGGGCACCGAGTTGGGCCAGTTCCATGATCTCGTGCGCGGTCTCGGGAGGCAGATCTTCGAGACACGCCACGTGCGCGTACGGGGCGATCATCACGTGACCGTTGTTATAGGGATAAGCGTTAAGCATCACGAAAGCGTGCGTGCCCCTGTGGACGATGTGGGCGGCGTGGTCGTCACCCAGCAGTGGTTTGTCGCAGAAGATGCACCCTTGGGGCTTGTCGCTGCCCACGTACTGCAACCGCCACGGTGCCCACAGCCTCTCCATGCCGACTCCCTTCGCTCTCGTCCCTTCGTCGATTGTAGCGCGCCCTGCACCCCCGGTCTCGGTCGAGGCAGGCGCCTCTCCGATCGCTCGCCCGGGCCGCTCTCAGACCTCCAGGAAGTACTGCCGGAACTCGGGGGCGGGTTCGATGTCCTCGTAGCAGTACACGATCACCCCGCAGGGGTCCGCTACTCCGAAGCCGCGGTCGCCCCAGGGATGGTCGCCCAGCGGGGTGGTCGGCTGAAGGCCGGCAGCGACGACGCGCCCGTGGAGTCCGTCCACATCATCCACCCGCAGGTTGAGCGTCGCACCGGCGGCGAAGGGCGGCGACCCTTCGCGCGCCTCCATGAAACACACCTCCGGCGAGCCGGCGGTGTCGCCCAGGCGCAGGACTACATACCACCCGCAGTCGAAGGTGGCCCGCGCGCCGAAGTGCTCCCCGTAGAAGCGCCGGGCGTCGGCCACGTTCTCGGTCACGAACGTGGTGCTGCACGTCTGCACGGTCATTGCCAGGACCTCCGTGTCGATCTTGCCTCTACTGTCAGCATACCCGCGGCGGCCGCGGAGCGCCGCTCCGCTCCCATGCGTCGCGCCGGCCATGACGGGCGGCGGTGAAAGGCGGCGACCCTTCGCGGTCGATGCGCTATCATCGAGTTTCCGGGGGCGAGATGTCTGTTCGCCCCGTGTTGTGGGGTGGGCTTGTAGGCCGTAAGAAGGAGGCTTTTGGTGGGAACGCCTGAGGCGCCAGAGCTGGCACTGAACAACGGGCCGGTCGCGGCCCTTTCCGATCGATACCAGGGCCCCGAGCCCGAGCAGGTGCTCGCCCGGCTTGAGCAGCCCGACATGGCCGATATCGCGGCTGTGGTGTCGTGGCGGGGAGTGATCCTCAAGGGCGACGTATGCGCGGTGGAATTGGCGCGGCGCTATCTGGCTCTCATACAGGAGGAATCGTGCGGCCGTTGTGGGCCCTGTCGCATCGGGGTGGACATCCTGCGCGAGCAACTGGAGTTGCTGGCCGCCGGTAAGGGTGACGACACCACGATGGATAAGGTCCGCAACCTGGTGGAGTGTATCGAGGAGTCGGCCTGGTGCGGCATCGCCAACACCATCCGCGACCCCATGCTGGCACTCCTTGAACAGGGAGAGGCCCACTTCGCGGAGCATGCCGCCGGCGCCACCTGTGCGTCCTTCCAAACCTATGGCTGGGTGACCGCGCCCTGTCGCTCCACCTGTCCTTCCACGGTCGATATCCCCGCCTACATCTTCCAGGGGCTGGAGGAGCATCCGCACCTGGCCAGCACCATCGTCAAGCGCGACAACCCTCTGCCGGCCATCATCGGGCGCACGTGCCCGCATCCCTGCGAGACCAACTGCACACTGGCTCCCACGGGTCATCCCATCGCCATCAACAACATCAAGCGCTGGTGCGCCGATCGGGCTGAGGGTCTGGCCGACGACCTCTGCGCCTCCGGCTGCATGGCGGCGCCGACCCACGGGGGAGACGCGGAGACGGTGGCCGCCGCAGGCGGCCCGGGACTCATCGCCGGGGGACCGCACGAGGTGAGCGAGTTGGTCACCGCCCAGGAGAGCCAGCGCCCCCTCGGGGCGCCCGCCGCGCCGGTCGCTGAGCCCGCGGCCGAAGCCGGCGCACCGGCTGCCGCCGACTCCTCGGCCGAGCCCGACCAGGTGGCCATCATCGGTGCCGGTCCCGCGGGGCTGTCCGCGGCCTACTTCCTGGCCCGCCGGGGCTACAAGCCGGTCATCTTCGAAGATCTGCCCGTCCCGGGTGGCATGGTCCACGTGGGCATCCCCGAGTATCGCCTGCCTCGTCACGTCATCCACCGCGAGGCCGAGCTTATCGAAGAAGAAGGCGCCGAGATCCGCTACAACACCCGGCTGGGCCGCGACTTCCAGTTCGCCGACCTGGAGGGAATGGGCTTCAAGGCCACCTTCGCCAGTATCGGCGCGCACTTGGGCCGTCCGCTGGGCATCCCCGGCGAAGACCTGCCCGGTTCCATGGACGCCATCGAGTTCCTGCGCAGGGTGGCCCTGGGGGAGAAGGTCGACATCGGCGACAAGGTGCTGGTCCTGGGAGGCGGTAACTCCGCCATGGACGCTGCCCGCACCGCCGTCCGCCTGGGTGCCAAGGAGGTACGGGTGGTCTACCGCCGTACGCGCAACGAGATGCCGGCCAACGTCTGGGAGATAGAGGAAGCCGAGGAGGAGGGCGTGGAGTTCCTCTACCTGGCCACGCCGCTCGAATGTCGCGGTGACGACGGTGGGGTGGAGGGTCTCGTCTGTCAGCAGATGGAACTGGGCGAGCCCGACGAGAGCGGCCGGCGCCGACCCGTGCCTGCCGACATGGCTCCCTTCGTGCTCCAGGCCGACAGCATCATCGCCGCCGTGGGGCAGAAGCCCGACTTCGACCCCTTCGCCGGCGACGAGTCCATCTCCATGAACAAATATGGCTATATGGAGGTCGACTCCCATACGCTCCAGACCAGCAAGCCCGGCCTCTTCGTGGGCGGCGACGCCGTGAGCGGCGGAGGGACCATCATCGAGGCCATCAACGCCGGCAAGACGGCGGCCAAGTACATCGACAAGTACCTGCGCGGCGAGCCGGTGGTCGAGGACCTCGAGGACAAGACCAAGCGGCTGGCCATGTTCCTGGGAGCACAGAAGAGTGTCTACCCGCTGGCGCCCGAGGTGGACTACGGCAAGCGGGAGAAGATGCCGGTCCTGCCCATCGACTATCGCGTTACGACCTTCGAGGCGGTGGAGTTGGGCTACACGCTGGCTCAGGTGACCGCTGAGGCCGACCGCTGCCTGCGCTGTCACCGGCCCATCCTGGTCGCCACGTAGTGCCTCACGGCCAGCACGGGCCGTTGTCGCTCTAGATGGGAATGGAGCCCATGAGCTATCACATGACTCCGGACGAGTTCCGGAAGCAGGGCCACGCCGCCGTGGAGTGGGTTGCCCGCTACATGGAAGAGGTGGAGAGTTATCCCGTCCTCTCCCAGGTGCAGCCCGGCGACATCCGCGCCCAGCTGCCGCCACACCCGCCCGAGGAGGGCGAGTCCATGGACGCCGTGCTGCGCGACATGGACGGCATCATCATGCCCGGCATCACGCACTGGCAGTCACCCGACTTCTTCGCTTTCTTCCCCTCCAATACCTCAGGCGCCTCCATCCTGGGCGATCTCCTGTCTTCAGGGCTTAACGCCCAGGGCATGATGTGGATCAACAGCCCCGCCTACACCGAGCTCGAGACGCACGTGACGGACTGGCTCGTGGAGATGCTGGACCTGCCCGAGCAGTTCAGTTCGCGCGGCGCCGGCGGGGGCGTGATCGAGGACTCCGCCTCCAGTTCGACGCTGTGTGCCATCCTGGCCGCTCGAGAGCGCGCCACCGGCCTGGTCAGCAACCACGAGGGTTGCGACGGCAGCCTGGTGGCCTACGCCTCCTCGCAGACGCACTCCCACCTGGAGAAGGATATCCGCGTGGCCGGCATCGGCAGCGACAACCTGCGCTGCGTGGGCGTGGATCAGGCCTATGCCATGCGTCCCGACCTGCTCGAAGAGGCCATCCAGGCGGACCTGGCTGCCGGTCGCAAGCCCTTCCTGACGGTGGCCACCGTGGGCACCACCTCCTCCAACGCCTTCGACCCTCTGCCGGCCATCGGCGAGGTCTGCCGCCGGTACGGCATGTGGCTGCACGTCGATGGGGCCATGTGCGGTACGGCCGCCGTCTGTCCGGAGTACCGCTGGGTGCACCAGGGGCTGGAACTGGCCGACAGCTACGTCTTCAATCCTCACAAGTGGATGTTCACCGGTTTCGACTGCAGCGCCTTCTTCGTGGCCGACAGGGCCGCGCTGGTGGGCGCCCTCAGCATCTTGCCCGAATACCTGCGCAACGCGGCCACGGCCTCAGGCGCCGTCATCGACTATCGCGACTGGCAGGTGCCGCTGGGCCGTCGCTTCCGGGCGCTGAAGCTGTGGATGGTCATACGGCATTACGGCGTGCAGGGCCTGCGCTTCCACGTGCGCCAGCATGTGGCCCTGGCGCAGGAGTTCAAACACTGGGTGCTCGAGCACCCGGACTTCGTCCTGGCCGCTCCGGCCCCGCTCAACTTGGTCTGTTTCCGCCACAAGGCGGGTGACGAGGTGACCCAGGCCATCATGGACCGGGTCAACTCTTCCGGGCGCATGTATCTGAGTCACACGAAACTCGACGACCGCCTGGTGCTGCGTCTTTGTGTGGGCCAGGCCCGCACGGAGGCCCGGCACGTGCGACAGGCCTGGGAGATGCTCCAGGAGGCAGCCCTTGCCGCCACCGCCGCTGGTTGAGGGTCGCGGCCAGGGCCATACGAGAAAAGGGAGGTCCTGTGTACACGATCAACGTCCGTTGGTGCAACGATTCCCACGAGCGTGCCACCTACACATCCGTCGCGGAGTACGAGATCAAGGACGGCATCCTCACCTTGGCCTTCAACGAAGATCACGACCTAGTCGTCCCTCTCTTCCAGGTGACGGCCGTGGACATCGTGCGCGAGGAGTAGGGGCCCGGGGCGGTCCCCATGCTTCGTCTCGCGTACGCGCGGTCGCCGGCGGGCGCAACACGCGGGCCCGCGTCCGAGTCAAGGTTTGAGGTTAGCCACCGGCGGGGGAGTAGTAAGTCGGCCTATTCTTCAGAAGTTTTGCCCTCCGGGGGTCCTCATAGTCATGCCCTATCGCGCTCGGGTGCCCGTAACGCGCTCACTCACTCTGTCGCCCGACCTGACTGAGGTCGTCCGGGCCAGACGCTTCGTCGCTGAGGTGGCGACGGAGGCCGGCTTCCCCGAGTCGCGCGTGTTCGACATCACCTTGGTCTCTTCGGAGGCGGCCGCCAACGCCGTCGAGCACGCGCCTGTGAAGGGCCACGTGGAGGTACGCACGCTTCTCCATGGCGATCGGCTGGAGATACAGGTCGAGGGCCCGGGGGAGTTCCAGACACCCGATCGCCTCAAGGAGCGGCACAACCGGGGACTCGGTCTGCCTCTCATGGCTAAGCTGTCCGACCACCTGGCTCTCTACTCCGGCCCAGAGGGGGGCACGCTGGTCAGCCTCATCTTCTATCGTCCGGGCATGGAGCAAGGGGCCGGCGCCAATCTTCCCCCTTCCATCCGGGAACTGATTGAAGAGAACGAACTGGTGTCGGCCATCACTGAGAACGCTCCCATGGGTCTCTTCGTGTTGGACGCAGACCTGCGCTATCGCTGGACCAACGGGTCCTATCACGCCTTCCTCGAGGGATCGTATGTCTCCCGCGACCTCACCGGGCTCTACATCGGCGACGTGGTGCCGGGGGCCGAGGAGATGGGCGTGATCGAGATCCTCGGCGAAGTGTCTCAGACAGGGACGCCGGTATACCTTCCCGAATACGAGTTCGTGGGGTTCGCGCGCGGGACCACCTACTGGCGCTGGGAGGTCCTGCCGCTGGCGCAGCACGGTGCCCCTCCGTTCGACGTCCTGGTCGTGGTCTCCGAGATCACGGACGAGACCATGCAGCGTCGGCACTCCGAGGCCCTGGCCGAGGAGGCCGGGGTAGCCGCCGACGCCTACAGGGTCGAGAGCGAGCGGCTGCAGGCGGTGCTCCAGCACATGCCTTCCGGCGTGATCATCGCTGAGGCTCCGTCGGGACGGCTCGTGGCCTGCAATGCCCAGGTGGCCCGCATTTGGCGGCAGGGTTTCTATGCCTCCGCCAGCGTGACGGAGTACGCCGCCTACAAGGGCTACCATCTTGATGGACGCCCTTACCGGCCCGAGGAGTGGCCGCTGGCACGTTCCATCCAACGAGGTGAGACGGTCGAAGGCGAGGAGATACGCATCCTGCGTGGTGACGGCACCTACGGCACCATCCTCGTCAGCTCGAGCCCTATCCTCAACCGGGGAAGCATCGACGCGGCTGTCGTGGTCTTCCACGAGATCACGGAACACAAGGAAGCCGAGAGGGCCCGTCGCGAGAGCGAGGCCCGGCTGGCGCTGGCGAAGGATGCGGTCGAGTTGGGCATCCATGATTACGACATCGTTTCGGGCCGGATGGACTGCGACGGGCGGGTGCTGGCGATCTGGGGGGTGGAGGGACAGGAGGGACTCGACTACGCGACCTTCCTGGCCGCCATACACCCGGAGGACCGCGTGGCCATCCGGGAGTCGATGGAGCGCGCGCTTGATCCGGCGGGGACTGGCGTCTACTGCGCGGAATACAGGGTCGTGAGCAGACGGGACGGGTCCGTACGTTGGGTCACGGCCACAGGTCGGGCGCGCTTCGAGCACGGCCGAGCCACGGGGCTGGCCGGTGCTGTGGCCGACATCACCGAGCACAGGCTGACGGAGTGCCGCCTGCAGACGGACAAGGCTCTGTTCCGGGGCGTGGCCGATATCTTCGAAGAGGCCCTCAGCGACAGGGGCGAAGAGGAGCTGGGCGAGGTCTGTCTGGAAGTGGCTCAAGAGGTCACCGACAGCGCGACCGGGTTCATCAGCGAGATCGGCAAGGATGGCTTGGTGCACAGCATAGCCGTCAGCGCTCCGGCTGGGGATGCGGGGCGCCGGAATCGCCCCGCAAAGGGGGCGAGACGGCCCGAGGACCTCGCGCCCCAAGGGCTCCTGGGCCGCGTGTTGAAGGAAGGCAGGAGCCTCGTGGCCGATCAGCCTCACGGGCACCCGTCTGCGGGCGGTCTTATGGCCGTCCCCCTGCGGCGCAAGGACGAGGTCGTGGGGGTCCTGGCGGTGGGCGAGCGCCAAGGGGGCTATGGCCCTGAGCAGGAGGAGATGCTGGCGGCGCTGGGCCCCATAGTGGTGGAGGCTTTCGACCGCAAACGGGCCGAGGAGTCCTTGCGCAGGAGTGAAGAGCGTCTGGCCTTCGCGCTGGAGACGAGTGCCACGGCAGCCTGGGACCTCGATCTATCGGATCACTCGGTGCAACGCTCGGCCGGGCACGACCGCATCTTCGGGTATGAGGCGAAGCTGCCCGAGTGGACCTACGAGACCTTCTTGGACCACGTGCTGCCCGAAGATCGGGATGATGTGGATGCGAAGTTCCGGGCGGCCGCGGCTCAAAGGACAGACTGGATCTTCGAGTGCCGCATCAGACGGGTCGACGGCGAGGTGCGCTGGACGTGGGCGGCGGCCAGGCATCGCACCGATGCCGACGGACGCACGCGTCTGGTGGGCATCCTTCAGGACGTCACCGAGCGCCGGAAAGCGGAGGAGGCTCTGCGGGCGAGTGAGGAGAGGCACCGTCTCCTGGCCGAGGAGAACGAGCGCCTGTACCGCCAGCAGCTCGACATCGCCGAGAACCTGCAGTTGGCCCTCCTCAACATCCCTTCCGAGATCGGCCGGGTCAATTTGGGCCACCTCTATCGCTCGGCAACGGAGGCGGCCCGAGTGGGGGGTGACTTCTACGACGCCTTCCCGGCCAAAGGGGGCCACATAGCCGTGCTCATCGGCGACGTGTCCGGGCACGGCATACAGGCGGCCCGTACAGCCACCTTGGTCAAGGACGTGGTGCACGCCTTCACTCACCAGTCTCTACGTGCCCACGAGGTCCTCAGACGTACCAACGGCCTACTCGTGGAGAAGGACCTACCCGGCTTCGTGACCCTGTTTCTGGGCATCCTGGACGGCGAATCGGGCGTGTTCCGCTACTGCTCGGCGGGTCACCCCGAAGCGCTGCTGCGCCGCGTCTCGGGGGACATCGAGATCCTGGGCGCGGGCTCTTCTCCTCTGGGAGTCTATCCGGAGGCGGTCTGGAAGTCCGGCCAGGTGGAACTGGAGGCGGGCGATCTCCTGCTTCTCTACACCGACGGGGTTCTGGAAGCGCGCCGCGAGGGGGAGTTCTTTGGGGAGCAACGTCTCCAAGACATACTGAGCCGCGAGCACATCACGGCGGAGGGTCTGCCCCAACAGGTGCTGGACAAGGTGCTCGCCTTCTCCGGGGGCACGCTCACCGACGATATCGCCATTCTCGCACTGTCGCTGAACGAGCCCGCGGCCCGTCAGGGCAAGCCTCTCAACCCCAGAGGGTGAGCCCCGTATCCGTGTCCAGCTTGCGCGTGACCGGCGGCCCGGTCAGGGTGTTCATGAGGATCTCCATGTTGAAGACGATGGTGTCGGGCCCCACGTGACCCCCGTAGCACCGCCCCTCCTCGTCGGAGAGAGTGATGTGCACGTGGACGATGGGCTCCCCGTTCAGCAGGGAGATGTTCCCCAACATGCTGATGACTTCAAGGTTCTTGTCCACGTCGATGTCCAACCACGACTTCTCCACCTGGTTGTAGTAGCGGAGGTTGGCCCGAGTGACCGCACCAACGCCCGATATCCAAGCCAGGGTGATGCCCTCCCGGCGGACGAAGGTCTGCAATTCGTCGATGAGATCGGTGCCGAACGCCGGCCGTAGCACGTACGCGGGACCCTGCTTCGCCTGCACACTGTACATACCTAGATCACCCATTCCTGGTCGTGCTTACCGTCGCGGCGCATACATGCCGGAGACGTTGGCCCGGCTACTCCCACCGTCGTCTCAGTCATCCCACTTGAACTCGGGGGCCATACGGTTGTCCCAGATCTCCTCGGTGGCGTCCTCGAGCGCCTTCTCCTCCTCGGGCGGCAACTCGGTGATAAGGACGGTGGGATCGCTCAGCAACCGGACCTCCAACTCGGAAGCATCCAGCCGGCCGTCGTCGTCCATGGACGCGTTCTTCTGTTTGAAGCACTCGTTCAGTTCCTCGAGTTCCATGCCTTCTCGGAAGAGTGTGACTCTCGGGCCGGAGACGCCCTCGCGGCGCAGGTCGACCAGATACTGATACCACACGATGTCCCAGTAGATGGTCACCAGCGCACGGGGATCCACCCCGGACACCCGGGACAAGTTGACACGTGGTCTGCCCAGGCTGCGGCGCACGTCGCGCATGCGCGACGTGAAGGTGCTCTCGTTGAAGTGGCGCTGGGTCAGGCGCACATCGCTGAGGTCGAAGACCTCGGTGCAGACTGCCGGAGTGGGTGGGGGGGCGGGCTGCGCCGGGTCAGTCTCCACGGAAGGTGTGCCCACCGTGGTCCAGTAGCCGGCCATGTCGACCTCCCGGGTAAGGTCGGCCTCGGTCTCGGTGGCCAGCGCCTGCAGGTCCGCATAGGTGGACGAAAGCTTCTCCAGGGAGTCGGGAGACGCCGCCGGGTCGGCTATGGTGTCCATCCCCTCATCGGCTGCCGGGGTATCCATCCTCCCGTCGTCCGCCGCTCCCGGCAGTGCGCTGGGGGCCGTGGGCGTGAAGACGGGCGGGGGAGCTTCGCTCACAGCGGACTCGGTGCTCGGGAGTGGGGCAACGGCGATCGCTTCCGCTTCGGCCGGAGCGGTTTACGCGATCGCGCCTGTGCTGCCGGTAACGATCAGCAGAGACTCAGTCTCACGTAGACGGTCACGGGTCCGCTCGAGCTCGGTCTCCAAGGACTTGATACGGTTCTCCAAGCTGGTGGTCTTGTCGATGGAGTCGGTGACCACGTGGGAGGCGAAGCGGTCGAGCGAGCCGGCCAGTCGCTCCAGAGCGATCTGCATCTCGCCCTGCAGGCCGATCAGGTCGGCGACGGGGATGAGTAACTCCTTGGTCATCTCCATAGGATCCATGTTGTCCATGCTGTCTATGCTGCCCGAGGAATGCGTGGGGCTCTGCACATCGAAGGCTTCCTCGGAACCGAAGGCATCCTCAGGACCGTAGGCATCCTGGGGACCGAAGGCATCGATGGGGTCTTGAGGACCTCGTTCCTCGCTGATGTCCGCCTCCAGACGGCTCGGAGCCGCCGACATCCGGTCGGCGGCCGCAAACGGGTCGCCGGCTGTGTCCGCTCCCCTGCCAAAGGTCGCTCCCGTGTGGCATTCCGGGCACAGCCGAGCAAAAGTGCCGTCCGCGAACTCCTGGATGACCACCTCGTTCCCCAGTTCGGCTCCACAGATCTCGCAGTGGTCGCCGGTGGGGAAGACATCGTCAGGAAAAGCCATGTTGCGCGCCTCCTTCCCCGTTGCATGCTGCTCTCCGGGGAATGACTCTGTGAATGAGTGCAGTATAGCAGTCACCCACCGGGTCGCGTCCCACTGGAGACCGTTCTTCGCCGGGGCGATATGGTGGTCGTGATAGGCTTGGCGCACGATCATGTCGGCAGAGAGGAACGTTCTGATGGCTGTGCTGGGCGGCGTCGAAGTGACCATGGAACTGGGCGCTTTTCTCGAGGCGCAGGGCGAGGCCCTACGCCACCCGCGGGCGCAAGAGGCGGCCGGCCGGGCTCTCGATGAGGCTCGGGGGTTGGTCCGGCCCGCGCTGGCGTACGAGTGGCTGCCTGTGGAAGTGATGGGGAGGCGAGAGGTGCGCGTGGGCGGCGTGCTCTTCCAGATCGGAGGTCACGCCGACCTGATGCTCCCGGCCCGCGAGGCCTTCGTGTGTGTGGCCACCATCGGATCCGTCTTGGAAGAACGAGCCCGGGAACTGGCCGCGGAGGGCGAGACCTTCGAGAGCTTCATCCTGGGCGAGGTGGGTGTCTACGCGGTGGGCGGCCTCATGCAGCGTGCACATCGCTTGGTGGAGGAACAGGCCGCGGCGCGGGGTTGGGGCGTGGGGGCGGAGTTGGCCCCGGGTCAGTTGGCGGGCTGGGATGTGGGGGAACAGAAGCTTCTCTGCAGCCTTCTGGACGTGGCTGCCATCGGCGTCGAGGTGACCGAGGCGGGCATGCTCTCGCCCCAGAAGTCGGCCTCTCTGCTGGTGGGCGCGGGTCCCGACTACGAGTCCAAGGAAGTGCGTTCACCCTGTGACTACTGCGTCAAGGGCGATACGTGTCGCTACCGGCACTGACGTGATACCGGCGCTGACGAACGTGTAAGGAGCAGCTATGAGTCTGGCATCGGAGGGGCGTCTACAGGGTACTGTCGCGCTGGTGACGGGCGGGGGCGGGACCAACAGTATCGGGCGGTCTATCGCCCTGCGTCTTGCCCGGGAGGGCGCGCTCGTGGGCGTGCTCGACATCGACGGCCCCAGCGCCCGTTGGGTGGCGGACGAGATAGCGACTCAGGGTGGGGAAGCCCTCCCCTTGACGTGCGACGTCACCGATCTCGCACAGTGCGAGGCGGCCGCCCGGCAGTTGGGTGAGCGGTCGGGGGGGCGTATCGACATCCTGGTGAACAACGCGGCCGCTCTGCGAGGCAGGTTGGCGGAGCAGACCCGCCAGGCTTTCGACCAATGGCCGGTGGAGGAATGGGACTACATGCTGGACGTCAATCTGCGCGGTATGTGGTTCTGCGCACGGGCCGTCTATCCCTACATGCGGGGCGCCGGCTACGGCAAGATCATCAACATCACCTCCTCCACTGTGTGGGAGGGGGTGCCGGGCCTCATCCACTACGTGTCGAGCAAGGGAGGGGTGATCGGCTTCACCCGCGCCCTGGCACGGGAATTGGGGCACGAGGGCATCCGCGTGAACGCCATCGCTCCCGGCCTCACGCGCACGGCCGTCAACGTCGACCAGGTGGAGATGGCCGGAGTCTGGGACGAGATGCGTCGGGCCCAGTGCCTGGACCAGCGTAACGAGGAGGCGGACGACCTTGCCGGTCCCGCGTACTTCCTGGCCTCGCCGGACAGCGACTTCATGACCGGTCAGACCCTTCTGGTGGACGGAGGGATGAACCACAACTGAAAGCCGCCCGCCCGGGCGCGGCGGCGGGACGTTGCTCGCCCTCGCGAACCCGGGGGGCGCGTTACGCGCCGTGCTAGACTTCTGCGGCCACGTTGCGCGCCCGTCGCTCCCGGTGATACTGCGTGCGTGCCGGAGGGGATTCCGGATCGTGGTCGTTCCTCACCCTTGAGCGGAGGTAGATACATGCCGGCCGAGAACATGACGGTGTCCAAGAGGATGATCGAGCTGACGGGGACCGCCTCCTGGATCAGGAAGATGTTCGAGGAGGGTATGCGTCTGGCAGCCATCCACGGCCGTGACAAGATCTTCGACCTCAGTATCGGCAATCCCAACGTGGAGCCGCCCGAGGAGTTCCAGCGGGTGCTCAAGGAAGTCGCCTGCGAGCTGACGCCGGGCAGGCACGGCTACATGCAGAACGCCGGCTACACCGAGGCCCGGGAGGCCGTGGCCGGGTACCTCAGCAAGGACCAGGGCATCCCCATCGGTTGTGACCACGTGATCATGACCGTGGGGGCCGGCGGCGCGCTCAACGTCATCTTCCGCACCATACTCGATCCGGGCGACGAGGTTATCATCGCCAAGCCCTACTTCGTGGAGTACGGCAACTACCTCAGCAATCACTTCGGCGTGCTGGTGGCTGTGGACTGCGCTGAGGACTTCGATCTCGACCTTGAAGCCATCGAGCAGGCCATACGACCGGCGACTCGAGCGGTGCTCATCAACTCTCCCAACAATCCCACCGGGCGCATCTATCCGGCCTCCACGCTGGCCGCTCTCGGCGATCTGCTCCGGCGAAAGTCGGAGGAGATGGGGCGCATCATCTATCTCATCTCCGACGAGCCCTATCGGAGGATCGTGTTCGACGGCAACCGGGTGCCGCCCGTGCTGGCGGCGTACGAGAACACGCTCATCGCCACGAGTTACTCCAAGGAACTCTCCCTGGCCGGTGAACGCATCGGCTACGTGGCCGCCAACCCACGGATCGAAGGGATCGACCAGCTTGTCGCCGCACTGATCCTCGCCAACCGGGTGCTGGGTTTCATCAACGCCCCCGCGTTGATGCAGCGCGTGATCGCCCGCCTACAGGGCGTGGAGGTGGACGTGACCCTCTACCAGGACAACCGGGACCGGCTCTACGAGGGCATGACCGAGGTGGGCTACCAGATCCACAAGCCCGAGGGCACGTTCTACATGTTCCCCAAGTCGCCGCTGGAAGACGACATGGACTTCTGTGCGGAGTTGCTCGAACGGCTCGTGCTGGTGACGCCCGGAACAGGGTTCGGCTTCCCGGGCTTCTTCCGCATCGCCTACTGCGTGGAGAGGCGGATCGTGGAAGGTGCGCTGCCCGTGCTGCAAGAAGTGGGGGCCAAGTACCTCAAGCGCTAGGTGCGGCCAGGCGGGCAGGGCTTCGCTCTTCAGCAGCCTGGCAGGAGGCCGTCAAGATCGGGCGCGGCGTTCCGTGTAGCTGAGGGAAGCGATGGTGACCGCGTAGAGCAGCGTGGCTCGGAAGTCCTTCTCTGCGAAAGGTCGCTCCTTGGCTTCCGGATCATACTTGGCCACGATGAGGCGTAGGGCCTTCTCTCGCTCCTCGTGGTCTTCGAGCCGCGTGGCGGCACCTTCGATGATGACGGAGCGGAAGGCGAATGTGTCCCGGCAGGGCTCCGGACCGCGATCGAAGGCCGCGTCCGCAACCACGGCTAGACAGACGCGGGGATCGAGCGCCAGTGCCCGGCTCTTGCGGCCTTCGCCGGTGTGCAAGAGGATGCGGCCCCATCCCTCTCCGCCCTGGAGGGCTTCGTACGCGAAGCAGATAGGGATCACGTAGGGGCCTCCATCGGTGAGCGACAGGCAGGCGAAGGGGGCAGCATGGAGCACTCCTATCGCGTCGGTGCGTTGCTGCGAGGACGGCTCGCGTGTCTCGTCGGTCATGATGTGGCCTCCTTCTTCTCGCCTCACGATAGCGCACACCTCCTACTCATGCCCCTATAATGGGGGGCGTATCAGGGCGGGTGCGAAGGGACGAGCATTGAAATACGTGGTCCTCATCATGGACGGTGCCTCTGGATGGCCGGTGGACGCCTTCGGCGGCCGGACCTCCCTGGAGACCGCCGGCCTGCCCCATCTCGACCGTCTCTCCGCTGAGGGCACCTTGGGACTGGCCCACACCGTGCCCTCCGGGATGGAGCCGTCGAGCGCCGTGGCCTGCATGAGTCTCCTGGGTTTCGATCCCGCTCTCTACTATGCCGGCCGCGGTCCCATCGAGGCCATGGCCATGGGCATCGAGCTCGAGCCGCAAGAGGTGGCCATGCGCTGCAACCTGGTGACCGTGACCGACGGTGTCATGGTCAGCTACTCGGCGGGCAATATCACCTCCGCTGAGGCCGCCCCGCTCGTGGCGGCCCTGCAGGAAGAGTTGGGTGACGACCGGGTGTGTTTCCACCCCGGCGTGGGCTTCCGTCAGATCGTGACCGTGAAGAGTGGTGCCGAGCTTCTGACAGGCAGCTTCACCGCGCCGCACGACACCGCCGATCGTCCTATAGCCGGCGCGTGTCCGAAGGGACAGGGGGCGGCGTTGGCGTCGGCGCTCATGGAGAGGTCGAAGGGGATACTCGGTAAGCACCCCGTCAACCGGGCGCGGGTAGCTCGTGGACTCCCTCCGGCTACGCAGATATGGCTCTTCTGGCCGGGGATGCGTCCGGGGGCCATGCCCACCTTCTCCTCTCTCTACGATCGTTCGGCTGTGTTGACCTCAGGGGTCGACCTCTTGCGGGGACTGGCCATCCAGACGGGCGTCGACGTCCTCACCATCCCCGGGGTGACCGACGGAGTCGACAACGACTACGAGGGGCAGATGGCCGCGGCACTCTCCGCCCTGCAGGACTACGACGTGGTGTTCGTGCACGTGGAGGCGCCGGACGAGGAAGCGCACGCGGGAGACGCTGCCGGCAAAGTGTTCGCTTTGGAGAGCATCGACGCGCTCATGGTGAGTCAGGTCGTGGCGCGCCGAGGTGACGGGGAGGACCTCCGTCTGCTGGTGATGCCGGATCACCCCACCCCGGTGGCCCTCAAGACCCACGTGGCCGAGCCGGTGCCGTTTCTCATGTGGGGCGCGGGCGTGGCCGCGAACGGAGCAGTGGCCTTCACTGAGGCGGAGGCCCGGGCCACGGGCTTCGCCGTGGCGCCGGGCCACCTACTCATGCAGCGGTTCCTCGCGGACGCGTGCGGGGCGCGGTCCTAGTCCGCCATCTTCTCGAATTCTTCTTTGCTGGCGCCGCAGTCTGGGCATTCCCAGTCACTGGGCAGGTCTTCGAAAGCAGTACCGGGCGGTATGCCCTGTGTGGGGTCGCCCTCCTCGGGGTCGTACACGTACCCGCACAGCAGACATTGCCACTTGTCCATTGCCGCTCCTTTTTGGTCGTTGCCGGCGCAGGCCGGGCTGCCAAGGCCTTTGTACCTTGAATCGGTGCCGGAATCAATGCGCCCACCTGCGGTCAGACGCGCGCGTTCGCGGCGGGAGGGGATTGAGTATCGCCAGATAATAAGCCGAGGTGTGTTCACCGTAATACCGAGTACGTTTGATGGCGAGTTTGCGTTCTTTTTTCTTGACGCGGACACCCTGCCTTCGGTAGGATGAGGGCTTGGATTGAGCCTGAGCGGACACCCTTGGTGCGAGCGGGAGGCGACCCATTCGGAGCGCGGGTCAGGCGGTTGTTCCGACCGCCCCGCTGGAGGAGTTGCATTCTTCCTGAAGCTTCCGATGGCAGCCATGTGTGCCCGGGTCTGGGGCTTGTTCCGTTCATTAACCGCCTTGCGGCCCGATACAGGAAGGATTGCTGCATGGAAGCTAAGTCGTGTAAAAAGCCGACGCGTCGCTGGAGGAGGCCCGTACTCTTTCTGAGCGCGTTGGTGGTCTCCACTCTGGCCTTCGCGTCGACCGCGTTGGCAGCGGGAGGAGGAGAGGCCAACCTCGTCCTCCCCGATCTGAGTGACGTTTCGTTTCATGGCATCAGCGGGCAACTACTCCTCGCTCTCGGCCTCATCGTCTGTGCTCTCGGGCTGGTCTTTGGCATCGTCGCCTACTTTCAGATCCGCAGCCTGCCCACACACCGATCGATGCGCGAGATCTCGGAGATCATCTGGCAGACCTGCAAGACATATCTGCTCAAGCAGGGACAGTTCCTGATCATCCTCTGGGTCTTCATCGCCGTCGTCATCGGGGTTTATTTCGGCATCCTCAGTACTCCGGAGACCGGAAGCACCGGCGTGCGGCTCATCACCATCCTGCTCTTCAGCGTGGTGGGGATCCTGGGCAGCTACGGGGTGGCCTGGTTCGGCATTCGCGTCAACACGCAGGCCAACTCGCGTACGGCTTTCGCCAGCCTGAGAGGCAAGCCCTACGAGATCCACACCATCCCTCTGCGCTCAGGCATGAGCGTGGGCATGATGCTCATCAGCGTCGAACTCATCATCATGCTCATCATCCTGCTGTGGATCCCGCGTGAATATGCCGGCGCGTGTTTCATCGGCTTCGCCATAGGTGAGTCGCTGGGCGCGGCCGCTCTGAGGATCGCGGGCGGTATCTTCACCAAGATCGCCGACATCGGCTCCGACCTCATGAAGATCGTCTTCAACATCAAAGAAGACGACGCCCGCAACCCCGGCGTCATCGCCGACTGTACCGGCGACAACGCGGGCGACTCTGTGGGCCCCAGCGCCGACGGTTTCGAGACCTACGGTGTCACCGGCGTGGCCCTCATCACCTTCATCCTCTTGGCTGTGACCGAGCCGGCCATCCAGATCTCTCTGCTGGTCTGGATCTTCGCCATGCGCGTGATGATGATCGTGTCCAGCGGCGGCTCCTACTTCATCAATGCCGCTTTCGCCAAGGCTCGCTACAAGAACGTCGACAAGATGAATTTCGAGGCACCCCTGACCTCACTGGTCTGGCTCACCTCCATCATCTCCATGGTGCTCACCTTCGTGGTCTCCTACCTCCTCATCGGTGGTAGCACTGATGTGGGGCAACTCCACCCTGACTACTGGTGGATGCTGTCCATCATCATCAGCATGGGCACTCTGGCCGGGGCCGTCATCCCCGAACTGGTGAAGGTCTTCACCTCCACCAAGTCCGCGCACGTCAAAGAGGTGGTTTCTTCTTCGAGGGAAGGCGGGGCCTCTCTCAACATCCTGTCCGGATTTGTGGCTGGTAACTTCAGCGCGTACTACCTCGGCTTCACCATCATGGTGCTCATGGGTGTCGGCTACCTCGTCAGCACCCAGGGCCTGGGTGACATCATGCTGGCGCCCGCCGTCTTCGCCTTCGGCCTGGTGGCGTTCGGCTTCTTGGGCATGGGTCCGGTGACCATCGCCGTCGATTCCTACGGTCCGGTCACGGACAACGCTCAGTCGGTCTACGAACTCTCCCAGATCGAGGAGATCCCCAACGTGGCCGCCGAGATCAAGGGTGACTTCGGCTTCGAACCCAACTTCGACGTTGCCAAGCACAACCTGGAAGAGAACGACGGGGCCGGTAACACCTTCAAGGCCACAGCCAAGCCGGTTCTCATCGGTACGGCCGTCGTCGGCGCCACCACCATGATCTTCTCCATCATCATGGCTCTCACTGAGGGCTTGGAGACCAACATCGACAAGCTCTCGCTCCTGCATCCGCCGTTCCTGCTCGGCATCGTCATGGGTGGCGCCATGATCTACTGGTTCACCGGCGCCGCCACTCAGGCCGTGACCACCGGCGCCTACCGGGCGGTGGAGTTCATCAAGGCCAACATCAACCTCGATGCGGGTGTGACCAAGGCCTCCGTTGAAGACAGCAAGAAGGTGGTGGCCATCTGCACGCAGTACGCGCAGAAGGGCATGATCAACATCTTCCTGGCCGTCTTCTTCGGCACCCTGGCTTTCGCCTTCCTCGAGCCGTTCTTCTTCATCGGCTACCTCATCTCCATCGCTGTGTTCGGTCTGTTCCAGGCCATCTTCATGGCCAACGCCGGTGGAGCCTGGGACAACGCCAAGAAGATCGTCGAGGTGGATCTGAAGGAGAAGGGCACCGAACTGCACGCGGCCACGGTCGTGGGCGACACGGTCGGCGACCCCTTCAAAGACACCTCTTCGGTGGCGCTGAACCCCATCATCAAGTTCACCACTCTGTTCGGCCTGTTGGCGGTTGAACTCGCCGTCAGCATCACCAACGACGCGGGCAACGATTGGCTCACGTACATCCTGGCCGCGGTGTTCTTCCTGATATCCCTGACCTTCGTGTTCCGCTCTTTCTACGGCATGCGCATCCAGAAGCAGACTGCCGAGTAGGGACCACGAAGTGACATCGGGGCGCGGCGGCGCAGCCGCCGCGCCCCGCGGCCTTACGGGGCGTCGCCTGCCGCGCTATAGTGCGGCAGGCGACGTCTTCATATGGGCCTCCAGTGCGTCGCTCTCCGGGCGGATATGTGATTGTTGCGCGGCATGCAAGCGTGGACTTGACTGAAGGGCGCGGGGTCGCAGGATGAGCAGAGGTTCGGGGGTCAAGCGGGCGGTGCTCGGCCGTCCCTTGGCGACGGATCAGGAGATGCAGGAGCGTCTGCCCAAGAAGTTCGCACTCCCGGTCTTCGCTTCGGATGCCATCTCTTCCACCGCCTATGCCACGGAGGAGATCCTGCTTGCTCTCGTGCTGGCCGGCGTGGCGGCGGTCACCCTCTCCATCTACGTGGCCATCGCTGTGGTGGTCCTCCTGGTGTTCGTGGCGCTGTCTTACCAGCAGACCATCCACGCCTATCCCAACGGCGGCGGATCGTATGTGGTGAGCCGAGAGAACTTGGGCTTGTGGCCGGGCATGGTGGCGGCAGCATCGCTGCTGGTGGACTACGTGATGACCGTGGCCGTGAGCGTGGCGGCGGGCGTGGCGGCTATATCGGCGGCCTTTCCCGCGCTCACCCAGTACCGCGTCTGGATCTGCGTGGCACTGATCATCCTGGTCGCCGTTGCCAACCTCCGCGGGGTCAGGGAGTCAGGGCGTTTCTTCGCCATCCCCACGTTCGCGTTCATACTCTTGTGCGGTGGTTTGGTGGTGGTGGGCTTCGTGCGCTGGATCGCTGGCGACCTGCAGCCACTGGCGGCTGTGGAGGGCGACCCCAGTCTACAGGGACTTGCGCTCATGTGGGTCGTGCTGAGGGCGTTCGCCGGCGGGTGCTCCGCGATGACCGGCACCGAGGCCATCTCCAACGCCGTCCCGGCCTTCAAGCCACCTGAGAGCAAGAACGCATCCGTCACTCTGGGGATCATGGCCGGTGTCCTGGCCTTTCTCCTGCTCGGCGTGACTGCCCTCGCGCAGGTACTGCATGTCGTCCCTGAAGACTCGACCACGGTCTTGGGTCAGATCGGCCACGCGGTCTATGGAGGGGGCTTCTTCTACTACGCCCTCCAGATCGCCACCATGGCCATCCTCATCCTGGCGGCGAACACGAGCTACAACGGATTCCCCCGTCTGGCTTCGGTCTTGGCGCGTGACGGACTCATGCCTCGCCAGTTCATGAACAGGGGAGACAAGCTCGTGTTCTCCAACGGTATCGTCGGGCTGACCATCGCCGCGATCGTGGTGCTCGTGGTCTACGCGGCCGAGGTGCACAGTCTCATTCCCCTGTACGCGGTAGGAGTGTTCACGAGCTTCACCCTGTCTCAACTGGGCATGGTGGTGCGCTGGCGGCGCCTCCGGGAGGACGGGTGGCGCCACCGCGCGGCCATGAACGGGTTCGGGGCCCTACTGACGGGGATCGTCACCGTGGTGGTCATGGGCATCAAGTTCACTCACGGGGCCTATCTGGTGATCATCGCCGTCATCGTGCTCGTGACCATCTTCTACGTCGTGCAACGGCACTACCAACGGGTGGCCCGCTTCCTTGAACCCCAGAACCCGCAGGAGTTGGAGAGTCTGGGCCGGCTGGCGACCTCGCGTCCCAAGACCACCGTGGTGCTGTTCGTCTCCAAGGTGAATTCGCTGACCGCCCGCTCGCTGGCGTTGGGGCGCGGGCTGTCTCCCGATGACTTCCACGCTGTGACCATCGCGAGTGATCCCGAGGCGGTGGCCGCCCTGCAGCACACCTGGGAGGAGATGGGCATCGACATACCCCTGGCCGTGGTCGATTCTCCCTACCGGGAGTTCACTCGCCCGGCCGTGGAATACGTCCGTTCGCTCGATCCGGGTCCCGGACATACCGTCACAGTCATAGTCCCGGAGTTCGTGGTAGTGCACTGGTGGGAGAACTTCCTGCACAACCAGAACGCGTTCCGCCTGCGTACCGCCCTGCGGTCTCTGCCCTGGGTGGTGGTCATCAGCGTCCCGCTCCACATCGCCTCCCCGGAGACGGGCGACTACTAGAACCACTGAGAACCACTGGAGCCGACCCCAGCAGGGGAGAGGAGCCCGTCAGCGCGACCAGAAGAGCCGCGTGAAGAGCAGCATGACGGCCATGAGTTCCAGCCTGCCCAGAAGCATCATGACCATGAGGACCGCCTTGCCGAAGCCCGCGATGGGGGCGTAGTTGAGGGTGGCGCCCACCAGTTCCAGCCCGGGCCCAACGTTGTTGAGAGTGGCCGCCACCGCCGAGGCCGCCGTCACCAGGGATACGTTCGACATGGCCAGCAGCAGTGTACCGACGGCGAACACGGTCATCCAAAGGAAGAAGAAGGCTAGGACGGACGAGACCACGCGGTCTGGGATGATGCGCCTGCCTATCCGTACCGGCACCACCGCGTGAGGATGCGCGGCCTGGGAAAGGGTGCGCGACGCGTTCTTGGAGAGGACCAGGAAGCGGATGACCTTGATGCCCCCCGCGGTCGAGCCCGCGCAGCCGCCGATGAACATGAGGAGGAGGAGGAGGGTCTTGGCGAAGCTGTTCCACTGGTCGAAGTCGGCGGTGACGTAGCCTGTGGTGGTCTGCAATGACACCACCTGGAACAGCGCTTCTCGGAGGGCGTGGAGAAGGCCGAAATGGGAGCGGGCGATGATCAGGCTCGTCGCGACGGCCAGCACACTCACGAAGATGATGCCCAGGTAAAGCCTGAACTCGCGGTCGCGCAGCAGTTCCCTCCGCCGTCCGGAGACGAACAGGAAGTAGAGGGCGAAATTGCCTCCGGCCAGAATGGTGAACACGGTGATGGCGAGTTCGATCGACCAGCTGTCGAAGGCTCCGACAGAACCGGCCAGGGGGGAGAAGCCACCGGTGGCCATAGTGCCGAAGGTGTGGGTGACGGCGAAAAAGGGCGTCATGCCCAGCGCCAGGAGGACGATGGTCTCCAGGACGCTCAAGCCCACGTAGATGAGCCACAGATGCTTGGCCGTGTCCTTGAGACGAGGGGTGAGCCTCTCCGCGGTGGGCCCCGGGGACTCGGCTGCGAACAGGCGGATGGCGCCCCCGCCGACAGAGGGAAGGAGGGCCAAGAACAGGACCACGATCCCCATCCCCCCGTACCAGTGGGTGAGGCTCCTCCAGAACATGATGCCGTGAGGCTGGTTGTAGTCGATGAGGACACTGGCTCCCGTGGTGGTGAAGCCCGACATCGACTCGAACAGAGCGTCCACGGGGGAGAACAGTCCTACCATCACGTAGGGAAGCGCGCCGAAGACCGTCGCGACGACCCAAGCCGCGACGACCGCCACAAAGGCCTCGCGGAAGCCCACATACGCCCGTGCGGCCCCTCTGCTCACCCAGTAGACCGGCAGGCCCACCGCCAAACAGATCAAGCCCGACACCAGCAGCATGGCGAAGTCCTCATCGCCATACGCCGCAGAGACCCCGGCGGAGACCAGGATGCCGGCTCCTATGGCCACCACGACCAGTCCGGTCAGATAACCCAGGAAGCGTAGGTTCATGCGCGGGTCCGGGACGCGAAGAGCTTCTCCACCTCCCGGACCGACTCGGGCAGGGTGAACACCACCGCGATGTCACCCTCCGCAAGCCGGAAGCGCCCGTCAGGGACGAAGACCTCCTTGTTCCTCACCACCGCACCGACGATGACGCCCCGGGGGAAGGACACCTCCGCCAGCGGCGGACCACAGGCAGGGCTGGTGCCGCTGAGCACGAACTCGAGTACTTCGCCGGCAGACTTCTCCAGGACCGCCGCGTTCATGACCTCACCGGCGCGTACGAACCTCAGAACTGCCGAGGCGGTCATCCGTCGAGGACTGATGGCCACGTCCACCCCGACGCTCTCCACTACCCGCGAGAACTCGCTCCGCTCCACGATGGCGATGGTCCGCTTGGCCCCCATATTCTTGGCCATGAGGGCGGAGATGATATTCAGACGGTCGTCCCCGGTCGCGGCGATGAAGAGGTCGGTCGCACCGACTCCCTCCTCAGCCAGAATGCGCTCGTCGATGCCTTCGTCCTGCAGGACGAGCGAACGTCGCAGGAGCCCCGCCGCCTCGGCGGCGCGGGCCGCGTCCTTTTCGAACACAGTGAGCTTGATGCGCCGTTTCTCCAGTTCGAGGGCGATGCCCATGCCGATCTCTCCACACCCGAGGAGGATGGCCCTCTTGGGCGCTTCGGTCTCGCCGGTCAGCAGCGAGACCACTTGGGCTGCTACCTCGGGTCTGCCCGCCACAAAGACGCGATCCCCACCCTGGATGGTGGTGTCGCCTCTGGGAACGGTGGTCTTCGCCCCGCGCAGGATGGCGGTGATCACGGCTCCTTCGGGCAGCCCCAGGTCGCGCAATGCGATCCCGGCGCAGGGAGACTTGGCGCTCACCAGGGCCTCGAGGACCAGGACCTGCCCCCCGGCGAAGGTCTCCACATCGAGCACGCCCGGCATGGAAGCGAGCTTGGCCACCTCGTCGGCTACCGCCGCCTCGGGTTGGATCACATGGTCGACGCCGGTGAAGCCGGTCGACAGGGTCTGGAAGTCTTCGATGTAGTCCTGGTTGCGTACCCGAGCGATCGTCTGGGCGACGCCGCCTCTCTTGGCCGCCATGCAGGCGATCATGTTGACTTCGTCGGAGTCCGTCACCGCTATGAGCAGGTCGGCCCGACTCATGTTGACCCGCTCGAGCACCCTTCTGCTGGCGCCGTTGCCCTGGATGGCGAGAACGTCCAGCTGCTCCGATACTCTCTGGTAGGGCTCAAAGTCGCGGTCGACGATGGCCACATCGTGACCTTCCTGACTAAGGATGGTCGCGATATAGAATCCCACCTCACCTGCGCCCACTATAACCACGTACATGCGTTCAGAATATCAAGAGCGGGCACAATGCTTCGCCTCCGTCACTCCCCGTCCGTCCCGTGGAGTGACGGCGGTCTTTCTGCTACCATCCCTGCTTTGTGGAATCGGACGGAAAGCCGCCCGTACAGACAGCGTGAGGGAGGCTTGAGATGGAACCTCGCGAAGGGGAGATGATCAGGGCAGACCTGGTGATCACGGGTGCGAGCGAAGTGCTCGTCTGCCCCGCCTACCCGGGCCCGGACGAGACGGTCCCCGGACTGGGACGGATACCAGAAGGCGCGCTGGCCATCAGCGGCGGCCATATCGTCTGGGTGGGCCCCAGTAGCCGACTCCAGGAAGAGGTGCGGGTGGTACCCGGGGGAGAGCGTGTGGACGCCGCCGGCCGGATCGTCATGCCGGGCCTGATCGATCCTCATACCCACCTCGCTTTCGAAGGTGAGCGGGCCGACGAATACCAACTCCGTCTCGCCGGCTCGTCATACCAGGACATAGCGATCTTCGGCGGCGGGATCATGAAGACCGTCTACGCCACCAGAGAGGCCGACAGGGAGACGCTGATGGCCTCTGCACGCAGGCGGCTCGACCGCTTTCTGCACCATGGCATCACCACTGTCGATGCCAAGAGTGGGTACGGTCTGACCCCGGAGCACGAACTCAGGCTGCTGGAGATATATCGGGAACTGGATGGGGAGCATCCGGTCGACGTGGTGCCCACCCTTCTTGCCGCCAACACCGTGCCCATAGAGTATGTCGGTCGCCCTGACGACTACGTGGATCTCATCATCAAGAAGATGATCCCGGCAGCGGCGAAGCACGGTCTGGCGACCTTCTGCGACGCCTTCTACGAGCAGGGAGGATTCGACGCCGCCCAAGCGCGCCGGGTCTTGGAGGCAGGACTGGAGCATGGTCTCCTGGCCAAACTGCACGCCGATCAATTGACGCCGGGGGGCGGCGCGGAATTGGCCGTGGAGTTGGGGGCCGTCTCTGCCGATCACCTCGACCTGGTGAGCGAAGAGGGCATAGCGGCGATGGCAGCGGCTTCGGCGGAGGATCGGCGCAATGTCGCCGACACCGGTGGTGTACGCGCCGCCGGTGGCCGGCGCGCCCCGGTGGCCGTCCTCCTTCCAGGCGCCACCTTCTTCCTCGGGGAGGGAGGTCTGGCCCCTGCCCGCGCCCTCCTCGATGCGGGTGTTCGGGTGGCCCTGGGCACCGATTTCAATCCGGGTTCGAGCCCCACACAGAACCTCTGGCTCATCGCCACCATGGGCGGCTCCATGCTGGGCATGTCCGCGGAAGAGGTCATACGGGCCATCACTATCGAGGCCGCGGCGGCTGTGGGCAGGGATCACGAGGTAGGGAGCTTGGAAGTGGGCAAGCGCGCGGACTTCCTGGTCCTCGAGTATCGTAACTATGTGGAGATCCCCTACCGCTATGGCATGAACCCGGTGTGGATGGTGTACAAGAACGGCCGCTGCGTCGTTCAGCGAGAGCATGTCGACGAGAGACTGTGAGACTCCATGGACATTGATCTGGTACGCGTAGCGCTGCAACTGCTCGAGGAGGGGGAGACGTTCGCTTGGGCCGGGATCATCGGCACACGTGGCTCCTCGCCTCGGCACGGGGGCGCGAGCATGCTGGTGCGGGCCGACGGCTCAATCGCGGGCACCGTCGGGGGCGGGGGGCTGGAGGCATGGGCTATCAAGCAGGCGCTGTCGGTCCTCGAGGCGGACCGGCCGTCGGTGCAGGAGTTCCAATTGACGCCGCAGGACGCGGCCGGTCTGGGCATGGTGTGCGGCGGACGGGGGCGGATGATCCTGGAGCCGGTGTCTCCCTCGCACCACGAGGTAAAGGAGTCGCTCGAGGCGCTTGCAGCCTGGGCCGATGAGGGCCGACGGGGCTGGCTGGTCACCACCGTATCGGGGTCGGAACAACACGGTTGGAGAATAACGAGGAGACTGGTGGAGGCCGGTGCCGACATGGGTCTACCGGCCGACGGGGATGCCGACGGGGATGCAGCAGCGCTTGGGGCTGGTTCGCTCTCACACGCCGATCCCGTGGGCTTCGAGGGGACTGCATACGTGTTCGGGGCCGGACATTGCGGGGAAAAGTTGGTCCCCGTTCTCGGTTTGGCCGGCTTCGCCACTGTCATCCTCGATGACAGGTCTGAGTTCGCCCATCGGGGTCGTTTCCCCACGGCCGACCGTGTGATCGTGCTCGATTCGTTCGACCAGGGCATGGATGGGCTCCCCACAGACGACGACAGTTACATCGTCATCGTGACTCGCGGCCACCTCCACGATCGGTCCGTGTTGGCCCAGGCGCTGAGGACCGAGGCGGGCTACATCGGCATGATCGGGAGCAGAAAGAAGATCGCCGCCATCTACCAGGCGTTGAGAGACGAGGGCTTCAGCGAGGCCGACCTGGCCCGCGTCCATTCGCCCATAGGCCTGGAGATAGGGGCGGAGACCCCAGGTGAGATAGCCATCAGCATAGCCGCCGAACTGGTACAGGTGAGGTCCGAGCTCATACGGGGGCGCAGGGGCACCTGATCGGTCCGACCCCGCCGGCCGGGTCGGCCATCTCAGGCTGCACCAGCCCTCCCCGGCTGCGACAGGGTCACCCGGTCCGCCCATCGCCTGCGCGGCCCCAGGGCCGTCTGACGGTCACTGCTACGCGAATGAGAAGGCCCCTCTTCCCGGCGGGGAAGAGGGGCCTTCTTCGCTACGTCTCCGAGGATTCCGTTTCCGGCAGACTACATCTCCAAGGGGATGTCGCCCACGTTCAGGTCGATCGCGGTGGAGACGCCCTCTATGGTCTTGCTCTTGCCATCTTTGGCTAGGGTCAAGGTGAAGGTGCGGTCGTCCTTGAGGTTCTTGAACCAGAAGTCGCCGTAGTGGTCGGTGGTGGCCGTGAAGGTCTCGCCCGACTCATCGTCCGTGAGGGTGGCGGTCGCTCCGACGATGACCTCGTTCTCAATGGGGTCGAAGAGAGTGCCGGCCACGAACTTCTTGGGCAGGTTCTTGTAGTACACCCGCGTCTTGCCCTCTAGCTCAGGGCAAAGGTATTCCGCCTCTTTGATGAAGTCCGCGAACTCCTCCTCGTCGCCGAAGCGCAGCGCCCCGGTGGGGCAGGCGTCCGCGCAGCGCGTGGTGTTCGCCCAAGTCTCGGGGTCGTTGTCACGCAGGTGCGAGCAGGCGGTGCACTTCTGGGCGATGCCGAAGTTGTCGCTAAAGAAGATGGACTTCGTGGGGCATACGTCCACGCACAGCTTGCAGCCGGTGCACTTCTCCGGGTCGATGATGACCATGCCGTCATCGCGCTGGTATACGGCGCCTTCCACGGGGCAGGCTGCGATGCAGGGCGCGTCGGCGCAGTGCTGGCAGATGTTGGGCACGTAGGTGATCTTCACCTTGGGCACCTGGCCGCGCACCATCTCATTGATACCGAGCCAGAACTGACCTGTCTCGGGCTGAGCCTTAGCGTAAGGCAGCCAGTCCTGACCACAGTGCTCGTCCTTGCAGGCCACCTGGCAGCAGTAGCAGCCGTTGCAGATGGAGAGGTCGATGGCGAAGGCTTTCACTCGGCACCCCCTTTGGTCACCCATGCTTCGAACCGCAACCCGGCGGCCGGGTCATAGGGGCGCTCGAAGGCGTCCGGATAGTCTCTTCTCCACTGTTCCATCAGGCCCGGAGGTAAGGCGCTGACTTCCACCAGATAACCACTGGTGGCCTGGCCGACGGCGTTCTTGGACGATATCCAGTCGCCGGAGATGGTGTTGATGGCGCCACCACGGTCCACCTTGCCCGGGATGATGGGGTCGTGCCGGGCGCCGTGATCGACATAGGCTGTGCCGGGGAAGATACGCTCCCAGACGCGCGCACCGCAGAGCACGATGCCCCGCTCGTTGTGAACCATGACGATGTCGCCCATCTTGATGCCTCGCGCTTCAGCGTCGGAGGGATGGATCCACACCGGTTCGTACATGTAGCCGTCCCAACCCATAACCTTGCAGGTGACCACTTCACGGCTCCAGGGGATGTCGTCCGCCTGGGAGTGGACGCGCCAGCGACCGTGGTTGGACATGAGCAGGAGCGGGTAGGCCTTGGCGCGCCAACTGCCACGCCGCTCGTCATGCATGGCGCTTTTTTCGACCCACTTGGGAATGGGCGGACGCTCGTCATCGCAGGGGAAGTGCTTGGCGAGGTCCGCTGAGAAGAACTCCAGCTTGCCGGACGGCGTGGGCAGGGGGTTCTTCTCGGGATCGTCGTAGAAGGGCCGCAGGCCCACGACGTCGTCTTCCCAGCCCTCGACCGTCTGCAGGATCACGTACTGGTTCTCTTCGAAGTCGTCCCAGCTGATCTTGGTGTCGAGGTTCATGTTGTAGAAGACCTCTTGCTGGAGGTCCCTGATGCTCTTGCCCTCGCTGAACTCCAGCCCTTTGCCCAGCTTGTTGGCCACTTCGAGGACGGCTTCGTAGTCGCTCTTCGACTCGCCCACCGGTTCGATGGCCTTATGGAGGAGGATGACGCTGTGGTGCTGAGTCCCCTGCCGAGTGTTCGTGACTATGTCGTCGACTTCCATGTTGGTGTTCGTCGGCAGGATGACATCGGCGTAGAGGCAGTCGTTCTCAAGCCAGGGATGCTGGGCCACGATGAACTCTATCTTGGGACTACGCTCGGCCATGATGGTCTCATTACCGCAGTTCCAGCAGGTGATCCGACAGGGCGTATCGGTCCACATCATGTGGATCTCGGTGCCGCCCTTCTCCTTGGGCAGGGGATACTCGTACTTGACGAACTGGTCGGATACCGGTTCTTCGATACCGCCGTTGCCGTAGAAGACCAGCGGCGGATCCAGGATGGCCTTGTGGATGAGGGTCTTGGGAATGAGCTGCTTGCCCCAGGCACGGATGGTGGTCTGGGTGGGTTTGGTGAGACGCTCGGAGAGTTGCGGATTGAAGAAGCGGGTGCTCCTGATCAACTCCGGCCTGGGCATGCCACCGTAAGAGATCTGGACCTGATGGCGGCCGGGGCCGCCCAGTCCCTGCATGCCCAGCATGATGCATTCCAGGCGGGCGGGCTCGTGGCTGTAGGGACCGCGGGCGTAGCTACCGCCGAAGTAGTGCGCCCAGGTGTGGACCTTATTGGCCATGTCACGCGCGAGGGCCTTGATGGTGTAGGGAGGGACCCCGCACTTCTCGGCCGCCCATTCCGGGGTCTTGGGGATGCCGTCTTCGTCGCCCATCACGTATGCGATGACTTGGTCCATGCCCACGGCGTGGGTCGCGATGTACTCTTTCTCCCAGGTGTCTTCCTTGAGCCAGGTGTAGATGACGGCCAACTGCAGAGCCGCGTCGGTGTTCGGCCACACGGGGATCCACTTGTCGGCGTGCACGGCTGCGCCGTAGTTGAGGTCGGGACAGACATACACCTGCTCGATGCCGCACTCAGTCCAGAAGTAGCACAACCGGCTGGCGAACTGGCCCACGAAGCCCCAGGGAGTGGTCTCGGGGTCGCAACCCCAGAAGAGCACCAACTCGCTGTTCTCGGTGATGTCCTTCATGCAGTTGTCGGACGGGTCCATCATCCCGACGATGCCCTGGCCCCAAACGTGCTTAGAGCCCCAGTAGAAGCCTTCCCAGCTATCGGGGTTCCGCACCTGCTGGGTGAAGCCGCCCAGCATCTCCAGCAGTCGGGCCTGGTGCCCGTGCGGCGTGTTGATGGTCTTGCACTCGCCGTGGCCGTCGCCCTGGGCAAGGATGGCCAGAGGACCGTAGGTGCCGATGATGCGCCTGACCTCTGACGCTATGAGGTCGGTGGCCTCGTCCCAGGAGATACGGACGTACTTACTCTTGCCGCGGTTCTGGGGATTGCGCTCGCCGTCGGGATCGAAATCAACGCGCTTCATGGGGTACTGGATGCGGTTTGGCGAGTAGGTGCGCTTCTTGTAGGACAGTGACCAGGGCGAGGGCATGCCCTTGTAGTTGGACTCGAGGGTATGGCCATCACGCTCGAACTTCCAGGAGCGGAAGCTGTCGCGGGGGTATTTCCAATCGAAGTGCATGGGGCGGACGCGCACGATCTTGCCATCGGAGACGTCCACGGCCGCCGGGTCGCAACCGCCCAGAAGGCCTCCAAGGGCGAGGGCACGGACGACGGTGCGGTCGGGCTTGTACTTGGGCCCTCCCGGCCCCCCTGCTGTCATCTGCTCTTCAGCCATACTGCACTCCCTCTGGTCGCGTGAGATGACGGTCAACACCTCGGGGTGGCGGAGGATTCAGAGCGGTCGGACCGTGCGCGCGCAAGCGGCGCGCACGTCAGTCGTACTCTCAAGAACGGTCTTTCCCCCCGGCTCACCAAGGCCGCGCTGACTCCATGAAGCTAGCACAGAAGGCCCGCAAACGCCAGAGAAATGAAGAACTCAGACTCACCTTGTTACATATGAATACCATTATTGAGAGATTGGCCAAGGGGAAGTGTTCAACCTCTAAAAAAGCAGGAATCCGGGTCGACGGTTGAGCAGGTGCCTCGCTCCTCAGGAGATGGGCGGTGAGTCCCCGGCGGGTTCCTCGGTGGCACCGCCGAGCGGTTCTCCACCGGACTTTGTGTCTGCACCCCGTCGCGATGGCCACCAGTTCCAGCGGCCCAAGAGCACGATGATGGCCGGCACCAGTGTCGTGCGCACGACGAAGGTGTCCAGCAGGACCCCGAACGCCACGGCGAAGCCTATCTGGAGGAGCCCCATCAGACTGGCGCTCAGCATACTGGCGAACGTGCCGGCCATGATGATGCCGGCCGAGGTGATGATCCCGCCTGTGCGCGCGAGAGCCAATCGGGTGCCGGCCCTCGTGCCGTTGGTGACCACCTCCTCCTTCACGCGGCCGATGAGGAAGATGTTGTAGTCCATGCCCAGCGCCACGAGCATGACGAACATGAACATGGGCACCCACCAGACTATGCCCGCCGCGCCCAGTATGTCTACGAAAAGGAGTCGCACCACGCCGAGTGTGGCTGCGTAGGACAGGAGGATCGTGAGGATGAGGTAGATGGGCGAGATCAGGGCCCGCAGGAGCAGCAGGAGGACGATGAAGATGCCGCCGAGCACATAGATCAAGGCACGGTTCATATCGCGGCTGGAAGCGTTTTGGAGATCGAGCAGCACGGCTGAGTCACCCTCTACTGCAGCATCGAAGCCCGCCGTAGCAAGGGTCGCGCGGATCGCCTCCGTGGCGGCGATGGCTTCCGCGGTGTAGGGGCCGGCGTCCAGTACAACCTGGAGTCGAGTGGCCGTTCCGTCTGCGGAGATGTAGGTGTCTCGCAAGGCTTTGAGCCCCTCGTTGCTGTCCAAGTAGAGGTCGGGCAGCAGGACGGCCTCTGGGCGGGCGGCGAAGCTCTGCTGCAGAGACTCAAGCCCGGTCGCCAGGGTCTGCAGGCGGGCGGTGACGGCCGCGCCGATCGCTCCCGGCTCGCCTTTCACCTCACCGGCCAGCACGGCCAGTTCCTCGAGAGCCCTCACGGAGTCCGTGTAGCCTTGATCGGTGAGGATCTCTGGGTAGGCAGCGCCCAACTGGGTGAGATATCCGTGCAGGTCGGTGAGTTGGGCGGCGGCGGCGGTGATGGCGTCATCCGCAGCCGCCCCGGCGACCCCGCCTGAACCCAAGGCCGCTGTTGCCGTCTCGAGTGCGGTCAGGCCCTGTCTGACCGCTTGGGCCTGTACCTGTAACTGGTCGGCGACGCTGAGGGTGCTCTTGTCCGGCAGTGAACCGGCGAAACTGCGTACGGCCGTCACGTGCGGAACAGCCTGCAGCAGCGCCTGGAGTTCCTCGATGTCGGCCAGTCCCTGCGGGGTGCTGAAGCCCTCAGCATCCACGGCCACCACGTTGAGCGGCGCCATCTGGCCGGGACCGAAGTGCTCGGCCAGCACGTCGAAACCCTGCCTCGTCTCGTCGCTCTTGGGCAGGTCGCCCAGCAGGTCGAAGTCGCGGGCGAGGCCGGTTCCATAGATGGCCAGCGGAACCAGTACTATCACCGGCACGAGGAGGGCGATGAGCGGCCGCCCGACCACCTTCGCCGACCAGGAGAACCACAGACCACGCGTGCCGATGCGGCGCGGCTTGCGGGGCCAGAACGCGTAGTGACCAAGCACGGTGAGGAGGGCGGGCGTGAAGGTCAGCCCGGCCAGTAGGGCGATGGCCACGCCGATGGCTATGCTCGGGCCGGTGGTGTTGTAGAGGCCCAACTCGGCGGCGGCCATCATGGCCAGTCCCACGATGACCGTGCCCGCGCTCGAAGCGATGGTCTCGCCGACGGTGCGTACCGTGGTCTTGACCGCGGGGGCGGCGATATCCACGGTGGACATCTCCTCCCTGAAGCGGCTGATGAGGAACAGGCAGTAGTCCGTGCCCGCCCCGAACAGGACCACGATCAAGAAGACGTTCGTGTACATGGAGATGGTCAGCGGGCCGGAGCCAAGGAAGGCCACCACCCCCCTGGAGATCACGTACGCCAGTCCGATGGTGGCCAGAGGGATGATGGGGCTGACCGGAGAGCGGTAGATGATAAGCAGGATAGCCACGACGAGCAGGATGGTGATCCATGTGGTGGAGTCGAGGCTGCTCTTGGACGCAGTATCGTACGCAGCCAGGATGGGTCCGTCTCCGGTGAGGTAGACCTTCACCTCCGGGGCGGCCTGCTCCAAGTGATCATTGATGGCCGCGATGGCTTCCTTGGTGGTCGGGTCGGTACCCACGGCGCTGAAGCGCACGAGCATCAAGGCCACCTGACCGTCGGGACTGATGAGGCCCGCCTTGGTCTGTTCGTCGCCGAGAGTGGGGGAGAGCACTTGGTCGACTCCGGAGGGGGCGTCGGGACCGCTCAACCACGAGCTCAGGTCGTTCACGAAGGAGCCTGCCACACCCTCGTCGGCCCGCCCTCCCTGTCCGGCGTCGATCACCACCACCGCTGTGGAGGGCGAGATGCGATCGGGGAAGTACTGCTTGACCGTCTCGTTGGCGTCGAGGCTGGGCGCGGAAGCGGGGAGAAAAGCGCGCTGGTCGCTGACGGCCACGTCGTTGATGTTCGGTGCCACCGCGGTGAGGACCGCGGCCACCACCAGCCAGGCGGCGATGATGAGCCAGCGGAAACGGACGGCGAACGAGCCTAGCCGGGCGAACATCCTAGATCAAGACCTGTCCGGCATGGCTATCGGCCTCATGGGTACGGGGGCTACGGCCGCGCTATCTTCTTGCGGCGCTGGTAGGTCTTCGCCAGTTCCAAGAAGATGCCCACGTCGCGATCGAGGTCGCTGTGAGTGCCGTCGAAGTAGAAGACCCGGATGGGGATGGTGTCGTGATCCTTGCTCACCCGAGGATAGATGGCCTCGGTGACGATGCCGTTCATGCACGTGAAGGGGCTGATATCGATGACACCGTCCGCGCCCTGGTTGTAGAGGTAGACGGCGCCCCCGGTGGAGAGCACCATCTCGCCGAGCGCGCCCGTCTGAGGCAGGTACGGCTTGGCGTATTCGAGCACCTTGGTCACGTGCGGCTCAGGGTGGTGTGCGAACACGTCGTGGAAGTCGGCCATGAGGGCGTTCTCATCGCCGTGCATGATGCGCGCGGTGATGTAGGTCTTCAGCCAGTCCTTGCTGCGACGGCTTCTTTCCTCCCGATGGCGCCGGAAGGCCTCCTCGTTGGTGTACCACACCCATTCACCGACTCCCGCCAGCCAGCACTCGCCTCCCTGGGCCTCCACGTGCCGGATGAGTTCGTTGTTGGCGAAGGTGTTGAGGCGGCAGAAGATCTCGCCCACAATACCGATAAGAGGGCGATCCTCCTTCTCGATCGGGATGTCGAGGAAGGAGCGCTTGCATCGCAGAAGCCCCGCCTTGAGGTCGGCCATCTGTTCCTTCTTGCCCACGCCTTGCCGGGCGACGATACCGGCCATGAGGTCGAGCGACTGGTGGTAGACCCTGTCGGTCTCTCCGGTCTCGACCTCGTAGGGTCGGGTCATGAGCAACAACTTCATGAGGATGTCCTGCACCAAGACCGCGCGCCAAGCGGTGCGGATGAGTTCCGAGGCCTGCTCGCCGACGCCGGCGTAGCCGTCGGCGGAAGTGAACGAAAGGATGGCCACATCCTCATAGCCCTGTTCGTCAAGGACGCGGCGCAGTAGGCCCACGTACTGGCCGAAACGGCAGGGGCCGTTGGCCGTGGGGAGGAGGAACGCCGTCTTTTTGGGGTCGAGGCTCTCGTCCTCCAGGAGTTTCATGTAATCGCCGAGAACGATGCGCTGGGGGTAGCACTCGTCGCCCGAGGTGTACTTGCCCCCCAGTTCCAGGGTGCGGGAATCCTCCTCGGGAGTCACTCGGGTGTCGAGACCGATGGAGCAGAAAGCGGCGGCCAGCATGCGCGAGCCCCCGTAGGGCATGCGGCAGAGCCAGAGGGTGCGGTCCTTGACCTCGATGCTGGTCTCGACCGGGCTTGTGTCGGCACCCTGGGCAGCCACCGGTTTGGGAACGGCTGCCAGGGCGGCCAGAGCAGCTTCCCGCTCGGTCTTGCCGTTGCCGCCCTTGGTCGCGGTCTCGATATCCACCTAGGTCTCCCTCACCGTTTCCCTCGTCGCCTTGTCTCCTCGGGCCCACCAGCGCAGGAATCCCTTGCTGTCGAGATAGGCCTCGCAACGGGTCATGGCACCGGCGTCATTGGTGTGCTCATCGAATTGGAGCACAAGGAAGGGCTCGGAGGAGGCGGCACCCATGAAGTGCTTCACATATGAGTCCGGCCCGCACTTGAAGTTGGTCATGTAGATGATGTGCAGTTTGGGGTGATCAGCCACCACCTGAGCCGTCTGCAGGATCTTGCGCCCGTAGTTCCAGAACATGTTGGGGGTGACCTCCCGAGTGTCCCTGCCCCAGATGGGGAGGAACTCCAGGGGGATGATGTTCACCCCGTAGTAATTGCGCAGCTTGGCGGGGATATCCATGTTGACGCCCGCGTCGTAGATGTTGTACGGACGTCCGACAAGGACGATGCCGAGTTCGTCGTGCTCTTCAAGGGTCGACAGAGCGTCGGCTCCTGCGCTCAGCAACCGGGCACGGAAGTCGGCCTGGGCCTCGTACGCTTCCTTGAGGGCCTGTTCGACCAAGTGCCCGGGGACTCCGAACCTTCGCATGTCGGCCTGCAGGGTCCGGCGTACATACTCAGGTCCGCGCCGGAAATGGATGGTGGGGGTGAAGAAGCGAGAGCCCTGGTCCTCGAAGCGCGGGGCCAAACGCATCACGTGGGGGAGGGTCTGTCCCCAGGGGCAGGCGTGGGACTCGATGCCGGGGTCATCGGTCTCTTCGTTCAACTGGTTGGGGACGAACACATGGTCCACACCCGCTTCCAGGAGTTCGACCACGTGGCCGTGGGCCACTCGGATGGGGAAGCAAGGCTCGGCCACCGTGTGCTCGATGCCCATGCTCCGGATGTTCTTGTCGGTCTGACGTGAGAGCGCGATGTCGAACCCGCAGGTCTTGAAGAAGGTGGCCCAGAAAGGCAGGCGGTCATACGTATACATGGTCCGTGGGATGCCCATGGTGCCCCTGGGGGCGTCCGCGCCGCTGCGCAGCAGGAGCGAGGTGTCCTCCGACTCGGTGACGTAGGAGCAGAAGAGGGCGTCCCTGAAAGCGACAAGGTCCCGAATGACGGGCTCCTTGTCGACCTTGGCTCGTTTGCGGTAGCGGTCGGAGCATTTGTCGCCCCAGTAGGTCTTCTCCTCGCCGATGGTGAACTGGCGGATGTCACACTCGTTGCTGCAACCCTTGCAGGTGAACTCGCGCACTTTGTAGTCGACCTGTTCGATATCCCATCCCCGGAACCGGGAGGGCGCACCCGTGGCCGACATCTTCTCGCGAGCCAGAAGCGCCACCCCTATGGCTCCCACCACGCCGTTGTGGGGAGGTACGACGATATCTTTGCCCAAGATCATGCTGAAGGCCGCAGCCACGGCGTCGTTGTAGGCCGTACCACCCTGGAAGTAGATGGTGTCACCGATGTGTCGCTGCCCCACGAGACGGTTGAGGTAGTTGTAGGCGATGGAGTAGGCGAGTCCGGCCACCAGGGCCTCTTTGTTCGCTCCTCGCTGCAGGTAGGAGTTGACGTCGCGCTCCATGAAGACGGTGCAGCGTTCGCCAAGGCGCACGGGCGCCGGCGATGACAGGGCCAGTTCGGCGAACTCCCCGATGATGCTGATGCCCAGCTTCTCCGCCTGCTCTTCGAGGAAGGAGCCCGTGCCGGCGGCGCAGGCCTCGTTCATGGCGAAGTCGACTACGATACCGTCCTGCAGACTGATGAACTTGGAGTCCTGTCCACCGATCTCAAAGATGGTGTCGGGGACTCGGTCGATGAGCTTGCGCCCGATGAAGGTCGCTCCCGTCTTGTGCGCGGTGATCTCGTCGTTGACGGTGTCCGCGCCCAGAAGTTCACCGATGAGTTCGCGGCCCGATCCGGTGGTGGCGACGCCCAAGATGTCCAGCCGTGGTCCCATCTCGTTCCAGATGTCCGCCAGACCCTTGTTGACCACTTCGACGGGGCGGCCGTCGGTCTTGACATAGATCTCTTTGACCACCTCACCGGCTTCGTCGAGGAGCACGAGATTCGTGGAGACCGAGCCGACGTCGATGCCCATGTAGACCCCGACCTTACCCTCGGACGGGAACTCGTACGGTTTCACGCGGTCACGCAGTAAGATCACGCGCTCCATGGACAGAGCTTCGCTGGTCTCGAACTCCGCGGCCTGACCCTGGGCCAGCCGGTCGGCGTTGATGGTGACCATCTCCACGCCGGCCATCTCGTCGGCCGCGGTGAGGGCCGAGCCGATGGCTCCCATCCAGGCGTAGTAGGCGGGGATGACCAGGCTCTCTTCGTCCATCTCGAAGGCCTCGCGCAGGGCGACCACGGCACCTTGGTTTGCCGCCACCCCGCCGATGAAGGCCACGCGTCCGCTGACGTCTTTGCCCTTGGTTATGGTGCCGCGGTAGTTACGCACCACCGCGTTGCAGAGGCCTTTCAAGACCTCAGGGGGCCGGTAGCCCTTCTGCTGGGCGTGGATCATGTCCGACTTCGCGAAGACCGAGCAACGTCCCGCGATAGAGGCGGCCTTGCCCGCGCCCCCTACGATGTCGCCCACGTCCTCGATGTCGTAGAGGAGGCGATTGGCCTGCTGGTCCATGAAGGAGCCGGTCCCAGCCGCGCAGTCTCCGTTGGTGCCGTAGTCGGCGATGCCTACGCGACCGGAAGCCGCATCGGTCTCCAAACGGATGAATTTGGAGGTCTCGCCGCCCATCTCGAAGACGGTGCTGATATCAGGATGTAGCGTGCCTACGGCTCTGGCGATGGCTTTGAACTCGTTCTCATAGGGGAGGTCCAACAGGACTCCGGCGAGGCGGCCACCCGTGCCCGTGACGCCCGCGGCGGTCACGAACCCTTCAGGGAGGACCGAGATGACCTGTTCAAGGAGCGCCCGAGCGGTCTCCGTCGGACTACCCTTGATGCGACGGTACTTCGTCGCCAGAACAGGTGGCGAACCAGGGCTGGGGGATACCCGCCCCTCGCAGTTCGGATCCTGAAAAAGATCGGTAGATGCAGCTATCTCGGTGAAGGTGTCCCGCTCTGCTGTGGTGCCCACAAGGGCGATCTTCACGCTTATGCAGCCGATGTCAATCCCAAGCGTAGCCATAATCTCTCGAACAGCCCTCCGCAATAAGGCGGTTCCCGGTCTCCCGACGACCAGGACGCAGCCCCGGCTCCGCCGCCATGCGGGCGAGCGGTGGGTACCATACGGGAAGCCGCTTCGATGCGCCCCACAAGGGGTCGCCGCGGCTTGACCGCCAAGCTTCAACGCAACCTCGATAGGTTACCACGTCATCCGGCCGGACTACCCCGGCATCGCGGGGCCCCGTGGGTTCTGCTGCTGCATTCTCATCTAGAGGAAGAACACCAAGCTGACGATGGCGAAGACCGGGATGAGGATTCCCATCGACCAGGCCATGTAGCCCAGGAACGAGGGCATACGCAGGCCGGAATCTTCCGCGATGCATCGGACCGTCAGATTGGGGGCGTTCCCGATGTAGGTGTTGGCGCCCATCATCACAGCGCCCACGGATATCGCCGCCAAGAAGTCGGCCGGTGCGAGGCCGAGTCCCGGAATGAGCTGCGTGGACGTCAGTCCCCCGATGGTGGCGACTCCCACCTGGCCTTGGGCAACGGAGGTGAAAGCGAGGTACGTGGGGGCGTTGTCGAGGAACGATGATAGTCCCCCGGTGAGCCAGAAGTACTGCCAGGGCTCGGTGATGCCAATCGTCTCTCCCTTCGCCTCCAGAAGAGCCAGCGCGGGGATCATGGTGGCGAAGATGCCGGCGAAGAGCACGGCCACCTCGACCATTGGCGCCCAACTGAAGTGGTTGGCCGCCCGGGGCCCTCGCGGCCCCAGCTTCAGCGACAGGACGACCAACACTATGAGTATGACCTCGCGTACGAAGGGGAAGTGGATGCCCTCCCCGATGTCACCGAGTTGACCCGAGAGAACCACAGTCACTATGACTGCTGCGAACAAGGCGATATTCAAAGCTCCTTTGAGGCGCATGGGGACGTAGTCGGCCTCGTCCCAACGGCGTGCCTGGGCGGGCTCGCGCCTGTACTGAAAGACCTCGACGAAGGCGTACACGAGGAGGACCAATCCGATTCCCAGAAGCCACTGGGGCCACAGTTGGAGTGTCCAAGCGAAAGGAACCCCGCGCAAGAAGCCCAGGAAGAGCGGGGGGTCTCCGAGAGGCGTCAGCATGCCACCCATGTTGGAGACGGCGAAGATGAAGAACACAACCGTATGGCGCGCATGTTTGCGCTCGGAGTTCGCCCGGAGCAGGGGACGGATGAGCAGCATGGAGGCACCCATGGTGCCCACGAAGCTCGCCAAGACTGCGCCGGTGACCAGAAAGGTGAGGTTGACCCGGGGAGTCGCGACCAGGTTACCGGTGAGGTAGATACCCCCTGAGATAGTGAAGAGAGCCAGGAGCAGGATGATGAAGGCCACATACTCCTCAGCGGTTCCCGCGGCCACCTCCATCCCCAGCGACCCGTACTGGGCGAACAGGTAGATGAGCGTGGGCACACCCAGGACCGCTGAGATGATGGCCTTGTTGCGGTTGCTGTGGAACCAGTGACCGGCGACCAGGGGAAGTATGGCGATGCTCAGGAGCATCAGTACGAAAGGTACCAGTGTCCACAGTTCCAGTTCGTGACCGAGTTCGGAGCTCAAGGCCTTACCTCCCACAGAAGCGCCGCGAGGGAGGCGGACCCGGCCGGTCGGCCGGGTCCGCCTCAGCGGTCAGAGACGGACCTGCTGTCTCAGTAGTATGCGACTCCGCGCGCCGATGCTGACTGACGTAGCTATCCTATCGCGACGGGACCGGTTTCGCCTGTGCGGATGCGCACACAATCGTCGAGGTCGAGGACGAAGATCTTTCCGTCGCCGATGTTGCCGGTCCTCGCGCCCCTGATGATGGCCGCCATGGCGGCGTCGACGAACTCGTCGTTCACTCCGATCTCGATCTTGAGCTTGCGCAGCAGTCCTCCTCGCTCCACGTGGCTGCGGTAGACCTCAGCCACGCCCTTCTGCCGTCCGCGCCCCATGATGTCCGACACGGACATGAGATTGACCTCGGCGTCGGTGAGGGCTTCGATCACTTCGTCGAGACGGTCTGGCTGGATGATGGCGATGATGTATTTCATTCTCGTCTCCTCGCGGCTATGCGACGATGGTGTAGGCGGACTCGCTGTGCTGCGTCAGGTCGAGACCGATGTTCTCCTGATCCGTGGTCACGCGCAGGCCGACTACCTTGTCGATGAGCTTGAGGAGCCCGAAGGAGAGTATGAAGGAGTAGGCGGCGCAGCCGGCGATGGCGATGAACTGCAGCAGGAGTTGCTTAGGATTTCCGTGAAAGAGGCCATCCGCGCCCGCCGGGTTGATCACCGTTGTAGCCCAGAGACCTGTGAGGAGCGCTCCCACCATGCCGCCGATGCCGTGCACGCCGAAGGCGTCGAGGGAGTCGTCGTAGCTCAGCTTGGCTTTGACGACCACCACGGCCACGTAGCACACCAGGCCGGCTATGAGGCCGATGGCGATGGCCGCAAGGGGTGTGACGAAGCCGGATGCGGGCGTGATGGCGACGAGGCCGGCCACGGCGCCGGAGATGATACCGAGCGCGGTGGGCCGGCGGCGCGTTATCCACTCGAGGGTGGCCCAGGCAACGGCTGCACCCGCTGCTCCCAGATGCGTGGCCACGAAGGCGGAGACGCTGAGGCCGTTGGCGCCCAGAGCACTACCGGCGTTGAAGCCGAACCAGCCGAACCACAGCAGAGCCGCGCCCAGGATGGCGAAGGGGAGGTTGTGGGGGGGAGAGGTGTCCGGATAGCCTTTGCGGCGGCCGATGACGAGCGCGGCTGCGAGGGCGGCCATACCGGCGTTGATGTGCACCACGGTACCGCCTGCGAAGTCGAGAGCGCCCAGTTCGCGCAGGATGCCGCCCACGCCCCATACCCAGTGGGCCATGGGATCGTAGACGATGGTGGCCCACAGGAAGGAGAACACCAGGAAGGCGCTGAACTTCATCCGCTCGGCGAAGGCGCCGATGATGAGGGCCGGCGTGATGACGGCGAACATCATCTGGAAGATCATGAAGAGTTGGTGGGGGATGGTGGCGGCATAGTCGGGGTTGGGATCAAGCCCCACGCCGTTTAGCCCGGCCCAACTCAGTCCGCCTATCAATCCTGCGTGGTCGGGACCGAAGGCCAGACTGTAGCCGAACAGGACCCACTGGATGCTGATGACGCCTATCAACATGAAGCACTGCATCATGATGGAGAGTATGTTCTTACGCCTGACCAAGCCTCCGTAGAAGAAGGCCAGTCCCGGAGTCATCAGCATGACAAGTGCCGTGCTGACAAGCATCCATGCCGTATCTCCTGTGTCTATACCTGCCATGTTTACACTCCCTGTGCGCGGTCGGTGCTGTCTGTCGCACTGCCGAGGGGCTTGGGCCCCTGTCGACGGCGCGTGCGACAGCACTATTACACCCGCAAAGGAAGCTCGCGGCGATGTCCCAACATCCAAGCTCGGGACGTCTATTTTGTACATTCGTAGGATCGTCAGCCCACGAGTGTGTAGGCGGACTCGCTGTGCTGCGTCAGGTCGAGACCGATGTTCTCCTGATGCGGGGTGACGCGCAGGCCGACCACCTTGTCCACGAGCTTGAGGAGTCCGAAGGAGAGTATGAAGGAATAGGCGGTGCAGCCGGCGATGGCGATGAACTGCAGTAGGAGTTGGCGTCCCTCTCCATGGATGAGTCCGTTGGCGCCGGCGGGGTTGACTGCTTGGGCGGCGAAGACGCCAACCAGCAGGACGCCCAGCACCCCCCCGATGCCATGCACGCCGAAGGCGTCGAGGGAGTCGTCGTAGCCCAGCTTGGCTTTGACGACCACCACGGCCACGTAGCACACCAGGCCGGCTATGAGGCCGATGGCGATGGCCGCAAGGGGTGTGACGAAGCCGGATGCGGGCGTGATACATGCCAAACCGGCGATGGCCCCCGAAATGGTGCCGAGCGCGGTTGGTCGTTTGCCCCGCACCCACTCGACCGTGGCCCAGGCGAGCGCCGCTGCAGCCCCGCTCATGTGCGTGGCCACGAAGGCGGAGACGCTGAGGCCGTTGGCGCCCAGAGCACTACCGGCGTTGAAGCCGAACCAGCCGAACCACAGCAGAGCCGCGCCCAGGATGGCGAAGGGGAGGTTGTGGGGGGGAGACATATCGGCGGGATACCCACGTCTCTTTCCCAGAAACAGTGCCGCTGCCAGAGCGCCCATGCCGGCACTGATGTGCACCACGATGCCGCCTGCGAAGTCGAGAGCGCCCAGTTCGCGCAGGATGCCGCCCACGCCCCATACCCAGTGGGCCATGGGATCGTAGACGATGGTGGCCCACAGGAAGGAGAACACCAGGAAGGCGCTGAACTTCATCCGCTCGGCGAAGGCGCCGATGATGAGGGCCGGCGTGATGACGGCGAACATCATCTGGAAGATCATGAAGAGTTGGTGGGGGATGGTGGCGGCATAGTCGGGGTTGGGATCAAGCCCCACGCCGTTTAGCCCGGCCCAACTCAGTCCGCCTATCAATCCTGCGTGGTCGGGACCGAAGGCCAGACTGTAGCCGAACAGGACCCACTGGATGCTGATGACGCCTATCAACATGAAGCACTGCATCATGATGGAGAGTATGTTCTTACGCCTGACCAAGCCTCCGTAGAAGAAGGCCAGTCCCGGAGTCATCAGCATGACAAGTGCCGTGCTGACAAGCATCCATGCCGTATCTCCTGTGTCTATACCTGCCATGTTTACACTCCCTGTGCGCGGTCGGTGCGGGTCGATCGCCGCAAGGCGACCCGCCCACGGTATGCCAATCAATTAGGGCTTGGGATGAGGGAGGGCGTCACCTACATCAGTATGAAAGCGCGGCAACCGGAATTGTACATATGGATAAGTACAAGGTCGCATTTTGCGGGAATCGCAAGGAAGAGCGGGCGGCGGAAGCGGGGAGGAGGGGAGACGGTATCAGTCGATGAACAAGCTGCGGGCCTTGAGGCCCAGACCCAGACGCTCCTTGTGCTCGGTCTGGAATACGCTCAGTCCACTGACTTCGGCGATCTTCTCCAACCGGTAGCGGACGGTGTGGCGGTGAGCATAGAGCTCAGACGCCGTCTTGGTCAGGCTCTCGTTGTTGGCGAAAAAGGTCATGAGCGTCTGGGTGAGATGCGTGCCGTTGGCCTCGTCGTAGCGGTCGACGGGACCGATGGACTCCTCGTAGAGCGCTCGGACCTGTTCGGGATCCCTCTCCCATATGTCGAGCAGCAGGCGGTAGCTGCCCACGTCGCCGAAGTGGAGGGACGTGCCTGGACCGTGGAGTTTGCGGCTCACTTTCAGAGCCACCAGCGCCTCCTGATAGCCCCTGCCCAGTTGGGAGGAGTCGGCCATGAAGCCGCTGATCCCCGCAGAGACACTGACCTCCGCCTCGGTCTGACCGAAGCCTTGGAGGACTTTGGTCATGCGAATCACCGTAGCCGACTCCTGCGCGCTGCGGCCACATAAGAAGACCACCACGTGTCCCGACTTGAGGCTCACGAGCGAGGACACCTCGGCGGATGACACATAGCGGGAGCAGCGGGAGAAGAACCTTTCCACGCGCCGATCGAGCTCCTCTTGGTCCAGTCCATGTCGGGAGACGAAGCCCTCGAACTCATCCACGGCCAAGATGATGACCGTCGCTCCTTGCGTGAGGTCACAACCGAGAAAGGAACCTCGCCTGAGTAGGGAGGCTGGTGTCGCGCCGCCTCCGCTGACGAGGTCATCGAGGAAGTCTCCCTTCAGCCGCACCTCGGTCTCGAATCGCACCCTATCTTGCGCCATCTCCAGGGTGGCGATCGTGGCGGCGTGTTCGAGCACCATCGTCTCCATGCGCGTGAGTTCAGGATGATCACTGAGGGCGCACATGTAGCCTTGGGTTCTGTGGCCGGCGATTATGGGCAAGACGTACATGCCGGCAAAGTCGGGCTCTTGCACGTGAAACAGGCGGCCACTACGTCCCAGTGTCCGAAACCTGTCCCGGATGTCGGGCCGGCGGAAGGATTCCTGGAGGTTCAGTGTGCCCTCGCCGGGAGACGCCGAGGAGAGTTCCTCCAGCGATACGTCCAGGAAGATCACGGGCGCCTCCAGTAACCGCGACGATTCCCCGGCCAACTCTTGCCAGCCTCCGCCGCGTATTACCACCCCGAGAAGGTTCCGATGGATCTCCTGCGACTTCTCCAACTGCGTAGCCTGTTGGTTGATGATCACCTCAGTGGCATCCTGCATGAGCTTGGTCCAGCGAAGACCTTGGGGCACTTCGACTATGGGGAACTTCCGTTTGTCGGCCAGTTCGATGACCTCGGGGGGCAGGCTCTCCAAGAAGCGGGTGGTCTTGACGAAAAGAGCCGCCGCCCCCGCCAACATGACTCGCCTACAGAACTCCAGTTGGCGGCCGACATCGCCCTTGACGGCGAACATGGTGGACAGCACCATCTCACCGCCCGAGAGCCAGTCGGCGATGTCGGGCACCTCGCCCACCGTGACGGATCCCATGTGGCGATCCAGCCCCTCCTCACCGGCGAGGAGCTTGGCATCCTGGAGCACGTCCAGTTGGAGTATCTGTCTGACGGTCACAGGCATGCTGTCAGAATATCACCGCCCCAGTTGATTGGCCATTAGCATAAGCTCCCTCGTTCAGTTGGTACGTGCGGGTCATCATTCACGGGGGTCGCGAGTGCTCTCTGGGTCACGCTTCGCAGACCGGCTTGGGACAAATGGCGAAGAAGCTGGCCCGCACGTCTTGTCTTCCGGACGATGCAAGGCCGACCTCTCTCTTCTAGAATCAACTCACGCTCGGCACGCGTGTCGCTCTCGCCGACGTTGCTATCATCGGCATCAGGGCAGAGCGCCTGTGTGTGGACTCTCAGGTCTCTTCGAAGCGGATAGCGCGCGGGTCACCACGCAGGGAACAGATAGGAGCCACGAGTGAAATACGTCATCGCAATCATTCAACCCGACCGGCTGGACTCTGTGATCGAAGCCTTGACCGAGGAAGAGATCAATCTGATGACCGTCTCCGACGTCATGGGCCGCGGCCGCCAGAAGGGTGTGGCCGAGGTCTATCGCAGCCACGTGGAACGGGGAGGGCTACTTCACAAGATCAAGATCGAGATCGCGGTGAGCAACACCAAGGTGTGGCAGACGGTCGACGCCATCACGCGGGGTGCACACACGGGCACCATCGGCGACGGCAAGATATTCGTCTTGGAGATGGAGGAGTGCCTGCGTATTCGCACAGGCGAGACGGGGGTGGCGGCTCTGGCTTGAGCTGCCCCCTGCAGAATCACATCCCTTCTCGAAGCCCCGGGCCCGGCGATGTCGCCGGGCCCGGGGCCGTTCATGCTCTCAGGTCCGGGCGCGACTCTGGTCAGAAGGTCGACCCGAAGCGACGGGCGTTGCCCTCGAACAAGGCCTCCTGCTCCTCGGGCGACAGTTTCAGTCCATCGAGGAAGGCGAAGGCTTCGTCCAGGTCCTCATAGGGGTAGTCGGTGCCGAACATTATCCGGTCCATACCCAGCGCCTCCCGAGTGCACCTGAACGCCGCGGGCAGATAGTTGCCGCTGGTGGTGACCATGAAGTCATCGAGGAAGTACCGGCTGGGCTTGCGCTCGATCGCCACCACCGCGCCCTTGTCGGCCTTGGCGTGCGGTCGGTCAAAGGCCCAGTCCATGCGCTGCATCAGGAAGGGCAGCCCCTCTCCGAGATGGCCCAGGACCACTTTCAGGCCCGGGAAGGCGTCAAAGGCTCCGCTGAGCACCAGGCGCATGGCGGCAAGGGCCGTCTCCAGCCCGAAGCCGAAGGGAGGACCCGCCAAGGCCACGCCGTAGGTCCAGAACTCGGGGATCTTGGGTGTCGTAGGATGCAGGTAGATGGGGGCACCCAACTCGGCACACTTCTGCAAGATTGGCCAGTACCGCTTCTCGTCTAGGTAGGAGTCGCCGTAGTTGCTGTGCGTCTTCCACCCGATCATGCCCAGTTCTTTCACTGCGCGCTCGAGTTCCTCGACGGCTGCAGCGATGTCCTTGACGGCCAGAGCCGCGTAGCCCTGGAAGCGGTCCGGGTGCTTGTCGATCGCCGCCGCCAGAGCGTCATTGGCGTTGCGGGCCAGTCGCGTGCCCAGACCGGGCTCGAGTTGCTCCACGCCAGGCGCGGTGAGCGACATCACGGCCACGTCGATGCCGGCCGCGTCCATGGCCGCCAGGCGCCCAGAGTCCACATCGAGGAGCCTCTCGATGAGGGCTTCACTGAAGGGTTCCCGCGCATCAGGCTGATAACACAGGCGGAGAAACCCTTCATCTGAGCGTTCGAACCGGGGGTAGCCGGGGTTGGAGGAGAGGGTGTCGTACCACTCCTGGGTGATGAAATGGGTCTCGAAGTCGATCTTCTTCATGGGCCTTTCCTTGACTCTCGTGTCTTGTCGGTAGTGGGTTCGTGTCTTGTCGGTACTGGGTGGTGATCAGTCCGGCTCGACGATGGCGGCCGTCCCGTAGGCGAGTACCTCGGTCATGTTGTTCCCCAAATCGGTGGCGTCGTACCTCACGGCCAACACGGCGTTAGCCCCCATCTGCTCGGCGTGCTGCACCATCCAGGCGAAGGCCTCGGCCCGTGTCTGCTCGCAGAGCTCGATGTACTCCGGGATGCGTCCCCCGCCCAAGGTGCGCAGGGAGGCGGTGACCTGACTCCCGATCCAGCGCGCCCGCACGGTCACGCCGCGCACTACGCCGAGAGTCTGGATCACCCTGTAGCCGGGCAGGGTGAGGCAGGTGGTGGTCAAACGGTGGTCCATCGCTCCTCCTCGGGCTTGAGGGGTCACTCGAAAGTCAGTATAGCGTCGCGCGCGCCGCGGGTCGCACTACTCACGGCGTGTGCGTGAAGTGGGGCTCGCGGGGGAGGGAGACGAGGACCGGGAAACAAAGGGGCGCCCGGCTGATGCCGGGCGCCCAGACCCCGTAGAGGGGACCCCCGGCGGCGTCAGCGGCCACCGGGGGCACAGCAGGGTGGCCGTCTAGAGCACGGGCAGGTAGCGTTTCACCTCGTACTCGGTGACCAGAGCCTTGTACTCGTTCCACTCCGCCCACTTGTTGCGGATGAGGTAGTCACAGACATGGTCGCCCAGCGCTTCGCGGACGAAATCGGACCTCTCGAACTCCTTGATGGCCTGGAAAAGGTCCTCGGGCAGGGAGCCAATGCCGGCCTTCAGCCGCTCGGCCTCGGTCATCTCGAAGATGTTGTCGCTCGACTCCGCTGGGAGTTCGAGTCCCTCCTCGATGCCTTTCAGGCCCGCAGCCAGCATGGCGGCGAAAGCGAGGTAAGGGTTGCAGGACGGGTCGGGATTGCGGAGTTCGACCCGGGTGGCGTTCTCCTTGCCGGGCTTGTAGAGGGGCACGCGTACCATGGCGGAGCGGTTAGACCGCGACCAGCAGATGTAGACGGGCGCTTCGTAGCCGGGGACGAGCCGCTTGTAGGAGTTGACCCACTGGTTGGTGATCAGGCAGATATCCTTCACGTACTTGAGCAGTCCGGCGATGTACGCCTTGCCAACCTTGGAGAGGTTGTGCTCGTCGTTGGCATCGAAGAAGGCGTTCTTGTTGCCCTCGAAGAGCGACTGGTGCACGTGCATGCCCGAGCCATTCACACCGTGGATGGGCTTGGGCATGAAGGTCGCGTAGACGCCGTGGGCGGCCGCGATCTCTTTCACCGTGAGGCGATAGGTCATGACTTGGTCGGCCATGGTGGCCACGTCTTTGTAGCGAAGGTCGATCTCGTGCTGGGAGGGAGCTACCTCGTGGTGAGAATACTCCACCTGGATGCCCAGAGCATGCAGCGCGTTGATGGTGTCGCGGCGAAGGTCGCTACCCGCATCCAGCGTGGTGAGGTCGAAATAACCACCCTGATCCAAGACCTCGGTGCCACAGCTATCGCGGAAGTAGAAGAACTCGAGTTCGGGGCCGACGTTCATGGTGTAGCCCATGGACTCGGCTTTCGCCACTACCTTCTTGAGGACGTTGCGGGGATCGCCGTCGTAGGGTTCACCGTTCGGGGTGCGGATCTCGCAGAACATACGGGCCGTTCCGCCCGCTCCTGCACGCCAGGGCAGCAGAGCGAAGGTGCTGGGGTCCGGGTACGCGACCATATCGGATTCCTCGATGCGGGAGAAGCCCTGGATAGAGGACCCGTCGAAGCCCATCCCTTCGTCAAAAGCACCCTCTAGCTCGGCCGGGGTCACGGCGAAGCTCTTGAGAGAGCCGAGGACGTCCGTGAACCAAAAGCGCACGAACTTGATCTGCCGGTCCTCGACAATGCGAAGGACGTCCTCCTTGGTCAGCTTTTCCGCCATTGCAGTGGCTCCTTTCCCTGTTGCGTAAGTCCCAAGAGTGATTGCTGACGTATGGTCGCCAGCATCATAGCAGCGGACATCTTGTCCACACGTAGCCGGTTGGCCTAGATTATGTGTACTCCACTATACGGATGGCCAAGGATTGGCGGGGCTCCGTAATCGGTCCTAGCAGCCGATGTTCAGATGGTCCATCACCCTGCGGGCGGTCAGCATGCCGTCGGCTATGGCGCGCACCACGAGCGACGGACCGCTCTGCATATCGCCCGTGACGAAGACGTCCTGGGCGGTGGTCATATGCCGACTGTCCCGGGTGAGGAAGCCGCGGCCGTCCTTCTCGACGCCCAGGTCATCTATGAGGCACGTGGGACCGGGGCCGACGAAGCCCATCGCCAGCAGTACCAGGTCGGCCTCGAAGTCGAGATCCGAGCCCTGGACGCGACGTGGACACACCTGCCCACGGGTGTCGCCCTCCACCCACTCCACCTGCGCGCATCGGACGTGCTCCACCCGACCGTCCTTGCCTGCGAAGGCGGTCGTGTCGATGCTCCAGTAGCGGCGGGTATCGCCTTCCTTGTGGCTGCTCGAGTCGCGGCGCATGAGTGGCCACTGCGGCCAAGGGGTGGACTCGGCGCGCACGGCCGGCGGCTCGGACAGGATCTCCAGCTGGACCACCTGCTTGGCACCCTGGCGCCAGGAGGTGCCGATGCAGTCGGAACCCGTGTCGCCACCGCCGATCACCACGACGTTCTTGCCCTGGGCCGAGATGCCCCTCTCATCGTCTCCGGACTCGCCCGCCACGAGACGGTTCTGCTGGGTCAGGAAGTCCATGGCGAAATGGATCCCCTGCAACTCCCTACCTGGGACGTTGAGATCGCGCGGGATGCCCGCCCCGGTAGCAAGGACGATGGCGTCGAAGCGGTCGCCCAAGAAGCGGCAGGAAACATCGTCTCCCGCATCCACCCCGCACTCGAACACCACTCCCTGTTCCTTCATCAGGTCCAGACGCCGGTCGATGACCCACTTCTCGAGCTTGAAGTCGGGGATACCGTAGCGCAGAAGCCCCCCCGGTTGAGCGGCCTTTTCGTAGACGGTGACGTTGACCCCCGCCTGACTGAGTACATGCGCGGTGGCCAACCCAGCCGGTCCGGAGCCAATGACGGCGACGCGCTCGGTCAGGCTCGGGCGCGGGCGCGCCGTAGCGATATAACCGCTCTGGAAGGCATGCTCGATGATGGCGAGTTCGATCTTGCATATGTTCACAGCCGGACGTATGACTCCCAGCACACATGCACCCTCGCACGGGGCAGGGCAGATCCTTCCCGTGAATTCTGGGAAGCAATTGGTCTGCAGGAGTAAATCGAGCGCTTCGTTCCATCGCTCGGCGTAGACGCAGGCGTTGAACTCGGGGACGACATTGCCCAAGGGGCAACCGGTGATCGAGGCGTGACAGAAGGGAGTGCCGCAGTTCATGCATCGGGAAGCCTGGACCTTGATCTCAGCCTCCGACAACGGGATGTCAACGGCTTTGAAGTCGCTCACCCGCTCGGCCGCGGGCCTGTAGGCCACGTCCTGTCGTTCGACATCGAGGAAGTCACGTTCTCTAGACATGTGTCAGTCCGTCACCGCTTCTTGTCTCTCCACAGCCTCGTCTTCCCGGCTGAGCCTACCAAGGGCCCGCTTGTATTCCGTGGGGAAGACCTTCACGAAATGTCCCAGACATTGGTCCCAATCATCGAGGATGCTCTGCGCGCGCCCGCTGCCGGTATGGCGCAGATGATCCTCGATCATCTGGTGGAGTTCATTCTGGTCGGTGGGGTCGGTCAATAGCTCCAGGTCCACCATGCCCAGATTGCAGCGGTCGTCGAAGAGCCCCGTCTCGTCGAAGACGTAAGCGATGCCGCCGCTCATGCCGGCGGCGAAGTTGACGCCCGTGGGTCCGAGGATGGCCACGCGTCCTCCGGTCATGTATTCACAGCCGTGGTCGCCCACTCCCTCGACCACCGCGTGTGCTCCGCTATTGCGGATGGCGAAGCGTTCTCCGGCCAGTCCGCAGATGTAGACTTCGCCCTCGGTGGCTCCGTATAGGGCCACGTTGCCGACGATGATGTTCTGCGCGGGGTCGAAGTCTGAGCCCGGGGCCGGTTTGACGACCACCTTGGCTCCCGAGAGACCCTTGCCCAGATAGTCGTTGGCCTCGCCCTCCAACGTGAGGGTCATGCCCCTGGAGCAGAAGGCGGCGAAACTCTGTCCCGCAGACCCTCTGAAATTGAGGCTGAGGGTGTCCGGAGGCAGACCCTCGCCTCCGTACATGCGTGCGATGCGTCCCGAGACGATGGTGCCCGTCGCGCGGTGCACATTGCGGATGGGGAGTTCGACGGTCGTGGGCGTGGCATTCGCTATGGCTTCCTCCACGAGGGGGAGGATGTCGTTGTCGAGAGAGGTCTCCAACTCGTGGTCTTGGTCCTCGGTATGGCGCATCTGCTCCGCGGGAGCGTCGACGCGATGGAAGATCCGAGAGAAGTCCAGGTTGCGGGCCTTCCAGAAGTCGATGGCCTCGTTCGTCTCGAGCAGGTCGGAACGTCCCACCAGGTCGTCCATGCGACGGACGCCGAGCTCAGCCATGTAGCCACGCGCCTCGCGGGCGACCATGGTCAGATAATTGACCACATGCTCCGGCCTGCCTTTGAAGAAGTCGCGCAGGTCGGGGTCCTGTGTGGCGATGCCGACCGGACAGGTGTTCTTGTGACAGCAGCGCATCATGACGCAACCGAGGACCACCAGGACAGCCGTCGCGAAGCCGAACTCCTCAGCGCCCAGCATGGCGGCGATGATCACATCGCGTCCTGTCTTCAGTCCGCCGTCGGTCTGCAGTCTCACCCTGCTGCGTAGGCCGTTGATGACCAGCGTCTGCTGGGTCTCAGCCAGCCCCAACTCCCAGGGCATGCCGGCGTGCCGTACGGAGGAGAGCGGTGCCGCCCCGGTGCCGCCGTCGTATCCACTGATGAGGATCATGTCGGCGTGGCCCTTGGCCACTCCGGCCGCCACCGTTCCCACGCCCACTTCCGACACCAGCTTCACCGAGATGCGAGCGTCGGGGTTGGCGCACTTCAGGTCGTACATCAACTGCTTGATGTCCTCGATGGAGTAGATATCGTGATGGGGCGGCGGAGAGATCAGTGTGACGTAGGGGGTGGAGTGCCGAGTCTTGGCCACCCAGGGATAGACCTTGGCGCCCGGCAACTGGCCGCCCTCGCCGGGCTTCGCGCCTTGGGCGATCTTGATCTGCAGGTCACGGGCGTGCGCCAGGTATTCAGCCGTCACGCCGAAGCGCCCGCTGGCGATCTGTTTGATGGCACTGCAGCGGTCGTCACCGTTGGGGAGGAGGGTGTAGCGTTCTGGGTCCTCGCCGCCTTCCCCGCTGTTGCTCATGCCTCCGAGACGATTCATGGCGATGGCGAGGGCTTCGTGCGCCTCTCGGCTGATGGAGCCGAAAGACATGGCGCCGGTCACGAAACGCTTGACGATCTCCGTCTCGGGTTCCACCTCGTCGAGGGGGACGGGGGAGGTCTTCTTGAAGCGGAACAGGCCTCGCAATGTGCTTTGCTGCCGCTCCTGATCGTTGATGAGGTTCGCGAACTTGCGGTACAGTTCTTCGTCACCCGTACGCGCCGCCTGCTGCAGGTAGTGGATCGCCTCCGGACTGAGCAGGTGTCGCTCACCGTCTTTGCGATACGAGTAGTGGCCGCCGCTGGGCAGGACCGCGGGTGCCGGCGTCGCGGTCTCATGCGCCGCGAGATATCGAGCGTGAGTCTCGCGGGCGACGTCATCCAGACCGATCCCCTCGATACGCGAGGGAGTGCCCTCGAAGTACTCGTCGACCAGCTCTTTGCTCAGGCCCACGGCTTCGAAGATCTGCGCGAAACGGTAGCTACGCAGAGTGGAGATGCCCATCTTGGACATGATCTTGCGCAGGCCCGAGCACAGGGCCTCGATATAGAGCTCCATGGCCTGCGCCGCACCCGTCTCCTTACTCAGGCGTTTGCTCTGCGCGAGATGGCTGATGGTCTCGTAGGCGAGATAGGGGTTGATGGCCGACGCGCCATAGCCGAGGAGGATGGCCATGTGCATGACCTCGCGCGCCTCGCCCGTCTCCAGGATGATGCTCGTTCTGGTGCGTTGGCGACGATTCACCAAATGCCGGTTCACCGCGGATATGGCAAGCAGAGCCGGGATGGCCATCATGTCTTCGGTGAGGTCCTTGTCGGTGAGCACGAGGATGCGGGTGCCTCCGACCACCGCTTCCTCCGCCAGCCGACACAGGTCGTCCAGCGCCGCCTTAAGATCTTGGCCGTCGCCCCCCGCCACAAAGCCGATGGGCACTGTGGTGCAACTGAAATCGGGGAGGTTGAGACTGCGGATGCGCTCCAGATCTTCGTTGGACAGGAAGGGATGGCCCAGCTTGAGCGTGCGTGCTTTTTGTGGCGTCTCCTCGAGGATGTTCTGGGGCGAGCCCAGGAAGGTGGTGAGCGACATGACCAGCTCTTCCCGGATGGGGTCGATGGCAGGGTTGGTCACCTGGGCGAAGAGTTGTTTGAAGTACCAGTAGAGAAGCTGGGGACGTTCTGACAGCACAGCCAAGGGCTCGTCCGCACCCATCGAACCCACCGGCTCGTGGCCGCTGGTAGCCATGGGATCGATGACGACGTTGATGTCCTCACGCGTGTAGCCGAACAGCTTCTGGCGCCGCAGCAGGCTGGCCGGGTCGGTCTCGACCGCGGTCACGGCTCCATAGAAGCCATGGATGTCGATCTTGTTCTCTTCCACCCAGCGGCGGTAGGGCTGGCGCCGCGCCAGACGCATCTTGAGCTCCACATCCTTGAGCAGTCGACCGGCTTCAAGATCCACCAAGATCATCTGCCCCGGCCGCAGCGCGCCTCTCTCCTGCACGTTCTCGGGGGGGATGTCGATCACGCCGGCCTCGGAGGCCAGAACCATGAGGCCGTCCTTGCTGATGGTGTATCGGGCCGGACGCAGCCCGTTGCGGTCGAGTACGGCACCCACGAAGCGGCCGTCGGTGAATCCGACCGCCGCCGGGCCGTCCCACGGCTCCATCAGACCGGCGTGATACTCGAAGAAGCCCCGAAGATCCGGACCGATGGGGTACTTCGCGCCCCATGCCTGGGGGATGAGCATGAGCATGGCATGGTCTATCTCGCGTCCGGCCGCGGTGAGAAACTCGAGGGCGTTGTCGAGACATGCCGAGTCGCTGCCCGTCTCATCGATGATGGGCGGCAGCTTGGCGATATCGGGTCCGAAGGCGTCGGACTGTAGACCCTGTTCGCGCGAACGCATCCAATTGATGTTCCCGCGCAGGGTGTTGATCTCACCGTTGTGAGCCAGATAGCGGAAGGGTTGAGCCAGTTCCCACGAAGGGAAGGTGTTGGTGCTGTAGCGCTGGTGCACAAGAGCGACCGGACTCTCGAAGAGCGCGTCGCCAAGGTCTGGGTAGAAGGCGGGCACCTGCGTGGCCATCATGAGACCCTTGTACACGATGGTGCGTGCCGAGAGGCTGGGCACGTAGAACGTGCCCTTATCCCCGAGCACCTCCGCCGCGGCCCGCTCACACTGCCGCCGCGCGACGTAGAGCTTTCGCTCCAGGGAGTCGCCGTCCAGGCCCGCGCCGTCGATGAAGCACTGCCATACCGACGGGCGGGTTGCACGGGCGGAGTCGCCGAGCGCCGTCTCGTCGGTGGGCACCTCTCTCCAACCCAAGAAGTGCAATCCCTCCTGGTTCGAGACGTTCTCAACCGCGGCTCGGCAGGCCTCTTGCAGGCCGGTCTCGAGCGGCAGGAACACCATGCCCACGCCGTAGCTTCCGGCAGCAGGCAACTCGATCCCGAGCGGCTTGCAGCACGCGCGGAAGAAGCCGTCGGGTATGCGGATCATGATGCCGGCACCGTCGCCTGTGTTCGCGTCGGCACCGGAAGCGCCACGATGGAGCAGATTGATCAGGACCTCGATGCCCTGCTCGACGATCTCGTGGGAGGCCTGTCCCCCGATGTTGCAGACGAAGCCCACACCGCACGCGTCTCTCTCAAGACGTGGGTCGTACAATCCCTGAGCCCGTGGGAGACCTTGATGCCCCCGTGCCGCTACTCTGTTGTTCAAGCGGTTCATATGCTCACGCTTCTGCCCTAGAAGGCACCCATGTCAGCGTCAGAGACGGTTGGAACGGCGACACCCCATGTTTTCCCGTTGGCGTCCGTACCGAGCGGGCCGACCACGGAGATGCAAAAGCCGCGTTCCGCCCCCAAGACAAGAAACGGCTCAGAGAGCCGGAACTACATCTGTGCCGCAACCGCGACGCGCAACGAGAGGTCGACCACCCGTCCGCCACCCAAATCCCTGCCGGCCCACGCCGGACGGGCCGGAGAATAGCAGACGCTCGAGCGTCTGGGACTATCCGTAGAGCCCAGATTCAGACCGCAGGATTATACCAAAGGACAATGCACATCCTGCCCGGACCAATCGCTCCGTGCGCTCAATCCCTCTCGAAAGGCACCCCGAGACCTGCAGGGGGTAGCACACGCATGGCGCGTAAGACTCGTGCCACTACGCGTCGGGATTCATCGGGCAAGGAGGCGAGTACTCGCTCCACCCACTCGGCGTTGCCGATGTTGACGAGGAGCAGAGTGAGGATCATGAGGGGGAAGGGAGCCACCTGCAGCACTTGTGAGGGGATCCCCTGCAGGTGGGGCTGCAAGACCACGCTCAACCACTGCAGCAGGCCGAACAGATAGGCACCCAGAGCTGCGCGCACCGGGTTCCAAGCGCCGAAGATGACGATGGCGAGGACGATCCAGCCCAGCCCGTCGAGTCCCGATATGGTGCCCTTCCACCCCGCCTTGACACCGAGCGAGAACATGGGCCCGGCCAGTCCCACCAGGGCTCCGCCCAACACGGTGTAGGCGTAGCGGACGAGGTTCACGCGGGCGCCGCGCGCGAAAGCCGCGGCTGGCCTTTCTCCCACCGCCCGCAACGTCAGACCTGGACGAGTCCGGAATATCCACCACCAGGAGACGCCTATGAGCACAAAGCTCAGGTAGGTCATGATGTCGTGACTGAAGAAGAGGGTGCCCACGATGGGTATGTCCTCGAGGCCGGGGATGGGCCAGCGCGGGATGATGGGGCCCTTCTCACCCATGAAGGGGTTCCCTAGGAAATAGGCGAGGTCGCGGCAGAAGAGGGCCAGAACGAAGCCCACGGCCACCTGCGATTGGCGCAACGTGATACTGCCGAAGGCCACCACCAGCGCGACGGCGGCGCCGATCAGACAGCCGGTCAAGAAGCCGAGGAGCAGGCTGCCGGTCGTCACGGCCACGGCGAAACTGCCCATGGCCGAGAGCAGGATGGAGCCGTTGATGGAGAGGTTGATGACCCCGGCTCGTTCCGTGAGCGTCTCGCCGATGACCGCGACGACGATGGGGGCGGCTGTGACCAGGACCCCGCTCAGACCTATGAGTACGGCTTCGGCGTCCATCAGCCTTCGACTCCTTGAGTCGTCGCGGGCAACCCCGTCTGCTCGGAGCCGGGGTTGGCGGGCGGTTCGGCGGCCCGGAGGCGCGCGCGGCGCAGGTAACGCTGGCGCGCCCCCTCCACCAGGATGACAAAGAGCACGAGGGCCCCCTGCAGCACCCCAGACAGAGTGGAGTCGAGCTTGAGCACGATGGGCAGTTGGATGCTGCCGATGTTGATGGCCGCGAAGAACAGGGCCACCGGGGCGACCCAGATGGCTCGGTAGAGGATGAGCATGGCGATCATCAACCCCGTGAAGCCGTAGCCGCTGGAGATGGAGGGGATGAGACGATGGTAGACGGCCGTCACCTGCACGGCACCCGCCAGTCCGGCCAGTCCGCCGCAGAAGAGAAAGGCAAGCAGCCCATATTGCCAGGTGGGTACACCCAGCAAGAAAGCGGCGCGACTGTTCTTGCCCACTGCTTTCAGACGCAGCCCGAAGTACGTCCGCTCCAGAGCTACATATACGACGATGACCGCGAGTATGCCCAGGCCCAACGACCACAGGCTCAGGCGACTGCCACCCACTATGGGTAGGGCAAGTTGCTCCGGGAAGGGCTCAGTGCCACTCATGGAGCCGATGCCCGGCCGCTTCCAGGGGCCGAATATCAACCAGAGCGTAAGGGCGATAGCCACGTAATTGAGGCCCAGCCCGCCGAAGATCTCGTTCACCCCGCCGAAGGTCTTGAGGACTCCGGCCAGCGCGGCCCAGAGAGCCCCCCCGAAGATGCCGGCGATCATGGCCAGCACGATGATCATGGCGGGGGAGAGGCTCGTGTCCTGAAGAAGGCGCATCACCCAGGTGGTGAGGACCGCGCCCAGGACGATCTGTCCCTCCACCCCGATGTTCCAGAGGCCGGCGGCGAAGGTGACGAGCACGCCTGCGGTCGCCAACAGGAGCGGTACCCAGGCCACAAGCACGTCGGTGAGGTTGTTGACGGAGCCGAAGGCTCCCAGGAAGATCTGCTTGTAGGCCTCAAGGGGCGGCGCCCCCGTGAGCAGGAGGATGATGCTGGTGAGGAGGAAGGCGAGCGCCAAGGCTCCCAGTTGAAGTCCGACGTTGATCCACTTCTGCCGGGAAGAGGCGGAGCGCCTGTCGGCTTTGGCCTTGACCGCGGTCCCCGACTCAGACACCACTGCCCCCTATGAGTTGCCCCAATTGGTCGACGGTCGCCGTGGTCGCATCGAGCGGGGCGGACACGCGCCCGGCGAAGAAGACCAGGATGCGATCGCTGTAGCGCAGCAACTCATCGAGGTCGCTGGAGGTGAAGATGATGGCTCCGCCCTGGTTGCAGCGTTCCTTGAGCTTGCCCCACAAGTAGATGATCGACTCGATGTCGAGCCCGCGAGTGGGGTGTTCGAGGAGCATGACCCGCGCCTCAGGCTTGACGAGCGCGAGCAGGGCGCGCTGCTGGTTGCCTCCGGACAGCGATTCCACAGGGCTGTCGGCCGTGCCCCGTATGTTGAACTGCGAGATGCGCTCCTCCGCGATGCGGTGGCCTTTGCGACGGTCGATGAACAGACCGGGGTCGCGCTGGGTGATCAAGAAGTGTTCAGAAAGGGTGAGGCCTGAGATCAGCCCCTGTTCCAGGCGGGCGGCGGGCACGTAGGCCACTCCCCGCCTCTTATACTGTCGATACGCCTTGCCTGTGACGTCCTCTCCTGCCAGACGGATGCGGCCGTGTGTGGAGGGTACCAGTCCGGCGCAGGCCCTCAGAAGAAGGCTCTGACCGCTGCCTTCCATGCCCGCCAGGCCGATGGTCTCGCCCTCACGTACATGAAGGTCCAGATCCTGCAGACGGATGCGGCCGTGCTCGACCGAGAGGGAGGACAGTTCGACCAAAGGGTCGCCGGGAGCGCATGTCATCCGAGGACCCGGTGTCACCTCACGGTCGAACATCATGGAGACCAACGCGCTCACGCTGAAGGGTGGTTCGGCCTCGCCGACCAGGCGTCCCTGGCGCAGTACGGCCACCCTTGTACAGAGGTCCTGGACCTCCTCCAACTTGTGCGATACGAAGATGACGGTCTTGCCCTCTGCGGCCAGACGGCGCAGCGCCTCGAAGAGCTGGGATCGTTGTGCCGCGCTGATGCCGGTGGTGGGTTCGTCCAAGATGAGGACCTGGGCCCCCAGCCAAAGCAACCTCATGAGTTCCAGTTGCTGGCGCTCGCCGACAGTCAGCGAGCTCACCTCGGCCCCGGGGTCCACGGTCAACCCGAAGGAGCGGGCCTGTTCGGCGACGGCCGCGGCGGCCTCGGCCCGACGGGGCATGAGCCCTCCGGGCGCGCCGATGAGCAGGTTATCGATGACGCGCATGGGAGGGAAATCGAGGGGGTCCTGGTGCAGCATACCCACCCCGTGCTTGATAGCGTCCGCGGGCGAGTTCATAGCGACCGGCCGACCGTCGAGGAAGATCTGTCCCCTGTCGGCCGGCTGAAAACCCGAAAGGATCTTCATCAGCGTGCTCTTGCCGGCACCGTTCTCGCCCAGGATACCCTGGACCGTCCCCGCGGGTACGTGAAGATTCACTCCGTCGTTGGCTCTGACGGGCCCGAAGTGCTTGTGGATATCGACGAGCCTTACTTCCATCTGCTCACTTGTCCGGACGCCGTCTGCCAACAAGGTACCAAGAAGCATGAGGGAAGGGAGAGCGCGGGGCTCTCCCTTCCCTCATCTCTTCACACAATGCGGTGAAGCCGGAGCCTCTCTGCGAAAGAATCGTGGATTCGCAGCTGTAGCAGAGAGGCTCCGGCTTCTCAGTTCCTATTCGGATACGCTCTGACCTTCCATGCCTTCAAGCAACTGGGGCAGATACCAGATCTGCTGGTCGGTGCCTACCTCGCCGTCGGCCAGGAACGCACTTCCGTCCTGGAGGTTCAGCGGTCCCGTCCAGAGGTTCAGACCCCCGGCCAGAGCGGCTATGAACTCATCCACTTTGGCAGCGGCATCGGCGGAGAGACCCTGACCCTTCTGGAAACCTACGATGGAAGAATCCGGGTCGTTGATGTCGGCCCAATCAGGTCCAGTCCAATCCCAGAAGCTGGTCCACTGCCCCTCGCGGGCCGCGGCGACAGCTGCAAGATAGCTGGGGCCCCAGTTGAAATAGGGGACACCAAGCGCGACGGTCGGGGCCTCTTCGAGGGAACCGATGAAATCGTAGGGGATGGCCCAGGCGTCTTTGCCGGCCTCAGACATCTTGCCGGCTTCCACCAATGCTTCAGTGGTGTCGATCCCAGAGATGACCACATCGAAGCCCTGGTTGAAGAAGTTGTCGGCCACCTGCGTGGGGTCGGAGGTCACGCCGGGGATGTTGAACCAGAAGCCGATCCAGTTGACGCTGAACTGCAACTGGGCCGGGTCTTTGCCCAGGTATTCGGTCCAAGCATAGCGGGCGCCCAGGTAGGCGGAGGCGGCCAGGCGGCGGGTCTCGTCATTGATCAGGGGTCCAAGGTAGCCGATCTTGCCCGACTTGCTGGTAAGGGCGGCAGCAGCTCCGGCGATCATCTTGCCGTATTCCATCTTGCCCATGACATTGCTCAGATTGGGCAGGTTCTGGTAATCCTTGCCGTCTTTCCAGGCTCCGTCACCGGACGTATGCATCACTGGGATGTCGGGGTGTGCCTTCGCGAAGGCGTAGGCGCCGTCTTTCATGTCATCGGAGGTGAAGAAGACCATCTGCGCGCCCTGGCTGACCAGGTCTTCGGCCAACTGCTCAGGCGTGGTGCCCGGCCGGTCGGCGCTGTTGACCTTATCGACGTAGATCATCTTCGCCCCGGGCATCTTCGCTTCCACGTAGGCACCGCCGTCGAAGTTCGCCTGGCTCCAGCCGTGGTCGTTGTACGGCCCGACGAACAGCATGCCGAGGATGAATTCCTCGTCGGCGGGTGCGGCAGCGGCGGTGGTGGTGGTCTCTGCCGCCTCGGACGTCGAGGTACTAACGGCGGCGGTGGTGGTGGTGCTTTCGGGTGCGGCGGTGGTCGTGGTCTCCTCGTCTCCACCGCAGGCGGCCAAGACGAAGCCGAAGGCGAGGAGAAGGGTCACGAGCAGGCCCGCTACGAGTACGCGGGAAGGCCTGGTTCTGAGCATAGGGCAGTGCACCTCACAGTCTGGTTCTGGTACGGGCTTGTCTCGGTGTGCCTCGTGGAACACCATGGGGGACGGGTTCTGATCTGATGGTCGCACAGACCTCCTTTCGCAGCCTGAGTCCTTCCGGGCGGCGATCACAGATGGACTATCCTCATCTCGTGGATATCGCTGGCCTCCAAGCACTTGTCGATAGCGGTCCTGGGCACGTCGGCATCGAGGCCGAGCATCATGATTGACTCTTCGTTTCCATCGATCACTATGGTGGAGGTGACCATCCGGGAGATATTGACCTCGAACTCACCCATGATGGTGGCCACGCGACCGATGACCCCGGGCACGTTGCGGTGCGGCACATAGGCCCAGATGCCCTCGGGTATGAAGGTGAGTGAGTAGCCTCCGAGCCCCACGATGCGCGGATGTTTGTGCTCCAGCACGGTACCCGCGATCTCGAAGACCTCACCGCTGCCTTCCGTGACGCGCATGCGCATGAGGTTGCGGTAGTCGCCGCTGTCCAGGGTTATGCTCTCGCTGACCTCTATGCCCACCTGTTCGGCCAGGTAGACGGCGTTGACGAAATTGACCACGCCCGAAGCCATGCGGCCCTCCAGGATGCCCTTGAGAGCCACCAGGGACAGGATCCTGGCATCCTCCGGCCGGTCGATCTCCTTGCCGGCGAACAAGATCTCTATGCGGCTCACCTTGCGTCCTCGTATCTCCCGATAGAGGATGCCCATCTGCTCGGCCACTTTGACGAAGGTCCGCAGCTTGTTCAGGACCTCCTCTGAGAGCGCGGGGATGTTGACCGCGTTCTTGACGATCTCTCCCCGCAATCCTCCGATGACCTCTTCCACGACCTCCTGTCCCACTCGGGCAGAGGCTTCGTATGTGGACGCGCCCAGATGAGGCGTGCCCACCACGTTGTCGAACTCGTAGAGGGGATGGCTCTCCTGAGGCTCGCTCACCCAGGTGTCCACTCCCAGAGATGCTACGTGGCCCGATTTCAGACCGTCGTAGAGGGCCTCCTCGTTGTAGAGGCCGCCCCGAGCACAGTTGACGAGCCGTACCCCCGGCTTCATCAGCGCGATCTGGGGAGCATCGATGATGTTGAGAGTCTCCTTGGTGCGGGGTGTGTGTATGCTGATGAAGTCCGCCTCTTGCAGCAGTTCTTCGAGCGTGTCCCGCTTCTCCACGCTGAGGTTGTCGAAGCGGCCGTCGGTGACGTAGGGATCGTAGGCGATGACCTTCATGGAAAGACCCCGCGCCCGCTGAGACACCAACCCCCCGATGCGGCCCAAGCCGATGATCCCCAGGGTCTTGCCGTACAGTTCACTCCCCTCGAACTGCTTTCGTCCCCATTTGCCGCTCTTGATGAAGCGGTCGGCCCAGGGGACGTTGCGACTGCTGGCCAGGAGGAGGGCGATGGTGTGCTCTGCAGCCGACACGATGTTGCTCTCGGGAGTGTTGCAGACGATCACACCCTTCTGGGTAGCGTAGGCCACATCGATGTTGTCGAGACCGGAACCTGCCCGCCCCACGATGCGCAGCTTCGTAGCGGCATCCAGGAACTCACGGTTCACCTGTGTCTCGCTACGGACGACGATGCCGTCGTAGTCGGCAATGACGGCACACATCTCGTCATGACTCAGGCCGTACTTGGTGTCCACGGTGCAGGCCTCAGAGAGTCGCGCGATAGAACTCTCGTCCATGAGTTCGGCCACTAGGACCTTGAAGTCTGCGGGGTCGCTCAAGCCAGCCTCCTCGGCGCGCACGTCATCGGCGCCGGTCGCTTCTCCGGGACGCCTAGGCTAACACACCGACAATGGCAGGTTCTATAGCAGAACGGGCGGCGGTCGAAGACCGCCGCCCGCAGGCCAGGCACAGTGGACTCGCGCCCAGTCGCTCAGTAAGGCATGCGCTCCCGGGGACGTCGTTCCGGCACAGCTTGGTGCTCGATGTGCTCCTCGTTCCAGTCCTCGGAAACATAGAGGGCGCAGTAGCAGGCGCCGTATTCCTCGACGTCCGGCGCGCGATAGTCGCAGGGGCAGGTGATGTCGCGGTCGGCCATACGATCCCCCGATGCCAGCCGGCAAGGGCAACACATGTAGCCGTACCTGTCCTTGTTGGTGAGCAGTCCTTCGAGCAACTGCATCACCATGGCGCGATCCTTGCTGAAGAAGTAGCCTTTGGGCTCGTTGACCTTCTGCAAACGCTCGTAGAGTTCCTCAGCGTTCACTGCCCCAACGCCTCCAAGATGGCCACTTCCTGATAGCCCACGATCACCTTGTCCCCGATCTTGATGGTGGGGAAGGAGGTGGAGGGGTTGATCTTGCGAACCTCGTCCAGCACCTTGTTGAGTTCGTCCTTGGGCAGGAGGTCAACGTCTATGAAGTCGTACTTGACTCCCTTGTCATCAAGCAGTCGCTTGGCATTCCTGCAATGTCCGCAGGTGCTGAGAGCGTAGATGAACACTTCTGGTTGATCCATTGTTTCGCCTTTCTCATGGGGCCACAGTGGCTCTCCGATTAGCCGATTGTAGTACGTCTACCCTTAGGTCCGGAGGAATATGCGGCCGGGAGAAGAAAGCAGGAGCGTGTCCGACTGGGGGGCGGTCGCCGGGCTGGTGGTACGCGATCCGTTGGTACAGCGGTGTCCGCGCGCGGAGAGGATGGAGATGAAGGTCAGAACACAGTATGAGCGGCCGGCGGCCCGCAGTCCAAGGACCGCCCTTTCTGTCCCCGTCGCCTTTGCGGTGGCAGTCGTCCTTCTGCTTTTTCTCTTCTGCCTGCCCGGCATCGCACAGGCACAGGGTTTCACGGACGTCGCCGGGGACGAGTATTTCGCTCCGGCGTTGGAGTCGTTGTCGGACCAAGGGGTGGTCCAGGGACGAAGTGACGGTAGCTTCGGACCGCAAGCGGCGGTCACCAGAAGCCAACTGGCCGCCCTCCTTTGCCGAACTCTTTCGCTGCCGCCGTCCGCGACCATTCCTTTCACCGACATCACCAGTCTTCACTGGTCGTACGGGTATGTGGCAGCCCTCTACTGGGCGGGATTGATCTCCGGTGATGCCCAGGGTCGCTTCCTTCCGGACACGGTCGTGAGTCGTCAGCAGGCGGCGCGGATGATCGTCGCCGTCTTAGCCCGCAGGATCGAGGAGGCACCCGATTCGGATCTAACCCTTCTCGGGCCCTCCGACCCCACCGGCCCCTGGCTGGCTGCATTTCGCGATAGAGGAACGGTAGCCCCCGAGCATGCCCGCGCCCTCGCCGATGTCTACCGGCTGAACGTCATGCAGGGGTCGGCGGATGGATGGCTCTATCCCACTCTTCCACTGAACCGAGCCCAGATGGTGGTGCTCATATATCGAGCCTTCTACGAGCCTCTGGTGGCGAAGACCGCGTACCCGGTGGAAGTGGCTTCCGAGTGGTATCCCAAACAATCGTCGGGAAGCCGGGGCATGCTTGTGCAGATACTCGAAGCCCGATTGACCGCGTTGCACTATCCCTGCGGCCCCGAGGACGGAGTCTACGACTATCGGACGAAGGATGCGGTCATGGCGTTCGAGAAGGTGGAGCGGCTTCCCAGGAACGGGATCGTGGATCAGGAGGTCTGGCAGCGACTCTTCTCGACGAGCACGCCGTCGCCTCGTCTCGACTCACCGGGTGGCCGGGCGGAGGTGGATCTGAAACGGCAGGTCCTCTTCATAATCCAGGACAACCTCGTGGTCAAGATCATCCATGTATCCACGGGCAAAGACGGGACGCCCACCGGTCACGGGAAGGTCTATCACAAGGACCGGGGTTGGATCGAGGTCCCGGTGGGCTGGATGTACTCACCGTCCTATATCATGCCCCATATCGCCATTCACGGATCCAAGAGTGTGCCCCCCTACCCGGCCAGTCACGGATGTGTGCGAACGCCGATGTGGGTTACCGACGATCTCTACCGTGAACTCCCCCTGGGTTTTTCGGTGGACGTATACTACTGATCCTGGGCAGCGGCCGAGCGGGCCTGGCAGGCTGCTGAAAAGCGAAGCCTTGGCCGCCTGGGCGCACCTTCCGGGGCGATACTTCGTCGTCGGTCGCGCGAATAGCGCTGCTATTCGCGCTTCCTGCCTCCTTGTCTCGCCCGCGGCAGGCGCACTCATGCGGCGAAGCGTCATTGTTCAGCAGCCTCCTGGAGCAGGCGGCGCCGGAGTTGGTCGAGCGCGCTCAGAGCCGCGCGCTCCCGGATCTGTCCGCGTCGCCCGAACAGGCGCATGCGCTCGACCCGCGCGATCCCCTCAACGACGGTACCGATGTAGACGAGACCCACCGGCTTCTCCTCCGTGCCCCCTGCGGGCCCGGCGACGCCCGTGGTCGAAAGCGCACATCCGGCGTCGAAGGCCCGGATCGCGCCGAGCGCCATCTGTTCGGCCACTTGGTGGCTCACGGCTCCGTGGGTGGTGAGAGTGTTCTCGTCGACGCCCAGGAGTCTGGTCTTCACGTCGTTGTCGTAGGCCACCACGCCACCCACGAAATACTCGCTGCTACCGGGGACGTCGGTGAGGTACTTGGCGGCCAGGCCTCCGGTGCACGATTCCGCCGTGGCCACTTTGAGCCCCGCCCGGGCCAGCAGGCCACCGACTATCTCGGGGAGCCCGGGGGAGTCTATGCCGAGCACCTTCTCGCCCAGTAGTTCGCACACCCTGGACTGCACCACTTCCAGCTCTCGCAGCCCTTCGGGGGAATCCACAGCGCGCAGGATGATGAAGAGGCTCTCCGGATGCGCCCTGGTGCCGATCTCGACCGGACCGTCTCTCCACTCTAGTTCGGAAAGGAGGTCGGCCACCAGCGATTCACCTATGCCGAACGTCCTCACGCGGCGCACCACATGCCCAGACGAGCCCAGGGCCAGGAGACGGGTGCGCAGGAGGGGTTCCAAGGTGCCCGCCCACATCTCTTTGAGTTCCCAGGGGACGCCGGGGAGCGCCACCACCAGCGTGCTGCCCTCGTCGATGGTGAAGCCGGGGGCGGTCCCGGAGATGGGGATGGCGGCTGCACCGCGGGGGAGTTGGGCCTGTTTGAGGTTGCTGTCCGTCATGACGTATTCAAGGGCCGCGAAGCGGCGGCGGATCTCGTCCAGAAGCTCTTCGTGGTGCTCTAGCGGGCGCCCGAGCGCCGTGGAGACGGCTTCTCGGGTGAGGTCGTCCTCGGTGGGGCCGAGCCCGCCGGACAGGATGAGCACAAGTGGTCTGCGCGCCAGGCCCTCGCGGATGGTCGCCACGATCTCAGCCAGGTCGTCCCTCACGGTGACGGAGCGCGCGGGGAAGACTCCCAGCTCGAGCAGTCTCTCGCCGAGGAAGGCCTGGTTGGTGTTGACCGTCTCTCCGCGCAGCAACTCGTCGCCCGTAAAGATCATCTCGGCAGTGTTGTCCATGCTCACTCCGTTCGCCCATCAGCTGAGGCATCGGTGAAGCGCCGGCCGGTGGCACCGCCCGCAGGCGGTGGTCTGCGGCGTGGCGCGTCGGTCCCCTCGGGTCCTTCTCATGTACTTCCCGACCGTGTATCATACCCTCTCGATCAGCGGCCGGACCTACCGGGTCTGCTGCCCAGACGCAGTGCATGGTCATGGAGAATGATGAAGATGAGCGGCCACAGGAGATACGGTGACGAGACGGGCAGGCGTGAGCTTCGCGCCCGCGTCGCCCATTACTGGGCCCATCTTCTGCCCCCCGCCGCCGCCCACAGGCAGCACTCGTGGTTCTAGCCCCTCGCTAGCGCGAGGGGCGCCTCCAGCAGCCGGGTGGCCTCGCCGCCGGGCTACGTTTGGTGCGATCTCACACCAGTCGACTGGGAACTGACCACGAAGGGGACAACGTGCAACCACAAGCTGACAAGCCGCAAGATCAGACGGCCGCTCCCGCAGAGACCATGGCCTCTGATCCTTCCTGTGTGAAGTTCGATTCCCAAGGGCTCATACCGTGCATCGTCCAAGAGTGGACGAGCGGAGAGGTCCTCATGCTCGCCTACATGAACGAGGAGTCGCTCGGCAAGACTCTCGAGACCGGTTTCACATGGTTCTACAGCCGCTCGCGGCAGGAACTCTGGAACAAGGGAGCCACCTCGGGGCACCTGCAGAAGGTCCGCGAGTTGCGCTACGACTGCGACTGCGACACCCTGCTCGCCCTCGTGGAACAGACGGGCGTCGCCTGCCACACAGGGGATTTCACCTGCTTCGACCGTCGATGGCTCAGTCCGCCGGCCGGAGAGCAGCCTCCCTTCCTCGCGCGTCGAGAAGGGTAGGCGGCCATGACACCCGGCAGTATCGCCATCGCGCCCTCGCTGGAAGAGGCGCGAGGGCTCAGCCACAGCTATAACGTCATCCCCCTGGTGCACCGCTTTCTGGACGACACCGAGACGCCGGTCTCGGCCTTTCTCAAGTTGCGGCAGACCGCTGGCTGCTTCCTGCTGGAGAGTGCCGAGCAGGGCATGCGTCTGGGCCGCTACTCCTTCTTGGGCATCAAAGCCTGGGAGAGCATCCGCCTTAAGGGGACCACGGTCACCGTGCGTCGCGGTGGCGCCGACACGCACTATGACCTTGGTGAGCAGGGGGGGGACCCCTTTGCTTTCGTGGCCGCCCACCTCCGCCGCTATCGCGTGCCGCCGCTGGAGGACGTGCCTCCGTTCGTAGGCGGCGCCGTGGGCTACTTCGGTTACGACTGTGTTCGGCATGTGGAGAGGTTGCCGGACGCGCCCCCCGACGACATGGGTTTGCCCGATATGGCCTTCCTTCTGACCGATGTCATCGTCGTCTTCGACCACCTCCGCCACACCATCATGTTGCTCACCAACATCTTCTGTGACGAGGAGCCCGACCTGGACAGGGCCTATTCGGCGGCCGTGGCCCGCCTGACAGAGGTCAAGGCCCGCCTACGGGGGCCGTTGCCCGCTCCGGGTTGGAGCCTGGGTCGCTCGCAGAGGGCGGTGCACGCGGAGGTGCGGTCGAACTTCGAGCGGCAGCGTTTCGAGCAGGGCGTCGAGCGGATCAGGGAGTACATCCACGCGGGCGATGCCTTCCAGGTGGTCCTTTCGCAGCGCTTCGAACGCCCGGTGGGCACCAGCGGCTTCTCCATCTACCGCGGCCTTCGCGCCGTGAATCCCAGTCCGTACATGTACTACATGTCGTTCCGCGACTTCGAGATCGTGGGCTCCAGTCCTGAGCCCCTGGTGACGGTAGTCGGAGGGAAGGCCGAGACCCGTCCCATCGCGGGAACGCGTCCCCGGGGAGCGACCCCGGAAGAGGACGCTGCGCTGGCTGCCGAGATGCTGGCGGACGAGAAGGAGCGGGCCGAACATCTCATGCTCGTCGACCTAGGCCGCAACGACCTCGGGCGTGTCTGCCGTCCCGGTACCGTGCGTACGAACGAGTTCATGGAGGTCGAGCGCTACAGTCACGTGATGCATATGGTGTCGTCGGTCACCGGTGAGCTCTCCGAGGGTGTGTCGGCTGCCGATGCGCTGCGGGCTGTCTTCCCGGCCGGCACGGTGTCGGGCGCTCCCAAAGTGCGCGCCATGGAGATCATCGATGAACTGGAGCCGACCCGCAGGGGCCCGTACGCGGGTGCCATAGGCTATCTGAGCTATTCGGGCGAGTTGGACTCCTGCATCTACATCCGCACCATCTTGGTCCGTGACGGTCGGGCCTACGTGCAGGCAGGTGCCGGTATCGTCGCTGATTCCGACCCCGCCAGTGAGTTCGTGGAGACAGAGAACAAGGCCCGAGCGCTCTTCCGGGCCATTGAGGTGGCCTCGAGCCAAGAGGATTGGGAGTGAGCCATGATGATGATGACCACAGCTTCCGCGCGCATCGATGTGAAGCAGAGCTTGGCCGGCCCCGATCCAGCTCGGTTCCCGACCCCGGGCCTGAGTGACCTGCGCATCCTGGTCGTGGACAACTACGACTCTTTCACGTACAACCTGGTGCAGTACCTGGGAGAGATATCAGGGGCGGAGATCCGCGTCTTCCGGAACGACCAGATCACGGTCAAGGGGGTCCGTGAGGAAGACCCCACCCATCTGGTCATCTCGCCCGGTCCGTGCACTCCCAACGAGGCCGGGATCAGCCTGGACACGATCCACTTCCTGGCCGGCTTCTGCCCCATCTTGGGCGTCTGTCTCGGCCATCAATCGATAGGCCAGGTGTATGGTGGCCGGGTGGTGCGGGGCGAGGCTCCAGTGCACGGGAAGACCTCCCTCATCTATCACGATGGTCACAGCATCTTCGCCGGCCTACCCGATCCTTTCCTGGCCACCCGTTACCACTCGCTTGTGGTGCATCCGGAACTGCCACCGGTGCTCGAACGCTCCGCCTGGACCGTCGACGGGGTGGTCATGGGCATCAGGCACCGCGAGTACGTGGTCGAGGGAGTGCAGTTCCACCCCGAGAGTCTGCTCACGGTGGTCGGCAAGGACCTCTTGTGCAACTTCCTGAGCCGTCGGGGCGCGCGCTGGGACGATGCGGGGGAGCGCCGCGGGGCTAAGCCATGAGTGAAGTGAGGCTACCGGGCGTCGCGCCGCCCGGACAGGCGTGGCCCGCTGAGAGGCCGCCCGGACAGGAGGGTCTGTTCGGCGCCGTTCTGCAGCGCCTGGCTGAGGGACACGACCTGACCCGGGCGGAAGCGGCCGCGGCTCTCGGCGAGATAGTGGACGGCAGCGCCGGAGAAGCGCGGGCGGCCGCCTTCCTCATGGGGCTTGAGGTGCAAAGGGGAGACGGCCGAGGAGATCGCCGGCTTGGCCGACGTCATGCGCTCGCTGGCCGTCCGGGTGGAGACTCGGTCGCCGGAGTCGTTGGTGGACATAGTCGGGACCGGCGGGGACGGTCTAGGCACGTTCAACATCTCTACCACCGCCGCTCTTGTGGTGGCCGGGGCCGGTGTCAAGGTGGCCAAGCACGGCAACAGGGCGGCATCATCGCGCTGCGGCTCGGCCGACGTGCTCCAAGAACTGGGCGTGCGCATCGATCTGGGTCCGGAGGAAGTGGCCTCTTGTATCGACAAAGTGGGCATCGGCTTCATGTTCGCCCCCCTCTTTCATAGCTCGATGATGCGGGTGGGGCAGGTCAGACGTGCGCTGGGCATCAGAACGGTCTTCAACTTCCTGGGTCCGCTCACGAATCCCGCCGGCGCCGGTCGCATGCTCGTGGGCGTGAGCGTGCCGGAGTACTTGGAGGTGCTGGCGGGTGCGCTCGCACGCACCGGCTGCGAGCGCGCACTCCTCGTGTGCGGCGCCGAAGGCATGGACGAGTTGTCGGTGGTCGGTCCTAGCACGGTCCTGGAAGTCTCTCGGGAAGGGGTGGGCCCGGCACGCACGCTCACGCCCGAAGAATGTGGCGTGTCCGCACATCCTCTGGCCGCGCTGGCGGGAGAGGGGCCGGCCCGGAACGCAGCTATCACGAGCGAGGTCTTGGCCGGAGCGGGTGGCGGCCCTCGGGAGGCTGTACTCCTCAATGCCGGCGCCGCCCTCTACGTGGGCGGTGCCGCGCCCGGCATCCCCGACGGGGTGGCGTTGGCCCGTCACTCGCTTGATTCGGGTAGTGCCTCGCGCATTCTGCACCGCTTGGTGGAATGCAGCAACGCAGTGGCGGCGGGACGGTCATGAGCGGTGGACGGAGCGTGAGCGCGTCGGGCGGGGGTGGCACCGACGCGGGCGGAACCGACCCGGGCCTCTCCAGGGAAACGGGCACGTATCTGGACCGCATCGTGCCGTCGGTGATAGGAAGGCTCGAAGCGCGCAAGCTGGCTCTGCCGCTGTCTACCCTCGAAGGTCTGCCGCGACCTGCCAGCCGCGCATCCTTCGTCGAGGCCATTCGAGCGCCCGGCATGTCTCTCATCGCCGAGATCAAGCGTGCGTCGCCGAGCAAGGGACCCATCCGGCCTCTGCTGGATGTGAGCGACATCGTGGGGGCCTACGAGCGCGGCGGCGCGCGCGCCATATCGGTACTCACGGAAGAGGATCATTTTCGAGGCGGTCTGGACGACCTCCAGCGGGCCGTCTCCACCGGGTCGCTTCCCGTGCTCCGCAAGGACTTCGTGGTCGATGAGTACCAGATATACGAAGCCGATGTCTTCGGTGCTTCGGCCGTGCTCCTCATCGCGGGCCTGTTGCCCGACCGGCGGCTCGAGATCCTGGCTTCGCTGGCTGCGTCTCTCGGCTTGGACGTGCTCCTGGAGGTCCACGATCGGGACGAACTCGGCCGGGCCCTTGCAGTCGAGACGGCGATCATCGGCGTCAACAACCGCGATCTGCGTACGTTCGAGGTGTCTCTGGAGACGACGGTCCGTCTCGCGTCGCTCGTGCCTCCCGGACGATTGCTCGTGGGGGAGAGCGGCATCGCCACGCGAGCCGACGTGGAGCGGCTCGAAGCCTACGGTGTGGACGGTGTGCTGGTGGGAGAGAGCCTGCTGCGGAAGCCCGACGTGGAGACGGCGGCTCGAGAACTGCTTGTAGCGGGAGAGTCCCATGCGGAGGACAAACTGGAGGAAGGTCCTGGGCCGACTGAGGAGGGGTGATGGACGAGGTTGTTGCTCTTGCAGGAGAAGGCAAGGATGTACGGATACGAGCTCTGACCGCCGAGAGAGACTGGCAGGTGACCCTGTCGGAGCTGCCGTCGCTGCTTTCCAGCCTCTCCGATCCGACGGGACCTGTCGTCTGGGTCCACGCGGACCCCGATCCCGCTGTGGCGCAGGCGCTGGATGACATGGGTCTTGACGAGATCGTGGTCAAGAGCCTCCGCGATGGTCCCGAGCGCCCCCGAGTGGAAGAGTTCGCGGATCACGTCTATATCTCGCTGCTCTCACCGGCGGTGACCGCCCAGCCGGATCCGAACGGGAAGGAGAGCCTCGGCTCGGGAGCGTCTTCCTCCCTTCGGTATCTGCGACTCCCCCTTCTGCGTCAACTCAGGCTCTTCTTGGGCCCTCGGTGGTTGATCTCCGTCGGTGTCATCCACGCCGACGACTACGAGATGTTGGCCGGACGGATGCGACGCCAGGTGTTGTCGAGGGAGCGGGGGCCGAGCTTCATGACCTACCACATCTGCGAGTGGCTGGTGGAAGGCCTGCAGCCCATGGTGGAATACCTGGATGATCGCATCGATTCGCTCGAGGATGAGGTTGTGCTGGCCAGTGGCCAGGCTCCCATCCAGGAACTATTCGGACTCAAGCGGGAACTCGTCGAACTTCGCCGGCGCGTGGCTCCTTTGCGTGATGTCATGCAGAGGCTAGGCACTCATGGGGTCCCGTATGTAGAACCCGAAGCCGATGTCTACTTCAGGGATGTGCACGACGACGTGGTCCGCGTCATCGAACTGTTGGACACCTACCGCGACATACTGTCTTCAGCGCTCGATCTCCATCTCACCAGCGTGTCCACGCGCCTCAACGGGGTGATGAAGCAGCTTACGGTCGTCGCCACCATCTTCATGCCGCTGTCCTTCATCGTCGGCCTGTTCGGAACCAACTTCACCGGCATGCCCTTCCGCAGCGGCTGGTGGTTCATGGTCATGTTCCTTATGCTGGCGGCGGCACTGGTGGTGATGCTGGTGTACACCCGGAGGCGAACGTGAGCTCGAGCACGGAGCAGAGGGGCACCGGCTGGGGGAGTCGGGCCGCGTCCTTCGGCGCCGTGCCGGCCGACGCGGTGGAGGCCCGTCTTCCGCGGGGACCGGTGGTCAAGCTCTGCGGTCTAACCCGGGTGGAGGATGTGGTCCTCGCCGGCTTGGCGGGCGTGTGGGCGGTAGGCTTCATCTTCGCACCCAGCGCCCGTCGCCTGACTCCGGGAGACGCGCGTCGGCTACTGGAGCAGGCGCGAAAGGAAGTGGCGCTCGCCGGCATCGGCGCCGATGCAGCGGGGTCTCGCCGAACGGTCGCGGACCGTAGTCCTCTCACGGTGGGTGTCTTCGGCGAAGTGAGTCCTGAGGAGATCGCGGCTGTGGTCCGTCACGTGGGTCTGGATGCCGTCCAGCTGCACGGCGCCTCCGGGCCTGCGCCCGCGGAGGTCAAGGAGGCTCTGGGGGGATGGGCGCCTCCGCACAGGCTCGCCGACCCTACCCTCGCCCACGATGGAGGCGAAGACGACCGGAAGCTCCCGGTCGAGCTCCTGATCATACGGGCGGTCGGAGTCGCCGAAGACGAGGGCGACGCAGCCGCTCTGCGCCTTCGGCTGCGAGAGGCCATCGAGCAGGATGCGCTCCCGCTCGTCGACGCAAGCGTGGCGGGCTGCACCGGGGGTACCGGACGGCAGGTGCCGTGGGATCTGGTGCGAGAAGCGGCGGCAGGCAGGCGCTTCCTTCTGGCCGGCGGCATCCGTCCCGACAACGTGCGCGAGGCTATGGATGTGTCCGGCGCCTGGGGGGTGGATGTGTCGAGTGGGGTGGAAAGCGCTCCCGGTATCAAGGAGAGAGAGGCCTTCAAGACTCTGATGGTGAACATCGACGAAGTCCGGCAGGCCCGGGGCGAAAGCAAGCCCCGGTAGAGCACAGGAGGGATCGAGGCAGTGACAATGAGCCAAAGATTCGGCCCTTACGGCGGTCGCTATGTCCCGGAGACGCTTATGGCGGCTCTGGAGGAGCTGGAGCAGGCCTACGAACGGTACAGAGAAGACCCTATCTTTGTGCAGGAACTCAGGGAGTTGCAGACCGACTACGCGGGTCGGCCCACTGCGCTGTTCCTCGCCCGGCGCCTTTCCGCGGCCGCCGGCTGCCGCGTGTATCTGAAGAGGGAGGACCTTGCGCACACAGGGGCGCACAAGATCAACAACACGCTCGGCCAGATCCTGCTTGCTTCGCGCATGGGGAAGAAGCGCATCATCGCCGAGACGGGAGCGGGTCAGCACGGCGTGGCTACGGCGACGGTGGCCGCTCTATTCGGGCTGGAATGCCATGTGTATATGGGTGAGGAGGACATCGCGCGGCAGGAGCTGAACGTGTTCCGCATGCGGCTCCTGGGGGCCGAGGTGCTCCCGGTATCTTCGGGCAGCGGGACGCTCAAAGACGCCACCAACGAGGCCATCCGCGATTGGGTGGCCAACGTCGAGCGCACGCACTACATCATCGGCTCCGTGGTGGGCCCCGCGCCCTACCCGACCATCGTGCGCGATTTCCAATCCGTCATAGGCCGTGAGACCCGCGGACAGATCTTGGAGCATGAGGGTCGCCTGCCCGACGGCATCGTGGCCTGCGTGGGTGCGGGGAGCAACGCCATCGGCATCTTCCATGAGTTCTTGGCCGAAGCGTCCATCCGCCTGGTGGGTGTGGAGGCGGCGGGGTTGGGACTCGACTCCGGCAAGCACGGGGCCTCGCTGGCCCGCGGTGAGGGGGGCATCCTCCACGGTTCGTTCTCCTACGTGCTGCAAGATCAGGATGGCCAGATCCAGGAGGCGCACTCCATCGCCGCCGGTCTCGACTACCCCTCGGTGGGTCCCGAGCATGCCTTCCTGAGGGACGAAGGCCGGGTCGAGTACACGAGCGTCACCGACGACGACGCCCTGGCCGCTTTCCAGACCCTGTCCCGGCTGGAGGGGATCATACCGGCCCTGGAGAGTTCCCATGCCGTCGCCTATCTGCTGGCGGGCGGTCATGGCTTCAGCGCCGAAGATGTGGTGGTGCTCAACCTCTCGGGGAGGGGCGACAAGGACGTGTACAGCGTGGCAGAGAGACTGGGGGTGAGGTCGTGAGCGCGCTCGATCACGTGATCGCCGGTGCCGACGGGCTGGGGCGGCTCTTTCGGGAGGCGGATGGGCCTCTGCTCATGCCCTATGCCGTGGGCGGCTATCCCGATCCCGCCTCTTGTCTGGAGATACTGCGCGCCTACAGGGCTTCCGGAGCACGACTGGTGGAGTTGGGCATACCCTTCTCGGATCCTCTTGCCGACGGGCCAGTCATACAGGCCGCGTCGCAGGTGGCGCTGAGAGGGGGCGTGCGCCCCAGCGATGTCCTCGACGTCGCCGGACAGATCGCCGCCGAAGGGGTGTCGGTAGTCCTTCTCAGCTACCTCAACACGATCCTCGCGTTCGGTCCCGCTCGTTTCTTCGCGACTTGCCGTGAGCAGGGCGTGTTGGGCGTGGTGGTGCCCGATCTACCCCCTGAGGAAGCGTCGCAACTGCATGGCGCGGCCCAGATGGGAGGTGTAGCCCTCATCTTCCTGGCGGCGCCGACCAGCACCGAGGCTAGACTGGCCCGTATAGCCGCGGTCGCTTCGGGCTTCATCTACTGCGTGTCGACCACCGGAGTCACGGGGGCGCGGGCCGAACTGAACACCGCCCTGCCCGCCTTCTTAGCCCGGCTGAGGCGACACACCGAACTGCCTCTGGCCGTCGGTTTCGGCGTGTCCACACCGGCGCAGGCCGCGGCGGTCGCCGCTCATGCCGACGGGGTCATCGTAGGCAGCGCGCTGGTGGAACTTGTCGCCGGCAATGGTGACCTGGGCGAAGGCCTCATGGCTGTGAGGGGACTGCTGAGCGAGATGCAGGCGGCGATGGCCGCGGGGAAGCGGTGATCTCTACTCGGTGATGAGGACGCCTTCGCGCTCCAGGTGCTCCTTGAGCGCCTGCGGACGCACTCCATAGAGCCCGGAGAGATAGGAGAGGTCGTCCTTGCGGATGGTGAGCATCTCGCGGGCCGGGTCGTTACGCAGTTCACGGAGGAAGGCCAGGTAGGTCTCGAGGGGTCTGCGCTCCTCCGCGGTGAGTCGCTCCAGACTGTCCAGCCGGATGCGTAGAGGACCGTTGCGGCTGAGTGTGCGCTGAAACTCGGGGTCGTCCTCGATGTCGAGGATGGACATGGGGGACTGACCGTAGATGGCCGCCAACTCGTACAGGCGCTCGAGACTGAGGCTGCGCTTGCCTCGTTCGTAGGCGCTCAGAGTGGATACCACGAACGAACCGCCCGATCGTTCACAGACTTCCTGCAGGCTCAGGCCGCGGTCTTGGCGTAGGCGGCGCAACTTCTCGCCCACCAGCTCGACGTAGCGTCGCTCCTGTTCTCCGTGTGCTGCACTCATACGTCAAGTCTAGCAGTAGAACTGCACAAACTCCACGCTTCGAGCATCAATTTGCATCATGAACAGACGCTCTGTATTGGATGTTCCCAGACTGCCCGGAAACACTCCACAGCTACGACGTTGATGACCATGCCGAAGGCGGGGGTCGAACCCGCACGAGGTGTGAGCCTCACTGGAGTTTGAGTCCAGCGCGTCTGCCAATTCCGCCACTTCGGCCCGAGTGGTCCCGGGAAGGACGGCAGCCATTATAGTCGATACACCCCCGCCCGATGGTATCTTTACGAGCATGGAATTCGCTCTGGCCGCCACCTCGAGGATAGCCCCCGTAGACCGGGCCCGGGCGGCCGTGTCGGTTGGCTTCGGCGCCGGGAGCTGCAAGAGTACCTTCTGTCACAAGGTGGATTGCGCCGTTCTGGCGGGGCAGAAGTGCCGGCATAATCTGATAGCCCGGCCCTCCATGGAAGAGGTGGGCATCGACTGCTTCGAACTGGCGTCTTCTCTGGGCTGGGAGATCTTTCCGGTGGGCAGTTCGGCCCAGGCCCGCGAGGTCCCGTCCGGCCTTCTGATGGGATCGGTATTCATCGGCTGAGCGTCGGCGGCTTTGGCGCGGGCGGACGATGGTGTAGAGTATTGAGGCGATGCGAGCTTCTCTCGTAGGTGGAGCCACGGCCACATCTAGGCTGACATCTCTGGCTCACCGGGGGACCCGAAGAGGGTAGGCTTCGGTCGAGTGCAGTGGACACAATCTTGTGGAGGTCAACGTATGGAAAAACTCATCATCACTGTGGCGTGCACCGGGGCCATGACGACCAAGGAGAACACTCCTTATCTTCCCACGCAGCCGGACGAGATCGCCGAGGAAGTGTATTTGGCCTACCAGGCCGGCGCCTCTGTCGCGCACATCCACGTGCGCACCGAAGAGGGCAAGGCCACCATGGATCTGGAGAGGTTTCGCGAAACCGTCGGCCTGGTCCGCGAGAAGTGCGACATCATCGTTAACATGACCAGCTCCGGCGGCCTGGGTTTCACCGATGAGGAACGGATCCTGCCCCATGTGGAGATCAAGCCTGACATGGGCACGTTCGACGCCGGCTCCATGAACTTCTACCAGGGCGTCTTCCTCAACTCCCCGACATTCCTCGAGAAGCTCGGGACGGCCTACAACGAGAACGGCATCAAGCCCGAAGTCGAAGTGTTCGACGCCGGCATGGTCTGGAACGCCAAACGCCTGCTCAAAGACGGCTTCCTGAAGGCTCCTATCCACTTCCAGTGCTGCATGCACGTGTGGGGTGGGATGGAAGGCAACGCGAGGAACCTCGTCCACCTGATAGACTCGTTTCCTGAGGGCTCCACCTGGTCGGCGTTCGGCTGCGGCCCCACGGCCAACCTCATCACCGCTATGGCGATCAACATGGGCGGCCACGTGCGGGTGGGCATGGAGGACAATGTATATCTGAGCAAGGACGTGCTTGCAAAGCACAACTACGAGTTCGTGGAGAAGGTGCAGCGGCTGGCGGCCGAGTTTAAGCGACCGGTAGCCAACGTGGCTGAGGCCAGGGCGATCCTGGGACTGCCGCCCAAGAACTAGGTGTCAGACGCCGGGCGGCATGGCTGCCCTGCCGTTCCACGCAGGCCGTGCGTAGTGCGGCCGCCGGAAGAGAGCACAAACCCGAACCTGGAGGATAGAGATGGCTGAGGAAACACCAAGGAAGACGGTCGAGGAACTGAAGAATATCTTCGATCTGACCGGCAGGGTGGCGGTAGTCACCGGTGCGGGCGGCACGCTCGGACACGCGCTGGCTAAGGGTCTCGCCGTGCACGGCGCCGACGTCGCCTGCTGGGACATCAAGACCGACATCATGGAAGATGTCGTCGCCGACATTCAAGGATTGGGCCGCAAGGCGACCGCCACTGCCGTCAACGTCACCGACGACGACAGCGTCAAGACCGCCATGGAAGGCGTCATCAGGGACTTCGGCAAGGTCAACGTCATGGTCACGGTGGCCGGTACCGCCGGCAACCGCCAGCCGGCCGAGACCTTCGACATCGACGAGTGGCAGAAGGTCATGGACGTCAACGTGCGCGGCAGCCTGCTGTGCGCCAAATACGCGGGTGCGGAGTACATCAAGCAGGGTGACGGCGGCAAGGTCATCACTATCGGCTCGGTACGCGGATTCCTCGGCCATCCCGGTGGATATGCGGCTTACGGCACCTCCAAGGGCGCCGTCCATCTGCTCACCAAGCAGCTGGCGACCGAGTGGGCGAAGTACAAGATCAACGTCAACGCTATCGCTCCCTCCATCTTCTGGACCCCGCTCACGCAGCAGATCAAGAACGATCCTGAGATGGTCAAGATCTTCATGGCGCGTATTCCCCTGGGCCGGGCTGCTGAACTGGACGATTTCGTAGGTCCCGCGGTGTTCCTCGCCTCTCCGGCCTCCGACTACGTGACCGGTCTCATCCTCTCAGTCGACGGCGGGGCGGTGGCTGGATGATCAAGCTGGAAGATGTCAAGAAGATCGCCATAATCGGCGGGGGCGCCATGGGGCACGGTTGCGCCATGGTGTTTGCCGGCGCCGGCTATCCGGTGGGGCTCTACAGCCGCCGGGCCGAGACGCTGGAGAAGGCCGTCGTAGGTATGCGCAATGACTTGACCTTCCTGGCCGAACGCGGTCTCGGAAAGCTCGAAGACGTGGATGCGACCGTAGCCCGCGTGACGACCACGCAGGACATGGAAGAGGCTGCCGCAGACGCTCAGTTCATACTCGAGTGCGTCGCCGAGGACATGGCCCTCAAGCAGGACACCTTCCAGAAGCTGGACCAGATGTGCGGGCCCGACGTGGTACTTGCGACCAACACCTCGGTAATGAGCCCCACCGAGATCGCCAGCACGTCGCAGGGCCGGGAGCGGATCCTGGGCACTCACTGGTGGAACCCGCCGTTCCTTATCCCTCTGGTCGAAGTCGTGCAGACGGAAGAGACGCCGCCCTGGGTGGTGGATCTGACGATGGAGCTCCATCGAGCCATCGGCAAGCGCCCGGTGCACGCCAAGAAGGACGTGCCGGGGTTCATCGCCAACCGGCTGCAGCATGCGCTGTGGCGTGAGGCCATCTCCATCGTGGAGCGCGGCATCGCCGACGCGGCGACGGTGGACGAGAGCCTCAAGTACGGTCCCGGCCTGCGCCTCCCTGTGATGGCTCCGCTGGAGAACGCCGACATGGTAGGTCTCGACCTTACCTTGTCTATACACAGCTATGTGCTAAAACACCTGGAGGACTCGCACGAGCCTTCGCCCCTTCTCAAGGCGAAGGTGGAGAAGGGCGAGTTGGGCTTCAAGTCGGGAGGCGTCGGCTTCCAGACCTGGACGCCGGAGGGGCAGAAAGCTCTCCGGGCCAATATGCTCAGCTACCTGTGCAAGGCCGTGCGCGAGATGAAAGAGGCGGAACCCAAGTAGACGTAGAGGCCGGCGCGCGGCGACGCGGGCCGGCGACCATGGACAGTCCGGGCACAAACGTGCCCGTATGTCGGAACAGAAACGAGAGAAGGAGAAGAAGAACGATCATGGGCAAAGTATTTGTTGACCTGACCCATCCCTTCAGTGCGGAGATTCCTCGCTGGCCGTATTTCGTTAAGCCGGTCATCGATTCGATGCACACCATGGCCAAGGGCGGCGTCCTCACCCAGCGGGTCGATTGCGTTCAGCATACGGGCACTCATGCCGACGCGCCTCGTCACGTCATGGAACGCGAATTCGACGGCAAGAGGGCTCGCTATACCCACGAGATGCCTGTTGACGCCTACACGGGTGACGCGGTCTGTCTCGAGATCAAGATCCACAAGTGGGGCCTGATCCTGCCCGAGCATCTCGAGGACGCCTGCAAGCGCGCGAACATCAAGCCGGAAGAGCTCAAGGGCATGGTCGTCTGCCTGAACACCGGCATGCATCGCCTGTTCGACGACTCCAGAGACTACTACCACTATGCGTGCGGTACCGGCCTCGAAGCCGGCAAGTGGTTCGTGAAGCACCAGGTCAAGTGCGTGGCCATGGATTCGCAGGCACTGGATCATCCGCTTCATACGGCCATGGGCAAGAACGGCCCGCCGCAGATGAATCTGCCCGGAAACTCGGGGAGGCCTATCACAGTAGAATACGCTGAGCAGTTCGGTGAGGAAGCCTATGCCGAATTCGAGAAGGCGGCCTACATCAAACTTCATGGCCAGGCCGCTTATGACGCCAGGTTCGGCGATCTTGAAGCCCTGGGCAACGAAGGCACCTGGGAGCCCTGCCACAAGCAGATGCTGGGTCACGGCATCGTGGGCGTCGAGAACCTAGGTGGAGACCTGGACAAGGTGTCCGGCAAGCGTTTCCGGTTCTTCTGCTTCCCGATCCGCTGGTACATGGGCGACGGCTCCATGGTCCGCTGCGTGGCCGAGATCGATGAAGACGACGTGAACGATGTTCCAGACAGGACCTACACGTACTGCGGCACAGGGTACGGCCCGGTTTCCGGTTATTAACATTCGGTCTGACCCCGCCCGTCGCTAGGCGAGGGGGTCGGACTGGTACGGAATGTTGCACAGAACCCCCCGTCGGTGGATACCGGCGGGGGGTTTCTTCAACGGGGGACCTCTGTGGTAGCCTTTTGCCTGCGGTGATTCCGCCCACCGGGATTGCCGTTCCGCCAGAAGGCTGCTGCACAATGACGCGTCGACGTCAGAGCGCGCCGGGCGAGTGCGAGAGAAGGACGCAGGGAGTGCCTATAGCGGCGCTATTGGCGCGACCGAGGACGTGCTCTCGCGCCGGCCAGAGCGCTCTGGGGGCCGAGGTTGCGTTGTTCAGCAGCCCCTAGGAGCCGAGAGGAACGGACGACATGAAGAAATGGAACATGGTCATCGACGTGGCCCGCTGCCACGACTGCAACGACTGCTTTCTGGCCGATAAGGACGAGTTCGTCGGTAACGACTTCCTGCCCTATTCCCTCGCCCAGCCTTGGTCGGGTCACAGGTGGCTGAACATCCATCGCAAGGAACGGGGGCAGTACCCCATCGTGCAGGTGGGCTACCTGCCCATGCCCTGCCAGCACTGCGCCGATGCGCTCTGCATGAAGAACTCACCCGAGGGCACTATCTACCGGCGTGAGGACGGCTTGGTGATCATCGACCCGCAGAAGGCCAAGGGCCATCCGGAGATCGTCCCCACCTGTCCCTACGGCGCCATCTACTGGAACGAGGAGCAGGAGGTAGCGCAGAAATGCACGGGCTGCGCCCACCTCATCGATGAAGGCTGGACCGAGACCCGCTGCTCGCAGGTCTGCCCCACCAACGCCATCCGCCTGGTGCTGGCCGATGATGCCGAATGGGCCAAGATCGTGGCCGACGAGGGCCTCGAGGACTACCAGGCCGAGTTCGACACGAGCCCGCGGGTCAAATACAAGAACCTGTACAGGTGGGACAAGATCTTCGTTTCCGGCAGCGCCGTGTTTCAGGATACCGACGAGTGCGCCGAGGGCGCGCAGGTCACCGTCCAGTCCGGCGGCGCGACCGTGGGTGAGGGAGTGGCCAACAACTACAGCGAGTTCGTGGTCGACAAGCTCGACGCCGGCAAGGAATACACGGTGACCGTGGAGGCCGCCGGCTATAAGACCTACTCCACCACCGTCACGCCGGCCGCCAGCATCAACCTGGGCACCATCTTCCTCGAGAAGGCGTAGACGCACCACGGCCTTCGCCACTTGGTAGGTGGAGGCGTGTAGGGGGGAATCATTCCGCTCTATGGAACACCCTCTCATCGAACGGACCACGGGAAGCTACTCGTGAAGCCGGCAAGATCAAACTGATGTGCGCCGGGTATATTTAAGCTGGCAGCGCTGGGGGACCGGCGCCGCCAGAGGGAGCCGCCCCATCCAACTGAGCGACACGTATCTGCACCAGAGCCAAGGAGAGGTGAGGAATGGGTGAAGTAGTTCGCTTGACGAACTCATCAACGGGGGGACCCGTCTTTGTCTATGTCGAGGACGGCAAGATCGTTCGGATAACGCCGATGGACCTCGACGACAGCGTGGACGCGGCACCGTGGAAGATCGAAGCCAGAGGGAAGACCTTCACCCCACCGCGCAAGACCACATATTCGGTCTACACGGCCGGCTTCAAGTCCATGATCTACTCCGACAAGCGCATCAAGACCCCCATGAAGCGCGTGGACTTCGACCCCAACGGCGAGCGCAACATAGAGAATCGCGGCATCTCCGGATACGAGCCCATCTCCTGGGACGAGGCCACCGACATCGTCGTCAGCGAGATCAACCGTGTCAAGCGCGAAGCGGGGCCTGCCGCCATCCTCACCAGCCCCAGTTCGCACCATATGTGGGGCAACGTGGGCTACCGGCACAGCACGTACTTCCGCTTCATGAACATGGTGGGCATCACCTATGCCGACCACAACCCCGACAGCTGGGAAGGCTGGCACTGGGGCGGCATGCACATGTGGGGCTTCAGTTGGCGCCTGGGTAACCCCGAGCAGTACGACCTGCTCGCGGACACCCTGCAGAACACCGAGATGATCGTGTTCTGGTCGGCCGACCCGGAAGTCAACACCGGCATCTACTCGGCCCACGAGTCGACCGTTCGCCGCTACTGGATGAAGGACCTGGGCATCAAGATGGTCTTCATCGACCCGTTCTACAATCACACCGCCGGCCTCATCGGCGACAAGTGGTTCTCGCCCAAGATCGGCACCGACCACGCGCTCTCCTTCGCCATCGCCTACACCTGGCTCACCGAAGGCACCTACGACAAGGAGTACGTGGCCACTCACACCCACGGCTTCGAGGAATGGGCCGACTACGTCCTGGGCAAGACCGACGGCGTTCCCAAGACCTGCGAATGGGCCGAGGCCGAGTCGGGCGTACCGGCCTGCGAGATCCGGGCGCTGGCTCGGGAGTGGGGTAAGAAGAAGACCATGCTGGCGGCCGGCGGTCTGGGCGGCTGGGGCGGAGCCTGCCGGGCCTCCCACGGTATCGAATGGGCGCGGGGCATGATCGCCCTCGCCACCATGCAGGGCATGGGCAAGCCGGGTTCCAACATCTACTCCACCACGCAGGGTGTTCCCACCGACTACGAGTTCTACTTCCCCGGCTACGCCGAGGGCGGCATCTCCGGCGACTGCGAGAACACGGCAGCCGGCTTCAAGTTCGCTTGGCGCATGTTCGACGGCAAGACCACCTTCCCGTCGCCCCCGCAACTCAACACTCCCGCCGGCCAGCACATCCCGCGCCTCAAGGTGCCCGAATGCATCATGGACGGGAAGTTCGAGTGGTCGGGCAAGGGCTTCTGCGGCGCCGACATCCAGGCTCAGTTCCACCAGTACCAGTATCCGGCTCCCGGCTACCCCCGGATCAAGATGATGTGGAAGTACGGGGGCCCGTGGATCGGCACCATGACCGCGACCAACCGCTACGCCCAGATGTATACGCACCCGAGCCTGGAGTTCGTCGTCAGCCAGTCCATCTGGTTCGAGGGCGAGGTCGCCTTCGCCGACATCATCCTCCCGGCCTGCACGAACTTCGAGCGTTGGGACATCTCCGAGTTCGCGAACTGCTCCGGGTACATCCCCGACAACTTCCAGCAGACCAACCATCGCGTCATCTCGCTGCAGGCCAAGTGCATCGAGCCGGAGGGCGAGTCCAAGTCGGACTACGACATCTATTGCATGATCGCCGACAAACTGGGCATCGGGCCCATGTTCAGCGAGGGCAAGACCGACCTGCAGTGGGTTGAGCAGTACTACAACGCCACCGACATGCCCAAGCACATGACCTTCGCGGAGTTCATGAAGAAGGGCTACTTCGTGGTGCCGGACAACCCGAACCGCAAGAAGACGCCTGCCCTCCGCTGGTTCGCCGAGGACCGCGAGAAGGACACCCCCGACTGGGGCCCGCGCTTGAACAACACCGTGGGTCGCAAGGGCCTGCAGACAAGCACGGGCAAGGTGGAGTTCATCTCCACCAGCCTCAAGAATTTTGAGGAGCAGGGCTTCGTGGACGAGTACCGTCCGGCCATGCACACCTACGTGCCGGCCTGGGAAGGTCCGCGCTGCGAACTGGCCAAGAAGTATCCTCTGGGCATGCTGGCTCCGCACCCGCGCTTCTCCTTCCACACCATGGGTGATGGTAAGGACAGCTTCATGAACGACATCAAGGACCATCGCATCCTGGTGGATGGGCACTACTACTGGATCATCCGGCTCAACAGCGTCGACGCGGCCGCCCGCGGCATCAAGGCCGGCGATCTGGTCCGCGCGTACAATGATCGCGGCTCTGTCATCCTGTGCGCTCAGGTGGGCGAGAGGACCCAGCCGGGTACCGTGCACACCTACGAGTCGTGTGCCGAGTACAACCCGCTGGGCAAGCCCGGCAAGTCCGCCGATCGCGGAGGATGCGTGAACATCCTGTCCCCCGATCGCTACATGTCCAAGTACGCATGCGGCATGGCGCCCAATTCCATGCAGATCGAGGTCGAGAAGTGGGACGGCGGCATCTACGAGACCGACTGATCGATGGCTGTCGAACGGTCTTGCCTGATCAATAAGGAGCCTGCGATATGAAGCAATGGTATAAGGTCATCGATGTTGCCAGGTGCCACGACTGCAACAACTGCTTTATGGCCGACAAGGACGAGTTCGTCGACAACGACTGGCCCGGCTACTCCGCCGCCCAGCCCCGTCACGGCCACCGCTGGGTGGATATCCTGCGGCGCGAGCGCGGGCAGTATGCCCGGAACGACGTGGCCTATCTCCCCATGCCCTGCCAGCACTGCGCGAATGCGCCGTGCGTGGAGGCCTCGAACGGCGCCATCTATTACCGGCCCGACGGCATCGTGATGATCGACATGGAGAAGGCCAAGGGCCGGAAGGAGTTGCTCGATTCCTGCCCCTACGGTGCCATCTTCTGGAACGAGGAGAGACAACTGCCCCAGAAGTGCATCTTCTGCGCACACCTCATCGACGACCCAACGTGGAAACCGCACACCACTCGGTGCACGCATTCCTGCCCCACCGAGGCCATGGCCACGTACTTGGTAGAGCCGGAAGAGATGCAGAAGATGATAGAGGCCGAGGGTCTGGAAGCTTACCTGCCGGAACTGGGCACCGAGCCGCGCACTCTCTACAAGAACCTGTACAGGTTCACCAAGAACTTCATCACCGCCGGTGTGGTGGTCGACGGCGACTGCTTCGAGGGCGCGACCGTGACCCTGCATTCCAAGGAGGGTGGCATCGCCTGCAGTCTCTCCGGAGCCGGAGTGGCCAACTGCCACGATACGTCGGTGCTGGCCACCCGGAGCACCAACTTCTTCGGCGAGTTCAAGTTCGACGGCCTGAACAACGGTGAATATACGGTCGCGGTCGACGCTGCAGGGAGGAAATACTCCACTGCCGTGACGGTCGCGGACGAGTCGGTGAACATGGGGTTCATCGAACTCTAGAGTCCCGCCGTCTGTGCCGGACTGAGCCATGGGGAGGGCTTTGCAGGGCAAAGCCCTCCCCATTCTGTCCGGTCGAGGAGTAGCACGCAGCCCTGTTACCCGGGCCGCAGGAAGGACACGATCATGCGAGAGATAGTGATATTCAACGGCAGCCCGCGCATGGACGGCAACACCTCCACTCTGCTGAATCTGGTCGCCAAGGGTGCTCGGGACAACGGTGCTGAGGTGCACTTCTACACCCTGTTCAAGATGAAATTCATGGCCTGTCAGAGTTGTTTCTTCTGCCGACTGAACGACGACTGCGCCATCAACGACGAATTGCACGCGGCGCTGCAGAAGGTGAAGACCGCCGACGCCGTGGTTGTCGGGTCTCCGATCTACATGATGCAGATGACCGGTCCGGTTAAGAACATGTACGACAGGTTCTTTCCGTTGGCCGACCCGCAATGGAAACCTCGCTTCGGCACCAAGAAGATGGTCACGGTGTACACTCAAGGCATGGAAGACCCGCATCTCTTCGACTCGTACTTCGAGTACACGGCGGCTATCTTCCCTTGGTTTGGCTTTGAACTGGTGGACAACATCGTGTGCACCGACGCCAACGACCCCGAGACTGCCGAGCGGGACGCCGCACTCAAGATCAGGGCCTATGAAGCCGGCAAGGTTCTTGCCTTGGGTTGATCGCCTCCGCCCAGCACCGCGATTGACGGCCGGCCCCGCGCGTGGGACAGTTGCAGCAGCGCGAACAATGGAACAGCTATTCCGTTACCAGCGCGTAGCACAGTAGCCTCGTTTGCCGGGTGGTCGAGTAGACAGGGGAGTGGGAGATGGCGAGAGTCGGTGGCCGGCCGAGGGCTTCCGTGTCCGGCGGGACTGAAGAAGGAAGCGACCTCTACGTGCGGGCACTCGCCCGCGGCCTCTCCATTCTGGCTCTGTTCGACGTGGAGCATCCTGAGTGGAGTCTGCCTGATGTATGCCTGCAGACCGGCCTCTCCAAGACGACGGCCTATCGCCTGCTCCGCACTCTGGAATGGAAGGGCTTCGTCACTTCCGACTCAGCCGCCGAGCGGTACCATCTCGGTCCGGCTACCATCCCGGTGGCGTATCTAAGTCTGTCGAATGTGGGCTTCGTACGCTCCACACGTCTGTTCATCGAAGAACTCGCGGCCGTGACCGGGGAAACGGTGGAACTGGCGGTGGAGGGAGAAGGGGGCGCGGTCGTCGTCGACCAGGTGGCCACCCGGCATCCCTTCAAGCCGAACCTGCCTCACGGTCGGGTACTGCGAAACCTTGCCAACTCGGCCATGAAGGTTCTGGCGGCATACCGTAGCGAGGAAGACCGAGAGCGACTTCTGCGGGGGCGTCATCTCAAGCTGACCCCCAACACCAAGACCGACCCCGATGAGATACGCCGGGAACTGATCCAGGTGGCCGAGCGTGGGCTGGCATACGATCTGGAGGAGCAGGACCAGGGTGTCTGTGCTGTATCAGCACCCATCTTCGGGCTCCACGGTGACGTGCGGGCGGCCATCACGGTGGTAGCGCCGGCCGAACGCTTCGGGCCGTGCGCGAAAGAGCAGTTGACCGAAGCGGTCAAGAAGAGCGCGGCTGCCGTCGCCGATCACCTCAGCCGCTCAAGCGCCGCGGGCGGCATGTTGACTGACAACGGGAATCGTGGAAAGATGGAGTTCTCTACAGTGGTGGAATAGCTATTCCATTTAACGGAATAGCGACGAAAAGGCGAAGGAGGCAGTATGGCGGAAGACCGGGCCCCAAACGGTACGTCCGGCGAGCGCACGCTGGTCCGGGATATCAGCTTCTGCGGTGTGCCGGAGAACGGTTCCAATGCATCTATGGTGGACGTGAAGGATGGCAAGATCATCCGCATCCGTCCCATGCATTACGACTGGAAGTACGATCCTGAGACGCACATGAATCCATGGAAGATGGAAGTGCGGGGGAGCACCTTCGAGCCGAGCATGAAAACGCTTATCCCACCCTATTCCATCGCTTACAAGAAGCGGGTCTATTCGCCGGCCCGGGTCCGCTACCCCATGATGAGGGTAGACTGGGACCCCAACGGAGAACGTAACCCGCAGAACCGGGGCAAGAGCAAGTACAAGCGCATCTCCTGGGACCAGGCTCTAGACATCATCATCAGCGAGATGAACCGCATCAAGGAGAAGTACGGCGCGACTTCCATCCTCTACCAGTGCGACCAGCACGGTGAGAACAAGGTCGTGCAGGCCTGCCACGGCGCCGGCCGCAAGCTGCTTCCGCTCTTCGGCGGCTACACGCTTCAGATCCGGCAGCCCGACAGCTGGGAAGGCTGGTGGTGGGGCAGTAAGCACTTCTGGGGCTGCGAGCCTGTCGGCCAGGGCAAGCAGAGCAACCTGCTCTACGATGTGGCCAAGAACTGTGAACTGCTTCTATTCTGGGGCTGCGACCAGGAGACCACACCCTGGGGTTGGCAGGGCCAACTCCCCAGTCGCCTGAGCTACTGGTACACCGAACTGGGCATCAAACAGATCTATGTGTGCCCCGACCTCAACTACGCAGCCGCCGTCCACGCAGACAGGTGGATTCCGGTGCTGCCCAACACCGACGCCGCTCTCTACTTGGCCATCTGCTACCAGTGGTTCAAGGACGACACGTACGACAAGGAGTACCTCGCCACCCACGCCGTGGGAGTGGAGGCTTTCGAAGCGTACGTCATGGGCGAGGAGGACGGCCAGGCGAAAACCCCCGAGTGGGCGTCTCCCATCTGCGGCGTCCCCGCGCGGGTCATCAGGGCGCTCGCCAAGGAATGGGCTTCCAAACGTACGAGCGTGGTCATCGGCAACGGCGGCCCCGGTATCCGCGGCCCGTACGCCACCGAGCCGGCCCGCCTGCAGAACATCTGCCTGGCCATGCAAGGTCTGGGCAAGCCTGGTATCAACCAGGTGAAGATGATCGAGTGGGGTCTGTTCGACTTCCCCGATCAGTATGCCCAGCCCAAGCCGTTCCGGGTGCCGAATCTGCGCACGGCCTACACCGGTGGTCACCCGTCAGACAGCCACTATCCCTCGATCCCGAAGACGTTTGTGCCCAAGGCCATCCTCGAAGGGGAGTGCGAGTGGTACGGCTGCGAGTCGGAGACCGCCCCTCGTGAAGACCAGTTCGTGAAGCGTATCTACCCGAACCCGGACTGCTCCAAGATCCACGCGGTGTGGACGGATTCCCCGTCCTGGATCACCTGCTGGAACGCGGGCAACGACTACGTGCGGGCCATGCAGCACCCCGACATCGAGTTCATGTGGTGCCAGCATCCCTGGCTTGAGAACGATGCCCTGCTGGCCGACATCATCCTGCCGGTCAACACCAAGCTGGAAGAGGACGACATCGCCGGCGATATCTTCAGCGGCCAGTACAACCTGCTCTTCCCCGAGCACAAGTGCATCGAGCCTCTGGCCGAGTCGTTCAGCGACTACGAGATCGTCTGCATGATGGCGGAGCGCTTGGGTCTGCTCGAGGAGTACACGGGCGGCAAGAGCATCCCCGAACTCATCAAGTACGGGTATGAGACCTCGCGCTGCGCGGACCTCATCACTTGGGAGGATCTCAACGAGAAGGGCTACCTGGTCATTCCCACGGCGGAAGGTTGGGAGAACGAACCTGCCGGGTTCCAGCGCTTCTACGAGGACCCCGAAGCCAACCCGCTCACCACTCCCACCGGCCTGCTGGAGTTCGAGGCCACGGGACTCAAGGAGAACTTCCCCGACGACCTCGAGCGTCCGCCCGTTCCCAAGTGGGTGGCTCGGGGCATCAGCCACGAGGAGACTCTGGGCACGGATCGAGCCAAGAAGTATCCCCTTCTGGTCATATCCAACCATCCCCGTTGGAGCGTCCACTCGCAGCACGAGGACATCACCTGGCTGCGTGAGATCGAGACCTGCAAGATCACGGGTCCCGACGGATACCAGTATCACCCCGTGTGGTTGCATCCGTCGTTGGCGGAGGCGCGGGGGATCAAGCACGGCGACGTGGTGTCCATCTTCAATGAACGCGGCACCGTGCTGGCCGGCGCATACGTGACTGAGCGCATCATGCCTGATGTGGTCTACATAGATCATGGCGCCAAGTGGGATCCCATCGAGCCCGGGGTCATCGACCGCGGCGGGGCCATCAACACCATCGTCCCCGCCCGCACCACATCGAAGAACGCGGTGGGCCACGCGGTCAGCGGCTTCTTGGTCGACATCGAGAAGACCGACCTCGAGGGACTCAAACGCAAATATCCAGAAGCCTTCGAACGGCCGTTCCACCCATGTGCTGGTCCAGGCTTAGAGGCCTGCATCCTGGGGGAGGTCGACTGATGGGCAAAGTACTCATCATCAACTACGACATCTGCAACGGTTGCTACAACTGCCAGGTGGCGTGCAAGGACGAGCACGTGGCCAACGACTGGTCACCCATCGCCAAACCGCAGCCGGACACCGGCCAGTTCTGGAACAAGGTGCACGACAACGTACGTGGGCAGTGTCCGAAGGTGAAGATCACCTACGAGCACAGTATCTGCCAGCACTGCGATAACGCACCTTGCATCGAGGCCTGCAGCGCCCACGCCATCTACAAGCGCGACGACGGCATCGTCATCATCGATCCCGACAAATGCCGCGGCAATCAGATGTGCATGACGGCCTGCCCGTATGAGAACGTCATTTACTTCAACGACGCTCTCAACATCGCCCAGAAGTGCACGTTCTGCGCACATCTTCTGGATGATGGTTGGACGGAACCGCGCTGCGCCGATGCCTGCCCCACAGGCTCCTTCACCTTCGGCGACGAGGACGATCCCGCCATCAAGGCGCTCATGGCCCAAGCGGAGCCGCTGAAGCCCGAGCTCGATACCAAGCCCCGGGTCTACTACATCGGCCTGCCCAAGAAGTTCATCGCCGGTGCCTTGTACGACCAGGAGTCGGATGAGTGCCTGGAGGACGCCACCGTCACGGCGACCAACGCGGAGACAGGGGACACATGCGAAGCGAAGAGCGACAGCTACGGTGACTTCTGGCTCAAGGAGCTCAAGGACGGCCAATACACGCTTCTCATCGAGAAGTCTGGCTACCTGGCGCAGAAGCACGGCCCGGTGGATGTCACGGCAAAGGACGTCAATGTCGGTGACATAGCGGTCTGGAAGAGCTGAGCCGACTGGCGAACGGGCATGACCGCGGGCGTCTCCTGACCGAGGCGCCCGCGGTCATGGAAGACGAGGCTACAGCAGGACGGGGGAGAAAAGGGAGCGGAGCACGACGCACCGAGGGGATCAGCCTCAAGGGCCTCCTATCCTACCGTGCGACAGCTTGCTTCAGAAGGCCGGGTGCATTACAGTAGCAGGCAAAGCCGTCTTTTTAGTCGAGGACAGGAGGGGAAAATGCCAGATAATCAGGAACAGCCACAGAACGTGGTCAGCCGTCGTCAGTTTCTCAAGATCGCCGGTATCGCTGGTGCGGCGGTAGGTGTGAGTGGCGGTCTGGGCGGCCTTCTGGCCGCCTGCGGTGGAGACGACGAGACCACCACCACCGCGGCTCCCACAGAGACCACGGCTGGTGGCACAGAGACCACATCAGCGCCCACAGAGACGACCGCGGCCCCCACGGAGACCACAGCGGGCGCGGAGATGGGCCGTGAGATCAAGATCGGCTTCGTGACCCCGCTGACTGGGGCTTTGGCCTCCTTCGGCGTTCCAGACAAGTACTGTGTCGAACGGGCCGCGGAGGCCATCGGCGATGGCTTGGTGCTGGGCGATGGCCTGAAACACCCCATCACCATCATCACCCTGGACAGCCAGTCCGACTCCAACCGGGCCGCGCAGGTGACCGGTGACCTTATCAACAATGACAAGGTCGATCTCATCACGGCGGCGTCCACGCCCGACACGGTGGCTCCTGTCTCCGATCAGGCTGAAGCCCTGGCGACGCCCTGCATCACCAACGATTGCCCTTGGCAGCCCTATGTTGGCAGCCGCGCCGCCGGTGATCTCACCGCCACCTTCAAGTGGACCTACCATACCTTCTGGGGTCTGGAGGACGTGCAGGCCAACTTCCTTGATATGTGGTCGCAGCTCGAGACCAACAAGGTTGTCGCGGCCATGTTTCCCAACGACGCCGACGGCAACGCCTGGCTACCCGGTTGGGAACCTGTGTGGGAACCGAACGGCTTGACGGCCGTCGTGCCTGCCCAGTATCAGATCTTTACCGAGGACTTCACCTCGCAGATCTCGCAGTTCAAGCAGGGAGGATGTGAAATCGGCATGGGGGTCTTCATACCCCCGGACTTCACCAACTTCTGGAAGCAGGCCGTCCAGCAGGGGTGGGTGCCGAAGGTCGGGACCTACGCCAAAGCACTGCTCTTCCCGCAGTCCGTCGAGGCTTTGGGCGACATCGCCGACGGCCTGACGACGGAAGTGTGGTGGACCCCGGCCCACCCCTTCACCTCTGCTCTGCTCGGTGAGACCTGCCAGCAGTTCGCCGACGAGTTCGTCAAGAGGAACAACCAGCAATGGACGCAGCCCCTGCTGCACTTCATCGTCTTCGAGATGGCGCTTGATTCCCTGAAGCGCTGCACGAATCCCGACGACAAGGAAGCCATACTGGCGGCCATCCTGGGGACCAAGCTGGAGACTATCGGTGGTCTGATTGACTTCACGGCGCCGGTGGAACCGGTCGGCCCGCCGTGGACTCCTGGACCGCGGCGCATCCACCAGAACGTGTACAAGACCCCGCTGGTGGGTGGTCAGTGGCGCAAGGGCACGGAGTACCCGTTCGAGTTGACCATCGTCAGCAACGTGGCCGCGCCGAACATCGCCAAGCAGGATACGGTCAAGCCTCTCGCCATGTAACCGGTTGCCGATCGGCGCCAGGGGGTTTTCCTTGTGGCCGCCCGCACGATCATCGTGCGGGCGGCCACGACGGCGCCGGGGTTGAAGAAGATGCTGGAAAGAGCGCCTCGTATTTGACCGGGGGCGACGCGGTATGACATGCTGATGGTTCCGGTCGAAGGGGGTGTTGGACCCCCACCAATGATGAATGTCGGATCGAGGGGGGGGAGATCGATGGAGGTGAATGCAGTTGGCCCTAGCACTTGAGACAGTGGGTCTCCGCAAGTCGTTCGGAGGCGTACTGGTCATAGACGATCTCAGCATTAGCGTGAGTGAGGGTGAGGCTCTGGGGATCGTCGGTCCCAACGGGGCCGGGAAGACCACGTGGTTCAACCTCATCACCGGAGCCGTACAGCGCCGACGGGGGCACGGTCGTGTTCGACGGCAGGGACATCACCCGCCTGTCCCGCCACGATCGCTGCCGCATCGGCATCGGCCGCACCTTCCAGATCCCCAAGCCCTTTGTGGGCATGACCGTCTTTGAGAACGTCCTTGTGGGCGCCACCCACGGACGCAAGATGACGGAGCGGGCCTCCTACGGCAAGGTCATCGAGGTCCTTGACATCACCGGTCTGCAGGACAAGGTCAACGTGCTGGCAGGTTCGCTCACGCTCCTTGACCGCAAGCGCCTGGAACTGGCCCGCGCTCTGGCTACCGATCCCAAGCTCCTGCTCCTTGATGAGATCGCCGGCGGTCTGACCGAGGCCGAAGTGACGGACCTCATCGAAGAGATCAAGAAGCTGCGCCAGACCGGAGTCACCATCGTGTGGATCGAGCACATCGTGCACGCACTCCTAGCCGTGGTCGACCGCATCAGCGTCATCCAGTTCGGCCGCAACCTCTGTGAGGGCGATCCCCGCGAGGTCATGAACTCCGCCGAAGTGCAGGCCTGCTACATGGGAGGTACGCCGGCATGAGCCTGCTCGAGATCGAGAACATGAGCGCCTACTACGAGGACTTCCAGGCCCTCTACGACGTCGACCTGAATATAGACGAAGGCGAGATCTTCGCCTGCATCGGGGCCAACGGAGCCGGTAAGAGCACCCTGCTCAAGACCATCGCCGGTACCCTCATCCCCCGCCAGGGCCGCATCCTGTTTGACGGTCAACCCATCGACCACATGCCCGCACACAAGCGCGTGGAGATGGGCATCGCCTCCGTGCCTGAGGGGCGCCGCGTCTTTACCAGCCTCTCCGTGCACGAGAACCTGCTCATCGGCGCCTATCGCAACCGCAAGGGTCCCTGGACCACCGACGCCGTCTACGAGCTCTTCCCCCTGCTGGTACCTCTGGCCAAGCGCCAGGCATCAGCTCTCTCCGGGGGGGAGCAGCAGGCCTTGGCCATCGGCCGGGCTCTGATGTCCAACCCCCGCCTCATCCTCATGGACGAGGTCTCCCTGGGACTGGCCCCGGTGGTTATCAAGCGCATCTACGACAGCTTCCCCACGCTGCTAAATTCGGGCTGCACCATCCTGGTGGTGGAGCAGGACGTGCAACACGTGCTCACCGTGGCCTCTCACGTGGCCTGCTTCCTCGAAGGCCGCATCGCCCTGAAGGGCACTCCGAGTGAGCTGACGACCGAGCAGATAACCGCCGCCTACTTCGGGGTATAGACATGGTTTACGCAAACGCAATTGTTCAAGGGATCCTTCTGGGTGGCCTGTACGCGCTCTTCGCGGTGGGCCTGTCCCTGGTGTTCGGGACGATGCGCCTCGTCAACTTGGCGCACGGCGATTTCAGCGTCCTCGCGGCCTACGTGGCCCTGATGCTGGTCAACGCCTTTCGCTTCAACCCCTTCTACTCCATCCCTATCACCATGGTTATCATGTTCGTGTTCGGCTACCTCCTGCAGCGAGGTGTGTTGAACGCGATCGTGCGGGCGGGCGATGTACCGGGCGTGATCGTGACCTTCGGTATCTCCATCGTCATCCAGAACGCGTTGCTGTTGGGCTTCACCGCCAACTCGCAGGGCCTCGACGCGGGCAGGGTGGAGAACCAGAGCATCACGGTCAACGATAGCTTGGCCATCGGCTGGCTGCCGCTGATCATCTTCCTCATGGCCATCGTCGTGATCTCCGTGCTTCAGCTATACACGCAGCGCACGAAGATGGGTCGGGCTTTCCGGGCCGTCTCTGACGACCAGGAAGCGGCCAGGCTGATGGGCATCAACAACAAGCACATCTGGGCAGTGGCCATGGGTGTCGCCCTCCTCATCGTAGCCATCGGTGGGGTCATGATGGCCATCAGGACCACGTTCGACCCGCTGCTCGGTAGCCAGCGCCTCATCTACGCGTTCGAGGCCGTCATCATCGGGGGCATGGGATCGGCATGGGGGACTCTGCTGGGCGGAATCATCCTGGGTCTGGCTCAGACCCTGGGGGCCCAGGTGTTCTCCTCTGCGTGGTCGATTCTCTGCGGCCACATGGTGTTCGTTATCATCCTTACCTTCCGACCGCAAGGCCTGCTGGCGAAGACGGTGACGGCATGACAAGCGCAGCGGCAACGACCACGGTGAACAAGCGCTACTCGGTATGGGTAGCAAGCAGGACCAACTATATTATTCTCGGTGCCGGGGTCCTGATAGCCATAGTCCTGATAGCTTTTCCCTTTTTTGCCGGCATCCCTTGGACGCGCCGACTGGTGGACTTCTTCATTTTGCTGGGGCTGGCCCAACTGTGGAATCTCATGCTCGGATATGCAGGTCTGATCTCCGTGGGGCAGCAGGGCTACATTGGGATCGGCGCCTACGTTCTATGGCTGTTTTCGGACATCTTCGGCCTCAACCCCTTTATCGCTGTCATCTTCGCGGCCATCGGTGGAGCCATCATCGCCCTGCCGGCCGCGACCCTGATCTTCAGGCTGAAGGGGGGATATCTGGCCATCGGCACGTGGGTCATCGCCGAGATCTTGCGCTTGATAGTAGCCAACATCAAGCGCACCGGAGGCGGCTCGGGAACGACCATACAGGCAGCCAGCAAGATGGCCACGGAGGTCAGGGTTCCGGGCACCTACTGGTGGGCTCTCGCCGTGTCCTTCATCGCGATCGGGGTCACCTACTTCCTGCTCCGTTCGCGCACGGGACTTGCGCTCGAAGCTATGCGTGATAACGATCTGGCGGCGGAGAGCTCCGGCGTCAACCTCTGGCGGACCAAGCTCTATACGTACGTTATCGCCGGCGCGGGGTGCGCAGCCGCGGGCGCGGTCGTGGCCATCCATCTGCTGAGGATCCAACCGGCGGCCGCCTTCAGCGTCAACTGGACGGCTTACCTTATCTTCATCACAGTCATCGGAGGGATAGGTACCATCGAGGGACCGATCATCGGCACCCTCATCTACTTTGTACTGCGAGAATGGACCAGCCAGTATGGTGAGTGGTACTTCATCATCCTAGGATTGCTGGCCATCGTGGTGACCATCTGGAGTCCGCGGGGTATCTACGGCTACGTGGTGCGGAAGACCCACTTCTTCCTCTTCCCGGTACAGCGGAAGCTCAAGTACGCTGATGACACGGAGGCTGCGCAGGCAGGCGGTGCTGAACCGGCGGCCTAGTCTTCGAGCCAAGTGACTTTGTGCCGAACAAGGAGGCCGCCTGAGGGCGGCCTCCTTGTTTTCTTGGTCCGGAGTGGGACGTGGGACTCATCGGGTCACTAGCGTGCGGATTCCGTTGGCAGGCGCGCCCGCCAACGCCTTGTGACTCACGCGCCGCTGCGCTAGACTGCCGATAGTCCCGCCGAATGGAAGCGTATCCCGCGTGACAGTACAGCGTTCAGAAAATCGAGGCGCAGGCACGGAGAGCGAGGGCCAAGTGCGGGCCGTCACGCGCGCCGTGGCCATCCTTGAGCAATTCACCCTTGCCCGCCCCGAGCGCAATCTCACCGAGATCAGCGCCGCCATCGGCTTGAGCAAGAGCACCACGCACCGCCTGCTGGGCACTCTGTGCGGCGCGGAGATGATCGAGTTCGACAAGCAGACCAACCGCTATAGGCTGGCACTCAAGGTCTTCCGTCTGGGCAGCGTTGTGTCCAAGGGCATGAACCTACTGAAGCAGGCCGATCCGCTCCTGGAGACGTTGGCACAGGAGACCGACGAATCCGCATTCTTGCTCGTTGTCGATGGCCGCGAGGCTCTCTGCCTACGGCGTTTTGACGGAAGCAGCGACGTCCGCGTTCTCACTGTGGAGCAGGGTGCGCACTCCAACTTCAACTGCGGTTCTGCGCAGAGGGTCCTCCTTGCTCACCTGCCCGAGGAGCGCTGGGAGGAGATCGTTGCGAGGCACGTGCAGCGGATGACCCAGTACTCGCTGGTGACCCGGGACGATCTGGAGCGCGATCGTCGCGAGATACGTGAGCGGGGATACTGCGTGGCCTGGGAGGATGTCACTCTCCATGCCTGCGCCTTGGGGGCGCCTGTGCGCGACGTGCGCGGTGAGGTCGTCGCGGCCGTGAGCATATCCGGCATCGTGCAACGTTTCTCCGTGGAGCGATTGCCCCTGCTCATCCGGCGCATAATGCAGACCGGCGATGGGATCTCGAGGAGGCTGGGATACAATTCCTAGAAGGCTGCTGAACAATGACGCTTCGCCGCATGAGTGCGCCGGCCGGTGCGCCCAGGCGGCCAAGGCTTCGCTTTTCAGCAGCCTGCCAGGGAGTGCGGCGGCCGTTCTGGGGAATATGCTTAAATACCAGGGGGGCGACGATAAGGAGGGTACCGCTTATGCCCAGCTGGATTGGACCTTGGGAAATCGCGATTGTCCTGGTGCTGGCACTTCTGATCTTCGGCCCACGTAAGCTGCCCGATCTGGGGGCCTCACTCGGCAAGTCCATACGGGGCTTCAAGAAGGGCCTCAAGGAGACCGAGGACGAGGTGAGCTCGGCGGTGGCTGAGGTCAAGGAAGCGACCGACGTGAGCACGGCCGAGCCACAGGCGACGGCTGCACAAACGGAGCCGACGGCTCAGGCGACTGCGGACGCCGGCGCTGAGGTGCCGCCTGCCGACCCGGAGCTCACCACAGAGGCGCCCGCCGATCCCGCGTCCGCCGCAGAGGCGCCTAGCGTAGAGGCGGAGGCAACAGTTGACTCCGCCGAGGCTTCGACGGAGCAGGCCGCGCAGGTCACTGCCGAGAAGAGCGAATAGAACGACGCTGCCCGGGAGGGCGCGTTCTCTTGTCTGGCGCCGAAAACTACGTCTATCTGGAGATCGCAGAGGCGGTGCGTCGGCTCATCGTGTCCGGTGAGCTGGCGGTGGGCGCGCGATTGCCTTCGGTGCGCGACATGGCCGAGCGTTGGAACTGTACCCCCAACACGGTCAGTCGCGCGTATGCATATCTTGCCCAGGATGGACTCGTGTCGGCCCATCGTGGGGGAGGCACGCGCGTGGCCTCCGCCCGCCCCGACCTGAGTGTCGGCCAGCCGGCCGGTTGGGAGTGGGCCAGTCTGGTGAACCGCGCCGAGAGCTACCTGCTGGAAGCGCTGGGTCAGGGGCATACACCGGCTCATGCGGAAGCGGCGCTCGCGGCTGCGATCTCGCGCTGGCAAGAGCTCCAGAGGCGCACCTCGCCGCTGGCAGAACTCTCCGAGATCGAGGGCCAACCCCCCGGGTCGGTGGCGTTTGCCGGCAGTCATGATCTCGCGGTAGAACTGCTCACCAGGATGCTGACTGAACGGGACCCGCCCATAGCTCTGGCCACCGTCTTTGTCGGCAGCCTTGGAGGGCTCATGGCCATGGCCCGCGGAGAGGCTGAGATCTCTGGATGTCATTTGTGGGACGAGGTCACGGGCGAATACAACAGGCCGTTCGTGTTGCGACTTCTTCCCAATCGCGCCGTCATGCTGCTCACGCTGGTCAAGAGGCTTCAGGGCCTCATCGTGCCGTCGGGTAACCCTCGCGGCCTGGCGACCCTGAGCGATCTCACCGGCACGGGGATCAGACTGAGCAACCGGCAGCCTGGCTCGGGCACGAGGGTGTGGCTGGACCTGCAACTCAAGGTGGCGGGCATCGATCCCGCGACGGTCGCGGGCTACGAGAGTGAGGAAACGACGCACCTGGGGGTGGCTCGGGCGGTGGCTGAAGGAAGGGCGGATGTGGGACTGGGTGTCAGCGCCGCCGCAGCCGCATACGGACTTGACTTCGTACCCCTGGGTGAGGAGCGCTACGATCTGGTGGTGCCGGTCGAGTTGTGGGAAGAACCGCCTTTGCTCGCTCTTCGAGACGTGGTGTCGTCGGCACATTTCAAAGAGGCCGTGCTCGCTCTGGGGGGCTACGACGTATCTGAGACGGGCGCGGCGGTCAGACTGGGCTAGACCTGAAGCGGCCGGGTGAAAGCAGGGAGGAGCCCATGTCCACGGAGAACGTCTGCACGGCCGGCTATGACTCGGAGCCCCTGTTCTTGCTTGACGGCAACAACATCGCCTTTCGGGCCTTCTATGCGCTTCCCCCCGAGATCAGTACCTCGCTCGGCTTCCCCACCAACGCCCTCTACGGCTTCTGTGCCATGGTCATCAAGATCATCAGCGAATACAAGCCGGGGGCTGTGATCGTGGCCTGGGACTCCAAGGAGAAGACCTTCCGCCACGAGGAGTTCCAGGAATACAAGGCCCAGCGGAAGCCCATGCCTGAGGCCCTCTCGGAGCAGTGGCCCTTCTTAGTGGAACTCTCCGAGGCCTTCGGCTTCGTGAATCTGGCCTTGCCAGGCTATGAAGCGGACGACATCCTGAGCACGCTTGCCCGCCAGGCCGAGGCGAAACAACGGAAAACCTTCATCGTCACCGGTGACCGCGATGCGCTGCAGTTGGCCGGAGCCCACGTCCATATCATGTCCAACACCCGCGGCATGACCGAGGTGAAGATCTACGATCCGGCGGCGGTGGAGGAGCGCTTCGGCGTGCAGCCCCGGCTCATTCCCGATCTCATAGGACTCAAGGGCGATACGTCAGACAATATCCCCGGTGTGCCGGGGATCGGAGAGAAGATAGCCGCCCAACTGCTGAGCCGGTTCGGAAGCTTGGAGGAAGTGCTGGCGCACGCCGATCAGGTATCGGGCACCAAGCGCAGAGAGTTGCTCGTGGAGCACCGCGATATCGCTCTACTCTCCAAGAAACTGGCCCTCCTCGATGTCGACGTCCCCATCGATATCGATGCGGCTGAAGTCCTACCGCACCGGCTACAGCGCGAGAGATTGTACGAGTTGCTGGGGCGGTTCGAGTTCGGTTCTCTTCTCGACCGTCTGGAGCCGCTCCTTCCTGAACGCGAAGACGCTGATGAGGGAGAGGCGGGGGCACGGCTCGCCGCACCCGTCGCGCTCTCGGACGACGCGGGAGTCTGGGAGTCGCTCTTCGACTGGACGCAGCCGGTGGGCCTGGCGACAGAGGCGGTAGACATCACCCGGGTATGGCTGGCTCAAGCAGGTGCGGAGCAGCGGCCCGAGTCGTACGGAGCAGTCGTCAGCGCCGCCCTCAGCGATCCGACCGCGATGGCCTCGGTCTTGCGCCCTCTTCTGGCGCGGGCCGGCACCGTGTGTCACGATCTGAAGTCCTCGCCCACTATGCAGACCCTCGTAGATCAGGCGGGGCACGACACCTTCATCGCGGCCTACCTGCTGGCCCCCAACCGGAGGGACTATCCGCTCGTCGAAGTCGCCCGCGAGGCCGGCCTGCGGGTCCCCGAGTGCGAGCCCGAAGAGGGCGGCGCTGCCGCCGCCGCTCTGGTGCTTGCACTGGGTGCGCGCCAGGAGAAGGCGTTACGTGAGCAAGGCATGTGGGATCTGTTTCAGGAGATCGAGCTGCCCCTCACCGCTGTTCTCATCGCCATGGAGAGTTCAGGCATCTACCTGGACTGTTATCGTCTGGGGGAGATCACCGGGAAGACCCAGGACCAACTCGAAGAACTCGAGACACTCATATATGAGTTGGGCGGTGAACCCTTCAACATCGGCTCTTCGCAACAGATGGGGCAGGTGCTCTTCGACCGGTTGGGGCTGCCGCGACAGCGCAAGACCAAGACGGGCTACTCCACCGATGCGAAGACGCTTGAGGCCTTGCGCGACAGTCATCCCATCGTCGCCCACATCCTGAACCACCGCGAACTCTCCAAACTGATGTCCACGTATCTGCTGGCACTTCCTCCCCTGGTACGCGAGGATACCGGCCGCCTGCACACCACCTTTAACCAGGCCGTGGCCGCCACCGGCCGTTTGTCCTCGAGCGATCCCAATCTGCAGAACATCCCCGTGCGCACGGCGGTAGGCGCTCAGATCAGGCAGTGCTTCAGGGCCGAGGAGGGGCACACGTTCGTCGTCGCCGATTACTCCCAGATCGAATTGCGCATCATGGCTCACCTCTCGGGAGAACCGGCGCTGCTGGAGTCGTTCGCCAGGGGGGAGGATATCCACACCCGCACCGCCGCCGAGGTATTCGGATTGAGCGAGCAGGAAGTGGGCCAGACCCAGAGGCGCTATGCCAAGGCGGTCAACTTCGGCATCATGTACGGCATCTCGGCTTTCGGGCTGAGCCAGAACCTGGGCATCGAGCGGGAGGAGGCGGCGGCCTACATCCAGGCCTACTTCGAGCGCCTGCCCAAGGTGAAGGCCTTCATCGAGGATACGATCGAGAATGCGCGGCGCCAGGGTTACGTCACCACGGTCTTCGGACGGCGCCGAGACATCCCGGAGTTTGCCTCATCCAACTTCCAGACCCGTTCACTGGGGGAGAGGCTGGCCGTCAACTCCGTCATCCAGGGCACCGCGGCCGATATTATCAAGGTGGCCATGATCCGCTGTCACCGACGTCTGGCGCGCGACTTCCCCGAGGCGCGGTTGGTCATGCAGGTGCACGACGAACTGGTGTTCGAAGCGCCTGAGGGGCAGGCGGAGGGGGTCAGGGACATGGTGATGCAGGAGATGGTGCAGGCCTACCCCATAGAGCCACCCTTGGGCGTGGAGGCCGGCATAGGCCCCGACTGGCTCTCAGCGAAGTAACCGGCGCCTCATAACCCAGCGTCTCATGTTGTATTTCCTTGTGGCCTAGGTATACTACGCCCACAACGGCGCGGCGCGGCAAGATACGCGCGCATTCCTTGGGGAAGGGAAACGGAAACCACATGTCAGACGAACACACCGACGAAGGCGTACAAACACTGCAGGGCGGTCAGGATCTCATGATCGAGGTCGATGGGAAGATGGTTCCCAATTACGACGCCACGATCATGACGTTCGAAGAGGGGGATATCGTAACCGGCACTGTGGTGCGAGTCGACAAGGACGAGGTCCTGGTCGATATCGGCTACAAGAGCGAGGGCGTGGTCCCCGCGAATGAGTTGTCGATAAGAAAGTCGGTGGATCCCGCTGAAGAGGTATCCATAGGCGATGTTGTCGACGCCCTCGTCCTCACCAAGGAAGATGCCGACGGGCGCCTCATCCTCTCGCGCAAAAGGGCTCGCTTCGAACGGGCCTGGCAACGGATCGAGAAGGCGGCCGAAGAGGGCACTCCCGTGTCGGGCAGCGTCATCGAGGTGGTCAAAGGCGGCCTCATCATCGATCTCGGCGTGCGCGGCTTCCTACCTGCCTCCCTCGTCGACATCCGTCGGGTGGCCGATCTGGACGAGTTCCTCGGCCAGACACTCGAATGCCGTGTGATCGAACTCAACCGCTTCCGCAACAACGTCGTGCTCAGCCGGCGTGCGGTGCTGGAGGAAGAGCGCCGGGGCGTGCGGGAGCAGATCCTCGACCGCATGAACGTGGGCGATCTGGTCACGGGTACCATCTCCAACATCGTCGACTTCGGAGCCTTCGTGGACTTGGAGGGTATCGACGGCCTCATCCATATCTCCGAGCTTTCCTGGAGCCACGTCAATCATCCTTCTGAGGTGCTTACCATCAGCCAGAAGGTCACAGTGCGCGTGCTCGATATCGACCGTGAACGGCAGCGCATCTCTCTGGGGCTCAAGCAGACGCAGAAAGACCCCTGGCAGCAGGTGTTCGAGAACCGCCAGATCAACGAGATCGTCCACGGGCGGGTCACGAAGTTGGTCTCGTTCGGTGCCTTCGTAGAGATCGAAGAAGGGGTGGAGGGTCTCATCCATATCTCCGAGCTTGCTCAGCACCACGTTGAAGACCCTTCAGAGATCGTTCGTCCGGGCCAGGACGTCAACGTGAAGATCATCGAGATCGACCCGGAGAGACGTCGTTTGTCGCTCAGCCTCAAACGGCTTGAGCCGGAGTACCGCATCCATGAGGACGCTCTCGGTGACGAAGATGAGGAAGACGCGGACGCTCTGTCCGATGAAGAGACCTTGATGGACGAGGACATGTTGGAAGAAGAGGCCGAAGCTTCAGCCGAGGTCGAGTCGGAAGCAGAGTCCGCAGTCGAGGCTGAAGTGGAAGCCGAAGTAGAGGCGCCGGTCGAGGCGCAAGTGGAAGCCGAAGCTGAAGACGAGGAGGAGGCAGCCGAGGAACCGGTGGCCCCTGAGGCCGAGCCTGAAGAGCCGATAGCGGCGGACGTCGCCCCCGAGAGTGAAGAGGGATCGGAAGAAGAGGCCGGGGAAGAGGTAGCTCCCGCCTGATCGGTCCCGAAGTCCTGTCTTGCTACATGAGGGGGCGCCTGAGGGCGCCCCCTGTTTCTTCCCGGAGGGCGGGATGTCCGGAAACAACGATCATCTTGCTCCCCAGTCGGGCCGCACCGCAGCGGTGCCTTCCGCTCGTGCGGGGAGCGAAGGGGTTCCCGAAACCCAGCGTAGGGCGGTCGCCGTGGGCCTGACCGGAGGCATCGGTGCCGGCAAGAGCACGGCACTCAGCCTGTTCGCCGAGTCGGGCGCTCTCACTTTGTCGTCCGACCAGATTGTGCACGACCTTTATCTCCAGCCCGCGCTGGTGGCCCGCCTTGTGGAACGCTTCGGCCCCGGGATCATCGGACCGGACGGAGACGTGGACCGAGGCAGTCTGGGGGCGTCGGCGAGGAGTAGTAACGAAGGGTTGCGCGGGCTCGAGGAGATCGCTCACCCCCTGGTGGCGGCAGAGATCGAGCAGTTCGTGCGCGGAGCGCCCGCTGGGTCTGTGGTGGTGTGCGAGGTGCCTCTCCTCTTCGAGGCGGGACTCGAGCATCTGTTCGACCTCATCGTCACGGTGGAGGCCCCAGTAGAGGAACGCATGCGGCGCTCGGCTCATCGCACCCGACGGGAGGACTTCGAGGAGTTCGAGCGCTTACAGGCCACGACCGAGGAACGGGTGACGGGGAGCGACCTGGTCTTTCACAATGAAGGTGATGTGGCGGCGCTGCGCACGTTCGTGCGCAGCGCCTACGCCCGGGCGGCCGCACTGCCTGTGGGCACCCGACCATGAGGGTCTATGAAGTGCGCCGCGGCTCGAGGTCGCGGCGCATCTTGCTCGGAGCGGCGCTGGTGGTCTTCGCGCTCGTGGCGCTTCTCATCTACTTGGTCGTGGCGAAGGCCGCGGTCGTGCCAGGTGTCAGCCAGCGTGTGTATCCCATCGAGTATCAGGATGGCATCCGGCGCGCGGCCGAGAAGTACGATGTCGACCCGTATCTCGTAGCTGCGGTGGTGCGCACTGAGAGTGGGTACGACCCCGAGGCGGTCTCCCACGCGGGCGCGGTGGGGCTGATGCAGCTTCTGCCCACCACTGCTGAGTGGATCGTGGGACTCGACAGCTGGAAGGGCGGCACGGAGGTCGACCTCACCGACCCGGACGACAGCCTGGAACTGGGGGCCTTCTACCTTGCCTTCCTACTGAGACGGTTCGAGGGCGACCAGCGCGCTGCCATAGCGGCCTACAATGCCGGCCAGGGCATAGTGGGCGAATGGGTGTCGGCCGCCGAGGGTGGGAGTCTGGGCCTGGAGGATGTGCGCTTCCCTGAGACCAGGACCTTCGTTCTGCGAGTCGAGGAGTCACTCGACCTTTACAGACGGGTCCATCCCGACATCTTCGGCCGGAGTGGCCCAGTGTGAACGTCTTCAACGTCAGGGCGGAGTACGATCTCAAGGGCGACCAGCCTGAGGCCGTCGAGGCGCTCTCCCAAGGGCTGAAGCGGGGAGACGGCTTTCAGACGCTCTTGGGCGTGACCGGATCGGGCAAGACCTTCACCATGGCCAACATCATCGCCCAGGTCGGAAGACCCGCCTTGGTCATGGCGCCCAACAAGACCCTTGCGGCCCAATTGTGCAACGAGTTTCGGGAGTTCCTCCCCGACAACGCGGTGGAGTATTTCGTCTCCTACTACGACTACTACCAGCCTGAGGCCTATCTGCCCGCGAGTGACACCTACATCGAGAAAGACTCCTCCATCAATCAGGAGATCGATCGGCTGCGACACGCGGCCACCAGCAGTCTGCTCATGCGGCGTGACGTGGTCATCGTGGCGTCGGTCTCCTGCATCTACGGTCTGGGCTCGCCGGCCGAATACCTGGGGCAAGTGGTGCTGCTCAAGGAGGGGGACGAGGTTAGCCGCGACGAGGTCTTGGCGAAGTTGGTCAAGATCCACTACGAACGCAACGATATGGGCTTCAGCCGGGGGAAGTTCCGAGTGCGGGGAGACAGCTTCGAAGTATGGCCCGCCTACGACGACTACGCTCTGCGCGTGAGCCTGTGGGGAGACCGGGTGGAGGAGATCGCCAAGGTCGACCCGGTCACCCAGGATGTCTTCGCCCGCCTGCCGAATACGGCCATCTATCCCGCCACCCATTTCGTCACCAGCGAGGACGCCATTGAGCGCTCCCTGGGGGAGATAGCGGATGAATTGGAGCAACGCGTAGCCGAGTTGGAGGCGCACGGCAAACAGCTGGAGGCCTTCCGTCTGCGCCAGCGGACGCAGTACGACATGGAGATGCTGAGGGAGCTGGGCTACTGCAACGGCATAGAGAACTACTCGCGCATCTTGGCAGGTAGGCGGCCGGGAGAGCCTCCGTACACATTGCTGGACTTCTTTCCCGAAGACTTCGTCGCGTTTATAGACGAATCCCATATGACCGTGCCACAACTGCACGCCATGTACGAAGGGGATCGCAGCCGTAAGACCATGCTGGTGGAACACGGCTTTCGTCTGCCCTCGGCCATGGACAACCGTCCCCTGCGTTTCGAGGAGTTCATGCAGCGCGTACCGCAAGTGGTCTTCGTGTCGGCCACACCGGGACAGTGGGAGATCTCCGTCTCCAGCCAGGTGGTGGAACAGCTGGTGCGCCCCACCGGACTGATCGACCCGGTGGTGGAAGTGCGGCCCACCCACCATCAGATCGACGATCTGATGAACGAGATCCGTGCGCGAGTGGAGAAGGGGCAGCGGACGTTGGTGACCACACTCACCAAGAGGATGGCCGAAGACCTTACCGACTACCTCCTGGAGATGGGCTTCAAGGTCCGTTATCTGCATTCGGAGGTCGACACGCTGGAACGCATCCGCACCGTCCGGGAGTTGCGGCTCGGAGAAGTGGACGTGCTTGTGGGCATCAACCTGCTGCGGGAGGGTCTTGACCTTCCTGAGGTCACCTTGGTGGCCATCCTTGACGCCGACAAAGAGGGGTTTCTCCGGGGAGAGACGGCTCTCATCCAGACCATCGGCCGGGCGGCGCGCAACGTGGACGGAACGGTCATCATGTATGCGGACAAGCGCACTGCAGCCATGGACAAGGCCCTCGGAGAGACCGAACGCCGGCGGGCGGCGCAGATGTTGTTCAACGAAGAACACGGCATCGAGCCTCGGACCATCATCAAGGGCGTGTCCGATATAGCCGAACTGCTGGGCATCAGCGGTAGCGTGCCCTACAAGGAGCGGAGACGGACGGCGCGGGGCGAGGAGATGTCGTTGGAAGAGATCGCGAAGCTCATGGCCACGCTCGAGGAAGAGATGTTCGAGGCTGCGGAGGACCTGCGCTTCGAATATGCCGCGCGGCTGCGGGATGAGATCAAAGACCTGGCGCGCGAACTGGCGCGTCTGGGCAGGCCCTCGTAGCAGTGAGTGGGCCCGCGGGGGTCGCATCCCTGTCTCGCGCCGGCAGTCTGGCGACAGGAGACGCCGCGCCGCCGGCCCCGCCTCGCGCGCCCCACACCCGTGGGCGGCAAGCTCGGCGGGCACACGACCCCCGCGGGCACGGGCGAGGCTCAGATGAGGAAGAAGACGACCGTCACCACCGCAAATATGGGGATGAGCACCACCAGCGAGTACCCCATGAAGCCCAAGAAGGAGGGCATCTTCATCCCGGAACTCTCGGCGACACACTTGACGGTGAAGTTGGGGGCGTTGCCGATGTAGGTGAGAGCTCCCATCATCACGGCTCCGCAGGAGATGGCGGTGAGGAGGTCGGCGGGCGCCAGGCCCAGACTCGGGACGATCTGCTCCGACGTCAGTGCCCCTATCGAGGCCACGTCCACCTGACCCTGGGCGACGGAGGCGAAGGCCAGATAGGTGGGGGCGTTATCCAGGAAGGCCGATAGGAGGCCGGTGGACCAGAAATAGTGCCAGGGCTGGGTGAGGCCGGTGCTGGCTCCATGCGCCTCGAGGAGGGCTAGAGCCGGGATCATGGTCGCAAAAATGCCGGCGAATATGATCGCCACCTCTATGATGGGGTCCCAACAGAAGTGATTGGATGCCCGCGGACCCCGGGGGCCGAACCTGACCGAGATGGCCGCGAGCAAGACGAGGAGCAGATCGCGCACGAAGGGGAAGTGGATCGTCTCTCCGAAGTCCATCAAGGCTTCTGACGCCAGGATCACGATGATCACGAGGCCCAAGAGGAGAACGTTGACCCCTCCCCTCAACCTCATGGGGACGTAGTCCTTGGCGTCGTATTCAAGAGCCTTGGCGGGTTCTTTCCGATAGGCAAGGGTCTCGACCGCCAGGTAGACGGCCAGGACAAGGAACACCGCCAGCAGCCACTGGGGCCAGAGGCCAAGGGTCCAGGCGAAGGGGACCCCGCGCAAGAACCCGAGGAAGAGAGGCGGGTCACCGAGAGGAGTGAGCATCCCCCCGATATTGCTGACGGCGAAGATGAAGAAGATGACCGTATGCCTGGTGTGAGTGCGTTCCGAGTTGGCCCGCAGAACGGGACGGATGAGCACCATTGATGCGCCCATGGTCCCTATGAGGTTGGCCAAGAGCGCGCCGATGGCTAGGAAACTCAGGTTGACGCGCGGGGTGGCGACCAGATTGCCCGTCAAGTAGATCCCGCCGGAGATCGTGTAGAGGGCGAAGAGGAGCACGATGAAGCCCACGTACTCTTCGGCGGCGATGCTCACTTCATGGAGTCCGGTCGCGCCGAACGCCGCCACGAGGTAGATGACCGTGGGAACGCCGAGCACGAGCGCCACGATCGCCTTGTTGCGGTTGCGGTGGAACCAGGACCCTGCCACCAGGGGCAAGATGGCGACCGCCAGCAGCATGCAGGCAAAGGGGGCGAGCGCCCAGAAGCTCAGTTGTTCGCCGAACTCTATCGTCACGTCGCTGTCAGGTTAACATCGGCGGCCATGAGGCGTGTTCTGCCTCAGCCCGCCTGCTCGACCATGCTTCTACCGACGGGGGCGGCGAGACAGCGGTGGATACGCGGTCACCGGCTTCTGGACCGGGATGGGCGTCGACCAGATCGAGGATCTCGAGCAGCGAGCCGCGGATGCAGTACTGCGCCGCATGTTCGACCTCGTCCGACCTGGGCCTGAACGCGACCGACATGCCGGCTGTGCTCAGCATGCATCTGTAGTTGTCGCCATTGCCTACGGCCAGGGTGTGCTTCGGGTCGACGCCGGAAGTGGTCTCCAGGAAGCGAGCCACATTCGACTGGCAGCACGAATGGTCACGACACCCGCGCGGGTCGACCATCGCGGGGGCTGGAGTGATCTCGCCCGTTGCAGCACCGTTGCGGAAATGCAGTACATGGGCCACGCAGAAATCGGCAAAGACCCTGCGTCGGACGATCTCCGCCGCCAGGTGGAAGCTGTCGGTCACGATGCCGACCCGGTATCCGGCCTGACGCAGCCCCACGATGGTCTCCACGGCTCCCGTCATGAGGGGGATGGCGAGAGCGGTCTCCTCGAACACCTCTACAGAGACCCCGACGAAGAGTGCGGCGATGGCGCGGCTTCTTTCCTCGTCGGACAGCACCCCGCTGTTCATAAGGTGCGCCAGATCGGACTCGACGCCCACGCGCGCGGCCAATTCGACCACGAAGTCTCCGTCGAGGAGGACACCGTCCATGTCGAACAGTGCGCACAGGCGCGAAGAAGGCGTGGCGCATGTGGCGGGAAGCGATTGGGCCCGAGCCCGCCGCTCAATCTCCTGCATATGAAGCACCTGGTTGATGTTAAGGCGCTCGTATCTCCAAGCACGTTCAAGGATCACCCGGGTCACCTGCTTGGCGATGTCTCCCTGCGCTTCGAGCGGCTGAGTCTCGTGGTCGACGTGGCCGATGTCCACTTCGATTACCTTCGCGCCTTTGGAGACGGCGTCGATGAGGAGGGCTATGTCCACCGCGTAGTCGTTCTCCAGCCGGATGTTCCCGAGCAGGGAGCGGCGGACAGCCATTATGCCCCCCAGGGGCTGGCTGAATCCGGCCAGCTCGGGGAAGAAGGCGCTGAGCAGCGGGCGGGCGGTCAGGATGGTCACAGCGTTTGAGCTTGTTGTGAACCGGGCCTCGACCAGATCCGCCTCTCCGCGGCGGATGGGATCCGTCATGCGCTCGACCAAGTCCCGCGGTATCTCAAGCAGATCGCCGTCCACGAAGAGGACGATCTCGCCCGAGGCAGCGCGCAGGCCGTCTTCCATGGAGGCACCCTTGCCCAGCATGGAGCTGGTCACAACCACGGCCCCCGCGCGGGCTGCCACCTCGGTCGTGCCGTCGATGGAACCATCGTCGACCGCCAAGACCTCCAGCACCTGAGGGCTTTGGCTCACCGTGCGCACGAGCGCCTCGATGGTGAGGGCTTCGTTGAGGACAGGTATCACGACGGATACTACGGCCTGTTCCGAGTTCCCGCGGTCCATATGCGGCGCGAGCTCTGTTTCGGGCCGCGCGGACGCCGGCCCCAGGATGGAGGAGAGGACCTCCTCCCCGGCGAGTTGTCCCGCCCGGGTAGCGCCGGCGTGGGTCAGGGCGACATGCCCGTACGTGGTCCACGCCAGTGCACCGTTATTCGTCCAGAAGTCGCAGCAGCGCTCGGACTCGTCCTCACCGAAGCCCAAGTACTCCCGTATCTCCTCGAACGATACCGGCTTCTTCGCCTCGCATCCTGTCAGCCGGCACACGGCCTGCAGGTACTCAAGACGGGCCGGAGTTATCGCTTCCTTGACTACCATCACGTCACCTTTCCAGCGACGGTCGATGCCGTCTCATCATGGGTGATGGCCCGCAGATCACGCCGACCTCAGTGTGGATCGCAGCCTCATGCTAGGAGCGGCGTGTCACGGGTCTGTAACGTTAGAGTAACGCGCACCTGACACGAACCTGAATACCCGTCGGAGCGCGGATTTGGCGTGAGGCGGGCGGACTGGAATAATGTCGTATTGTCGCGGAGTGCACAGGTATTCTTCGGGGCGGGCGCGCCGCCGCCCTCGCAAAGACGTTACGGAAGGACAGGGGATGGCACGGAAGTACGACCCCGAGCAGATCGAGACCAAATGGCAAAGGGTCTGGGAGGAGCAGCGGACCTTCATCGTCTCCAACCCCGACGAGGGCGCTGGGATGGGAAAGGATGCGGAAGCCACCTACATCCTGGAGATGTTCCCCTATCCTTCCGGCAGTGCACACATGGGGCACGTGAAGAACTACACCATGGGCGACGTGATCGCCCGTTTCCGGCGGCATCAGGGCCAGAAGGTACTGCATCCCATGGGATACGACGCCTTCGGACTCAACTCCGAGAACATGGCCATCAGAACGGGGGAGCCGCCGGCGAAGTTCACCGAGGAAGCGATCACCACTATCAACCGGCAACTCAGGCGCCTGGGTGTCTCCATCGATTGGACGCGGGAGGTGGTCACCTCTCGGCCGGAATACTACAAGTGGACCCAGTGGCTCTTCCTTCAGTTGTACAGGAAGGGACTGGCCTACAAGAAGGAGGCCCCGGTCAACTGGTGTCCCTCCTGCCAGACCGTTCTGGCCAACGAGCAGGTGGTCGAAGGCGCCTGCGAGCGCTGCGACTCCGTGGTGGAGGCCAAGAAGCTCACGCAATGGTTCTTCCGTATCACCGACTATGCCGAGAGGCTGCTGCAGGATTTCGACAAGCTCGACTCCTGGCCTGAGCGGGTCATCACCATGCAGCGCAACTGGATCGGGAAGTCCATCGGGGCGGACGTGGTGTTCACCATCGCTCCCGCCGGAGCAGCCGAGGACGGCAGTGGGGTGGCGGCTGCGGACGACGACGCGGCAGACGCAGGGGACGGTATGGACGTGACCGTGTTCACCACCCGGCCGGACACGCTCTTCGGTGCCACCTTCTTCCTGCTGGCGCCCGAACACCCTCTGGTGGACGAGTTGGTCGTCGGCACTCCCCAAGAGCAAGAGGTCAAGCGCTACGTGGCCAAGGCACTGGCCACCTCGGCGATCGAGCGGGCGAGCGTGGAGAAGGAGAAGACAGGCGTCTTCACGGGACGCTACGCCACAAACCCGGCGACCGGCGGCAGGATTCCCATCTATGTGGCCGACTATGTACTCATGGACTACGGCACAGGGGCTGTCATGGCCGTGCCGGGACACGACGAGCGTGACTTCGCCTTCGCCCAGAAGTACGGGTTGGATGTGGTGGAGGTCATCGCCAGCCCCGATGATCACAAGAACGCTGAGGGCCGCTTGACTCAGGCCTACAGCGGCGATGGACTACTGGTCAACAGCAACATCTTCGACGGGACCACCAAGGCCGAGGGTATCGTCAAGGTGACCGAGTGGCTGAAGAAGCGAGGGAGGGCCGACTTCGCCGTCAACTACAAGCTGCGCGACTGGCTGGTATCAAGGCAACGCTACTGGGGGGCTCCCATCCCCATCGTCTACTGCGAGGCATGTGGCGAGGTCCCGGTCCCCGACGAACAACTGCCCGTGCTTCTGCCCGACATCACCGACTACGCGCCCAAGGGCAAATCACCGCTGGCGGCAGCCACCCATTGGGTGGAGACCGTCTGTCCTCAGTGCGGCGGACCGGCTCAGCGCGAGACCGACACCATGGACACGTTCGTCGATTCGTCGTGGTACTACCTGCGCTATGCGTCGCCCTGGCGTGACGACGTGGCCTTCGACCGCGACGCGGTGGACTACTGGCTACCTGTGGATCAGTACATCGGCGGGGTGGAGCACGCCATCCTCCATCTCATGTACTCGCGCTTCTTCACCAAGGTGCTGTTCGATCTCGGTCTGGTGAGCTGCGAGGAGCCCTTCCGAAGGCTGTTCACGCAGGGCATGATCTACTACAAGGGCGCCAAGATGTCCAAGAGCAAGGGCAATGTGGTGAATCCCGACGAGCACGTGGCCCGCTATGGCGCCGATGCCCTGCGCAGCTACATCCTCTTCATGGGCCCAGGGGAGAGCGACGGCGAATGGAACGACAAGGGCATCGAAGGTATCTATCGCTTCCTGACCCGGGTGTGGCGCCAGGTCACCGACGCGATGGAGGACGGTCTGTTCGATTCGGGTGCCGGGGGTGTGGCGCCGGCGTCATTCGTGGATACGGAGCTGAGTCCCGCGCAGCGAGAGTTGCTGGTGAAGACGAATCAGACCGTCCAGAAGGCGACGGTGGACATCGGCGAACGCTTCCATTTCAACACAGCGCTGGCCGCCATCATGGAACTGAACAACGACATCGGCGGGGCGCGGGCGGCGGGTATGGCCGAAGAGCCAATGGGCCGTCGGGTCCTCGCTCACGCCTTGGAGATCATGGTGCGCCTGCTGGAACCCTTTGCTCCTCATATGGGCGCGGAACTGTGGGAGATGATGGGTCATAGCAGCGTCTGGGATGCACCCTGGCCGGAGGCAGACTCCGACTTCCTGACTGCGGAGACGGTCGAATTGGCCGTGCAGGTCAACGGAAAGGTTCGCATCCGGGTGGTAGTGCCCCGCGAGGCGTCCGCCGAGGACGTGCTGGCGATGGCAAAGGCGCAGCCGGGCGTAGCCATATACCTGGAGGGCAACACTGTCGTCAAGGAAGTGGTGGTGCCGGGCCGGTTGGTCAGTCTGGTGGTGAAGTAGCGAACGCCTGTCCGGGCGCAGGGCCCCGCCCTTGGAGGAGAGATGAAAAGGGGCGGCCTTGCGGCCGCCCCTTTGCGGTTCTGCTTGGTGGCTCCGCTGCCTACTGCGCGCGGTGCTCGACCAGGTCTTCGACCACGCTGGGATCGGCCAGGGTGGAGGTGTCGCCCAGATCGTTGATGTCGTTGGCGGCGATCTTCTTGAGGATGCGGCGCATGATCTTGCCGCTGCGCGTCTTGGGAAGACCGGGGGCCCATTGGATAACGTCAGGGGAAGCGATGGGGCCGATCTCGGCGCGCACGTGCTTGACGAGATCCTTCTTCAGGTCGTCCGAGGGCTCGACGCCGGCATTCAGGGTCACGTAGGCGTAGATGCCCTGGCCCTTGATCGGGTGCGGCATGCCCACCACGGCGGCTTCCGCTACCGATGGGTGGCTGACCAGAGCCGATTCGACCTCGGCGGTACCCATGCGGTGGCCGGACACGTTGATGACGTCGTCCACGCGGCCGGTGATCCAATGGTAGTTGTCCTCATCGCGGCGGCAGCCGTCGCCGGTGAAGTAGAAGCCGGGATACTGGACGAAGTACGTCTCCTTGAAGCGGGCTTCGTCGCCGTACACGCCGCGCATCATGCCGGGCCACGGGCGGCGGATGCACAGGTTGCCCACGCCGGGGCCGGTGATCTCGACGCCGTCTTCATCGACAAGGAGGGGCTCCACGCCGAAGAAGGGCAGGGTGGCTGAACCCGGTTTGATCTTCATCGCGCCCGGCAGCGGGGTGATGAGGATGCCGCCGGTCTCGGTCTGCCACCAGGTGTCGACGATGGGGCAGCGTCCGCCACCGATGAGGCCGTGATACCACAGCCACACTTCCGGGTTGATGGGCTCGCCCACCGTACCCAGCACGCGCAGGGAGGAGAGGTCGTGCTTGGTGACCCAGTCGTCACCCTCGCGGGCTACGGCGCGGAGGGCGGTGGGAGCGGTGTAGAAGATGTTGACCTTGTACTTCTCGACGACCGTCCAGAAGCGGTCGGGAGTGGGGTAGCTGGGCACGCCCTCGAACAGGATGCCGGTGGCGGCGTTGGCCAGCGGACCGTAGACGATGTAGGTGTGTCCGGTGACCCAGCCTATGTCGGCCGTGCACCAGTACACCTGCTCGGGATGGTAGTCGAAGATGAGCTCGTGGGTCATCGCGCCGTACAGCAGGTAGCCGGCGGTGGTGTGCATGACACCCTTGGGTTTGCCCGTGGAGCCGGAGGTGTAGAGGATGAAGAGCGGATCTTCGGCGTCCATCTCTTCACAGGGGCAGTCGGTGGTGATGTCGGCGGCGGCGAGCTCCTCTTCATACCAGGAGTCGCGGCCCTCTACCCAGTTGATGTCCTCGGCACCGGTGTGCTTGACCACGATGCAAGACTTGATGTCCGGGCAGTCGGCCAGAGCGGCGTCGGCGTTGGCTTTTACCGGGACCCGTTTGCTGCCGCGGAGACCGGTGTCGCAGGTGATCATGAGCTTGGCGCCGGCATCGATGGCACGGTCACGCAGGGCCTCGGACGAGAATCCTCCGAACACCACGCAGTGGATGGCGCCGATGCGGGCGCAGGCGAGCATGGAGACAGGTAGGGAGGGGATCATGGGCAGGTAGATGACGACCCGGTCGCCCTTCTTGACGCCCTTCTTCTTGAGCACATTGGCGAACTTGGTGACCTGTTCCCACAGCTGTTTGTAGGTGATGGTCTCAGTCTGGTCGGGGGAGTCACCCTCAAAGTAGTAGGCGACTTTGTCGCCCTTGCCGGCTTCCACGTGGCGGTCGAGGCAGTTGTAGGCGACATTGAGTTTGCCGCCCTCGAACCAGCGGATCTTGCCGTTGGCGAAGTCATGGTCCTGGACTTTGTCCCACTTCTTGAACCAGTGGAGCCTCTGCTCGGCCTGCTCAGCCCAGAAACCGTCGGAGTCTTCCAGTGAACGCTGGTACATCTCCTGGTACTGCTCGAAGCTGGAGATGTAAGCGGTCTCTTGGAACTCGGCAGGAACGTCGAATACTTTTCCCTCAAGGGACTCGTTTGCCACAATATCCTCCGCAATTTCCCGATTGGAACACAACAAAGCCACCCCCTCGAACGAGGGGGGTGATGGCTACCAGTCAGGATAGCATATGACCTCGAAAACAGATATCCGCTGCTCACGCAACGATATGAACAGGTGCCGATTTCTTTCCGGGAGTCGGCCGGGGGCTTGCGAGGTATCATGGTTCCAGGTTCAGGTCCATACCCGGGTCGGGTCCCCCTCGACCCTGTGCCGGGTGGGCGGCCCTTAGGTCTATGATCGGAGGAGGACGGATGTTCCTACAAGTGCTGGGCGCGGCGCGCGAAGTCACCGGCTCCTGCTACCTCGTGGAGGTGGGACAGACGCGGTTCCTGGTGGATTGTGGGATGCATCAGGGGGGTGACGACGAGGAGGCGCTCAACTTCGAACCGTTCCCCTTCGAGCCCTCGAGTCTTGATTTCATGCTGCTGACGCACGCCCATATCGATCACTCGGGACTGATCCCTCGCCTGGTCAAGCAGGGTTTTGGCAAACCCATCTACACCACGGCCCCCAGCAGCGACCTAGTGGAGATCATGCTCCTCGATTCCGCCTATATCCAGGAGACAGAGGCCGAGTGGCGCACGCGCAAGGCGCGTCGCGCGGGGCGTCAGAGCATTGACCCGCTCTACACGGAGGAGGACGCCCGCAAGGCTATCGGCCTGCTGAGGCCGGTCGACTACAACGAGCCTGTGCACCTGGGAGCGGGGGTTGATGCGGTGTTTCACGACGCCGGGCATATCCTCGGTTCGGCAGTGGTGGCGCTCGATCTCGAGGAAGAGGGCGAGCGCGTCAGACTCGTGTTCAGCGGCGATGTGGGGCAGCCCGATCAACCCATCATCCGCGATCCCGAGTTCATCGAGCAGACCGACTACTTGGTCATGGAGTCGACCTATGGGGATCGAAAGCATGTCCACAATGGTCCCCCAGAGGATGAACTGGCCGAGATACTCGAGGACGCCGCCAGGAGTGGCGGTAACGTCATCATCCCCGCGTTTGCCGTCGGGCGCACGCAGGAGCTGATCTACTTTCTCAAGAAGATCCAGGACGAGCATGGGCTCGATATGCCTGTGTACGTCGATAGTCCCATGGCCTCGCGGGCGACCGAGGTGTTCAGGAAACACGCCGAGGTGTACGACCAGGAATCGTGGCAGTTGGTGAAGGAACCGGGGGGCATCTTCGATTTTCCGCAGCTCCACTACACCGCGAGCGCAGACGAATCGCGCGCCCTCAACGAGAAGCGGGGCATAGTCATCATCTCGGCGAGTGGCATGGCCGAGGCCGGGCGCATCCGTCACCATCTCAAACACAACCTGTGGCGTCCGGAGGCGCACATCGTGATCGTGGGCTTCCAGGCGCAGCACACGTTGGGACGCCGTCTGCTGGAGGGGGTCAAGTCCGTGCGCATCTTCGGGGAGGAGATAGCCGTCAAGGCTCATATCCACGAGATCAGTGGCCTATCCGCCCATGCAGACCAGGAACAGTTGCTGGCTTGGGCGTCGCACTTGAAGAAGCCCCGCTTGGTCATATTGACGCACGGAGAGGTCGAGTCGGCTCTGAAGCTCAAGGGCCTGCTCGAAGAGCGGTTGCGGTTCAGGGTGACCGTGGCCGGGAAGGAAGAGGTCTTCACGTTGGGCGGTGCGAGCGGGACCTGGTGACCACGGGCTGGTAGGCCCGTCGCGTTCCCAGGAGGGTGGCAAGAAGCGATCTCATGCGGGTAGCGGTCCCGGAACGAAAGGGGTGACGGCCTTGCCCATCAGCACATTGGTCTCATATTCCATCCAAAGAGTCCGGGTCTTGGGAGAGGATGGCGTCGTCGATGAGGCTCTGATGCCGGAGCTCTCGCCGCGGGAGATCGGCGAACTCTACGCGCACATGGTGCTCACGCGGCAACTCGATGAACGCATGTTCTCGCTTCAGCGCCAGGGACGTCTGGGCACCTTTGCCCGGGTGGCCGGCCAGGAGGGAGCGCATGTGGGGGCGGCCTGGGCCCTCCGCTCGAGCGATTGGTTGGTGCCGGCCTTTCGCGAGACGGGCGCCCTGCTTCTGCGCGGCATACCCATGGAGCAGTTGCTGCAGTTCTGGAGCGGCGACGAGCGGGGGAGCGCGTTCCCTCGCGAGATGCGGACCCTTCCCATCTCCATACCGGTAGGGACGCACATGCTGCACGCAGTGGGTATCGCCTGGGCCCTCAAGCAGTCGGGCCAAGAGGCGGCGGCTCTCACCATCTTCGGGGAGGGGGCGACGTCCGAGGGGGACTTCAGCGAGGCCATGAACATGGCCGGAGTGTTCCAAGTGCCGGTGGTTTTCTTCTGCCAGAACAACCAGTACGCCATATCCGTTCCCTATACGAAGCAGACGGCCTCGTGCACCGTGGCCCAGAAGGCTCTGGCCTACGGCATGACCGGCGTGCAGGTGGACGGCAACGACGTTTTCGCCGTCTTTCGGGTGGTCAAGGAGGCCTTGGAGCAGGCCCGTGCGGGCCTGGGCCCCACGCTCATCGAGGCCCACACCTACCGGGTGACCGACCACACCACGTCCGACGATGCGCGTCGGTACCGGGGAGAAGAAGAGGTGGAGAAGTGGCGGCGCAGGGACCCCATCGAACGCCTGGCCGCATACATGCGGGCCGCCGGGCTCCTCGACGGGGCTGAGGAGGCCGAGGTCCGGGCGGCGGCCGATGAGAAGGTGGCCGCGGCGGTGACGGCCTTCGAGGCCATCACGCCTCCGGAGCCGAAGGAGATGTTCGCGCACGTGTTCGCGGAGCTCACCCCAGGGTTGGTCGAGCAACGGGCCAAGCTGCTTTCTCAACCCGAAGGGAGGGGGTGACGATGGCCCGGCTCAACATAGTGGAGGCCATCGACCAGGCTCTCCATCAGGAGATGCAGCGCGATCCCAGTGTGATCGTCATGGGCGAGGACGTGGGCAGGGACGGAGGCGTGTTCCGCGTGACCGATGGCCTGGTACAACGATTCGGTGAGGATCGCGTTATCGACACGCCGCTGGCGGAGTCCGGCATCGTGGGCATGGCCATCGGCATGGCCATCGCCGGCTATCGGCCGGTGGCGGAGATCCAGTTCGCCGGTTTCGCCTATCCCGCCTACGACCAACTCGTCTGTCACGCGGCGCGCATGCGCAATCGCAGCCGGGGCCAGTTCACGGTGCCGCTGGTGGTGAGGACCCCCTACGGGGGCGGGATACGGGCGCTCGAACATCACTCCGAGAGCATGGAGGCCGTGTTCGCGCATGTGCCTGGATTGAAGACGGTCATACCCGCGGACCCCTATGAGGCGAAAGGACTTCTCATCGCCGCCATCCGCGATCCCGACCCCGTGATCTTCCTGGAGCCCTCCAGGGTCTACCGCGCCATCAAGATGGAGGTGCCCGAGGAGATCTACACCATCCCCCTGGGGAAAGCCCGCGTCGTGCGGGAGGGGGCGGACATCACGCTCCTCGCCTGGGGCGCCCAACTGCGGACGGTCCGCGAAGCGGCAGAACGACTGGCTGCCGATGGGGTGGCGGACGCTGAGGTGGTCGATGTGCGCACCATGGCTCCTCTCGACTACGAGACCATCGTGAACAGCGTTAAGAAGACGGGTCGGGCCGTGGTCGTGCACGAGGCTCCCCGCAGCGGCGGGATGGGGGCCGAGATATCGGCGCAGATCATGGAGCGCGCCATCCTCCATCTCGAAGCGCCCGTGCTGAGAGTGACGGGATTCGATACCATGCCCCCATTGGCCAAGTTGGAGGAGTACTACCAACCCGACGCGGATCGCGTGATCGACGCTGTGCGGGAGGCTATTGCCTTCTGACGCGGTGGCGAGATCGGCCGCAACGAGACGGCCCCGACCGCAGTCGAGGACTGCCGGACCGCCTCCCGAGCGAAGGAGAGCACCGTGGACTACGACGCGTTTCTGGAACTGGCGAAGACCCGGCGCACACTCCGGGCCATCAAGCCTGATCCTCTGCCGGATGAAGTCGTGGAGAAGCTGCTGGAGGCCGCGCGTTGGGCTCCCACAGGCTTCAACATGCAGCCCATGGAGTTCCTGGTGGTGAAGGATGCGGATCTGCGCACGGCCTTCAAGAAGATCGTGGACGACTACAAGAACTCCGACTTCTTCGCGCTCGAAGCCACTCGAGAGGAGTGGCAGGGTTCCCCTTGGGCCATCGAGACCCACGGCCTATGGGATTGTCCGCTCGCACCCGTGAACATCTTCGTTCTCGGGGATACGCGCCGCCGCGTTGGTCTACCCATGGCGGCCCGTTACTCCAAACAGAAGGGCGACTCTATCTTCGAGTCGTCGCTTTCCAACGCCTTCATGTACATGTGGCTGGCTGCACATGCGCTGGGGTTGGCGGCGCAACCCGTGTCGGCGGTGAAGTATCCCAAGGTGCAGGGACTGGTGAAACACCTGCTCAACCTGCCCGATTTCATCTATGTCTACGACGTCTTCCTGGTTGGATACAACGCCATGGAAGGCGGCCCGTCCGCCAAGTTGATGCGCCACTTGGACGAGATGGTGCACCAGGAGCGGGCGGCCGACGACGAGTTCATGAGCGAAGAGGAGCTGAGAAAGCAGATCATCAAACTGCGGGCGGGCAACGTGGCCAGACATGTCGAGGCGGACAAGAAGTGACGTACGAGGGATTCCTCGAACTGATACAGGGTAGACGCACGCGGCGGGCCTTCAGACCCGACCCCATACCCGACGAGACCGTGGCCAAGCTGGTAGAGGCCGCACGCTGGGCCCCTACGGGCTTCAACATGCAGTTCGTGGAACTCATGGTGCTGCGGGAGGAGGGTCTGCGGAAGAGCGTCAAGGCGATCGTGGAGGAGTGGGCGGCCAGCGACTTCTATGCTCTGGAGGCGACCCGAGAGGCCTGGCAGGGCGAGCCTTGGACCCTCGAGAAGCACGGTCCCCCGGGTTGCCCGCTGACGCCCGTGTACATCCTCATCATGGGGGACACCCGCCGCAGAGTGGGACTGCCCATGAATGCCCGTTATGAGACACCCAAGGGCGACTCCATCTTCGAGACGTCGCTGGCGAACGCGTTCATGTATCTGTTGTTGGCGGCCCACACCCTCGACCTGGCCGTGCAGCCCATATCGGCGGTCAAGAACGCGCGCGTCCAGGGTCCGCTCAAGCACCTCCTGCATCTTCCGGACTATCTGTATGTCTACGAGATGCTTGCCGTGGGCAGAAGTGCTCTGGAGGGCCCACCCGCCGCCAAGCTCATGCGGCGCTTGGACGAGATGGTGTACTACGACGGCATCCAGGAGGGCGACTTGTTGGGCGAGGAGGAACTGAGGAAGCAGGTGCGCAAGTTGCGGGCCGGCAACGTGGCCCGGCACACACACGCGGCGGAGAGCAACGAGGTGTAGCCATGGCTTTTGAGTTCAGGTTCCCGGACGTGGGCGAGGGCATCACCGAGGGTGAGATCATCTCCTGGATGGTCGAAAAGGGCGACGCGGTGGTCGAGGGCCAGACGCTGGCCGAGGTGGAGACAGACAAGGCCGTGGTGGAGCTTCCCTCTCCCCGTAGCGGACGCATAGTCGCCCGGAACGGAGCCGAGGGTGACATCATCAACGTCGGCGACGTGTTGGTGACCATCGAGGAAGAGGCCGGGGCGGCTTCGGCGGCCGGGGATCGCACGGCTGAGGCGGCACCGGCGCCGAAAACGGCGGTCGCCGGCGAGCCTGCGTCTGAGCCCCCGCTTGCCGCGCCTCCCGCACCTGTCGGTACGTCTGCCGGTGCGCCCGCGGCCGCGCGGGCATCCGAGCCGGAGATCTCCGACGTGCCCTACACCGGCTCGGTGGTGGGCTTCTTGGAAGAGGCACCTGAAGAGGCACCCGAGGCGACCTCTCGTGAGGCGACTTCTCAAGGGGTGGCTTCCCCCGCAGCCGGTGCGGCGACGCCGGAGCCGGGTCCTGAGGTCTTGGCCCTGCCTTCGGTGCGTGCGTTGGCCAAGGAGTTGGGCGTCGATCTGAGTGCCATCCGCGGCACGGGAGCCGGCGGACGCATCCTCAAGCAGGACGTGCAGGACGTGGCTCAATGGAGCGCCTATGGGGGTGTGGCGGGCGCGGCGACACCCGGTGGCGCCGGTGGCGCGGATGGCGTCCGCGGCATTCCCGCTGGAGCGGGAGAAGCGACGGCGCGGCCGGTCGAAGGCGAACTGGGTCCCGAGGAGCGGGTGGCCTTCCGGGGCATCCGGCGCACCATGGCCAAGCGCATGATGGAATCCTCCACCAAGCAGGCCCAGGTCACCCTGGCCGACGATGTGGACGTCACCATCATCCGCCGCATCCGCGAGAAAGAGCGCGAGGTGGCCAAGGATCGCGGAGTGCGGCTTACGTATATGGCCTTCGTCATCAAGGCCTGCACCGCATCGCTGAAGCGGTTCCCGCGCCTCAATGCCACCCTGGCCGAGTCCCAGGAAGAGTATGTCCTCAAGCACTACTACAACATCGGCATGGCGGTCGATACCCCCAGCGGACTCGTGGTGCCCAACATCAAGGCCGCCGACACCAAGAGCATCTTCCGGATCGCGGAGGAAGTCGTCGATCTCGTCGCGCGGGCGGAGGAACGGAAGCTCGACGTGGGCGAACTCCATGGGGGCACCTTCACCATCACCAACTTCGGGGCCATCGGCAGCACCTTCGGTACCCCCATCGTGAACTACCCCGAGGTCGCCATCCTGGGGATGGGACGGGTTCGCGAGATGCCTGTTGTTCATGAAGGCAAAGTGGTGATCCGCCTGATGCTCCCCTTGTCCCTCACGTTCGATCACCAGCTCATCGATGGGGCGGAGGCGGCGCGTTTCCTCAACAGCGTTATCGGTTACTTGGAGGATCCTGACCTGTTGCTCCTCGAGGGAGCGTAGTGGCGAAGACACAAACAGGACCCTTGGGGCCGTCTGAGCGGGCGCCGACGGTTCTGGAGGGCTGCGCCGCCACGCGCGCGGCACTGAAAGGTGTGTCCCTGGTGGTCCTCACGGCGACGGTCGGGGAAGCCGCCCCTCTCATCGCCGCGCTCAGCGAAGCACGACGTTTCGAGGTGGCCGGGAAGACCGTGGTCAGGGGTCGGTTGGGCCGGACCCTCCCCGTTGTCGTCGCCGTGGGGGGCTGCGACAAGGCCAACACCGCCCACATCCTCACGTGTCTGCTGCAGGCGCTGGACCCCTCTCCCAAGCTGATCATGCAGGTGGGCATCGCCGGCGCTTTTGTCGATATCCACGACGTCCATCCGCTGCCTGGAGACATCGTTCTGGCGACGGAGGAGATCTACGCCGACTCGGGTAGCTCAAGCCCTGATGGTTGGCTGTCGGCCGACGACCTGGGGCTCCAAGATGGCGCCGGAGCGCGGCGTGGGTCGGCGATCCGCTTCTCGCTTGACCCGGACCTCGTCGGGACCGCCATCAGGGCGGTCGCGGCCACAAGCGGGTTCGCCTCCACGTCCGTCAGACCGACCGGACCCCGGGTCTTCGGCGGGCGCTGTTTGACCGCATCGCGAGCCACGGGGCTGGCGGCGGAGGCCGCTGTGCTGTACGAGCGCTGGGGTGCGCTGGCCGAGTCGATGGAAGGCGCCGCGGCTGCACACATCTGTGGCCTCTATCAGGTGCCCTTCTTAGAGGTGCGCGGCATCAGCAACCTCATCACCGACCGTGACCGAGCCTCGTGGCAGGTGGAGGGTGCCGTCTCGACGGCGGGACGGGCTGCGTTGGCCATCTGCGCGGCTCTGGAAGATCATCTTATGGGCGCGACCGCACGAGTAGCAGCGGAGGAAGGAGAGCGGGCCGAGTGAGCGCGGCGGATGGGGGAGAGCGACTGAAGCTGGCCATCTCTCCCTGTCCCAACGACACATTCATCTTCCATGCTTGGGTGGACGGTCTTCTTCCTGAGGCCCCGAAAGTAGATCTGCGCTTTGAGGATATCGACACGCTCAACCGCCTCGCCCAAGAGGGAGCGGTGGATGTGGTCAAGATCTCCATGCACGCCTTCGCCTACCTGCGTGCGGAATACGCGCTGCTGCACTCCGGCGGCGCTCTGGGACGCGGCTGCGGACCGTTGGTGGTGAGTCGCAAGGACGCGAGACTGCGCCCGGCCCCCGACGTTCACCACGCCGCTGCCTTGGCGGACGAGTTGGCTAGGAGCAAGGTGGCTCTGCCCGGCGGTCTCACCACCGCCGCGCTTCTGCTCGAGTTGTTCGCCGGCGGGCTGGAGAGGCCGGTCATCATGCCCTTCGACCGCATCATGCCTGCCGTGGCTGCCGGGGAAGTCGATGCCGGGGTCATCATCCATGAGGGCCGCTTCACCTTCGGCGCGCACGGTCTGCGCCGGCTTGTCGATCTGGGGGAGTGGTGGGAAGGGACCACCGGGCTCCCCATCCCTCTGGGTGGGATCGCGGTACGGCGCTCCCTTCCGTGCGACGTCCAAGCTGCCGTCGATGACGCGGTGCGGGCCGGTATACGCCGGGCCCGCTCCTTCCCTGATGAAGCCTTCGCCTACGCCCAACGACACGCCCAGGAGATGGATGCTGAGGTGTGCGCGGCGCACGTGGAGTTATACGTGAACGATTTCAGTCTCGACTACGGCCCGGAGGGCACGGCGGCCATACGGCACCTGCTCGAACGCGCCGTCACACAGGGCGTCGGCACCAGCGAGCAGGGTCTGTTCTGGGACGAGTCCTGATCTTCGCCGCCCTGTCTCGCTAGAGGCCGGAGCGGCTCGACCTTCCACGGCTGCCGGGACTTCCCCTGACTGCTATCCTACCCGGCGATGCTGCACCTTACCGACATCTCCAAATCCTTCGGCAGCCAGGTGATCCTCGACGGGGCGAGTCTGCACGTCAAGCCGGGGATGCGCGTGGGGCTGGTCGGCGCCAACGGCGCCGGCAAGACCACGTTGCTGAGGCTGATCGTGCGTGAGATGTCGCTGGACGAAGGGGAGATCAGCGCCCGCAAGGATCTGCGCGTAGGCTTTCTGCCTCAGGAGATCGAAGAGATCGCGGACCATCCTGTAATGGACGAGGTCTTGGCCTCCTACGCGGAGGTCCTGACCGCCGAACACCGCATCGCCGACCTGGGGCGCAGGCTGGCGCAGTTCTATGAGGTCGATGCTGCGGTCGCCGGCGCGGAGCCGGGAGTCGGGAGCGCCTCACAACCTCGTGCCCTCGCGGCCGCTCCTGTGGCCGTCGAAGAGGTCGACCCCGAAGCCCTGCTGCGCGAACTGGGGGCGGTACAGACGGCCTTCGAGAACGCTCAAGGCTACGAGCTCGAGGCTCGGGCTCAGGCCATCCTCCGTGGCATGGGCTTCCGCGAGGATGACTTCCAGCGGCCCATCGCCGAACTCTCGGGAGGCTGGCGGATGCGGGTGGCTCTGGCGCGTCTGCTCTTGGAACAGCCGGATATCCTTCTGATGGATGAACCCACGAACCATCTCGACCTGGAGAGCCTCCTCTGGCTGGAGGAGTTCCTGCTGGGCTGGACGGGTGCGCTGATCGTCATCAGCCATGACCGCTACTTTCTCAACCGGATGGCCACGCACATCGCCGACCTCGACCGGGGCACGATCGATCTGTACGCCGGCAGCTACGATCATTTCGAGATCGAGAAGCGCCAGCGCTACGAGGCCCTCGTCAACGCGGCCAAGAACCAGCAGCGGGAGATCGACGCCGCGGAGAGCTTTGTCCGGCGCTTTCGAGCCAAGAACACCAAGGCCAAGCAGGTGCAGCAGAAGCTCCGCCAACTGGAGCGGACCGAGCGTATAGACGCGCCCACCCTGGAGCGCAAGACCATCAAGTTCGGTTTTCCCCAGCCGCCTCGTACAGGCCGGGTGGTGGCCGAGATCAAGCACGCCCGCAAGGCCTACGGGGACAGGGTGGTGTACAAGCGTCTCGACCTGGTGGTGGAGCGGGGCGAGAAGATCGCGCTCGTGGGGCCGAACGGGGCCGGCAAATCCACTCTGCTGAAACTGCTGGCCGGGGTTATCGACCCTGACGGTGGGTCGCTCAACCTGGGGCACAACGTTCGCCGGGAATACTTCGCGCAACATCAGTTGGAGGTTCTCGATCCGGGTACGACGGTGCTCAAGACCATGGAGGAGGCGGCGGCTCCGGCCGGCCGCCTTCCCGAGGTGCGGAGCTATCTGGGCACGTTCCTGTTCGACGAGGATGATGTGACCAAGAAGGTGTCTGTGCTGTCGGGAGGGGAGAAGGCCCGTCTGGCGCTGGCCAGGATGCTCATCGATCCGGCCGGGCTCCTCCTGCTCGACGAACCCACCAACCATCTCGATATGGACTCGCGGGCCGTTTTGACCGCGGCCCTGGCCCAGTTCCAGGGCTCGGTGATCTTCATCAGCCACGACAGACACCTCATCAACGCCATCGGGACGAAGGTCATCGAAGTGCGTGATGGGCACCTGACGCACTATCCGGGCGACTGGGAGTACTACCAGTGGAAGAAAGCGCAGGAAGTGAGCGGCGGCGGCGCTGCGAACGGCAAGGAGGGTCCCGCGGCGGCCACGTCGGGCGCCGCTGCGACCAAGCCGGGCGGGGCGGACGCCAAGACCGGAGGTGATGCCTCGGAGGGGGACAACGGGTCGCCGGGGGTCACGGCCGGGTCGTCCGCGGCCGCGAAGGCGGACGTTCCTGCCCAGGCCGGCAGTCGTGTGGCGCGCTCCCCAGGGGGGCCGAGGCCGACGAAGAAGAGCGCCACAGCGGTGACCGTGGAACTGGGCTATAAGGAGCGCAAGGAGTTGCAGAGCCGCTACAGGAAGGTGGAGCGGCGCCTGCTGGCGGCGGAGGCCCGGCAGGCGGAGGTGGCCGCTCTTCTCAGCGACCCGGCGCATGGCTGCGACTACGAGTTGCTCGGGACTGCTTCCTCCGAGGCGACCGCGCTCGCCGACGAGATCAGCGTTCTGTATGAGGAATGGGGGAAGCTGGCCGAGTCCATGGGCACGACGGCCGGCTGATCGGCGAGGGCGAAGTGGGGATGCCGCGCGTACGTATGGACTTCGCCTCCTTCAGCACCGATATCCTCCTGCCGCGAGGTACCGACGTCATTCGCGCCCGCGAGCCTGTCCTGTTGCCTGACGTGTCCCGGGCGGTCGACGAGGCCCTCACCGCGCCCATCGGATGTCCCCCGCTGAGCGAACTGTGTGCGCGGGCGCTGGAGCGGATGAGGGGTTCGGTGTCTGCGCCGACGTCGGAGGGGGTGGCTCCGCCGGCGCTGATGACGCCGAGGGAAGGCGCGGCGAAGCCGGACACCCCCCTGCCGCAGACGGTGGTCGTCGTGATCTCAGACGATTCCCGTCCTGTACCGTACAAGGGGGAGTCGGGGATCCTGTGGCCCCTGGTGCGGCTCCTTCTCGACGCCGGCTTCCCCGCTCACTGGATCACGTTGCTGGTGGCTACCGGCACTCATCACCCGCTCACCCATGCCGAGATCTGGGACTTGGTCGATCCGCGCGTGCGGGAGGCCGGTGTGCGGGTGAGTTGCCACGATGCCGCCGACGCCGCGTCGCTCGTGTCGATCGACGGCTCGAACGGCAGCCTGGATGGCGCCCGCGGCGGCGGCTCGGGCGGCGACCTACGGGTGTCTGTCAACCGGGTGTACGCGGAGGCCGGGCTCAGGATCCTCACCGGTCTCGTGGAGCCGCATTTCATGGCCGGCGCCTCGGGTGGACGGAAGAGTATCTGCCCCGGTCTCCTCGATGTGGCGAGCGTGCGTGACTTCCACGGTCCGGCAGTGGTGGCCGCCCCCGGCATCGGTGACTTGCGTCTGGAAGGGAACCCCTGCCATGAGTACTCCCTGGCCGTCGCCGCCCTCGTACCGCCGGACTTCATACTGAACGTGGCCGCGCGCCCCGACGGCCAAGTGGTGGGCGTCTTCTGCGGAGAGATGCGCGCTGCTCACGCGGCGGCGGTCGAGCAGTTGAGAAGCTACTCAGAGGTATGGCTGGAGCGGGAATACGACATCGTGGTGACGCATGCCGCGCGTGTGGGCATCAACCACTACCAGGCCAGCAAGACCATGGGTTCGGCGGCGCCGGCGGTACGCGAGGGAGGCTATCTGATACTGGTGGCCGACACCACCGACGCGGATCCCGTGGGATCGGTCTCCTACCGCCGGCTCCTCGGCCTGCTCGCGGAGAGAGGTCCGTTGGCCTTCCAGGACCTGTTGACCGCCGAGGATTGGCAGTTCGCGCAGGATCAGTGGGCGGTCCAGTCCTTGGCGTTGTTGCAGGAACGGGTCCCGCTGGAGCATACCTTCTACTTCAGCCCGCAGACCCCACGTTCCGACTTCGCCCTCCTGCCCTGCCGTCATCCCGGCACCGTGTTGCCCGACCTCCGCGATGGAGAGCGTACGCGCCCTGTGAACTTGGGCGATGCGGCGGCTCCATGCAGGCAAGGAGCGGGGGAGATGGTCTCGCGCTTCGTCGGCGCAGCTGTCGAAGAGGCCGCTGGGGCATACAGAACACGATGGGGCCGCGAACCGCGCATCGCTTGTCTGGCCGACGGGCCACACTGCGTCCCTCGTGTTTCCGACGGCGGGGCGCGCTCGTAGGGGCTAGAAAGCCCGAGGGGGACGCGTCAGCGGTACTTGATCAGCGTCGAGTAGGGGTTGATGGCGCTCCCGCCACCGGGGCGGATCTCAAAGTGCAGGTGTACTGCGCCGCCGCTGGCGTTGCCGGTGTTGCCCGCGTAGCCGATCACCTGCCCAGCGTCGACATGCACGCCGGACTTGATGCCGCTCTTGATGGAGGAGAGGTGCGCGTAGTAGTAGACGTTACCGTCGCTGCCGCTGAGATGGATGGTGATGCCTCCCAGCCCGGAGTTGGAGGGGTTGGTGCTGCGGATGGTACCGCTGACCACGGCGACGAGGGGTGTGCCGCGGGCCGTCATGATGTCGCAGCCCTTGTGCGAGCGCCCGCCTGAGCGCGCCGCGCCGAAGCTGTCGACGAAGCTGTTGGCCCCTTGCACCGGGAACACCCAGCCGGCGCTGGTATCGACAACTGGATCCGGTTTGGGTGTGGCCTTCTTGGTGGTGGTCGTGGTCTTCTTGGCCGTCGTCGTCGTCGTGGTCTTCTTGGTCGTGGGGGTCGAGTTGGTGGGAGAAGAGGTGCTCTGGGTCGCGGCTGCCAGCGCCTCGGCTTTGGCTTCCGCCTCGGCCTTAGCTTTGGCTTCCGCGGCTCTGGCTTTGGCTTCCGCGGCGGCCTTTGCCTCAGCCACTCTGCGGGCCTCCTCCTGTCGTTGGCGCTCTTCCTCTTCCAACTGGGCCACGCGGGCTCTCAGCACGTTGTATTGGTCCTGGGACGCTTCCAGTTGCTGCAGAGTCTCGTCGCGGGCCGCGGTGTACTCTGCTGCCTGGGCTTGTTCAGCCGCTTCTTGCTCTGCCAACTCGGTGTTGAGCTGGTCGAGCTCCGTGAGGCCGTCCTTGACGTCGGCCACCAACTGCCCATCCTGCTCGGCCACGTGGGTGACCATCCCCAAGCGGTCGACGATGGCCCCGATGGACTGGTCATCCCCGGAGAAGACGGCGTTTATGGCGGCCAGGGCCTGTGAACCCCTGTCCTTGTAGATCTCCACCAGGCGTTCCGAGAGCTGGGTCTGTAGGCGGGCAAGCTTGGCCTCGGCCTTGTGCGTATCGCCCTTCACCACGCCGATGCGGTCCTGCGTCGTCTCCAAGCGGACCTCGGCATCTTCCTGCTTCTGTGCGAAAGCGTCCAAGCGGGCTTGCTCTTCAGCCAGGGCGACTTTGGCGGCCTTGAGCTCGGCCTGGGCCGCGGAAAGCGCGGTCTCGGCGGTCGCAGACCCGAGGCTCAGGAGGGGGAGGGATAACACGCCGGCAAGAAGATTGCCGAGCAGAGCAACGACCACGATCAGTATCGCGATCCGCCCTTTCTGTGAACTCAGAGCGCCGGTCCCTTCGCGCAGAAGCCGGAGGGCACGGCCGCCCTTGTGTTTCGCATCAGGCGACATGAGTGGCAGTCTATCAACCATCCGTACCGCTGACCACCCTTCGTCCGGCCCTGCGGTATCCTGGCGGGGCACCTACCGGACAAGGAGGAAGCCGATGCCATCCTTCGACATCGTAAGCAGGGTGGACCTGCAGGAGATGGACAACGCCGTCAACCAGGTGAAGAAGGAGCTCTCCACTCGGTTCGACTTTCGCGGCTCGAAGACTCAGATCGACCTGGATCGCAAGGAAGGGAAGATCAGCGTCGTCACCGAGGACGAGATGAAACTGCGGGCCATCCGCGACATGCTCATCTCCAAAGTCGTACGGCGGTCGATCGAGGCCGAGGCCCTGGACTTCGGCCTTTCTGAGAAGGCCGGGGGAGACATGGTGCGCCAGACCGTCACCATCACCAACGGTATCGACATGGAGACGGCGCGCAAGGTCGTCAAGATGATCAAGGAGACCAAGATCAAAGTGCAGGCGGCCATCCAAGGTGATGAGGTGCGTGTCACCGGCAAGAAGCGCGACGATCTCCAAGACGTGATCAACCTGCTCAAAGAAGCCGATGTGGGCATGCCTCTGCAATACGTGAACTTCCGCGAGTGACCAAGCGGGCGGCGGATCCACCGACCGACCTGTTCTTCGCCGGCGACCACACGCTGGAGGGGGTCTTCGAGGAGGGCGGGAGCGAAGGCTCATGGGGTGGGGTAGTGGTGGCGCATCCACATCCGCTCTACGGTGGGACCATGTTGCAACCCGTCGTTCATCGGGTCGCCAAGGCCTGCCGGGAGCAGGGTCTGGCGACGCTGCGCTTCAATTTCCGGGGAGTCGGCGCGAGCGGCGGGGAGTACAGCGGGAGCGATGAGTACCTCGACGTGGAGGCTGCGCTCGCCCACCTTCAAGAGAGACTCGGGGGTCGGTCGCCCGCCGGAGAGACCACCTGGGAAGCCCGGCGCGAAGCGGGCCCCATAGTCGGAGACAAGACAAGGCTCGCGAACGTGGAAGTGCCGCCCTTCCCCTCGCCGTCCCCTCTGCCCCTGGGCCTGGCAGGCTATTCGTTCGGCAGCGTGATGACGGCCCTGGCCTGCGCTGGGCCGGTACCGGTCGACGCTCTGGCTCTGATCGCCTTCCCGGTGGATTGGGAGGACAGGCTCCCGAAGGCGGTCGAGACCTTGCGCACGTATCGGGCGCCCGTGCTTGCCGTCTGTGGCGAGAATGACGACATCGCTCCCCCGGGGCCTATCGAGGAGCTGCTGAGCGGCCTGGGCTTGGACTTCCGGCTGGAGGTGCTGCCCGGCGCGGGCCATCTCTTCGAGGAGAGTCGCACGGAAGTGGGGCGCTTGGTGGCGGAGTTCATGGCCGAGGAGTTGGGCAGGGGCGGTCTTCTGCGCTGATCGAGTGAGCGGGTGGACGCCGACCCGCCCGTCGCCGCCGCGCGCCGTCCGTGGTCCAAGATGGGCCCTAGGTCCGACGAAACACCGGAAACGGCGGCTTATCCTGCCTCCATGGCCGGCATCCCCACAAAGCGACTGCTCGTGTACATCGTGGCCGGTCTCATCGTGCTCGCTGTGGGCTCGGGGGCGGTCATCGCCATGCGCGCGGAGTCGGCTCGGGGAGGCGACGCTGCTTCCGCGGTCAAGATATCTGCCGGTGGTGAGGCAGGGGGACTTGGGGCGGGGCAGACCGTCCTGCCGGGAGAGGGTCCAGCCGGGGGAGCGACGCAACAGTCTGCGGCGTCGACCACCACGGAGGTGCCCACGATATTCGTGCAGGTGGCTGGAGCCGTCCGCAGTCCGGGCGTGTACGAGATGCCGCCGGAGAGCCGTGTGTTTCAGACCATCGAGAGGGCCGGCGGCTTCGCCGCGGACGCCGATACCCAGGCGGTCACGCTTGCCGCCCGCGTCACCGACGGCTGCCGCGTCTACGTTCCACGGCAGGGGGAAGTGGGCGAGGGGAGCGTAGCCGCATCCGGCGTGCAGACCGACGGCGCGCCGGCGGTGGGCGCCGCTTCGGCTGGGGGAGGATCTGTGTCCATAAACAGCGCCGGCGTGCAGGAACTGGATTCACTTCCGGGCATCGGCCCGGCCATCGCCCAAGACATCGTCAACTATCGCGAGGCGAACGGACCGTTCAGCAGCATCGACGAATTGGCCGAGGTGCCGGGTATCGGTCCGTCCAGGCTGGAGCGATTGCGCCCTCTGGTCACCCTCTGACCCCTCGGCAGACGAGTCAAGGGTGCCCTCTCAAAGTCACCGCGGTCTGACAGAGTGGTTCGTGCGCCGGGCGGGTGTCGCTCGGACGACCACCTTCCTCTGTGCGACTGGGCTTGCCTGGGCCGCCATCACGGGCGCGCGGCCCGTCGTTGCCGCGGCCGGCCTGGCTATCGCGCTCTGCGGAGGGCTCACCGGCCTCATGTGGACGGCCGCATCACGGGTCCCGGGCCGGAGAGCGCACTTCGTCCTGGTCGTCTCCATCATACTCGTGGGGTTCTTCGCAGGTTACCTGGCGGGCAGCGTGAGGATGATGGCGTTGTTGGACGGGGAACTGAAGGAGCATGTGGGGGAGAGGGTGGTCGCCGAGTTGGTCGTCACCGGACCGGTGCGCTCGAGCGGCGGTTGGCAGAGCGCCCTTGCTGAGATGCGGGCGGGGACGTTCGCTGCGGCCGGAGGATCTGCAGCCGGGGAGGCACCTGCCGGCACCGCCGACGGACCGCAGGTCGCGACTGGAGACACCGTTCTGCTTGAGGTGGCATCCGCTCGAGGCTCTGCCGGTGGGCTGAGTGGGGGATCCGCGCCGCTCCTCAGCGAAGGGGCCATCCTCAACTGCGAGGGGACCATCACGGAGCCTGAGGGACCGACCGACTCGGGTTTCGACCAAAGGTCCTATCTTCGCCGGCAGGGTGTTGAAATGGTGTTCTCCGCGGCCGCTCGCGACGTGGTCGTCCAAGGATCGAGGGGAGGCTTCTGGGGCCTCTTCGACCGCATCCGTGTCCATGCCCGCACTGAGCTGAGCAGGGGGCCGGCGGCCTCGCTCGACGAGGTCCTGAAGGGGGTGGTCATGGGCGACACCGCCGGCATCGAAGCGTCCTGGCTCGATGCCTTCCGTCGTTCCGGCACCGCGCATATGTTCTCAGTGAGCGGCCTTCACGTAGCGAGCCTGGCCGCCATCATGCTGGGTTTGGCCCGCCTGTGCCGGCTATCTCGGGGCGTCGGGTACCTGCTCGCGGCCTTGGCCGCCGCCCTGATGATCCCTTTCGCGGGAGCCTCTCCTCCTGTGACGCGGGCGGTGGCGATGATCCTGGTCGTCCTGGCGGGACGTTGGGTGGGGCGAGGGCGCGACCAGTGGCAGGTCTTGGGGCTCGCGGCCTGCGTAGTCTTGGCTCTCAACCCGCTCGGTCTCTTCGACGTCGGTTTCCAACTCTCGTTCGGGGCCTTCGGCGGCATGCTGGCGTTGTCTGCTCGTCTGCAGCGCCGCCTGCAACGTCTTCCCGCCGGCGTCGCCTCCAACCTGGCCGTGTCAATGGCCGCATCGCTGGGGACGGCTCCCGTCTCGCTTCTCGTGTTCGGTCAGACGTCCCTCGTTGGCGCGCTCGCCAACGTCCTCGTCATCCCTGTGCTACCCGTGATCACGGGACTGGGGATGGCGGCGGTCCTCGGCGGCCGTGTGTGGAGCGGCCTCAGCTCCGTGCTGGACTGGATGGTGGCACCTGCCACGGCGTGGACGGTGGAGGTCTCGCGCTTGTTCGCGGTAGCTCCCGTGCTGCGGATGGAGGACCTGGGCCGCGCGCTGGGCGCGACTGCGGCCGGACTCCTGGTGCTTCCCCTCGCCTTGGCGTTGGCCGGGCGGGTTATCCGGCCTCCCTGCAGAGCGCCGCTACCGTGGTTTCGGCGCTCTCTGCGTTGGGTCTATGGGCGACGCCCGAAGAGGCATGGCCTGGGCGTCGCGGCGGGGGTGATGGTGGTCATATCGGCTCTCATCGTGGGGATGAGTGTCTATGCACCACTCTCTCACGCCTTTCAGTCGGCGTCGGTCGCATGGGCCGCAAGAGGCTGGCCGGAGCGGGTGGAGGTCAGAGTCTTGGACGTCGGTCAGGGCAACGCGGTATTGGTGCGCACGCCTGGTCGGCACGCGCTCCTCTTCGACGGGGGGCCCGCCGGCTGTGAACTGGGAAGGCAGTTGACGGCGCTGGGCGTGCGCCGGCTGGACGTCGTCGTCATCTCCCATCCACACGCGGACCATTTTGCCGGCCTCCTCGAGTGCGTGGACGAGATCGAGGTGGGGACCCTTGTCGACCAGACGCAGTTGGTCGAGGAAGCGGGCGAGATGACCGTAAGTGAGCAGGGGACAGGCGCGCGGGAAGCTCAGGACTACCTCGCGCTGCGCCGCCGTGTGGCGGAACGTGGTGCGGACTACCTTCTCGCCCGCGGCGGCTCGAGCGTCGAGGTGGACGGAGTGCGCGTGGGCTTTTTCGCCTCCCCGCGACCTCTCGCGATGTTGGATGGCGCCGACCCTTGGGGCTCGCGGGCCTCTCCTCCGGGAGGAGAGGAGCTCAATGCCGGTTCGTTGGTGGCACTCCTTTGTTACGGGGAGGCCGAGTTCCTTCTTCCAGGCGATGCCGAAGCCGGGGTGCTGGAGCAGTTCGATCTACCTCCGGCGGACGTGCTTGTCGTCCCTCACCACGGCAGCAGAGGGGCCTGTTCGGCGGGACTGCTCCGCGAACTGGGGCTGAAGGCCGCGGCCGTCTCGGTAGGAGAGCACAACTCCTTCGGCCACCCGGATGCCACCATCCTGGCTCTTCTCGAGCAAGAAGTCGGGAGCCTCGCGCGCACCGACCGGGCCGGTTGGGTATGCTATACGTCGGACGGCAAGGAACTGGTCCTGACGACCGAGAGGAAAGGCGCCTGGTGACGGCAGAAGTTCCGAGCGATCCCACAGTCTCAGGGGCGCGGCCCACGGCTTCCCAGGGTGGCGGACGCCCTCAGGCCCGGGCGCCTCTGAGGCCCGCCTATCTCATCCTCGGCGATGACCTACCCAAGATCGAGCTTGCTCTGCGGCGGCTGAAGGCGCGCATCACCGAGGAGTCGGGCACGGACCTCAACATCGACGAGTTCGAGGGCTCGCAGCACGGGGCCGCGGAGGTCGTGAACGCCGCCAATACACTGGCGTTTCTGGGTGGCACCCGCTTGGTACTGGTGCACGAAGCCCAAGCCTGGGTGAAGGCCGACAAGCAGGTGGTCGCCGCCTACGTGGCCTCGCCGGCTCCGGACGCATGCCTGGCACTCGTGGCCGACAAGATGGCCGTGAGCGACGTTCTACGCCTGGCCATGGAGAAGCACGGGGAAGTGCTTGAGTACCTGGCACCGAAAGAAGGACAGCTTCCGGGCTGGCTCGTGAAGCAGGCGGCATCGATGGACCTGCGATTGAGCATCGCAGAGGCCAGACTCCTTGTGCGGCGCTGCGGAGACAGTCAGGGCATCCTTCTCCGAGAACTGGAGAAGCTGAAGGCCTACGTCGGCAGCGACCAGGTGCGCGCGGAGGATATCGAACTCCTCACCATGCCGACGGTAGATGCCAGCGTATTCGACCTGCTCGATGCTTTGGCCTTGGGGAGAGGGCCCGAGGCCTTCGCCGCCCTCGATGATCTCATGGAGGCGGGCGAACGGGCGGAGGTGCTCTTCTACCGTATCTTGCGCAACTTCCAGAATCTCAGCAAGGTGGCGGCTCTGCGCCAAGAGGGTCTTGACCGGGACGCGGTGCGGTCCGAGTTGAAGCTGAAGCCCTATCCGGCCAGGAAGCTCATGGAGCAGGCGGCCCTGCTGGGCGCAGATGGTATAGCGCGCCGACTGGGAGTCCTCGCCGACACCGACTCCCGCATGAAAGGGATGGGGACACTGCCCAGCGAGATGGAGTTGCAGCTGTGCGTAGGCCGGCTGCTGGAGGGGTGAGAGTCTGCGGGGCGCGGTCGAAGACCGCGCCGTCCAGGAAGACTCTAGAGCTTGGCGAGGAGCCGCGCCACCGTCGACTTCTTGCGCGCCGCGTTGTTGTCGTGAATCGCGTTATGAGCGGCGGCTTTGTCGATGGTGGAGGTCAGCTTCTTGGCTGTCTGAGCAGCGGTGTCGGCGTCACCGGCCGTGACCGAGTCTTTGAGGTGCCGGAAGTGCGTCTTGATGGACGACTTATAGCGCAGGTTCTCGAGCCGTTGCCGCTGGGCGATGCGCACCCGCTTGCGCTGCTGCTTCGTATTAGCCAATCTTCGTTCCTCCCGTCTTCCCTTCAAAGTCGCAGCAGTTTAGCATAGCCCCCGTATATGGGCAACGATACCAAGAGACGACTCGCGACCGCCGCGGCCTTTCTGGTGCTGGCGACGGCCGGCTCCCGGGTGCTCGGCCTCATCCGTGAGATCGTCATGGTCTCATACCTGGGGCTCGGCCCCGACATGGGGGCCTTCACAGTGGCCAGCAAAGTACCCAATCTGCTGCGCACCCTGCTGGCCGACACTGCCCTTTCGGCCGCTTTCATACCGGTCTTCTCGTCCCTCTTGGAGAAGGAGCGGCGCCGGGAGGCCTGGCAGGTGGCTTACACGGTCACGGTGATGGCCACCGTCGCCCTGGGGGTGATCACTGTGATCGGGATGATCTTCGCTCCCCAATTGGTCAGAGTGATCGCCCCGGGATTCAGCGAAGACCCCCAGATCGTGGACCTGACCGTGCAACTCATGCGCATCATGTTCCCGACGGTGGTGATCCTCGGAGTGGCAGGCATCGCCATGGGCATTCTCAATTCGTACAACCACTTCACTCTTCCCGCCCTGGCCCCCATCGTGTGGAACCTTGTGATCATCGGCGCGATAGTCGGGTTCTCCGCCGGGTACGGCGTCGAGGCTGTCGCTTGGGGGGTGCTGATTGGAACGGTGGTCGAACTACTCATCCAGGCCCCCGCCGTGTGGAGGAGGCGCTGGCGACCGAGCATCCCGGTGGGGGCCGGTAGCGGACCTGGTGCCATGAGGGCCCCGGACGAGCGCGGCGCTCGCTCACCCTACCATCTGGCCCTGCGCAACCCGGAAGTGCGACGGGTGGGGCTCCTTCTCGGGCCGGTGATCCTCAGTCTGGGCATCATCAATTTCAACTCGTTCATCGATACGGTCATCGCTACCCTCATCAGCATTCCGGCTCCGGCCATAATCGAACGCGCCTTCCGCCTGTTCCAGCTTCCTCAGGGCGTGTTCGCCATCGCTATCGGCACCGTGCTGTTCCCCGCCTTCTCCCGCCACGTGGCCGCCGGACGCATGGCGGAGTTCCGCGAAGACCTGTCCACCGGTCTTCGGCAGATCTTCTTTGTGACCCTACCTTTCGCCGCCTTCTTCTCCGTCCTTGCGCTTCCCACCGTGAGGCTCATCTACGAACATGGCAAGGTCACCAGCAGCGACACTGAACTGGTGGCGACGGCGTTGCTCTTCTTTAGTGTGGGCATGGCCTTCGTGAGCGCCAACACTCTGCTGAGCAGGGCCTTCTACAGCATCCAGAAGCCCTGGCTGCCGCTGATCGTGGGAGCGGCCAACCTGGCCCTCAACGCGGGGCTGGATCTTCTTCTTTACAAGCCTCTGGGAGTCGGCGGCATAACCCTGTCCACCTCATTGGTCAGTCTCTTCAACTTCTTCGCCCTCATGCTCCTGCTCGGTCCTCGGATCGGCGGCGTGGACGCGCGCAGGGTGGCGTGGTCGGTCGGGCGTTCCATCGTCGCGCTGATCCCCCTCGGGATCGTCGCATACGCGGTATGGTGGGTGCTCGATTCCGCTCTGGGGACCTCGATCTGGGCTCAACTCGTGGCCGTGGGACTGGCCTACGCAGCCGGGGGACTCGCCTACTGCTTGGCCGCCTGGGCTATGAACATGAGCGAGCTCAGCAACGTCATCGCGGTCATGCGGCGCCGCCGCCGGCGGCCGCAAGCGTGAGGCGGTGGAGTTCCACGAGGCCGTCCGCGTCCAGTCCAGGGCCCAGATAGCCGCCCGCAAGCACGAAGGCCGCGGCCGCCGCGTGCTCCCGGAGCCAGGAGAACACCAGCTCTTCGCGGGTCGCCAGCATCTCCTGCGTGATGCCTGGCAGAGATCCCGTCGACCCTCCCTCGAAGGGATCCATGCCGGCGTTGTAGAGGCAGAGGTCGAAGCGCGGCGCATGCCCGCACTGCTGTGACGAACCCAGTCCCTCCAGGATCTCCTCGATCTGGGACAGGTAGTCCTCCGCCCGCGTGACGAAGCGCAACTCGATGCGCCCGCCGCTCTCGGATTTCGTCTCTTGGGAGTAGTAGTCGAAGCTGTCGACTGCTACGTCCGCCTGCCAGATGCGCGGGTCATCGGCTATGAGCGAGGCTGTGCCGCCGCCGCAGTGAGCGTCCAGATCGAGGATGAGCACCGAGCCTGCCCCGGCGGCCAGCGCCGCGCGGGCCGCTATGACCAGGCCGTTGAAGGTGCAGAAGCCCGCCCCGGCGCCGCGCCGAGCGTGGTGCAGGCCGCTCGAGAGAGAGCCTGCCAGACCACTCTCGCGGGCTTCCAGAGCTGCGGCGACCACGCCGCCGTTCGAGGCCAGGACCATGGGCCACAGCCCCTCGTCCCAGACAAAGCCCTGCGACTCGGCCAAGCGCCGAGGCGAGCCGGTCTGTACGGCTCTTGCATACGCGGGATCGTGTACCTCGACGACTTGGTCATAGGAGAGCGGGGGAGGGGGCGCCATCTCGATGCCCGCGATGGGCAGCGTCGCGAGCGAGTCCGCCAGCCATCCTGCCTTGCGCGTGGTCTCGAAGGAATACGCTGAGCCCACGTATTCAGGGCTGTAGAAGACATTCATCGTGGCCTTCGCAGGAGGTCAGGCACATCCAAGTCCATCGCTGATCAGACGACTCCTGGGTACAACCCGCCGTCCATGAGTATGCTCTGACCCGTGACGTACCCGGCCTGCGCGCTGCAGAGGAAGGCGCACATCTGCCCGAACTCGACCGCCCGGCCGAGGCGTTTCGCCGGGACGGAGTGTTCCCACAGCGCGGCCATCTCTGCTTCGGAAGACCCCGCCCGCTCGGCCGAGGCCGCGAAGCCCTCGCGCAGGCGCTCGGTATCGAAGTAGCCGGGAAGCAGATTGTTGATGGTCACGTTTCGATCCGCCACGGTGCGAGCCACGCCCGCGACGAAAGCCGTCAGTCCGGCCCGAGCCCCACTCGACAGGTCCAGTCCGGCAAGCGGCATCTTCACACCGACCGAGGTGATGTTCACGATCCGGCCGAAGCGCCGTGCCGCCATAGAATCCACGACCGCCTGGATGAGTTCGATGGGCGTGACCATGTTCATCGTCACGCCGGCGAGCATGGCCTGCCGATCCAAGGCGCGAAAATCGCGAAACGGCGGACCGCCGTTGTTGTTGACCAGGATGTCCGGTTGCGGACATGCGGAGAGGAGCGCGGACTGACCCTCGGGGGTGCTGATGTCGGCCGCCACCGCCACCACCTCGACGCCGGTCTCTCGCCGGATATCCTCGGCGGCCTCCTCGAGTCTTCCGGAGTCGCGGCCGTTCATCACGAGTGACACGCCGGCTTCAGCGAGCGCCAGCGCGCAGGCCCGGCCGAGTCCGCGACTCGAACCGCAGACTATGGCCTTCTTACCGTGGATCCCGAGGTCCATATGTGCCTCCGAAGCGCCTTACGTGCCTTACGCTAGAATACACTGCTCATGACACGCTTCGAACACATCCGGAACTTCTCCATAATCGCCCACATCGACCACGGGAAATCGACCCTGGCCGACCGCATCCTGCAGATCACCAACACGGTGGCCGAGCGCGAGATGCGCGAGCAGGTGCTCGACCGCATGGATCTGGAGCGCGAGCGGGGCATCACCATCAAGGCGCAGGCCGTCCGCATCTATTACCACGCCAAGGACGGGCACGAGTATCAGTTCAACCTCATCGACACTCCTGGTCACGTGGACTTCACCTACGAAGTGTCGCGCAGTCTGGCCGCCTGCGAAGGGGCCATCTTGGTCGTGGACGCCACGCAGGGTGTGGAAGCTCAGACGCTCGCCAACACCCTTCTGGCTCTCGAGAACGATCTGGAGATCGTGCCTGTGCTCAACAAGATCGATCTGCCCGGAGCGGAGCCCGAGAAGCGGGCGGACGAGATCGTCAGCGTCATCGGCTGCGCCCGTTCGGACATCCTGCAGATATCAGCCAAGACAGGGGAGGGTGTGGCCGCCGTGCTCGAGGCCGTGGTCGAGCGCATCCCGCCTCCGCAGGGCGACCTTGAAGGACCGCCGCGGGCTCTGATCTTCGACTCCGTCTACGACCAATACCGGGGTGTGGTGGCCTTCGTGCGTGTGCGCGACGGGAGCTTCCGCAAGGACGACCCGTTGTTCGCCATGGCCACTCAGCATCGCAGCGAGACCGAAGAGGTGGGCATCTTCAGCCCGGACATGTTGAAGGCCGAGGTCCTCAGCGCGGGCGAGGTGGGCTACGTCATCCCGGGCATCAAGGAGGTCGCCCACCTGCGCGTGGGAGACACCCTCACCAGTGGCCGCCGTCCTGCCTCTGAGCCGCTACCGGGCTATCGCGAGATCACGCCCATGGTCTTCTGTGGTCTCTTTCCCATGGACGGGGAGGACTACCCCGGTCTGCGCGACGCCCTTGAGAAGCTCAAGCTCAACGACGCTTCTCTCTTCTATGAGCCGGAGACGTCGAAGGCCCTGGGGTTCGGTTTCCGCTGCGGATTTTTGGGACTCCTGCACATGGAGATCGTTCGCGAGCGGCTGGAGCGCGAGTTCGGGCTGGACCTCCTGGCCACCACACCCAATGTCCGCTACGAGGTGGAGACGGTCACGGGAGAGGTGCTCTCCATCAGCAATCCGGTGGACTTCCCCGATGCTGGGTCGATCCACGAGGTGCGCGAGCCTTACATCGCAGCCACCATACTGGTGCCGGCCGAGTTCGTGGGGCCGGTGATGGAGCTCTGCAATGACAAGCGCGGGCGCTTCACTCACATGGAGTACCTGACCTCCGACCGGGTCCGGCTCGATTACGACTTGCCCCTGGCGGAGATAGTGCTGGACTTCTTCGATCTGCTGAAGACGCGCAGCCGCGGCTATGCCAGCCTTGACTACGAATTGAAGGACTACGAAGCGGGCGACTTGGTCCGGCTCGATATCCGCATAGCGGGGGACATAGTCGACGCCTTGAGTCTTATCGTCCACGCCGACCGGGCCTACACCATCGGGCGGGGCCTGGCGGAGCGACTGCGCAAGAAGATCCCCCGGCAGATGTTCGAGGTGGCCATCCAGGCGGCTGTCGGCAGCCGCATCATCGCCCGCGAGAGCGTGGCCCCGCTGCGGAAGGACGTGCTGGCCAAGTGCTACGGAGGCGACATCTCGCGTAAGCGCAAGCTTCTCGAGAAGCAGAAGGCGGGCAAGAAGCGCATGAAGATGGTGGGCACAGTGGAGATCCCGCAGGAAGCCTTCCTCGCCGTCCTCGACTTGGGCGGACCCAAAGAGGACAAGAAATGAACGCCGGGTACATCGTGCTCGGCGCGATCCTCATCGTCATGGGAGCCATCCAGACCTGGCTTCGTCACGGGCCTTGGGCCAAGGAGCAGCGAGAAGAGGAAGAGCGGCAGGGTACCAACAGGCCGGTGGAGGTCAGTGCCGGCGGCCGGCTGCGCAGCGGCCGCCGCTGGGAGTCCTGGACGGCCATCCAAGGCGGGATAGGGATCGTTGTCGGTCTTGTTCTGGTGGTCCTGGGGCTGACGGGGTCATAGCCGGAGACGGAGACGGCGAGTGGCGCGCGCCTGCGGCGCGCGCCCGGATTGGTGAGCGGATGCAGCACCTGTATGTCCATATCCCCTTCTGCCGCTCGCGTTGTGGGTACTGCGACTTCGCCTCCGAACCGCTGACGCCGCACCGCCGCGCGGGACGGGTGACCGCCTATCTGGACGCTCTATGGCGGGAATTGGAGGAGCGGGGCGCGACTCTGGAGTCTCCGCTACAGACGATCTATCTGGGCGGGGGCACCCCCACCGCCCTTCCCCAAAGCGCTCTTCTCGGCCTGATAGCCGACCTCGCCGTACTGCAGGCGCCCTCCGGTCCGGGCGGCACTTCCAGGGGCGGCGCGCCTTCCGGGCCGGGCGCGGCCTCCGGGCCGGGCGCGGCCTCCGGCAGTGGCGCGGGCTCTGGGCGTGGCGCCGCTTCCGAGGGTAGCGCGGGCTCTGCCGCCGGCCTCGAGTTCACCGTGGAGGCCAATCCCGGCACTATCGACTCTCAGCTTCTCGCCGACATGCGCGCGGCGGGGGTGACGCGTCTCTCACTGGGGATCCAGTCCTTCTCGCCGGCGCTGCGCGCGGCGCTGGGGCGGGGCGTCGGCCAGCGCGAGGTGGAGGCTGCGCTCGCCGCCGTTCGCAGTGTGGGCTGGGGTGACTGGAACATCGATCTGGTGTTCGGCATACCGGGGCAGAACTGGCACCAGGCCGCCGCGGATATCGACGCGGCCGTTGCCGCCGCGCCGACGCACATCTCTCTGTATGACCTCACCTACACTCCCAGGTTCACCTCGCGTGTGATGCGCAGCGCGGGTCAAGACGGTCTCGACTCAGCCGCCGGGTTTGCGGACCAGTACCTGGCCCCTGCCGTCCGACGCCTGGAGATGGCTGGGTACCGGCGCTACGAGGTCTCGAACTTCGCTCTTCCGGGTCACGAGTGCCGTCACAACCTCGCCTACTGGCGGGGGGAGGACTACCTGGGCATCGGCGCCTCGGCCGTCTCCACCCTATGCGGACAGCGGCGCACGAATCCCCGGACCGTAGTGGCATATCTGGCCGGGGAGCCGCCTCAGATCGAAGGACTCAGTACCTTCACGCTGGTGTGGGAGAGGGCGATGCTGGGGCTCCGTACGAGCGAAGGAGTCGAGGAGAGCGAGGTAGCATCGGCACTGGATCCGGACGCCGTCGAGCTCCTTCTGGAGCGGGGATGTGTGGAGAGACGCTGTGGTAAACTGCGCTTGAATCCAGGGTTTATGGATGTTGGCAATAGCGTCCTTGCGACCCTTCTCAAAACTCCTGATGGTGGCTGAACCGTACAGCCGCGAGCACATGGCACTCACAGAGAGACAGCGCACTATCCTTAACACCGTCACCGAGCGTTACATCGACTCGGGCTGCCCTGTGCCCTCCAAAGAGCTGGCGGGTGCGGCAGGGCTGAGCGTGTCGTCGTCCACGGTCCGCAATGAACTGGCGGCTCTGGAAGACCAGGGCTACCTGAGCCATCCTCACACGTCTGCCGGGCGGGTCCCCACCGATCTCGGCTACCGTGAATACGTCGACCGGCTCATCAGTGGCTCGCCGCGCCCGTATGCGCGGCCGGGAAGCGCAGCCCTGGCGGATATGTTGAACGAAGAGGTGGCCGGTGAGATCGACACCGCTCTGCGGCGGGCCACCGAGGCCATGTCAAGGGCCACCAACCTACTCGCACTCGCGCTGGCGCCCCGGGTCAGCGGAGCTCGGCTGTGCCACGTGGAGTTGCTCACTCTCCATCCCGACGAACTCATGTACGTCTTCATCGTCTCCACGGGCGGGGTGATGAAGGGGATCGTCGAGTGGAGCCATCCGATCGACCCCGGCTTGGTGGAATGGGCTCGTACGTATCTCAACGAGACGCTCAACGACCAGACGTTGACCGCGCGTCTCATCAGGCGCGCCTTGGAGAATCCCGAGCTCAGCCCGCGGGAGGCCGGTTTCTTGCGCAGACTGGCCCCTGCCTTCGAACACTTGGTCGACGAACAGTACGGGGAGGAGATGTTCGTGGGCGGTGCCTCTCGTCTGTTGGCCGAGCCGAGGCTTCAGGATGTGGGCTCGCTACGCGATCTGCTCCTGCTGCTGGAGGAACGTTTTCTGCTCCTTCGCGTCCTGCGCACGACCCTGAGCAGCGGCACCGTGGTGGTGCGCATCGGCAGCGAGCACGAGGCGATGGAGTTGCAGCCTTTCTCGCTGGTGGCCGCCAGCTACGGCCTTCCCCAGAGGCGTCTCGGTACCGTTAGTCTGGTGGGACCGACGCGCATGGATTACGAATCAGCCATCGGCACGGTTCGGGAGACGGCACAGCTTCTATCTGAACTCGTCGGAGAGAGATACGAATGAAACGCGACTACTACGAGGTCCTCGGCGTGCCGCGCGACGCCGATACGCAGCAGATCAAGAAGGCATACCGGAAGTTGGCTCGGGAGCACCACCCCGACGTCAACGACCACGATCCGCAGTGCGAGGAGAAGTTCAAGGAAGCCACCGAGGCCTACGAGGTGCTGTGCGACGCCCAGAAGCGCGACGTCTATGACGCCTACGGGCACGACGGACTACGGCGAGGCGGTACTCAGGGCGCCGGTTTCGACGGCTTTCCCGGCTTCGGCGACATCTTCGAGAGTATCTTCACCTCGTTCGGCGGCGGTGGATTCACCGGCAGTCCGTTCGGTGGCTCCGGGGGCGGTTACGCTGGACCGGCCAGGGGAGATGACCTGGCTGTGGAGATCGAGCTGACACTCGAAGAGTCCGCCTTCGGTGTGGAGAAAGAGATCAGCTTCAGAGCGCAGACGGTGTGCGACTCCTGCGAGGGAGCGGGAACGACCGATCCCTCCTCCATCGAGACCTGCTCGGCCTGCCACGGTAGCGGCAGAGTGCGCTCGGTTCGGCAGACCGTCTTCGGGCAGTTCGTCCAGACCGGACTCTGTCTGCAGTGCTCCGGTTCGGGGAAGGTCATCGGATCGCCCTGTCCGGAGTGTCATGGCGCTGGACGAAGGGTCGCCGATCGTACCGTCACCGTGCGCATCCCCGCGGGGATAGACACGGGCCAGCGCGTGCGCGTGAGTGGGCGCGGCGGTGCCGGGGAGCGCGGCACGGGTTCCGGTGACCTGTACGTGAGGGTGGTCGTCGCGCCTCACGAGCTGTTCGAGCGCCACGAAGATGACATCTTGTACACGGTGGAACTGACCATGGTGCAGGCGGCCCTGGGGGCCACGATCGCCGTCCCCACCCTGGAGGGGGAGGAGGAGTTGACCTTCGACCCGGGGACACAGCCAGGGGAGATCAGGGTCTTGCGTGGCCGGGGCGCCAAACATCTGAGCGGACATGGGCGGGGCGACCAGCAGATCCTGGTGCGGGTGGTCATCCCCCGCGGGCTTGAGGAAGAACAGCAGCGCCTTCTACAGGACTTCGACTCCTGTTGCGGCCCGGAGCATTATGTTGAGAAGCCCGAGGGCGTCCTCAGCAAGCTACGCGGGCTCTTCCGATGAACCCGGTCGGTTCACCGGCCGACCGAGCCCTCCGCGTCACAGTGCCGACCGATGCGGCCGAGGAGGCGGGGGCCGTCCTCATGGATGCGTTCGGGCCCTTCGAAGAGGTCAGGGGTCCGGTACCGGGGGCCGACGCGCATGAGGTCACGCTTGTCTTCTATCCGGCGGCCCCGGTGGTGGCGGATCGCATCCCGTCGTCGTCGGCCAAGGTTGTTCCCTTCCCGTCACCTGCCCAAGTCCTCTCACTCCTTCCCCCGGCTCTGCGGGCGCCGGGGTTGGTGCGCGTGGAGGTGCTGGACGTGGCTCGCGACTGGGTCGACGGATGGAAGGCCCATTTCCGACCCATCGAGATCGGCTTTGTGCGCATCCGGCCGCCCTGGGAGGCACCCCTCGAGTCTCCTCCCAGCGGTCTTGTGGAGGTGGTCATCAATCCGGGATTGGGCTTCGGTACCGGGTTGCATCCCACCACGCGGGGCACCCTGCAGTTGCTGCAGGAGGGAGGTGGGCGTGCGGAAGCCGGCCGTGGGCGCCTGCTGGACGCCGGCACGGGCTCGGGAGTGCTCGCCATCGCGGCCGCACGGCTGGGGTGGCGACCGGTCGTGGCCTTCGACAACGACCCGGTGGCGCTCATCTCCGCGCGGGAGAACGTGACGGCCAACGGGGTGGCAGAGACAGTGGAATTGCGCGAGGCAGGCGTGGAACAGGCGCCGCCGGAGTGGTGGAGCGGCGCGACCGTCCTTGCCAACATGACCCTGGAACCGGTACTGGCCTTGCTCGACCGTCTGGTCGCCGCCGGCTCCGCCGGGCGGCTCCGGCGCCTCGTGGTGTCGGGCATCCTGGCGGGCGCGCAGGAGCAGGAACTCCTGCGCGCCGCACTCGCAGCGGGTCTCAGTCCCAGCGGCCGGGTATACGAGACCGAGTGGGTGAGTGTGGAACTGCTGCCCGTTCCTTCGTCCGAAACGGCCGCCTCTTCCGCAACAGCCGCTGTTTCCGGGGCCACCGACCCGCCAGAGGCAACCGACCCGCCAGAAGCAGCCGACGACCTCCTCCGATCGGGGCCGACACATGGCGAAGCAACAGAAGGCTCGTAGCCGTTCGGACCGGCGCCGGACCACTCTGGTCAGGGCCGGCCTGATCCCAGCCGGCGACCCCAGCGGGAGATCGGCCAACATCGCCGGTGTCATCGTTCGGCGGGGGAAGAGCCTGGAGGTGGAACCCCTCTTCCAGTCGTACCCCGGCCTTCCCGTGGAACGTGGCCCCGTGCGTCCTCAGCCCGGCGATCTGGTGCTCTTCACTTTCAGCTATGGGTTCAGAGCTCAGATAGTGCGCTCTCTGGGCAAGAGCGGCGTCCTCAAGGACGTCATGGAAGCCCTTCTCACCGACAGTCTGGTGCAGCGCGGCTTCAGTCCGCGGGTGCTTTCCGAGGCGGCCGAGGCGGCGGAGTTGCAGGCCAAGCGTGACACCTACCGGGCCGACCTGCGCGACCTGTTCACCTTCACCGTGGACCCCATCATGGCCCAGGACTTCGACGACGCGCTCTCCTTTGAACGCACGGCCGACGGTACCACCATGGTCTACGTGCACATCGCCGACGTGTCCTACTTCGTGGTCGAGGAGACGGCGCTGGACCGGGAGGCCCTCCGCCGGGGCAATTCGGTCTACGTGGCCACCGGGGTCGAGCCCATGCTCCCACCACAACTCTCCTCAGGCGTCTGTTCTCTGCGCCCCGATGAGGACCGCAAGGCGGTGACGGTGGAGATGGAGATGGACGACTCCGGCAGCGTCCGCCAGGTGCGTTTCTACCGTTCCCTCATCCGCAGTGACCGGCGCATGGACTACGAGCAACTCGAGCGCATGTTCCGCGGGCAGGAGCCGATCGATGGAGGACTGGAGGAGCCCCTGCGTTGGGGGAGGATGCTGGCCCAACGCCTTCGCGAGATGCGTGAGGAGCGCGGGAGTCTGCAGATCGAGAATGCTGAGCCGGAGTTCGAGTGGGACGACGACCGGAACGTCGTGGGGGCGGACCCCGCGGAGGAACTGGAGAGCCACTGGTTCATCGAGGGCTACATGGTCCTCGCCAATGAACAGGTCGCTTCTTTTCTGGAGCGGGAGCACGTACCCACGCTCTATCGTGTCCACGATCTTCCCGACCCCTTCCGCATCGATCATCTGCTGGACATCCTCACCAGCCTGGGCTTACCCGCTCCGCCCTTCGACCCCGTGTCCGCCTCGCCGGCCGACATCCGTCGGGTGATGCGCGAGACGGCGGCTTGGGTGGACAAGTACACGCCTCCGGGGCGGGGCAAGCAGGCCCTCGTGCAACAGGTGTTGCGGGCGCAATCCCGGGCTGTGTATCAGACGGCAAACATCGGCCACTTCGGCCTCGCTTCTGCCTCCTATTGCCACTTCACCTCGCCCATCAGGCGCTACCCCGACCTGCTCGTGCATCGGGGGCTGTTGGCCAAGTTGGGGCTGGGTCCGGTCACCACCACGTCGATCTTGGCCGACTGGGCCGACCACTGCTCGCAGACTGAGCGCGAGGCCGCCAAGATCGAACTGAAGGCCGATGACATCGTGTTGGCGCATCTTCTCAAGCGGCGACTCGACGAGGAGGGCTGGGAGGAGAGCGTGTTCGAGGGGCAGATAGTCTCGCTCACGCGCAGGGGGATGTTCCTGCTGTTCGATCGTCTGTTCCAGGGCTATCTGTCCGTGGACGAATTGCCTCGCGACCAATACCGGCTGAACGACTTGGAGACGGCAATGGAGGGAAGGCGCCAGGAACGTTCGTACAAGCTTGCGGATACGCTCCAGGTGCGGGTGATCGCCATCGACGCGGCCCGGGGGAGAGTCGACCTTGGCCTGGCTCCCGATCCCGACGCTCCCGTCCAGACGCGCACCGGGAGCCGACAGCGGGACCGGGTGTCGCTGCGGCCCCGCAAAGGCCGCCGTTAGCCCATGCGAGGTCGCCTCCGGCCCTTGCTATACTCCCTCGACCATGCGACCCACCGGTATCAAGCTCATAGCCCAGAACAAGAAGGCCTACCACGATTACCACATCGAGGAGACGCTGGAGGCGGGCATCGTGCTGACCGGCACGGAGGTCAAATCGCTGCGGGCCGGACGTGTCAACCTGCGTGACTCCTATGCGGCCATGGAGGGGGGTGAGCTCTTCCTCGTCGGCGTCCACATCAGCCCCTACGAGCAGGGCAACATCTTCAACCACGACCCGCTGCGGTCGCGCAAGCTGCTGATGCACGCCCGCGAACTGCGCCGTCTGTACGGCAAGGTGAAGGTGGCCGGATACACGCTGGTGCCCACCAAGGTGTACTTCAAAGACGGGCGGGTGAAGGTGGAGATAGGCCTGGCCAAGGGCAAGACCACCTACGACAAGCGCCAGACCCTGGCCAAGAAGGAAGCCCAGCGCGATATCGAGCGGGCCTTCCGCTCCCGCGAGCGCGAGTAGCGTCCCGCGACCGCGAATAGCGCCACGGCCACGATCAACCCCGCGTGACCGCGAGTAGCGCCCCATGACAGACAGGCCGGTGACGGACTCCGGCTGGGAAGGTGATGCCCATGAAGCGCAACATGACTGAGTGGCTGAACGCTATCGCCCATTCCGACGCTCGAAGGGCTATGCCCGTCGCCACGTTCCCGGGAGCCGAACTCATCCAGAAGTCGGCCCTCGATCTCTTCACCGATGGGCAGACTCAGGCGGAGTGCATCGTGGCTTTGGCCCGCAAGTATCCGTCGCTGGCGGCCATGACCGCCATGGACCTTTCGGTGGAAGCCGAGGCCTTCGGAAGCCAGATCAAGCTCTCGAACAGCGAAGCGCCCACCGTCATCGGGAGTCTCCTATCCGATCAGGAGGGTATCGAAGCCCTGTCCATCCCCGAGATCGGCGCCGGCCGCACCTACCAGTACCTGCGCGCCGCCACGCTCGCTGTGGGAAAAATCCCGGACAGACCTGTGCTGGGTGGGATGATCGGCCCGTTCTCGCTGGCCTGCCGGCTCATGGACATGAGCGAAGTCATGGTCAACCTGCGCCGCGATCCCGACTTGGTGCATGGCCTGCTGGAGAAGTGCACCACGTTCCTCACGGCCTACGCGCGGGCCTTCAAGGAGACGGGTGCCAACGGCCTCATCGTCGCCGAACCGGCGGCCGGGCTCATCTCGCCCGCCTTCTGCCAGAACTTCTCTTCGGAGTACGTGAAGAGGATCGTGGATGCAGTGCAGGACGAGCACTTCTTGGTGGTGCTGCACAACTGCGGCAACACCGAGGGGCTGGTGACGGCCATGCTTTTCACCGGCAGTCGGGCTCTCCACTTCGGCAATGTGGTGGATATGACCCGCATCATGTCCCAACTCCCGCCCGACGTGGTGGGCTTCGGTAACATCGATCCGCTCAAGGTCATGAAGATGGGCGGCGAGTACGACGTCAAGTTCAAGACCCTCACGCTCCTCGAGGACATGGCCAAGTACAAGAACTTCGTCCTCTCCACAGGGTGCGAGACTCCGCCGGGCACGCCGCTCGCCAACCTCGATGCCCTCTACAAGACGCTCGATATCTTCAACTCCACGCAGCAGATCAGACACAAGTGGCTCTTCGACAAGTGGGAGGACGGCGCCGTCCTTCTGGCAGCCACCACCATCAGATAGCGGGAGACGATCTACATGAAACTTAGGAACAAGGCAGTGGTGGTGACGGGCGCAGGCTCGAGTATGGGGATGGCCATCGCCGAGATACTGGCCCGTGAAGGGGCCCGGGTCCTAGCCGTGGCTATGGGGACCAAGCGCTTGGAGGGGCGGGCCGCCCGCCTGGGCGCGGCTCCCGGAGAGGGCGAGATCGTCCCGTTCGTGGGGGATATGACTGTGAAAGCGGATATCGAGGGCATGGTCGACGAGGCCGTCAAGCGCTTCGGCAGGCTCGACATCCTTATCAACAACGCCGGTCTCATGGATGACTACAGCCCCGTGGGCGAGTTCGACGATGCTGTGTTCGAGAAGGTCATCAAGCTCAACCTCGAGGCGCCCGCCTACGCCATGAGAAGGGCCATCCGCGAATTCGAAAAGGAGGGCGGGGGCACCATCATCAACATCGCTTCCGTGGGGGGACTGTTCGGAGGAAGAGGGGGCGCCGCCTACACCGCGTCCAAGCACGGTCTCATCGGGCTCACGAAGAACACCGCCTTCATGTACGCCAACAAGAACATCCGCTGCAACGCCATCTGCCCCGGCTCCATCAGGCGGGAGGTGGGCAGCTTCGACTTCATGGAGGAGTTGAACGAGACCGGCAAGGCCATGGCCATGAAGGGCGAGGGACTGGTCGACCGACCCGGCGAAGCGGAAGAGATGGCCGAGGTGGCCCTCTTCCTGGCCTCCCAAAGCGCCTCTTACGTCAACGGCCAGGCCATCGTGGTGGACGGGGGCTGGACAAGCTACTGAGCAACCCGGCGCCACGGCCTGCGAGTGCCTGCCGAGCGACACGCCCGCTTCGGGCGTCATACACCCGAGGGCGACAACCTCAGCGGGATCCGCACTGTTGCCGTGTATGGTCTACCGTGGGCGATAGACGTCTGCGCGATGTTCGATCCGCACGACCGTGACGAGTGTCGCGTCGTCGTCCATGGCGTACACCACGCGGTAAGCACCTCGGCGAGCGGACCAGTATCCGGTGAGCTGGCGCGTGAGGGGCTTGCCCACCCGCTCCGGCTCTTTCAGAAGGGGCCCGGTGATGAACTCGACCATGGCCGCGGCCACAGGGGCCGGTAGGCGCTCGAGCGATCTCACCGCGCCCGGCGCCAGCCGCAACTGGAAGTGATTCACCGGCTCAGAAAGCGCGACCGCAGCTCGTCGGCGGTCAAATAGCTGCCAGCATCCACCTCTCTCTGAGCCGCCCTGATCTCCTCCAAAGCAAGGGGGTCGGAGAGTAGATCGAGTGTCTCCTCCAGCGACTCCAAGTCGTCGGGATGAAGGATGACCGCCGCCGCCCGACCGTTGCGCGTAAGAATGACTCGGTCATGCTGGCTTTCAACGCCGTCCACGATCTCGGAGAGGCGCGCCTTGATGGTCGCTAGGGGTAGGGTGCGGTCCATGACCTTTATTATAGTCACGAAGGTCTCCTGAGTCCATCCGCGTGTGCTCCGGATGCGTCCTTGGTCTTTGAGGGCAAGCCTAGCCGGCTGCGCCTGGCAACCGCCACAACTTTGGCTTTAGATTGGCGGTCGCGTGCGAGCCCGTACTGTATACTTGTATGACTCAGTCATCCCGGTGTCAGGACCGGGAGTCTGGGTCTCGTGGGGGCGACCTGGTTTCGACGGGGCTCATGTCTGGGTTTAGGTAGCGAGCCGAGATCCCGGCCGTTCTCGTTAAACAGGCTGGAAAACACAATTGCCAAACCTGAATTGGCTCTGGCCGCTTAGTCTTTAACTAGACTAATGCGCCTGTCACGCCTCCCGCGTCTGCCGGGGAGGGTCGTGGCATAAACCAGGCGGACTCACTCCCGGCGAGTGCCGCCGGCGGCGGGGGAACACTAAGGTGGCTGGTCGGACGCACCCTGCTCCTACGGGGGCGCGAGGCAAGAAACATAGTAGGGGCTACGCTCGTAGACACCTAGGCTCGACGGGTTTCGGACGGGGGTTCGATTCCCCCCGCCTCCACCAACGTGCCCACCCGGGCGCGTCTGTGCCGCGACCGTAGCGCCGTGACCAGCACCACGGCGAAGTCGCGGGTCTTCGCGGGAAGGCCGGGAAGCAGCCTTGCCATCGCGGGCAGCCGCGGCCGCCCGGCCCGCGCGTGGAACTCAGAGTGAAGCTCAGTTCGACGACGACAGAGAGAAGCCGAGGGCCTGTTCGAGAGTGGTCCGAGCCGGGGTACCTTGTTCCCAAGCAGCGGCGATCACGGATATCGCCCCCACGGAGTTCCAGGCCTTCCCATCCTCCAAGGCCACGGCAAGGTCGTGCACACCTGCGGACATGTCCGCCAGAGAAGCCAGATACTCGGCGTGAGCCGCGGACAAGTCCGGCGGCGGCTGTATGTCTCCGAGGTCTTCCACCATCTCCGAGAGCGACTGGTCCAGGTCTTTGGCGGCCTGGATCTCCTCCTCGGTGGCGGTGAGGGGAAGCCCCATCTGGCTGATGACCGCGTAGCTGGCCCCCAGATCGGCAGCGTGTTTGTTTTTCCATGCCCGCATGTCGACCCTGTAGTTCTGCAGTGGGCTCAGCGTGGTGGAGGTGGTCGAGGTGGTGGAGGTCGTGGAAGTGGTGGTGGATTCGGTCGTCGTGGTGGCGACCGTGGTGGTGGTCGCCCCGACTGTGGTCCCCGGGTCGCTCGTGGAGCCGGAGCGCAGCGAACAGGACATGTCGCCGCAGCCGCCCAAGGCCACCGCGACCAGGAGCAGAAGCATCCCCGTGCGCAGGCGTGCCACTCTCGCCACTCTCATTCGCTTGTCCCTTTCCGATCGCCCGCGGCGCCACACCGCCGGATCACCGCTCACAGTAGTCGGCTTGGCGACCGTCCGCAAGCGCAAGTGACGGGAGAGGAGAGTCGGAACATGTTGGCGCCGGGCAAAGGCAAGGTAGTCATCACAGGTGAATTCTCCTCCTTGGGTCTTGACAAATTGTGAACCGCATAGGAAAGTGGGGTCGTTCACCGATACATCTGTATCGCACAAGGATACGACTGGGGGGCTGAGTCATGCGAGCAGCAGGACGCTTCGTCGTTGAAGCCCATGGCCACATAACGACGCTGTACAAGTCCAAAGGCAAACCTCCCGGTGACTACTTCGGTGGACTCACAAACAGTTTCAGCGAAGGTGAAGTCGAGTACTTCGACAACTCCCCGTTGACGCTGTACGACATGGAGCGTTACGGCGTCGATATGGTGCTGCTGAAGCCCAGCCAGGTGGGCAACACCAACGAGAGTCACGCCGAACTGGTGGAGCGCTATCCCGACAAGTTCCGAGCCTTCTGCTCCGACGGCAAGCTGAGGATCAAATGCTCGCGCGGAGAGGCCAAGTGGAACCTGGACGATGCCGCGCAAGAGGTGGAGGCCGCCCTGCAGACCGGCAAGTTCATCGGCATCGGGGAGTTCGTCCCTCGCGATATGGACGAAAAGAAGATCTACACCTATGCCGAGCGTCTGAACGAATACCGGACCTTCTGCGAACTTGCCCAGAAGTACGGGGTGTCCGTCGACTTCCATGATTTTGCCTGGGGCTTCGAGTGGGATGTCTACGCGTTGCTCACCCGTCTGTCCATGGAGTACCCGGACGTGCCCTTCATCTTCAACCATGGAGGGTATTCCATCGGGTCCTACATAGAAGGGGCGGATGTTGTCCGCAAGGCGTGCGTGGTGGCCGGTCGGGCCATCGGCCCGGGTGGGAGCAATGTGTTCCTCGAGACCGGCTCTTGGCCTGCCGAATACTACGAGATCGCCCTGAAGGACCCCAACGTGGGCGTCACCCAACTCATCTGGGGCGGCGACTACGGACATGTGCCCCAGTACATCCTGGGGAACAAAGGCGGCGATCCGCCCACCTTCTCCACGGCCATGAAACGCTGGCCCCGGGTGCCCACCTATCAGATCGACTGGTGGGGATGGTCCTTGCACCAGATCGACCGGCTCAGAGACTGGGTCACCCAGGATGAGATCAACCTGATCTTGGGCGGCAACGCCGTGCGCCTTTGGGACCTGCCGGTGCCGCATGAGCGCATGTTCATGAGTGGGCGGCCCGATGTATGGGGCATCCACTGGGAGGAATCGGTTCCCAAGCCAGGCAAGAATTGACAGGGGTGCTCCGAGTGGATCGGGAGAAGTCCTGTGCCGCTGGTCGCGGTCTAGCATCGGTGAGTAGGGAAGACGTCCAGCGATGACCTCCTACCTCATCAGGCGGGTGACCCAGGCGATCGTCGTGGTACTCATGGCCTCTTTCCTGGTCTTCGCGATCATGCATTGGCTGCCGGGTGACCCCATCCTCACATACGTTACCTCGGACTCGTACAAGCAGTACACCGCCGAGGAGATCGAGCAACTCCGGCATGAATACGGCTTAGACCGTCCCGTGGTGGTGCAGTACTTCGATTGGCTCGGAGGCGTCCTCACCGGTGACTGGGGAGAGTCGATCACTCGGGGTACCTCGGTTGCCGAAGACATAGCACGGGCGCTGCCCGTCACGTTGTACTATGGGTTGACCGCCTTCATCTTCGCCCATCTTGTCGGCATACCGTTGGGCATCGTGTGTGCGGTTCGACGAGGGAAGTGGCTGGACAGCACGATCACCGCCCTGGCCAATATCGGTATGACCGTGCCCGTGTTCTGGCTGGGGATAATGCTGATGTACGTGTTCAGCCTCAAGCTGGGCTGGCTGCCCGTGGGGGGCTACACGCCGTTCACTGAGGACCCGGTCATGAGTATCAAGCAGCTCATCCTGCCCGCCTTCTGCCTGGCGCTCGGGCCGTTGGCCGGCTCCACCCGACAGACTCGTTCGGCCATGCTGGACGTGATCCATCAGGACTTCGTACGCACGGCCTGGTCCAAGGGCCTGAAAGAAAGGTCCGTTGTCTCCCGCCACGTCATCAAGAACGGGATCCTCCCGGTGGTCACCCTCTCGGGCATGGCCATCGCCATGATCATCGGGGGTTCGGTGCTCGTGGAGAACGTCTTCAGCATCCCAGGGATGGGACGCCTGGCCACCACGGCGCTCTTCGCAAAGGATTACGCGGTCGTGCAAGGGGTCGTCCTCCTTGTGGCCATCATCGTCGTCTTCTCGAATCTCCTGGTAGACATCTCTTACGGCTACCTCGATCCGCGAGTGAGGGTCCATTGAGAACCGGGACAGTGAGAGCGCCAGTGACCGCCTCTGCGCCGCCGCGGCGAATCAGCACCGCCCGGCTGGCGACGCATCTTCTTCTTCACCGCGGTCTCTTCATGTTCGGTGCCGTGGTCATCATCATCATGGTGCTGGTCGCCATCTTCGCTCCCTTCCTGGCCCCTTACGATCCCTATGAGCCGGATCTGAAGAATTCTCTAGCGCCCCCGTCGGCGGAACACTGGCTGGGTACCGACCCTATCGGCCGGGATACCCTCAGCCGTCTGGTCTACGGCACGCGCACCTCACTTCTGGTGGGGCTCAGCGCCGTCGCGGCGGCCCTGGTGCTTGGCGGCGTGATGGGTACGGTTGCCGGTTTTCTTGGCGGCAAGATCCAGACCGTCATCATGCGGGTGGTCGACACCCTCATGGCGATACCTATGTTGCTCCTTGCTTTGACACTGGCCGCCGTACTGGGGGGCGGCCTGAGAAACGTAGTCATCGCCATCTCCATCAGCATGATCCCGCCCTTCTCACGCCTGATGAACGCACAGGCGCTCACCATCAAGGAGAGAGACTACGTGGCTTCGCTACGCAGTATGGGCGCGACCCGTTGGCGAACGATCTTCGGCCACGTCATGCCCAATGCCTATCCGGCCGTGCTCGTCTTCGGCACCATGATGATCGGGGCCGCCGTCTTGGGTGAGGCCGCCCTCAGCTACCTGGGTATCGGCATCACGCCTCCTGGAGCGGCTTGGGGCGCGATGGTGGCCGCCGGCTTCCCCTACCTGATGACGAACCCTTGGATGTCGGTGGCGCCGGGAGTCTGCATCATGCTGCTGGTGTTCGCTTTCAACATGGTGGGCGATGGACTGCGGGACGTCCTCGACCCGCGCTTGCGGGGGACGATGTGAGCGCCGAGCGCAGGGAGCCGATTCTGGACGTGCGCGATCTCCGCGTGGAGTTCCGCACACCCATAGGAGTCGTTCAGGCCGTGGACGGCCTCTCCTACCAGCTCTTCGAGAATGAGATCGTCGGCATCGTGGGTGAGTCGGGCTGCGGCAAATCCGCCAGCCAATTGGCGGTAATGCAGCTCCTACAGAGCCCGCCCGGCTTCATCAGCGGAGGCGAGGTCATCTTCGACGGCAAGGACCTCGCCGGTTTGCAGCGCAACAGTCCGGAGATGCGGGGGGTGCGGGGCGGGCAGATCGCCATGATCTTCCAGGAGCCCATGACCTCGCTCAACCCAGTCATGACCATCGGTGACCAGTTGGTGGAAGCGGTCCAGTTGCACTGCGGTTTGGGTGGCCAGTCCGGGGACGAACGCGCGGTGGAACTGCTCAAGATGGTGGGGATCCCAGGCGCTGAAGGACGGGTCAAAGACTACCCCCATCAGTTCTCCGGTGGGATGTGCCAGCGGGTGATGATCGCCATGGGTCTGTCCTGTAGCCCGCGCATCCTGATCGCGGACGAGCCCACCACGGCTCTCGATGTCACCACCCAGGCTCAGATGCTCGAGCTCATGAAGAGGTTGGTGCAGCAGTTCGGGGCTTCGCTGGTCATCGTCACTCACAACTTGGGAGTGGTGGCGAGGTACGTACAGCGCATCTACGTGATGTACGCGGGAAGAGTGGTGGAAGAGGGCACCACCAAAGACATATTCGGGCGTCCTCGCCATCCCTACACGCTCGGGTTGCTCAGGTCCGTGCCGCGGCTCGACGAGGAGCAGGGCACCCGTCTGGTGCCCATCGAGGGCATGCCCCCCAATCTCATCGACATGCCGGGCACCTGTGCCTTCTTGCCCCGGTGTCCCTATAGTGTCGAGCGCTGCCAGACCGATCCATGGCCGGAACTCACCTCTGTGGACGACGGCCACCGCTTTCGCTGCTATGTCAACCTGGAGGACCGGGACCTTGAACCAACCCACTCCTGACTCTCAAGAGGTTCTTCGCCTCGAAAACCTGGCGGTCGAATTCCCGATCACCCGGGGGGTGTGGAAACGCAAGGTCGGCACGGTGAAAGCAGTGGACGGGGTGAGTCTCACCGTGAAGAAGGGGGAGATCCTGGGGCTGGTGGGGGAGTCCGGATGCGGCAAGACCACCATCGGTCGCACGGTGATCCGTCTCTACAAGCCGACTTCGGGCTCGGTCTGGTTCGAAGGCCGGGATATCTCGAATCTGGGCGAGCGCGCTCTGCGGCCGGTCCGCCGCCGGATGAGCCTCATCTTCCAGGACCCGAGCGGATCTCTCGATCCCCGCAAGAGCGCGGGTTCGATCGTGGGGGAGCCGCTCAGGATCCATCATCTGATCGAGAACCGACGAGCATATAGCGAGAGAGTCGAGCAACTGTTCACGTTGGTGGGGCTCGATGTGTCGATGATCGATCGGGTGCCGCACGAGTTCTCCGGGGGCCAGCGTCAGCGTATCGGCATCGCGCGGGCACTGGCCTGCGACCCCTCGCTCATTATCTGCGATGAGCCGGTCTCGGCCCTCGACGTCTCCATGCAGGCCCAGATCATGAACCTGCTTCAGGACCTGCAAAAAGGTCTGGGTGGCCTCGCCTACATCTTCATAGCCCACGACCTCTCGGTGGTGCGGCACGTGAGCGACCGGGTGGCGGTGATGTATCTGGGAAGGATCGTGGAACTGACGCAGTCCCGCATGCTCTACGACTCGCCCCGCCACCCCTACACACAAGCGCTGCTTGCCGCTGTGCCCATCCCCGATCCGTTTGTGGAGGAGACCCGGACCTACGCCGTCCTCGAGGGCGAGGTGCCCAGCCCCCTGAATCCACCCGAAGGCTGCACGTTTCATCCCCGTTGTCCCCACTGCGAACCGGCCTGCAAGACGCAGGTCCCTCAGCTGCGCGAGGTCGCTGAGGGCCACTACGTATCCTGTCTACTCGCCTAGTGGCTGAGGAAGGAGGGGGCAAGAGCCATAGAGCCAGCGAGTATTGACCGTAGAGTCCCCATGGCCTCTTGAGGCCAGACGGGGAACAGTAAAAGAGGAGGGAAAGCAATGCGCAAGACAATTTGGTCGGTGCTGGTAGTGGCACTGGTCGTTGGGTTGGTCGCGGTCGTGGCCGTCGGCTGCAGTGACGACAGCGCCACGACCACCACTGCGGGCGGCACCGAGACCACTGCGGGCGGCACCGAGACCACTGCCGGCGGCACCGAGACCACAGCGGGCGGCACCGAAACGACCATGGCTGCCGGCGAGCCCGTTATGGGCGGCATCGTGAAGACCGGCACCCTTTCGCACCCCGCCAGGTTCGGATTCCCGAAGAACGTGTTTGGGCCCGATCAGTTCTTTGAGGGCCTGTTCCTTGAAATGATGTTCAATGGCACAGACGAAGTCGGTGTGTACACTCCCCAGCTCGCAGAGACTTGGGAACTGACGCCCGACAAGATGGCCTATATCTTCCACCTGCGCCAAGGTGTGAAGTTCCACGACGGGACCGATTTCAACGCAGCGGCCGCCAAGTTCTGCTGGGATCTCAACCTGACTCCCGCGGAAGCGGCGCCTCCCGCTGGTGCGCCTCCTGCTGAGGGCACCGGTTCTACCGCCGCCGGCCCGCCTGCCGAAGGCGCGGCGCCTGCCGCCGGACCGCCTGCCGGTGGCCCGCCCGCCGGTGGCCCGCCCCCCGGACCGCCGCCGGACTTCGCCTTCGTCAAGGACATCGAGGTGGTCGACGACTACACGGTCAAGGTCAACCTCAAGGAGTGGAGCAACCAGGTGCTGCCGTTCATCGGCCGGAAATCCTGGGCCGTGTTCTCGCCGACCGCTTACGAGGCGAACGGCGAAGAATGGATGAACACCAACCCGGTAGGCACGGGTGCCTTCATGCTCAAGTCCTTCACGCCCGACCAGGAGATGATCCTGGAGAAGAACCCGAACTACTGGGGCAAAGACGCTCAGGGTCGGCAACTGCCATACCTGGACGGGATCAATATCCAGGTCTTCGGTGACCCGAGCACCATGACCATAGCTCTGCAGGCGGGACAGATCGACGGCACGGACCAGATCGCCCTGGTTGGTGCCCAGCAACTGCAGAACGACCCCAATTTCGTCTTCGACACGTTCTTCGGACCGGTCCAGATGCTGACGATGAATACCACCGACCCCGCTTCCGTGTGGAGCGACATCCGGATGCGTCAGGCGCTCGAATACGCCATCGACAAGGAAGGTATCGCCCAGTCGGTCGGCCTGGGGTTCTTGCCTCCTCCATACGAGGTGATCCACAGCGTGAGTGAGATCGTCGATCCGGGCACCACGCCGCGCGTGTACGACCCGGAGAAAGCCAAGTCCTTGATGGCTGAGGCCGGCAATCCCACTGTGGAATGCACGATCAGTTACGACTCGAACAGGACGGATCCGGGGCTGATGGACGCGATTGCCGCCAATCTGAACGCGGTCGGGATCAACGTCACTCTCAACGGCATGGTTACGGCGTCCTACGCAGCGGTCGCCACCAAAGTGCCGGAGGGCAACGACATCCTGCTCCAGGGACTCCGCGGCGGAGCCCCGAACGTTCTGCAGGGGGCTATCGAGATGTACGGCAAGGGGACCATCTACTTCCCGGCCTTCTCGCCCCCAGAGGAGTTCTATACCCTCATGGAGCAGGCACAGACCTACGAGAATCTGGCCGATGCGAACCCCGATCTCGCCCAGATGGAGAAGATCGCCTACGATGACGCTCAGGTCGTCGGGTCCACCTCCGCCGCGTTCATCTCGGTGAACGCCAACCACCTCAAGAACATGGAGTGGCATCTCGGTGGTACTCCGACACCGTGGTTCAACGAGGCCTGGCTGGACAAGTAGAAGGGCAGCCGGTCTCTGACGGTCGTGGGGTCCGGCAACAGCCTCGCTGTTGCCGGACCCCACGCGCAGCGCGTCACTGCCAGCCCGCGATCCGCCGCGGGTAGTACCCCGCCCGGGTCGCGGGCCGGGCACCCAAAACAAGCGGCCCCAACGAGCGGAGGATGTGAGCAGAAGATGGCAAAGGCAACGTCAGACCCGCCAAGGCGCTTTGAGGCCGACGTCCTCATAGTGGGTGGCGGCCTCGCCGGCTGCACCGCGGCCATCAAGGCGCGGGAGCAGGGCGTCTCGGTGATCCTCGTGGACAAAGGCTATGTCGGTAAGTCGGGGCAGACTCCGTTCGCCGGCAGCTACTGCGTCTTCAACCCAGAGTGGGGGGATGACCTGGATGCCTGGATGCAGCAGATCGACGGCGTGGGCGAGTACGTCAACAACCGTGCCTGGACGGAGCTTTGTCTAGAGGAATCGTACGAACGCTACTCCGAACTGATGTCCTGGGGCGTCAAGTTCGGGCCGGAGGGCACCGCCCGGCCGGGTGAGGAACCGCAGCGGGGAGGAATGCCCATCGGTCCCTGCAAAGCGGTGATGATGGAAGTGCGGGAGCCATCCATGGTGTTGCGCCGGCAGGTGCTCAAGCAAGGGGCGACGATCGTCGATCGGACCATGGTGGCGGAGTTGCTCACCAGCGATGGCAGGGTGACCGGAGCCGTGGGAATACCCATGGACTCAGGCGGAGTGGTGTTCTTCCAGGCCAAGTCCGTGGTACTGGCAGCGGGCGCCGGCGGTTTCAAGCCCACGCGATGGCCGATCAACAACCTGACATCGGACGCCGACTGCATGGCGTATCGGGCGGGCGCCGAGATCACCGGCAAGGAGTACGCGGATCCACACTCGGGTCGTGCCGATTGGGCCGCGTCCTCGTTCTTCGGCCGCATCGGACGGAGTCCGGAGGGGGGCAAACCTCCCCGGGGGAAGCGGGTCGACGCTGAGGGGAATAGTCTGCCGCCGGCGCGGGGACTCTACTTGGACCTGGACTTCGCAGTGCACCAGGGGCGGGCACCGATCTACCTCGAACTGGAAGAGGGAGGCCGCTACCCGCTCGTCGGCAGCGTCGCCTCCGGGATGTCCGTGCACAAGACAGAGGGCGTTTGGCCCGCGGACATCGATTGTTCCAGCAACGTACCCGGCCTGTATGCGGCGGGTGACAGTCTCGGGACGATGCAGTCCGGGGCCACCTACGCTGCCATCGGGCAGTCGCTCTTGGGATGCTCGGTCACCGGGGCACGCGCGGGAGTGGCGGCCGCGGGCAACGCGCGGCGATCTGAGTTCGCTCCGCCCCTTGAGGGTGAGGTCGAGAAGGTCGCCGAGTCGCTCACCGCTCCGCTGGGACGAAACGGTGGCTTCAGCCCCCGCTGGGTGACTCAGATGCTGCAGAACACCATGGTCCCCTACTACGTGATGCAGGTGAAACACGGCGACCGCCTCCAGGCCGCCCTCACAAACGTCGAGTTCTTCAGGGATCACCTGGTCCCTCTGCTATACGCGGGAGACCAACACGAACTGCGGCTGGCGCATGAGACCCGCAACATGGTCCTCAACGCCGAGATGCGTCTTCGCGCTTCGCTCTTCCGCACCGAGACTCGGGGCTGCCACTACAGAGAAGACTATCCGCTCAGGGACGACCAGGATTGGCTGGCCTGGGTGGTAGTGAGGAAGGGGGAAGATGGTGTCATGTCTCTCTTCAAGCGCCCCATCCCTGCCGAATGGCACCCCGATCCCATCCTGTCCTACGAAGAGCGCTATCCCAACCGAGTGCCCGGAGAAGGGGAGCGGGCATGAACCTACTGGATCTGACCGGCAAGAGGGCACTCGTGGTCGGCGTCGGAGGGATAGGCGCCGCCGTCGCCGCCGGGCTCGCTGAGCACGGAGCCGACGTGGCGGTGGCCGACAAGGACCAGGAGAGTGCGGAGGCGGCGGCGCTGCAGGTGAGGGCTTTCGGGCGCCGGTCGGCGGCGTGGGAGATCGATGTGACCGACGAGACGTCTGTAACCGGGCTGGCCGGCGTGCTGCACGAATCGTGGGGTGGTGTCGACATCCTCGTCAACGCGGTGGGTGTCGCTGCGCGCATGTCGTCCGAATCCATCCCGCTCGACAAATTCCGTGAGACTCTGGATGTGAACACGCTCGGCACCTTCCTTTGCTGCCGGGTCTTTGGCGGCGAGATGATCCGAGGAGGCGGCGGCAAGATAGTGAACATCTCCTCGGTCAGGGGCCGATACGGTGTGCCGACGGGCATGGCCGATTACTGCGCAAGCAAAGGCGCGGTCGATTCTCTGACCCGGACCCTCGCGGTGGAGTGGGCGCTCCATGGCGTGTATGTCAACGCGATCGCCCCCACGGTCGTGGAGACGCCGTTCACCGCGGGCATCCTTTCGAATGCGAACGCCACGGCCGACCTGCTGAGACGTATCCCGCTCGGCCGGTGGGCGCAACCCGCGGATATCGTCGGCCCGGTGCTCTTTCTTGCATCGCCGGCTTCTGACTACGTGACGGGACAGATCCTGTATGTCGACGGGGGCCTGACGGCCACAGTGTGAGGTGAGATATGGGCATTGAGAAGATAGACGGAGAGACATGCATCGCCTGCGGAGACTGCGTGGACAGTTGCCCCATGGACGTCATCCGCATGGACGAGGAGAGCGGCAAGGCGGTGATCCGCTACGGCGAAGACTGTATGAACTGCGAACAGTGCGTCCTGGATTGCCCCGTGGACGCCATAACAGTGACCCCCTACAAGGTGACCCCGTTCATCACGAGTTGGGGCTAGGGGGTGACGACCTTGATCGAGTGTGACGTTCTTGTGATCGGCGGAGGGCTGTCCGGTTGCTTCGCTGCAGTCAAGGCGCGCGAGCAAGGACTGGACGTGCTCCTGGCAGACAAGGGGTACGTCAGTCGTTCCGGCGAGACCCCGTACGCAGGGGACACGGCGGTGTTCGACCCCGACTGGGGCCACGACATGGACCAGTGGCTGACCCAGGCCAGTGTCATCAGCGAATACGTCAACAACCGGCATTGGAACGAGCTGGTCTTCCGCGATTCGAGGGAGCGCTTCAGCGACTTGTGCGCATGGGGGGTGCGTTTCCTTGAGAAGGACGGCGAATTCGTGCGCCTGTCCCATCCCCTCAAGAACAGCGCCCTGCCCGACAGGGACAAGTTTCCGCCTCTGGTGAGCGAAGTGGTCCACTGGCTGCCTGGTTTTCCGGAGATCATCAGAAAGCACGTGCTCGGCATGGGGGTGAAGATCAAGGATCGCTTCATGGTGACTGAGTTGCTGAAGCAGGAGGGCCGGGTGGTCGGCGCCGTCGGCTTCGCGATCGAAGGCAACGAGCCGCAGGTCATCAAGGCTAAGGCTGTGGTCATGTGCGCGGGAGGGGGCGGTTTCCGTCCCATCGGCTATCCCACCCACGAGATGACGGCCGACGGTCACGTCATGGGCTACCGGGCGGGAGCGGTGATCACCAGCAAGGAGTACGTCGGCCCGCATTCCACCGATCCTGAACAGCCGGCGTGGCCGCCCATGTACCTGTTCTTCTCGGCGGGGCATTCGGCCGCCATGCCGGGCGGGTGGCAGGATCCCCTGCTGTATAACGCCGAAGGCGACCTGGTGCCGGCGCGAGGCATGGCTTGGCATGGGTGGCTGGATGCGGAGTTCGAAGCGCATGAGGGACGTGCTCCACTCACCGCCGATCACGGCCGGCGGGGCATTCGGCAGGTGAGCGGTCCTGGGGCTCACGGCTCCATGCTCGGCCACGCCACCGGCGGCATCTGCCTTGTCGACGACGATTGCGCCACCCACGTCCCCGGACTGTTCGCCGCCGGAGACAGTGCGGGGACCAGCTTCATCGGAGCGTCCTACTCGGGATTCGGTTTCGCGACCATGCACGCCGCCGGTACTGGTGCGCGCGCCGGGATGGGCGCGGCGAAGGAGGCGAAACGGCTCGCTTCCGGCGGGCCTGGGAGCGACGACGACAGTGGCACGCTCGACGACCGTGTGGTGGCCGAGGCGACCGCCCGGATTCTCGGGCCCCTCGAGAGGCAGGGCGGGTTCACGCCGCACTGGGTCACCCAGGTGCTGCAGAACACTCTGGCCCCCTACTACGTGCTCTACATCAAGAGCGGCGACCGATTGCAGACCGCCCTCAACACCGTCGAATACTTACGCGACCACATGGTGCCCAAGCTCTACGCGCGCGATGACCATGAACTGCGTCTGGCTCATGAGACCGCGAACATGGTCACCAGCGCTGAGATGAAGTTGCGCTCGTCGCTCTTCCGCACGGAGAGTCGGGGTACTCACTACCGGGAGGACTATCCGGGCCGGAACGACGCCGAGTGGCTGGCTTGGGTGCGACTCAAAGAGGAAGACGGCGCCATGAAGCTCTTCAAGGAGCCGATCCCTATGGAGTGGCGTCCCGACCCGGCCAAGACCTACGAGCAGCGATATCCGATGCGGCTGCCCAACGAGGCACCGGGCGGCGCTGCCGCCGCGAGCGGCAGCGCCGCGCCGCAAGGCCATGGGGAGGGGAGGTGACGCTATGGCTATCGAGGTGATAGACCCCGCTCTCTGCAACGGGTGCGGCATCTGTGTGCGCAACTGCCCCATGGATGTCATCCGCATGGACCGGGAGTCTCGGAAGGCTCAGATCCGCTACCAGAAGGACTGCATGCTCTGCGGTCAGTGCTTGGAGTGTCCGGAGAAAGCTATCTATCTCAAGCCGGGTTGGCCTAGGCCGGTCCTGCTGGGCTGGGGGTGACGTACGTGCAGAAGCTCAGCTATCCGATCGTCGGCACAAACATGAAGCGGTACTTCGGCCCGCAAGGCGAGATCCCTCGCCCGGAGCCCGGCGACCCGTTCTACGGGCAGGACGCCCAATATGATCGCCTGGAACCCGCCTATCGCGACAACGGCGACGGTACCGTTTCCGACCTCAACACCGGCCTCATGTGGCAGAAGACCACCGACGCCAAGCCGGATTCGCTGGAAGGCCGGGTCGTCTGGCACGAGGCGGAGGACTACGCCGCGGGGCTGCGCATAGGCGGCCACTCCGACTGGCGGGTCCCGAGCATCAAGGAACTCATCTCTCTGGTGGATGCCAACGGGACCATGTATCCCCGCAAGCCCTACTTCGACGAGCGCTACTTCGATCTCACCTATGGGCCGGCGAACATCGACGGGTATAGATTCATCGACTCCCAATTGATCACCACCACCTCGTATGTCTCAAGATCTGTCCTGTTCTCCGATTGGTGGGTGGACTTCGGCGAGAAGAAGATCGAGCCGGGCAACATGCACATCGCTCCCACCTTCTTCGGCTACAACTTCACCGATGGACGCATCAAGAGCTATCCCAAAGAGAATCACCCCTACAACGGCCTACAGACCTGGTGCATACGCTGCGTCCGGGGGCCGGTGTACGGGCTCAACGACTTTGTGGACAACGGCGACGGCACGATCAGCGACCGAGCTACCGGGCTCATGTGGCAGAAGACCGACGACGGCAAGGGCCGGAATTGGAGAGAAGCCCTCGACTACGCTGAGCACCTGGGACTGGCCGGCTACGACGACTGGCGTCTGCCCGACCAGAAAGAACTCCACAGTATCGTCGACTACGACTTCATCCCGGCCATCAACCCGATATTTCACATGATCGATCCCAAGGGCTGGTTCTGGAGCAGCACGCCCTTCATCGACATGCCTGGACAGGCCGTCTACGTGGCCTTCGGAAAGGCCACGGGCAAGACGTCGGCTCGACCAGAAGACGAATACGACGTGCACGGGGCGGGGGCCATGCGGTCGGATCCCATGGTCGGAGACCCAGCCTGTCACCTCGAGGGTGGCGGTCCGCAGAAGGACACGATCAGGATCTACAACTACGTGCGGGCGGTGCGGACGCTCGGCGCGCCGCGCCCGCCGCGCCACCACATCTAGCGTAACAAGACCGTGCCTATCCTTACGTTTTGGGGATAGGCGACGGAGCGGCGGGCCGCCACTTCGACGGCTTCACGCGGAAGGGAAGGGAAGATGTCTGTGCATGATGAGAACCAGGCTTCTCCAGGTATGCCGGAGGGGACGGGGCCGCCCCCTCCCCTTCCCCCGTACCCGCACGAGGCCGAATTCAGCGTGATCACTCTGGGAACCGGCAACCCTCAGCCCAGCCTCCAGCGGGCCAGTGCCAGTTCGATGGTCCAGTACAAAGGCAAGTATTACCTGGTCGACATGGGCAACGGTTCCCAGAACAGCTTTCTTCGCGGCCAGAAGGGGACATTCGCCTTCCGAGATATCGCCGCCGTCTGTTTCACCCATTTTCACCAGGACCACACCAACGACTACTTCGACATCATGACCAATCGCTGGCTGACTGGTGGGAGGGAGGTCACCGTCGTCGGTCCGCCCGGAGCGCGGGCGCTCCATGAGTTCCTCGTCACGTTCTTCAAGGATGATCTCGCCTACAGGTGGTTGCGGGAGATGAAGCGAGGTTTGACGGGCGCGGGCATGTTCACCGAGGTCACCATCGAGGAACTCACCGGTTCGAACAGCTTCAAGCTGGTCGATCTCGAGGTGACCACGGCCGAACTGACGCACACTATGTACGACTTGGGCTATCGGTTCGAAGCGGCGGGCAAATCCGTGGTCGTGTCGGGCGACACATCCTACGACGAGCGTCTGGTGGACCTTGCTCGGGACGCCGACATGCTGGTCATGGACGGCGACGAGCGCTGGTCCGGGGACCTGGTGTACAAGATGGCTCCGGTCGAGGATCTGGACCCCCAGTACCGGCCGTCAGGCAAGTACGGCGGCGATTTCTCCGTGCGTCCTCACGCCACCTTGGAGGAGATCGCTCGGATGGCTTCGGCAGCGGGGGTCAATCATCTCCTCCTCACGCATTTCCGGGCGGGCAAGATCGACGAGGAATCGGTGCGGGACGCGTTGCGCGCGGGAGGGTTCGAGGGGCCGGTCACCTTCGGGTTCGATGGACTGGAAGTGCCGGTGTGACATGCTCGTTTCAGGCTGGGCGCCGTCTCGGCTTCACTATCCTAGCCGGTTTGGCGGCCGCGGCCGCGATATTTGCAGCCACTTCGTGCGGAGGTGATCAGATGGAATCTCAGACGACCGGGACGACCGGCGACAGTGCTGTGACGTCCAGCGCTACCCAGGCCACCGGGGGTCTCCCGTATCCCATCGTGGATTCCGGCCAGGTTCTTTGCTACAACGCTACGACCGAGATCGACCCGCCAGCATCCGACGCCGCCTTCTACGGCCAAGACGCCCAACACTCGGGCAATCAGCCGAGCTATACGCTGAGCGCCGACAAGGTCACAGTGACCGACAACGTTACCGGACTGATGTGGCAGCAGACTCCGGACACCAACGGGGACGGCGTGATCGATGTCGCGGACAAGATGACCTGGGACGAGGTCCAGAAGTACCCGGCCACCCTCAACGCGAAGAAACTCGGCGGCTTCGACGACTGGCGTCTGCCCACCATCAAAGAACTGTACTCTCTCATCCTGTTCATAGGTACCGACCCTAACCCGATGGCTCCCGACAGTGTCGGGCAGGTCCCTTTCCTTGATACCGACTACTTTGCTTTTGCCTACGGTGACATCGCCGCCGGGGAACGCATCATCGATTCGCAGTATGCCTCCAGCACCATGTACGTCGCCACCGGCATGCAGGATGAGCAGCTTCTCTTCGGGGTGAACTTCGCTGATGGGCGCATCAAGGGCTACGGCCTGCACATGCCGGATGGGCGCGTCAAGACGTTCGTGGTCCAGTGCGTCCGAGGCAATCCGGACTACGGGAAGAACGACTTCGCCGACAACGGGGACGGCACCATCACCGACCGGGCCACCGGGCTCATGTGGAGCCAGGCCGACAGCGGCAAAGGCCTCGACTGGCAGCAAGGCCTGGCGTGGGTGCAGCAGATGAACGCCGAGAACTACCTGGGCCACAACGACTGGCGCATGCCCGACGTCAAAGAACTGCAGAGCATCATCGACTACACGCGATCCCCGGACACCACGCAATCGGCTGCGATCGATCCGCTGTTCACGTGCACCGGTATCACCAACGAAGCCGGCCAGGCGGACTTCCCCTTCTACTGGACCGGCACCACGCATGCCGGTGCCGGCGGCCGGGCGGACACCGCCGACTACATGGCCTTCGGCCGAGCCATGGGCTACATGGGTCCCATGCCTGCCGGCGCGTCTCCGGGTGGGGCACCCGGAGCTGGAGGACCTGCCGGTGGAGCGCCAGGAGTTGACCCGTCCGCGACCGAGCCTGCGGGTGTGGCTGTGGAAGGCGGGCAGTGGATGGATGTGCACGGCGCCGGAGCGCAGCGCTCCGATCCCAAGGTCGGTGATCCGGCGGAGTTCCCCTACGGACGCGGTCCCCAGGGCGACTCCATCCGTATCTACAACTATGTGCGGTTGGTACGGGACGCCGGGTGAGAGTGTCGTCCACTTGGCTGAACCGACCCATGCTGTTGGTTCCTAGAGCGCAGTGTGGCTAGGGCAGCCGGCCATCGAGGCCATTCCTTCACCGAGTTGGGGCGCTCGCTTCGCTACCTGGGCCCCCATGCCTCGAGCGTCGCCGGTGCTTTCGGTTCGGTTCTGGTGGCGGCGGGGCTCACCCTGGTGGCCCCGCAGTTCATCCGGCTGCTGATCGACAGGGGAATGGAGGGAGGCGATTGGCGGTGGGTGGCGATCCCGTCTGCCGCCCTCTTCGGACTGGCCCTGGTGCGTGGGGTCTTCTCCTTCTTCCAAGGTTACCTTTCGGAGAAGGTCGGCCAGAGTGTCGCTTTCGACCTACGCAACGACCTGTTCGTCAAACTGCACCGGCTGTCCTTCGGCTTTCACGACCGGGCCCAGACCGGGCAATTGATGACCCGCATGACTTCTGATGTCGAGAACGTCCGCCAGTTCTCCGGCATGGGTCTGGTCAACCTCGTTGCCGCCATCATCACAATGGCCGGCACGCTCGTTCTGCTCGTGGTGCTCGAGCCCCGGCTGGCAGTCGTGACCTTTGTTTCTGTGGTGGTCATCTTCATCGTCTTCTGGGTCCTTGTGACTCGTATCTTCCCGCTTCATACGGGCAGGCAGCAAGGGTGGGGGAAGTTGCTCGCCATCCTTCAGGAGAACCTGGCGGGGGTGGCGGTGGTCATGGCCTTCGGCCGGGAGGGTTACGAGCGGGACCGCTACGAAGCGGCCAACGAGGAGTTGTACGGGCAAAGCCTTCGCGTGCTTTGGGGGATGTCGGCGACCATGCCCCTGATCTTCCTGGCCGGCAGCCTGGGGAACTTGGCCGTCATCTGGTACGGCGGGAGCCTGGTGATCTCTGGGGAGATGAGCGTCGGTTCTCTGGTCGCTTTCACGACCTACCTGGCCTTCATGCTCACCCAGGTGTATCCGCTGGGAATGGTGGGCGGTCTCATGTCGCGGGCGGGCGCCAGCGCGGTCAGGGTCTTCGAGGTGATCGACACCGAGAGCGAAGTGAGCGATGAGCCCGGGGCCGGCGACCTTGGGGCCATCAAGGGCCGTCTGAGTTTTGACAACGTGTCGTTCCGCTATGCCGGGCAGCAGGATGATGTTCTCGCAGAAGTGAGTGTCGACATCCTTCCCGGACAGAGGGTGGCCCTCGTGGGCTCGACCGGGTCCGGCAAGTCGACCATGGTCAACCTGGTACCTCGTTTCTACGATGTCCGGGAGGGGTGCATCCGGGTGGACGGCATCGACATCCGGGAGGTGACCCTTGCCAGCCTTCGGGCTCATATCGGCATAGTCCTCCAGGAGTCGACGCTCTTCGGCGGGACCATCAAGGAGAACATCGCCTTCGGCCGGCCACACGCCACCGGCGACGAGATCGTCGCGGCCGCGCGAGTCGCCCAAGCCCACGATTTCATCACCGCGCTCCCGGCCGGATACGACACCAAGGTCGGGGAGCGTGGTGTCACCCTCTCGGGCGGACAGCGCCAGCGCCTCTCGATCGCCCGGACCCTGCTGATGGACCCCGTCATCCTGCTGCTCGACGACGCCACGAGCTCGGTCGATGCCAACACGGAACGCGACCTGCAAGAAGCTCTGGAACAGCTCATGGTGGGCCGCACGTCGCTTGTGATCGCCCATCGCGTCTCGACGGTCATGCGCGCCGACCGCATCCTGGTCCTCGAAGGGGGGAGGATTGTGGCGGACGGAGGTCACGACGATCTGCTGCGCGACAGTCCACTCTATGGCGAGATCGTCGACTCTCAGCTTCAGCCCGAACCGCCGGCCCTGCGGCCCGGGGTAGGTTCCGTGGGGCCGATGGGGGAGAAGTCATGAGGCGGCCCGGCATGATGCCCCTAGGCGCGGAGGAGCGGCCTAGTGACGCGGGTCACGTGCTGCTGCGGATGTGGTCGTACCTGGGGGATATGCACCGGGCGATCGCCGGAGCTCTCGGGGTGGTCATGATAGGGGCGGCGCTCATGGCGGCCGGACCCTTTATAATCGGCGCGGCCATCGACTCGGCGGTGATCGGGGGCGACATCAAGCTGCTCACCGAGTTGATGATCGCCCTGCTTGCTACCTATCTCCTGCTCTACGTCACCAATCGCAGCCAGGAGCGGCTGCTGGGCAAGATCGGCCAAAGGCTGATGAAACGCTTCCGCACGCTTATCTTCACGTCCCTCCAGAGGCTCGATCTGCAGTACTTCCATCAGCATGACACCGGAGATCTGATGAGCCGGTTGGTCAACGACGTCCAGACGCTCGACTCGACGCTTTCTCCCGGCGTTCTCAGCCCCACGATCGGCGGTCTCTTCGGACTCATCGGCATCTCGGTCGCCATGCTCGTTGTGGAATGGAGGCTGGCTCTGGTCACGTTCATCGCAGTGCCTCTTACCGTCGGCGTGGCGCGGATCTTCTCTCGACTGGCCCGTCGCTCTTTCCGCTACACGCGGCAGACGATCGGCGACGTCAGCGCGAACCTCCAGGAAGACCTCGCTGCTGTACGGGTGACTCAGGCCTTCAATCGCGTGGACGTGACTACTGAGCGCTTTCGGGAATTGAACGCGGTCAACCGAGACGCGAACATCAAGGCTGTTGCCATCACCAGCACGTTCACGCCCGTCCTCGATCTCCTAGGCATGTTGGCGATGGCCATGGTCGCTGCCGTTGGAGGCTACCTCGCCCTCCAGGAACCTCCCGCGGCCAGCGTCGGCGTGGTCGTCGCCTTCCTTGTCTACGTGCAGCTCTTCTTCCGTCCCCTGCAACTCCTCTCGATGTTCTACGCGCAACTGCAGTCCACTCTAGCCGCGGCCGAGAGGATCTTCGACCTCGTTGACCAGCAGCCCAAGGTGGTCGACCGGGCGGACGCCATGTCCCTGGAGGACGCTCTGGCGGGTGCGAACGGTCGGCTCGGCGGCGCGCAGCCCAGAGGACGGATCGAGTTCTCCGATGTCTCGTTCTCGTACCTCCCGAAGGAGCCGGTGCTGCATGGCGTGAGCTTCATGGCGGAACCCGGGGAGACGGTAGCGCTGGTAGGACCGACCGGCGGCGGCAAGAGCACAGTGATAAACCTGCTGCTCCGGTACTATGACGTGGGCTCGGGCTCGGTCGCGGTCGACGGCTTCGATGTCCGGGGTGTGACCCAGGCCTCTCTTCGGGCGCGCATCGCGCTGGTGCCCCAAGACCCGTTCCTCTTCTCGGGGAGCGTCGCCGACAACATCCGCTACGGCCGGCTGGACGCCACCGACGAAGAAGTGGCGGAGGCGGCCACCGTCGCAGGGGCTCACACGTTCATCAGCAAGCTGGCAACGGGCTACAGCCATCCCGTCGGGGAACGGGGCGGCAATCTCAGTCAGGGGCAGCGGCAACTGGTGGCTTTCGCCCGGGCCGTGCTCCACGACCCGCTGATCTTGGTTCTCGATGAGGCCACGGCGAGCGTGGACACGCTCACCGAGCGGGTACTGCAGCAGAGTCTCGAGCGGATAATGGAAGGGCGGACGACCGTGGTGATTGCCCACCGGTTGTCCACAGTCCGGCGGGCACATCAAATACTGGTGATCGACCACGGGCGGATCGTCGAGCGGGGCACTCATGAGCGACTGTTGGCGGCCAAGGGCAGGTATGCCGACCTGTACCACCGGCAGTTCCGATCGGAAGACGAGGTCGAGCGAGAGCGTACCTGAGAACGGAGTGGGTCGACACCCTCTGTTGACAGGCATACCGCGCTGTGACATATTCGACCTGCTTTGATACGCCTATATCATTAGCCGAGACGCGGGGGGCGCACAGGAAACCTGCGGTGGCCGGGTCGTCGGCGAGCATCCAAAGGAGCGGTCGTGAAAGAGTCGACCAAGGGTTCAGCGGACACATCAGGCGAGAGGACGATCGTCCGCGACATGAGTTTCCTGGGGGCAAGTTGGGGAGCCAACGCCTGCATGGTCGATGTGAAGGATGGCAAGGTCCTGCGCATCCGCCCCCTCCGCTACTTCGAGAAGTACACGCGCGACGAAGTCAAGCCGTGGGTCATGCACGCCCGCGGAAGCACCTTCGAGCCCGGCGACAAGACGCTGCCGCCTCCGCTGAGCCTCGCCTACAAGAAGCGGGTCTTTTCACCGGCCCGCATCCGCTACCCCATGAAGCGGGTGGACTTCGACCAAACAGGTGCCCCGGGCTCCACCGGTCCCGGCGGGCGCAACATCCAGAACCGAGGAGTCAGCAAGTACGAGCGCATCAGTTGGGATGAGGCCCTGGACATCATCACCACCGAGATGCTGCGGGTCAAAGGGACCTACGGCCCTACGGCCATCCTCTATCAGAACGACCAGCACGGCGATAACAAGCTGGTACACGGACCGCACGGATGTGGCCGCAAGCTACTTCGCCTCTTCGGCGGCTTCACACACCAGGTGCGCAACGCGGATAGCTGGGAAGGCTGGTGGTGGGGGGCCAAGCACGTGTGGGGCTGCGAACCCTTGGGTCAGCAGACTCCCCAGCAGAACCTGCTCTACGACATCGCCAAGAACGCCGAGCTTCTGCTCTTCTGGGGCTGCGACCAGGAGACCACCACCTGGGGCTGGGGCGGCCAACTCGTCAGCCGGCTCAGCTTCTGGTGGACTGAGCTAGGCATCAGGCAGATCTACATCGCTCCCGACTGCAACTACGCGAATGCGGTGCATGCGGACAGATGGATCCCCCTCCTGCCCAACACCGACGCGGCCCTCTATCTTGCCGTAGCCCATCGCTGGTTCACTCGGGGTACGTACGACAAGGAATACCTGGCCACCCATGCCTATGGCGTCGACAAGTTCGAGGCCTATGTGATGGGCGAGGAAGACGGAATACCCAAGAGCCCGGAGTGGGCGGCGCCCATCACAGGGGTGCCGGCCCGCATCATCAAGGCTCTGGCGGACGAATGGGCCTCCAAGCGGACCACTGTCGTCATCGGGAACGGCGGCCCCGCCATCCGCGGTCCTTACGCCACCGAACCGGCTCGGCTGCAGGCCATGTGCCTGGGCATGCAGGGTCTGGGTCGGCCGGGCTGCAATCAGGCCAAAATGATCGAATGGGCCCTCGAACTGAACCCCAAGTTCATGTCGGCGCCGCGGCCACAGGTGCCGACCGATCTGCACGCGGCATATCGTGGGGACGGACCCCCTGAGTTCGGCCGGGATTCTCTGGTCCCCAAGACCCTGGTGCCCGATCTGATCCTGAGCGGCCAGGGTGAGTGGTACGGTAACAAGTACGGCATGCGCAGCGACCGCACCGAACAGTTCGTCAAGTACAAGTATCCGGCCGACGGTTGCTCCAAGATCCACATGATCTGGACCGACTCGCCCTCCTGGATCACCTGCTGGAACGACGGCAACAACTTCATCCGCGCCATGCGCCACGCCGACATCGAGTTCATCTTCTGCCAGCACCCCTGGATCGAGAACGATGCCCTGCTCGCGGACGTCATCCTGCCCGTCAACACCAAGTTCGAGGAAGACGATCTCGGCAGCGACGTCTTCAGCGGGCAGATGGACCTTTTGTATCCTCAGCCCCGGTGCATGGAGTCCCTGGGAGAGTCATGCAGCGACTACGAGGTGGTCTGCAAGATCGCCGAGAAGTTGGGCATGCTGGAGGAATACACCGGCGGGATGACCATCCCCGAGATCATCAGGGAAGGGTATGAGACCTCCGGTTCGGCCGACAAGATCTCCTGGGAGGAGCTGAACGAGAAGGGCTACTACGTGGTCCCCACCGACCCCGACTGGGAGAGTATCCCCGCCGGTCTCATCGAGTTCTACGAAGATCCGGACAAGCACCCGCTGAGCACTCCCACCGGCAGGCTCGAGTTCTACTCCACCGGGCTGGCCGAGCACTTTCCCGATGATCCCGAGCGTCCGCCGGTACCCAAGTGGATCCCCGAAGGCGAGTCGCACCAGGAGACCATCGGCACGGAGCGGAGCAAGACGTATCCGCTCCTGGTCATGAGCAACCACCCCCGCTGGGGAGTGCATTCCCAGCACGATGACGTCACCTGGTTCCGGGAGATCGAGACCTGCAAGATCCGCGGCGCCGACGGGTATCAGTACCACCCCTTGTGGATGAACCCGGAGGATGCGCAGAAGCGCGGAATCAGACACGGCGACGTCGTCTCCATCTACAACGAGCGGGGGACGGTCTTGGCCGGCGCCTATGTCACCGAGCGGATCATCCCCGGAGCCGTGGGCATCGACCACGGGGCCAAGTACGACCCCATAGTCCCCGGCGAGATCGACCGGGGCGGGGTGATCAACACCATAGTGCCGCGCAACTGCACCTCGAAGAACACGGTGGGCATGGCGGTCTCAGGCTTCCTGGTGGAGGTGGAGAAGACCGACCTCGACGCCCTGCGGGCCGAGTATCCGGAGGCGTTCGCGAGGGAATGCCATATCACCGCCGGGCCGTGCTTGGCCGGTTTCGCGGAGGGCGGCGTCTAGAGCGTCGGGTCGGTCGTCGATCTCGTCAACGCGCGGAATGGAGCGAAGAATGGACTACGAAGGTCTCATCGATATCATCAAGAGAAGGCGCAGTTACTGGCATTTTCGATCCGACCCGGTGCCGGTCGCCCACATCGAGGAGATCGTAGACGCTGCGAGGTACGCGCCCTCCGGATTCAACTCGCAACCGTGGGAATTCGTGGCGATCACACACGGGGAACTGCGGAGTCGTATCGTCGAGATCCTGGCAGAGTCGGCTCCGCGCCCTCCACAAGGGCACGGTCCGGTCCTGGGGACGCGGGGTGAGAACAAGGCCCCGGTCAAGGATCCTTTGGGGTTCAAGACGGCTCCGGTGTTCATCCTGGTGCTGGGCGATACCAGGGTGAGAGCGTTCGGCCCTCCTCGCTTGAGAGAGGATGACCGGCAGTGGGAAGCGGTGCTCACCAGCACTCTTGCGGCCGCGTACGAGCACATGCATCTTGCCGCCACCGCCCTGGGACTGGCTACGAGATGGGTGTCGGCCGCAGGGCACGATCCGGCCGCGTCCAAGATCAAGGAGTTGCTCGGTATCCCCGCGGAATTGGCGCTGTACGAGATGATGGCGCTCGGCTACTCCGATTTCGAACCCCTGCCCAAGAAGGTGCGGCCCCTGGCGGAGGTCCTCCATTTCAACGCGTGCGGCAGTGGCGAGTTCCGGTCGCAGGCCGAGGTGGCCGAGTACTTCGCCAAGCGATAGTCGCCTTGCGCGAAGCGCCCTTCGCCCGGGCGTTGCGCTGCTGTGGTTGTTGACAAATGAGCCTCGGTTTGCCAAAGTGAGTGTTACTCAACTCGTGATACTGACGTATCAAGGAACGATACTACTTGGCATATCAGAGTCTTCCAGGAGGCGTCGCCGGCGTGAAACAGAAGTCAGGTGCAAGGACGAGTCCGGTCAGGCTGCCCGGGGTGAGTGGGGCTTCTTTCCCGGCCTACCCCCACGAGAGCCCTTTCAGCGTGATAACCATGGGCAGCGGGTCGCCCGAACTGAACCCGGAGCGGGCTTGCGCCTGCACCGTCATCCAGCACAAAGGCAAGTACTACGTCCTGGACACGGGCAATGGCGCCTCCCTGAGTTTCGTCAAAGGGGGCCCGCACGGCTCCTACCGGCACGGAGACATCGCCGCCGTGATCTTCACGCACCTGCATCAGGATCACGTTAATGACTATTTCGACGTAATCACGACGAGATGGGGCGAAGGCGGAAAGCACCTGGACCTCATCGGGCCCCCTGGCGTGGGGGAGTTGCATCGCTTCTTGGTGACCTTCTTCCGCGACGATCTGGTCTACCGCTGGTTGGTGGGTGGCCCCTCCGGCATCGACGCTGAGGGGATGTTCAAGGGTGTGGACGTGCGCGAAGTCACGGGGTCGAACGAGTTCGGTCTCGACGGGATCAGGGTCACCACCGCCGAGATGACCCATTCGATGTATGACCTTGCCTATCGCTTCGCGGTCGACGGGAGATCCGTCGTGGTTTCCGGTGACACCGCGTTCGACGCCCGGTTGATCGCGCTGTCCGAAGGCGCCGATGTCCTGGTGATCGACGCGAACCCTTGGGCCGACGGGACCAGGCCGCGTCCGCCCCGTGGAGTCCTTTCGGAATTGCCGGCTGAATATCAGGCGTGCGTCCCCTATCGGGGCGACCCCGATGCTCCAAACCACATGCCTCTTCCCGACGTGGTGCGGGTGGCGACGGAGGCAGGGGTGGGAACGGTGGTACTCACCCATCTGTGGCCGCTTCCCGTGGACGCGGAGTTGATCGAGCGGACGGAGGCGGCGTTTCTCGCCGCGGGTTTCAAGGGCCGGGTCGTCTTCGCCGAGGACGGTCTGGAGGTAACGGTGTGATGGTCGAGTCGGGGTCAAATGCGCACATACTATGTGGAGGCTGATCGATGAGAGGTTCTATCGCGCGGTTCATCGTTGATACCCACTGCCACATAACGACTCTCTATCAGCCGGCGACCGAGGCCGGTTGGGAGAAGGTGGAGCGGGAAGAATGGAACGGCCTGCAGGACGAACTGCAACCGTTCGACAACTCCTTCCTGACCATGTACGACATGGATCGGTACGGCGTCAACATGGCGGTCTTGCTGCCGAGCATCCCAGGGACTCTCAACGAGACCCAGGCCAAGCTGGTCAAGCGCTTTCCCGAACGGTTCCGGGCCTGCTGCAGCGACCAGAGGACCGTCCTCAACGCCGTGCAGGGCAAAGCTCCTTGGTCTTTTGAGGCCGCTTTGCAGGAGGTGGAAGAGGCCCTCAAGACGGGCTGGTTCGTCGGTATCGGCGAGTTCTCTCCGGGCTCGAGCGCGCGCAATCTGCAGCTTCCGGGGGCCGAAGGCAAGTGCAGCTTCGAGCAACGGGTCGAAGAATGGGCGGCGCTGTGCGAATTGGGCATCAAGTACGACGTGCCGGTGCTCTGCCACGACCAGTTTCTCTGGAATCGAGATGGCGACTGGACTCTCACTCAGTTGCTGGCGAAGGTCTCGGAGATGAACCCCAAGGCGAAGATCGTCCAGACCCACGGCTGCGTGGAGGACGAATGGACCCGTGGCCTCGACGCCATCCGCGACATGTACACGGTGGTCGCCGAGCTCAGCAACGTGTACATGGAGACCGGAGGCTGGTGCGAGAAGCAGTTCGAGGTCGCGTTCGAGGTCGGAGTGACGGCGAACAAGCTCATGTGGGGCCACGACTACGGTAACGTCCCCCAGCACATCGTCCGGCAGAACGTGGACAAGTACGGGCCCAAACCCAAGGCCCTCGAATACCGCACCACCATGTCGCTCATGATGTTCGGCTACAAGGACTGGGCGGCCGTACCCACCTATCAACCCGACTTCTACGGGTGGGGTCTGAGGATCGTCGACAGGGTGGGGGACTGGCTCACCCAGGACGAGATCAACCTGATCATGGGCGGCACCGCCGCCCGACTGTACAAGCTGCCTGTGCCCTACCCGCGCATGTTCCCTGAAGGCCGCCCCGACATATTCGGAGACAAAGCGGCGGAGAGCATGCCCTTCATTCCCAGGGAGCAGATCAAGTACCCCGATCCGGAAGGTCTGAGAATGTCGCCGAAGCCCTGCAAGATCCCGTTGGGCAACTGGCCGAAGGCTGAGGGAGAGACGAGGTAGGCGAGGAGAAGAGGAGAAAGCGCATGTCTAAGCCCTGGCCCTATCCGGTCCGCTACGGCTCCGAGACGGAGACCGAGTTCGACGTCTTGGTCGTGGGGGGCGGCATTGCCGGCTGCCACGCAGCCATCAATGCCGCCCGCCGCGGTGCGCGCGTCGCGGTCTTGGACAAGGGGCCGGTCATCCGTAGCGGATCGGGTGGTTCGGGTTGCGACCACTGGCACGGGGCGGTGACCAATCCCTGCTGCAACATCTCGCCCGAGGAGTTCGCGCAGGTGGTCGACGAGTACCCGTTCGGCATCACGACGGAGTACGGCAACGGCATCACCTGTAACATCCTGGCCCGGGAGAGCTATGACGCCCTGCTCGACCTGGAGAGCATGGGTGCCCGCGTGCGCGACACGGGAGACGACTTCCTCGGGGCCGAGTTCAGGGACGAGCAGACCAAGCTGATGTTCGCGTATGACTACTCCGGTCGCCATACCCTTCGCGTGTTCGGGTGGGAGTTCAAGCCGGCCCTCTACCGGGAACTGAAGCGCCTGGGCGTGACTATCTTCGACCGAGTCATGGCGACGAGCCTCTTGAGTGAGGGGGGCGAGCGAGGCGCCCGGGTGGTCGGCGCGACCGCGGTGAACGTCCGTACCGGCGAGTTCCATGTCTTCCGGGCCAAGGCCACGGTGTTGACCACCGCGCAACCGCTGCGCATGTGGGTGTTCTCCACTGAGCTGCAGGGTTTCGCCGCTGCTCACGACGATCCGAACTGCGCGGGCGACGGCTGCGCCATGGCCTGGAACGCCGGCGCCGAGCTCACCCTCATGGAGAAGAGCGCTCCCCACTCCGGGGGCTTCCGCTACGTACCGTACGGCTCCGGGAACGCCCATAACACCTGGTACGCGTGCACGATCGTTGACGCGGAGGGGAAGGAAGTTCCCTGGGTCGACAGAGACGGCCGCACCCTGGATACAGTCTCCGAGCGTTACCGGCCTGCGCCTGGTCAGGACTACTTCCTCTACAGCGGTCGCATCTCCCATCGCTTTCAGGGTCCGAGCCTTATCCCTGACCTTCCCGAGCGGATCGCCCGCGGGGAGTTCAAGCTTCCCTTGTACGCCGACCTGCCTTCGATGCCGGCGCACGAGCGCCGCGCCATCTTCGGGCTGATGGTGGGGCAGGAGGGCAATAGCCGCATACCGGTCTACGGAGTGTACACGCAGGCAGGCTTCGACCCCGACAAAGACCTTCTCCAGGCTCCCGTCATGCCTCCCGACGGCTATGTGTATCGGCCCTGGTGGGGCGGTATGGCCACGAGGCAGTGGCGGGAGGCGGGCTTCCTTGTCGACGGCGGCGGAGTTGTGTTCAACTGGGATCTCCGGACCACGCTCGAAGGCCTCTACGCCGCGGGTGTGCAACTCGCGGGCGGCGCAGATCACGCGGCCTCGGCCGCGACAGGAAGGTATGCGGGCCGGAAGGCGGCCGAGTACGCCCGGGTGGCGCGAGAGCCGCTCGCAGACCGGGCGCAGGTCGACGGAGAGAAGGCCAGGGTGTACGCGCCGGTGATGCGCTCGCACGGCGTCGGCTGGAAAGAGCTGCAGGCCGGGCTGTGCCGGATCATGCAGGACTACTGCGGCGAGTACCGCAGCGAGGAGACGCTGGCGCTGGGCCTCGAGTGGCTGGACGGCATCCGTGAGAGCGAGCTCTCCCGGGCCTATGCCCGCAATCCCCACGAGCTCATGCGCACCCTGGAGTGCGGCGTGAGACTCACGGTCGGGGAGGCTATGATGCATTCTTCGCTGGCGCGCAAAGCCAGCAGCGACGGTCTCTGCTTCAAGCGCCTCGATCATCCCGAGGTGGATCCCCCGGAGTGGGACAAGCTCGTCACCGTCCGGCGGGGAGACGGCTCCGTGCAGACGAGAGACCTTCCCTGGGACTACTGGCGGCGGCCGCCGTATGCAGCGCGCCCCGCCGACAACTACGCCGCGCACTGCGGTCTGCCCGGCCCCCAGGAGTCGGTGCCCGCCGGGGCCGGAGAGGGGGCATAGCATGTCCCACGCCCACCTGGTAAACAACCCGCTGACTCCCTGCGAGGCCATCCAGTTCGACCCGGACCTGTGTATCTCGTGCAATATCTGTGTCGACGTCTGCCGCACCGACGTGCTCGCACCCTGCCCGGGACCCGGCGAGACGCCCATCCTTGTCTACCCGGACGAATGCTGGTTCTGCGGCTGCTGTGTGGCCCATTGCCCGGAGCCGGGGGCCATCAGGATGGAACACCCGCTCACTCAGAAGGTGGGGTGGAAGCGCAAGGATACGGGAGAGCACTTTCGGATAGGTATGAAGAATCCGCCGCCACCGAACACCCGCCCGCCGGTGGGTGGATGGTAGCCGTTCCACATCCAGCGGGGCCCGACTCCTGCGACTGGCCCTATGCGATCAAGTATGGTGTTGAGCGCGAGATCGCGGCAGACGTCCTCGTCATAGGAGGCGGTATCGCCGGATGTTGGGCTGCGATAAGCGCTGCCAGAAGAGGCCTGAGGGTGGTCCTTGTCGACAAGGCACACGTTCGAAGGAGCGGTGCAGGGGGCTCGGGTTGCGACCACTGGCAGTTCGCCGCCACCAACCCCGCCTGCAGACTGACGCCCGAGGAGCTGACGCAAGCGCTGATCGACAACCACGGCGGTTGGAACTGCGGCATTCACCGGTATATCCAGTGCCGAGAAGGATGGGACGCCCTCCAAGAGCTCGAGACGATGGGGGTGCGCATCAGGGACTCGGACGGCGAGTTCCGCGGCGCCGACTTCAGGGATGAGAAGACGGGACTCCTGTTCGGGTACGACTACGAGAACAGGTACACCGTCAGGTTCTGGGGGACGCGGGCAAAACCGGCTCTTGAGGAGGAATGCAAGAGGCTCGGCGTCGATATCTTCAACCGGGTCATGGCCACCAGTCTTCTCACGGAGGGCGGAAGACAAGGGGGGAGAGTCGTCGGAGCCACAGGCTTCAACGTCGGCACCGGGGAGTTCTACATCTTCACGGGTAAGGCAACCGTGTTGTGTCTTTCGCGCCCCGAGCAGATGTGGGCATTCTCTACAGAACTCAGCGGCTTGTCCTCGAACTTTGGGCAGTCCGCGGGCGACGGGCATGCCATGGCCTGGAGGGCGGGAGCGGAGTTTACGTTGATGGAGCGCTCCGCTCCGTATGCCGGTGCTTTCGACTACCCCTACGATGGCTACGGCAGGCCCTTCGCCGAGTGGCACGCCTGCACCATCGTCGACTCCAATGGCAAAGAGGTACCGTACGTCGATAGAGATGGCCGCACCATCGAGACAGTGCGGGATCGATACAGGCCGTCTCCCGGACAGAAGTTCTTTCTTCTGGGCGGCGGATCGGGTGAGGATGCGGGCTTCGCCGGACTGGTAACGCACGATCACCCCTCCTACAAGTACATGGCTCCCAGCATCAAGTTTCCCGACGTGAGGCAGAAGATAGCCAAGGGGGAATACGTTCCCCCGCTGTGGGCCGATCTGACGTCCATGCCTGAACAGGAGAGAAGAGTCATCTTCGGGCTGAGCGTGGGCCAAGACGGGAAGACGGATATCGCTGTGTATGCAAACTACACGGCGGCGGGGTTCGACCCGGACAAGGACATGCTCCAGTGTATCTCCGGTTTCGTCGGGAGCGGTCCTCCTCAGTGGAGGGCGGTGTGGATGAACAGCGGCGGTCTTCTCATCGACTGGCATCTGAAGACCAGTCTTGAAGGTCTCTTTGCCGCGGGGCAGCAGATCTTCGCGTCCGAGGACCACGCCAATGCCGCTACGACCGGGCGCTATGCGGGGAGAATGGCCGTGGAATACGCACGGACGAGCCCCGCTCCGGCAGCCGACAGACGGCAGATAGATGAGGAAATAGCTCGGGTCTACGCTCCCGTGAGAAGACGGGGCGGCGTGGAATGGAAGGAGCTCAATGCAGGCATATGCCGGGTCATGCAGGAGTACTGCGGAGAGCAGAAAAACGAAGAACTGCTCCTTCTGGGTCTCAAGTGGTTCAGCGAACTGAGAGAGGCCGAGGCCTCCGAGTTGTGCGCACGCAACCCGCATGAACTCATGCGGGCCCTGGAGACGATGTCTGCTCTCACGTGCGGCGAGATGATCATTCATGCCTGTCTCGCGCGAAAGGCAAGCAATAGCTTCTTGAATTTTTCGAGACTGGACTACCCCGAGATCGAATCTTCTGCCCGGAGTCGATGGATAGTCACCCGGCTGGACAACGGCAGCGTCAAGACCCGAGAGTTGCCCATGGACTACTGGGGTGACCTTGAGGCGGAATACTCCAGGCACAGCCAACGGGTCAGGTCGTGAGTCCTGTGAGCATGGATGCGAAGCGACCGCTGATGGAGCCGAATCTGCCGACGCCGAACAAGCCGGTCGTGTTTGATGAAGAGGCGTGTACAGGATGTAATCGCTGCGTCGAGATCTGCAGCATGAACGTACTCATGCCCAATCCTCATCCGGGGCGGCCTCCCATCGTCCTGTACCCGGACGAATGCTGGTACGGAGCCTGCTGTGTGGCTGAGTGCCCCAACCGGTTCGAGGGCGCGATAAGGCTCGTGCATCCCATAATGCAGAAGGTCCGCTGGAAAAGAAAAGACACGGGAGAGCATTTTCGGATAGGCATGAAGAATCCGCCGCCTCCCAATCTGAGACCCCCTGTGGGTGGATGGTGATGACGACGTGGGGTACAAGAACCAGGAGGGAAGCGGCATGATTGAGCGCTCGACCGCACCGTCATCAGATGCAACCAGTTGGCCCTATCCGGTTCGCTACGGCCACGAGACGGAACTCGCTGCCGACGTGCTGGTCGTCGGGGGCGGGATAGCCGGTTGCCATGCCGCCATCAGCGCCGCCAAGCGCGGCGCCACGGTGATGGTCATCGACAAGGGTGCCGTGATCCGAAGCGGGTCCGGTGGTGCGGGGGTGGACCATTGGGGGGGCGCATACACCAATCCCTGCTCGAAGATCACTCCAGATGAGGCGATCTCGCGGGAGGTCGGGCAGGGCCCCATGGCCGGCGCCTACGGAATGAAGCACATCCAATACGTCTCGGCCAGGGAATCGTGGGATGCGGCCCTCGACATGGAAGCGTGGGGCATGGCCATCAGGGATGAGGACGACGAGTTCATCGGAGCCGAGTTCCGGGACGACAAGACCAAACTGATGTTCGCCTACGACTACGACTCCTGCACGGTGCTGCGGGTGCGGGGTGTGGACGTCAAGGTGTACCTGTATCGCGAGATGAAGCGCTTGGGCATCAAGATCTTCGACCGGGTGATGGCCACCAGCCTGCTCACCGAAGGGGGGAAGGCCGGCGGCCGCGTCGTCGGAGCGACCGGCCTGAATGTGCGCACCGGGGAGTTCTACGTGCTCAAGGCCAAAGCGACGGTGCTTACCACGGGCCAGCCCCTGCGGATCTGGGTCTTCAACACGGAACTGGCGGGGCTCTACACGGCGCACGACGACCCCAACGACGCCGGCGACGGCTGCGCCATCGCCTGGAAGGCGGGGGCGGAGTTCGCGCTCATGGAGCGCAGCATGCCGACTTCAGGCCCACTCCGCTATCCGGCCTATGGCACCGGCAACGCCTCCAACACCTGGTACGGATGCACGATCGTCGACGCCAACGGCAAGGAGATCCCATACGTCGATAGCGACGGGAACATTCTGAAGACGGTGTCGGAGCGGTTCCATCCCAAGCCCGGGAAGGGCCAGGCCCGCCTTGTCCCGGATCTGGCTGAACGCATCAGGAGCGGCGAGTTCGTACTTCCTCTCTACGCCGATCTTCCCTCCATGCCGGAACACGAACGCCGGGCGATCTTCGGGCTGATGGTGTGCCACGAAGGCAAGACCCGTATCCCGGTCTACAGGGCCTACACGGAGGCCGGTTTTGATCCCGACCAAGACATGTTGCAGGCCAACGTCCTGTCTCCCGAGGTTACGGGCGCCGACCCGGTGTGGTGGGACATCAAGAGACCTGGGGCCTCCGCGCCGCAGTGGCGTGAGACGGCCTTCGGCGGAGGGGGCGGCCTGCTGGTCGACTGGGACATGAAGACCAACCTGGACGGCCTCTACGCGGCGGGCAATCAGGTCGCCGGCCATGTAGGTCATGTGGGCGCCGCTACCTCGGGGAGATATGCGGGGCGCAAGACCGCGGAGTACGTCCGTTCGGCCCCCGAGCCCGTGCCGGACCGGGCGCAGGTTGAAGAGGAGAAGGAGCGGGTCTATCTCCCAGTTCTCCAAACGGCTGAGGATTCCACCGGTATCGGCTGGAAAGAGTTGCAGGCGGGTGTGTGCCGGGTCATGCAAGACTACTGCGGCCGCGACAAGAGCGAGGCCGTGCTCCTCCGGGGTCTCGACTGGCTTCGATCTATCAGGGAGAGCGAGGCCGAGCGAGCCGTCGCCCGTAACCCCCACGAACTGTGGCGGACGCTCGAAGTCATGGTGCGAATGACGGTGGGGGAGATGATCATGCACGCTTCGCTGGCCCGCCGGTCCAGCAGCAGGGATCTGGACTTCTGGCGGGTGGACTATCCGGATACTGATCCGCCGGGGTCAGAGAAGTTCGTCACCACGCGCCTGGAAGGTGAAGAGGTACGGGTGAACGAACTGCCGGTAGGCTTCTGGCTGAAGGATCCATACACGGCCGACTACGCCGAGAACTACCGTCTTCACAGTGCTCCATAGGGGTGATCATCATGAGTGGCGATAACGACACAACGGCAGACGATCTCACTGCCGCGGAGCCGCAGGTCGTGGCCGGCGCATTCAGGGGCGCGAAGGCTTGGCTGGTGGCGAACCCGGTAACCCCATGCCGGGCGATCGTTGTGGATGCTGAGCTATGCATCGGATGCAACCGCTGCGTGGATGTGTGCCGCAGCGATGTGCTCATGCCGAGCATCGAGAGGGGTGGGCCACCGATCCTAGCCTACCCCGACGAGTGCTGGTTCTGCGCCTGCTGCGTGGAGCACTGCCCTAAGCCCGGGGCCATCAGGATGGAACAGCCGCTAAATCAGCGGGTGGGGTGGAAACGCAAGGCGACCGGGGAACACTTCCGTATCGGCATGAAGAACCCGCCGCCACCGAACAATCGGCCCCCAGTCGGCGGCTGGGGATTGTGGCGGCGCAAAGAATCATCGGAGATAGATGCGAGGTCATAGAGGATGCCTGTTTCGAAGATCGACCTGGACAAATGTATCGGGTGCGGCTCCTGCGTGGAGTCCTGCCCCATGGACGTGTTCCGACTTGACACTGTGGCCGAGTACCGGAGGGAGCATTCGCCCTGCAGCCTGGCCTGCCCCCTGGGAGTGCGGCAGAGGGAGTACCACGATCTGCTGGCGATGGGCATGCCGGGCGAAGCTGCGGAGATCATGCGGCTGTGCCATCCCATGCCGGCCGTAACGGGGCGGCTGTGTCCCCATCCCTGCGAGACGGAGTGCACCCGCACGAAGATCGACGAGGCTGTCAATATCAACGCCCTGGAGCAGTATCTGGGAGATCATCTGCTGGCGCTGGAGCCCCCTGCACCCAGCCCGAGCGGCCGTGGCCGCGCGGCGGTGGTCGGCTCCGGTCCAGCCGGGTTGGCCACAGCCTATTTTCTGGCTCTCGAAGGCCATGAAGTGACCGTGTTCGAGAGGGACGAGAGGCTTGGCGGTCTGCTCCGCTCAACGGTCCCGGCCTTCCGCCTTCCCGAGGAAGTCGTCGACGCGCAGATCGAGCTCTATCGGAACATGGGTATCGGCTTCCGCACTGGGGTGCAGGTGGGAGTCGATGTGACGATCGACGGCCTGCGCGAAGAAGGCTATGACGTGATAGTGGCGGCCACCGGGGCGGCAAGACCCGTCGGCCTCTCTGTGCCGGGTAGCGACGCCGCCGGCATCGTCAGTGCTATGGAGTTCCTGCGGGGGGCGAAGTCGGTCGCCGCGGGAAGGCTCCATGAGCGGGGAACTCTCGGGTGCCGTCGCCGTGGTGGGCGGAGGCAGTGTGGCTCTGGACGCGGCGCGGACCGCCGTGCGTCTCGGGGCGGATGCTGTCAGCGTGATATGTCTCGAGCGTCATCGAGCCTGGTCTGAAGGACAGCATGCTCGCCCTGACGGCAGAGATCGAAGACGGCATGGCCGAGGGAGTCCAGATATATCCCTCGCGCGGAGTCGAGTCGTTCGCGGTCGAAAACGGGCGGGTAACGAGCCGTGAGATGTGTGGAGTGCCTGAGCGTCCGCGACGAGGACGGGCGGTTCAACCCAGTCTATGGTGACTGCGTCCTGCCCCAGGCGATCGAAGCCCAGACCGTCATCCTTGCCCTCGGCCAGGGGGCGGACCCCGTGTCGGTGCCGGAGGGCTTTGCTACAGACGTCCGCGGCCTCATCACCGCGGGCAACACCATCGTCGATTCGCAGCTTGGGCTCTTCGCAGCCGGGGATGCAGTGTCCGGAGCCTCGACAGTTGTCGAGGCCCTCGCGGCCGGCAAGCAGGCCGCGCAGATGGTGGCCCGGTACCTGCGAGGAGAGGCGCTCCCCGGTGGGCCCGAGGAAGAAGCGGTCCTCTCGGCCGACCCGCCGCAGGAGAAGATCGAGAAGCTGGAGCGGTTCGAGCGCGGCATCCGGCCCGCGGACGAGCGCAGGTGCGACTTCGCCGAGGCCACCTTGCCTTTCGGTGCACTGCAGGTGCAGGCAGAGGCCGAGCGCTGCCTCACCTGTGGGAGCCGGTCCAAGATCGCCTATCTGGACGATTGCCAGGTCTGCAGGCTGTGCCAGAAGTACTGCCCGACCGACGCCATCGACATCACGGAGGGCGCCTTGCTTGGAGCGCTGTACGGCTGGGATGTGGTGGAGCTAGGACGAGGAGCAGAGAGGGGGCCGAGATGACGGCGCGTGTTCCAGTGGCCTCTTCTCCCGGACAGGCCCTGACGACCATCGAGACCGATGTCCTCGTCGTCGGTGGCGGCTTCGCCGGCTGTTTCGCGGCGATCAAAGCTGTTGAAGCCGGAGCTCGAGTTGTCATGGCGGTGAAGGGCCGTACCGGTCGGTCCGGCCTCACTCCGTGGGCCAACTCCTGGTTCGTCTTCCAGGACACCAAGGGAGTGACCCGCGAGCAGTATCTGCAGCAGTTCGTCCTCTCCGGCGAGTACCTCAACAACATGGATTTCGTCGACATCCTCATGGCTGAGTCGTACGACAGGTACCTGGAGGTGTCTTCGTGGGGCGCTCGGACGGGGCGCGAGCACTACTACCAGCACGGCACGGTCACACGGTCCATAGAGGTGGTCGACTCCGGGGACGCGATGAGGAAGAAGGCCGTCGCCAGTCGGGGTCCGACTGCTGGAGCGGGTGATGATCACCAGCCTGATCAAGCCGGAGGACAAGGTCATCGGTGCCGTGGGCTTTCACATGGAGAGCGGTCGTCCGTACGCCGATACTCGCCAAAGCCACGGTCATGTGTGCCGGTCCGGCTTCGTTCAAGCCTTTGGGGATGGGCTATGCCTGCAGCTCAGCCACCGCCGACGGCGATGCGATGGCCTATCGTGCCGGGGCGGAGATCTCCGGGAAGGAGTTCAACGACGCCCACCCTGCCAGAAAGGAGCAATCCTCTGGTCGATCCGGAGCCTTCGCCCATGAGACCGGCCACGGAACTGGGCGGAGGTCCGCCCAGCGCTCCTGGTCCGGCCGAGCACCTCGACGCCCGGCGGATGGGTCTGCGCATCCAGGGTGCATACGCTGTGTCGAATGGGGGCGTTCCCCTGGACGAGAACTACCTATTCCCGATGGGAAGCGGTCCCACCGCTTCAGGTGGGGGACCGGGTGGGCCGTTCGCGAGTTCTCCGGGCTTCTCCACCCCGGGGATGTCGAACCACAAAGGCGAGGGTGTGTTTCCACAAGACCTGTATGGCGCCTCCAATGTGGCCGGGCTGTGGGCCGCAGGGGACGGTCTTTGCTCCATGCAGAACGGCGCCGGATACGCAGGGTTCGGCTGTTCCTGCGCCGGTTCGTCGGTGCAGGGGGCCCGCGCGGGAAGGGCAGCAGCGGAGTACGCGAGGGGAGAGAAGGCGCCGGAGATCGAAACGACCCGGCTCGAGGCTCTGCGGCAGGAGATGCTCGACCCCCTCTCCCGGCCACGAGGGTTCTCACCTGCTTGGGTGACCAGGGTGCTGCAGGGCATCATGTTCCCCTACTACGTCATGTACGTGAAGGAGAAGAGCAGATTGGATCTGGCGCTCGGGCAGATCATGTACCTCCAGGAGAAGTACGCTCCTCAGCTCAAAGTGGATGATCCGCATGGGCTCCGCGTAGCGCATGAGACCCGAAACATGCTGCTGAATGCCGAGATGAAGCTCCGGGCCGGTCTGGCCCGGGAGGAGAGTCGGGGAACGCATTTCCGCGAGGATTTTCCCTTCCGGGACGATGCCGGCTGGCTGTGTTGGCTCAAGCTCGTGGATCAAGACGGCAAGATGGCGGTGGTCAAGCACCCCATCCCGGCCAAGTGGCACCCGGATCAGTCACTCTCCTACCGCGACAAGTACCCGGTCGAACTGCCGGGGGAGGACGAGTACCTGTCAGCCAGAAAGGACGGCTAGCCTGCTAGCGCATCCGCATGGCGTCCAAGAAGAGAGGGGTGATCTGATGACCCGACCGGTCTCCAATGAGCAGCGTGTCGCCGCAGTGGGGACAGACGGCCGTTCGGTCCTGCTTGCTCTCGGGGTGGTCCTTGTCGGCCTGTTCCGTCCACTCCGTGATCTCTGCAGGGGTGAAGGTGGAGAGGCAGCCGATACAGCCGCAGGTGTTGCTGGCCAGGATCTCCTCGTGGTTCTGCTGAGTGTGTTTCAGGACGTCTTCGCGATCTGCCTCGAGGGACATCTCGATATCTCCTTCCTCCGTCGTGATCGCCCAGATTCGGCGCCATGGCCTTCGCGCGCTCTGGGGGAGGTCTGCCCCCGCACGGCTTGAGGCTCAGTCAAGGCGCTGTCTATCTTGTAACATAGGTGTATCGCTAAGTGCAATGACGGTATCGTAGAATGAGACTCGAAACGAGGTCCAGATTAGGACGGGAGGTGCTGATGATCGCTGAAGTCGCTGAGGCTGCCTGTCGGACTCCGACTCTTGACACGTCATCCTACAGGTCCTATAGTGGCATCACTATACGATACAAGCGTATCGGAAAGAGATACTGGCCACCACCCGCGACCACCTTGTGACTGTCACGCTTCAGGATTGCAGCATCGCCGGCAACACCGGGGTGAGGGAGTGGCCGATGTTGACACTGATCCCACATCCGCGGTGATCGGCGATCGCGATGACAACGATGGGCAATCGAGCCCGTGAACGGGGAGAGCGAGGTGAGATCCTAGGGCAAGGGTGCGGGACGGGCTAACGGGTTACAGACGAACCCTCACCCAAGCTCCTGCTCATGGATGAGCCCAGCATGGGTCTTTCGCCCCTCATGGTGGAGAACATCGGGCACATCGTGCAGAATATCCACAAGACCGGTATCGGTATTCTGTTGGTGGAGCAGAATGCATCCATGGCGCTGGCTCTGGCGGACCGTGCCTACGTGCTGGAGGTCGGTCGCATCGTTCTGGAGGGAGCGGCTTCAGAGGTGGCCGGAAACGCGTTGGTGAAGCAAGCATACCTGGGTGGGTAGATGAACAAACGGGCTGTATCATACGATCCGCCAGCAGGCGGTCTGATCGTTGCTGAGTGGCCGGGTAATGGGTGGAGACAGCTTGAGGGTCTGGGGTGGAGGTTTCGGATGACCACGGTTAGGCGCGCAACTGGAGGAATGCCGGCAGACTCTGGCACGGAAGCTGGGTCGTTAGGGCACGACGGCGACGATGTCTTTCAGGTGCGGGCTTTGTCGCGCGGGCTCCGTGTACTGGCGCTCTTCACGGTAGACCATCCCGAGTGGAGTCTCAGTGAATTGAGTCGACGAACCGGCCTTCACAAGGCCACAGCCTACCGAATGACACGGACGATGGAGGCCGAAGGCTTTCTCATGTTCGATGCACCACCGGCAGGTATCATCTGGGTCCGGCCACGATCCCGCTGAGCTTCCTGGCCGCAACGCAGTCGGAGTTGGTGCGGTTGGCGCGCCCGTATCTCGAAGAGCTTGGCTGAACTGACCGGAGAGACCAGCAACTTGGCCGTGGAGGTAGAGGGCAGTTTCGTGGTGATCGGCCAGGTGCTGACCTCTCATCTCTTCAAGCCCTCGCTACCGTTGGGTCGGGTCATGCACGATCTGGCCAACAGCCACGCGCAGGTCTTCGCCGCTTTCGCGCCCGAAGCCGAGAGAGAGCGGTTCCTTGCTGTGCCTCAGTCAAAGATCACTCCCAACACGCTCACGGACCCGGCCGAGATCGCTCTTCGACTGGACAAAGTCGCGGCCGAAGGAGTGGCCTTCGACCTTGAGGAGCACGGCCTCGGCATCTGTGCCGTGGCGGCGCCTGTATGGGACCGGAACGGCGACCTGAAGGCCGCTCTCTCGGTTGTCGCGCCCAAGGAGAGATTCGGTCCCCAAGAGAAGAAGAAGAATGCCCAGGCTGTGAAGCAGGTCGCGGCGTCGTTCTCCATATATCTGGGCCACGGGGCCGCCTGAGGTTGGCGCGGCTGGGCGCTTCTTCGGTCACAGTGCGGCACCACTCAGGCCACCGAGGGCGGGGCGACCACCTCCGACACCATCGAGGCGACGAACACCACTCCGCCGGCATTGCGCGCCACTTGTGGCACGGGCGAGTGATACCTATACTTCGGCTCGATCAGGCAACCTTGGGCCGCCGCGCGAGATGGCGCGGAGCGGGGGTGTAGCCGGGCTTCAATAGCAGTAGAGCTGTGCACGGGCTCTGCGGGACACCATGGTCCTTGCAGAGCCCTTCTACGTATTGGAGGTCGAGATGGCGGAGACGACGCAGAAGAAGACCCGGGTGGCCCTGTTGTCGGTCGTCTCCAACACCCTGCTCATCATTCTCAAGATCTTCGTCGGGACCATGATCGGCTCCGTGGCGGTCATCTCAGAGGCCATTCATTCCGGGGTCGATCTGATCGCAGCTCTCATAGCGCTCCTTGCCGTGAGAGCTTCGGGTCAGCCGGCCGACGAGCGGCATCCGTACGGACACGGCAAGTACGAGAACATCTCGGGGACGGTCGAAGCCGTCCTCATCTTCGGGGCGGCGGCGTGGATCATCTATGAGGCCGTGCGCCGACTTCTCGAGCCCCAACCGGTGGAGATGGTCGGATGGGGCGTTGCGGTGATGCTGATATCGGCAATGGTGAACATCGTGGTGTCATCCAGGTTGTTCAAGGTGGGGAAGGAGACCGACTCCATGGCGCTGCAGGCCGACGCCTGGCACCTGCGGACGGATGTCTACACGTCCCTGGGTGTCATGGGCGGCCTCCTCGTCATCTGGATCGTCGGGCTCCTCAGCCCAGGCACGAACATCTACTGGCTTGACTCTGTGGTAGCCATCGCCGTGGCCGTGTTGATCGTCAAGGCCGCCTTCGACCTTATCCGAGAGGCGTCGCGAGATCTTGTCGACGTAAGCCTCCCCCCGGAAGACGTGCAATGGGTCCAGGAGCACGTCGTCGACAACTGGCCCCAAGTACGCAGCTTCCACAACCTGCGTACTCGCAAGGCTGGCCCAGACCGTTTCATCGACTTCCATGTCGTCGTCGACGACCGCATGTCCGTGGGAGAGGCCCACGTGCTCGGCGACCAGATCGTCGCGGCCATCAAGGAGCGGTTCCCGTCGTCGCGGGTGAATATCCATATCGAACCCTGTGACTATAGTTGTGGTGAGTCCTGCGCCGGCGGATGCGTCATCGACGCGGGAGCCAGGGGATCTCGACGCGCTGAACGAACGCTCCCCTAGGGGAGCGCGGGGAGCGGAGGAAGCGCGGGCGGATTGCCCTAGCTTGACCTCTCCAGGTACCATCGACTAGAAAGCCCCCCCAGTGTCCAGCGCCTCGGCGGCCGGGGTGGGCTAGGCCACCCGAACAGCGACGTTACAAGATGGAGGACGCGATGACCCAGAGCCAGAAGTCCCGAGAGGATTCAGCAGCCCCTCCGGGGCGCGCCCTCATCGAGGCTGCACTCGCAGCTGGTCTGCCGGCTCTCGACGAGCAGGCGGGCAAGGAGTTCTTTGCAGCCTACGGCATCGCCGTGCCCGCGGGTGCCAACGTGACCACGGCAGACGAGGCCGTGCAGGTGGCCGCGGAGATCGGGTATCCGGTGGTCATGAAAGGATCTTCACCCCAGGTGCAGCATAAGACAGATGCCGGCCTCGTGATCCTTGGAGTTCAGGATGAGGTGGAGATCCGCGAGGGCTACCGCACGCTGGAGGCGCGCGCGGCTGCCGTCGGGGCCACGCTGGACGGGGTGCTGGTGGAACACATGGTCAGGGGCAAGCGCGAGTTCGTCGCCGGTCTGCTGCGTGACCACCTGTTCGGCCCCACCGTCATGTTCGGCCTGGGCGGTATCTTCACCGAGGCTCTCGGAGACGTCGCCTTCGCGGTGGCGCCATTGGGTGATGGTGATGCAGCCGAACTGCTCGAACAGATCGAAGCTCGGGAGTTGCTGGATGCGTTCCGCGGGTCTCCTGCCGTCGACCGAGAGGCGCTCATCGATGCACTACAGGCGTTGGGCAGGATGGCAGAAGACCATCCCGAGATCCGGGAGATAGACGTGAACCCGCTGCTCATCGACGGATCTAAGCCGGTTGCGGTCGATGCGCTCATAGCGGTGGGGGAACCGGTGGAGATCAGCACGAGAGAACCTGCCGACGTCTCTCGACTGGGCGCGCTACTCGCCCCTCGTAGCGTCGCGGTGGTGGGGGCGTCGAGCGACACGGCCAAATGGGGCGGTATGCTCATCGCCAATATCAAGCTGGGTGGGTTCCGAGGCCCCGTCTATCCCATCAACCCCAAGGGCGGTTCGATCTTCGGCTACGACGTCTACCCGAGCGTGGCCGATCTACCCGAGACACCCGACCTGGTCATCGTGGCTGTGGCCGCTCATCTGGTGCGCGATGTGCTCGAGCAGTGTGGCCAGATGGGCGTCGGCGCGGTGGTGGTCGTGTCTGCCGGCTTCTCAGAGTTGGGCACGGAGGGTCGAGCCGCCGAAGAAGCGCTCGTGGAGGTGGCCACCCGCTACGGCATGGTGCTGGTGGGGCCCAACTGCATGGGCGTTATCTCCTCTCACCATCACTTGTACGGCACGGGTTTCACACTGCTGCGGCCGGAGCCCGGTGGGGCCAGCATGGTCTCTCAGTCCGGCAACCTGGGTATCCAACTCCTCACTTCGGCCGAACGGCGTAAGGGTGGGGTGGGCAAGTTCGTGGGCGTGGGCAACGAGGCGATGATCGACGTGGTGGACTTCATCAACTATCTGCACACCGACCCGGAGACCAATACCATCGTCGCCTACATGGAGGGTTTCGACGATGGTCGCCGGCTCCTAGACGTGGTGAAGGAGACGTCACTGGACAAGCCGGTGGTCATCTTGCGTGGTGGCACCAGCGAGTACGGGAAGCGGGCGGCCGCGTCGCACACGGGCGCCCTGGCTTCATCCTCGGCGGTCTTCAGCGCGGCCGCCCGTCAGTCGGGCATGATCGTCAGCACCGACCCCGACGAGTTCATGGACCTCACCTTCGCCCTCTCCTACATGCCGCTGCCGCCGGGCAAGCGCGTGGCCGTGGCCACGTTGGGCGGGGGCTGGGGGGTACTCGTGTCCGACGAGATAGCGCGCGTGGGCTTGGAGATGGCCGAACTGGACGACAAGGTCATCGAGACCCTCAACGGCATCCTACCGCCCTTCTGGAGCCACGCGAACCCTGTGGACTTGGTCTCGAGCATCGCCCCGGGTGTGCCCGAGGCGGCTGTGGAGAGCCTGGTGTCCAGCGCCAACGTCGATGCCGTCATCGTGATGGGGGTCGTGGGGGCCCTGAGCGAGAGTCGAAGGGCCGTCAGCCAGATCGAGTATCTGCAGCGCTGGGACGATCCGACGACGCCTGAGATAGAGACCGGGCCGGAGGGATGCGAGCCGCCCGAGCCCGAACTGAGCGAGCGGGAACTCGACTTCATCAGAGAAGTGGCCGGTCTCATGGATCGCTACCGCAAGCCCATCGCCAACATATCCTTCAAACCTATGACGCAGGCCATCTACTCGGTCGGAGGGCGCTATTCCACCTTCGTGCTACCGTCGCCTCTGCGGGCGGTACGCATCCTGGGCAAGATGGCCGGGTACAGCGCCCATCTGCAGAAGCACGGCCGCGGCCTGGACTCTTGACGCAGCACACATGCTCTCGCTGAAGCGAGGCCGCCCGTCGCGCTCTGAGGGACCGACGGTCATGCAGGGCAGGGAGGAGTCTCCGGTCGGGTCGGGTTGAGAGGCGCCTCTACTCGGGCAGGGTGCCGAACGTGGCTTGGTCGCCCACCCGTTCAAGCTCCAGGCCGCGGGCCTTGCTCAGCCTGCTCAGGCGGTCGAGGATCACATCGGCCGCCTCTCCGCTGACGGGGGAGGGTACTCCGGTCGAATCGTTCAAGTAGACAGGGATGACCCTGAGGGCTGGAGGTCCCTCGGGCTGGATATAGACCTGGAGTACGAAGGCTTCCCCCGTCTCCCGGGAGTAGTGGTCGAAGACGAAATCGCCCAGGCTGTAGGCGATCAGACGGTTCCGATAGATCTCCAGACCCTGGATGACATGCGGGTGGTGACCCAACACCAAGTCCGCGCCCGCATCCACGGCCAGATGGGCGAGATACCGTTGCGTCTCAGTCTCCCGGCCCGTGTACTCCGTTCCCCAGTGGTAGCTGACGACCACGAAGTCCACACGGGATGCAGCGTCGGCGATGAGGGCCCTCATCTTCTCTCGGTCCGACGTCTTGTCGTTGACGCCCGGAGACTTGCTGGTGGCCGGGAAGCCGGCCGGAACCAACTCGGTGAAGGCCAACATTGCTACCGACCCCGCGGGCGTGAGGAGGATGGCCGGCGCCTCCGCCGAGCTTCGCTCGGCTCCGGCGCCCGCGTGCGCCACCCCGGCCCAGTCGAGCCGGGCAATAGTGTCAAGCAACGCTTTCGGCCCGCAGTCGACCGCGTGGTTGTTGGCGAGGCTCACCATATCCACACCGGCCGAGGTGAGACCGTCGATCAGTCCGGCTCCGCTGCGGAAGGTGTATTCCTTGTCCGGCTTGCGCACGCCCAGGTCGGAGATGGGCGTTTCCAGGTTGATGAAGGCCAGATGAGCCGGCTCCAGGTGGGGACTCACCTTGGCGAAGACCGCCTCGCCGCCCTTCGTGTCGATGAACGCGCCCACTCCACGGTCTCCCTGTACGTCGCCCCCGGCTGCGATGAAGAGGGGTGGCGCGGTCGTGGTAGTGGTGGAGGGTGGTGCGGTCGTCGCCGTGGTCGGTGGCAGCGTGGTGGTCGTAGGCGCCAGAGTCGTGGTGGTGGCCGTACGCAGCGTGACGGCGGCCGCGGGTAGCGCTGCGGGCGTGCTGGGCATCGCAGCGGACGCGCTCTCCGCGGATGATCCGGCCTGGTGCCAGAGATAGGCGCCCACCAGCGTGGCGACCATCAAGCATAGCGCCACGGCCGCGATGGCGAGCCTCCGGCTGCAGCGTAGCTCCTTCATCGACTCGGCTGGTAGTTCATGGCAGTGAGTATAATATGGCGGCCCTGCGGAGGTGAAGACGCCGTCGTGGGTGGGACATCCGTCAATTCAGTGTCTGAGCGATGGAGGGCTATGCGTCCGGTACGTGGAGGACACAGAGGCAAGCAGGTCGTCGACATCCAGATGCGGCTGGCCGCTCTGGGTCACTTCCTGGGCGGTGAAGGTGCCGACGGTTTCTTCGGCCCTCATACTGAGAACGCCATCCGCGCTTTCCAGCAGGCCCGATTGCTCGATGCGGACGGGGTCGTGGGGGAGAACACCTGGACGGAACTGGTGGAGGCCGGCTACCAGCAGGGTGAGCGTCTCCTTTATCTCCGGGTGCCCTACATGCGGGGGGATGACGTCCTCTATCTGCAGCGGGCTCTCGATGAGCTCGGCTTCGATTCCGGCCCCGTCGACGGCATCTTCACACCTGCCCTCGAGGTTGCCGTCACGGAGTTCCAGCGCAACGCCGGCCTTATCGTGGACGGCATCGCGGGCGACACGACTTTCGATCGGCTCCATCACTTGCGCCAGGTGAATCCCGGGAAGTACGCCGGGGGCATACCCGACCGCATGGACGGCTACGTGGGCAGGCGGTCGCTCCCCGGGCTGCGCGTGTGTATCGATCCAGCCCACGGCGGTGCCGACAGGGGCAACGTCGTGGCGGGCGATGGCGTGGAGAAGGATCTCAACCTGAAGCTCGGTCTGGCTCTCGCTGAATCGCTGGAGAGTCTCGGGGTGGAGGTTCACCTGGTGCGCAAAGACGACTCCCGCGTGCGGTTGTACGAGCGCATCGATCGCGCGAACGCCTGGGAGTCGGACGTCTTCTTGTGCCTACACCACAGCAGGAGCCTGAGTCCTGAGGCCAATGGGGTTGCGGCCTACTACTTCGCCAACAGCGCCTACCACTCACGCGCCGGCAGGCGTCTCGCCGGCTACGTCGTAGACTCACTCTCAAGCGAACTGAGCCGCTTGGACCTTCACAAGCACGGGCGTAACTACGCGTGTCTGCGCGAGGTGAAGCCGCTGGCCGTGCAGGTTGACGTGGGCTACATGAGCCACCCGGAGGAAGGCCCCGCTCTGGCCGATGCGAACGTGAAGGCTCGGGAAGCGGCGGCCATCGTACGCGGCATAGAGCGCTATCTGGGTCGTCTGTAACCAGGTCTTGCCTGCGACTTTGCGGAGGCTTCGGTGAAGGCCCCGCGCAGACCGTGCCTGGTCTGGTCGACAGGAAAGTGTTAGAGTGCACCGAAATTGGAGACGGGCGACATGTTTGCCCGACCCCTGCAAACTATCGTGGGAGGCTCCGATCGGCACCCGCCAACCAAGCGGCGTCCGGAGACGTCTCATTGCCATATTCCTCGTTCTGGCGCTGGCCGTTCTGCTGGGAGGCCAGGTCGCAGCCGCTGAGCCGGCTGCCATAACCAAGGCCAAGAGCGAGGCGGCCGCGCTCCAGGAGCGTATCGACGAAGTGGCGAACCTGTTGGACGCCGCCGTCGAGGACTACAACTACGCCAAAGGGATGTTGGCAGAGACACGGGCGGCTGCCGAGGACAACCAGGCCAAACTGGCCATGGCCGAGGGGGATCTGGAGGTCCTGCAGGCGCGTTTCACGGAGCGCGTGGTGGAGATCTACAAACAGGGCCATCTTGGCGCAGTCGCCACTCTGGCTGAGTCCGAGTCGTTCTCCGACTTCGTCAATCGTCTCGATATTCTCGAGCGTCTGAGCAAGCAGGACAGCCAGATGCTGGCCGACGTTGTTGCCTACCGCGACGAGGTGGAGCAGCGTAAGGGCGAACTGGCCGCGCAACTTGAAGAGGAGAAGGTGCTGGCCGCCGAGACCAAGGCCGCCAAGGCCAAGGTGGAGGAGCGGCTGGCTGCCAACGAGAAGGCTCTAGAGGGCAAAGAGGTCCAGATAGCCCAACTCCAGAAGGAGGAGGCTGAGCGGCAGGCCAGGTTGGCAGCTGAGGCTCGCGAACGTGCTCGGAAGGCTGCCGAGGCCAAGGCTGCCGCGGAGAAGGCCGCCGCAGCCAAGAAGGCTAAGTTGGCCGCGGCTGCGGCCGAGAAGGCGAAGCCCCAATCCAGCAGCGGCTCCAGCGGCTCCAGCGGTACCAGCGGTTCCAGCGGTTCATCAGGTTCCAGTGGCGGGAGTTCGGGCGGCTCTTCGGGCTCCAGCAGCGGAGAATCGGTCTCCTCATCGGCCATCGGTAGCGACGTGGTCTCGGTAGCCATGAAGTATCTGGGTACACCCTACGTGTGGGCCGGGGCCAGTCCGAGCGGCTTTGACTGCTCAGGTTTCGTTAGTTACGTGTTCGGCAAGGTGGGCGTGGGCCTGCCCCACTCGAGTCGCATGCAATACGGGTATGGCAAAGCCGTCTCCCGCTCGGCGCTCGAACCTGGGGATCTGCTCTTCTTCTACAATCCCATCCACCACGTGGCCATCTACATCGGCGGCGGGCAGATGATTCACGCGGCGGGCACAGGCAAGGACGTGCGCATCAGCTCGGTCTGGTCCGCCTCGTACACGGGCGCACGGCGCATCCTGCACTGACCTGCTTCTGAGGCCAGCCCGAAATGCCCGATATCTACTACCATCCGCTGTTCCTACAGCACGAGACCGGGGAACATCCTGAGAACAAGCTGAGACTGGTGACCGCCACTCAGGCCCTTGTCGATTCGCAGCTTCCCCTTGAGTGGGTCACACCTGAACCGGCTTCTGTGGCGGCCGTAGCCCGCGTGCATTCGCGCTCCCACATCGACGCGGTGCGCTCCTTGGCCAAGTCGGGGGGAGGATGGCTGGACTGGGACACGGCTGTCTCTCCCGACTCCTACCAAGCAGCCCTTCTGGCCGCGGGGGCCGGTGTCATGGCTGTGGACCGTTGTCTGGAGAGCGGCCGTCTGGGTTTCATGCTCGTGCGCCCGCCGGGCCATCACGCTACGCCCACCCAGGGCATGGGCTTCTGTCTCTTCAACAACATCGCGGTGGCGGCGCGGCACGCCATCGAGGTTGCCGGTCTTGAGCGTGTTCTCATCGTGGACTGGGACGTGCACCACGGGAACGGCACCAACGATACCTTCTACGGCGACCCCCGAGTCCTCTTCTTCAGCATACATGAGGGGGGGCATTACCCCGGTACGGGTCTCGCGAAGGATGCAGGAGTGGGGGAAGGGGCCGGATATACGATCAACGTGCCTCTGGGTGCGGGGGCCGGTGACGGTGCCCTGCTCGCCGCCTTCGAGTCGTTGCTTATGCCGGTCGCCCAGGCTTACAGGCCTCAGCTCGTGCTGGTCTCGGCCGGTTATGACGGGCAGGAAGGGGACCCGCTGGGCGATCTGCGCTACAGCGAGAGCGCCTTCCAGTGGATGGCCGCTCGCCTTCGCCAGTTGTGCCAAACGACTGGGGCCGCAGGTCCGCTGTGCTTCCTGGAGGGTGGCTACGTGCCTCGTATGATGGCCGCCTCCGTGGTCGCCACACTGAAGGGCATGGAGGGCGACGAGCCCGACTTCGAGCGGTCTGTGTCCGCTGCTGAGAAAGACTACGTGGAGGAGGCGCTCGCCCAGGCACGGCCCTTCTGGGAAGGCGTGCTCTAGTCCCCTGCCTGCGCCGGGTGGTACTCGGCGCGCGTCTTTCGCGGTTACCGCCCCCCACATCCTCTGTCAAGTGATGAGCCGCTTGAGCCGAATAATGTCACAGCGATGTCAAAAGCCGTGACTGGCTGTTCTGGAGGCCTCCATGAGGACTGTTGAAGATCTGCTAATGCACGTGGTGAAGGCGGGCGCCTCCGACCTTCATCTCAAGGCGGGCAGCCCGCCCATCATGAGGGTGGACGGAGAACTCATGGAAGTGGATCAGATCGTCTGTGCGCCCGAGGACACGCGGGATTTTGCGGCGGCGCTCATGAGCGACAAGCAGATTCGGCGTTTCGGCGAGACCAACGAGCTCGACTTCGCCTACAGCCTGCCCGGCCACGCGCGCTTCCGGGTGAACGTCTACCGGCAGCGGGGCACCATATCGTTGGCTCTGCGGCAGGTGGTCAGCGTCGTGCCTGCCTTCACGGAACTCAATCTGCCGACCGTCGTCCAGACGCTTGCTCTGGAACCGCGTGGGATGGTTCTCGTCACGGGAACTACCGGCTCCGGCAAGACGACCACGCTGGCTGCCATGATCGACTACATCAACCAGACCTGCCGCAAGCACATCGTCACCATCGAGGATCCTATCGAGATCCTGCACAGAGACCGGAGGAGCATCATCAACCAGCGCGAGGTGGGACTCGACACCGATGACTATGGCGCCGCTCTCAAGTACGTTCTGCGGCAGGACCCGGACATCATCTTCATCGGCGAGATGCGCGATCAGGAGACGGTCCGCACAGCGCTCACCGCCGCTCAGACAGGCCACTTCGTGCTCAGCACCCTGCACACCATCGACGTCACGGAGACGGTCAACCGCATCATCGACTTCTTCCCGCTCCACCAGCAGAAGCAGGTGCGCATCATGTTGGCGGGGACCCTGCGCGGGATAATCTCGCAGCGGCTGCTGGTTCGAGCCGATGGCGAGGGCCGCATCCCGGCCGTGGAGGTCATGTACATGACGGGCCGCATCCGCGACATGATCCTTGATCCCACCCAGACCCACAACATCTACACGGCGGTCAAAGAGGGTGAGTACTACGGGATGCAGACTTTCGACCAGAGCCTACTGGGTCTGTTTGAGAGGGGGGCCATCACCATGGAGGATGCCCTCGGTGCAGCCACTCATCCGCACGACTTCAAGCTCATGGCCCAGGCCCGTGGACATGAAATCTCCATGAAGGACTAGATCGGTCTCCGGGGACGCGAAGTCCCCTTCTTTCGTGTGTGGGTCCGATATCGCTCCTGTGTCCACAGACGCTCCGGACGCGCCTTCTCGACTGCGCCGAACCCGATGAGCCAATTGATGGCTCCTGTCACCAGCGAGACGAGGGCGGCGGCTGCCAACACCCACAAGAAGCCGGTGGTGGTGATCGCACCGATCCACACCATGGTCTGCAGGACGAGGGCATTGACAAGGACGGTCAGCACGGCTGTAGTTATCGCGTTGACGGGTTTGGTGCGGAGCCGGTGCAATGGCCGGACGAGACTGTTGAGGAGGCCCAGGACAAGGGCCAGGATGAGCGCCACCCAGACGCCTCCTGTCAGCAGGAAGCGGCCCTCGAGGAGGGAGTCGGCCAGATAGAGCGCCAAGAAGACGGCGGCCGAGTTCGCGACGAAGCGCAGCGCTAGCTTCATCAGCGGTGCCCAGTATCGTTCTTGCCGGATCCCTCGGAGTAGCGGGCAGCCAGGGACGCGGCCGACTCCCTGATACGCGTCCGTACCGTCTCGGGCTCGTCCAGCACCGCCCCACCCAGAAAGCGCAGGACTTCCCGCGCCATCCAGCGTTCGTCCAGGTAGGGGACTCGAGCTCTCAGCATCCCGCCTGGGAGGTGTTCGAACTCCAAGCCCCGGTCATCGAGGTAGGTGCTCCAGCGGGGAGCGAAGCGGATGGAGGCCCAAGCGGTGTCGCTGCCGGGAGAGAACGCCATCCCGGCCAGGCGCATGCTCAGATCGACGTCGTCGCGCCGCGTGAATGCCTGGTCGGTCCTGCGGGCGGCTCGGATCAACTCTACCCGGAAGGTGCGCTGGGCGCCGGCCTTGAGGCAGAAGGCCTCCACGTACCACCCATCACGCGAGCGGAGTAGCAGATAGGGCTCGATAGTGCGTGTGGCCAACTCACCCCGGGAAGGGGTGAAGTAGTCGATCTCCACCAAACGGCGCTGCCGGACACCGTCGTTGAGGACGGTCATGACGTCGTGTGCCGCGGGGACGACGTCATCTACGAGCACCTTGCCCTCGGGAGGTTGGTCGCCCGCGATCTTGCTGATCTTGTCGCGCACCGAGGCCAGGGATTCGGTGCCTTCCAGGCCCAGGGCGTCGCCCAGGAGGTCGATGGCCAGCAATAGCGCGCGGGCCATCAGCGGGGAGAGGCGGGCGGGGTGTACGAAGGCATCGGCCATGACGTCGCGGGTCACGCGGACCCCTTCGTCGTCGGCCTCCGCCCACAGGGTATACGTACCTCCGCCGAAATTCATGAGATTGAGGAGCGAGAGGTCGGCTTCCACCTCCGTTCTGCTCAGTCCGAGGTCGTCACGGAGTGCAGCCCAAGTGACCGTTTCCGGCCGCTCCTCCGCGACGAGGTACTGCAGGAGACTGAGGGTGCGGGCCAAGTGCTCCGGGGCGATGGGATCGACCGCGGATCGCGGTCCGCGACGCGCCGGCGCCTCCGAGCCTCCCGCCCTGCTGAGCCCAGAACGTGCGCTGGCGTCGGCAGGGGCGGGCGCGCGACCATCGTGCGCTGCGCGCACTTCCTCGATGCCGAGGAGGAGCCGGGCTCGCATGTCGGGCGGAGCCATCAGTTCGCCGCACCCTCCCAGGCCCACCACCCAGGAGAGGAGGATCTCCTCATCCACATAAGGGGCTTCGAAGAGGGTACAACCCTCCTGGTCGACTCCCACGTTGCGTACATGCGGCTCCAAGCGCGCCGCCCACCAAGCCAGGTCGTCGTCGACCTTGATCAAGGCCGCGCCCTGCACGGGTCCGATGAGCCAGGGCGGGCGGGCGCGGTACAGATCCGAGTCGTAGTCGGCAGGGACCGTGAAGTCGCGGTTCTTCTCGGTCGTGAAGCGGACCGTGCCCTCGATCTTCGCCACACGGAAGGTGCGCATGGCCTGACGGGCGTGATCGAAGCCGACCGCGAACCAGCGACCCTGGATGAGGAACAGGCTGTAGGGATCGAAGGTGCGCTGTTCCGATGTCTCCGAAGTGGAGGAGTAGGCGAAGGCTACGGTCTTGCCCCGAGCCACGGCCTGCTCCAAACGGGCCAACTGCTTGCCGGCCCTGCGGGCATCTTCGTCGGGGGCGAGAGCCACCGGCAACTGTTCCAGTTCGTCACGCAGGGGGTCGGGTTGGCCTCGAGAGATCGCGGTGAGAGCCAGCCGCAGGGGGCGGGCGTAGGCGAAGCGACCATCCAGGGTCGCTAACGCCAGTTCCAGGGAATGGCGTTCGGCCGGAGTCAGTTCCAGGCTGGGGAGGCGATAGTCCTCCTCCAACAGGCAGTACATCTGGGCGTCTACGCTCTCGACCCCACCGAGCGCGCGGACCTCGATGCCTATCTTCTCCAGATCGGCCCGGTCGCCGTAGAACCTTCGCGCGAAGGTGTCGTCGCTCATGTCCCAATAGCCCTCCACCGACTCCCGGATCTCGCGGGCCGAAAAGGGCCTGGCCCGGCTCAGGAGGAAGGAAAGGAGAGACAGTTGGCGGATGAGCTTGTCCTTGTCGCGACTCATTCGCTAAGACTAACTCAGAAAGGACGCGAAGGTCCGCGTCTGTCCGGACTCCGCTCTACAATAGATAGTCATGGCGGATACCACAGACAGGCCTTTGCGAGTTCTCACGGCACCAGGTGCCGGGGATGTGCCGCGTCGCGGGTTGAGTCTGGTGCTCGGGCCCCCGAACTCGGGCAAACTGGGGCGCGTGCTTGCTTGGCGGCAGGAGTTTCTACCTTGGCGCCCTCTCATCGTGACGCCCACGGCGACCGTCGCTGAGGAAGTCACCCGGGAGCTGCTCCGCCGGACGGGCGCCGTCGTCGGACAGGCGCAGGCGCTTACCTTCGAGGGCCTGGCTCGCGAAATGCTCCCTGGGCCGCAGACGTATCTGAGTGAGCTTCAGAGCGAGTTGCTGATCGCGAGCGCCCTCAGCGAGGTACCCCTCTCCAAGCTCGACGCGGCCGCGCCGTTCCCGGGTCTGAGCGCGTCTCTGGGCCTGCTGCTGCAGCAGTTCGCGGAGAGCGGTAGGACCACGGACGACATCGACCATATTCTGCACGAGTGGGCACGACGCGAGCCGACCGTGGCCGGCTTAGCGGGAGATCTGCAGATGATCTTCGCAGCGTATGTCGCCGGCTGCGCTGCGCTTGGCTTGGTCGAGCGCCCAGCCGCCGTACGCGCCGCCTGCGACCAGACGGACGACTGGTCGCGCCCGGTGGCCTTCTACGGGTTCACCTCTTTCACGCACGGGCAGCGTCGGCTGATCGATAGACTGATCCTACGGGTGCCCATCCTGGTCACGTTCGATCACGAGCGCGGGCGGCCCGCCGGTCTGGCTGATTCAGCCGAGGTGGAGCGCTGGGAGCGGGTCGCTGCTCAGGTGGAACTGCTGCCTCCGCAGTCGCGCGCCTACTCCTGCCCCGCCATCGCTCATCTTGAGCGGGGTCTTTTCTCCGACGATATCGACGTCGCGTCCCCTGTTGCGGGAGCGGAGGGGGTGCGCTTCCTCTTGGCCTCCGGTCAGCGCGCGGAGGCAGAACTCGCTGTTCAGCACGTGGTGGCGCTCATCCAGGAAGGCTTCGCCCCGGACGATATCGCCGTCATAGTCAAGGACCCCCAGTCTCGCGGCAGGTTGCTGGGGCAGGTCTTTGATTCGTGTGGTGTGGCCTACCAACTCGATGCAGTCCTTCGACTGGCCGAGACCGGACTGGGGCACGCCTTTCTCGCTGCGCTGCGCGCTGTGCAGCGGGCCGACCCCGACGCCCTACTCGCCTTCCTGGGTGGACCCTACTCCGGGCTCACGTGGTCGGAGTCGGCCCACCTGGAACTCAGCTACCGCCGGAGTCCCATCGGCGGCTTCGCGGCCCTGGGGGCCATCGTCGATGCGCAGGTGCCCGCGCTGCTCGAGAGTGTCCGCCGATGTCTAAACGCCGGCGCCGAGGGCCTCGCTGTCGCTCCGCGCGCCCTCCGCCCGCTCGCCCGCGACATGCTCATAGCCGGACTGAAGTGCGAGCATCCGCCCTTGGGCGAGCGGCCCCTGGAAGAATGGCAGCCGCCTGAGGGCGAGATTCTGCCCGCCAGCAGAGGGTGGCTGTCGAGGGAGGCCGAGGACGACATACAGGCCTTCAGTGCTCTGCAGAGGGCGTTCGACCAGGTGGAGATGATGCAGAACGAAGCCGGCCTTCGGGTCGCCCTCGACGCGGAGACGGTTCTCGCGTGTCTGGGGAGGGTGCGGGTCCAGCGGGACGGTGGGCCGACCGGAGTGGGCGTGTCGATCCTTTCTCCTGCCAGGGCGCGGGCCCGGCGCTTTGCGGCCGTGCTGGTCTTGGGGTTGGTGGAAGGGGAATTCCCGGCTCGCAGCGATAGACCGACCCTCCTCACCGAGAGTCAGAGACGGGGTCTGGAGGCGGTGGGGGGGGCCGGTATCGTCGCTCGGCGTGAGGACGACGACGAGGCGCTCTTCCTGAGCGCTGTATCTCGTCCATGGCAGGTGCTGTATCTGAGTGCCCGCGACACCGATGATGGCGGGGGCGAGGTGCTGCCCTCACGCTTCTGGACGCAGGCCAAAGCTCTACTCGGGAGAGACACCGACGAGCATGAGAAGCGTGGCCTGGGCGACGTGGTCTTCGCCGAGGACAGCGCACCCACGCCCAGGCACTATCGGCGCGCCCTGGCGGCGGGACATGGGGTTGCGGCCGGCCGTGCTTGGCGGCGCCCGCCCGCCGTCCTGCACGACGCGGCTGTGCTGGCGGAGCTGGCGGCCATGGACTGCTTCAGTCCCTCGGCTCTCGAGTCGTACCTCACCTGTCCGTTTGCATGGTTCCTGCAGCGGGTGGTGGGCGTGGAGGACCTCACCGAGGAACTCGACGGTCGAGTGATGGGCACGCTTCTTCACACGGCTCTCAGCCGCGTCTACCGGGAGTTGCCGGTCCAGACCGGACTGTCGCTGCGCGAGGACCTTTCGCGAGCCAACGAGATCGGCAGCGCTGCGGTGGACGAGTCGGTCTCCGGCGCTGCCTGCCCGGGCACGGCCGCCGAGCGAAGGATCGTCGCCTGGCGGGTCAAGCGCCTCATGCGGACCGCGCTCACCATGGAGGCGGCATGGGGGAGTCGCCTCGTGGCGGCGGGCACTGAGGTCCCTGTGGGCGGCGCCGGCGGGGTGGACATCGGGGGCCTGCGGATTCGCGGGCGGGTCGACAGGATCGATGCCGATCCCGCCGGGGGAGGTCTGTTCGTTGTCGATTACAAGAGCGGTAAGGTGCCGTCTCCGAGGCAGATCGGTAGCGAGAAGAGTCTGCAACTGCCGCTGTATCTCCTCGCGCTGGGTGCTGAGGCGGCCGAGCAGTCGGGGGCCGAGCAGTCGGGGGCCGAGCGGCCTCCCGGGTCGCTGGGAGCCGAAAGGGCTTGGCAGCCTATCATTGGGGGGGTCTACCTGTCTCCCAGCGAGGAGAAGCGCTCCGGCATCGCCATCGCCGACCGGCTGGACGTGCTGGGCCTGCCGGACGGGGGAGCATCCGGTCTTCGCGTGCTGTCCGACGAGGAGGCGGAGGGGTTCTTCCAAGATGCCCGCGACACCGCGGTTCGCGCGGCGGAGGCTATGCGTAGCGGAGTCATCGCTCCTCTTGCCGGCCGCGCCTGTCCTTCGTACTGCGATCTGCGCAGCGCGTGTCGGTCCTACAAGGGGAGGGCCGGCGCGTGAGTTGCCTCGACCGCATGGTCCTGTCCATCGCTCAGGCGGAGGCTGCCCGGGACGACTCGCCGCGTGTGCTGGTGGCGGCCGGGGCGGGCAGCGGCAAGACCAGTCTGCTGGTGGCCTACTTCATCCGAGCGCTTCTGGACGAGGGCGTGCCGGTGGAGCGGCTGGTCGCGGTCACCTTCACGCGCAAAGCCGCCGGTGAACTGGCGCAGCGCATCCGGACCGATCTTGAGAAGAGGGGCCGCTTCGATCTGGCCCGGTCGCTCGACGCCGGCGCTATCGGCACCATCCACAGCCTGTGCAGGCGCATCCTGAGGCAGAACGCTCTCGAGGCAGGCGTCGACCCCGCCTTCGCCGTGATCGAGACCGATGCCGCGGAGTTGCTGAAGAGGGAGGCCGCCGCGCAGGTGTGGGAGGAAGCGGCGCGTGAGGCCGACGACGAGCAACTGGCTGTGCTGGCTGGGCACGAGAAGACGCTGCGGGCCGAACTGGTGCCTCTCTACGATCGTCTGCGCAACGTGGGCTATGAAGCGCCCCGCCTCGACCTTCGTGCCCTGCGTTCGTCCACCTCCGCCAGAGAACGTCTCGAGGGCGCCATCGGCTGTGCTCTCGACGCCGGCTGCGCTTTGCCCCGTCGCACCGCCACTCTCGACAAGGCCCTCGACACGCTGCGGGATTGTCTGGATTGGGTCTCCATCGCCGACTTCGACCACCCCTCATCCGCAGCTCTGACCTACAGCGGCACGCTGTTTCCCACGCGCATCCGGCCCATGGAGGCCCACTTCGAGCAGGTGCGGGAGGCGCTCACGGTGTGCCGCCACCAACTGGCCCAGAACCTGCTCGAGCCCCTCGTAGACGTCATGAACGTGCTCCTCACCCGCTTCCACGAACGCTACGGGGAACTCAAGCGCCGGCGGGGGGTCCTCGACTTCGCGGACCTCGAGCTTCGCACCCGGGCGCTTCTGGCGGGCGCCGGCTCCGACCCGCTGCCTCTCTTCGGCGAAGCCTCTCGGGTGATGATCGATGAGTTCCAGGACACCAACGAATTGCAGTGCAGCATCCTGGAAGGTCTGGGGGCGGCCAACGTCCTCATGGTGGGAGATGAGCGCCAAAGCATCTACCGCTTCCGAGGAGCGGACGTGGAGGTCTTCACCAGCCGTCGCGACGAGTTGCAGGCAGGTGGCGGCGCGGCGACCGAAGGTGCCGCCTCGTGCCGCCTCCATCGGCTGGACCGCAACTACCGGAGCAGGGCGGAGGTGTTGGCCTTCATCAACCACGTATTCGCCCAGGGGGACTTCTTCGGTCCGGACTTCGTGGCCCTCGAGTGCGGTGCCGCGGAGTCCAGGTCTGCCGCAGAATCCGACCCAGCCGTGGAGATCATCGCGGCGGACCGGGGGGGAGGGGGAGAAGCATCCGGTCCCAAGGCCATCATCCAACAGGCCGAGGCCCAGGCCTCTGCGCGCCGTGTCGCGGAGTTGATAGAGGGCGGGGTCGAACCGCGCGGCATCGTCATCCTGTCGCCCGCGCTCACGCACGCCGACCTCTATCAGGATGCGCTGCGAGAGCGGCATATCCCCGCATACGTAGTCCGAGGCAAGGGCTACTACTCGCGGGAGGAGATAGCCGACATCCGTTGTCTCCTGCAAGTCTTGGTGAACCCCCACGACGACCTGGCCTGGGTCACGCTGCTGCGCTCACCGATGGTGGGGCTGTCGGACGATGCTCTGTATCTGCTAGGGCGCGCTTCGCGCGGAAGGGATGCTGACTCTCTCTGGGCTGTTGCGCGGAGAGAGGATCTGACCTTGCTTCCCCCGGATGATCGGCACCTGCTGGACGGGTTGACGGACCGACTGACAGTTCTTCGGCGGCGCGTAGGCCGCCCCGGCTTGGCTGCGCTCATCGACGATGTCATCACGGACCTCGGCTATGACGTATGTGTGCTTGCCTCCGACGAAGGGAAGAGGCGTTTCGCGAACATCCGCAAGTTAATGCGTCTCGCCGATGAGTTCGAGCTCCTCCACGGCCCGGATCTGGCCGGATTTGTGCGGGTCCTGGCTACCATGGAGGACGTGGGGGAGCAGGAAGGCAACGCCGCCACGCTGGCTGAGGAAGAGAATGTCGTCCGGGTCATGACTGTCCATCAGGCCAAGGGGCTGGAGTTCCCGGTGGTCCTGCTGACAGGCCTTGGCTCCCAGAGGCGCGGGGGCGGTCATCCCAGTTTCGTGGTCGACAACCAGGGCCGCGCGGGAGTCTTCCTGAAGGGCTCTCGGCGCGATACGTACGAGGACTTCGACCTCTGTCTCGGTCCGGCGATCGACATCGTCCGAGAGGAAGAAGTGAAGGAACGCCAGGAAGAGGTGCGCCTTCTCTACGTCGCCATGACCAGGGCGAAGAAACGGTTGATCCTCGTCGGAGCCAGGCCGGAAGATGGTGGGCTCGAAGGCTGTAGGTTGGGGCAGATCGTTGGTTCGCTCGGGCTGGGAACGATCCCTGGACCGGGCGAGCGGGTGGCGCTGCCTGAGGTGCACGCGTCGGTCTTAGGGATGTCCTACGAGCAGGCGACGCCGTCGCACGTGCTTGAGGAGCCTGCGGGAGACACCGCTGCGCCGCCTGTCGACTGCCGCATGCCTCCCGGCTCCTCGCCGTGTGAGCCCCACCCCGTTCGCACGCCGAGAAGGCTCAGTTTCTCGAGTCTCAGCCTCTATCGTGACTGTCCTCGCCGCTTCTACCTGGAACGCGTCCTCGGTCTCAGTCTCGACCCCTCCCTCGCTGCGGGGGCTCTGGAAGCAGACCCCGCAGCGGACGAACCGCGGGAGGCGCTGCTGGACAAGGGCGAAAGTGGAGACGGTCGCCAGGTGGGCCTGCTTGTCCACGCACTGCTGGAGCGTTCGGTCCTCCACGGTCCGGCGCCGTCGCTTGACTCCCTGCGGGCACTGGCGACGGAACTCACCACGGCTGTCTCCGATGGTGCCGCCGCGGTGCCTCCGTCGGCGGTCGGTACCCGCGCCCCCGGCGACGCCATCTCGCTGTCGGCCGGTGACCTGGAGCGTGCCGTCGTGCTGGCTCGCTCCTTCTGGTCGTCGCCGGTGGCGCGGAGCTCCGGTCTGGAGGAGGCTCTCAAGGAGGCTCCCTTCGCTTTCCTCGATGGGGACATCCTCCTATCCGGGATCATGGATCTGGTCTGGGAGGCAGAAGGCCGGGTCTTCGTGGTGGACTACAAGACCAACTCGCTCCGCGGCCGCAGCCCGAGCGACCTCGCCGCTTCGTACGCTTTGCAGACCACGCTATATGCACTGGCCGCGTTGCAGGCCGGAGCCGCGGAGGTACAGATGGACCTCCTGTTCCTGGAACGACCCGAGGAGCCGGTCGGCGGTTTCTTCAACCAGGCCGACGTGCCGTGTTTGGAGACGACGCTGGAGGAGGCACTTCGCCCTCTTCGCGCCGGAGAGTACCCCGCCCAAGCGGGAGCGGACTGCGGCTCGTGTCCGCACGCAGGCGTGTGTGGGCGCTTTGCCTGAGAGTGTTCTCGCGACATGGCTCCGCGCTCAGCGATGGTATACAATTAGCGGCCGTTGTGACCCGGCTCCGCTCCCGGTCACGCACGGGGTGTAGCGCAGCCTGGTAGCGCGCATCGTTCGGGACGATGAGGTCCCGGGTTCAAATCCCGGCACCCCGACCTACATGAAGAGAGCCTCGGATCCCCGAGGCTCTCTTGTTTCGTGAGTCATCTCATTCGGCCGCAGTGGTCGGCCACGCCGGCCGGCTACGGCCGCAGAGACTACGGCCGCAGGAAGACGACGGTGAGCACGTGGGTGCCGGCTTCGTCAGGATCGGCCGACCCAGCGTCGGAGTTCTGTCCGGGGGCAGTTGTGGAGGTCGTGAACGAAAACCGCGCCACGGCCGGCTGGGGGAGCACGTGACTGAGAAGCAGCGGCAACTCACCCAGGTGCTTCTCTATCATCGAGGCGTCCCGCTCCTCGTCCGCCTCGGCCTGCATACTGACGTCGAGGCGCACGGACGCGGCGATAGCCAGGAGAAGGTCGACAAAGGCCGAGACGTGATCATGGTTCAGATAGGCGACATAGATAGGCTTGCCCGAGGAGACCGATTCGGGCAGTGGCTCCAATTCGGTGAACGTGAGTATCTGGCCGACCGTCTCCTTGACCCAGGCGGCCGACTCGCTGGTGATCAGTTCGTCAGGGGCTCCGGCAACCGCCGTTCCTTCTGAGCCATCAGTCGTTCCCGCATCAGAGGGAGTAGTCGTGGTCGTCGTCGCGGTGCTATCCGTGGATTCTGAAGCCGTAGGGGTCAGGGCCAGGAACAGGGGTCCGGTCGACGTGCGCAGGGCTTCGACCATCGCCTTGCGGCTGGTGATGGTGACGGGAGTGGAGCCGGCCGAGGCGGCGGGTATCTCCGTGCCCGCGGCGGCGATCTTCACGCTTCCCGTGGTCGTGGTCTCCATGGCGGCAGCTGTCGTCTCTGTGCCGGCTGCATCTGTCTGGGGTGCAGCCCCAAGGACGGTCGCTGTTTCGGCGGACGCCGGCGGCTGTGCCTGGCCGGCGATCACAGTGCTGGTCACCTGCAGGTCGGACGCCTGCTGCTGGTCGTCGGCGGTACCGACAAGGCCGTAAACGATCATGCCGATGAAAACGGCGGCGACGGCCGCCGCCGCCGGTACCCAGGCGCGCAGTCGCCGGTGCCAGAGAGAACTCACGCTCGGCTTTGCCGGCTCGGGAAGAGCCTGTACGGTGGAAGGGAAGAAGAGTTCACCGAGTATGCGGTCTTCGAGTCCATCGGGAGCTTCGGCCAAGGTGACGGAGCCAAGGAGAGAGGCGGTCTCACGCTGCCCGAACAGCCGGGAGGAGCAGGCGGGGCACCCGGCCAGGTGCTCATCGATCATGGCCTGATCGGCCGGGTCCGTAGTGCCATCCAGGTAGTCTACGACCAGGTGTGCCCAATCGTCCATGTGACCCAAGGGTGCCGTAGGCGTCCCCAGATCGGGACCTTCTCGATTATCGCCCCAGTTATTCATGCCTCATCCTCGTTCGCGCCCGCTGGTGTGACGCCCTCGTCCTGCGGCCGGTTCCGGTCGGCCGGCAACTCGTAGCCGGCTTCGCGAAGGGAGGCAGCCAGGGCCTCGCGGGCCCGAAAGATACGCGACTTTATGGTGCCTTCTTGGACACCCAGTATCTCCGCGGCTTCACCGTAGGGAAAGCCGAGGAGGTCGCAGAGCACCACCGCGAAGCGGAAGCCCTCGTTCAGATCCATGAGCGCTCCACGCAGGGGGTCGGACAGTCCATCGATGGCAGGGTCTATGCCGCCCCTGCTGGAGCCGACTATAACGGCCGTTCCGGCCGGACCGGAGATGTCGTCGAGGATCTCGGCGTCCATCGGATCGGGGCGCTGGCGGCGCAGGTGGTCGTAGGCGGCGTTGACGACGATGCGGTGCAGCCAGGTGCTGAACAGTGCTTCGCCCTTGAAGCCCCCCAGGTTGCGGAAGGCCTTGATGAAGGCCTCCTGAGTGACGTCGGCCGCGTCCCAAGGATTGCCCAGCGTACGGAGCGCCAGGTTGTAGGCGCGCCGTTCGTGGCGCTTGTAGAGTTCCGTGACGGCTTCCGTATCGCCGTCGACAGCGCGGCGCACGAGGAAGGTGTCTGGATCACGCACGTTAAGGGTGACGCTCAAGCCTTGTGCCGACTCCTGTTTCTCTGGACAAACCCACGGCCCATCCATTCTAACAGCGCTTGGCGGAGCCTCGGGAGTGCTCCATCGTCCTCCGCCTGTGATAATTTCTTCAGGAATCGATGCGCGAAGGAGGTCTGTTATATGACCGAGGAGCAACATCCGAAGACGCCGGAAGAGGAAGCTGCATTCCTTGAGCGCCTTGAGGATCAGATCAGGCGCATGAGTGTCGCCGACCACCTCGTATATATGATGGAATCACTGGCTGCTCTATCCGCCCGCAAGCTGGGTCTTACCTCGGAGACGGCCGCCGAGCGTGACCTGGACCAGGCCCGGCTCTCTATCGAGGCCTTCCGGGTCCTGCTGCAGGTGGTGGAACCGGAGCGGCCCATGGGGGAAATCAATGCGCATCGGGGCATGTTGTCGGAGCTACAACTGGCCTACGTGAAGGCTCTCGAAGTCCCTGCGGACGTCGCAGACCCGGATGAAGGGGATGAGACTGAACAGGCTCCCGCCGATTGCGAGCCCTACGACGGGGTCGTGAGCGGTGACCTGGACGGGCTCGAGGACGGCACGCTTCCTCTCGAGGAATAGGGACCCCCTGGTCGGCGGATGAGTCGCGTCGGCGGGGGCATCCGCACACTGGGCGCCGCCGCCGTCGTGGTACGCTTTCGGCCCGCCCCAGGGCGGAAGAACGGCGACCGGCCGTCCGGCCGGGAGGAGCAAGACGAACAGGAAGGGCGTGAGATGCAGGCTAAGGCGGAGGTCGGGGTCTTCGGAGGTTCGGGGTTCTACTCGTTCTTGGAGGACGTGGAAGAGGTATCTGTCGATACGCCCTACGGGCAGCCAAGCGACAGCTACTTCGTCGGCGACATCGGAGGGACGAAAGTGGCCTTCCTACCTCGTCACGGCCGCCGGCACCAACTGCCTCCGCACATGATCAACTATCGCGCGAACGTGTGGGGCATGAAGGAGCTCGGCGTCACGCGCGTCATTGGTCCTTGTGCCTCGGGCAGCTTGAATCGGGACATGGGCATCGGCCACTTCGTGGTCTGCGATCAGTTCGTCGATCGCACCTGGGGGAGAAGGGACACCTTCTACGACGGTCCCACTACCACTCACGTGTCCGCGGCCGACCCCTACTGCCCCGACCTGCGCCAGGCGTTGGTGGGTGCAGCGCGCGAACTGGGCATCACGGTGCACGAGCGGGGCACGGTGGTCGTGATCCAAGGCCCTCGCTTCTCCACCAGGGCTGAGAGCAAGTGGTTCAGCGCCATGGGCTGGGACGTCATCAACATGACCGGCTATCCCGAGGGCTATCTGGCCCGGGAACTTGAGCTCTGCTACGCGAACATCTCCTTGGTGACCGATTTCGATGCCGGGGTTGCCGACGATCCCAGCGTCCCGCCGGTGAGCCACCATGAGGTGGTGAGCGCCTTCAACGCCAGCAACGAGCGTCTGCGTGAACTGCTTTTCGCTGTGATCCCGCGCCTTGCCAAGGATCCCGGCTGCGACTGCGGAGACGCTCTCGCCGGAGCGCGGGGGTAGCGGTCGTCCGGCCGGGCAGACGCCGGCCGGACCACGTATCAGCTCTTTGGGAACTCGACCACCAGAGCGTCGCCCTCACGGCGGACCGCGGTTTCCTGTATGTGCGCCAGCACGGTCGCCTTGCGGGTGTCATCGGCCTCCCCGGCCAATTTGACGTCCATCTCCAAGACCTGCTCGTAGAGCTGCTCCACGAGGCGTATCGACTCGTCGGCGGTGAGTTGCAGCGGTTTCAGCAGAGCAGCCACCTTGGCTAGGATGAGCTTGAGCGCAGTCAGGGAGTCACCTTCCTGCAACTCCTGATCGCCTCTGGACTTGTTATCCTGCTCGGGCTGGCTCTCCCGCCGGTCGTCCCGGCCGCCCTCGTATCTATCGGGGTCACGTCGCTCTCTTCTGGTCACTCGGCCTTCCTCCTGATCGCCTCGCGGAAGTGAGCCACGGCGGCCGCCACGCCTTCGTTCAGTCCCACCTTCCATGTCCACCCCAGTTCTCGCTCGGCCCTGGACGCGTCCAGGGCGATATGCTCCACTTCTCCCGGCCGTATGGGAGCGTACACCGGGGCAACGTCCACGCCCACAGCCGCTCGGACCGCTTCGAACACGTCGAGGTCGCTCACCTCGACGCCTCGTCCCAGATTGTAGACGCCGTTGACCGGGCTGTTAAGGGCGATCACATTCGCAGCCACGATATCGCTCACATAGCAGTAGTCTCTGGTCTTGCTGCCGTCCCCGAAGATCACCGACTGTTGCCCGCTGAGCATCTGCAGGGAGAAGATGGCCACCACGCCGGCTTCCCCGTGCGGGTCCTGCCGGGGTCCGTACACGTTGGGATAACGTAACACCGTGTACTCGAGACCGTGATTGACGTGGTAGGCGAAGAGATAATGCTCGACCGTGTGCTTGCTGATGCCGTAGGGCGATATGGGGTCGATGGGGTGCGCCTCGTCTACGGGGAGATAGTGCGGCTCACCGAACAGAGCCCCGCCGGTACCGGAGTAGATGAGCTTGCGCACGCCGTGGTCGCGGCAGCACTCCAGGAGGTTGATGGAGCCCAGGATGTTTATTGAGGCGTCGTAAGCGGGATCTCGCACCGACCGGGTCACATCGATGTGGGCGGCCAAGTGGAAGACCGCCTCCGGACGTACGTCGGTGAACACCTTCACCAACTCGCCGTCGCGCAGGTCGATGGGGTAGAGGGTGGCCGCGGGATTGAGGTTCTCGAGCTTGCCCGTGACCAGGCTGTCGACGACGGCTACCTCATGACCTTCCTCCAAGAGGCGATCGGTCAAGTGGGAGCCGATGAACCCTGCTCCCCCTGTGATGAGCACCCTCATAAAAACCAGCCCTCCCCGACGGTCGCGGTCTGTGACCTGTCCAGTGTAATGCAACGGCGCGCCGACGGCCCAGAAGCGGGCTTATACGCTATACTCTCGCGGCCGAAGCCAGAGCAGCGCGGCTGTCGGGACGTGGCGCAGCCTGGTAGCGCACCTGCTTTGGGAGCAGGGGGTCGGAGGTTCAAATCCTCTCGTCCCGACCATGTCCCACTGGAGCCGGCAGACCGAAGCGGGCGGGTGTAGCTCAGTTGGCAGAGCGTCAGCCTTCCAAGCTGAATGTCGCGGGTTCGAACCCCGTCGCCCGCTCCTGTACCGGCCGGATGTCACAGCGGCCGGTAGGACGTGCGCCTGTAGCTCAGCTGGATAGAGCAACGGACTTCTAATCCGTGGGCCGCAGGTTCGAATCCTGCCAGGCGCGCTGAGGGTCCGGTACACCGGACTGGGTGGTGAAGAGCGTGGTGAACGTAGCTCAGGTGGTAGAGCACTGGGTTGTGGCCCCAGCGGTCGCGGGTTCAAGTCCCGTCGTTCACCCCTGTGGGAGGCTGCCGGGAGACGGCGGCCTGGGTTTCGTTTCGCAGCAGCCTATTAGCTCAGGCGGGTGTGGCGGAATGGCAGACGCGCATGATTTAGGATCATGTGTCTTAGACGTGGAGGTTCGAATCCTCTCACCCGCACTCATCAAGACGAGTATCAAGTCAGAGAAAGGATCGATGTGAAGACGACCGTCAGCGAGCGCGAGGGAAACACGGTCAAGCTTGAGGTCGAGGTCTCCGCTGAAGAACTCCAAGAAGCGTTCGACAAGCATCTGAAGCAATTGACCCGCGAGCTGCGGGTTCCCGGGTTCCGCCCTGGAAAGGCGCCTGCGTCCATGCTGCGTCAGCGTATCGGTGACGAAGCCATCATCACCGATACGGTGGAAGAGGCCATGACCGGCTGGCTCACGGAGGCCGCTGTGGAGGCCGGCATCGATCCGGTGGACCGTCCCCAGATCGACGTGGGTGAGGAATTGCCCGAACTGGGCAAGCCCTTGTCCTTCACGGCTACGGTCACGGTCATGCCGGAGGTCGAACTGGGTGAGTACAAAGGCCTTGAGGTGCCAAAGGATCCCGCCGAGGTGCTGGACGAAGAAGTCGACGCTCAGTTCGAGCGCCTACGCAGCGAGTTCGCCGAGTTGCGTCCCGTCGAAGGTCGGCCCGTGCAACGCGGTGATTTCGCGACCGTCGATTTCGGCGCCACGCTCGATGGGGAGCCGGTCGAGGCTCTCGCCGCCGCCGATTTCGTCTTCGAGGCCGGCGCAGGACGCCTGTTCCCCGAGATCGAGGTACAGACCCTCGGTATGAAGGCGGACGAGGAGCGCACGTTCAAACTGACCCTACCCGCCGAGTTCGCGGGGGAGGAAGTAGGGGGCAAAGAGGTCGACTTCACGGTCAAGGTGAAAGAGATTAAGGAGAAAGTGCTTCCCCCGGTGACCGATTCTTGGGCTTCTGAGGTGAGCGAGTTCAGTACGCTTCTCGAGCTGAGGCAGGAGATCAGAGGCAAGATCCAGGGTGCGAAGACCTACTCGGTCGAGCAGCGCTTTCGCTCGCTCGCCGTCCAGGCCGCAGCCGACAACGCCACGCTCGACCTGCCCGACGTGGTCGTGACGGAGCAGGCCCAAGAGATGGTGGGGGACTTCGCGCAATCGCTCATCGCGCAGGGAGCCGACGTCCGGTCCTATCTGCAGGCCACCGGCATCACGCCCGAGCAGATGGTGGAGGACATGAAGCCCCAGGCGGCCAGGAACGTGAAGACCGGCTTGGTGCTCGACGCGGTGGCGAAGGCCGAGGGCATTGAGGTCACCGACGAAGACATCACCGCGGCCATCCAGCAGATGGCTGCTGGGGCCCACACCGACGCCGAGTCTCTCGAGAAGAGCCTGCGCGAGTCCGATCGCTTGGATCCGATCAAATGGCAGGTCTTGCGGGAGAAAGCGGCCGATTTCATCGCCGCCCAGGCGATACCGGTGGCGCCCGAGCCCGAGGCGCAGGAGGATGCGACCGAGGAAGCACCTGCCGCGGCGGAAACCGCCGCGCAAGACGAGTCTGGCCCGAGCGACGATGCGGTTGCCGAGGAAGCGGCCGAGTAGACAGGTAGAGCATCGCGAAGAAGGAGGACCTCGTGAGTCCACTCATCCCCATGGTTGTGGAACAGACGAGCCGAGGCGAGCGCGCCTTCGACATCTATTCCCGTCTGCTCAGCGAACGGATCATCTTCCTGGGCATGCCCATCAACGACCAGGTGGCCAACCTCGTGGTGGCTCAACTGCTCCACTTGGAGTCAGAAGACCCCGACAAGGACATCTCCCTGTACATCAACAGCCCCGGAGGAAGTGTGTACGCGGGCCTGGCCGTCTATGACACCATGCAGTTCATCAAGCCCGATGTCTCCACCATCTGCGTGGGCATAGCCATGTCTATGGGCGCCCTCCTCTTGGCCGGCGGAGCGAAAGGTAAACGCTACGCTCTCCCGAATTCGAAGGTATTGATCCATCAGGTATCGGGAGGTTTCGAGGGCCCGGCGACCGACATTGAGATCCATGCCCGCGAGGCGCTCAGCCTGCGCAGACGTTTGGACGAGATCCTGGCCAAGCACACCGAGCAGGAGTTGGAAAAGGTGGAGCACGATACGGACCGGGACTATTTCATGACTGCGGAGGAAGCTCTCGCATACGGGATCGTCGACAAGATCATCGAGCACAGGTAGAGGGGGTCGACTGTTGTCGAAACCGCCAGGAGGTTCCGAGCAGCTGCTCTGCAGCTTCTGTGGAAAGAGTCAGCGTCAGGTCAAGAAACTCATCGCCGGGCCTGGTGTGTACATCTGCGATGAGTGTATCGATCTCTGCAACGAGATCATCGACGAGGAACTGGCCGTCCCGACCTCCCTGGACCTCGAGACTCTCCCCAAACCCAAGGAGATCTACGCTTCTCTCGCCGAGTATGTCATCGGACAAGAGGAGGCCAAGCGCGCCCTCTCTGTAGCGGTCTACAACCACTACAAGCGTGTGCACATGGGCTCGGGCGATCAGGGCGATGTGGAGTTACAGAAGTCCAACATCCTGCTGCTTGGCCCCACCGGCTGCGGCAAGACCCTTCTGGCCCAGACCCTGGCCCGTACCCTGAACGTCCCCTTCGCTATCGCCGACGCCACCGCGCTGACAGAAGCCGGGTACGTGGGCGAAGACGTGGAGAATATCCTGCTCAAGCTCATCCAGGCCGCTGATTTCGACATCAAGAAGGCCGAGACGGGCATCATCTACATCGACGAGGTCGACAAGATCTCCCGCAAGGCCGACAACCCCTCCATAACCCGGGACGTCTCCGGTGAGGGGGTGCAGCAGGCCTTGCTCAAGATCCTGGAGGGAACCACGGCCAGCGTGCCGCCACAGGGGGGCCGCAAGCACCCGCACCAGGAGTTCTTGACCATCGACACCACGAACATCCTCTTCATCTGCGGTGGCGCTTTCGCCGATCTGGAGAAGATCATCGAACGCCGTATCGGCAAGAAAGGCGTCGGGTTCGGAGCCGAGATCGAAAGCCGGAATCAGCGCGACGTGGGCGAGTTGTTCGCCCGCGTCCTGCCCGAGGACCTACTGGCGTTCGGATTGATCCCCGAGTTCATCGGTCGGCTGCCGGTCATATGCAATGTCCATCAGCTGGGCAAAGATGAGCTGGTGCAGATCCTCACCCAGCCCAAGAATGCGCTCTCCAAGCAGTATCGCAAGTTCTTCGAGTACGACGGCGTGGATCTGGTCTTCGCCCGCGAGGCGTTGGAAGCAGTCGCGGAACAGGCCCTCAAGCTGGAGACCGGAGCCCGAGGACTACGCTCCATCATCGAGGCGGCTCTTACGAACGTCATGTTCGAACTGCCCAGCCGCCGCGACGTGAGCAAGTGCGTGGTCACCCGCGAGGTAATTGAGAAAAGGATCGATCCCACCCTGGTGACAAGCACCGCGCATCAAGAGCTAGATCTGGACCAAGAGACCGCCTAAGCGGGAACAGAGATATATTATGGTTGAGACCCAGCGGACCGCCCCGCTCCTAGCCACGCGCGACCTCGTTCTCTTCCCGGGGATGCTCGCGCCCATCTTCGTGGAACGCGAGAAGGGTGTACGCGCCCTGGAGCACACGGGACAGTCGGAGGGGCTGCTGATCATGGTGGCGCAACGCTCCGCGGTCGTCGACGACCCCGGTCCCGAAGAACTGCACGCCGTGGGGACCCTGGCCAAGGTGGTGCAACTCTCTCGTCTCTCCGACGGGACGATCAAAGCCCTCATAGAAGGTCGGGAGCGCGTGTTCATCGACGGCTTCGAGTCGGTCGCCCCCTATTTCGCGGTTCGTTATCACTCCCTGCCCACCCGGTCGGCAGGCAAGAAGCCCCGTCCCCGGGCGCTCATGGATTCCGTGACACGCGAGTTCGCCGCTTATGTGGGGCAGACCCCGCAACTGCCGGAGGAAGCCGAGACGGCGCTGGAGTCGGTCACCGATCCACACAGGATGGTGGATATCGTGATGGCCAACCTCATGATCGGCCCAGACCGGAAGCAGGAGTTGCTCGAAGGTCAAGACCCAGAGGCGCGTCTCCTGCTCCTCCTGGAGACGCTCATCCAGGAGAACGAGTTCATCGCTCTGGAAAACGAGATCGCGGAGCGCGTGCACGACAGTTTCGAGCGTCAACAGAGGCGGGTGTTCCTGCACGAACGACTCAAGGTCCTCCAGGAAGAACTGGGAGAAGAGGGCGAGGAGGACAGCGAGCGCGGCGCTTACATGAAGCAACTGACGGAGAAGAAGTTGCCGGAGGCTGCGGCCGCCGCACTCACCAAGGAGATCAAGCGCCTGGCCGACCTACCCCCACTGTCGGCCGAGGTGGCCGTGGCCAAGACGTATCTTGACACTGCGCTGGGTCTACCTTGGGGCACCAAGTCCGGTTCGAACATCCCGGACGTCAAAGCCGTCGCCCGAGTGCTGGACGAGACCCATTACGGGCTCAAGAACGTCAAGGACCGAATCATCGAATACCTGGCCGTCGCCTCCCTGCGCGGGGGCACGCCCCCGAACGCCATCCTCTGTCTCGTGGGCCCCCCGGGTGTGGGCAAGACCTCGGTGGCCATGGCCACCGCCAAAGGGCTGGACCGTCCTCTGCAACGCATCAGCCTGGGCGGGGTGCGCGACGAAGGCGAGATACGAGGCCACCGGCGCACGTATGTGGGGGCCATGCCCGGGCGCATCATCGACGCTCTGAAGCGGGCAGGGGTGGACGACCCGGTGGTGGTCTTGGACGAGATCGACAAGATGGAGTCCGATTGGCGAGGGGACCCGGCCGCAGCCCTCATGGAAGTTCTCGACCCGGTGCAGAACCGCACCTTCCGTGACAACTACCTGGAACTGGAATACGATCTGTCCCCGGTCTTCTTCATCGCCACGGCCAACTACGAGGAAGACATCCCCGAGACTCTGCACGACCGTCTGGAGATCATCCGTCTTCCCGGCTATACGGACCGGGAGAAGATGGAGATCGCCCGACGTCACCTCCTGCCCAAGATCGCTGCGGAGAGTGGTCTGGAAGACCTCGGGGATATAGTCTCCCCGGCGGCGCTGCGTCTGCTCATAGGCGAGTACACGCGCGAGGCCGGAGTGAGGGAAGTGTCCAGGCTCCTGGGCAAGGTCTACCGGCGCCTTGCGCGCATGAAGGTTGAAGGCAAGACCATGCCCGTGCGCGTGCTCCCCCGCTCCCTTGTCCGGCTGATCGGGCCGGCGCCGTTCCTGGCGGCGCGCCTGGGGCGCGAACCGCAAGTGGGGGTAAGCCTCGGTCTGGCCTACACCGGCGCCGGGGGGGATGTGCTGCGCATCGAGTGCGTCGTGACGCCGGGCAAAGGTGACTTCCACCTTACGGGGCAACTGGGCGAGATCATGCAGGAGAGCGTGACCGCCGCCTGGGGATATCTGAAGACCTCACTCTCGCGCGATCCGGCCTTGTCGAGCCTATGGCTCAGGTCGGCTGGACGGGCCTACCTACTGGACAATTACCAACCTCCGGACGGAGGCGATGACCAGGCAGCAGGCGCCACCATCAATTGGCCGGCGGCTGATGAGCAGCCGGCGGAGCGGGGAGGAATGGCCGGCGCGATCTCACCCGACGGTCTGGATATCTCTCCAGGCCTGCGCGAAGTGCCGTTCCGGCCTGGGGAAGAAGCGGATGAGGAAGGACGCCACGGCGCGGCCTCGCCCTTGCCTTCCGATCACGAGATCCTCTCGTCGCTGGAGGTGCGGATGCACTTCCCTGAAGGAGGGGTGCCCAAGGAGGGTCCCTCTGCCGGTATCGCCGTCGCCACGGCCTTATTGTCGGCTCTGCTGCAGGTGCCCGTGCTGCCTCGCGTGGCCCTCTCAGGCGAGATCACTCTCACCGGGCAGGTGCTCCCCGTCGGAGGCTTGAAGGAGAAGCTTCTGGCCGCACTCCGAGAGGGTGTGGAGACGGTGATACTGCCCGCGGTGGTGAAGCCGGAGGTGCAGGAGTTGCCCGCTGAATTGAAACAGGGCCTGAACATCGCCTATGTGGAGAACTACGTCGATGTGCTTCCGCATGCCTTCCTGGCGCACGGAGAGCAGGAGGGGAGGGACCCGGCGTGACGGAGACGAAGATGGCCCCGCGCTACTCGCCGCACGAGGTGGAGGAGCGCCTCATGGGGCGCTGGCTCGACCGATCGGCCTTCTGTGCCGATCCGGATGACCCGCGCCCACCCTACGTGATAGCCATTCCTCCGCCGAATGTAACCGGCTCGCTACACATGGGTCACGCCCTCAACGACACCATCCAGGACATCCTCATCCGTTACTACCACCTGCGTGGTTTCAACACCCTCTGGATCGTGGGTACCGACCACGCTGGCATCGCCACCCAGAACAAGGTCGAGGCTCAGTTGGCTGCCGAGGGCCTTCGCAAGGAGGATCTGGGCCGTGGGGGCTTCGAAGAACGGGTGTGGAAGTGGCGCGATGAATACGGCTCCACCATCATCCATCAGCTCAAACGTCTGGGCTGTGCCTGTGATTACGAATCAGAGCGCTTCACCATGGACGAGGGGTACCAGAAGGCCGTCGCCAAGGTCTTCGTGTCCCTCTACGAAAAGGGCGATCTCTATCGTGACGTGTACCTGGTCAACTGGTGCGTGCGCTGCGGGTCGGCCATCTCAGATCTTGAGGTGGAGCACGAAGATCGGGCTGCCAAGCTCTATTACGTGAACTACCCTGTCGCGGATTCGAACGAGTTCCTCACTGTGGCCACCACTCGTCCCGAGACCATCCTGGGCGACACGGCCGTAGCCATCAATCCCAAGGACCCTCGGTATGGCCGCTTTGTGGGCCACTACGCGCTCGTACCCTTGGTGGGCCGGGAAGTGCCGATCATCGCCGACGAGCATGTGGATATCGACTTCGGTACGGGTGCGCTCAAGATCACCCCGGGGCATGACGCCGATGACTGGGAGATAGGCCTGCGCCACGGTCTTCCCAGTGTCTCCGTCATAGGGCTGGACGGCCTTATGAACGAGGAGGCAGGTGAGTTTGAAGGCATGACCGCGCTCGACGCCCGCGAGGCGGTCGTCGAGCGCCTCCAGGGACTGGGCCTCTTCGTCAAGGCAGAGGACCACGCGCACGCCGTCGGCACCTGCTATCGCTGCGGCACTACCATCGAGCCCCTGCTCTCTTTGCAGTGGTTCATGGATATGAAGCGCCTTGTGCAGCCGGCCATCGCCGCCGTGGAAGACGGTAGAGTGCGCTTCGTCCCCGCACGCTGGGGTGAGGTCTATCTCGATTGGATGCGCGGCATCAGGCCCTGGTGCGTCAGCCGACAATTGTGGTGGGGACATCGCATCCCTGCCTACTTCTGCGATGCCTGCGGGCACATCACGGTGGCCGAGGAGTCTCCCGGCGCCTGCGAGAAGTGCGGCGGTCCCCTGCGACATGAGGAAGACGTCCTCGACACCTGGTTCAGCTCTCAGCTTTGGCCCTTTGCTACTTTGGGTTGGCCGGACGAGAACGCTCGTCTCAAGGCGTTCTACCCGACCAGCGTCCTCTCCACCGCCCGTGACATCATCTACCTGTGGGTGGCCCGGATGATCATGATGGGCCTCGAGTTCATGGGCGATGTACCCTTCAGAGATGTCATCATCCATCCGACTGTGCTGGCCGCCGACGGCCGACGTATGAGCAAGAGCCTCGGTACCGGGGTGGACCCCTTGGAGTTGATTGCCGCCTATGGCGCCGACGCCACTCGTTTCGGCTTGGCATACATGAGCTCCGTGCAGGATGTGCGCTTCAGCGCGGAGCGCATCGAGATGGGCCGTAACTTTGCCAACAAGATCTGGAACGCCTCGCGACTGGTGCTACAGGGGGCGCACCCCGATGCGGTAGCCCGGGTGGACTTGGCTACGCCTGCCGACCGCTGGATCTTCAGCCGCCTGGGGGCGGTCTCCGCTGAAGTGGCGGGCCTATACGAGAGCTACGAGTTCGACGACGTGGCCAGGCAACTGTACCGTTTCGTCTGGAACGAGTTGTGCGACTGGTACCTTGAGATCGCCAAGGTTCGTCTCTACAGCGAGGACGAGAACGAGCGTCTGCAGGTGAGCGGCAATCTGCTGGTCTTGCTCGAGGATGTGATGGCCCTCCTGCACCCGCTCATGCCCTTCGTCACAGAGGAGATCTACGGCCACCTGCCGCAGGTGGTGGCGGGTGAACGCGCGGCCAGCCTGTTCGACGCCACGTTTCCCGCATCGTCGGATGCGTGGACTGACCCGGCCGCAGAAGCGGCCATGGACGTCTTCACAGCCGTCGTGGGAGGTCTGCGCTCGGCTCGTGAGGAGCTTGGGCTGCCGCGCGATGTGGTCGGTCGGGTGACACTGGTCGAGTCTGAGACGGGTGCCGCGTCACCTCTACGAGACATGGCCATCACCCTGGGTTCTCTGGCGGGCTGTGAGTTGGTCGACATTGTGGGCGAGAGCGCCGCACCCTCGGGACGCTTTGCCCTTATCCCCGCGGGGGCGGTGCGGGCTCTGCTGGATCTGGAGGGCCTGGTTGACATCGGGCGGGAACGGGAACGCCTGGTAGCGAAGGCCAAGAAGGCTGCGGCTGAAGCCGCCAAGGCAGGAGCCAAGCTCAGCAACCAGGGTTTTGTGGCCAAGGCTCCGGAAGAGGTGGTGGCCGAAGAGCGCGAACGCCTGGCTGCCGCCGAGGCCGTGCTCGACGAGGTGCGTCGCCAGTACAAGGATCGCATCGGAGAGGAGATGCCGGTGGTGGAGAAGGCGGAACGTTCATGACGGATACCCCCGACCCCGCGACGTCTCCCGTGCCTTCGGCCGAGAGCGACACCTGGAGCTACATCGAGGGACTCGAGAAGCTGGGGTGGCGCTTGGGCCTCGAACGGGTGACCAAGTTGGTACACGAACTGGGGGACCCTCAGAAGGCCTACCGTAGCATCCACGTGGTGGGGACCAACGGCAAGAGTTCCACCACGCGCTTCATCTCCTCCCTGCTCGAAGAACAGGGACTGAAGGTGGGCGCCTACGTCTCACCCCACCTGGTCTGTCTGTCCGAGCGGCAGATGGTGAACTCGGTGCCCTCCACCGAGGAAGAGTTCTGCGCGCTGGTGGAGAGGGTCAAGGAGGCCGCCGAGAAGGTGGAGAGCGGTCTGGCCAAGGGAGACCACCTGACCCAATTCGAGGTGCTCACGGCGGCCGCCCTGCTCCATTTCAAGGAGTCTGGTTGCGACGTGGCCGTGATAGAAGCCGGTCTGGGAGGGCGGCTCGATGCCACTGCGGTGATCTCCTCCGACGTCCAGGTGCTGACCAGCATCGGGCTCGAACACACCGAACTCCTGGGGGATTCGGAGTCTGCCATCATGAGTGAGAAGGCCGCCGTGATCCCTGTCGGGGGTACCGTGGTGGCCGGATTCCTGGAGCCTACGCTCAAGGGTGAGCTCAAAGCTCACTGCGACGCTCGCGAGGCCTCTTGCTACTTCCTGGGCGAGCAGGTGGTGGTCCTGGCCGACCCGAAGGCCTCGACCTTCGACATCTTCGGTCTCTATGGCTGCTACACGGACATCAGCCTGGCGGTCCTGGGCGCCTACCAGCAGAGCAATGCGGCCATCGCGGTGGCAGCGGTGGAGTTGTTCACGGATGGCGAGTTGGATGCAGGGCAGGTGCGCCAAGCCCTGGCACGCACAGTGAATCCGGGGCGGCTGGAAGTGGTCAGCAAGCAGCCTCTCTGCATCTTCGACGGTTCGCACAATCCCCAGGGCATGGCGGAGACCATGCGCTCCCTTGACCAGTTGCTGGAGAGGCGCAGGCTCATCGCCGTCGTGTCGGCGCTGCGGGACAAGGAAGTGGGGGAGATGATGATGCACCTCGCTCCTCGCTGCGACATCATCTTCGTGACCGAGACCTCGAGCCCCAGAGTCATGCCTGCCGACGATATCGCCACGTTGCTGGCGGGAGTGGACAAAGGCCCCGAGGTGTTCGTCGATCCGGACCCGCGTTCGGCTCTTATGAGCGCCTATCGGCTGGCGACCTCCAATCAGGTGGTGCTGGTCACCGGTTCTTTCACCCTCATCGCCGATCTTAAGCGGAGTCTGAGCTGAGGTGGCCGCTGCCGGCGGACGAGGTAGGGGCTCCTCCGTTCTCGTCACCCTGCTCGTGCTCCTGATTATCGTGGTGGTATTCTTTACCGTCGGATACGTTCTGGCGCGGGTCTTGATCTAGGAGGAGTGGTGGAGAACGTCTTCGATACCATCGACGGGATCATCAATTCCCCGCTGTGGATACTGGGACTGTACGTCTTGGCCTTCTGCTTCGTGGTCCTGTGGCTGGCCCTCGTCTTCTGGACCTTCAAGGATGCTCGCAAGCGCATCGACGATCCCATCATCGTGGGCGTCGCTGTCCTGACCTCCCTCATCCTTCCCTATATGGGCACGGTGGTATATGCCATCCTGCGTCCGGCGGAATACCTCGCCGAGGTACAGGAGCGAGAGCTGGAGATGCGGGCCATGGAACAGGAGTTGCTGGTGCTTCGTTCCTGTCCCTCGTGCGGCGAGCTCATCAGGCCGGATTTCGTGGCGTGCCCGAGTTGTCGCAGACAGTTGCGTAGCGCGTGCCCCAGTTGTGACCGTGTCCTGGAGCCAAGCTGGAAGCTCTGCCCCTACTGCGGGAACGATCTCAAGGTGAGAAGGGTCCCGCCGCCCATGGGCGATCAGAGCGGGGGGCTACTCGGCGGCCAGTCGCTTTCCGGCTGACGGGTCTGGGGTAGCTTCGTCCGTCGGCATGCCCGCATGCGGTGTGCCTTCATCCACCACAGAGGAGAGAGTCTTGGAGCAGACGCTGGTTCTCGTCAAGCCCAACGGTGTGCAGCGCGGTCTCATCGGTGAGGTCGTCGGCCGCCTGGAACGGCGCGGCCTCAGCATCAAAGCGGCCCGCATGCTGATGGTCACGGAGGAGTTGGCCGGCCGCCACTACGCCGAGCACGTGGGCAAGGGCTTCTACCAGGGACTTGTCGACTTCATAACATCGGCCCCCGTCTGCGCATTGGTGGTGGGTGGTCCTTCGGCTATCAGCGTGGTGCGTGCGATGATGGGGGCGACCAACCCCCTGGACGCGGCTCCCGGTACGGTGAGGGGAGACTTCGGATTGGACACAGGTCAGAACCTCGTGCACAGCTCTGATGGGCCCGAGAGCGCCGAGCGCGAGATCGCTCTATTCTTCTCCCCCGAAGACATCGTCTCCTGAGCGGTCCGTGGACCTTCGTCCTGCGTTTCCGCCCGATTTCGAACTGATCCTCGCTTCGCAGTCGCCTCGGCGGCACTCTCTGCTGAGCGACATCGGCGTACCTTTTCGGGTGGCCCGATCCAGTGCGGAGGAGGAGCTCGATGGGCCTGATGCTCGGCTGCTGGCACGTCGCAACGCTCTCGCCAAGGTGCGGGGGGCGTCGATCCCCTCCAACGCCCGCGAAGGAGCCTTCGTCCTTGGCACGGACACGGTGGTCACTGCTCGCGGCAGGATAATGGGAAAGGCCTCATCAGCGGATGAGGCCGCGGACATGTTGCGGGGGCTCTCGGCGCGCACGCATCAGGTCGTCTCTGGGGTGGCCCTTCTCCGCGGTCTGGGGGGCCGGGCAGAGATCCTCGAGGACGGGAAGAGCGGCTCTGCGCTCGATGTGGCCGGTCGCCTGCGCGTGGATTGCGCAGTGACCGACGTCACATTCCTCCCTCTCAAGAAGGCCGACATCGATGCCTACGTCGCCTCAGGAGAGTGGAGAGACAAGGCCGGCGCATATGCCATCCAAGGCTTGGCCGCTGTGGTGGTGGCCGAGGTGCGGGGCGAATACAGCAACGTGGTCGGACTCCCGTTGTGTATGGTCGCACGCATGTTTCTGGACCTGGGGTTCGACCTGCTAAGAAGAAGTTGGTCGTAAGCAGGAAGACATCGGGCGCGTCGGCGCATCCATGAGTATAATACCCCGCGCGTCCCAGAGCTGAGACAGAAGGGGCGCAGGGAAGACCGAGCGGAGGCACCGCCATAGGTTGGACAGAATACATCACCGGTTTTGCCGGGCGCGACATGGCAGTAGACCTGGGCACCGCGACCACGTTGGTCTATGTGCGGGGCCGGGGAATAGTGCTTTCTGAGCCGTCAGTCGTCGCCATCGATACCCGTACCGGTGATGTCCTCGCAGTCGGTGCCGACGCGAAGCGTATGCTGGGCCGGACTCCGGGCACCATCACGGCCATCAGGCCGCTCAAAGACGGCGTCATCGCCGACTTTGACGTCACCGAGCAGATGCTTCGCCATTTCATCCAGCGCGTGCACCAGAATCGCTGGGCTCATCCGCGCGTGGTGGTGTGCGTCCCTTCCGGAGTGACCGGGGTGGAACGCCGGGCCGTAGAAGAGGCGACCATCAGCGCCGGCGCTCGCTCGGCATATCTCATCGAGGAACCCATGGCGGCGGCCATCGGCGCAGGGCTACCGGTGGCCGAAGCGACAGGGAGCATGATCGTCGACATCGGCGGCGGCACCAGTGAAGTGGCTGTGGTCTCCCTGGCCGGCATCGTGGTGGCGCAGTCGGCCCGCATCGGCGGGGATGAGTTGGACGAGGCCATCATCGCCTACATCAAGAAGGAATATAAGCTCATGATCGGCACGCAGACGGCCGAAGAGTTGAAGCTTGAGATCGGTTCGGCTTTTCCGTTGGAGCAGGAAGAGGAGGCCGAGATCCGTGGACGTGATCTGGTCACTGGGTTGCCCAAGACACTGGTGATCTCCTCAGAGGAGATCAGGGAGGCCATAGCTGAACCGGTCGCGCAGATAATCGACGCCATCAAAGCGACCCTGGACAAGACACCGCCCGAGTTGGCTTCGGACATCATGGACCGAGGAATCATGATGGCCGGGGGAGGCTCTCTGCTCCGCGGCATGTGTGAGCGAGTGCGTGAAGAGACGCAGATGCCGGTCAACCTGGCCGAGTCGCCGCTCACCTGTGTCGCCGTGGGCTCGGGCAGGTCGCTGGAGGAATTCGACACACTGCACCGTGCATCGCAGAGGGCGAGGAGACGCCGCTACTAGCTGGGAGGCTGCTGAATAACGAAGTCTAGGCCTCCAGAACGCACTGGCCGGCGCGATAGTGCGTCCTCGGTCGCGAACGTAGCGCTGCTACGCTCGCTTCCCTGCCTTCTTCTCTCACACCCGGCCATCGCGTTCTCGCGGCGAAACGTCATTCTTCAGCAGCCCGCCACCGGAGGTCGGTATGCCGCGTAACAAGCCAGCCTGGCGGCGAGGAGTCTTCGTCGTCTTGATCATAGCCTCTCTGGCTCTGCTCACCGTTTCTTTCCGCGAATCCGAGAGCGGGCCCGTGCATGCGATCCAGCAGACAGGCGCAGGGATCCTGACCCCTCTGCAATCGTGGGGTGCGACAGCGGCCAAGCCCTTTCAGGATGGCTATGAGTGGATCCGGACTCTGCGGTCGGCTCACGAAGAAGCGGCGCGCCTGAGGGCGGAACTACAGCAACTGCAGGGCGAGGCCGTGAAGCTCAAGGAGCAGGCGGAGGAGAACGAGCGTCTCAAGGGTCTGCTAGACCTTAAGGATAAGGGGACCTTCCCCGAAGGCACCGAGTTCACGATCGCGCGCGTGATCGGTAAGTCGCCGACGCGCTGGGAGGCCTGGATCCAGATCGACAAGGGCTCGGCAGACGGGGTGGAGATCAACCAGGTCGTGGTCGGGGCGACGCCCATGTCCACCGATTCACCCTCTGGCAAAGGTCTGGTGGGCAAGGTGGTGAGTGTTACAGCCCACTCCGCCCAGGTGCAACTCATCATCGACTCGGAGTCGAGTGTGGCTGCCAAGATCCAAGGCTCGCGGGCTGAGGGCATCGTGGAGGGCTCTGTCTCAGGCGCGCTCACCATGGACTTCGTCGATCGTGACATAACCGTGGAACCTAAACGAGTGATCGTCACGTCGGGCTATGGTGGTGTATTCCCACCCGCCATCCCCATAGGCATCGTGGCCAATGTGGGGGAGGAAGACGTCAATATCTACAAGGAGATCGAAGTCCAGAGTTTCGTGGATTTCCGGGTTCTCGAGGAAGTGATGGTCCTGGCGCCGCCCGGCGCCGACTCTTCGTACCCCTCCACGACGCTGGGCGTCCCCCTTTTCCCGGCCACGTCCACCACCATGCCGGCTTCTACGACCTCATCATCGCCCACGACCACCACCACGACGTCGCGCTAGCATGGGGCGCAAACAACTCATAGCTGTGGGCAAACTCCTGCTCCTTTTCGTCATCGCCGTCGCTCTGCAGGTGCTGATCGTGTCGCGTATCAGCATCCTCGGGGTCACGGCCGACCTCTTCCTCATCCTCACAGTCATCATAGCGATCGGAAAAGGCTCTATGGAGGGTGCCCTTTTCGGCTTCTTCGCCGGCCTGCTTGCCGGCATGGCCTTCTACGAACCCCTCGGCGTCCACTCCTTCATCTACGTGCTGGTGGGCTACTTCGCGGGGATGCTTTCGGGGCGCATAGGGGCGGTCACACCTTGGGCAGTGTTCCTGCTGGCCGGGGTGGCCTCCTTCGCCGCCCAGTTCCTCTATGGCCTGTTCCAGTACACCATGGGGCCGCGCGGAGCCTTTTTCACCATGGTAGTGACACAGATGATCCCGCAGATGCTGCTGGACGCGCTGGTGACGGTGCCCGTCTTCATGTTGCTTGTGCGTGCGCGTGTCATCCCGGCCCCTGCTGTACTGGTAGGCTCCAGTAGGGGGGCGACCGAATGAGCATCCTTTCTCCGGTGAGGAAGAGGACACCGCCCGAGGATGACTCGTTCATGGGCATCCGGATCGGCGTCCTCTTGCTCGTGGTCCTCGTGCTTTTCGGGGTGCTGGCCTTCCGGCTCTGGTTCCTGCAGATCCTCTCGGGCGACGAGTACGTCACCTACGCGCAGAACAACCGCGTACGGGAGGTGGTGGTGGAGGCGCCACGAGGTGTCATCTACGACCGCAACGGCGAGATATTGGTGGAGAACCGGGCCGGTCTCAGCGTTGGTCTGCTCCCGATGGACATGATTGATCCCGACGAGGATGCGACGGGGTTCGCGGAGGAGATAGCGCGTCTGGCGGGTCTGTTGGATGTAACATCCGCAGACCTTCTCAAGGCGTACGAGCGCGCCAAGATGAATCCCTACCTCACCCACACCGTCCAGAACGACGTCCCTGAGAACACGGTAGTCGCCTACCTCAAGGAGCACAGCCTGGAGTTCCCGGGCGTGCAGGTGGAAAAGACCTTCCTGCGCAGCTACCCCTTCAGGTCGGTTGCCACCCATCTCGTGGGCTATGTGGGCGAGGTGTCTGAGACGGATCTCGATGAGCAGCAGTTCGCCACCATGCCGTTGGGCGCGAACGTGGGCAAGAACGGGATAGAGCGGACCTACGACTCCAAGCTGCGGGGCACGGATGGACGGAAGACCGTGGAAGTGGACGCCGCCGGCCGACCGAAGCGGTTCCTCGAGGACGTGGCCGCTAAGCCGGGCAACAACCTGGTCCTCACCCTCGACAGTGAGTTGCAGCGCGCGGCCGAGCAGGCCATTGTGGAGGGGGTCCAGCGGGCTCACCAGGAGGGCTACGTTGAGGCCGCCGGTGGGACGATAGTGGCCCTTGACCCACGCAACGGCCAAGTCTTGGCCATGGCCTCCTACCCGGACTACGATCCGTCGCTGTGGGTGGGCGGCATGAGTTCGCTCAAGTATGGAGAACTCACCGACGAAGCGGCGCACAACCCGCTCTTCAACCGGGCCCTCAACGGTCTGTATCCCGCCGGCTCCACTTTCAAGTCCTTCGTCGCTGCGGCAGCTCTGAACGCCGGACTCGTCACGCCAGACACGATCTTCAACTGCAACGGGAAGTTCAAAGAGTCAGGTCAGACCTGGAAGTGCTGGAAGGAAGAGGGGCATGGCGATGTGAATCTCGTCGATGCCATAGCCCGATCGTGCGATGTGTATTTCTACAATCTGGGAAAGCTTCTCTTCTCCCAGCCCACGCCCGTGCTCCAGGATAGCGTGCGTCTATTCGGCTTCGGCCGCGACACCGGCATCGATATTCCCTACGAGACCACGAGTGGCCGCGTGCCGGACAAGTACTGGAAGGCGGAGAACGGCAAGACCGAGATCGACAGGATATGGAAACCCGGCGATGAGATCAATCTGGCCATCGGCCAAGGTGACCTGCTGGTCACGCCTCTGCAGATGGCCGTCGCCCTGAGTGCGATCGCAAACGGCGGTACCGTCTGGGTCCCACACCTGGGCCTGCAGATCACCGACGCTTCCGGCAATGTCATCCATCAGATCGAGCCCGAGAAACGGGGCGAACTGGGGTTCGGGCCGGACGTGCTGAGCCCCATCCGGCGGGGCATGAGAATGGTGACCTCCGACCCCTCGGGCACGGCCTATGGGACCTTCGCCGACTTCCCCGTGGCCGTTGCAGGCAAGACGGGCACGGCCGAGAAGAAGCCCGACGCCGACTATGCTCTGTTCATGGCCTACGCGCCTGCGGACGGCAACAACGTGCCCGAGATCGCGGTGGTGGCCATATTGGAGCAGGGCGGCCACGGCAGCTCTGTCGCCGCGCCCATGGTTCGCCGGGTCTTGGAGGCCTACTTCCATACCGAGGCGGGCGGTCCTGAGATCGTGCCGGTCACAGAGTAGGGGTGATCGCTTGAGCCAGCCCGTCAAGATATTGCAGACGGCGCGAGAGCGGCGTCAGCCCTTGGGCTTCTCGATGGGGGAGTATCTGCGTGGCCTCGACTGGATACTGCTGGGAGCGACCGTCACTCTCGTGGTCTATGGCATCCTCATGCTGTACTCGGCCACCCACGCCGACACCAACGTCTCTTCATCTCTCTACTACGTACGCTCACAGGCCTTCGGTGTGCTTATCGGCCTGGTTCTCATGGTGGTCTTCAGCGTCATCGACTACCAGTGGTTCGCTCCGCGCCAGATCTACGTCTACGGGTTCATGCTGCTCCTGTTGGTCGTCACCCTCGTCGTCGGGTCCGGGGGCGAGACCGTGGGTGCGAACCGATGGATCCAGCTGCCCTTCTTCCGCCTTCAGACCTCGGAACTCGCCAAGTTCCTCCTGATCATCTCGCTGGGGGCCGTCCTGGCCGAAGGGGTGCAGCTCAGGCATCGCTTTCGCTTCGTCATCTTGTGCGTGCTGTACGTCTTGGTACCCGTGGCCCTTGTCTATCTGCAGCCCGACCTGGGTACGGCACTGGTCTTCTTTGCGATCCTCACCGTTATGCTTGTGGTCTGGGGCATCCGCCTGCCTCATCTCGGCGCCTTGGCAGGGGCTGCACTCGCTGCGGGGGTGCTCGTTCTGCGTGTCTTGCCCAGCCTGGGAGTCAACGTCCTCCACGACTACCAGCTCCTGCGGCTGACGCTGTTTCTCAATCCGGAGAGTGATCCCTTGGGGCTGGGCTACCAGCTCACTCAGAGCAAGATAGCGGTCGGCAGCGGCATGTTCGCCGGAAAGGGATTCTTGGAGGGCTCTCAGACCCATCTGAACTTCCTGCCCGCCCATCACACCGACTTCATCTTCGCAGTCATCGGTGAAGAGTTGGGGTTCATGGGAGCGATCCTGCTCCTTGGTTTGTTCGCTGTGGTCATCTGGAGGGCCTTCCGTATCGCTCGTCAATCCCGGCACATGTATGGCTCACTCATCGCCGCGGGCGTGGCCGGTGTTCTCGTATTCCAGGTGTTCGTGAACGTGGGCATGACTATCGGGATAATGCCTGTGACCGGTATCCCTCTGCCCTTCGTGAGTTTTGGCAGCAGCTCCCTGGTAGTATTCTTAATGGCGATTGGCCTTCTCCAGAGTGTGCATGTGCGCTCGGTGGCCGGTCAGCCCAAGTGATACGGCAAGAGAGACACAGATCAGGAGGCTTCAGGTGGCCAAGTTACCGGTGAACGTCTCCAAGGTCAGGGAAGCCTTCCAAGAAGTCAGCGATGTGTCAGGACGCTCCGCGACTCTCCTTCTGGCGGGTGACTCCGGCTTGGTGACGCTGGCCCAAGAGAGGTTTGCGGGCGGCGGACCGACCCCGGCGACCTTCATCGGTTCGCCGCGTGAACTGACGAGTCTGTCCACCTATCCGGGCGAACTCCTCGTGGTGCTTATCCCGTCGGAGCGCGAGGCTGAGACGATGGCCGCACTGGACTGGACCAAGGTGCAGGGCACGGCGGTACTGGCGGTCGACGAGGGGCGGCAGGCGACTGGGATCATCACGCATCTTTCGGAGCGGACGGTCAGGCTCTCGTTCTCCGACGCATCCAGCGGTTGGGCGCGCCTCTTCGCGGCCTGTGCGAACGTCGCGGACCGCGACCTCGTGGCTCTCGGCCGTCGTTATGTTCCTTTGCGGGAGTACGCGGCTCGACGTGTTGTCCACCGTACCGCGGGTCAGAACGCTCTCATCGGCCTCTTGGTGTTTCTGCCCGGAGCCGACATGCCGGCCATGACGGTCAACCAGATCAAGATGGTGTTGAATCTAGCCAGTCTCTACGGCCAGAAGATCGACGCCGATCGCGCGCTGGAGCTTGTGGGGGTGATAGGACTCAGCTTTGGCTTTCGGGCTATCGCCCGCCGGGTAGTCGCACTGGTGCCCGGGTTCGGCTGGCTGTACAAGGCCCTCGTCGGCTACGGAGCCACAAGTCTGGTGGGGGCGGCCGCGCAGAAGTACTTCGAGGTCGGTGCGCCGGCATCCACGGAGCGGGTGGTGGCTCTCGTGCGCGACCTCAGGCATTGACTGAGGGACAACACTACCGCGATTTCGAGGACATCCTCGGGAGGGTCTCTCAGCCCGCCCGGCTGATCGGGAATGAGTTCGGGACCGGGGCCGGGTTCGGCGCCGACCAGAACAGCCTCAGGGTGGTCCTGGGCTTCCCGGACACCTACGAGATCGGCATCTCCAACCAGGCCATACAGATCCTATACCATCTGGCGGGGTGTGCTGAGGCTGTGGAGGTGGAGCGCACCTACCTGCCCTGGGTAGATGTGATGGGTGAGATGAGGAAGGCCGGGGTCCCCCTGCTGACTTTGGAGACCTGGAGCCCTGTGGCGGCTAGCGACCTCTTGGCCGTGACCCTTCAACACGAGTTCAACTACACCAACGTTCTGGAGATGCTCGATCTGGCCGGGTTGCCTCTGCGGGCTGAGGACCGGGGTGAGAGCCATCCGCTGGTAGTCGGAGGTGGGCCCGCCACTGCGAACTTCCTGCCCATGGCTCCCTTCTTCGATGCCCTCGTGGTGGGGGACGGGGAGGAGGTCTTTCCCGAGATACTGGCCGCGTTGGCCGCCACCAAGCGCGAAGGCGCGCGCCGGGACGCCAAGGCTCGTTTGAGCGACATCAGCGGGGTCTACGTCCCCGGGATCAGCAGTCACGTCATGCGTCGCGTGCTTCCGCGGCTGGCGGGATCTCCCTATCCCACTTCCTGCCTGGTGCCGCTCACAGCCGGCGTGCACGACCGCTCCTGGGTGGAGATCATGCGCGGCTGCACGAGAGGTTGCCGCTTCTGCCAAGCAGGCATGTGGTATCGACCCGTGAGGGAGCGCTCCCCGCGGGAGGTCATGGAGATGGCCGTCGCCCAGTTGGCGGCCAGCGGCCATCAGGAATTGGCCTTGGCTTCGCTGTCGACAACGGACTACTCCGGGCTGGAGGGCGTGTTGGGGCGCCTCGTGGTCGAGCGGCCGGAAGTACGGATCTCGCTGCCTTCACTGCGGGTGGATACCGCTTCGGTGCGTTTGGCGCACCTCGCTTCTCCCAAAGGTCCATCGTTGACCTTGGCCCCGGAAGCCGGCAGTCAGCGTATGCGCGACATCATCAACAAGAACGTCACCGGCGATGACGTGCTGGCCGCTGCCGAGGAGGCCTTCCGCAGCGGCTGCACCACCCTCAAGCTCTACTTCGTCATCGGCTTCCCGCTGGAAGAGGACGATGATGTTCTTGCTATCGCCGACCTTTGTCTGCGGGTGCGCGACTTGGGGAGAAGGACACTGGGCCAAAGGGCCTCGCGCCTGCGGCTGAACATCAGCGTCAACAACTTCGTGCCCAAGCCGTTCACTCCCTTTCAGTGGGCGGGCATGGCCGATCGGGAGACTTTGCGCCGGCGCCAGGATCTGTTGAGGGCGGCTCTGCACACTCGGGGCATGCATCTCGCGCTTCACGATATCAACAAGAGTTATCTGGAGGCATCTCTGGCTCGAGGGGGCGAGGGATTCGCCACGGTCATAGAGGAAGCCTGGCGGGGCGGAGCGCACTTCGATTCGTGGACGGAGCAGTTCAACGGTCCTGCTTGGCGGGCCGCTCTCGCCGCTGCGGGTCTTTCGGCGGAAGGCGTGGCGACTGCGGAGATACCGCTCGGCGAGCGCCTGCCCTGGGAGGTCATAGACGGCTGTGTTGACGGGGACTACTTGCGGGGCGAGTGGGAGAAGGCTGTCCTGGGACAGACTACGGCCGACTGCCGGTGGGATCTCTGCGGTGACTGCGGCGCGTGTGGTCCAGGTATGGAAAACGATCTGGCCCTGCCGCCGACTCATGGAGCTGCGACCATCAGCGGCCCGAGCGAACTTGCCCGAGGGGTCGCGGATGAAGGAGCCACCGGCAGCGGTGGGTCTCTCGCTGAGCCGCTGACCTATCTTCTCACCTTCTCACTGGGAGGCAAGGTCAGGTTCGTCGGTCACCTGGACAAGACCGAGCTGTTCCGACGGGCCGTGCGTCGGGCCGGGGGGCGGCTGGCGTTGTCGGCCGGCTTGAGGCCGAAACCTCTGCTGACGCTTGCCCTTCCTCTGGCAGTGGGGATGGAGGGCGAGAGAGAATTGTGCGAGTTCAGCTTGGCCGAGGAACCACCGCTGGACTTCGAACAGAGGTTGAGGGCGGCATTGCCCGCCGGCGTGGGCATCGTCTCTCTGGAACCGTACGAGGGCGCGCGGCCGGCCGCCGCGCGCGTTGTGGCGGGGTACTACGAAGTGGATGTGGAGGCGACGGGGCCGGGCGCTCCGCCGCTTGAGGCGGCGGAGCGCCTCCGCTGCGCGCCGTCGCTCACAATCGAGGACAGGCGCGGGGAGCGAACCCGGGTCTTGGACGTGAAAGCATACGTGGACGAGGTGCGCGTGGAGGCCAAGGGGGAATGCGCCTACACGCTGTGGTTCCGCGTGAAGACGACCCCTCAGGGTTCGGTCCGGGTGGAGAGGGTGGTCGAGGCGCTGACCACCCTTGGCGCACCCCCTCTCGTCGTCCGTGGCCGAAAGCGCGTGAGTCTGGAGCTGCGATGAAGCTGCTTCTCGTTTCCCGCGACGGGGTGGAGACCCGCGTGGCTCTTCTGGAGGACGGGGAGGTCTCCGAGTTCTACGTGGAGCGCCCGGGAAGGCGGTCGCGTGTGGGCAACATCTACAAAGCGCGGGTGGAGAACGTGCTCGCGGGGATGGATGCTGCCTTCGTCGACATCGGTGAGGGGCGCAACGGGTATCTCTCTGTGGACGACTTGTCTGGGGCCGATTCGAGAGGCGGGCAACCGAGGAGGAAGATCACGGAGCTCCTCCGCTCGGGTCAGGAGATCCTGGTGCAGATCGCCCGGGAGGGCAGGGGCAGCAAGGGGCCACGTCTCACCACGCATCTGTCTCTGGCCGGCCGCTACGTGGTCTACGTGCCGGGTGGGAGCAACTCCGGTGTCTCGCGCCGCTTAGGCGAGGAAGAGCGGGGACGTCTGAAGGAAGTGTGCCGCTCCCTGCTCTCGGATGGCGGGCTCATCGCGCGTACGGCGGCCGAAGGAGCCTCAGAGGAGATGATGGCGCGCGACCTCCGTTTCTTGCAGCGGGTGTGGGGGGGGACGGCGCGGCGCGCAGCCGCCGCGCACGCTCCCTGTCTCGTCTACGCTGAGATCGAGTTGGCCCTTAGGGCCGTGCGCGATCTCAGCGGCTCGGATGTCGAGAGGGTGATCGTCGACGACGAGCGCCTGCACCGGCGGGTGGGCAACTACATACGCGCTGTGGCCCCTCCTCTGGCTTCGAGGGTCGAGCACTACCAGGGTGTCAACCCCCTCTTCGAACAGTACGGACTCGAAGGCGAGACCCGCAAGGCTCTCGCGCGACGGGTGGACCTTCCCTCCGGGGGCTATCTGGTGATCGATCCCACGGAGGCGATGACGGTCATCGACGTCAATACCGGTCGCTACGTGGGCAGGCGTTTCCTGGAGGACACCACACTTACGACCAACCTCGAGGCGTGTGGCGAGATCGTGCGTCAATTGCGCCTCCGCGACATAGGCGGGATCATCGTCATCGACTTCATCGACATGGCCGCGGAGAGCAACCGTGACGCCGTGATCGGTGCCCTCGAGGCGGAGTTGTCCAAGGACCGGACCAAGACCTACGTGGTGGCGCTCTCGCCTTTGGGACTGGTGGAGATGACCAGGCAGAATGTGACGCCGGGTCTGCGGGATATCGTGACAAACGTCTGTCCCACCTGCCGTGGAGAGGGGCGCGTGCTCTCGGAAGAGTCGGCCCTGATAGAGGTTGAGCGCGCCCTCCTCAGGATGGCACGTGAGGCGGTCACCCCGGGAGTGGGGGCGGAGGTACATCCGCGGATGCTCTCGTTGCTGACGGCCGGCGACCCGTCGCCCCAGGATAGGGTGGAGGCATGTTGTGGTTGCTTCCTGGTGCTCTCCGGGGCTATCGGCGGTGTGGCTCTCGATCACGTTGCGCCCGCTTCCGGTTGACAATGTGCGTCGAGTCCGGACGCTCGCTCCCCTCCGGGACAGGCCGCCCTGGGGGCGACGTTGGCAGCGACGGCCGAAGCTTGCTATACTGCCTTGCTTGTGGCCGCCGAAGCGCGGCCCCATCCGTCTATTTGAGTAAATCGTGAGGAGTACGGGATGTTCGCCATCGTCCGAGTCGGCGGTAAGCAATACCGTGTAGAAGAGGGGCGGGAGATCGTAGTCGATCGCCTTGATGCCGCCGAAGGGACCACCGTGGAGTGGTCCTCGCTGCTGGTCGCCGATGGGAGCGACGTGCGGTTGGCGGGAGACGCGCCCGGAACGGTGACGGCTCGTGTGGTCGAGCACTTTCGGGGACCCAAGATCACCATCTCGAGGTTCAAGCCCAAGCGTGGCTGGCACAAGAAGGCCGGCTTCCGTTCGGCGCTCACTCGCCTCGAAGTGCAGAAGATCGCTTAGGAGGGACAAGCCATGGCTCACAAAAAAGGCGGCGGTAGTTCCAGGAACGGCCGCGATTCAAACGCCCAGCGGCTGGGCGTCAAGGCATTCGCCGGTGAGACGGTCAAAGCCGGCGCCATACTGGTGCGCCAGCGGGGCACTCGTTTTCGTCCCGGCGTGAACGTTGGCATCGGATCGGACGATACCTTGTTCGCCAAGGCCCACGGCAAAGTGGTGTTCAGCACGGGCAAGGCGGGTCGCGTCGTCAGCATCGTAGCCGAGTAACGGTCCGCGTACACGCGGCCGGGCTCGCCTTCTGAAGGGGGGCCGCCATGTTCTTCGATCACGCAAAGATCCATGTGGCGGCCGGAGATGGCGGGAACGGCTGCGTTTCTTTTCGCAGGGAGAAGCATGTCCCGCGCGGGGGGCCTGACGGTGGTGATGGAGGGCGCGGTGGAGACGTCATCGTCATCGTCGATCCTCAGTTGCGCGACCTGCAGCCCTTCACATACAAAGTCCACTTCAAGGCGGAGTCAGGGCGACCCGGTCAGGGTGCTCGCAGGCATGGCGCCGACGGTGACGACGCAGTCGTGAAGGTACCCCGGGGGACGCAGGTGTGGATGGAAGACGAACTCGTCGCCGATCTCGTGCGTGCCGAGCAGCGCATTGTGATAGCCCAAGGGGGAGCCGGCGGCCGCGGCAACGCCCGTTTTGTGAGTTCGGTTCGGCAGGCACCCAAGTTTGCGGAATTGGGAGAGGCGGGAGAGGGCGGTTGGCTGAGGCTGTCGCTCAAGCTCATGGCCGACGCCGGACTTGCTGGCCTTCCCAATGCGGGCAAGTCATCCCTGCTCAGGCGTCTGTCCAACGCAAAGCCCAAGGTGGCCGCCTATCCGTTCACGACTCTGGAGCCTATGCTGGGGATCGTGGACTGGTCTGGTGAGGGCGACGTGTTCACGCTCGCGGACGTGCCCGGGCTGCTGGAGGGAGCGAGTGAAGGCGTGGGCTTGGGACACGAGTTCTTGGCTCATCTGGAGCGCTGCCAACTTCTCATGCATGTGGTCGACCTGACCGGGTACTATGGCACGGAGGCCCTGGAGGGGTTTCGCACCATCCTGGGCGAACTCGATGCACATGCCGCCGATCTGGGCAGGAAGCCCCAGGTGGTGCTCCTTAACAAGATAGACGCGGTGTCTGCCGATACTGTCCGTGAGAACATCAATCTGTTCGCCGGGGAGATAGAATCGCTCAGGATCGCAGGACATCCATCCTTCTCGTTCCTCGTCGACGATGAACAGCCGCCCGTAGAGCGCCTTATTTGGCCGGTGTCGGCCGCCACGGGAGCGGGGCTCTCAGCGCTGCTCCACTGGGTGGGCCCTTTCCTGAGGGATCTGCTGGCTGCGGATGTGGAGACTGCCGCGGGCCTGGAGGAGATCCGCGCCGAGGCAGGCGGCCCTGACATTGGTATCGCGAACGACCGTGAGGGTCACGTGACCTATCGGCCCGAGGCGTCATCTTCAAAGGTGTTCTGGGTGGAGCGTGACAAGGACCGTCTCGTGGTGCGGGGAGCGACCGTGCGCCGGCTGGTGAGCAGGTTCGACCTTTCTGACGACGAAGCTGTCAGGTATCTGGGGGAGAGACTCGATCGCCTGGGCGTGTACGCGGCTCTTCGGGCCAAGGGTGCGCAGCCGGGTGACGACGTCGACATCGAGGGCTACGAGTTCGAGTTTCAATAGGGGTGTGACGGTGGCAGCGAAAACTGCAGGCAAGACGGTGGTGGTGAAGATCGGCTCCAGCACGCTCACCGACGCCCGCGGCCGGTTCCGCCTCAACCCTGTGGCCGGCTTGGTGGCGGAAGTGGCCGGGCTGCAGGCCGAGGGTCATCGCATGCTGCTGGTGTCTTCTGGCGCCGTCTCGTCAGGCGTGGGCGTCCTCGGCAAGAAGGAGCGACCCACCGAAGTGGTGGACCTGCAGGCGGCCGCCGCTGTGGGACAGGGCCGTCTCTATCACATCTACACCGAGTTGTTCGCGCACGAAGAGGTGGTCACCGCCCAGGTGTTGCTTACTGCTTTTGATGTGTCCGCCCGCACCCAGTACATCAATGCGCGCAACACCCTTCGCCGCCTCCTTGACTGGCGCGTTGTGCCCATCGTCAATGAGAACGACACCACGTCCACAGATGAACTCTGCTTTGGGGACAACGACGCCCTGGCTGCCCAGGTGGCGCTGTTGGTGAAGGCCGACCTGCTCGTGCTGCTGACCGACACGGAAGGTCTGTACACTGCCGACCCCAAAGAGGATGCGGAGGCCAGGCTCATCTCACTCGTGGACGACATCGGCGAGATGGAGTGCGTTCGCATCGGCGCGACCGGTCCTCTGGGGTCGGGCGGCATGGGCAGCAAGGTCAACAGTGCCCGCATAGCGACCAGCGGCGGTGTGGAAGCCGTCATCGCCATGGGTGAGCGTCCCGGAGTGCTGCGGGCCTGCGTCTCGGGGGAGCCGGTGGGGACCCGTTTTCCCGCACGTCCGCTGGGACTGCAGGACTACAAGCTCTGGCTGCTCTATGGCAAACAGGCGCGCGGTACGGTGGTGGTCGATGCCGGAGCGGCCAAGGCTCTGCGCGGTAAGGGGAGCCTGCTGCCGGTGGGCATCTTGGACGTGGAGGGCGACTTCGCCGCCGGGGACGCCGTCATGGTGGTGGATGAGCAGGGTGTCGAGTTGGCAAAGGGTCTGGTCACCTACTCCAGAAAGGAATTGGAGCGGGTCAAGGGGATGCAAAGCCACCGGGTGGCCGAGATGTTGCCCCAGGCTTCGCCGGAGGCTATCCATAGAGACTATCTCGTGCGTATGTGTTGAAGGAGCGGAGTGACTTGAAGACAAGGGAACTGGCAACCAGCGCCAAGACGGCCTCGCGTCGCTTGGCCGCGGCGAGTGCAGCCACAAAGAACAAGGCCCTCATTGCCATGGCGGAGGCTCTGGAGCGCCGCTCCGGGGAGATCCTTGCCGAGAATCAGAAGGATGTGGAGGAAGGTCGAAAGAAGGGTCTTTCGGGGGCTCTTGTCGACCGGCTGTGGCTGGATGAAGAGAGGCTCCATGGCATCGCGCGCAGCCTGCGCGACATCACGGCACTGCCCGACCCCGTGGGCGAGGTGATATCGGGCTGGCGCACTCCCGAAGGTCTTGCCATCGAGAAGGTGAGAGTCCCCTTCGGTGTGGTCATGGTGGTGTACGAGGCCCGTCCCAACGTGACCGTCGACGCCGCCGCGCTCTGCCTCAAGACCGGCAACTCCGTGATCCTGCGCGGAGGCAGCGATGCCTATAGGTCCAACCGCATCTTGGCCGAGGTCATAACCGGGGCGGCCATGGAGGCCGGGCTTCCGGGCGATTGCATCCAGTTCGTGTCCAGCAAGGACAGGGCGGTTCTCGTCGAACTGCTGCAGTTCCGCGACCAGATCGACCTCGTCATCCCCCGGGGAGGCGAGGCTCTCAAGGACTTCCTGCTCGAGCACTCGAAGGTGCCCGTCATCTACGCAGCCGGCGGTAACTGCCACATCTACGTCGACAAGGATGCCGATCTGAAACACGCCCTGGATATAACCGTCAACGCCAAGGTACAGAGACCGGGCGTGTGCAACGCCGCGGAGACGTTGCTTGTACACGAGGCCGTTGCGTCCACATTCCTCCCCGGCGCCCTGCGCGCTCTCCATGAGCGCAAGGTCAAGCTTCACGTGGATGCACGGACGCGTGAACTGGTAGGGGAGACCGATTTCAAACTCCTGCGAGCGACCGACAAGCACTATGCCACCGAGTTTCTTGGGCTGGAGATGGCGGTGAGAGTCGTCGAGAGCCTGGACGAAGCTGTCGATCACATCGCTCGCTACGGCACGGGGCATTCTGAGGCCATCATCACCAGCGATCTCGAGGCGAGCCGACGTTTCGTCGAGGGAGTCGACGCAGCTGCGGTCTATATCAACGCCTCTACTCGTTTCACCGACGGTGGGGTCTTCGGCCTGGGAGCAGAGATAGGCATCTCTACTCAGAAACTGCACGCCCGCGGGCCCTTGGCGCTCAAAGAACTGACTTCCACCAAGTACGTGATCACAGGAAGGGGCCACGTCAGGTAGGGCTCATGGATGATACATCCAGCACAACGGTGCCACCTGAACAGCTGCGTGGCGTCGCTGAGGAAGACCCCATCCAGCGCCTGCGCGGGCGCCCCGGTCTGCGTTTGGGCATCATGGGCGGTGCTTTCGACCCCATCCACGTCGCACACCTGGTCACGGCAGAGGAGGCGTTGGTCCAGTTCGACCTGGATCTGGTGGTCTTCATGCCGGCGGGGCGTCACCCTCACAAGCCGCGGCACATGGCTCCGGCCGAATTCCGCTACCTGCTGGTATCGGCGGCCACGGCCTCGCACCCTCGCTTCCTGGTATCGCGCCACGAACTGGATCGTGAGGGTGTCGGCTACACAGTGGATACGTTGGAGTACCTGCGGCGGACTTTGGCTGACGACGCGCGCTTGTTCTTCATCACCGGCGCCGACGCCGTACTCGACATCCTGACCTGGAAGCGGCCTCTCCGCGTGCTCGAACTCTGCACACTGATCGCGGCCAGCCGGCCCGGCTATGAGATCGGGCGTCTGGCGGAGGTGCTTGAGTCCCTTGTGCCGGGCGGTGAGGGCGGAGGCAGGGATACCTGTGTGCGGTTCATGGAGATACCGGCACTGGCCATATCGTCGAGCATGATACGGGAACGTCTGGCCTTGGGAAGGGCCGCCCGCTACCTGCTGCCTGATCCGGTGTCCCAGTTGATTGACAAGTCCGGTCAGTACCGCGGGGATCACGTGGTGGAGGCCCCGGGGGATGGGGAGCCTGGCGCGTGAGCGACTTGGAGAACGGTCGCCGGCGTCGCCGGGCCAGCGACGTCCCCGACATGGGAGCAGACATGGCGGAAGACATGCAGTCTGGCGCATCCCGATCTCGAGCCGAGCGACGCTCGATCAAGAGCAGGGCCCGCCGGCGCCGGCAGAGAGGCCGGTTCGTGGGACTCGCGCTGGTCGTCCTCTTGGTGATCGCGGCGCTGGTCGTCTCCTTGGTGTTCTTGGGGGACACCGACGCGGGCTCTGACGCGACGCAGGTGGACCCGGCCACAGACGCGGCTGGGTCGTCGGTGACATCGGAGAGCATATCGTCGACGTCCACTGCGGTCTCTTCGACTGCGCCGCCTTCTACGATACCGCCCGCTCAGCCGCCGGTCACCTCTCCGGTGGTCACTCCTGCCGGGCCGCAATCCCCGGGGGTGGCCCTCCTGCTCACTGATGATGGCGCCCTGGACGCCGTGGTGGTGCTGCAGCCGACGGGACAGGGAGGAATCTCCCTTGGTATGCCCGCCGACACATTGATGAAGACCGCCGCGGACTTTGGCACCATGTTCGAGGTGTACGCTTCCGGCGAAGTGGAGGACTTTCTTTCCGGGTTGGAGACCATCCTGGGAGTCGTTCCTGGGGCGGCGGCCTCGCTGGAGATAGGCGCGTTGGAGGCGGCTCTGCAGGAGGCGGGGGTCTCAGTGGACAGGCCTTCTGAGGCCGACACCGATGCCCGGGCGGCGAGGAGGGCGGCTTCTGCCGTCCTCCTCGCCGCCCGTCTGGCCGGTACCAACGCGTACACGTGGGGCGGGCTACCCTTGGAGGGCGACGCGACGGCGGTGCAAGACGCCGTCGCCGCAATGGGGATGGAAGTCGCGGGCAGCGCCTGGGAGGCGGCCGTGCTGCCGGGGCAAGCGGTCGCCGGGCAAGGGTTCGAATATTTCGAAGCCGACGTGGTGGCGACGCGGCAGCTACTGGCGGTCACGGGGCTCGCAGGTGTTATGGCCGGGACTGTACTTGAAGTGCAGAACGGTTCAGGAGCGGTGCGCGCGGCTGAGACGGCCGCTCAGCCCCTGATGGTGCTGGGCTTCACCGTGTTGCCCTTCTCTAACGCGCCCGGCTTCCCCGACGTTCAGCGGACGATCATATCGACGTCGCCCGGCGCGGCGGTGGCCGCCCAGCAGATACGGACCCTCTTGGGGGCTGGAGAGATAGCGGTCGACGAGACGCTGCAACCGGGGCACGTGGTCGTGGTGGTGGGTAAGGATCTTGCGCCGTCACTGCCCATCGATGACATCCCCTCGACCAGCACGGCAGGAGGTCGTTAGTACATGACGGGTGAGAGTGGACGGAACTGGGAAGACGAGGGCGACAGGCTCTATCGCTATAGTCGCCAGATCATACTCCCCGCCATAGGGGTCGACGGCCAGGAGAGACTGTCCGCGGCCCGGGTCGGACTGATCGGATGCGGGGCACTGGGCTCAGTGATCGCCAACCATCTGGTGCGAGCAGGGGTCGGTCACCTTCGGATCGCCGACGACGACTTCCCCGAACTGCACAACCTGCAGCGCCAGGTCCTCTATGACGAGGCCGACGTGCGTCGCCGCGTACCTAAGGCGGAAGCGGCGGCGGCGCATCTGCGCGCCATCAACAGTGAGGTCGTGATAGAACCGCGGGTCGTGAGGCTGGGCGAGGATTCCCTCCCGGCCTTTGCCGCCGACCTCGATCTCTTGGTCGATGGCACCGACAACTTCCCCACCCGCTTTCTCATCAACGAGTACTGCGTCAAGAACGGGATGCCGTGGGTGTATGGAGGGGTGATCGCGACCAGTGGCATGAGCATGACCATCGTTCCCAATGACGGACCGTGTCTGCGCTGCCTCGTGACCGAACTCCCGAGCAAGGCTGCCGCCCCTACTGCGGACGTGGCAGGTATCCTGAATACTGTAGTTGCGACCATTGCCAGTGTGGAGGCGACCGAGGTCATCAAACTCATCGTGGCCCCCGGGATGCGTAATCGGTCTCTGCTCGTGCTTGACCTCTGGGATCTGGTGTTCGAGATGATCGCTCTGGAACGCGACCCGCGTTGTCCCTGCTGTGCTCCCAGTGAAGTTGGGGACGAGATCGACCAACATGCCGGTGGCCCGGCCGGAGGAACATGAAGGTGTGCATGCCATGACGAGTGATGGTCCTCCCCCGTCCGAAAGCGCCGGCCCCTCCTCATCCCCAGAACTGAACGAGCAGCAGCGGGCAGCCGTGTTCCACGAGGGCGGTCCTCTGCTGGTCCTGGCCGGGGCCGGCTCGGGCAAGACGCGCGTGTTGACCCATCGCCTTGCCCACCTGATCCAGAGCGGCCGAGTCAGACCCCACCAGATCCTGTCCATCACCTTCACCAACAAGGCGGCCGGGGAGATGAAGGACAGAGTCCAGGGTCTGCTGGGGACAGACTCCAGATGGATGTGGGTGTGCACCTTCCACTCAGCGTGCGCGCGCATACTCCGCCAGGACGCCGCGTTGCTCGGCTACCGCTCCAACTTCACCATCTACGACGAGGATGACTCCCTCAGACTCATCAAGCACTGCCTTGAGGACCTGCGCCTCGATGCCAAGCGCTTTCCTCCTCGGTCCGTCCAGAATCTGATCTCCGATGCCAAGAACAAGCTCATCGACGTGGACGATTTCTCGAAGAACATGGCCGTGGAGGAAAATCGAGGGTCGGCCTTCGGCCAGAGCGCCGCACCGGGCCGCAGAGGAAGTGGCGCTGAGATAGACGCCTGGGATGACGGCCGCTCGAGCCCTCTGGACGTGGCGGCCCAGGTCTACAAGCGCTACCAGAAACGGCTTCTGCAGGTCAACGCTCTGGATTTCGACGACCTGCTCATGCGCACGGTCGACGTGATGCAGCTCTTCCCCGAACGGCTGCAGTACTACCGTGGCCTCTTCCGCCATGTTCTCGTAGATGAGTACCAGGACACCAACCGAGCCCAGTATCGTCTGGTGTGTCTGCTCACCGAGGAGCATCGCCAGGTGACGGTGGTGGGCGACGACGATCAATCGGTGTATTCGTGGCGGGGCGCGGACATCCGCAACATCCTCAGCTTCGAGGAAGACTTCCCCGATGCCAGGGTCATCAAGCTGGAACAGAATTACCGCTCCACCAACACCATCTTGAAAGCGGCCAACGCTCTGGTGGCGCACAATCGCGGGCGGAAGGCCAAGAACCTCTGGAGTGAGCGAGGCACGGGGGAACGGGTGAGCGTGCTTGAATGTGCGGACGAGCACGAAGAAGCGCGCATGGTGGCCGAGGAACTCGTGGCCGTTCTGCGTGATCGTCCGGCTTCCGAGGTTGCGGTCTTCTACCGGGTTAACGCCCAGTCCCGCGTGCTCGAGGACATGCTGGTGCGCCAAGGCATCACATACCGCATAGTGGGGGGAACCAAGTTCTACCACAGGGCGGAGATCAAAGACCTGCTTGCGTATCTGCGCGTGGTCGTGAACACGAGTGACGATGTTTCGCTGCTGCGCATCATCAACACTCCCCGTCGCGGTCTGGGTGATGTGGCTATCGGGAGGCTGCAGTCCTTCGCTGCCGAGAACGCCCTGCCTCTGCGTGACAGCCTGCTCGAAGTCTCCGAGGTGCCGGGATTCACGGCTTCCGCCGGTAACGCCTGTCGGCGCTTGGGCGAGAGCCTCGTGCGCTGGACCGGGGAGTGCGGCGAGGTGCCGGGTGAGAGCGAGAGGCCGGGTGAGAGCGAGCGACCGGGTGAGGGCGAGCCGCCCGGCGACGGTAAGGCCGAGAGCACACACGTGCCCGTGGCTTCTGTAGTGCGGATGGTCCTGGGGGAGAGCGGTCTGAAGGCGGCGTTGACAGCCGAGAGGACCATCGAAGCCGAGGGTCGCCTGGAGAACCTCGAGGAGTTCGTGGGCGTGGCTGATGAGTTCGACAGGATGAATCCCGAGGGTCGACTGACGGATTTTCTTCAGGAGATCAGCCTCTACGCCGACGTTGATGGGCTGGAGGCCGGCCAGACGGCCGTCACCCTCATGACGTTGCACAACGCCAAGGGACTTGAGTTCCCGGTGGTGTTCGTGACGGGGATGGAAGAAGGGCTGCTTCCTCACTCACGGTCGCTCGATGAGCAGCGCCTGGAGGAGGAGAGGCGGCTCTGCTATGTGGGCATGACCCGGGCCCAAGACAGACTGATCCTTTCGCATGCCCGATCGCGGATGCTGCACGGAGGCGGTGGCTACAGACTGCCCAGCCGTTTTCTCACCGAGATCCCGGGAGAATTGACAGAGCGTCGTGGAGGGGCCGACAGGGTCGGAGAGCGCTTCCAGGCCGCACGTCGGACCGGCCAACCCTCCTTCGCGGGCAGGGGGCCCGCCACTCGCTCCTCCCCGCAGCCGCGAGGGCCGGGCGAAGGCACCCGCGCGGCGGGTCTGTCGGCAGGTGACCGGGTGCTGCATGCCAAATTCGGGGAGGGTATCGTCCTGGGCGTGGAACCCGGGGGAGTGGCTCGCGTCTTCTTCGCGGACCTCGGAGAGCAGAAGCGTTTGCTGCTCGACTACGCCCCACTGCGCAAGATCTAGGCTCCGACCCTCTTTGCCAGGGTCCTTCTGACCGACTCCGGCGCGCTCGGCCCGGCGGAGCACTCTGGATTCCCACCGCACGCGTCCTCGGAGAGAGTGGCACAATGACTGCAAGATATGATGCAGAGACATTGATATGCACTATTCTGTGCTGCCGCATAGCGGGCTGGGATGGGTCTCTGGAGGGGCGAAGGAGACGCAATGGAGGATTCACGACGTTGAAGTGGTACAAAGTGTTGCTAAGTGGAGGAATTAGGTTTAAAGTGGGGCTATGCAACGCGAACTACTATCCGGCGAGTTCGACCACACCTTGGATCCCAAGGGTCGCATCACGCTGCCCGCCCGGTATCGGGAGTACTTCAGCCGGGGCGCGGTGCTGGTTCGCTTTCAGGATCGGGAGCCCTGCGTGCGGGTCTATCACCCCGCCGCATGGAGAGAGTTCGACGAGAAGTACATAGAACCTCTCAACGTTTTCGAGAATGAGGCCGACAGTTGGCGCACGCGGAGCATCTATCGCAATCAGGACCTTGTGGAGCCCGACCGGCAGGGAAGAGTGCTCCTTCCGGCGCAGCGCATCAAGGAGTTGGACCTGTCCGGCAAGGTGAAGATCCTGGGCAACCGGACACATCTGGAGATCTGGAACCCGACGACGCTGGCGGAGTTCGAACAGGGGGGAGGCGGCGATGCCTAGTGTGGCAGCCTCCTTTGTCAGGGAGATGGCCATGGCGCATATACCCGTTCTGACCCGAGAGCTCATGGACGTATTGGAGATGCGTCCAGACAGCCGGGTAATGGACTGCACGTTCGGAGCCGGAGGCCATGCCGCGGCGGCGGCGAGGGAACTCGGTCCGAGGGCACTGCTGGTCGCCTGCGACCAGGACCCCGTCGCCGAGGAGTACTACCTGGATCTTAGGGAAACCCTTCGTTGCACCTCTCGCTTCCTCGGGGGCAACTTCGCCGAGGTGTTGGCTGAGTTGCTGCAGGAGGGCTCGAGCTTCACCCACATCTACATGGACCTCGGCGTGAGCAGCATGCAGATCGACACGCCCGAGCGGGGCTTCTCCTACAACTACGATGCCCCCCTCGACATGCGGATGGATCCGGACCTCGAAGTGACCGCAGCGGATATTCTCAATTCCTGGTCGGAGGAGGATCTTGCCGAGCTGTTCACCAAGTACGGGGAGGAACGGTATTCCCGCCGGATTGCTCGCACTGTGGTGTACCGCCGGCGCAGCGGCCCCTTCGAGCGCACTGCAGAACTCGTGGAGACCATCAAGCGCGCCATCCCCACGCCGGCGCGGTTCGGTGCCGGTAACCCTGCCCGGCGTGTGTTCCAGGCGCTCAGGATAGAGGTGAACGACGAACTGAACAGCCTGCGGAGGGCTCTCCCCGAAGCCTTCGCACTGCTCGAGCCCGGCGGCATCATGGCCGTGATCAGTTTTCATTCCTTGGAAGACCGTCTTGTCAAAGAATTCTTCGCCGACACGGCCCGCGGTTGCACCTGCCCACCCGACTTTCCCATTTGCGTGTGTGGGGGTAAGCCTGACGGTGATGTTCTTACTCGCAAAGCCCTCACACCAGGGTCGAGAGAGCTGGAGGCCAATCCCCGCTCGAGTTCAGCGAAGTTACGTGCACTGAGGAAGATCTGATGGCTGCGTCACCGCGCAGTCATGGGACGAGCGCCTTCGTAGAGGGTCTGGAGCCCTCAGCCGCTGCGAGGCGAAGTGCGGCCCGCTCCTCCGCCCGCTCGCAGACGGCGCGCTACTACGGTAGGGAGGCCACCGCCCGCCTACCTCAGCCGGAGCTGGAGAGTGAGCGCGCGGAGACTAAACCTGAACTCAAGGTTGTCGTCAATCGACGCCCCCGCCGTGGTGTCATCTTCCTCGTTGTTGTCGCGGCCATGCTCTTTCTCGCTGTCGGGTTCGTGTGCCCCGTTCTTGTCGGTTCGGCCACCACCGGGGTGGAATCAGCGATGGGGCGCTTGGAGTCACAGGAGAAGGAGCTCGCAGCGGCGGCTTCGGAACTGTCCGCGCAGGTGTCCGCACTTTCGGCGCCGGATCGCGTAGCAGAGCAAGCCGTGGAGCTCGGTTTGGTGCCGGCCACATCTGTGCACTATCTCGCGGCTACGCAGGAAGAGGCGGCAGTGGAGGGTGATACGACCGTAGCCGGCCGGTGATTCCGGTGAGGTTGCGGCCCAGCAACGCGCGCCTTGCGCTGTTCATGGGTCTGGCGGTGGTCTTTCTTGTCGCTCTCTTTGCCCGGACTTTCTATGTCCAGGTTATCGCCGCGCCCGATCTGCGGGCCAAAGGTCAGGAGCAGTACAGCCGTGTCATCCAACTCGATGCCCCTCGGGGGATCATCTACGATCGTGACGGATGTCGGTTGGCCGTCTCGCAGACGATGGCCACCGTATACGCCAATCCCAAGCAGATCGGGGATCCGTTGACCGTGGCCAAGGTGCTCGCCCCGATCCTGGAACAACCTGTAGACTCGCTGCTCGAGAAGTTGAACCAGAACACCGGCTTCAAGTATCTGGCCAGGAAGATCGAAGCGGACCGGGGTGAGAAGGTCGTGGCCCTCGATCTCGACGGCATCTTCGTGTGCGCGGAAGACAAGAGGGTTTACCCGACGGGAGCTCTCGCGCCTCAGGTGCTCGGGTTCGTGGGGACGGACAACGTCGGTCTGGCCGGACTGGAGAAGGAGTATGAGGAGCTACTCGCGGGGAGACCGGGGCAGCTCCAAGTGGTAAGCGATCTCTCCGGCAACAGACTGGCGACAACCAATCTTGAGGAAGCTGCACCAGGGGGATCCATCACCCTGACCATCGACAAAGACATCCAGTTCCAGGTTGAGCAGGTCCTGGTCGATGTGGTGGAGGAGTTCCATGCGAAGAAGGCCTGTGCAGTGGTCATAGAGCCTCACAGCGGCGAGATCCTGGCCATGGCCAACACCCCGGTGTTCGACACGAACGCGTACGGGACGGTGGACGAGCAGGACCGCCGCAATTGGGTCGTGACAGACCAATACGAGCCGGGATCCACCTTCAAGATGGTCGTGGCCGCGGCCGCTCTGGAGGCCGGGCTGGTGACGCCTGAGACCGTCTTCAAACTGGGCAAGGACATACAGGTCTACGACCGCGTGGTCCACGAGTCGCACAAGGACCTTCCCGAGGTGCGCGAACTGACGGTCACGGACATATTGGCTCAGTCGTCGAACGTGGGGGCGGTGACCCTGGGTTTGGAGTTGGGCAAGGACCGCCTGGTCGATATGATCGAGATGTTCGGCTTCACCAAGAAGCTTGGTATCGACTTCCCGGGCGAGGCACCGGGCACCATGCTGTCCCCGGACAAATGGTCGGGAACCACTATCGCCAACGTCCCCATCGGGCAGGGTATCTCGGCCAGTCCTCTTCAGCTGGCGACTGCGTACGCTGCCATCGCGAACGACGGCGTCCTGGTGCAGCCACACCTTGTGCGTGGCGCGACTTCGCCTTGGACCCGCCGAGTGGTCAGCCAGACTGTGGCTGCCGATCTCCGCGAGATGCTGGCCGTGACCGTGGAAGACGGCACAGGTACCAGGGCCCAGGTGGCGGGCTACCAGGTGGCAGGGAAGACAGGGACCGCACAGAAGGTGGACGAGGAGAACGGTGGATACGCCGACGACCGCTTCGTAGCGTCCTTCGTGGGCATGGTACCGGCCGATCAACCCCGCTTGGTGATACTGGTGATGGTGGATGAACCGGGCACGGAGCACCTGGGGGCCTGGGTGGCGGCTCCCGCCTTCTCGAAGATAGCCGATCTATCGTTGCGCATTCTCGGCATTCCACCGGGAGAAGGCGACGTGACGGTGAGCAAGGGTGACTGACCGGGGCGTTCTTCCATCGTTTCCCGACGCCGAGGGCGAACGAGGTTGATGCTAGAATCCGCACACGTGAGACTCGCAGATCTATTCCAAGACGTGCAGGGTGGCCGGCTCGTCGGCTCGCCCGAGACCCGGGTGACTTCTCTCGCCTATCGCAGTGACCAGGTATCGTTGGGCTCGCTCTTCTTCTGTGTGCCGGGTTTCTTGCATGATGGCCACGACTATGCGCCCGAGGCCGTGGAGCGGGGGGCGGTCGCGCTCTGCGTCGAGCGTCTCCTCGACCTTCCCGTCGCCCAGGTCGTGCTGCCCTCTGTGCGCCGGACCACGGGGCCGGTGGCAGCCGCTTTCTACCGCCATCCCAGCGCTCGTCTTCTCACTGTGGGTATCACCGGCACTAACGGAAAGACCACGTCGGCCTATCTGGTGGCCCATCTCCTGGACGCGGCCGGTCTTCGCGCCGGGCTGCTGGGCACCATCGAGCGACGCGTGGGCGGTGTCTCCACGCCTGCCGGCCGAACGACTCCCGAAGCCGTCGACGTGCAGCGAGATCTCGCAGCCATGCTGGAGGCGGGGGACAAAGCTGCGGTCATGGAGGTGTCCTCGCACGCTCTGGACCTTGGTCGCGTGTTGGGGATCGACTTCAGGGTGGTGGCCTTCACCAACCTCACCCAGGATCATCTCGACTATCACGATACTCTGGAAGCCTACTTCGAGGCTAAGCGCAGGCTGTTCGTAGAACCCGTCTTCACGCGGGCGCAGAGCGTCGCGGTCATCAACGTGGACGATGAGTATGGGCGCCTGCTGGCAGAGGAGTATCCGGCTGCGTCTCTTCTCACCTTCTCGACATCCTCACTTGAGCCGCGCGATGCCGATCTGGTCATGCGCGACTACGTCATAGGTCCACGGGGGACTCGCGGTACTCTCGAGGTGCGGGCAAACGCACTCCGACTGCTGGGGGGCCGGGAAGGCACAGAGCCCGATCCGGGCGCGGGCCGATCGAGGACGGGCGCGGCCCTCTTTGAGGTGCAGAGCGGTCTGGTGGGCGCTTTCAATGTAGCCAACGTTCTCACGGCTCTGGGTATCGGCATAGGCTTGGGTCTGGATATGGAGGACATGCTGGCTGCGTTGCGGGAGTTCCCCGGTGTTCCCGGACGCATGGAGCGAGTGGAGGCAGGTCAGCCGTACACGGTCCTCGTAGACTACGCCCACACTCCCGATTCGGTGCGCAACGTGCTCGAGACTGCGCGCGCCATCACCAAGGGCCGTCTGATCGCCGTATTGGGTTGTGGCGGAGACCGGGACAGAGGCAAGCGGCCTCAGATGGGGCGTGAAGCCGGAACTCTTGCCGATCGCCTGGTCATTACATCGGATAACCCTCGCAGCGAAGATCCGGGGGCGATCATAGCCGAGATCCTCGGGGGCGTCATCTCGCGAGACGGCATCATTGTGGAGGCGGATCGCCGGGAGGCCATCAGGTTGGCTCTTGCGGGCGCACATCCCGACGACGTGGTGCTCATTCTTGGGCAAGGGACACGAGTCCGGCCAAGAGTTCGCCGATCACAAGGTACCCTTCGACGACCGTGTCGTGACCCGGGAGTTGATAGAGGAGTCGCTGAGGGCCGCGCGATGATCCCTTTGAGCGCGGCGGAAGTCGCCGAGGCCCTGGGTCTGGATGCGTTTCCTGGAGCGGTGCATGCGGTGAGTACCGACACGCGGACGATGCGGCCCGGTGATCTCTTTGTGGCGCTGCAGGGCGAGAACTTCGACGGGCACGCTTTCGTCGCCCAGGCACTGTGTGGGGGCGCGAGCGCCGCGCTCGTCTGCGCGAGCCGACTGGGCGAGGCTGAGTCGGTGTCGGTGCGCCCGGCGCTCGCAGGCGACCCGAGGGTCGTCCCGGTGCAGGACACTATCGAGGCCCTCGGTCTCTTGGCCAGGGCCGTGCGGCGCAAGAGCGAGGCGAAGGTGATCGCGGTCACCGGGAGCGTGGGGAAGACGAGTACCAAGGACCTCATCGCGGCGATGGCCGGCCGGACCGGCAAGGTGGTGGCGACTGCTGCCAATCAGAACAACGAGATAGGCGTGCCTCTGACGTTGCTCTCCTTGGAGGTCGATACTGAGCTCGCGGTGGTGGAGATGGGCATGCGGGGAAAGGGTCAGATCGCCGCGCTCGCACGGATAGCCGAGGCAGATGTCGGCGTGATAACCAACATCTATCCAGTTCACCTTGAGCTTCTGGGATCCCTTGAGAGTATAGCTGAAGCAAAGGCTGAGCTGATCCTCGACATGGACCGTTCTCGTACCGCCGTCATCCCTGCTGCGTGCGCCGCTTTGGCACCGTATTTGCAGCAGGTCCGTTGTCGCACGCTGCGCTTCGCCCTGGGTCCAGGAGAAGGCGAGGCGGAGGTTTGGGGACAAGTGAGCGGTCGCTCTCCCAGCGGTGGCGCCGTGCTTGGTGTGCGCTGGCCTGGAGCGCAGGCTGAGGTAGAGACTCCGTTTCTGTCTAGACATAGACTTGAGAATACCGTTGCGGCCGTCGCCGCCTGCTACGGTGCCGGTCTAGACCCAGGGGAATGTATCGGCGGCGTCAGGGATGTCGTCTTCAGTCCGGCACGCGGCGATGTGGTGCAGGCAGGGGCCTGGCTGTTCATCAATGACACCTACAATGCCAATCCGGCTGCAGTGCGGGCCGCCATCGACGATCTGGTGGATCTCGCGGTGGAACGAGGCAGGCGCCCGATGGCCGTTCTGGGTGACATGCTGGAACTGGGGCAGGACGCGGCCCGCTTCCATGAGGAATGCGGCAGGTATGCGGCCCAGGCGGGCGTTCAGACGCTGTGGGGAGTGGGACTGCTGTCGCACGCCACGGCCGAGGGGTTCACGCGGGCGGCGCAGGCAGGTCAGAGGGCGGTGCACGTAGAAACAGTTGACGATGTTGCTGAAGTCCGGGCCGGTCTGCGGCCGGACGATGTCGTGCTGTTCAAGGCTTCGCGCAGTGTGAGGCTGGAGACTATGGTATCTGCTCTGCTCAAGACCGCCGAAGCCGGCGTGGATGATCCCAGCCATGCCGGGGAGGCCGACCGCTCATGATCATGATCTTGGCGGCCACCCTGGTGGCGGTCATCATAGCTATGATCGCGGGACCGCGCTTCATCAGGTGGCTGCAGCGACGCGGCATCGGCCAGAATATCCGCGCCGTCGGACCCGAGAGGCACAGCGCGAAGCAGGGCACTCCCACCATGGGAGGTGTGCTGATCCTGACGGCGGCCCTCATCCCCTACCTGATCTTCGCCAGCAAGACGGTGCCCACCCTGGTGGTGTTCATCCTCACCTTCGGCTCCGGCGCCATCGGGTTCGCCGACGACCTGATCAAGCAGAGGCAGCGGCGCTCCCTGGGTCTGAGCGCGAGGATCAAGCTCTTGCTGCAGGTCCCATTGGTGGCGCTGGCCGTGTTTATCGCCCTCCGTTTCGGGGGGGTGGACACGGAACTTACCGTGCCTTTCGTGCGGGCCGGTCTCAACATAGGTCTCTTCTACTACATCTTCGCCTTCTTCCTCATCTCGGGCTTCTCCAACGCCGTCAATCTCGCAGACGGACTGGATGGCCTGGCGGCCGGTACGGTCGCTGTGGCGCTGTTCGCCTGTGCCGGTATCGCCTATCTGCTGGGCGAGAACGACCTGGCTATCCTGGCCGCCTGTCTGGCCGGAGCCTCACTCGGTTTTCTTTGGTACAACACGCACCCGGCGACCGTCTTCATGGGCGACACGGGATCGCTGGCGTTGGGCGCAGCCTTGGGCGGTATGGCAGTGGCCACGCAGACGGAGATCCTTATCCTTCTCATCGGTGGCCTCTTTGTGGTGGAGGCGCTCAGCGTGATCATCCAGGTGTTCAGCTTCCGCTTCTTCCACAAGCGGGTCTTTCTGATGACGCCTATCCACCATCACTTTGAACTGAAGGGTTGGTCGGAGACGAAGATAATCGTGCGCTTCTGGATCATCTCGGCCATGCTGGCGGCTTCTGGCTTGACTCTCTACTACCTCAGCTTCAACCAGGGGATCACGGGCCGGTGAGCGGTCTCGTGGACAGAAACCGTCTCTCGCCGACCTCGGGTGTAGGTGCACGGGATCCGGGCGCGGGTCGTGGCGCTCAGGCCTTGGCGACGGGAGCGGGACTGCCGGCCGAGGTGCGCAAGGTGATGGTGCTGGGAGCCAGCCGGTCGGGCCTGGCGGCAGCGGCCGCCATGGAGCGTCTGGGATTGGCTGTGGTCCTTGTGGATCGCAAGGAGCGAGGATCTATAGCGGGCTTGGAACGGCTCCTGGAGATCGGTGTGGAGTTCCTGCCCGAGGATCAGGTCGCGTCCGTGTGGCCAGCTGTTGGTCTGGTCATCAAGAGCCCCGGCGTGCCTGGCGAGAACGTCGTGGTCTCTCGCGCCTGGGATAGGGGCGTGCCCGTATGGAGCGAGGTGGAGTTGGCGTACGCCCTCCTGCCCAACCCTTTCGACGCCATCACGGGGACCAACGGGAAGACGACCACCACTGCGCTTCTTGGACATCTTTTTGGGACGGCCGGCCGGCCTGCTCGAGTGCTGGGCAACATCGGCACGGCGGTGACCTCCGTGGCCGGAGGAATCGATCCGCAGGAAGAGCTCGTGGTGGAGGTGTCGAGCTTCCAACTCGAAGACGTCCACGCCTTTCGCCCGGCGGTGGGGGTACTTCTCAATCTCACCCCGGACCATCTCGACCGACACGGGACGATGGAGAGATATCTGGCCTGCAAGGAGAAGCTGTTCGCCCAACAGCTACCCGCAGACGTGGCCGTGATCAACCTGGAGGACGCTGCTGCGGCCGGGGTCGGCGAGAGGCTGCTTGCCCGCGAGGAAGGTCCGCGGGTTGCTTTCTTCTCCGTTTCCGGCGCAGTCCGCGATCGGAGCCCCGTCTCCTACGTCGAGGAGGGATGGATCGTGCTCGAGCACGAGCGGCTGCTCGAAACGCGGGAGATCCTGCTACCTGGTCGGCACAACCTGGAGAACTGCCTTGCTGCTGGGACCTCGGCTCTGGCGCGCGGAATCGACAGAGTTGCCGTCGCTGAAGGGCTTCGGACCTTCAAGGGTGTGGCCCACCGGCTGGAAGAGGTCGGCAGGGTGGGAGGGGTCCTCTTCGTGAACGACAGCAAGGCTACCAACGTGGATGCCACTCTGACGGCCCTTCGTGCCTATCCCCAGGCGACGCACCTCATCCTGGGAGGGAGGGACAAGGCCTCCGACTACCGGCCCGTGGCCCGAGCCTGCGCCATGGGATGCCGGGCCGTGTATCTCATCGGTGAAGCCGCTTCTCTCATCGAGGCGGCGTTCAGGGAGGTGCGGGCCGAAGAGGGAATGCAGGGGGTGCCTGTGACGGGGCGGTATGACGATCTGGAGCGGGCGCTCCGGGCGGCCGCCCGGAGCGCCCGCTCCGGTGAGGTCGTGCTCCTCGCGCCGGCTTGCGCCAGCTTCGACCAGTACATGAGCTACGAGGAACGCGGCGATCACTTCCGCTCTCTGGTGGGAGCGCTGGGGCAGGAGTCGTCGTGAGGGGTTCTTCGGTGACCAGCGGCGCGGGTTCGCGTGGAAGGAGCCTGCAGGAGCGGGGCGGGACGCTCCCCGCCAAACGTCCGGACGTGACGGGGCCGGACGAGCGTGCGGCCCGCGAGGAGTCGGACGGGACACGCGCTCGGACACGGCCGGATATCACGAAGTCGTTGCCAGGGACGGGGGCCAGGAAGCTGAGGGACTCTGCTCAGGGGTCGTATCGCATCATCTGGATCGTCACCCTCGTCCTCCTTGCCATAGGACTCTGCATGATGCTCTCGGTGTCGGTCACCTCGGCTGTGACTCCGGGCGGGGATAGGTTCAGGTATGTGCGCGATCAGGGCTTGACGGCCGTCGCCGGTCTGATAGCGATGTTCGTCATCTCTCGCATGGACTATCGGCGTTGGCTGAGAGGTGGAGCTCTGCTCGCTCTGGTCGCGGCTGTGTTCTCGCTGCTTGTTATCCACATTCCTGGGGTGAGCGAGAGCGAGGGGGGTTCGGCGAGTTGGATTCCGCTGGGGCCGTTGACCTTTCAGCCTTCGGAGTTCGCGAAGCTGGCCTTGGTCATGGCCGGGGCTCACCTGCTCACCGTCAACCGGCCGCGGTGCGGTGATTTCAAGGCGCTGATGGTCCCGTTCGGTGTGGGTGGCCTCGGTCATATGCGGCCTCGTGCTCCTCGAGCCCGACCTGGGCACCGCGGTCATCATCGCAGGTCTGGTCCTGGGACTGCTGTACGTGGCAGGCATGAAGACGGTCCACTGGCTCGGCATCGCCGGAACCAGCGTAGGCTTGGCGTTGGTGCTCATCACCACTAACGTGGAGCGAAAGAGTCGCGTGCTGTCGTTCCTCGACCCGGGGGCGGACCCGTACGGCTCCGGCTTCCAACTGTCGCAGTCCCTGGTCGCTCTGGGCCGCGGAGGGTGGTTCGGAGTCGGACCCGGGGAGAGTGTGCAGAAGTTCAACTACCTTCCCAAAGCCCATACCGATATGGTCTTCGCGATCCTGGGAGAGGAGTTCGGGCTGCTGGGGGCAGGTGTTGTGATACTGCTCTTCGCGCTTCTTGCGCTGGCCGCTTGGCGTCTCGCGCGGCAGTGTTGTGATCCCCTCGGCAGGTATCTCCTGGCCGGCTGCGGTATGCTCGTCACGCTTCAAGCGGTCGTGAACATAGGGGGCGTCATCGGTGCTCTGCCACTCACCGGTGTTCCACTGCCGTTCATGAGCTTCGGGCGCAACAGCCTTCTGGTCATGTTGGTGGCTGTCGGACTGATACTGTCGGTCGCTCGGTGGGCTCCGGCCGCGCCGGCACCGACTTCTGCCAAGGGGTACGAGAATGTCACGAGTATTGATCGCAGGCGGAGGGACCGCAGGCCACGTGGTACCGGCCTTGGCCCTGGCTGACGTCCTCACTGCCCGCGGACACCAGGTTGCCTTCTGTGGGACCGCCAAGGGCATGGAGCGGGAACTCGTGCCCGAGGCCGGCTATGCATTTAACGTCATCCGTATCCGTGGCTTCACTCGCACTTTGGGCCTGTCCACTCTGCAGACTCTGGGCTCGATACCCGTGGCGGGGGTAGACGCGTGGAGGCTGCTGCGGGCCTTCCGGCCACAGTGCGTGGTGGGTGTCGGTGCGTACGCTTCGGGACCGGTGGTGGCCGAAGCCTCAGTCCGCGGGATACCGACCGTTGCGGTGGAGATGGATTCCCACATGGGTTGGACCAACCGCATCCTCAGTTCCTTGGTTGATAGGGTGTGCCTCGGCTTCGCGGATCCCGGACGAGTGGGTGGGAAGTACGTGTATACGGGGCGCCCGCTGCGCCCCGCTCTGCTGACGGCGACTCGGGAGGAAGGTCTGACCCGTTTCGGGCTGGATCCGGAACGGCCGGTAGTGCTGGTGTTCGGAGGGAGTCTCGGGTCGCACACGCTGAACGAGAACACGGTCTCCGCCTTCGGGCTGCGTCCGACCCCGTTCCAGATACTCCACGTCACGGGCAAGCGGGAGTATGCCTTGGTGGCGACCGCCCTGGCGGCCCCGGAGGCCAATCCCTCGTATCAGGCCTTCGCCTATCTGGACGATTTTCCCTTGGCCCTGGCATCCGCCGACATGGTGGTCGCGCGCGCGGGCGGATCGGTGGCCGAGGTGCTGGCCCGCGGTGTCCCGTCTCTGTTGGTGCCCTATCCACTGGCGGCGGGCGATCATCAGACCAAGAACGCGAGCATGGTGGCCGCGCAGGGCGCCGCGCGCACGGTGGCTGATGGAGATCTGACCCCCGAGCGTCTCGCAGAGGCGGTGGATGCCATCCTGGATCCGGAGACCAACCGGGCCATGAGGTCGGCCGCTCTGCGCTTGGCTCGGCCGGATGCGGCTACCCGCATCGCCGACGTCATAGTAGAATTGCTTTCCTCCGACCAGGGGAAGAAGTGATCCATGACCCATCCCACCGTGACCAACATGCCTGATAGTCCTGCGCCCGAACGCCTGCGCAGCCTCCATTTCATCGGTATCGGGGGCGCCGGCATGAGCGGCATCGCCCTCGTCCTGCACGATCAGGGCTTTCGTATCACCGGCTCCGACCTGAAATGGTCCCGCTACGTCGAACTGCTCGAGAATGCCGGAGTGCCGGTGAGCATCGGCCACAAGGCCGACAACATCGATCACCCTGATGTCGTAGTCATCTCGTCGGCCATACCCTCCCACAACGTCGAACTCCAGGAGGCGTATCGCAGCGGTATCAAGGTGGTCAAGCGGGCCCAGGCTCTGGCCTGGATAATGGAGGCCGGGCGAGGCATAGCGATATGCGGTACGCACGGCAAGACGACGACCACCTCCATGATCAGTCAAGCTCTGGTCGACGCCGATCATGACCCCACGTTCCTGATCGGGGGTGAGCTCAACGATCTGGGCTCCAACGCCCGTCGTGGCCAAGGGGAGTTCGTAGTCTGCGAAGCCGACGAGTCCGACGGATCCTTCCTGCTGCTGGGGCCTGAGTTGGTGGTCCTCACCAACATGGAACTCGACCACCACAGCCACTACCTGCACGTTGAAGATGTGGAGCGTGCCTTCGAGGAGTTCCTCGCCGGATTGCCCGCTGACGGTCTCCTGGTCTACTGCGGAGAGGACAGCAGGGCGTGTCGGGTGGCGGCCGGTATCGACGGGCGGGCATTGTCCTACGGTGTGGGCGATCACAACGACTATCAGGCTCGAGCCCTGCAGCCCCGACATCTGGGGAGCAGTTTCGAGATCTGGGCGCACGGACAGAAGGTCGCCGATGCCGAACTTGCGGTGCCGGGTCAACACAACGTCCTCAACGCTATGGCCTGCTTCGCGACTCTCCACGAGTCGGGGGTGGCGGCCGAGGATATCGTCGCCTCCTTGCGCACCTTCGGTGGCGCGGTCCGTCGCTTCCAGTACAAGGGGGAGCGGGACGGAGTGACGGTGGTCGACGACTACGCTCATCATCCCACCGAGTTGCGGGCCACTCTCCTCGCGGCGGCGGATGGTGATTGGCAGCGCGTCATCGCTGTGTTCCAGCCCCATCTCTACTCGCGCACCGAGTTTCTCCACGCCGACTTCGCCGAGGCCCTGCTGCACGCGGACGTAGCAGTGGTCACGGACGTTTACGGCGCCCGAGAGGATCCCCGCCCGGGTATCACCGGCAAGTTGATCGTCGACAGCCTGCTCCGGCTCGACCCTCACAAGCCGGTGGTCTATCTGCCTCGGATGGGGGCTATCGTCGATTTCCTCGATGGCATGGCCGAAGAGGGCGATCTAATCCTCACGCTCGGGGCGGGTGACGTGCACCGGGTAGGAGAGCGCTATCTGAGCACGGAGTAGTTCGAGCATCATGCGATCACTGATATCTGCCTCACTGCTGGGCGAACTGCGCCGTGTACAGGGCCTCAGACTATGGTCCGATGCTCCCCTGGCTCCCTTCACGACTATCGGCACAGGGGGTAGGGCCGGTCTGCTCCTCACCGTCTCTGACTCCGAGGCTTTGGCGACTGCGTTGGCCCTGGCGGAGGGGGCTGCGATACCGTGGCTGTGCCTGGGCGCAGGTTCCAACCTTCTGGTAGCGGACGAGGGTTACCCCGCAGTGGCTGTGAAGCTCGACGAGAGCTTTCACTACGTGGAGGGGCTGGAGGCTGGGGAAGGTGCGGCGTCCGCCATCAGGGGTGGGCAAGGCCTTACGGTCGAACAGGGCGTGCCGGCGGTCGGGCGATCGCTCGGACAGTCTGTTTCGATCTCTGTGGGGGCGGGAGCGTATCTCGCCCGGTTGGCGGCTGTGGTCGCCGAGAAGGGCTTCGCCGGTCTCGAGTTTGCCTGCGGGATCCCCGGGTCCGTCGGGGGCGGTGTGGCCATGAACGCCGGCGCCCATGGTCGCTCACTCGCCGACGTGGTGGAGGCGGTGGAGGTGGTCTCCTCCACCGGCTGCGGTTGGTCCTCTGCGGACGATCTCGCTTGGGGATACCGATTCTGTCATCTTCCCAAGGGCTCGGTCGTCACGGCGGTGCGTCTGGGCCTCACTACGGGCGATCCGGTCCTCATCCTCGAGGGACAGCGCTCGCTATTGCGGACAAGGCGGCTCTCGCAGCCGCGAGGGGCGCGCACGTTCGGCAGTGTGTTCAAGAACCCGCCGGGAGATGCGGCCGGGAGGCTGCTCGAGGCCGCCGGGCTCAAAGGATTGCGCCGTGGAGGCGCCGAAGTATCAACGGCACACGCCAATTTCCTGGTCAACCTGGGGGACGCCACCACGGCCGACATTCTCAACTTGATGGCTCTCATGCGCGGGGCGGTGGAGCGCTCGTCCGGCATCCTGCTTGAGCCTGAAGTCAGGTTGCTGGGAGCCGAGTTCCCCTGGGCGACGGACGGGAAGGCCGGCGCAGAGGTCTTCTCGCCATCATGGATAAGAAGGTCCGCCAGCGCCGGCAGAGTATCAACCGCGAGCGCGGACGCCGCAGGGCGGGGATCATCATCGCCTGCCTGGCCATCGTCGCGGCACTGGGGCTGTTCGTCTGGCTTCGTTCCTCGGATGTCTTCGCCGTGCGGGCGGTGACCGCTGATGCTGTCGCTCACGTCAGCGAGCAACAGATAGCGGCCGTCACCGAGTCCGCTCGGGGCAAGAGCCTGCTGGCCCTCTCCGTAGGTCCCATCGAAGAAGACCTGGCCGCCTATCCATACATCCGTTCGGCCCGAGTGTTGCGCCGCTTTCCAAACACGCTGTACGTACGACTCGTCGAGTATGAGCCCGCCGCTCGCGTACAGACAAGCGATGGGAACGTCTGGCTGGTGAGCGAGGACGGGAAGGTCCTGGAGAAGATGAAGGCGTCTGGACTTCCTTTGTTCGTCCCCGACTCCCAGATCGATCTGGAGCCAGGGCAGCAACTTCCTCCCGCCGTGAGCGCCGCACTGCCTCTGTGCAAACTGGTGGAGCAGATCGGGGGCCAGGAGGCGTTGCCGGTAGTCCACCACGTGAGCATCGCCCTGACAGGTGAGGTGGTGCTGCACCTCGCGCATGGCATCGAGGTGCGACTGGGGGAGCCGACGGAACTGAAGCAGAAGTTGACGGTCGCGAACTCCATCATCCAGCAATACTTGAGGGATGGAAGGAAGATCGCCTACGTGGACGCAAGCGTGCCCGACAGAGTGGCTGTCAAGGCAGAATGAACATGGTATTGTGCCGGGTAGCAGGATTCGGAAGGCAGGAGTCGTACTGTCGAAGCGTAGACGTCGTCTAGGTCTCCGTTTCTGTGGCGGATTCCGTTGATTGACGTCTGCCAAGCATGAAGTGATGATTGAGGGCTTTGGGCAGAAGCCTCGAGTCGAAGTCCCATGAGCGGATGACGTTGGAGGTGCGAAGGCATGAACGACACGGGTTCCAGCTATCTGGCCGTGATCAAGGTCGTGGGAGTCGGCGGCGGTGGTACGAACGCCGTTAACCGCATGGTCGATGCGGGGCTCAAAGGAGTCGAGTTCATCGCCGTGAACACCGACGCTCAGGCTCTCCTGATGTGCGACGCCGATGTCAAGTTGCACATCGGCGGCAAGATCACACGGGGGCTGGGCGCGGGCGCCAATCCGGAAGTGGGGCGTGCGGCCGCTGAAGAGAGCCGGGATGAGATCCGCGAACTGCTCAAGGGTGCCGACATGGTGTTCGTCACAGCCGGCAAGGGTGGCGGCACAGGGACCGGCGCCGCGCCGGTCATCGCCGAGATCGCTCGCGAGTTGGGCGCTCTGACAGTTGGCGTGGTCACCAAGCCCTTCAGTTTCGAAGGCCGCAAGCGCGGCAGTCAGGCTGAGCAGGGGATAGATACGCTGGCCAAGAAGGTCGACACTCTCATCATCATCCCTAACGACCGGCTGCTTCAGGTGGTCGAGCGGCGCACGTCCATCATCGAGGCCTTCAAAGTGGCCGATGATGTCTTGCGCCAGGGCGTGCAAGGCATCACCGACCTCATCACGGTACCGGGACTCATCAACCTGGACTTCGCCGATGTGCGCACCATCATGCGCAACGCAGGGTCCGCCCTGATGGGCATCGGCATAGCGAGCGGTGAGAACCGCGGGGTCGAGGCTGCCAAGACGGCTATATCCTCTCCGTTGCTCGAGTCGTCTATCGAGGGCGCCACCGGCATCCTACTCAACATCAGCGGCGGGCCCGACATGGGCCTGTTCGAAGTGAACGAAGCGGCCGAGATCATCGCCAACGCGGCCGATTCCGAGGCCAATGTCATCTTCGGGGCCGTCATCGACGAGTCCCTGGGCGACCAGATGCGGGTGACCGTGATCGCTACCGGCTTCGACAGGCTCAGGCAGACCCAGATCAGCACCAGTCGTCCGACGGAAGCTGCCGGAGAGATCGATGAGGTCCTTCCGCGGGCCGACGAGCAGTTCGAGATGAACGAGGACGTTCTCGACATCCCGAGGTTCCTGCGCGACAAGGACTGAGAGTCGGCCGTCAGTGACCATGAGGACCGGCGATCGGGGTGATGATAGGCACAAGCGCTGAGGCCGGGCGTTCTCGCGTGCCGCTCGCGGAGCGCATCCATCCGGCGGCGCGGACCAGACTGGACGTGCGGGAGCGTGCCGGTCTGCAGGTGATCGAGGCCCGTCTGCCCGGCCCTTTCAGAGCGTTCTTCACGACCCGCCTGGGCGGGTTCAGTATGGGACCGTTCACTTCGCTCAACCTTGACCTTCGCTCCTCGGACGATCGCGCCCGCGTGCGCCGGAACAGGGGTGCGCTGGTCGCGGCTCTGGCCGGCGAACCATCGGAGCATCTGGCGCCGGCAGAGAGTCTCCCCGGCAGGCAGGAATACCAGCTCGTTAGTCCCAGACAGGTACATGGTGCGAGGGTCACGGGCACGGCGGAGTATCTGGCGGCTCATGAGGGGGCTGAATTCACGGATCCCTGCGACGGTCTCACCCTTCACCCCCTTCTCGACGAGAGACTCGCGGCTCTCCTGTTGTTCGCCGATTGCGTTCCCGTCGTGCTGGTGGGGGATGTCGATATGGCAGTCGTGCACGCCGGCTGGCGGGGGATGCTGGGCGGAGTGATCGAACAGGCGGGATGCGCGATGACCGGTCCTCCGGGACTGGCCGTCATCGGTCCGAGTCTAGGCCCCTGCTGCTTCACCGTGGGGGTGGAGGTGGCTGCCGATTTCGAGCGGCGTTTCGGTCCCCGAGTGGTGGGCGAAGGACGCGTCGACCTCTGGGGAGCGGCGACGGTGGCGCTTCGAGAACTGGGGGTCGCTCCTTCAAGGATCGTCAATCCTCGACTCTGCACTGCCTGCAACCGCGATCTCTTCTACTCATACCGCGCGGAAGGGCCGGAGACCGGCCGCCACGGCTGCGTCGCCTGGACGGCGGGATCGTGACACTCAGACTCGATGCGCTGCTGGCCGGCCTGGAGTCGGTGCAAGAAAGGGTGGAGCAGGCCCGGCTGAGGGCGGGTCGTAACGACGTCCCGCGGCTTCTGGTGGCCACCAAGTACCTCGGTGTGGAAGAGATGGCCGTACTGGCCGCTGCAGGAATCCGGCTGGTGGGGGAGAACAGGGCAGAGGGATTGATGGAGAAGTGCGGCCGGTGGAGCGATGAATTCGACTTCCATTTCATCGGCCATCTTCAGAGTCGCAAGGCCCGGCTCGTGCTGCCGTGCGTCTCTCTCATCCATTCCGTGGAATCTATCTCGCTGGTCGAGGAGTTGGACCGGAGGGCAGAAGCTGACACTAAGGTACTACTGGAGGTCAACGTGAGTGGGGAGGAAAGCAAGTATGGTATCCTCCCGGCGGCTGCCGCGGCCTTCTTGGAACGGGCTGCGGCGTACGAGAGAGTCACGTTCATCGGGCTGATGACCATGGCTCCTTTCGGGGATGATCCTGAGAAGGCGCGCCCCTTTTTCCGGGGCCTGCGGGAACTGAGGGACCATCTGGCCACCATGTTCGCCGGCCGCTATGAGCTCACGGAACTCTCCATGGGGATGAGTAATGACTACGAAGTGGCCGTCGAGGAAGGCGCGACTATCATCAGGATAGGCAGCGCGCTTTTCTCCAAGGGTTAAGGAGGAAAGGATGGCTGGTATCTGGCATCGCACGCTCGTGTACTTCGGCCTCGCCGATGACGATGAAGAGTACGACGACGAGACCTTCACCACGCAGCCGGATGTCGAGGCGACCTATAAGGATCGGCAGAACGTAAGAAAGATCGATCAGAGCAGCGGCAGCCGCCGAAAGGCTTCCACTGACTTCGACGACATCTTCGTCGAGAGCAGTCGCAGTTCGCGCGCCTCTGTACGTCCATTGCCCATGCCGGTCGAGTCTCCCCAGGTGCGTGTGCATCTGGTGATGCCCAAGAACTTCAACGACGCGCAGGTCATCGCAGACAAGTTCAAGGCCGACATTCCCGTCATCATCAACCTCCAGTCGAGCGAGACCGAGTTGGCGAAGAGGCTCATCGACTTCGCAAGCGGACTTACGTACGCGCTCGAAGGAGGGATGCAGCGAGTGGCCGACAAGGTCTTCCTCCTCACGCCGAAGAACGTGGAAGTATCGGCGGAAGAAAGGCAGCGGCTTATGGAGAAGGGCTTCTACAACCAGTCCTAGCCATCAGGGCCGCCCGCAGGCGTATTCTCACATCGCGGCCCTGGGGCCGCACGACCACTTCAGGACCGGATGCCAATGGGAATGACGATCGGAGTAGTGGGTGCGGGCAACATGGGTGCCGCCCTGGTAAGGGGTTGGTTGCGGGACCCCGCCGCGGCTGTCTCCATTCTCGTGTACGACGTCGTCCCGGAGCGAGTGGACGCACTCAGCACCGATGCGAGGGTGCGAGGCGCGGCATCGCTCGAGGAACTGGCGAACGGCGCTCAGGTGATACTCCTGGTCGTCAAACCCAAGGATCTGTCGGGAGTCTTGGGGGGTCTGCGTCCCCACCTCGCCGAGGGCAAGATCGTTGTCTCCTCGGCCGCCGGAGTCACTCTGGATGTGGTCCGCGCGGGCTGCGGGGATGCGCTGCCTGTGTTTCGCATCATGCCGAACCTCGGGGTCGGACTGGGCCAAGGGGTAGTGGCAGTGGCCACGGAAAGGGAGACCGATCAAGGGATCGTCGACCTCGTGCTGGGACTGCTTGCTCCTCTGGGGATGGTGGAACTGGTGGCCGAAGATCTGTTCGATGCCATCACCGCCGTCTCGGGGTCGTCTATAGCCTTCTTGGCTCTGGCGCTCGAGGGGATGGAGGATGGGGCGGTGCGCGCGGGCATGCCGCGGGCCCTTGCCAGGGCCTTCATCCGCCAGACGGCTTTGGCGGGCTCTCTTCTTCTGCAGCAGCATCTGGGGTCGGCTGCCGATATCAAGGATGAGGTGTCGTCGCCTGCCGGGACCACCATCGCCGGGCTGGCCGTACTCGAGGACTGCGGTGTGCGCGGCGCCTTCTTGCGGGCGATCGAGGAGGCGACCGAACGGAGTCGTGCTCTGCGGGATGCGGCTGGATCCCACAGGCTTGAGTTGAGACGACGCTACGAATAGAGTAACGATAGCGGCCAATCGCCCGGGACCGGGCCATCCCAGGGAAAGGTAAGCGATATGAAAGTGACGCCCCTCGATATCCGGCGCAAGGAATTCAAGCGGTCGATGCGCGGTTATGCCGACGAGGAGGTGGACGTCTTCCTCGACGAAGTGGCCGACGAGTTCGAGCGACTTTTCCAGGAGAACGCGGAAATGCACGACCGCCTGGAGCGCCAGGAAGAGCAACTGGAGGCGAACGCCCAGATCAGGACGGCCCTCGAGAAGACACTGGTGTCCGCGCAGTTGCAGGCCGACCAGATGACGGCCAATGCGCGCAAGGAATCTGAACTCGTCATGCGCGATGCGGAGTTGCAGGCCCGCAAGATCGTCAGTGAGTCGTATGGCGAGACCCAGAAGGTGCAGCAGGCGCTCGTCCAACTCAAACATCTGGAGGAGGATTTTCGCTTCAAGTTCCAGTCCTTGTTGGAGGCCCATCTCAAGCTGCTGAACGAGGCCACGCCCCTTGCCGTACGGGAAGCCCCGGCGGTCGAGGCGGCCGCTACGGTAGCCGTCTCCACCACAGAGGTGGGATTGGTGGCACCACCGGATGAGCGTGAGGAAGTCGTTCAGACGCCGGATGTTGTGGCGCCGACCACGGATCAGACCGGGTCGAACCTACCTTGGCCGGAGGAAGACGAGCCGGTGAAGGCCCAGAGTGCAGCCGGCGCGGACGAAGACGAGGCCGGGGCCGCGCCTCCTTCTTCAGCCGCGACCACGGCTGGTGATCTGGACGCAACAGACGATGTGCCGACGCAGGAGACCGATCTTCTGGATAGCGGTGGACTGGGGGCATCCCCGTCGGGTGCCGACCCGGACGGACCATCCGAGGGCAAGGCAGAGTCGGAAGGCTCGCCTACGGCTGCCCCTGAAGCTGAAGAAGACGATGCGCAGGGGCGCGGCTTCTTCTTCGGGAAGCAGATGGAGGACGTCGACGATTCCTTCGTCACCTTCGAGACGCTGAAGAAGGATTCCACCCGGGACTTCGAGTGGTAGCAGGATGATCGCGTGTCCGGCACCGCAGGCACCTGCGGTCCGCCGCGCCGGGGACAGTCTGCTGGTCGGGTTCAGGGTCACTCCCTCGGCCGCGTGCACAGCGGTCAAGGGCCTCTACGGAGATCGCGTCAAGGTAGCCGTCAGTGCCCCGCCCGAGGGTGGCAGGGCGAATGCGGAGCTTGTCGAGGCACTCTCCCGCTGGATGAGCCTCATGAGGGATACTATCCACATCAAGACCGGGCACGGCAGCCGGGACAAGGTCGTCGCCTTTCAAGGCGTCGATGAGGCGGAGTTGGTGCAGAAGCTTACGGCACTGGTGCGAGTGGATGGCGCCAAGAAGAGAGACTGAAGCGATGGATGGTGAGGCACTGAGGGGGCAACTGCTCGCTCGTTGCGCGTGCAAGCGGTTGGCAGAGCGGAACCTCTAGCCCGTGAAGCTTGATGCAATGAGGCTCGGGCCTGAAACCCCGGCCGGCCGCGGTCGCACCATACTCAAGTGGTCCCTTCTGGTGGCGGTGCTCGTCGTCGCGCTGTTCATCGATCTGTACACCAAGCATCTGGCCGAACAGAACTTGGTCCCGAGGGAGACGACCGAGATCCTCCCCTTCTTCTCCCTGCAACTGACGTCGAACACCGGTGTGGCGTTCGGGATGCTGCGCGGGGGCGGATCCCTCGTCATCATCGCCAACGTGGTCGCGCTCCTGGTCGTCTGCTTCTACGTCTTGCTCGAGCGGCGTCCTATCCTTGCCGGAGTCGCCGGTGGGCTGATCATCGGGGGGAGTCTGGGGAATCTCGTCCAGCGTCTCAGCGCTGAGGGAAGGGTGACGGACTTCCTGAAGTTCCCCTACTGGCCCAACTTCAACATGGCTGATGTCTTCTTGGTAGTGGGCATAGTCATCGTCTTCCTGGGCCTGCTGGTGGAGAGCGTCCGTGTCTACAAGGCCGGTCGTCCCGAGACGCCGGCGCGTGACTGACTGTGTCCGCGCACGCCCTGGCTCTGGTGGTGAGTAGCGCCGAGGCGGGAAGGCGTCTGGACGCGGTGCTGGGGGAGCGCACCGAGATGGGCAGTCGCTCGCAGGTGGCGGCTCTCATAAAGAAGGGAGCCGTGACTGTCGACGGCCTCGCGCGACCGAAAAGCTACCTGCTGGACGAGGGGCAGCGTATCGAGGTCCAGCTACTGGAGGAAGCGGTCCCCGCGCTGGTGGCACAATCTCTTCCGGTCCCCATCCTGTTTGAGGATGAGTGGCTCCTAATCGTGGACAAGCCGGCCGGCATGGCCGTCCACCCGTCCCGGGGACACGCGGATGGCACCCTCGTGAACGCTTTGCTGGGACGGGGGCTGGAAGGGGGAGAGCAGTACCGCCCAGGCATAGTCCATCGTCTGGACAAGGACACCTCCGGACTCCTGGTCGTGGCCAAGTCGGGCGAGGCACACAGGCGGTTGGTGGCCATGATGCGCCTCCGGTCCGTCGACCGGCGCTATGTGGCTCTTGTACACGGCACCTTCGCCGCTCAGACGGGCACCATTGAAGCCTCTGTTGGGCGCGATCCCGGGCACAGACTGTCGATGACCGTGGGAGGGGTCGGAGCCCGGGAGGCGGTCACCCATTTCACCGTCATCGAGCGTCTGGGCGACTTCACTCTGCTGGAAGCCCGCCTGGAGACCGGTCGCACCCATCAGATCCGCGTCCATTTCCTGGCCATCGGACACCCCGTGGTGGGCGATCCCACGTATGCCCGGCGGGATCCTCTGGGCCTGGGGCGCCAGTTTCTGCACAGCCGTCGGTTGCAGTTCACCCACCCCATGACAGATGAGGACGTCTGCGTGGAGGCGCCACTCCCCGTCGACCTGGCCGATGTCCTCGCACGTCTGCGCTCCGAGACAGGGGAACAGGAGCGCGAGTAGCGGACGCCCTTGTGGGGAAGAGGAGGGGAAGGGAGCCGGAGCGGCTGCGGGCGAGCACGGGAGGAGGCTGGGATGGAGATCAGACGAGTGGGCGCGGCAGGGCCGGATGTATCGCTCATAGGCTTGGGCTGCAACAATTTCGGCATGAAACTGGACGACTCGGCCACGCACGCCGTAGTCCTTGCGGCCCTGGACGCAGGAGTGACGCACTTCGACACAGCGGAGATCTACGGCGGAGGCCATTCCGAGGAGTATCTCGGGAGAGCCTTGGGCAGGCGGCGAGGAGATGTGGTGGTGGCGACCAAGTTCGCTCCCCGTCCCCCGGAGGAGCCGTATCGTTCCGGGGCTCTGCGCCGCCGCATCCTTGAAGGATGCGATATAAGCCTCCGGCGCTTGGGCACCGACTACATCGATCTCTACTACCAGCATCGTCCCGACCCGCAGGTGCCCGTGGATGAAGCCTTGGAGGCACTGGGCGAACTGCTTGCTGCGGGCAAGATCCTTCATGCCGGCTGCTCCAACTTCAGCGCGGCCCAGGTCGACGAGGCAGCGCCCAGTGCTGGTACGCCGGGCGCGGCCCGGTTCGTGGCCTGTCAGATCCACTGGAACCTGCTCAGTCGCGAGGTGGAGAGCGAGATCGTGCCCGCGGCGCGCCGGGCGCAGATGGGGGTGATCCCCTACTTTCCACTGGAGTCCGGGCTCCTGACAGGCAAGTACCGCGGCGACGAACCGTTCCCACCGGGTTCCCGGTTGGCCACCATGGAGCGTTTCGGCAGGTTCGCCACCGAAGACAATTTCTCCTACATCGGCGGGCTGAGCGCTTTCGCCGAGGAGCGGGGGCACACCATGCTCGAACTGGCCTTCGGGTGGTTGGCCGCTCAGGACGGGGTGGCCTCCGTCATCGCGGGAGCCACCACGCCCGAACAGGTGAGGACGAACGTTCTGGCTGGACAGGCATGGCACTTGGACTCCGATGACTTGGCAGCCCTGCCCGGGCGCGGGTGAGCCGTTGTCGCGTCGGCCGGGGCTCGCGCCGGGGAGCGTGTGCGCTCAGTCCTTCACCAGTCTGGGAGTCGGTCCCGGAGCCGGTCCAGCCGCGGGGCCGGCAGATGGCCTCGTGCTAGACTGCGAAGACCTTGGCCGGTGACACTCAGACAGAGATGCGCGACCACAGTCCGGCCCCTCGGGGCGAGACCGGGCCGACGTCTGTGCGGCCGGCCGACGACGTGAAGGGCATCGCCTTCTTCGACCTCGACGGGACCTTGGTGGTCGGCAACACGCAGTTCCTTCTGGTGAGGTTCCTTCGCGCGGAGAAGATCGTGAGCGCTGCCTTCGTGCTGGGATCGGCGCTGTGGTTTCTCGGCTACAAGGCAGGGATCTTCAAGCTCACGGAAACGGCCAGGGCGAAGGCTGCCTCCATGCTCCGCGGGCTCTCTGTCGCGCGCGTCGAAGGGCTCATGGCCCGTTTCACCGACCAGGAACTGATCCCTCGCCTTCATCAGGGTGCCGTCGCGGCGCTCCAGGCTCACCAGGAGGCGGGCGATCGGGTCGTGCTGGTCTCGGCCGCGTTGGAACCGGTCGTGCGCTCCCTGTGCGGTCGACTCGGGGTGACGGAGTTCGCGAGCGCTCCCTGCGAAGTCGGCGGAGACGTGTATTCGGGCCGGCTGTCGGGCGCCTCCCCGTACGGAGGGCTCAAGGCCGAGATAGCCGCTCAGTTCATGCGCCGTTGGGACAGTGACCCGGCCGACTGCTGGGCCTACGCCGACCACAGCACCGACCTAGCCCTTCTTCAGTCGGTGGGCCACCCTGTGGTAGTGAATCCCAAGCCCGGCCTGGAGAAGGCCGCCCGTCAGGCCGGCTGGCCGATCCTTCCCTAATCTTCACAGAACCCGTAGGAGGTCCGACAATGGCAGACGTCTTCCCCGCTGAGTTGGCCCGCGACTGGCTCCCGGATGCCCTCGCCGTCGACACCCTCAAGACCCTGGCCATGGACGCCGTGGACAAAGCCAATTCGGGTCACCCCGGCATGCCCATGGGGGCCGCCCCCATGGCTCACGTGTTGTGGACGAGACACCTGAAGTACGATCCGGCCGCTCCCGACTGGCCGGATCGCGACCGCTTCGTCCTCAGTGCCGGACATGGCTCGATGCTCCTCTACGCGTTGCTGCATGTGGCCGGATATGGGCTGGGCATCGAGGAACTGGAGTCCTTCAGGCAATGGGGCAGCCGCACACCGGGTCATCCGGAATACGGCCATACGCCCGGGGTGGAGACCACCACAGGTCCTCTGGGGGCCGGTTGCTCAAACGCGGTAGGCATGGCCATCGCTGAGGCCTTCCTCGCGGCCACCTTCAACCGGCCCGGCTTCTCGCTGGTCGATCACCACACATACGCTCTGGTTGGTGACGGGGACCTCATGGAGGGCGTCAGCGCTGAGGCCGCTTCTCTTGCCGGTCATCTGGGCCTGGGCAAGTTGATCTTCCTCTACGACGACAATCAGATCTCCATCGAAGGTTGCACCGGTCTGGCGTTCACGGAAGATGTGGGCGAGCGCTTCGAGGCCTACGGGTGGCAGGTTCTGTCGGTTTCCGACGGACAGGATCTGACCGCCATAGATGCAGCTCTCGGCGCGGCCCGCGCCGAGACATCCCGACCCACACTCGTGAAGATCCGCACCATCATCGGTTGTGGCAGCCCCAATAAGGCCGGTACGGCCGCCTGTCACGGCTCTCCGCTGGGTGCAGACGAGACCAAACTGACCAAGGACGTCATGGGCTGGCCCTGTGATCTCCACTTCGCCGTACCTCAGCGGGTGCGCGACCTGTACGCGGAGCGGGCAGCGCTCGGAGCAGAGACCCACGCCGCATGGTCGGAGTCGATGAACGCGTATGAGAGCTTCTTCCCCGAACTCGCAGCCGCCTGGAAGGATGCCCTCGCCGGCCGTCTGCCCGAGGGCTGGAAGGGTGCCCTGCCGGTCTTCAAGGCGGGGGAGAAGATCGCCACCCGCTCAGCCTCGGGCAAGGTCCTCAACGCCCTGGCTCCGTTGGTTCCCACCCTCATCGGGGGCTCCGCGGACCTGGCTCCCTCCAATAACACCTACCTGAACGAAGGCGGCGATTTCCAGGCCGGTGAATACGGCGGTCGCAACCTGCGTTTCGGGGTGCGCGAGCACGCCATGGGAGGCATCCTCAACGGCATGGGCCTGCACGGGGGCCTCTTCCCCTTCGGTGGGACCTTCTTCGTCTTCTCCGACTACATGCGTCCCGCCCTGCGCTTGGCGGCGCTTTCCCGGGTACCGGCTGTGTTCGTCTTCACTCACGACAGCATCGGTCTGGGCGAGGACGGTCCCACGCATCAACCCATCGAGCACTTGGCCTCTTTGCGGGCCATGCCGGGTCTGACCGTCATCAGGCCCAGTGACGCCACGGAGACGGCCTTGGCCTGGCAGGCGGCTCTGGAGCGGCGGCACGGGCCCACCGCGCTGGTTCTTACCCGCCAGAACCTGGCCGTTCTCGACCGCGATGTTCTGGGGCCTGCCGACGGTTGTCTCCGCGGAGGCTACGTGCTCAGCGATGGCGGCGAAGACCGGCCGGACGTCATCATCATCGGTACCGGCTCCGAGGTCGGCCTGGCTCTGGAGGCGCAGGCCCTGCTTGGCGCCCAGAGTGTGGCGGCCAGGGTTGTCGCTCTTCCGAGTTGGGAACTGTTCCAGGAGCAGGACCAGGCCTATCGCGACCAGGTCCTGCCGCCCGGTGTGAAGGCCAGGGTGGCGGTGGAGGCAGCGTCTCCCTTTGGTTGGGAGCGGTACGTGGGCGACCGGGGGAGGGTAGTGGGCATCGACCACTTCGGCGCCTCCGCCCCCGCAGAGGTGCTGTACCGGGAATTCGGTCTCACGGCGGAGAATGTGGTTGCTCAGGCTTTGGAGTCCATCAAGGGGTCGTCTCTCTAGCGGACGACCGACGGAGGAAAGACCACCAATGGAGGCAAACCCCCTCAAGAGGTTGCGGGATCTCGGACAGAGCGTGTGGTGCGACGACATCGGCAGGGACATGCTGCTGAGCGGACATTTGCTAAGACTCATAGACGAGGACGGTGTGGTCGGGGTGACGTCCAACCCCACCATCTTCCACAAGGCCATCACGGCCGGGAGCACGTACGACGATGAGATCCACGAGTTGGTCTCTCGTGATGCGGGTGGCGAAGAGATTATGGAAGCATTGATGCTGAGAGACATCGGGATGGCCGCTGAGGAGTTGCGGCCCGCTTACGAGGCGACCGATCACCTCGATGGGTTCGTCAGTATCGAGGTCTCTCCCGGACTGGCGTACGACACCATGGCCACGGAGGGTGAGGCCAGACGCATCCGGGCGCTACTGCCTCATCCCAACATCCTAGTCAAGGTACCGGCCACATCCGACGGGGTGGCTGCTATCCACGATCTGACTGCTTCCGGCTACTCCATCAACGTGACTCTGATCTTCTCGCTCGAGCGCTACGCTGAGGTCGCGGAGGCCTATCTCTCCGGACTGGAGATGCTTGCCGCCCGCCGGAATGCCGGCGAGGCCCTGCCCGAACTCGCCGAGGTGCGCTCGGTGGCGAGTTTCTTCGTGAGCCGGGTCGACACTCTGGTGGACGGTCGGCTGGACGCTTTGGCGGCCAAGGCGGCCGACCAGGGCAGGGAGCCCGCCTTCTACCAAGATCTGAAAGGCAAAGCCGCTGTGGCCAACGCCAAAGAGGCCTATCGACTCTTCCGCCGGAGTTTCAGTGGTCCGCGCTGGGAAGCCCTGGAGGCGCTGGGCGCGCGTGTGCAGCGGCCCCTGTGGGCCAGCACCAGCACGAAGAACCCGGCCTATTCGGACGTCATGTACGTGGAGGAACTCATCGGAGCGGACACCGTGAACACCATGCCCCTCAACACCATCGAGGCATATCGTGACCACGGTCGGCCGGAGGAACGCGTGAGCGGCGGCACGCAGGACGCTCAGCGGCATCTTGAGGCTCTGGAAGCGGCTGGGGTGTCCCTGGCCGAAGTGACGGCCCAACTGGAGCAGGAGGGGGTCAAGGCCTTCGCCGAGTCTCACCAGGCTCTGTTGGCTGCGCTCGAGGAGAAGCGGCGCACCATCCTGGGGCCGGGCCGCTGATGCCTGCTGAGGCTCCTGCCAATCCCTTCGCGGAGGGGCTGGACCTGGGCCGCGTCCCACAGCCGTCGACCCTGGTCATCTTCGGTGCCACCGGCGACCTGACAGCGCGGAAGCTGTTGCCCTCCCTCTACATCATGCAGCGCGAGGGTGTGCTGCCTCCCGGTTTTGCGTTGGTGGGTTTTGGGCGTCGTCCCTGGGATCACGCCGTCTTCCGCGGCTACGTGCGCGAGACCTTGGCTGAGAGTCTGGGTCAGGCGTTCGACCCCGAGATCTGGTCCGGCTTCGAATCGTCCCTCTTCTTCGCCGGGGGCGAATTCGACGACGGGCGTGCCTATGAGGGCCTCAGGGACCTGCTTACGGAGGTGGACGAAGCTCGTGTCCACTCCGGCAACCGTCTGTACTACCTCGCCGCTCCGCCCAGCGCCTATCCAGACATCATCGCGGGATTGGGCAGGGCCGGACTCGGCGGACGGAGGGCGGTCCGCGACGAGCACTCTGGCTGGGCGCGGATCGTGGTGGAGAAGCCCTTCGGCCATGACCGGTCCTCGGCGGCTGAGCTCAATAGCGAATTGCACGACTGGTTCAGCGAAGAACAGGTGTTTCGAATTGATCACTACCTCGGCAAAGAGACGGTACAGAACATCCTGGTCTTTCGACTCGCCAATGGCATCTTCGAGCCCATATGGAACCGGCAATGGGTGGATCATGTGCAGATAACCGTGGCCGAAGATCTGGGGGTAGGAGGCAGGGGGGTGTACTTCGAGGAGACAGGGAACACCCGGGACATGGTGCAGAACCATCTGCTGCAGCTCCTCGCCTTGGTGGCCATGGAGCCCCCAACGTCGTTTGAGCCCGATGCGGTCCGCGACGAGAGGGCTCGCGTCCTGCGGGCGCTCCGGCCCCTGAGACTCGAGGGCGAGGACTCCGGGGTGGTGCGAGGACAGTACACGGCCGGGTTCGTCGGCGGGGAAGCGGCGCCGGCGTACCGTGATGAGGCTCAGGTCTCCTCCTTCTCCAAGGTGGAGACCTTTGTCGCTCTCCGCGTCTTCATCGACACCTGGCGTTGGGCGGGAATACCCTTCTATCTGCGGGCGGGCAAGCGTCTCTCTCGCAGAGCCACCGAGATCGCCATCGAGTTCAAGCGCCCGCCTCTCCTGTTGACGGGCAAGGATCTTTCGCGGGAGCCGGAACCCAATGTGCTTGCCCTCCACATCCAGCCTGATGAGGGCATCAGTCTGAAGGTCGGCTCCAAGCTGCCCGGGCCGGCCATCGACATCCGGCCGGTGCACATGGACTTCCGGTACGGCTCGTCCTTCGGGCGCCGTTCCCCCGAAGCCTACGAGCGGCTGCTTCTCGACGCTCTTCTGGGCGATTCCACGCTTTTCAGCCGGGAGGACGGCGTGGATGCCGCCTGGAGTTTCGTCGACCCCTTGCTGGCGGCCTGGGCTGCGGCCGATGCCGGCCCGGTGGGCGCCGGACGGATGCCGCTCACGTTCTATGAAGCGGGTAGTTGGGGGCCCGAGGAGGCCACGGAACTGATGGGGCGGGAAGGCAGGAAGTGGAGACGCCTGTAGAGCGGACCGTGCCGCTTCGCGATGCCGAACGTGAACTGCGGCGTGCCTGGAGGGCCCTGGACGACGAATCGCGGCGTGGCGGGGACGGAGGGATGCTGCGTCTGCGTGAGGTGAACCTCGTCGTCGTCTGCAGCCGGGAGACGTTGCCGGAGACACGGTCGACGGCGGGGCTCGTCGCGAGGGCTCACCCCGCCCGCGTGATCTTGATGGTGGTCGATCCTTCAGAGGATGGTGAACGCGCATCGGAGTCACCGCCCACTCCTCTTGACAGTCCTTCTGGCACCATCACTACCGCCTGTCTCATAGACCCATCTTCTGGCCAACAGGTCTGTTCCGAAGAGGTCGTCATCCGTGGTGCGCCGGGTGAAGAGGAAGCCCTGCGGGCGGCGGCGCTGCAGATGCTGGTGCCGGACGTGCCGGTTCTGGGATGGTGGACCGAAGAGTGCGCCGGGCATCCATCGGGACTTCGTTGGCTGACAGAAGTGGCCGACCAAACGGTCGTCGATCTCAGGCGATCGCGGCAGCCGCTCACCGGTCTCGAGACTCTGAGCGAGTTGTCATCAGCCGGAGGGACCCGGCTCCAGGAGCTTGAATGGCTGCGGTCGGCTCATTGGCGTGTGCTGACGGCGGAGCTGTTCGAGCAGCGCGAGAAGCAGGCGCTTGTCCCTCTGCTGACACACCTCGAAGTGGACCATAGCGACTCTCCCTTGCAGGCCCTTCTGTATGGGGCCTGGTTCGCGTCCCGCCTCGGCCTCCATCCTCGTGCGGGTGGCTGGTGGGTCGAGGGCGGCTCCTTGTGCGCGGGTTTCGCGAAGGACTTCATCGTGCGCTTGGCGCCTGTGGCTGGGAGTGGATACCAGGAGAGAGGCCTGACCGGCATCCGCATCCGCTCTCGCTCCATGGCGGGTGGGCCACCGGAAGAGCATGTGCAGGCTGTAGACCTGCGCCGCGGGCCCTACGACTGCCGCTGCTCCGCTCTTGTGGGGCCAGAGGAAGACGAACTCTTGGTGAAGTCTCTCCATTCCGGCGAGCAGGAAGACTCTGAGTACCTGTCTCGCGTCATCGATACCCCACTTCATGACCGGGTTCTGCAGGAAACTCTGCTCTTGGCTGGACAGATGGTCCGGGAGCGTGGGTTCGAATTTGACGTTCTGAGCGAGCGGGCCGGTGAGGACCCGCGCTAGTGGTTCCCGACTTGCTCCAGATTCTGCCGGACGCGGCGGCGGCGGCTGTAGCCGCCGCTCGCTTGGCCCAGACGACACTTCTCAGAAGAGCCGACCAGTCCGAAGGACCCGTGTGTTTGGTCTTGGCCGGCGGCACCAGTCCCCAGGACATGTACGAACGGCTGGCGGAAGATGGTGAAGTCCGCGTCCCTTGGTCTCGCGTCCACATCCTCTGGGGGGATGAGCGCTGCGTGCCCCCGGACGACTCCCGCAGCAACTACCGCATGGCCCTCCACACTGGGCTGTTGGCGCGTCCTTGGGCGGGGATTCATCGCATGCCCGGCGAACTTGAGCCCGAGGAGGGTGCGGTTAGGTATCAAGAGGACCTGCGGACGTTGTTCCCCCACGATGATCCGCCCCGTCTCAGTCTCGTCGTGCTGGGTCTGGGTGAGGACGGGCACATCGCCTCGCTCACTCCCGGTTCCGCGGCCCTGGGCGAGAGCGAGCGCTGGGTGGTGGCCACGGCGCCATACCAAGGCACAAGGCGCCTCACTCTCACCCTCTCGGTGCTCGCATCGGCGGAGCGTCTGCTCTTTCTCGTGACAGGGGAGGCCAAGGCGGAGGTCGTCTGCTCTGTTCTGGCGGGAGACGACCGCCATCCCTTCTCCCCGGGTCAGGCGGCCGCCATGCCGGCTCGGGTCCTCCTCGATCTGATAGAGGCTCGATATCGGAGTGCCGCGGGCTCCTCGGAGAGTCATGCCGCGGTCGCGTGGATCATGGACCGTGCTGCCGCGTCACTGATGCCTCAAGGGGGCACGTCGCAGCTGCGCGGTGGAGGCACGTCTTGACGTCGAGCACCGAACACCGGTAGGGTACGGGAAGGACGACAACATGCGGAGACTCGGGGTGAGATGACCGGCGAAAGGGAAAGCGGCGGCCGCAAGACCAAAGTACTGATGGACCACGAGCAGGTGGGTCGCGCCCTTGCCCGCATGACTCACGAGATCGCGGAACAAGCACCCGACCTGGGCGGACTGGCCCTTGTGGGCATTCAGCGTCGAGGTGTCGACCTGGCCGTCCGCCTGGCGCAACTCGTGGAAGCGTTCTACGGCATCAGGCCCCCTACAGGGACCCTCGACATCACCTTCTATCGCGACGACGTCGACGCCCGTTCGGCCGGTCCCGGACCCGGACCGGGACCGGCCGGGCAACCGGTGGTGCATTCCACCGCCATCCCCTTCGACGTCAACGGCAAGACCATCCTGCTCGTGGATGATGTCCTCTACACGGGACGGAGCATACGGGCGGCGATAGACACCCTGTTCGACTATGGTCGTCCGGCCGCGGTGCGGCTGGCCGTGCTCGTTGACCGCGGTCACCGCGACCTGCCCATCAGGCCCGATTTCGTGGGCAAGAACGTCCCCACCAGCCGCAGCGAGCACGTGGTGGTACACCTGTCAGAGACGGACGGCGAAGACGAGGTGGTCATAGAAGAGTGATAAGGGAGTGACTGTGCGGCCCCGCCCTGTGTCGGCCGACGCGAAGGGCGGCTCAGGGAGTCCGCTGGAGTCAGGGCCGGTGGCGCGCTACAATCGGCTGGTACGTGAACCTTTTAAACGTGTCCCGTGAGACCGAAAGGGTACCGTGATGAACCTGATCTCCATCGATGACCTCTCCCCGCCCGAGATCGAGAATCTCTTCAAGCTGAGCGACGGCTTTCTCGAGATCGCCTCCCGTCCCATCAAGAAGGTGCCGGCGCTCAGGGGACGGACTGTCGTCAACGTCTTCCTGGAGCCGTCCACACGTACGCAGGCGTCGTTCGAACTCGCGGGCAAGCGGCTCTCGGCCGACGTGATCAACATCAAGGGATCGTCATCGAGCGTCTCCAAGGGCGAGAGCCTGAAGGATACGATCCTCACACTCGAGAGCTATCGTCCTGACATCCTCGTCCTGCGCCATCCCCAAGTGGGGGCCTCGCGGATGGCGGCACGCTACACCGGCGCGTCGATCGTCAACGCCGGTGACGGGACGGGTGAGCATCCCACGCAGTGTCTTCTCGACCTCTACAGCCTGCGCCGGGTCTACGGAGAGTTGACCGGACTCAAGGTCGCCATCGTAGGAGACATCCTGCGCAGCCGCGTGGCCCGTTCTGACCTGTTCGGCTTCCGCAAGATGGGTATAGACGTGCGCCTGGTCGGACCGCCGACGCTCATGCCGCCCGGTATCGAGCACTGGGACGTGCCCGTCTTCTACGACCTCGAAGCGCTGCAGGATGTGGATGTCGTCTATCTCCTGCGCATGCAGTTGGAGCGGGCCAAGGGCAGAGTCCCGCCGGTGCCGTCCCTGCGCGAGTACAGCAGAGTGTGGGGACTCTCTCCGCATCGTCTGCGGCCGGACCAGCGGATCATGCATCCCGGCCCGGTGAACAGGGGAGTGGAGCTATCCGCAGATCTGGCTGATGACCAGCGGGCACTGATCCTCCACCAGGTGGAGTCGGGTCTGGCCGTGCGCATGGCCATCCTCTACCAGTGCTTGGCCGGCAGCCTCAGCGAAGATACGTCCGGCTAGAGGTCGGAAGGGATGGCGCTTTCGGCTATGGACCTGGCCCGGCTCCGCTGGGCCGGTTTCGTGGTCTGCGGTGCGGGCCTGGCCGTCTTCTATCTGGGCAACATCGTGCAGGCCGCCTCCGGAGACGCCTTCGATGTCCCCGCGGAGGTGTGGCGGGGCGGCGTGGCCGTCGCTGCCGTGGGCTGCCTCATGATCCTAGCGCCGTTGGTGCGTCCCGCCACCCGGCCCGCGAGGGCCGTGTGGGACGCCAGATTCGGGTTCTTCTGTCTTCCGGCGGCCGTGCTCAGCCTGTTCGGCGCCCTGGGTGACGGGGACTCGGGGACTCAGCCCTTCTGGTTGGTGATCACGGTCTTGCTGCTCCCGGCCAGTGTGCTCGTGATCATGCTGTCGGCGGGAGTGGAACGCGAGGCCAAACACGGGCGGGACCGTCCGGGAGGCGCCGCATGATGCTGCTCTGCAAGGATGTGAACGCGAGTACCGAAGGAGAGGACTGACCATGCCTGTACGGAGATCAGAAGCGACCTGGCGGGGCACGCTCAAAGAGGGTGGGGGGACCATGAGGCTGGCCAGCGGCCTTTACGAGGGTCCCTATACGTACTCGTCGCGCTTCGAAGAAGGAGCCGGGACCAACCCCGAGGAACTCGTTGCCGCCGCCCACGCCGGTTGCTTCTCGATGTTCCTCGCCGCCCTGCTGGCAGACAGCGGTTTCCCGGCGGAGCGGATCCACACGACGGCCGCGGCTCACCTAGGCGCGGGGCCGATGATCAAGAGGATCGACTTGGAGACCGAGGCCGAAGTCTCGGGCATCGCGGACGCCCAGTTCCAGGAGTTGGCGGCCAAAGCCAAGGCGGATTGTCCCGTCTCCAAGGCGCTCGCGGCCGTTCCCGAGATCACCATGAAGGCGCAACTGGTTGGCTGATCGTGGAGTGCCGGACGAGGGGGCGGACTCCCGGGCGGATCGTGCTCGGGGAGGTACTGACTCTTTCGCGGTGAGAGTGAGCACGAGGGCGCGGCGGGTGCGTCTCCTGATGTCCGAGCGCGAAGGGCTGACAGTGGTCGTGCCGCGGGGTTTCGACCAGCGCCGCGTGCCGGCCATCATCGAGGCCAACAGAACTTGGATCGATCGGGCCCGGCGAAGAGTGGAGGCCCGCCGCCGCGTCTGCGTCGCGCCGACGCGACTGCCTGATCGGATCAACCTCCCGGCCACCGGTGAGGAGTGGAGGGTGGAATACAGGAACGGACGCGAGCGGACTGGGAGTGTGAGCGTCCGAGCCAAGCCGCGTGATGGGCTCCTCGTGGTGAGCGGCGGGGTGGACGATGCCGAAAGATGCCGGGAGGCCCTTTCCCGCTGGTTGGCAAGGAGGGCCCGCGCAGCGCTCGTCCCGCGCCTCAGTCTGCTGGCGGCCGGTCACGGCCTGAGCTTCGACCGGGTCACCATCCGTCACCAGCGCAGCCGCTGGGGAAGCTGTTCCCGACGTGGGACAGTGTCCCTGAACGCGCGGCTGCTGTTCTTTCCTCCCGACCTCGTCGACTACGTTCTGCTGCATGAACTCTGTCACACGGTGGAGATGAACCACTCTCCTCGCTTCTGGCGGGTGCTTGAGGAGCATCATCCGGGGAGCGCCGTCTATCGTCGGCGCCTACGCCTGGCCGGAGAGTTCATCCCCGGCTGGCTCGACGGGCCACTCGCTGGACCGGCCGCCCCAGCCGCGCTACCATGGGGAGACCTTTAAACGAGTCCAGTGAGACCGAAAGGAAACGTTGATGGATCCCACCCATCGCCCCTCGGGGCCCAAGCTCGCCTGTCGCGAGTTGTCTTCCGAGCAGTTTCTTCTTCCCCGTGTCCACCTCTTCGACCCTGCGCAGCAGCTGGATGTGGAGGGGGATCTCCTCGTGGCCGATGGCGTCATCGCGGCGCTCGGTCCGGGGATCGCGGTCCCCGCGGACGTGGAAGTGCTTGACGATCTGGCCGGCTGTTGGGTGTTGCCGGGACTCGTCGATCCTCATGTCCATCTACGCACTCCTGGTTACGAGTACAAGGAGGATCTGGCCTCGGGATCGCTGGCCGCGGCCGCCGGGGGGTACGTGGCCGTCGTGGCTATGGCCAACACCGATCCTGTGGTGGATTCCGGGCCCTTGGCCGCCTGGGTCCTGGAACAGGCAGGTCGGGAGGCCTGGGTACGCGTGGCTCAGGTGGGTGCCGTGAGCAAGGGCCTCCAAGGCGAGGAGTTGGCCGAGATGCGTGAGTTGGCCGAGGCCGGGGTAGCCGCCTTCGCCGATGACGGCAGACCCGTCTCAGACGCCGACCTCCTGCTCCATGCGCTCAGGTACGCGCGCGGGACTGGGCGGCCGATCCTGCTGCATCTGGAGGACACGAGCCTCTCCCTGGGCGGGGTGATGCACGAAGGACGGTGGAGCGCCCGGCTCGGCCTGCGGGGTATCCCCTCCGCCTGCGAGGCGGGCCCTCTTGCCCGCGACCTCGAGATCGTGGGATATGCGAGTGCGGAGGAGTCGCGCCTGGCCACAGGGCTGGGGGCTGCGGCCGCCGGTGGGCGCCCCAGCGGCGTCCCCCTCGTGCATTTCCAACACCTCTCTTGCGCCGACAGCGTGCGCCTGCTTCGTCGGGCCAAGGAGGACGGTCTGCCCGTCACAGCCGAGGTCACGCCGCTGCATCTGCTCTTCACCGACGAGCGTGTGGGCAGCTTCGACCAGAATCTGAAGGTGAACCCACCTGTCCGCTCCGAGGAAGATCGAGAGATGCTCGTGACCGCGCTTGCCGAGGGTCTGATCGACTGCGTGGGGAGTGACCATGCTCCGCACGCGCCCCAGGAGAAGGAGGTGCCCTTCGAGGAGGCTCTTTGCGGCACCACGGCTCTGGAGACCGCCCTCGCGGCTCTACACTCAGGACTGGTGCTGCCGGGCAGGGTGTCGCTGGACAGACTCGTCGCGGCCATGTCCGAGGCTCCGTGCCGCATCTTGGGCCTGACCGCGCCGGCCCTGCGGGCCGGCGCCCCCGCCGACTTCTGCGTCTTCGACCGCGAAGAGACCTGGCAGGTCACAGCGGCTTCCTTGCGCGGAAAGAGTCGCAACTGCGCCTTCCTGGGGGAGACACTCACCGGAAGGGTGCGTATGACGGTGGTCGACGGGGCGCGCCGCTTCGCGCGCGCCCGGGGGGAGGCCTGATGTATCGCAGTGAAGTTCCCGGCTACGTGGTATTGCAGGACGGCACCGTCTTCTGTGGCTTCGGCTTCGGCGCCGAGGGCAGGGTCTTGGGTGAGGCGGTCTTCAACACGGGCATGACCGGCTACCAGGAGATCGTCACCGATCCCTCGTATCACGGACAGATGGTGACCTTCACCTACCCCATGATCGGCAACTACGGCGCCGCGGATCACCTGCTGGAGTCCAACACTGCCCACTCCCGAGCCATCGTGGTGCGCGAGATCAAGAACGGTGGATGGAACGCCACCTGCTCAGAAGCGTGGGTGGACTGGTTGACGGAACGCGCCATCGTCGGAGTGGGCGGCATCGACACGCGAGCGCTGACCCGGCGCATCAGGGAGCAGGGAGCGATGCCCGCCTGCGTGGCGGCCGGTGCCGGGCTCGACGTCGACGAACTCCTGGCTGCAACCCGCGAGATGCCTTCCATGGCCGGCCAGGATCTGGCCAGCGCCGTGACGTGCACCGAACCCTACGAGTGGATTCCTGATTGTGCCACGCTGGCTGCCCCCAGCCCGGCTCTGACGGGGACGGGCGTGCCCGTCTCCGAGGGGCAGGCTCCGCCGGCGGATTTCCACGTGGTGGCCTACGACTTTGGCATCAAACTGAGCATCCTGCGCAACCTCACGGCAGTAGGGTGCCGGGTCACGGTTGTCCCGGCCCATTGGAGGGCCGAGCAGGTGCTGGCGATGAGACCGGACGGGGTGTTCCTGTCGAACGGTCCCGGCGATCCCGCGGCCGTGGGATATGCCGCAGAGACCATCCGGGGACTGCTGGATAAGGTGCCGGTGTTCGGAATCTGCCTGGGCCATCAATTGCTTGCTTTGGCTCTGGGACTCTCCACCTACAAGCTCAAGTTCGGACATCGGGGCATCAACCACCCTGTGCGCAACTATCTTTCGGGTCGCATCGAGATAACCAGCCAGAACCATGGGTTCGCCGTGGAAGCACCCGAGATCGTCCGCCGGACGCTGCTCGATCTCTCCTCCTCCGGTCCGGCTGCCATGGCCGGCCTGAGCGCCGACGATATGATCCTTCCCTCCGCGTTCGGGCCTGTGCAGGTGACCCATCTCAACCTGAATGACGGCACCGTCGAGGGCCTGCGCCTCCTCGATACTTCGGCCTACTCGGTGCAGTACCACCCGGAAGCCGGCCCCGGACCACACGACAGCCACTATCTGTTCCATCAGTTCACTGATGCCATGAACACGTGGCATCAGATAGCGTCGGGAGAGGTTGAATGAAAGGCCGGGCCGCCGCTGACCAGACCGATCCAGGAGGTGGGAGATGATCACCGCGGGAGACAAGGCCCCACTGTTCGCAGCCCCGGGTACGGATGGCGAGGTAGACCTCGCCTCCCTCCTTGCCGAAGGCCCGGTTGTGCTGTACTTCTTCCCGAAGGCCTTCACTCCCGGTTGAACGACCGAGGCGGTTGAGTTCAACCAACTACTATCTGATTTCGACGAACTGGGGCTGACGGTGCTGGGCGTCTCTGTGGATCCGGTCGAGCGGTTACAGCGTTTTCGCGACAAGTACGAACTGCGCTTCTCGTTTGTCAGCGACTTGGGGCGAGGGATCGGGACCGCCTACGGCACGTTGAAGAGCGAGGGTGGGAGCCACAACAGAGACACGGTACTGATTGCGCGGGACGGTACTGTCGTGGGCGCCTACGAAAAGGTCGGCGCAAAGGGCCACGCAGCCAAGGTGCTGGCAGATGCAAGGAGTTATCGTGCGGAGTCTCGTATCTAGTCTCATCCGATCGTGTTGTCGACTTGTGCCTCGCCTTATCCTGTATGCAGCCGTACTGCTCGCTGTGGCGGGGTTACCCGTGGGAGGCGAAGCGAGCGCTTACGCGGCTGAGACCTCTGCGTCCGCCGGGGCGGCCGACACTGGCCAAGGCGGTGGGCTCGTTGAGGCTGCCGAGGAGATCGAGCCGCAACCTCCTTCGGACGGAGAGACAGAGCAGCCTCCGCACGCGCCCTCTGTGGACGTGGACGTCGTCGTCTTTGCCACCCAGACGTCGGGCCTGGCGGCGGCGCACGACCTCTTGGCCGTCGCGCCCCATCTGCGGGTCGCACTGGTCTCGTGCGGCAACCTCTTGGAGACGCCGCTTGCTCAAGGTCTTTCGGCCGAGGACGCGCGCGAGATCGACCGTGTGGCCGGTGGGTTCTACAAGCAATGGCGGGACGCTCTGATCGCCTCTTACAAGCGTCGCGGCCTCTCGCCGTTCACCGGGAGCGGGCGACTGGTCTACGAGCCTGATGTCGCGGCCCAGACCCTGTGGTCGCTGCTGAAGGCTGAGGACCGGGGCAACCTTCTTTTCTACTCCGCCCATCTTGTGGCCGCCAACGACCAGGACGAGCGACGGTACGCCGATCTTCGGGTGGAGGGCCAAGGCCTGCTGCGGGTCTACGCGCGCTACTTCATCGACGCGAGCGTGGAAGCCGATCTGGCACGTATGCTGGGTGCCGACTACCGCATGGGGCGGCACGAAGCGCTATACAACGACGTGGCGGGCGTCCGCCCCGCTTATCCTGGTGCCACCAATAGCTACGAGACCGCCCCTCAACGCTTCTCTTCACTCCTGACCCTCAAAGTGCACAAGGGAACCCGGGCGCCGCGCATCGCCTCGCTCATGCACCCGAACTATGATCCTGCGAGTTACGCCGCCGTGAGGTCTTTCAGCCCAACGAACGTCGATGCCTTCAAGAACAGTTGGTCTATGACGGTGGCCGTGCTCCCCAACGCAAAACGTGAACTCAATGAGACGTGGAGTGACTGGTCCGATGTGGGGCTGGCCTTCGAGTGGGTGTTCGCACCAGAGAAACGGGGCGAGATCCGCAAGCGGGTGCTCGAATGGTCCATCAATCGCGTCCGCTATCTGCAGGAGCATGGATACTCCTATGTGGGCATCGCGGCCATTCCCCAGAAGCTCTATGTGCGCGAAGGGCCGCGAGTCCTGGGGCTCGATACATACACTGTCGAGCGGCTACGCTCAGGAGAGATACGGGATGCCGTGGCTCTCGGCTGCTACTGCGAGTACGACAGGCATGACTCCTTCGCGCCCACGCACGTGGAACGGACGGCGTACCCGCGCCTGCCCATGGGGGCTCTGTTGGTCAAGGGTCATCCCTGGTTGGTCGTTTCCACGGCAGTCTCAGTCGATTTCCGAACCTACAGTTCTCCGCTCCGCATGGAGCACGCTCGGGCCGCTATGGGTGGCGCGGCGGCCGCCATCGTGGCCGTTGCCGACCGTGCGGGCGTCGATCCGCAGCAGGTCCCGTATCCCGAAGTGCGAGACCTCCTGCTCCAAGAAGGCTACCGTCTCGAACCGAGATAGCCGGGAGCGCGGCGCAGGGCCCTGAGTCTCCCACGGGCGACCGACGGGTCACGTCCGAGCCGGGGACTCTACTCGGGCTGCAGCAGGCCGATGGGTATGCCGTCAAGGTCGGCGAACATGGCCCAGAAGCCCATGCCGGGGATGGGAGTCTTGGGCGCGATGATCTTGCCCCCCAAGACTTTGATCCGGGTCAGGGTGCTCTCGATGTCGTCTGTGTGGAAATAGACGTTGAACGCGGGCTGGGCCACTCCTGACGGCTTCGCCATGAAGGCTCCTCCCGGGGTGTCGCCGGTCTTGATGAGGGGGTAGGTTGGGAAGTTCTGGTCGTCCACCTCCCAATCGAAGACCTTCGCATAGAAAGCCTTGGCTTGGTCTACGTCGCCGACCATGAGTTCCCAATGGAACAACGGGTTGGCCATCTTCGATCCTCCTTGTGTTGCTCGGTGTGCTGATAACGCGGGACGGTTGGAAGGAGCAGAAGGCCGGCGTGTTTGGCCAGGCATCGGCCGGGGCAGGCCGGTCTAGCGCTTCACGATGTCGACCAAGTGCTCCTCGGCCCGTCCGCCGCCGCCAGCGGCCAGGGTCTCGTAGTCCGGGATCGTGTACACGCGGATCTTGTTGTCGAGGAAGTCTGAGAAGGCCAGCAAGATCCCGTCGGGGGAGACGTCGAGGCCCGTGCACTGGTTGCCTCCCACGATGGCATCCAGTATCTTCCCTGTCGCCGTGTCGACGGCCAGTACCGAACCCCATTCCGGACCAGGTATGTAATAGGTCTTGGGGTTGTCCTTGCCGCGGCAGGAGATGTAGAGGACCTTGCCGTCGGGGGAGAGGTCCATGGTGTTGGGACGCTCGTCGGTGTCGGCGAGTTTGGTGACCTTCTCAGTGGCCAGGTCGACCACGAACACCTCCTTCGTAGACAGGTCGTCCACATAGAGGAGACCACGGGAGTCGTCCCCGACCATGTGGCGCATGGCCCCGCCGGTCTTGTACAGCACCTCACCCTTGCCCGTGGCGAGGTCTATGCGCTGGATATCGCCGTTCTCGAATCCGGCCACGAACAGGCGCCCACCGTCAGGTGTGACGTAGAGACCTCGGGGAGTGACCACGGTCTTCATGCGCCGGACCAACTTGCCCGTTGTGAGGTCTATCTCCGAGACGTCGTTGGTGATCCAGTTGGTGGCCCAGATGGTCTCCTCGTCGGGAGAGAGCAACAGTACTTTGGTCCATTCGCCGCCGGTCTTGAAGGTGCGCCTCACTTGGCGGGTGGCCCGATCGATCTCGAACACCGAGGCTGTCTCCATCTGGCTGGCGTAGGCGGTCTTGCCGTCCTTCGTGAAGATGACTTCAACGGCGCCATGCTCGCCCAGTTTCACCCCGTCGATCTTCTCGCCCGTGGTGGGTTCGTAGATCTCCAGCCCGTGTCCGCCCAGGAGCGACACCCACATCTCTTCGCCGTCGGGCGTGAAGGCCACCTGTTTGGGGTTGGGACCGCACTTGTAGCGGATGACGCTTTCGTGGAGGAGTCCCTCGGGGTCCATCCAGACCTTCAGCGAACGAGGATTGTCCAGAGTCAGTTCTTTGGTGGTCACGTTGTAGCCCTTCTTCTGGAAGCGGAGCGTGATGTCGCCGCCGGGAACCTGGTAGGAGAAGGGGGTCTTGCCGGTGAGGACAGTACCGTCCTGCAGGGTGATCTCGAGGTTGGTGATCTCGGGGTTGGTTGTGACCTCGAGTCTCTGCCGAGGCAGATTCACCCGCGGGGGCGAGGTGATGGGGGCGGATGAAGGGGTGCTCGCGGCAACGGTCGCCTGGCCGGTGGTCGCTTCGGTGCCGTCTTGGCCGTCGCCTGCCTCGTTGGAAGCGGAGCCGAGAGCCGTGGTCCTCGACGGGATGGCTGCCACGCTCGTGACCCCGGCCGTTGAAGTGGTGTCGTCTCCCAGAAGGAGGAAGAGGCCGTAGCCAATTGCCGTCAGTATCACGACCAACATGACGGCGAAGGCGGTTCGGCGCAGCCGGTAACGCCTCCGCAGGTGCTGGCGCGCCTTCTGCAGATCTTGACGGCTGCTTTCCCCGTCCGAGAGAGGCGGAACATCGTGCATGTGTCAATAATAGCCGAACGGTCCCGTGACTGAGGCCTGAGGGTACAATAGACCCTCAAGGAGGTGGGAATGTCCCTCACCATCGTTTGGTTCCGCCGCGATCTGCGCTTGGCCGACAACCCCGCCCTTTCTCGGGCCGTAGAGCGAGGAGACCCTCTCCTGCCCGTGTATCTGCAGGACTGGGAGAAGGGCTCTCGGTGGTCTCCCGGCGTGGCCGCCCGCTGGTGGCTGACCGCGTCCTTGCGCCACCTGTCCGCCGATCTCGACGCCCGCGGTGTGGCCCTGCAGTTCCTGTCCGGCGATCCCGTCCGCGTGCTCCCCGATCTGGCGGTGGCTCTGGGCGCGGGGGAAGTGGCCTGGAATGCGCTGCTGGAGCCGTACGCCTTGGACCTCGATCGCCGAGTGCGTGTCGCCCTGGAGACGCTGGGCGTGAGGGCGCGGACGTTCTCGGGGCCGGTGCTCTTCGAGCCCGAGGAGCACCTGTCTCGCGCGGGGAGACCGTTCGTCCAGTTCGGAGCCTTCTGGCGGTCGTGTCTCGCGCTTCCCGAGCCCCGCTCCCCTCTCGCTCCGCCGCGCACGTTGGTGTCTGTGCCCGAGGACCTTCTGGCTCAGGCCGTAGCGCGCGACCCCGGTCCGTGGCGGACCGTCGCATCCGCTCCTGGTCTGCAGCAGGCTGTCGCGCCGGCTCCGGGCCTGCGCCGGCAGCCCGACCCGGTGAGCGGCAGGGTGGCGTGGCAGCCGGGGGAGGAAGGAGCCCGGCGGCGACTCGACCGCTTTCTCAAAGAAGCGTTGGCCGACTACGCCACAGCTCGCGACTATCCCGCCGTGGAGGGAGTATCGCGCCTGTCACCGCATCTGCATTTCGGGGAGATCACACCTCAGCAGGTCTGGCACACTATCCGGGAAGTGTCCGGGCGGCCGGCGACGCAGCCGCGGGCCGGAACGAACCCGCGCCGGGACCTCGCCGCCACGCAGGAAGGGGCAGACGCCTTCCTGCGCCAGTTGGGCTGGAGGGAGTTCGGCCACTATCTTCTCTACCATTTCCCTACCATCGCATCGCAGCCTTTTAGACCCGAGTTCAGTCGCTTTCCGTGGCACGAAGACCCCGAAGGTCTCGCTGCCTGGAAGGAGGGGCTCACAGGCTTTCCCCTTGTGGACGCGGGTATGCGTCAGCTGGTGAGCTGAGGGGTGGATGCACAACCGGGTCCGCATGGTGGTCGCCTCCTTCCTCACCAAGGATCTGCTGCTCCCCTGGCAGCAAGGGGCGGCGTGGTTCTGGGAGCAACTCGTCGATGCCGACTTGGCCAACAACAGCCTTGGCTGGCAGTGGACGGCCGGCTCTGGACCGGACGCCGCGCCCTTCTTTCGCGTCTACAACCCCGACCTGCAGGTCCGGCGATTCGATCCCGATCATACGTACCTGGACCGTTGGCTGCCGCCGGGGCGGACATCCCCTCCAGCGCCGATCATCGATCACGGCGTCGCCCGACTGCGTGCCTTGGAAGCCTTCAGGATGACGCGCATCTGATGGCGTTCTGGTCGCGCAGGCGCGAGCGCTCCCTCTTCACCACTGTGGAGCCCCCTTTCCGCAGACCGGAATGGGGGGTGGGGCAGTTGGTGGATCACCAGGGACGCATCTATCGCGTCACCTGCTGGGTCGAATTGCGCCCCGTCTTCTTGGAAAGAGGCGGTTCGCTGAGGCAGTGGGAAGTGCGAGGACGCCCGGTCTTCGATGCCGAACTGCGCGAAGAGGCCACTGCTGCCGCCGAGCGCATGCTGTCCGAAGAGCGGGGGATGTGAAATCGGTCTGCGGCGTCGTAAAGTGAGCGTGGACCTGGTCGCGGGGATCGAGCGGCGGGGATCCGAGGTCCTTCCTGCAGGTCACTGTACGCCGGGGAGACTGAGCATGCCGGACAACGCTTCGCGTCTGCACTTCATCGATTGGCTGCGGGTCCTCGCGGTGCTCCTACTCTTCCCCTTCCACGTTTTGCGGGTGTTCAACGCAGGCGAGGACTTCTACGTCAAAGCCGATGTCCTTTCCCAAGCGGTCACCGACGTTTTGTGGTTCATCAGTGTGTGGCACATGCCGCTTCTCTTCTTCCTGGCTGGGTGTTCCACCTATTACGCGCTGCGCAAGCGCAGCGCAGGGGAATACGCGTGGGAGCGGGTCAAGCGCCTCTTGGTGCCTCTCGTGTTCGGCATCTTCATCCTCATCCCTCCGCAGACGTGGTACGGGGCGCGGTTCAACTCCGGCTATGAGGAGTCGTATGGTCACTACTTGGTGAGCGGGGACTTCCTGCGCTGGAACGTCCAGGACGGGGGGGATTACTACGGCGGCTTCGGAATCGGGCAACTCTGGTTCATCTTGTTCTTGCTCATCATCTCCTTGGTCCTCCTCCCTCTCGTCGTGTGGGCGGCCCGGGGCAGGGGGACCGGGTGGGCCCGGCGCTGGAGTGCGCGACTTGCGCGACCGGCCTGGTGGATCCTGCCGGTGGTGCTGCTTTTCATCGGTGACGCGGCGCCGGAGGTTGCAGGGATGGGCTTGGTCTACTACCTGGTGATCTTCGGTCTGGGCTTCTTCGCCATGTGCGATCGGCCTTCATGGAGGCGGCGGAACGCTTTCGTTGGCCGACGCTGGCTGTGGGAATCGCGCTGTCTCTTTTCTGGGTGCTCGGCGACGGCATCCGGAACCCACTGCCCGACCCCTCTTGGCAGCGTGTCCTCCTGACCCTGTTGGGATTCGCGGCGGTCTGGCTTACCATCCTGGGCATGATGGGGTTCGGAAAGCGCCGTCTGGAACGGCCGTCGCGTCCGCTCGCGTATCTGAGCGAGGCATCCTACCCGCTGTATATCCTCCACCAGACCGTCATAGTCGTGCTGGCCTTCTACGTCGTGCAGTGGGCACTGCCGGGCGGCGTGCAGGCGGTCTTGCTGTTCGTGCTCGCGGTAGCCGGCACCTTCGCCCTCTACGAGATCGTGCGCCGAATCGGGCCACTGCGCTTTCTCTTGGGCATGAGAGTGCGGCGAAAACGCACTCCATCCCCGATGGCGCAGCCGACAAGCGGTCCCTAGTCGGAAGGGGGCAGCGCTTCGTGCTTCGCTGCGCCCGGCCCGCAGGCCGTCGACCCGGCGCACGTGGGTCTCGCGTGAGCTATCCTTCGAGAGATAGCCCAGCGACTATCGGAGGACGCATGGAGACACCAGTGCTTGACGCCATACTTTCGCGTCGCAGTGTCCGCAGGTACACCGAGCAGCCCGTGGCCGACGCACTCGTGGTCGGATTGCTGCGCGCCGCTATGGCGGCCCCCTCGGCGGGGAACCAACAACCCTGGGAGTTCATCGTGGTGCGGGATCCGGAGGCGCTCGAGACCATCAGCCGGTCTCAGCCCTACGCGGCGATGACCCGTTATGCTCAGGTGGCCATCGTGGTCTGTGCCGATGTGAGCAGGGAGAAGCACCCCGGTTTCTGGGTGGAAGACTGTGCGGCCGCTACGGAGAACCTGCTTCTGGCCGCCCACGGAGCGGGTCTGGGCGCCGTGTGGCTGGGGTACTATCCCGTCGAGGAGCGGGTGATGGCCATCAGGGAGTTGTTCGCCCTCCCGGAGGCCATCGTGCCCTTCGCCGTCGTCCCCGTCGGATATCCGGCGGAGAAGCCGGCACCGGCCGACCGCTTCGATGCTTCCCGCGTCCACCACGACCATTGGTAGGAGAAAGACCATGAAGACGTCCCTCGGACCCCGGACTCTTGTCTATCCCACCCCGGTGTTCATCGTGGGCACCTACGACGCGGAGGACAAGCCCAACGCGATGGCGGTCGCTTGGGGTGGTATCTGCTGCTCAAAGCCTCCATGCGTGTCGATCGCCGTCCGTAAGGCCACCTACACCTATGGGAATCTGGAGGCGCGCAAGGCTTTCACCGTGAATATCCCCTCATGCGAGCATGCCGCCGCTGCCGACTACTTCGGACTGGTGTCCGGCCGCGACGAAGACAAGTTTGCGGTCACCGGTCTCACCCCCGTCCGCGCCGAGTTCGTCGATGCCCCCTACGTGGATGAGTTCCCCTTGGTGCTTGAGTGTTCCATCGTGCACGTGGCTGAGCTGGGACTCCACACACTGTTCGTGGGGGAGATCAAAGATGTGAAAGCGGAAGACTCGGCTCTTGGTGAAGACGGGAAACCGTCGGTAGAGAAGATCCGTCCCTTCTGCTGGGCCCCGTCGGACAACCGCTACTACGCACTGGGTGAGGACCTGGGGCGGGGTTTCTCCATAGGCAAAGCATTTCAGGCGGATTAGGTACCGTTCGGGCAGGGGGAAGAGCATGAGAAAGCGTGGGCATCTTCCGGTCGTCGTCGGTCTGCTGGCCCTGATGGCCTTCATGGGGTTCGCGGGTTGCGCCGGAGATGAGCCGGTGGTCGGTACCGACACCACGGCGGCCGCGTCGACCACGGCCCCTCCGACCACGGTGGTCGAGGGTCCGCGCATAGTCACCGTCCAGGAAGCCATAGCGGCCGAGGGGCCGGTGAGAGTCGTCGGCGCCCTCATCGCGGTGTACCCCGAAGACGGGACTGGGGGCGGCGGAGGCGACCCGGGGGAACCCACTCTGGTGCTCACCAGCGCCCTCGCCGAATCGTACCCGCCCCAGCCGGGCGGGCCCACCATGGAGGTCATCGGTCTCGATCTCGATGACCTGGTGGGCCTCAGCACCACGGTGGGACAAACGGATGTCGCACCCCTCACCTGGACGAACTACTGGATGGTCTTGGAGGGCAACGTCACCGACGGTGTGTTGGAAGTCACGGACACGCCCGCCATCATGCAGGTCACGACACCGGATGTTCGCGTGCGCTTCGCTGTCGCCGGTCCGCCCCTCACTTCTGGTGACTCGGAGTGGTGGGCTTTGGACGTCCGCAACGAGGGTCAGAAGCCTCTGGACCTGACCTTCGCGACCGGTCAGGAGGCAGAGGTGGTCCTCAGCCAAGCGGGCGTGGAGAAGTACCGTTGGAGCGCGGGCATGCTGTTCACCGAGGCCATCAAGACGGTCACGCTGCAGCCGGGGGAGGTTTATCCTGTGGTCATCAACGACAGTCTCGATGTCCCCCCGGGGCGGTACGATCTGGCCGCCTTCATAACGGCGACGGCCACTGTGGACGGGCAGGAAGTGCTTCTACCGGCGGTGGAGGGCCCGGTCGATGTGAACTGAGGGGCCCGCAGGTCGTGGCGCCAGGGCCTGCTCCCATGCCTGATCCCGCCGTTCACTCGTAGTCGAGCGTCACCTCGAACCGCAGCCGGCCATCTGCGCCTGGCTTCATCGCTATGACGCTCACGGCGCAGTAGTCCTGCTTGATGGCGAAGGCATCGGCCAGGGGTCGGTCCAGGAGGTGGCTGAGAAGGACGACATTCAGAGCCCGATGACCCACTATGAGAAGATCCCCAGGGTCCTCGTGATGGGCGTCGGCAGCGAGGGCCGCGAAGCCTGGGACCACCCGAGCCTGGACGTCGACGAGGCTCTCGCCCCCCGGGAAGGGAGTGCCGGCGAGGTCGCGCTCGCGCGCGGCGTGCTCGTCAGGATACGACTCTCCGGCCTGTTCGAAGGTGAGCATCTCCCACGACCCGGCGTCGATCTCGCGCAACCAGGTGCGCTCCCTGACCTCGAGGTCTCGTCCCGCTACCAGCGCGGCGGCCGTCTGCCGTGACCTGCGCAGATCGCTGCTGTACGCGGCCACGAAGGGGACAGCGCTCAATCCTCGCGCCAACGCCTTCGCTTGGTCCATGCCTCGAGGGCTGAGCGGCGGGTCGGTCTGTCCCAGGTAGCGGCGCGGGCCCTCGGGCATGACCGGCTCGGCGTGGCGCACGAGGAAGATGCGGCGGTGTTCGGTCCCGGGGCGCATGATGGTGCTCAGCTTTCGCACGCCGAGCTAGGGTGCTGGGGGACGATGTCGGCGAGCGGTCTGCCCGATATGGCCTCGACCTTGGCGGCGATAGCTCGTGCTGTACGCATGCGCGCCGCGATACCGCTGGTGGCGGTCGCATCGCCGGCATGCTTCTTGAGGGCACGCTCTTCCCGTTCTCTCAGCCCGGCCACCCGGTCCTCGACGACCATCTTGTCGGCCAGATAGACCACTTCCTCCTCTGCGAGCAGGGGCGAGTCGTCCGGGTCGATGGGGAGCATCATGTGCGCCCCCACCACGGCTCCGAGTCGGGGCAGCCCCAAGTTGCGGAGGATGCGTGCGCCAAGGAGCGCATGCCTGCGGGCTCCTTGGGTTCTCACCATGTCGTGGAGGAGACACGCGGAGCGGACCAGAGCGCCATCGAGTCCCGGCAGCGCAGGCTCAAGAGATCCAGCCACCATGGTGCCGACAGAGGCTACGGCCCGGCAGTGCGCGCGGACGCGCTCAGGCGTCCGCACCACCTCGAGGAGATAGAGTGCCTCAGCCTCCTCCAAACGGTCCTCGCCGCGGTCGCGGTCTTCGCGGAGCGCCGCGAAGTGGCGCATGGCCACGAGGTCTTCGGGTGTATCCATATCGAGGAGGATGGTCAGGTCGTCGACGTCGACTTGCGTCACCCGAAGGGCGGGGTCCTCCAGGAGTGTGCTGAGTAGCGCGTCGTCGGGGGCCGCGAGAAGCCCGGTTCTGAGGGCGGCCGAGAGTAGGGGAGGGTGGCCCCGCAGCCCGGCGCAGCTGGGGTGGACCACGTCGGCGCGGTCGACGACGAGGTGCCGCAGAAGCGCGGTGAGCACCTCTGGACCGAGCAGCGCATGGTCGACGGGAAGTACGAAGAAAGCGGTGTGTGACGCCGAGAGCGCCGCAATGCCCGCCCGCACCGATGAGAACATGCCTCGCTCGGGGCTCGGGTTGTGCGCCTCTCGAATCCCAAGGTGTTGGATGTGAGGACGCAGTTTCTCGGCATGATAGCCCGTGACCACTATGGTCTCGTCCACACCCGCCGCGGCCAGCGAGGTCACGACCCTGTCCAGCGCCGGAAGCCCTCCGACGGGCACCAGCGCTTTGACCGCGCCCATGCGGGACGACTGTCCTGCGGCCAGGACGATCGCGCCTGTGCTCACGAAGGCGCGCTCTCGACCATGACCTCGACCAGGCGCGGTCTGTCGGACGCCAGAGCTTCCTTCACAGTCGGAGCCACGTCGTCTGCCTCAGCGATCCGCACTCCCTCCACGCCCATGGCCTGTGCAAGTCGGCTGAAGTCGATCACCGGCCTATCGATGTCCATGCCCTGGTGTGGTTCATTCAGGGGGTAGTCTCCGAGCACGGCCTTGCGGACGAGCTTCACCTGCCGGTAGGTGGCGTTGTTGGTGATGACGAACGTGACGGGGATCTCGTAGCGGGCGGCCGTCCAGAGGCTCTGCATCGACCAGGCGGCGCTGCCGTCGCCCACCACCGCGAGCACCTGCCTCTGAGGCAGGCCCAGCTTGACGCCCAGGGCCATGGGGAGCCCCGACCCGATGCTGCCGCCCTTGCGGGCTCTGAAGAAGGTCCCGGGAGCGTCCAGGGGGAGGGTCTGTCGCAGGGCGGCTGAGGCCGACCAGGCTTCGTCCACGATCACGGTCTGCGTCCCCACTGCCTTGCGCAGTTCTGCCATCAGCTTGGGGATGGGGACCGGCGAAGAGTCGGAGGCGGCGGCCAGCACCGACTCCCAGCGCGCAGTGGCCGCGGCTTTCTCCCGCGCGATCTCGTGGGTACGCTGCGTGATCGACGCGCGGGCCTTCTCCGAGAGCGCAGCCTGGAGGGCGAGATTCAGTTCAGTGAGCGTCGCTTTGATGTCGCCCAACAACCCGCACTCCGTGGGAAGGTTCTTGCCGATCTCCCAAGGGTCGTCGTCGACGTGGATGAGTTTCAACTCCTCAGGGAGTTCGGCGTCGCCGGGCATGAAGCCATGCGAGAACAGAGAGCATCCCACCCCGACGAGCACATCGGCTCGCGCCAACACTGAGGCGGCCTGGGGGCTGGTCGGATCGATATCTCCCAGATACTGCGGGTGGGAGACGGGGAAATTGACATCGGACATCCAGCTTTGATAGACGCGCGCGCCGGTGAGTTCCGCCAGGCGAACGACCTGTTCCACTGCCTCGCTACGCGCCACTCCGCTCTCCACCAGTATGAGCGGGCTACGGGCGGTGGCAAGCAGTCCGGCGGCGCGAGCCACCGCTGCCCTGTCGGCTCGGGGCCGAGAGATGGGGTCCCAGAGGCCTGCGTCTGGGAGCCGGGTCATCGGTGCGAGTTCCTGCTCCAGCACGTTCTGGGGGATGGACACGACCACCGGTCCGGCCGGCGGCTGTACAGCCATCTTGAAGGCTCGCCGGATGACGACGGGAAGGTCTTGGGCATGCACCAGTTCGGTGCTCCACTTGGCGTGGATCTTGCCCATACCCACGATGTCGCCCGTGAGGTGGGGATCGCGCTGCAGCAGGCGGGTGTCGTTCTGGCCCACGGTGACCACCAGTGGCACATGACCCAACTGAGCGTTGTACAGAAGAGGCGTCGCGGCCGCCAGGCCCGGAGCAGTGTGCAGGTTCAGGAATCCTGGGCGGCCGCTGGCCCGCGCATAGCCCTCGGCCATGCCCGCGCACACGACTTCGTGTAGGCCGAGTATGTAGCGGATATCGGAGGCCTCCTCGAGCGCGTCCATGAACTGGATCTCGGTCGCCCCTGGGATCCCGAACACGTACTCGACGCCTTCCTGGCGGAGCAGCTCGACCAGGGTCTGTTTGCCGCTCGACATCTTCAAAGCGAGGCGAAGGTCTTGCTGACGATCTTCCATCGCTCCTCCACTTCGATGAGCGCGAAGTAGTTCACGAAACGGTTCGTTCCGAAGAAGCCTGTTTCTGTGAGGGTGGCTGTGGCTGCGCGGCCCTGCGCTTCCACGCCGGTGATGTCGGCCCGATAGGGGTCGCCGGCCTTGGCCATCGACGGATGGCCCCCGATGTCGGCCAAGAAGGGCTCCGGAGTGCCCACCAGAAGCTCTTCGCCGAGATAGCCGGCCATGAGCGCGCCGGGGTGGAAGAGATGCCTCAGAGCATCCACGTCCGCTCGATACACGGCGTCCACGTACTCCTCCATGACCGAGCGCACCCTCTCCGCCGCGCCATCGGTGTGACTGTTCATGGTTCTCCCTTCGTCGCCTTTTCTTCGGGGCCCATCCATCCGCGGGGCGCCTGCCGCTGGTCTCGCGGCGCACACTTGTACTCCCGGATACGTCGGGGCCGTGCGAGCATCCTCCCCGTCGGCAGGGAACATGTCAAGCGTTCGTTGCCACTGGGACTGGGCGCCGAGCCGAGAGAGCCGCGGGGCGCCGACCTCGGTCCCGGCGCGTCCCACGTACCCAATACCCGGCCGCGTATCGGAGGCGTTTTCGAGCGGGTAAGACAATCCTGTAAGATGTGCGCACGGACCAAGACAGGCGGGAGTGGGCATGATTATCACTACAAGAGAGCTGTTCAAGGTCGCTTACGGCAGGTTCGCTGTGGGTGCCTACAACATCAACAATATGGAACAGACTCTGGGTCTCTTCAGGGGGAACCTGGAGTCACAGGCTCCGTTCATCATCCAGATCTCGAAGGGGGCGCGTTCCTACGCCGACAAACGCATGTTGGAGGCCATCATCAAGGCGGCCGACGCCATGTTCCCCGAAGCCGTATTCGCCGTGCATCTCGACCACGGCGATCTCGAGTCGGCCCTCGACTGTATCGAGAGCGGCTTCTACTCGTCGGTGATGATAGACGCCTCTCACGAGCCGCTCGAAGGCAACATCCGCATCACCCGCGAGGTGGTCGAAGCTGCTCACGCGCGAGGCATATCTGTGGAAGCCGAACTGGGGCAGTTGGGCGGCGTGGAAGAGCACGTCAAGGTGGAGGAGAAGAACGCCCATCTCACCGACCCCGACGAGGCCGAGGAGTTCGTGCGCGAGTCCGGGTGTGACAGTCTGGCTGTAGCCATCGGCACGAGCCACGGCGCTTACAAGTTCACGGGTCAACAGGGGTTGCGTCTCGACGTGGCCGCGGAGATCCAGCGGCGCCTGCCCGGCTTCCCCCTGGTGATGCACGGCTCTTCCTCCGTACCCCAGGAAGAGGTCCGTCGCATCAACGAGGCGGGTGGGGCGCTCAAGGGAGCTAAGGGAGTCGACGAGGACGAGTTTGCACGCGCGGTGCCCCTGGGAGTCACCAAGGTGAACATCGACACCGACGGGCGCTTGGTATGGACGCGTGTGCATAGGGAGTTCTTCCGCGACTCGCCGGAGAAGTTCGATCTGCGTGACCCTGGCAAGGTCTTCATAGCTGAGTACGCCAAGTTCATCGCTCACAAGAACGAGAAGCTGGGCTCTGCGGGCATGCTGGACGAGGTGCGGAAGGCAGTCGCGGGCTCCTGAACCGGCGCTAAGGTAAGATATTGTGCTCGTATCGACCGGCATCAGTGTAGGAAGCGTGAAAGGGAGTAGGGATGACGCAGGGTTTTGATGCTCTCACTCAACACAAGGAACTGCTGACCTGGCTGAGAGACGTGGCCGAACTGTGCAGACCGGACGACGTGTACCTCTGCGACGGCTCCCCCGAGGAATACCAGCGCATGTGCGATCTTCTTGTGGAGAAGGGCACCTTCACGAAGCTGAACGACACCCTGCGTCCAGACAGTTATCTGGCGCGCTCGCACCCCAGTGATGTAGCCCGGGTGGAGGAACGCACCTATATCGCCACCACTGAGCAGATCGAGGCCGGACCGACCAACAACTGGGCGTCGGCACGGGAGATGAAGCTCAAGATGGGGCGGCTTTTCAACCGCAGCATGGAAGGGCGGACGATGTACATCATCCCCTTCTCCATGGGCCCCATCGGCTCGCCGTTCTCTCAGATAGGCATCGAGGTCACGGATTCCCCCTACGTGGTCGCGAACATGATGATCATGACGCGTACGGGCAGCAAGGTTCTGGAGGCCCTCGGCGAGTGCGGTCGGTTCATTCCCTGTCTGCACTCGGTGGGCGCGCCTCTGGAGCCCTTCCAGAAGGACGTCGCTTGGCCTTGTGAGCGAGACCCCAAGCACAAATTCATCGTGCACTTCCCCGAGGACCCGTCCATCTGGTCCTACGGATCGGGCTACGGCGGTAACGCGCTTCTGGGCAAGAAGTGCCTGGCCCTGCGCATAGCGTCGGTCCTGGCGAAGCAGGAGGGTTGGCTTGCCGAGCACATGCTCATCCTGGGTCTGACCTCGCCCGAGGGCAAGAAGCACTACGTGGCGGCCGCGTTCCCGAGCGCCTGCGGCAAGACCAACCTGGCCATGATGCAGCCCACACTTCCGGGCTGGAAGGTGACCACGGTTGGCGATGACATCGCCTGGATGCGCCTCGGCGCCGACGGCCGGCTCTATGCCGTCAATCCCGAGACGGGCTTCTTCGGGGTGGCGCCGGGCACGTCGTACGATTCCAACCCCCACGCCATGGACTCGCTGCTTCGCGACTGTATCTTCACCAACACGGCCCTCACCGATGAGGGCGACGTGTGGTGGGAGGACATGGGTGTCAAGGCTCCGGCACATCTCATCGATTGGGAGGGCAGGGACTGGGCTCCCGACTCCGATCATAAGGCGGCTCACGCCAACTCGCGCTTCACGGCCCCTGCCGAGCAGTGCCCGGTGTTGGATCCCGAGTGGCAGAACCCCGAGGGAGTGCCCATCTCGGCCATCCTCTTCGGGGGCCGGCGGGCGGTCACGGTACCCCTCGTGAACGAGGCTTTCGACTGGGAGCATGGCGTCTTCATGGGCTCGGCCGCCGGGTCGGAGACCACCGCGGCCGCTCTGGGCAAAGCCGGCGTGCTTCGGCACGACCCCTTCGCCATGCTGCCTTTCTGCGGGTACAACATGGGTGACTACTTCGCCCACTGGTTGTCCCTGGGCGAACGCACCGACCCTGCGAAGTTACCCAAAGTCTTCTTCGTCAACTGGTTCCAGCGTGGCGATGACGGTCACTGGCTGTGGCCTGGCTATGGCGAGAACAGCCGCGTGTTGAAGTGGATATTCGAACGCGTGGAGGGTGCCGGTGAAGCGGTGGCGACTCCCATCGGGAACCTGCCCACCACTGATGCTCTCGACCTCAGCGGATTGGATCTACCCCTGGAGGACCTCGAGCGGCTGCTCACCGTGGATGTCGAGGGGTGGAAGAGGGAAGTAGAGGGTCTAGCTGAGTTCTACGATCAGTTCGGTGACAGGTTGCCCGAGGCGCTACGGAGGCAACTGGCCGCCATCGAAGAGCGGCTGGCGGAGGCATAGTCGGCGTCGGGTCCAGCAACGCATCCGGAGGAAGACCATGAATCCACTGGCAGTCGAGGCCAACGAGGTCATAGAGGCGCATGCCCCAGCGGTGATGCGGATGTTCTCCGACCTAGGCAAACAACTCTATTTCCCCAAGGGCATCCTGACGCAGACGGCAGAGGCCAGCAAGAAGGCCACGCGTTACAACGCGACCATCGGAGAGGCGCGGGAGTCGAAGCGCTCCATGAGCCTCGCCGCCATCACGCGTCATCTGTGCGACCTTGACCCCGATATGGTGCTTCCTTATGCGTCCGCGTACGGACGCGCAGACCTGCGGGCGGCCTGGAAGGTCGAGATCGGCAAGAAGAACCCCTCCCTCGGCGCGGCCTCCATCAGCCTGCCGGTGGTCACGACGGGCATCACCCACGGCCTGAGCACGGCGGCCGACATGTTCGTCGGACCAGGAGACGTTGTGCTCATGCCCGACAAGTTGTGGGGCAACTACCTGATGGTGTTCGCCGTTCGGCGAGGGGCCGAGGTCGTACGCTATCCCCTGCTCGACCTGGAGAGCGGCTTCGACATCGACGGTTTCCGTCGGGTGCTGGCTGAGAATGCCGGGCGGGGCAAAGTGACAGTGCTGTTCAACTTCCCCAACAATCCCACCGGGTACTCCATCACGCCCGCCGAAGCGGACCAGATCCGAGACGCTCTGGTGGAGACGGCCGAAGCTGGCTGCGATGTGGTGGCCATGTGCGACGACGCCTACTTCGGCCTCTTCTACGACGAGGAAGCCATGCGGGAATCACTGTTCTCGCGCCTGGCCGACGCCCATCCGCGCCTGCTGGGCATCAAACTCGACGGGGCCTCCAAGGAGGACTTCGCCTGGGGTCTACGGGTGGCCTTCATCACGTACGGCGTCAAGGGCGGCACCGGCGCCTACGAGGCGCTGGAGAAGAAGACCGCCGGTATCATCCGGGGGACCATCTCGAACGCTTCCAACCTCTCTCAGGAACTGATAGTACGTGCCATGGCCGATCCGGCCTACACAGCGCAGAAGGCAGAGCGCGGAGCCGTACTCGAGCGCCGCGCCGCCACGGCGAAGGCCATCTTGGCCGATCCTCGCTTCGGCGATGCGTGGCAGCTCTATCCGTTCAACTCCGGCTACTTCCTCTGCGTGCGTCTGAACGGACTCGATGCCGAAGAGTATCGGGTGCGATTGCTGAACGAGTATGGCGTGGGCGTCATCTCCACCAGTGAAACCGATATCCGCGTGGCCATATCCTGTGTGGACGAGGACGATCTGGCCGATCTGTTCGACGTCATGCTGCAGTGTGCGGAGGCGATGACGGCCGGTTCGTAGGGCGGCGGTTCCGACACGCTCCGGGGTTGGGGCTCGTCTCCGTCCGTCAGGCGACTTGGTCCACGGGGAGGTCGCCTTCGGCCGACGGGTCAAGGCGCCAACGGGCGAAGAGCGGCACCCCGACAAGGGCTACCACCCCCATGGCGGCGATGCCTGCAGAGGTTGCTCCCTCACCCGCGGCCGCGCCGGCAAGGGGGGCAAGAGCGGCGCCGAGCCCTTGTGATACTCGCTGTACCGCCCCGAAGAGGCCGAAGGCGAGCGCTTGGTAGTCGGCGCGGAAGGTCAAGGAGAAGGCGCCGCGTACGGTCGGCACGAGGGCGCCCGAGAAGAGCCCGTGCAGAGAGGCGAACAGTATCACCGCGGGTACCGCGTTCACGTAGCTGAATACGAGTGCGTTGACTCCCAGTAGGGTGAGGCCCCAGAGGATGATGCGTCTCACCATCGTTTGATCAGGCTTCATCCGGGCCACGATCAATGCTCCGAGGGCCGAGCAGATACCCACGGGTGCGAACACTCCCAGCATGGCCAGGCCTTCCGCGCCGGTCTCCGCCCCTATGTGAAGCGGAAGATAAAGAGTGAGGCCGGTGATGGCGGAGTTGAGTGCGAAGTAGCCGCCCAGAAACCAGCCCGCTTTGTGTTCTCGCGCTGATTCCCTCCATAGTTCTGTCATGCGCTGGAGCAGCGTACCCGAGGGTACGGAGTCATTCTCGGGCTTCTTCTGCCAAAGGCGGTCGGTGAACATACTGGGGACGGCGCAGGCCAGGAAGACCAGAGCCGCGGGGATGAGGGCGTAGCCCCTGCCGCTGACTCCCGGGATGAGCCGGCCGGAGATGACCAGTTCGATCAAACCTATGCCCACGGCACCGCCTGCGAAGCTGAGCGCCATACCCCGCGAGGAAAGGCTGACCACGTTGCCTTTTCCGGCCGCGCTCAACATCGAGGCGTTGTATATGAGACTCGATAGCTGGAAGAAGTAGTTGGCCACCATGGCGATGATGAGCACGGCCGTGATCTCTCCGCTCCGTGTGTGGGGGAGGATGCTCACGGAAGCCAGGAGAACGCCGGCCACCAGCACCGAGATCATGAACCAGAAGCGGCGCCTTCCCTTCTCATCCGCATTGACGCCGATGAAGGGGCCGCTCAGACCGATGGCCCACGAGGAGATGGCGGTGGCCAATCCAAAGGTTACAGCCGATACACCCAGGTCGTTCACTATCCATACGGTCAGATAGAGGGGGATGGCGAACTCCACGGCCGTGTTGCCGAAATCATAGGAGTACCAGGCCCAACGGGTCCGTCTGGCGGCGACACGGTCTCTGTTATCAGCTCTCATGAGGATGCCAGTGTATCTACTTTGCCGTGCGCGCTGCGGACGGCGGTTGGCGAAAGGCGGCTGGTGGTCTAACCTTGCCTCTTCCAGCGCCGGGTGCGGCACGCGGCCGGTACATGTTCAGTCACGAGGTCGAGGTATGGGCAGCGAGGGCGGCAAGGTAGTGCTTCAGGGCGAGGAGGGCCGACTCTTTCACGAGAGTCAGCGCTTCCGGCACTGGTTCTTCTGGGTGCCCGTGCTCATCGCCACGGGTGTCATATGGTGGCAGTTCGGTCAGCAGATACTCTTGGGCCATCCCCAGGGGAGCGAGCCCATACCCGATTGGCTGGCATGGGCGCTGACCATCGTTTTCGGCATCGGCATCCCCGTGTTCGCGGTCATCATGCGCCTGGTGACCGAGGTGGGTCCTGGCCTGCTCACGGTCAGGTTCGTGCCCTTTCGTTCCCGGAGGATCCCGCTGCGCGATATCGCGGCGGCTGAGACCCGCGAGTATTCGCCCATGAAAGAGTTCGGGGGCTGGGGCGTCCGGACAGGAACGGACGGCAGGGCATACAACGCCTTTGGCAATCGGGGCGTCCAGTTGACCCTCACCGACGGCAGCCGCATACTCATCGGCACTCAGAGGCCGGATGAACTTCTAAGCGCGCTACGGGGCGAAAGCACAAGATTCACGTGATCTCCTGAAGGAGGCGCATGAGGATCGTGGTGGCACTGGGGGGCAACGCTCTCCTCAAGCGCGGCCAACCGCTGACGGGGCATAATCAGCGTGAGAACGTCAGGGTCGCGGCCCGAGCGCTGGCGCCGTTGGCTCGCGACCACAGTCTCGCCATCACCCACGGCAACGGTCCCCAGGTGGGGCTGCTGGCGCTCGAGGCGGCTGCTTACACCGGAGTCGAGGCCTATACCCTGGATGTCTTGGGTGCCGAGTCTGAAGGCATGATCGGCTACATGATCGAGCAGGAGTTGGGCAATATCCTGCCCGAGGAAGTGCCCTTCGCCACACTACTCACTCAGGTGGAGGTCGATCCGACCGACCCCGCTTTCGAAAGACCCTCCAAACCCATCGGTCCGCAGTATCCCCGAGAGGAGGCCGAGCGTCTCGCACGCGAGCATGGTTGGAGCATCGGAGAGGACAATGGTTCTTTCCGACGGCTGGTTCCTTCCCCGCGGCCCAAGCGGATCTTCGAGATCCGGGCCGTAGAGTGGCTGCTCGAGCGGGGAGCCATCGTGATCTGTACGGGGGGCGGGGGCATCCCCACCATGCTCACGGCCGACGGCGTGCTCGTGGGAGTGGAAGCGGTCATAGACAAGGATCACGCCGGGGCTCTCCTCGCACAGTCTCTGAGGGCCGGCTTCTACCTCATGCTGACCGACGCCGATGCCGTGTGGGAGGACTGGGGCAGCACCTCCGCGCGTGCCATACATAGGGCGCACCCCGACGAACTGGATAAGCTCAGCTTTGCGGAGGGGTCGATGGGGCCGAAGGTAGAGGCGGCCTGTGACTTCGCCCGCGCCACCGGCGGACGCGCCGGCATCGGCGCTCTGGAGGACGCCGTGGCCATCATGGAAGGGCAGGCAGGCACCCTCGTGGCGACCGAGTTCGCCGGTATCGAGTACTGGCCTTCCTTACTCCATCGATGACCAACGCCTGCTTCTACGCCGCACTCCTCGGTGTGCTCCTGGTCGAGGCCGTGGATCTGGTGGGCGAAATCCTGAATCTGAGGGCGCTGCGGCTGGAAGCCCCGCCGGAACTCGCGGACGTATACGACCCGGCAGGCTATCGTCGCTCACAAGAGTACACGCGGGCGAGGACGCGCTTCGGCTTCGTGGCGGCCGCCTTCGACCTTGCCGTTCTGCTGCTTTTCTGGCTGCTGGGGGGCTTCGGATGGCTGGACGGTGTGGTTCGCGCCTGGGGCTGGGGACCGGTGTGGGGTGGGCTGGCCTTTCTTCTCCTCCTCGTGCTGGCGCGCGCTGTGCTGGGTCTGCCCTTCTCAGCCTGGGTGACTTTCGTCGTCGAGGAGAAGTTCGGTTTCAACCGCACTTCCAGGCGCACCTTCTTCCTCGACCATCTCAAGGGTCTAGCCGTTGCGCTGCTCATCGGTGTTCCTGTCGTCCTGGCCTTTTTGGCCCTCTTCGAGTATGCGGGTTCATGGGCATGGGTCTACGCTTGGGTCGCGGCCGCCTTCTTCTCAGTCGTGATGCAGATCGTTGCGCCCACCCTCATCATGCCCTTGTTCAACAAGTTCACGCCCCTCGAGGACGGCGAGCTGAAGGAGGCCATCCTTGCCTACGCTGACCGCGTGGACTTCTCTTTGAACGGCGTCTTCACCATCGATGCCTCGCGGCGCTCCACCAAGGGCAACGCCTTCTTCACGGGTTTCGGCAGCAGTAGGCGCATCGCGCTCTTCGATACGCTCATCGAGCGGCACCCCACCGAGGAGTTGGTGACCGTGCTGGCCCATGAGGTGGGGCACTACAAGAAGCGGCACATCCTGCTGGGCATGGCGCTCTCAGTCGCCGAGACGGGCCTCTTCCTGGGCTTGTTCGCTCTTCTGGTGGACGACCCTGGCCTGTTCGCCGCTTTCGGTGTCGACACCCCCTCCACCTATGCCGGCGTGGTCTTCGTCTCCATCCTCCTTCGCCCCCTCCAGCTCGTCCTCTCCGTGGCCGGCGCGGCGCTTTCTCGGCATCACGAACGGCAGGCGGATCGTTTCGCCGCTGAGACCACGGGTAGGGGAGACCTGTTGGCCTCGGGGCTGAAGCGACTCTCCCATGACAATCTCAGCAACCTGACACCTCATCCTATGTACGTGTTTCTCAACTACTCGCACCCGCCTCTTCTGGAGAGAACGAGGGCGCTTCGCTAGCAGGCTGCCCGAAAAGCGAAGCCTCGGCCGCCTGGGCGCACCTTCCGGGGCGATACTTCGTCGTCCGCCCTCGCACATAGCGCTGCTATTCGCGCTTCCTGCCTCCTTGTCTCGCCCGTGGCCGGCGCACTCATGCGGCGAAGCGTCATTGTTCAGCAGCCTCCTAGGTCTCCCGGCTTCTCGAGCCGCGTTGCCCTGAGACCCGCGGCTGCGCTACCATTAGCCGACCTTTAATCGTGCCCTGTGAGGCCGAAAGGAAGAGTGGTTCATCCATGCCCCGTCGCACCGACATTCACAAGATCCTTCTGTTGGGCTCCGGACCGATCGTCATAGGCCAAGCCTGCGAGTTCGACTATTCCGGCACCCAGGCCTGCAAGGTGTTGATGGAGGAAGGCTTCGAGGTGATCCTGGTCAACTCCAACCCGGCCACGATCATGACCGACCCCTCGTTCTCTCACCGCACCTACATCGAGCCTCTGGTGCCGGAGGTTGTCGCCCGCATCATCGAGATCGAGCGGCCGGATGCCCTCCTGCCTACGTTGGGTGGCCAGACAGCCCTCAACTTGGCGGTGGCGCTCACCGAGGACGGTACCCTCGAGAAGTACGGGGTGGAGCTGATCGGTGCCAACTACGCCGCCATCCATCGCGCCGAAGCCAGGGATGAGTTCCGTCAGACGATGGCCTCCATCGGACTGCGCGTGCCTGAGAGCGCGGTGGTCAAGAGCGTGGCCGAGGCGCGGGCGGCGCTCCAGGATGGGCTCTATCTGCCCCTGATCATCCGACCCAGTTTCACGCTCGGCGGGCACGGGGGAGGGGTGGCTGCTCATGACGACGAGTTCGACACTGTGGTGCAGGCCGGTCTCGACGCCTCACCCACCCACGAGGTTCTCCTGGAGGAGAGCGTCATAGGCTGGAAAGAGTTCGAGCTTGAGGTCATGCGTGACCTCAAGGACAACGTTGTCATCGTCTGCTCCATCGAGAATATCGATCCCATGGGCGTGCATACGGGTGATTCCATCACCGTCGCTCCCCAGCAGACGCTCACCGATGTGCAGTACCAGCGGCTGCGCGACGCTTCTCTGGACATCATCCGCGCTATCGGCGTGGAGACCGGCGGGTCCAACATCCAGTTTGCCTACTCGCCGGAGACGGATGAGTTGGTGGTCATAGAGATGAACCCCCGCGTCTCGCGCTCCTCGGCGCTGGCCTCCAAGGCAACGGGCTTCCCCATCGCCAAGATCGCCGCCAAGCTGGCCGTGGGCTACACGTTGGACGAGATCGCCAACGACATCACGCGCAAGACCCCCGCCTGCTTCGAGCCCACCATCGACTACGTGGTGGTGAAGACGCCGCGCTGGGCCTTCGAGAAGTTCCCCATGGCCGACACCCGTCTGACCACCCACATGAAGAGCGTGGGCGAGAACATGGCCATCGGGCGTACGTTCAAGGAGGCCTTCCAGAAGTCCATGCGCTCCCGCGAACTGGACGTCAGTCCCCAGATCCCCGACACCAACGAGGCGCTGGTCGAGCTGATCGCCATCCCCTCGGCCGAGCGCTTCGACCTCATCCTGGAGGCGTACCGGCGCGGGGTGACTCTGGAGGAGATCTTCTCGGCCACACTCATCGACGAGTGGTTCCTTGAGGAGTTCCGCGAGATCGTGGAGGCGGAGGAGCACCTGAAGTCGTTCGCGAGCCGGGGCGGGATCGATGCCCTGCCACGAGAGGAACTGAGGCAGGCGAAGCGGCTGGGCTTCAGCGATGGCTTCATAGCCGGTTTCTTGGGGGCGAGTGAGCTCGAGGTCCGCGAGCGCCGTGTGGCTGACGGCATCATCCCCACCTACAAGGCTGTCGATACCTGCGCGGCCGAGTTCGAAGCCTACACGCCTTACTTCTACTCCACCTACGAGGAGGAGAACGAGGCCTTCCCCGTGCCCGACAAGGAAGCGGTCATCATCCTGGGGAGCGGGCCGAACCGCATCGGCCAGGGCATCGAGTTCGACTACTGCTGCGTGCACGCGGTGCAGGAGATGCGCGAACTGGGCTACCAGGCCATCATGGTCAACTGTAACCCCGAGACCGTCTCCACCGACTACGACACGTCGGACCGCCTGTATTTCGAACCGCTGGCCTTCGAGGATGTGATGAACATCATCGAGAACGAGAAGCCCAAGGGCGTGATCGTGCAGTTCGGTGGTCAGACACCACTCAAGATCGCTGAGCGCCTCCACGCCGCCGGCGTGTCCATCTTGGGGACCTCGCAGGAGGCGATCGACCTCGCCGAGGACAGGGAGCGCTTCGGAGAGATGCTGCAGCAACTGAACTTGAAGGCTCCGCCGTTCGGCACGGTCCGGAACGAGACCGAAGCTCTGGCGGTGGCCGAGCGCATCGGCTATCCGGTTCTCGTCCGGCCATCCTACGTTCTCGGTGGCCGGGCCATGGAGATCGTGTACGACCCAGAGAGTCTGCAGCGCTACCTGCACACGGCCGTCAAGGCCTCGCCCCGCCATCCGGTCCTCATCGACCGCTTTCTCGAACATTCGACCGAGATCGATGTCGACGCCATCTGCGACGGCGAGGACGTGTATATCGGAGCCGTCATGCAGCACGTGGAGGAGGCGGGCGTGCACTCAGGGGACTCCGCCTGTGTGATCCCCAGCATCACGCTGGGAGAGGAAGTCGTGCGGAACATCGAGGAACAGACCGCGGCGCTGGCCCGGGCCTTGGGAGTTGTCGGGCTTATGAACGTCCAGTACGCCGTCCAACAGAGCGACCACGGCGGCGCCGCCGTGTACGTGCTGGAGGTCAATCCCCGGGGCAGCCGCACGGTGCCGTTTGTGAGCAAGGCTACGGGAGTGCCACTGGCGCGAGTCGCCACCCGGGTGATAGCCGGGCAGAATTTGCGCGATATGGGACTGCCTGGTTGGGAAGAATCCGTTGCCGCCGGTCGTCTGCCGCGTCGGCGCGACCTGCGCTACGTGGCCGTGAAAGAGGCAGTGCTCCCCTTCCCGCGTTTCCCAGGTGTGGACACGACCTTGGGGCCGGAGATGAAGTCCACCGGCGAGGTGATGGGCGTAGGTCCCAACTTCGCGGTGGCGTTCGCCAAAGCTGCGCTGGGGGCTGGGGATCGGTTGCCCTCCCAGGGCACAGTCTTCATCTCCGTGGCCGATGCCGAGAAGGACGCGGCCATTCTCATGGCTCTGATGTTGGAGACCCTCGGCTTCCGTCTCCTCGCCACCGAAGGCACTCACCGTGCCTTGGTACTCAACGGGGTCGATTGTGAAGCCGTGCTTAAGCACACCGTGGGACAGGAACTGAGGTCCGCGTCGGCGGGTTCGCCCGCCGACGCTGCTGTCGTCACCGTGGTCGATCTCATCGAGGCGGGCGAGGTCGACATGGTCATCAACATACCCCGCGGCCGGGGTGCCAGAGCCGACGGCTACGAGATCCGGCGGGCGGCTCTCCGCCGGGGCGTGCCCACCATGACGAACGCCTCGGCGGCACATGCTGCGGTACAGGCCATCGCCTTGGCGCGCAAGAGCGACCGGCCGGAGGTCGTGTGCCTGCAGGACCTGCATCCCACGCTCCCGCCGGGGGAGAGGTAGCCGGCCGTGGAGGGGAGGCGCTTCTCGGGCAGAGTGGAAGAGAGACGCCTTCTTGGGAGCAGCATCTGGCTGACGGTCCAAGTGGGCGGTTGGCCGGGCGCCCGGCCGGGTCAATTCGCCCTGCTCCAGGCCGAACCATCCGCATGCTTCCTCGCTCGACCTCTGTCCGTCGCCCGCGAGGACGGAGAGAGGGTCTCTTTCCTTATCGCGCCTGTCGGAGCGGGCACGCGAGAACTGAGCGGGCTCAGCGTCGGCGATGAACTGTGGGTGCTGGGGCCGCTCGGCAATGGTTTCCCCATGGACATCATGTTGGGCGCCCCCGCCCCCGGCCCCGGCCCCGACGGCGGCGGGGCGGGATTCGACCGTCGCCGGCTGGTGCTCGTGGGCGGTGGGGTAGGGGTGGCACCTCTCCCGCTGCTCCTACAGGGACTGGCGAGGGCGGGTGCTCGAGCAGATGGTCTCGCGGAGGTACTGGTGCTGCTTGGCTTCCGTGACTCGGCACAAGCGGAAGCTGCTGTTCCGGTGCTGGATGCTGTCACGATGCTCGATGCCGCCGGCTTGTCCTGTCGCGGCGTCATCACCACCGAGGACGGGAGCGCGGGGACGCAGGGACTGGTAACGGAGCCGCTGGCCTCTGCACTGCTGCCGGGCGACCTCGTTGCCGTGTGTGGCCCTTGGGCTATGGCCGAGGCCGCATGGTCCACCTGTTCGGCGGCGGAGGGAGTCAGGAGCTGGTACAGCCTGGAGACGGCCATGGCCTGCGGTGTCGGTTCCTGCCACGGCTGCGTCATCGCTCTCGCGGATGGCTCCCTGGTCCGCGTGTGCGCGGAGGGTCCGGTGTTCGCGGGGGAGAAGGTGTGGGGGCGGAACGCCGCTCCGGGCGAGGGGGAGGCGAAGCGCTAGATGAGTGCTATGGGTCCGCCCTCAGGATCGCTTCCAGTTCCCGGCAACGACTTGGCGGTGCAGTTGGGACCACTGCGCCTTTCCTACCCACTGGTCAACGCGTCGGGCACGATGGAGATATTCGACCTGGCCGAGGTCTTCGGCCCGAGTGTGCTCGAAGACCCTCCGGTTGCGGCCTACGTGGCCAAGACGATCACGCTTCAGCCGCGGTCCGGCAACCCGGCGCCCCGCATCTTGGAGACGGCGGGAGGGATGATCAACGCCATCGGTTTGCAGGGGGAGGGTCTGGATGGCTTCCTGCGCGGGCGTCTTCCGCGACTCCTGGCCCTCCACCGGCCCTTGATCATCAGCATCGCCGGGTTCTCGGTGCAGGGGTACGTTCTCCTTGCTGAGGGACTCCGTGGAGCCCTTGAGGCTACGCACGCCATTCTGGGCGGGGAGGACGCCGCCACTCCCGGCGCGCCGCAGCGAGAACCACCGGGCTGGACAAGGAGGGTGGGGCTGGAGCTCAACATCTCCTGTCCCAACGTACACTCGGGGTGCGCGTCCATAGGGGCGGACGCCGAGGAGACGGAGCAGGTGGTAGCTGCGGTGCGCAACGTCTGGCCCGGGCTACTCATCGCCAAGCTGACCCCGAACGTCACCGACATCGCCGAGATCGGTCGCGCAGCGGTGCGAGGTGGCGCGGATGCTCTCGGGGCAGTCAACACCTACAAAGGTCTGGTGATCGACCGCCGCACGCTCAAACCATATCTGGGCAACGTGACCGGAGGTCTGTCCGGGCCCGCCATCAAGCCACTGGCGCTGCGCTGCGTCTACGAGCTGTTCGAGGCCGTGGACGTTCCTATCGTCGGCATGGGCGGGGTGGTGAGCGCTGAAGACGTCCTTGATTTTCTTGCCTGCGGGGCTCGCGTGGTCGCGCTGGGCTCCGGTCTGTTCCGCGATCCGTGGCTGGCGCCCAAGCTGGCCACAGAACTGAGTGCATCGCTCTCCGCGCGGGGACTTGTCCTCGACGCCGTCGTGGGTATTGCACACCGGTAGATGTCTTCACCTCTACTTAAGGTACAGAGTGGGGAGACCAGACGAAGAAAAATTGCAGTTGCGTCCCCGAAGCGCATGAGTATAATGGCGCTGTGAACCAGCTAGTCGGAACACCCCCACAGACACCTGAACGCAGCCACCAGCAGCGTCTGGAAGCCCTGCGGAGGGCAAATGACGTGCGTTCCGAGAGGGCGCGGCTCAAGGAAGGTCTTCGCAACGGCGAGGTCAGCATCTCAGAGATCCTCGATGACCCACCTGAGTGCGTACATACTGCCAAAGTCTTCGATCTCGTGCTTGCTGTGCCCAAGTACGGCAGGGTGAAGGCTAACAAACTGCTCGAGCGCTGCCGGGTGAGTTCCTCCAAGACTGTCAACGGGCTTACGCCTCGGCAGCGGAAGGAACTGCTCGACATGCTGTCCGACTGACTCTGCCAAGGGCAGGGCTCATCTCCAGACTGATCGTCATCGCCGGACCATCGGGAGCAGGCAAGGGCACGCTCATCGAATGCCTGCTCGACCGAGTTCCAGGGCTCAGCCTTTCGGTGTCTGCCACCACGCGCCCTCGCCGCCTCGACAAAGAGATCGACGGGCGGGACTACTTCTTTCTCAGCAGTGAGGAGTTCCAACGCCGCGCCCGCGCGGGCGCTTTCTTGGAGTGGGCGAGCTTCAGCGGCTACGACTACGGGACACCCAGGGACCGCGTTCGGGAGATACTTAACGCCGGATGTGACGTGGTACTCGAGATCGAGCTGGAGGGGGCGAGGCAGGTCCTTGAGCAGTGCCCTGATGCCGTGATGATCTTCATCATGCCACCGTCCTTGGCTGAACTGGAGAAGCGTCTCCGTGGTCGAAAGACGGAGTCCGAGGAGGCCATCCAGCGCCGTCTGGCTCGAGCGGAGGAGGAGATGGCGGCCATCGCCGACGGCACCTGGCAGGGCGCGCGCGAATTCGACTATGTTATAGTGAACGAAAGCGTCGAAAGGGCGGCAGCTGAGCTTGCCCGCATTATCGAACTAATCAGGGAAGATGATGAACAAACCGACAGTTGATGAGGTGCTCGCTGGGCTGTCCAGCGCGCGCGAAGGTGAAACCGAGGAGCCGAACCGCTACACAGCCGTGATGGTCACGGCCAAGCGGGCCCGGCAGATCAACAGCTACTATCACAGTCTTGGCGAGAGTGGGGCGCTGGACGGTTTTACGGCGGCGCCGCTGATCGCCACCATGTCGAAGAACTACCTCAGTATCTCCATGTCCGAAGCGGCCAGGGGCGAGACAGGGTACCGCCTCCGTCCCACGCGGCCGTAGCGGGCGAATAGGACCCCACCATGGCCGACCCACCCGTGGTACTCCTTGGGGTGACGGGGGGGATCGCGGCTTATAAGTCCGCAGAATTGCTACGCCTCCTCCAGAAGGCGGGCATGGAGGTACGGGTCATCATGACCCAGGCCGCCACGCAGTTCGTGACGCCGATGACCTTCGAGACCCTCTCAGGTCACCCCTGCCGGCTCGACAACATCAATGAGTTGCGGAGCGATTCCCGCATCACTCATGTGGAGGACAGCCGGGAAGCGGACATCATGGTCATCGCCCCGGCTACCGCGAACACGCTTGCCAAGATGGCCAACGGTATCGCCGACAATCTGCTCACCTCCATCGTGCTCGCATTCGCGAAGACAGTGGTCGTGGCGCCGGCTATGAACACCAATATGTGGGAGCACCCGGCCACGCAGAAGAACGTCCTCTTCCTGCGCGAGCGGGGTGTCTTCGTGGTCGAACCTGGATCGGGCGCGCTGGCCTGCGGGGTATATGGATCGGGGCGCATGGCCGATCCCGACAGCATAGTGGCGGAAGTGAAGCTACGCCTGCAGGTGCAGCGCAAGCGCGATCTGCGCGGACTGCGCGTGATCATCACAGCCGGAGGAACACGGGAGCCCATCGACGCCGTCCGTTTCATCGGCAACCGTAGCTCTGGGCAAGATGGGCTTCGCCCTGGCCCGGGCGGCCTTCGACCGGGGGGCCGAGGTCGACCTCATCGAGGCGAACGTGGACATGCCTGCGGTCCCGGGGGTGCAGCAGATCGAGACGCCCACGGCCGAGGAGATGCATGCCGAGGTCATGAAGCGGCTGCCTGAGGCCGACATCCTGATCATGGCCGCCGCGGTAGCCGACTACAAGGTCGCGCGGGGACCGGCCGGTGGGAAGATAGGCAAAGGCAGCGACGAGATCGCGATCGGACTGGAGCCCACCACCGACATCCTCTGCGACGTCGCGGCTCATCACACCGGGCAGTACCTGGTGGGTTTCGCTGCTGAATACGGTCTCGAGGGACTGGAGCGGGCTCGTTGCAAGCTGGAACGGAAGCACTTGGATATGATCGTGTTCAACGATATCTCCCGCACCGATATCGGCTTCGACTCCGACTTCAACGAGGTGCGCATCCTCAGGCGTGACGGGGAGACGCTGATCGACCGCGCCCCCAAGGAGACCATCGCCGAGATCATCCTCGACAACATCGCGCAGGCTATACGGGGGAGACGCAGCGAGACTCCGCTGCCGGCGTAGTCCGCCTCCGCAAGCCACCATCTTCGGCGCCCCACTGGACAAAGAAAGAAGGAGGAGCAGCCCTGCGGCTGCTCCTCCTTGTGAAGACCGGGCCTGCGGCCCTGCCGGGCCGCAGGCAACTGGTTCCTAGGCGTACGCGATAGCTTCGAACTTCTTCTCGATGGGCATGTTCGGGTCTTGCCCGTAGCAGATATACAGGTCGTACTTGAAATTGGGGTCTTCGGACTTGCCCCACTGGCCACCGGCGATCTTGATCTTGTAGACGTTCGGGACCGGACGGACTGTGCCTGCCTCCACGGGTAGATTGAAGTCGACCGGACCGTTGATGCCGTCCATCTTGGTGGTCTTGATGGCTTCGACGTAGAGTTCTTTGTTCTCGATATCGGGGACGCGCTTGAGCACATCGATGGCCCACTCGTACTTGCCCAACTGGCCGAGCGGCTGAGTCCACTGCTGGCCGGTCTCAGCGGTGTAGGTATCGGCGAACTCCTGACAGGTCTGCCCGGTGAGGTAGCTCTTGTACGGGAACTTGGGATGCCAGACCATGTGGTCGGACAGGCCGAGGCCGATGTCACCGATGGCCTCGATGCTCTGATGGAAGAGCGAAGCCTTGCTCATGGTCATGATCTTCGGCTGATACCCCTGCTGAGCGCACTGCTGCATGAAGGTGGTGAAATCCGGCGGGGTCTGGACACCGGTGCAGACTTCGCAGCCGGTCTTCTTGAAGTCCGAGATCTGCGCAGTGAAGTCCTCACCCGGCGGCTGATACATGGGCGGCTTGGAGCCGGTGGTGTAGCCGCCTGATTCCAAGAATGACGACAGCCCTTTCTCGTCATCCGACCACGCCTGACCGTCGGCGTCGTTCGGGAACAGGTAGGCTGTCACCTTGTTGGTCTCGATCTGGTCCCACATGCCCAAGCGGCAATTGGCAGCGTCTTCGATGCCGAAGTGGTACATCCACGTCCAGGTGAAGGGTGTGTCCGGGGTGGCGCCGCGGCCGAAGAAGAACGGCTGCCAGGGGACGAAGTTGGCCAGGAAAGGCACGCCGTTCGACTCGCACTGGTCGGCGGCCGGGTTGACTGTGTCGGGGCTCGAGGAGGCCGCCATCATGTCCACTTTTTCGTTGAAGATCAGGTCCGCAGCGACCTCAGCCGCGCGGGCGGGGCTCGACTGCGAGTCCATCTGGATGATGGTGACGGGGTGCTTCATGCCGTCACCGCACACCACGCCGTCGCCGATCGCTTTGAGGACGTAGCTGACGATCCACTTGTCCGGCCCTCCGAACGACGCCAATGCCCCGGTGACAGGGGAGACGGCACCGATCTTAATCTCCCGTCCCATTTCGGGCTCGGCAGCGACCGTGGTCGTCGTCTCGGCCGCCATGGTAGTGGTTGTCTGGCCTGCGGTCGTGGTCACGGCTGCAGCCGTTGTCGTGGTCTCCTCGTCCGAGCCACACGCGGCCAGAAGACCGCCGAGGCCCGCGCCGACACCTACGGTGGCGCCGGCGATGCCCGCCACTTTGAGAAACTCTCGACGGGTGACTGCTCTCTCGTGGAACTTATCAGACATACTGACCCCTCCTACGGAATTGAAATGCTGTTCTACTTTTACCACTTCTGTGGCTTGGCATGCAAATCGGAGTGACCATAGAACGTGTCGAATACCCAAGAAAGAGGGCCCACCGAAGTGAGCCCTCCAGAACGACTGGCCGCATAGCTGTTGCGGTCGACGACGCCCCGTCCATCGGCTGCCAAGAGCGGCTTACTCAGGCCGATTCCCTCATGGCCTGGATCTCCTCCGCTGCCTTGATCTGCTCGAGGGCCTTGGCTTCGATCTGTCGTATGCGCTCCCGGCTCACGTTGAAGCGGGAGCTGACCTCGGCCAACGTCCGGGGATGCTCGCCTTTGAGGCCAAAACGGAGTTCCACCACTTTGCGCTCGCGCTCATCCATGGCTTTCAGGACCCTGTCGAGACTCTCCTTGGCGATGATGCTGCTGACCACATCGGCCGGGTCGGGAGTGCTGGAGTTTTCGATGAAATCACCCAGTTCGGCATCCTCCTCATCCCCGATGGGGGTCTCCAGAGAGGTGGTGCGCTGCGCGATCTTGCGCATCTCCTGCACTTCCTGTGGATCGATACCCAGTTCGTAGGCCAGTTCTTCCTCGCTCGGCTCTTTGCCCGTCTCTTGCAGCAACTTCCGCTCCGTGCGGACCATCTTGTTGATCTTCTCGATCATGTGGACGGGGATGCGGATGTTGCGGTCCTGATTGGCTATGGCGCGGGTGATGGCCTGTCGTATCCACCAAGTGGCGTAGGTTGAGAATTTGTACCCCTTGCGGTAGTCGAACTTCTCCACGGCGCGGATGAGTCCCGTGTTGCCCTCCTGGATGAGGTCCAAGAGATCCATATCCTGCGTGTAGTAGTTCTTGGCGATGGAGATCACCAGGCGGAGGTTGGACTGGATCATGCGATCCTTGGCCCGCTTGTCGCCTGCCTCGATCCGTTTGGCCAGTTCGATCTCCTCGTCCTTGGTGAGAAGAGGGATCTCGCCCGCCTCCTTCAGATATAGACGCAGGGGGTCGTGTGTGACTGTCTGGATGGAGAGGTCGAGCGTGGGCTCCGTAGATTCCAAGATGCCTTGGGTGACGGGGCTCTGCTCGTATATCTCGATCGACTGATCGAAAAGCTGTGAGTACAGGTCTTCGATCTCTTCCATGGTCATGTCATACTCTTCGACCAGTCCCATGATCTCTTCACTCGTGACGTAGCCACGTTCGTGGCCCGCCAGGACCAGATCCTGGACGTCGACGATAGTTCGGGTGTCCATAATAGCGATGTCGTTTTCTCTTGAGCCCATTTGCCATTCTTCCCTTAGGGGCGAAACTTTCGCTTTTTATACCATGCCAGTGACGCAAACCACTAAACTATACCGAGGCGTGCCGACGAAATCAATACGTAGGTTCACTTTGCCCTCATACCAGTATAGTGAACAAACGTTCGCATCGCAACCACTCTGTACGTCTTGGTCGTACGCTTGACGCAGCCGGCCACTCCCCAGTTCCACCCATCGACTTTTTCCGGGTGGCTCTTTATGAGACATTCTCCAGAGCGGCGACAGAAGAAACCCCTTCATCGGAAACGGAAGCGCAGTGCAAGACGTGAACTCGAGCACATCCGACAGCGAGGCGCCCATCATCCTTGCTTTGGACGCCGAAGGGGGCGACCGCGCCCCCGAAGAGGTTGTGGCGGGTGCACTCATGGCGGCCTCGTCTGGGCTGAAGATCCTGCTGGTAGGCCGCCCGCAGGTTGTCGAACCGTGTTTGCAGGGTACGCCTTGTGATCACGTGGAGGTCGTTCCATGCGGCTCCGTGATCGGTTCCGATCGAGAGCCCGCGTCGGCGGTCCGCAGTCAGCCGGACTCCTCCATCGTCGTAGGCGCGCGCTTGGTTAGGGAGGGACGCGCTCGAGGTTTCGTCTCTGCCGGAAACACCGGAGCCATGCTGGCTGCTTCACTCTTGGTGGTGAAGCGGGCGCCGGGCATCAGACGGCCGGCTATTCTCACGACCCTTCCCGGAGCCGCAGGGCCGGTGGTTTTCCTCGATGCGGGTGCGAACGCCGATTGCCGGGCCGAACACCTGCTCGAGTTCGCCCTGCTGGGTACTGCGTACGCACGCGCTGTGCTGGGGCACCGCCAGCCGCGCGTGGGCCTCCTGAACATCGGCGAAGAGCCGGGCAAGGGCAACGATCTGGCGGTCGGCGCGCATCGGCTACTGGCCGCCTCCAGGCTGCACTTCATCGGCAACGTGGAGGGGCGCGACCTGCTGACGAACGCCGCCGACGTGGTCGTCACCGACGGCTTCACGGGCAACGTCGTGCTGAAGTTGCTCGAAGGGTGCGCTTCCTTTATATTCTCTCGGGTGAGAGAGGCGTCTGAAGCGGATCTGCGGGGGAAAGCCGGCGGAGCGTTGTTGCGTCCCAAACTGCGCGATCTGCGGGCTATGCTGGATCCAGAGGCGTACGGAGGCACGTATCTCCTGGGCGTTCGCGGGCTCGTGGTCATCTGTCATGGCAACTCATCGCGGCGGGCCATCGCGAACGCCCTACATTTTGGCGCTGAAGTGCTGCGCAAAGGGGTCCTGGAGGCCGTAGAGGAAGAGGTGGGCAGCATCCTGGAACACATGGATGCGTCCGCCTCATCTTGACCTGCATTGCTACAATGGGGCGGTCATGCCGGACTTGACCGGTCGTATTCGAGCTGCACGAAGGAGCCGCAGATGAGCAAAGACGAGATCCTCGCGAAGTTGCGCGATATCCTGGTCGACCAACTGGGCGTCGATGCCGCCGCCGTCACTTTGGAGGCTTCTTTTGCCGACGACTTGGACGCCGACAGTCTGGACCTGGTGGAATTGATCATGGAACTTGAGGATCAGTTCGGTGTGAAGATCTCTGATGAAGAGGCGCAGAGCATCACCACTGTGGGCGCGGCGGTTGATTTCATCGCCGAGCACGTCTAGCCCGGTATACGAGCGCGTCGCTGAGTAGGGGCTGCCTATGCCGAAATGGGCGGTCCCCACGTTTTCCCGTATGAAGTCCAAGGCACTGTCATGGACCGTGCCCTCTCGTGGGGGGGTGGGTACCGAGGCGGGGTCGTCTTTGACCGAGAGCCGGCCGGGTATCGGTGAAGGACGGGACTTCGGCCGTCGGCTCCTCGGTCTCGTGGATGCTCTGCCGGTGGCGAGGCTCGATCAGGCTCTGACACACTCCTCGTGGGTCTCGGACCGCATCGATTCCTATGAACGCCTGGAGTTCCTCGGCGACAGTGTCCTGGGCCTCGCTGTGGTTGCTGCTCTCTACGAGCGGTATCCCTGCAGGGAGGAAGGGGAATTGGCCCGCGTCAAAGCCTTCGTCGTGAGCCGCGCCAGTTGCGTCCACGTGGCACAGCGTCTGGGAGTCCCCGAACTTCTGAGCGAGCGCGCTCCCGCGCCCGAGCAGAAGAAGCGCGAAGAGGCCGCGGCGAGTCCCACCATCCTGGGCAACGTGTTGGAGGCCCTGATCGGGGCCTGCTATGTCACCTTTGGCTACGACAGGACCGCAGCAGCTGTGGTGGAAGCTTTCGACGCGCAAGTCGACCACGCCCTCACCGCGCATGTGGACCACAAGACCACTCTGCAGGAGACGCTGGCCCCACGCGGACTTCAGCCCGTGTATCGTCTGGTGGGGGAAGAGGGGCCTCCCCATGCACGCACGTTCACGTCCGAGGTTGATGTGGACGGGCAAGTCAGGGGCCGTGGTGAAGGAAGGACCATCAAGATGAGCGAGCAGGCGGCGGCGCACGAAGCGCTGGACTCTCTGAATGTGGCAGTGAAGGGTATCTGACGTGGCCCACCTGCACTCTGTGCGCCTGCGCGGCTTCAAGACCTTCGCCCGCCCGACCGAGCTTCTGTTCGAGCCTGGGGTGACTGTGGTCATCGGGCCTAACGGTAGCGGCAAGAGCAACATCGCCGACGCGGTGCTTTGGGTTCTCGGAGAGCAGAGCCCCGGCAATCTGAGGGGCCGCACCATGCAGGATGTCATCTTCACGGGTCCTGATGGGCGCCGGTCGAGCGCGGTGGCCGAAGTCTCGCTGGTCTTCGACAACGAGTGCGGCTCCCTGCCTTTGGATTGCAGCCAGGTTCAAGTGACCCGCCGTCTCGTTCGTGAGAGCGGCTCCGAGTACCGGCTGAACGGCAGTGTCTGTCGCTTGCTCGACGTGCAGGATCTCTTCGGGGGGCTGGGGATGGGCCGGGAGATGCACAGCGTCGTCAGCCAGGGGAAGGTGGAAGCGGTCCTGAGCTCCACTCCCGAGGCCCGTCGTGCCCTCGTGGAGGAAGCGGCTGGGCTGGGCCGCTTCAAGAAGAGGCGGGAACGGACCCGAGCCAAGCTGGAGCGGACGCGGCAGAACCTCCTCCGGGTGGCGGATGTGGAGCGCGAGGTGAAGAGCGCTCTGCGGCCCTTGCGTCAGCAGGTGGCGGCAGCCGAGCGCTTTGCCCAGGCCATGGAGGAATGGGCGCTGGCCAAGGGCCGGGCCCTCCTATCGGGTCTGACCGAGGTGGAGAGGCTCTGCGGGGAGACGGAGGAGGCCCTTGCAGCTCTTCGGCTGCGGCGGGCCGAGGTGGAGGACCGTCTGGCAGCTATACGGCGGCGCCGGGCCGCAGACGAGGAGCGGTTCACCTTTGCTCTGCAAGAGCGGGAAGATCTAAGCGGTCTCTTCCATCGGGTACAGGCGGAGGCCGAGCGTTTGGAAGCTCGAGCGATGGCCTTGAGACAGAGGGTGGCCCGCAACGAAGCGGAACTCGATCGGGCCGCGCGGCGCCGGGAGCTGGCCGCGAGCCTGTTGGTCTCGCTGAGCGACAGGGTCGAAAAGACCGCTGCGCACACTTCGGACGAAGGCAGGCTCGAGGTGGTGAGCACCATCCTGGAGCAGAAGCAGGCTGAGCTTGAGGCAGTCCTGCCGGCCTTCCGGACCGCCGCAGCCGACGAAGACGATCTGAAGGATGACATCTTCGAGCTGGAGACGGTCCGGTCGCGCGCCTCGCAGGACCGGGATCTTCTGCGCAGGCAGATGGAGGACAAAGACCGGATCTCGACAGAGGTTTCGGCCCTCAGTGCGGCGGCTACAGCCAGAGAGGGCGAGTTGCAGGCCCAAGAAGAGGAGCTCGCCCGCCGCTGCGAAGAGGCCGATGCCTCTCTGACTCAATCGATCGAGGCGGTCACCGCGGCTGAAGAGCGCCGTGATGACACGCGCGCACGGACAGCGGCGGCGGAGCAGGAGGAACGACATCTGGGCGAGCTTCTGAGCGGTCTCGCGTCCCGCCGGACCGTCTTGCGGGATCTCATCGTCCGCCGTGAGGGATTGTCGAACGGCGCGCGCGGGCTGCTGGAAGCGGGTGAGGGATCGCGTCTTCTCACCGAGGTGCTGGTGGTAGAGCCGGGCTACGAACGCGCTCTAGCGGCCGCGCTGGGACCGCTGATCCAGGCCGTGGTACTGGAGGATGGCTGCGATGTGGCCACGGCCCTCCGACTGGAAGGACCAGTGGAAGTCCTCTGGGAGCGAGAAAATGCGCGCGCGGCGAGGGAGAACGGGGCCGGCAGCCCGCCGGCCGGCCTTCGTGACCTTTGGGAGGTTGTCTCCGGACCCCGGGCCGTCGTCGACGGGCTCAGAAGCCTCGTGCCTCCCACCGCGCTGCTGATCGAGGAGGATGGGAGTGCCGCTGCGGCTCTGAGGAGCTCGACGGAGGGATGGCGCTTGGTGACGCGCACAGGCGAACTGATTACCGGCAGCGTGCACGCGGCCCGCCGCACGGAAGCGGGGGCCGAGGCTCATCTGCGAGCCCGCAACGAGTTGGAGGCCGTCGAAGATGAGCACCAGCGGGTCGAGGCGCAGCGCGGTGAGGCGGTCGCGACCACCGTGCGGGCCAGGGTAGCCCTGAGGGAGGCCGAGGCCGCGCATCAGGGGGCTGAGGAGGACCTACGGTCTGCAGAGCGGGCCTCACTGAACTCAAGGAACGAGGCCGACCTCCTGGTCAGACGCGTGGAAGAGGCTCGCCGGCACCTCCAGGAACTCAAGGCGCGGGAAGAGAGGGAGCGGGTTCTCCGTGCCCAGTTGACGCTGGAGGCGGAGGAGGTGGAGGTGACTCTCAAGCGGCGCGACGCGGAATTGCAAGAGGTCCGGGCCGCGCTGTGCTCCCTGCAGGCCGATCTGGAGGCAAGCAGACGCCAGGTGGGCCTTCTGGAAGAGAAGAAGGCACAGGCCGTTTTGCTGGCGGTGCGTCTGCGTGAACGCTGTCGCGCTCAGGAGGCGGAACGGGAGCGGGCCCGTGCACAGCGCGACGCGGCCGCGGCGGATGCCGAGCGGTTCGGGCGGCGGGTGGAGATGTTGGCCGCCTACGGCCCCGTGCTGGCCGGCCTGCTCAGCTGCGTCGAGCGACTCACGGATCGGACCCGTGGTGCGGCCGGTGACCTCGAACTGCGGGTCGGCGAGGCCCGGTCGCAGTCGGACGGCGCCGCACAGGTCATGCGCGAGGGCGGTGGAGAGGAGAGCACTCTGCAGCGGGAGCACGATGCACTGGCCACGCAGATCGCCGACTTGCAGGTCGATCACGCCCGACTGGATGATCGCCGAGCGTTGCTTGACGCCGAACTGGCGGAGTTGCGCCGAAAGCATCTCTCCCCGCGAAACCTCGCTCCTAAGGACGTGGCCGGGGAGTCGGCTGAGTCATTGGAGCGGGCGGTAGAGAGGGCCGATCAGCGCCGCGAGCGCATCGGCCCGGTGAACCCACTGGCCGAGCAGGAATGCGCCGAGATGGAGGAGCGCGCCCGTTTCCTGGGCGAGCAACGCAGGGATCTTGAGGCCTCCATGGCCCAGTTGCAGGACGTCATCAGCGGACTGGACGAACACGTCAACACGGCTTTCATGGAGATCTTCTCGGCCACCAAAGACCACTTCGAGGCCGTCATCGCGACCATCTTCCCCGGGGCCAAAGGGAGTCTCGCCCTGACTGAGGCGGGGGTGGGAGCGCGACGGGACAAACAGGCGGACGGTGAGAGCCCCGATGAAGGTGGCGAAGACGAGGATATCATCCCGGGCATCTCGCTATCGGTGAAGTTGCCCAACAAGGCTCCGCGCAGCATGAGTCTGCTCTCGGGGGGAGAGAAGGCCATGACGGCCATCGCCTTCCTGTTCTCGCTATTCCTGGCCCGCCCCTGTCCCTTCTACATACTGGACGAAGTGGAGGCATCCTTGGACGATGTCAACATCCGTCGCTTCCTGTCCCTTATCCACCGCTACAGAGACCGGACGCAGTTCATCATCATCACGCATCAGCGACAGACGATGGAGATCGCCGATACTCTGTACGGTGTGGCCCTTGAGGCCGACGGCACTTCCCGCGTCCTGTCGCGTCGCCTTGGTTCTTCCAAGCGGGCGGCACGCGACGAAGAGCAGCAGCGCGCTCCCATGATGGTCAAGGAGGCATGAAGACTTGAGCTACAACTGGTCGGAAGTGTTCATAGGTGTGAGCGAGGACCGCTCGGTCGGTACTCCTGGGGATGATCAGGAGGCGCGCAGGGGATGGTTCTCCCAACTTCGCGATGGGTTGGCCAAGAGTCGTAAGGCCCTGCAACAGCAGTTTGCATCCGTTCTGTTCGATCGCTTTGACGAGGATCTGTGGGAGAAGATCGAAGAGGCTCTGATCTTCGCCGACGTGGGCGTGGAGACCACCGTCTCCATCGTGAGCGCGCTGGAGGCGGAGGCGGATGCGGGGGCCATCAAGGACTCGGCCACGCTCATGACCAGGCTGCGAGAACTGACGGCGGCGCACTTCTCCCAAGCGGACTCTCGCATCGACGTGGCGCATTCACCCGCCGTGCTCCTCATGGTGGGCGTGAACGGCACGGGCAAGACCACCACCATAGGCAAGATCGCCTGGCATCTGAAGCAACTGGGTAGGGAGCCTCTGCTGGTGGCCGGGGACACCTTTCGAGCAGCCGCAGTGGAGCAGCTGGTGGAATGGGGAAGGCGTGTGGATTGCGAGGTGGTGCACCACGAGCGAGGCGGCGATCCGGGCGCTGTGGTCTTCGACGGCATCGCGGCTGCGCAGGCCCGAGGGGTGGACGTGGTCATCATCGACACGGCCGGACGTCTTCATACTCAGGTCAACCTCATGAACGAGTTGGAGAAGATCGGTCGGGTCATCAAGAAGCGCATTCCCGATGCGCCCCACGAATGTCTTCTCACCATCGACGCCACCACGGGGCAGAACGGCCTCATCCAGGCGCGCATGTTCCAAAAAGCGGCGGACTTGAGTGGCGTCGTGCTGACCAAGATGGATGGCACGGCAAAGGGCGGCATCGCCTTGGCCGTGTCCCACGAACTCGACTTGCCCATCAAGCTCATCGGCACGGGAGAGAAGCTCGACAGCCTGCAGCCTTTCGACGCCGCGGGGTTCACCTCGCTTCTGTTTGAAGACACCATGGCTACGCATTGAGTCCGGTCCGTTTGACGCGGCTCCCGGCTGCTAGTAAACTCCCAGCTTCGCGGCCCATGCGGGGCCGCTCGTTCAAGTGTGCCCGCAGACGCGGGCGATGGGTCTGGTGACAGGTGTTCGATTCTCTCTCAGACAAGCTGCAGACGGCCTTTGACGGGCTCAAGAAGGGCAAGCTGACCGACAAGGATGTCGAGCGTGCTGCGCGCGAGATCCGGCTTGCCTTGCTCGAAGCGGATGTCAACTACAAGGTGGTCAAGCAATTCGTCGACAAGGTCAAGGAGCGGGCACTGGGGGTCGAGGTCCTGGAAAGCCTCACGCCGGCGCAGCAGTTCGTCAAGATAGTCAACGAGGAGCTGACCGCCCTCATGGGCTCGGCCACGACCAAACTCACCTTCTCGCCGCGGCCTCCCACGGTGATCATGATGGTAGGTCTACAGGGCTCGGGCAAGACCACGGCGTGTGGCAAGCTGGCCAACTTCCTCCTCGCTCAGGGCAAGAGCCCGGGTCTCGTGGCCGGAGACGTCTATCGTCCCGCGGCCGTCGACCAGTTGAAGAGCCTGGGTGAGCAGCTGAGCGTGCCGGTGTACGACGAAGGCACCAAGGCCGATCCGGTGGATATCGCCAAGCACGGCGTGGAATGGGCTCGACAGAAGGGCCGCGACGTCCTCATCGTCGATACGGCGGGCCGGTTGCACATCGATGAGACGCTCATGCAGGAACTGGTCCGCATCCGTAACACGGTCAAGCCGCACAACATCCTGTTGGTACTCGATGCCATGACCGGGCAGGATGCCGTCAACGTGGCTCTGCAGTTCCAGGAACAGGTGCAGTTCGACGGCGTCATCCTCACCAAGATGGACGGAGATGCCCGCGGCGGGGCCGCTCTCTCCGTGCGCGCCGTCACCGGCAAGCCCATCAAATTCGCCAGCAGCGGCGAGAAGCTCGACAATTTCGAGTATTTCCACCCCGACCGGGTGGCTTCGCGCATCCTGGGCATGGGCGACGTGCTCTCTCTCATCGAGAAGGCAGAGAGTTCCATCGACGAGAAGAAGGCCCGGGAGTTGGAACAGAAGCTGCGCAAGAGCACCTTCACCTTCGAAGACTTCCTCGACCAGATCCAGCAGGTGCGTAAGATGGGCTCGCTGAGTAGCCTCTTGGGCATGATCCCGGGGATCCCCTCGAACAAGCTCAAAGGGCTTCAGGTCGACGACCGGGCCTTCGACAAGATCCAGGCCGTCATATCCTCGATGACTCCCGAGGAGCGTCGCCACCCCGATATGATCAACGGCAGCCGCCGCCGGCGTATCGCCGCGGGCTCAGGCTCGGATATCCAACAGGTCAACCAGTTGCTCACCCAGTTCAAGCAGGTCCAGAAGATGATGAAGCAACTGGGCTCAGGCCACATGCCCAAGAATCCGTTCCAGATGTTCGGGAACCCGAGTTAGAGGGAGGAGGTGACCAATGGCAACAGCTATCAGGCTGGCTCGTCGCGGCAGTAAGAAGCGTCCCACGTATCGTATCGTGGTGACCGATTCTCGCAACGCCCGTGACGGCCGGTTCATCGAGAGCATCGGCTACTACAACCCGCTGCAGGATCCCTCCGTCATAGAGGTGGATGAGATCAAGGCCAAGAAATGGCTGGAAACTGGCGCTCAGCCCTCCAATACGGTGCGGAAACTACTGAGTCTGAAAGGCATCGTCTAGGTGAAAGAGCTGCTTGAGTTCCTGGCGCGGTCGCTCGTCGACCACCCAGAACAAGTGCGGGTGGAAGAGACCGTGACGGGCGACAGCGTCGTGTTGCGCCTGAGCGTGGCCAAGGAAGACGTGGGCAAAGTGATCGGCAAACAGGGTCGTATTGCCCGCGCTCTGCGCACGGTGGTCAAGGCGAGTGCCGTGAAGGACGGCAAGCAGGCCACCGTCGAGATCGTCGACTGAGGGCCGAGGTCGTGCAGACGCGGGGGCCGGGATCACCTTCTGAGACGGGCCCGGAACGGGGCCGGCCTGAGTGGGTCGAGGTCGGGCACATCTCGCGAGTTCACGGCGTGCACGGAGAGTTGCGCGTGCTGCCGGAGTCGGACAATCCCGATCGCTTCATGCCGGGCTCCGTGGTCTATGGGCGCCCCCAAGAGGTGGGAGGAGCGGTCCGGCGAGAGCGCGAGCGTGTGCGTCTGACCATCAGCACCGTCCGGGGCGATACCGCCTTCCCCATAGTCTCCTTCCAGGAAGTGCCCGACCGTGAGGGCGCGGAGACTTTGCGCGGTCTTGTACTGGAGATACCTGCAGAGGAGTTGCCGGAACTCGAGGATGATGAGTTCTACCCCTTCGATCTGCTGGGGCTTGAAGTCAGAGACGATCGGGGAGTCGTGTGGGGTACGGTCGCGGATGCTTTCGACACCCCCGGCCACGCCCTCATCGCCGTGCTCCCGCTGAAGCGGGGGATTTCGGGCCGCACCGGCGACGATGCAGAACACCGGCAGGCGGGTGAAGTCCTCATCCCCTTCGTGAAGGAAGCCGTCCCCGAAGTCTGCATGAGGGAGGGCTACCTGGTGGTGACCACCCGCTTTCTCGACCAGTCGTGAGGCGCATCGACATCTTCACGCTGGTGCCCCAGGCGTTTGCTTGGTTCGTCAAACAGCACCCCGTCTCCGCGGCCATCGGCGCGGGGGCCGTGGACATCGGGGTTCACAACATCCGCGAGTACAGTCCCTTGCCTCACCACGAGGTCGACGACACGCCCTACGGAGGCGGTCCCGGGATGGTGACTCGCGTCGACATCGTCGCGGCGGCCCTCGAAGGTGTCTTTGCGACGCCCGCACATCAGGTGCGCGACGTTCGCGACGTGTACGTCCTGGCCGCGAGCGGTCGGCCCTTCGATCATCGGGTGTGTCGCGACCTTTCGGTCGGAGAGCGTGACCTGGTGCTGCTCTGCGGGAGGTTCGAGGGTTTTGACGCCCGGGTCGAGGAGGTGTTGGCCACCGGGTCTCTCTCCATCGGACCGTACGTGCTCGCCGGAGGGGAAGTGGCCGCCTTGGCCGTGGTCGAGGCCGTGGTCCGTCATCTGCCCGGCTCTCTGGGCAACACCGACAGCGTACTGGAGGAGTCCTTCAGCGAGGAATTGCAGGGTATGATCGAGTATCCTCACTACACGCGGCCGCGGGAGTTCCAGGGCCGGGAGGTCCCCGCGGTCCTCATGAGCGGCGACCATGCGGCCATCGCGCGCTGGCGGCGCGGGCAGGCGCGTCCCTCACCATGGCAGCGGCCTTCGGAACGGGAAGCGGAGGTCAAGCGTGAGCCTTGAGAACGACGGTGTGGATCCCGAACGGCCGACCTCCTCGCCGCGTGTCGGGACCACCGAGGTGAAGAAGCGGGGAGCGCTGAGCCTGGTACTCGAGGTGGTGGTCATCGTGGTGGCCGCTTTTGCTATCGCCATGCTCGTACAGGCCTTCCTCCTCAAGCCCTTCACCATCCATCAGATCTCGATGCGCACCACCTTGGAAGAAGGAGACCGCATCCTTCTCAGCCGCTTGACCTATCACTTCCGCGATCCGCAGAGCGGAGACGTCATCGTGTTCCAATCGCCTGTGAATCAGGAGGAGGACCTGGTCAAGCGTGTGGTCGCCGTCGCCGGTGACACCGTGGAGATCAAGGACGGGCGGCTGTACGTCAACGGCGTCACGCAGGAAGAGCCCTATGTGCTGGAGAGTCCGTTCGAAGGACCGGATCTCGAGACCACTATCCCTTCGGGCCAGGTCTTTGTGATGGGCGACAACAGGAACAACAGTGGGGACAGTCGCCTTTTCGGCCCTATCGACGTCGATTCCATCATCGGGAAGGCCTTCGTGGTGTACTGGCCCATCAGCCATTGGAGCGGGCTCTAGATAGGCGTGCGGCTGGCCGACCATGGGACCGGCGGTTGCAATCGAGGGCCGGATGCTCTAAAGTCTGCTGGCTTTTCGTCGGGAAGGCCGGAACAATCCATCCAGGGTCGAACTAGGGCTAGGTATGCAATGGGAGCGATAGAAGAATTCGAACGCGCGCAACTCCGCCAGGATCTCCCCGTTTTCAAGTCCGGGGACACGTTACGCGTACATTTCAAGGTGGTAGAGGGAAGCAGGGAGAGGATCCAGGTCTTCCAAGGATTCTGCATCCGCAAGCAGGGTAATGGTGCTCGGGAGACGTTCACAGTCCGCAAGCAGTCCTTCGGTGTGGGTGTGGAACGTACCTTCCCGGTCCATTCGCCGAAGATCGACAAGATCGAAGTGACGGCTGTGGGCGACGTCGCCCGGGCCAAGCTCTACTATCTGCGCGACAAACTGGGCAAGAAGGCGCGCGTCAAAGAGAAGCGCGTCTGACGACTGTGGATCCGGTGACCGGACCGGATTCCGCACCGCTGGTCGAGGAGCATGGTCTCAGGCCGGCGGAAGACGAACGTCGCACAGGTGGCGCTACTCGGAGCCGGTCACTGCGTTGGTTGATCGAGATCGTGGTCATCGTGGCCGCGGCCTTCGTCCTTGCCCTCGTCGTCCAGCAGTTCCTGGTCAAGCCGTTCGCCATACCCTCGCCCTCCATGGAGCCGACCCTCGTGGAGGGCGATCGCGTTCTCGTGAATCGGCTGACCTACCGCTTCCGCTCGCCCGAACCGGGCGACGTCATCGTGTTCCAACCACCCAACACTGAGGGATCCGACCCCTTCATCAAGCGCGTGGTGGCGACCGGGGGTGATACGGTGGCCGTGCATGATGGGCGGCTGTACGTGAACGGACTGGCGCAGGAAGAGGACTTCATCAAGGAGCATCCCATCATCGGGGAGTACCTAGAGGAGCGCGTACCTGAGGGCTACGTCTGGGCCATGGGAGACAATCGCAATAACAGTGGCGACAGTCGGGTCTTCGGGCCGGTCAGCGAGGAAGCGATCCTGGGTGCGGCCTTCGCCATCTACTGGCCACTCAGCCACATCACGGGTCTCTGACAGCGGCGGGGCGTCGATGGCCGCTGACTCTCAGGGTGCGCGAGGGGAGGATGGAGGGCCTGTTCCACGTCCCCGGCGCAAGCGGGCCTCCGATCCCTTCCGTTTCGACAAGACCCTGCTCGCGCAGGAGGACTACGAGCGTCCCGACGACGCGCGGACAGGACTCCGTCTGGCCGGAGCCGATGAGGCCGGTCGCGGCTGTCTCGCCGGCCCGCTGGTGGCCGCGGCGGTAGTCCTCGACTACGCCGGGGCCCCCTTTGGGTGCCTGCGCGGGCTAACGGATTCCAAACTCCTCTCGACGGAGGCGCGGGAGGCGATGTACGAGGGCATCGTCCGCTGCGCAGCGCGGGTGTCGTGGGTAGCTGTTTCGGCGGCCACCATAGACGAGCGCGGGCTCCATCGCTGCAATCTGCGTGCCTTGGGTCACGCGCTTGAACTGCTGGATGACGACTATCGTTTCGCTGTCGTCGATGGCTTCGATCTCAAGCGCACGGACCTTCGGGCAAGAGGTATGGTGGGCGCCGACTTCAAGAGCGCGGCTGTGGCCGCTGCTTCGGTGGTGGCGAAGGTGGTACGCGACCGGCTGATGAGGAACTTGGCGTCTTTGCATCCCTGCTATGGCTTCGAGGAGCACGTCGGCTACGGCACCCTCCGGCACAGAGAAGCCCTGCTCGAGAAGGGACCTTGCCCTCTTCACCGACTCAGCTTCCGCGGGGTCGGGACCCAACAGTTGGAGCTCATCTAGCCGCGCTCGGGGACGGTGCTGCGGGGGTGATCAGAAGGCGCCCCTCAGGCGTCTTCGGCAGGTTCTCAGACCAGCGAGAAGCCGCCATCGAGCTTCAAAAAGCCCTCTTCTGTCAGGCGGCACATGACCGTCTCGACCTCGCCCACATCCCACCCTGGTAAGAGGATCGCCACCTGCGCAGCGGTCTCAACGGGCGCCTCTTCGCGCCGCGCCAAGAAGAGGCGCAGGATCTGGGCGCGCAGCTGGCGCCGCGACCCCTGATAGGGGGCCTGTCGGTGATGATGTCTGCTGCGGCGCGAAGGATTGGCCACTACCCGCTTCAGCCAGGAGCCGTAGTCCATGAGTGCGTAATACCAGGTGCGGGGATCGTTCATGTCGAGTGTGGCTTCCACCAAGGGCAGGATATCTCGGTCGGTCACATCGTGCTCGTCGGGAAAGAAGTGGTGCAGAAAGGCCGCTCGGATGTTGGTCTCGACGTAGGGAACACCATGTCCGTACGCGAAGGCAGCGATGGCTCCCGCTGTGGCGGGTCCGACTCCGGGCAGAGAGCGCAGGTCGTGCTGGGAGAGGGGAAACGTGCCGTCGTGGATGGTTACGACTCGGCGGGCGGCCCTTTGGAGGGCCAGTCCCCGGCGGTTGTACCCCAGACCCTGCCAGGCGGCGAGGACCGCGGAGGTGGGGCTGCTCGCGAGTGTCCACACGTCCGGGAAGAGGGCGAGGAACTCAGGATACTTGGTGAGCACGCGTGCCACCTGGGTCTGCTGCAGCATGATCTCCGAGACCAGGAGGCGATAGGGGTCGCGGGTATGGCGCCAGGGTAGGTCGCGTCCGGCGACTCTGTAGTGCTCCAGCACGACGCGGCGGAAGAGTTCGAGATCCTCTGTCGGGAAGCGATCCAAGGCCGGATGCGGTGGGGAGTGTGGTCCTTCTGCGCGTACCGTGGTCATCGTTCGTGCCGCCTCATCATTCGTCGCCCGTGCATGAGAGTCGCATGTTCGTGGCCGCCCATGTGAGTCGCATGCCAATCCCAGACCGAAGTCGTAGTACGGGGCAGCCATGCCCGCCTAATCTGCTGTGTAGCGAAGGGTAGCGCGTCACGCGGATCGAGGGGAGGCAGGTCTGTCCATATATGCACCGATCGACCGAGTGGCCCGGGGCCGGGCCGGTGAAGAACTGGCAGCCGTCTACTTGACCGGCAAGGGCTACACCCTTCTGGGAATGAACCAGCGCACCCCCGCGGGCGAGGTCGATCTGGTCTGCCGTCGAGCGGGCCTCATGGTCATCGTGGAGGTCAAGACGCGGGCAAGCGAAGAATTCGGCTCGGCGATAGAGGCCATCGGTCCGCGCAAAGCCCGCAGGATGCGGGCGGCGGCCTTGTGGTGGCTCGCCGAACGGGGTCTGCTTCCCTGTCAGACCAGGTTCGACGCCGTCGTGGTCATGCTCGACGCGCAGGGTCTTCCGCGGACTCTGGAGCATATCGAGGACATCTTGGGAGGTGGATCCTAGCCGTGGGTATCGCTGCTGTGTGGGGCTTTGCCCTCGTGGGTATCGAGGCCGTGCCGGTGCGTGTGGAGGCCCATGCGCGGTCGGGGCTACCTGGAGTAACCATAGTCGGGCTCCCCGGTGCAGCGGTCCGTGAGGCCCGGGAACGGGTGAGGTCTGGGGCCGCATCCAGCGGGGTCCCCTTGCCCACACGCCGCATCACGGTCAACCTCAGTCCCGGCGACGTACCCAAGGACGGCCCCGGCTTCGACCTTCCCATCGCTTTGGCCACGCTGGCCGCGTGCGGCCAAGTGCCGCTCGAGTCGGTCCGAGGAGTCGGGGCCGTGGGGGAGATGTCCCTGGACGGGGTCGTGCGGTCCACGCGCGGCATGCTCTCGGTGCTGGAGCGGGCGGCCGGTATCGGGGTGGAGTGGCTGGTAGCACCTGTCGAATGCCTTCCCGCGGCCTCCGCTCTGGGCTTCGGCGGCGTGCTGGGGGTCAGGTCCCTGGCTGAAGCGGTCGCGGTCATAACCAACAGCGGCTCGCGCCTACGAGCGCTTGAGCGAGGGCGGCGCTGGTTGAGCATGAGGAGGACGGGGGCCGACGGACCCGGTCCGGAGGATGTCGACCTGGGCGAAGTCATCGGTCACGAGCAAGCCAAACGAGCGTTGGAGATAGCCGCGGCCGGCGGACATCATCTCCTCATGGTCGGATCCCCCGGGGCCGGGAAGACGATGCTTGCCCGACGTCTACCCACGATCCTGCCCCCCTTGAGCACCTCCGAGGCGGTGGAAGTGACGCGGATATGGAGCGCTGCCGGGTTGCCCGGAGCCCAGGCCGACCTGGCGAGCGCGCGGCCCTTTCGGGCTCCTCACCACACCGCCTCCCGCGCCGCGCTCGTTGGCGGCGGGATGCACCTGCGGCCCGGAGAGGTGAGTCTGGCCCACCACGGCGTCCTTCTGCTGGACGAACTGCCAGAGTTCTCCAGAGACGCTTTGGAGGCTCTACGCGAGCCGCTTGCAGACGGGCGCATCTCGATCAGCAGGCGGGCCGGCACGTCGGTCTTCCCGGCTGCCTGCACTCTCGTCGGGGCTATGAATCCCTGTCCGTGCGGGTATCTTGGCCACGGGGAAAAGGTCTGTCGCTGTCCCGCGTCGGCTATCGATCGCTACCGGGCCCGCCTGAGCGGCCCTTTGCTCGATCGGGTCGACGTGCTCATCGAGGTCCCGCCGCTCACTCTCTTCTCCCTTGAGAACGGTAGGTGCGGCGAGACATCGGCCGTGGTACGGGAGCGCGTGGCTGCCGCCCGACAATTCCGCCAAGCTCGGGAGAAGGCGCGCAAGATGGAGTCTCCGGCGAACAGTGGAGCCGGTCTCGCGGCGCACGTCGGACGATCCGAGGAAACCGTGAAGGGCGCATCCGCTCACCTCGAGGGCGGATGCCGGCTGAGCGGGGAGGCCCGTTCCCTCTTGCGCCGGGCGTTGGTCGGGGAAGGCCTGAGTGGCCGGGCCTACACGCGCATTGTGAGTCTGGCAAGGACCATCGCAGACCTGGACCAACTGGAAGTCGTCGGCATCGATCACGTCGCGGAGGCCATCGCCCTCCGTCTGGATTATCGACGGGTGGGTCTGGGGTGACGGAGGGGTCGTCTGCCGAGGCTTCTGAGGGGGCTCTGGGCTTGGCCTGGCAGAGCTCCTGGGGATGCTCCCCTCTGCTCAGGTTTCTTGGGGCAAGCGGTCCCGAGGGCGTCTGGCGTGCATCCAGAGGCACCCTCCTGCGTTGGGGCTTGAGCCTGGCTGCGGTCCGGCGCTTCGAAGAAAGGAAGCGGGACTTCTCCTTACAGGGGGCACTCTGCGCGCTTGAAGAGACGGGGCTGTGGTTCGTCCCCTACGGCTCCCCCTGCTTCCCGCCAGGACTGACGCATCTCACATACCCTCCCGCCGGTCTGTTCGTGCGCGGCTCTCGAGAGGCCCTCGCGTGCCTGAACGATGCGCCGCGCGTCGCTGTGGTGGGGACGCGCAAGGCGAGTGCCTACGGGGCACGTGCAGCTGAGGTCTTCACTGCAGCTCTGGCAGGCAACGGTATCGCGGTGATCAGCGGCATGGCGCTGGGCATCGATGCCCGGGCGCACATCGCGGCTCTTGACTGCGGGGGACTGTCCGTCGCCATCCTCGGCTGCGGCGCCGATGTCATCTACCCACGCAGACACAGACACCTGTACCAGCGTCTTGGCGCCGAGGGCCTCGTCCTCAGCGAGCTGCCCCCGGGCTGCCCTCCGGCACGCTGGACGTTTCCTCATCGCAACCGTCTGTTGGCGGCCCTGGCCGATGCTGTGCTCGTGGTCGAAGGCTCCAAGGTCAGCGGTGCTTTGCAGACCGCCGGTTGGGCCCTGGAGCTCGGTCGGAGCGTGTTCGCCGTGCCCGGACCGGTGTTCGCCGAGAACCACGAAGGTTGCAACGCACTGCTCTACGACGGAGCGCCGCCTGCGGTCGATCCTCAGGTCTTGGTAGAGGATTTCCTGTCCGCGACCGGAATGGAAAGAGGGGAGCGCGCGCCCGGACCGTCGGCGGGCTCCAAAGCTGCGGGTGTTTCCTGGGCAGCAGCCCACGAGGCTGGGGAAGGCGCACTTCTGGCAGCTCTTGCGGTCGGCGCCTGCACCGTGGACGACTTGGTAGCGCAGACGGGTCGACCCGTAAGGGACATCACAGCCGGGCTGGCGCGGCTGCAGCTACAAGGTGTCGTGGTGCGGGGTGGTCCGGGTCAGTTCCTCCGGGCGCCTGACGCGCGTGAGGGGGAGAGCGGAGGGAAATGCGGGACGGTGGCGCACAAGAGCTCTCAGAATCTCCCCTTGCCGATCTCGAGGGAGCCGCGGTCGCGTACCTGAGGAGCCTCGTAGCGGCCGACTACAGCCCTCGCACCATCCGGGCCTCGGCCGGCGATCTGCGCCAGTTCAGCGCCTTCCTGGAATCGCGCGGCATTGGAAGCGTTGCGGGCGTTCGTCCCGAACACATAGGCGCCTTCGTAGAGGCCCTCGCGGAGGGTGGGCTGGATGTCGAAGAAAGCCGCGCTGCGGCCGAGGAGGGCTTGCTCACTCCGGCCGCGCCTGCCAGGCGCGGGCCCACTCGCCCCCGGCCCGCTGCCCGCAGCACCATCGCGCGCAAGCTCTCTGTCATCCGGCGCTTCCTGCTCTTCTGCGAGGAGAATGGCTTCGTGGAGGCCAGTCCCGCTGCAGGTGTGGCTTCGCCCAAGTTGCCCAAACGTCTCCCTCAGGTGGTCAGTCCGGAGCAGATGGACGTTCTTTTGGGTGGCATGGGCGGCGGGGAGCCACTGCAGCTGAGGGATAGGGCTCTTTTTGAGTTGATATACTCGTCCGGACTGCGCTGCCAAGAAGCGCTCGACCTGCGCCTACGTGACATCGGCGCGGTGTCACGGGAGATACGAGTCAAAGGGAAGGGACGCAAAGTGCGTGTGGTGCCCGTGGGAGAGATAGCTCTGGTCGCTCTCGACCGCTATCTCGAAGAAGGGCGTCCTCACCTCGTGAGGAGTGAGGACGAAGACCGCGTCTTCGTCAGCCGGCGAGGCCGACCTCTGTCTTCTTCAGACGTTCAGCGCAGGCTCTCCCGTTATCTGCGTCTGGCCGGAGTGCCGATCGGGACTTCACCGCACACCCTCCGTCATTCGTTCGCTACTCATCTGCTCGAGGGGGGCGCCGATCTGCGGGCCATCCAAGAACTCTTGGGGCACTCGTCGCTGCGCACCACTCAGGTCTACACCCACGTCTCGGCGGCGCACTTGCGCAAAGCGTACCGTAAGGCTCATCCGCGGGCGTGAGTGGGAAGACTTTGACATGAGTGCTTCTTCCAAGCCGAGCGATCTCACCGAGGTGTGGCGCCGCTACAAGGAAGAGAAGGACGCCGCGGCGCGTGACCAACTCATCCTGGCCTATTCTCCACTGGTCAAGTACGTGGCCGGGCGCATGGGCAGTAGTCTACCTGCCCACGTGGAGGACGGAGACCTGATCTCCTACGGCTTGCTGGGCCTCATCGGAGCTATCGAGCGCTTCGATCTCTCCCGGAACATCAAGTTCGAGACATACGCGGTATCGCGCATCCGAGGCTCGATCATTGATGAGCTGCGTGCTCTCGACTGGGTGCCACGGTCGGTACGGAGCTGGGCCCGGAAGGTCGAGGCGGCCATCACACGCCTGGAGAACGAACTCATGCGGACCCCTACGGATGAGGAGACCGCTGCTCACTTGGAGATCACGGTCGATGCCTTCCTCGACATCGTGAACCAGATCAGCTCTTCGGGCATAGTCGCCTTGGACGAATTCTGGAATGTCAGTGGGTCAAACCAGGACCGCGTCAATCTGATCGATACCATCGAAGACGTCGATGCCCCAGACCCTTCGCGTGCGTACCGCATGCAAGCCCTGAAGGAGACGCTGGCCGCGGCAGTGCAGCGCCTACCTGAACGGGAGCGTCTGGTGATCGGTCTGTACTACTACGAGGGCTTCACTCTGAAGGAGATCGGAGAGGTGCTCGGCGTCACCGAATCCAGGGTCTCGCAGTTGCACACCAAGGCTATCCTGCGTTTGCGGGGCCGCATCAAGGAGCACATCGACCTCGATATCCTCGCATCCTGACAGGCTACATCGGCGGTCGTAGGTGGCCGAGTGCTCGCCTTTGGCGGTTCGGGCGGGTGCATGTCCTGTGGTAAACTGCTCCCGCTATACCATCGAACCTGAGGTCCACCGTTCCGGTGGTGCCGGGAGACCGGTTCCGGGGCGACCCGCAGGGAGCTGCCAAAGAAAACCAGAGTGAGGTAGTCATGCCTGCGGCATCAATGAAGCAACTCCTGGAATCAGGAGTCCATTTCGGCCATCAGACCCGGCGCTGGAACCCGAAGATGAAGCCCTACATCTTCGCCGAGCGCGGCGGCATCCACATCATCGACCTCCAGCAGACCACGGTCATGCTTGATCGGGCCTACGATTTGGTGCGCAACGTGGCGGGGCGGGGCGGCAGCATCCTGTTCGTAGGTACGAAGAAGCAGTGCCAAGACGTCATCCGCGACGAGGCTTCTCGCGTGGGGATGCCGTATGTGAGCCATCGCTGGTTGGGCGGGCTTCTCACGAACTTTGCCACCATCGAGAACCGGATCAAGCGCATGCACGAACTGCGCAAACTCAAGGAAGAGGGCCAGCTTGCCCTCTTGCCCACGAAAGAGCGCATGGCGATGGAGCGCGAACTGGAGAAGCTCGAGATCAACTTGGGCGGCGTCAGCGGCATGACCCGCCTTCCCGATGTCGTTTTCGTGGCCGACCCCAAGCGTGAAGCCATCGCCACCAAAGAGGTGAACAAGCTGGGATTGCCGCTCATCGGTCTGGTCGACACCAACTGCGACCCAGACGAGGTCGACTACCTTATCCCAGGCAATGATGACGCTATCCGCTCCTGCGGCCTGATAGTCAGGACCCTGGCGCGCGCAGTGGAGGAAGGCCGACAGAAGGTCCAGATCGCCGAGTTCCAGGCAGCGGAAGCCGCTCGCGAGGCGGCCGCAGCGGGTGGGACCGTGACCCCGCCGGCCGGGGAGGCCACAGCCGGCGCTTCGCGTGTCTCGCGTGCGCCGCGAGGCGGTCAGGACCGTTCCGGAGGAGGTCGCCCCGGTGGCCAAGGTCGGCCCGGGCCCAGGGATGGCGCCGCCGGCCGAGGTGGTCAGGATCGCAGGCCGGCCGGGTCGCGCCAGGCCCCGGATCGGCGCTCTCAAGGTGCTCCGCAGCCGGGAGATGGGAAGGCGCTTCCCAGCAAGCAGGCGGGCGGGGTCAAGAAGGCTCCCGTGCCTGGGCAACCGGCGGGTGATGCCACCGCGCCCGCGCCCGTGGTCGAAGAGGTCGTGGTCGATACCAGCATCGTGGAGACTCCGGCCGTCGAGATCGCAGCGGCGGTGACCGCGGCTCCGGAAGCAGCGGAGGCCACTGAGTCGGTGGCAGAGACCGCTGCGCCCGAGAAGATCGCAGAGGTCGGTTCCGAGGCCGCCGCCCAGCCCGAGGCCGAGGCCGTCCCCGAGACGGTGGAAGCGGGCGAACCTGCGTCCGAGGAATAAGCCTGACGCTGTGCGCGACGGCGTGCGTGTCGTCGGAGCCCTGTGGGCTTCGGGGCCGGTTCATATCTATCGATCGTCTTCTGAGGGAGGCTGATGATGAGTATCGATGCAGCGACAGTCAAGAAACTGCGCGACGCCTGTGGCGCCGGCATGATGGACTGCAAGATGGCGCTCACCGAGGCGCAGGGTGACATGGAGGAGGCTCTCAAGCTTCTGCGCAAGAAGGGCATGGCCAGCGCGGACAAGAAGTCGTCCCGCACCGCCAATGAGGGCGTTGTCGAGCCCTACATCCACCCAGGCGCGAAGGTGGGGGTGCTGGTGGAGATCAACTGTGAGACCGACTTCGTGGCCCGTGGAGACGCCTTCAAGGCCTTCGCTCACGATGTAGCCATGCATATCGCTGCGGCCAGCCCCGCTTGGGTGTCGCGTGAGGACGTGCCCCAAGAGGCCGTCGATACGGAGATCGAGATCTACTCGGCCCAGGCCAAAACATCGGGCAAACCCGAGGCTGTCATCAAGAAGATCGCCGAGGGTAAGCTGAACAAATGGTATTCGGAGTCAGTCCTGTTGGAGCAGCCTTTCGTCAAGGACCCCGACAAGACCATCGATGAACTGCGCCGCGAGTTGGTGGGGAAGATCGGTGAGAATGTCGAGATCCGCCGCTTTGCGCGCTTTCGCGTGGGCGATGAGGTAGCCTAGGGAAACAGTTTTTCGCGTCCACCGGCCTCGGGGCATGCAGAGAGCTGCGGGGAAGAGCCCAGAGCGAGGAGACATGAACCAGAAGACGCCTTACAAGCGGGTGCTCCTTAAGCTGAGTGGCGAAGCCCTTCTGGGCGAGCGTGACTACGGTATCGACCCCAACAGGTTGCAGGCAGTGGCCGCGGAAGTGGCCCAGGTGGCGGCGGGTGAGACCGAGCTGGCCGTCGTCGTGGGCGGCGGCAACATCTTCCGGGGTGTGTCAGGCGCGGCCCAAGGCATCGACCGGGCCACGGCGGACTACATGGGCATGTTGGCCACAGTGATGAACTCGGTGGCTCTTCAGGATGCTCTGCGCAAGCGGGACTGCGACTCGCGCGTTCTCTCGGCCATCCACATGCAGGAGATCTGCGAGCCCTATATCCAAGGGCGGGCCATCCGCCATCTGGAGAAGGGCAGAGTGGTGATCTTCGCCGCCGGTACGGGCAACCCGTACTTCAGCACGGATACGGCGGCGGCTCTCCGGGCTTTGGAGATCGGCGCGCAGGCGCTGCTGATGGCCAAGAAGAAGTACGACGGGGTGTATGACGCGGACCCGGAGACCGTTCCGGGCGCGCGCATGATCCCGGAGATCACCCATAGGGACGCGTTGGAGCGGGGTCTGCGGGTCATGGACTCCACGGCTCTGGCCCTCTGCATGGACAACCGTCTTCCCATCCTTGTCTTCAATATGAGCCTGCCTGAGAACATCGGTCGCGTCGTGCGAGGCGAACGGGTGGGCACGATCGTGTCGACAGACGCTGAAGGAGAGTGAGGGGGTATGATCCGCGAACTGGTAGCCGATGGCAAGAGACGCATGGAGAGTGCGGTCGAGGCCCTGCGTAACGAGTTCAACACCGTTCGTACCGGAAGGGCGTCGACAGCCCTGCTCGATCGGCTGCACGTTGACTACTATGGCGCTAAGACGCCCCTGCAGCAACTCGCCAATCTCTCTACCCCTGATCCGCGCACCATCTCCGTCACAGTGTACGACAAGGGTGCCGTGAACGCCGTGGTCCGCGCCATCCAGGAGTCCGACCTGGCTCTGACGCCGAATGTGGATGGGACGGTCGTCCGTCTGCACATCCCGCCCCTGACGGCGGAGCGCCGCAAGGACCTGGTGAAGCAGGTCAAGAACATGGCCGAGGATCAGCGCGTCGCCGTTCGCAACGTTCGCCGTGACGTCATCTCGGACCTCAAGGATCTCAAGAAGGAGGGCGAGATCTCCGAGGACGACGAACACCGGGCCGAGCTTGAGGTCCAGAAGATGACCGACGGGTTCATCGAGCGGGTCAACGAGCTTCTGCACCACAAGGAAGAAGAGATTCTCGAGATCTGACGTGGCCTGGCGAAACCGGCTCATGGTTCTTCGACGCGCGGGGAGCAAACAGACTCCTCGGGATCGAGGCACGTCTCCGCCCAGCAGTGCTGTGCCCTTCCACGTGGCCATAATCATGGACGGCAACGGTCGCTGGGCAAAACGACGTCACCTGCCCGTGGCGGCCGGTCATCGGGCCGGCACCCAGGCGGTTCGGCGTGTGGTGGAAGCAGCGAGGGATGCGGGCATCGGACAGCTGACCCTCTACTCCTTCTCCACAGAGAATTGGTCAAGGTCCAGCGAAGAGGTCGAAGGGCTGATGCTCCTGCATGCCGAAATGATCGATGCCGAGGTGCCCACGCTGCACAAGAACGACTGTCGCGTGGTCTTTGTGGGCAGGAGGGATCGCCTCGGGCCTCATCTCGTGGAGCGGATGGAATGGGCCGAGGACCTCACGGCCGGTAACGGGCGGATGATCCTCTTCATCGCCTTCGACTATGGCGGACGGCGTGAGATTGTCGATGCTGTGCAGAAGGCCGTCAGATCTGGAGTCGACCCATCCACCATCGGGGAAGCGGACATCGCCGCCCGGCTGTACTCGCCTCTCATGAGAGACCCCGACCTTGTGATCCGTACCTCCGGGGAGAGGCGGCTGTCCAACTTCCTGCTCTGGCAGACGGCCTATTCGGAACTCTTCTTCTCCGAGCGCCTGTGGCCCGAGTTCGGGGAGCCGGAACTGCTCGAAGCCATCGCCGACTACGGACGGCGTGACAGACGGTTCGGCGCTCGGGAGGACATGGGGTCGAGCGAGGGGGTCGACAGTGCTTAAGTCGCGCGTCCTCGTGGCCATCATCGGCATCCCCATCGGGTTGGCCTGTGTCATATTGGGTGGCTACTTCATGCTGGGCCTGGCGGTGGTGCTGACGGTGCTGGGCATGCACGAGTACTACACGCTTCTGCGTCCCTACAAGCCCAACCTTCTCGTGGGCTATCTGGCGGCTTTGGCCGTGGTGCTGGGAGCCTTCTTCTACAGCGTATCCGGCCTCTTGGCCGGTTTGGCGGCTCTAGTCATCCTCACCTTCTTCTGGTCCTTGCGTGGGGAGCTGGGGGCGCATCTGGTGGGCAGGATGGCCGTGACGCACTTCGGCACACTGTGGATAGCGGCCGGCTTCGCCTACCTGTTGCTGCTTCGAGAGCTCAACCACGGCATGGCCCTCGTCATCTTGGTCATGGCCTGTACGATGCTGAGCGACACGTTCGCCTACTTCGTGGGCAGGGCAATCGGGCGGCATCCCATGGCCCCGCGTATCTCTCCCAAGAAGTCCATCGAGGGGGCCGTCGGGGGATTGGTGGGCGCGGTGGTCGCGGCCCTGGTGTTCAAGCTGTACTCGCCTTGGTTGTCGACGCAGGACGCAGTGATCCTGGGTCTCATCATCGGCATCGTGGGCCAGTGGGGGGACCTGTTCGAATCGGCAGTGAAGCGCGACTTCGGGGTGAAGGATTCAGGCAAGATCCTGCGCGGGCACGGAGGGATACTCGATCGCTTCGATTCCATACTCTTCGGCGGCTTCGTAGCCTACTGGGCGGCCGTCGTCATATTGGGGGATGTGGTCACGGCCACCGGCGGATGAAGAGAGTCATCGTCCTCGGGTCCACCGGCTCTATCGGCACCCAGGCGCTTAAGGTGGTGGCCGCAAGCCCGGCTCTGACCGTGGTGGGGCTGTCGTGCGACCGCAACGTGGAGACGCTGATGGAACAGGCCGTCTCTCTGGGGGTGGAGCACATCGCCGTCGCCGATGAGGCTGCGGCCGCGACGGTCTCGCCCTCGCTCTACCCGGAGATGGATCTACGTGCCGGCCCGGGCGGCGCGGCTGCGCTCGTACGCGAGGTCGAAGCCGACATCGTCCTCAACGCCATCGTAGGCTTCGCCGGCTTGGAGTCGACCATCGCGGCGCTGGATGCGGGGAGAACGCTGGCGCTGGCGAACAAGGAGAGCCTCGTTTGCGCCGGGTCGCTCGTGACCGGTCTCGCCGCTCGGCGGTCGATCACCATCCTCCCGGTGGACTCTGAGCACTCCGCTCTCTTCCAACTGGTGAATGCCGCGGGCCGGGGTGCGGTCGATTCTGTGATCCTGACTGCCTCCGGAGGCCCTTTCCGGGGGAGGAAGGCCGCCGATCTCGTGGATGTGACACCCGAGGAAGCGCTGGCGCACCCCACCTGGTCGATGGGCCGTAAGATCAGCGTGGATTCCGCTACTCTCGTCAACAAGGGACTCGAGATCATCGAGGCCCATCACCTGTTCGATCTGCCCTATGAGCGTATCGAAGTGGTGGTGCACCCACAGTCGGTCGTGCATGCGGCGGTTCGACTTGTCGACGGGGCCCTGCTGAGTCATCTGGGCACCGCCGACATGCGTGTGCCCATCGCCTATGCGCTGCATCATCCCGAGCGGGCTGCCCTGGACGTCCGCAGGCTGTCTCTGACCGAATTGGGATCGCTCCAGTTCGAAGCGCCGGATGTCGATACATTTCCTGCCCTTCGCGTGGCTCGGGAGGCTGGGACCAGGGGCGATCGGGCCACCTGCGTCTTCAACGCGGCCAACGAGGTGGCTGTGGGCGCTTTCCTCGATGGCGCCTTGCCCTTTCTGGGCATCGCCGAGGTGGTGGAGCAGGTCTTGGGAGAGAGCGGGGAGGGGACCTTCGGAACATACGAAGAGGTCGTCGACGTCGATCGTGAGGCAAGAAAGAAGGCGGGCGCCCTCGTAGCCCGCGTATCGGAGAACAGGAAAGAGCGAAGTTGAGCACGTTCATCGGGATCATCGTGGCCATAGTGGGCTTGGGCTTTCTCATCCTCGCCCACGAGTTCGGTCATTTCATCGTGGCCAAGGCGACAGGCATGAGAGTGGAGGAGTTCAGTCTGGGCTTCGGCCGCTATCTCGTCAGTCGTCGGGTGGGCGAGACCATCTACGGCATCTCTGTGTTGCCCCTGGGCGGCTACGTGCGTGTGACGGGCATGCACAAGGAGGAGTTCGCGGCCCGGGTGGCCGAGGCGCGCGAGGAGGCGGCGCTGTCGCACGCCTTCAGCGACGAATGGGAACACGAGGACGACCTGATGGAGTTGGCCGGCCCGGCCGGCGTCCGGCGTCCCAGCGACCCGGAAGACAGGCTGGCCGGTGCTCGCGCTTTGAGCGCTGCTGAGGTCGCAGCCACTCCCCTCCATCGTCGCTACTACGCACACCCCTTCTGGCACAAGCTGTTCTTCATCGTAGCCGGGGTGACGATGAACATGGTGGTCGCCTTCCTGCTCATCTACTTCGTGGGGCTCACCCAAGGAGAGACGATCGTGAGCACCGTGGTGGAGAAGGTGGAGGCAGGTACTCCCGCGGCGGCCGCAGGTATCCTGGAGGGCGACCGCATCGTGAGTGTGGCCGGCTCCACGGCAGGCGACTGGGAGGACGTCCGCACGCATATCCTGACCCACCCCGGCGAAGAGGTGATGGTGGTCGTGGAACGCGACGGTGCCACAGTCGAGCTCACGGCACAGATCGAGGAGCGCGATGATGGCACGGGTTACCTGGGTGTCCAGCCCGGAGTGGAGCATCGGGACCTGGGGGCGGTGAGCGCATTTCCGTATGCGGCAGACACCACGGGCAACATGGTGGCGCTCATCTTCCAGGGTATCGGCATGATGTTCAGAGGCGATGTGCCCGTCACAGGCTCGCAGGGCTTGGCGGGGCCGGTGGGGATCATCCAACTCTCCACGGAGGCGGTTCAGGGCGGCTACTACCTCATGCTTCTCGCTCTGATCAGCGTCAACTTGGCCATCCTCAACATGCTCCCCCTGCTGCCGCTGGACGGCGGTCATGCTTTGTTCAGCATCATCGAGCGGCTACGGGGGCGGAGCATATCGCTTCGCACCTTTGAACGAGTCTCGATGGTGGGCCTCGTCCTCTTCGTCCTCCTGTTCATAGTGGCCACGTCCAACGACGTTGGCCGGCTGTTCGGAGGCTGATGTGCGCCGGGTGCGCCGTCACTCCGACCGGGAGGAGCGGGCACATGTTCAGTGAGCGTCAGGTGATGGTGGGGGCGGTCCCGGTGGGGGGAGAGGCGCCGGTCGTCGTCCAGTCGATGACCAACACCCGCACGGACGACATCCCCGCCACCCTTGGCCAGATCCGCGCTCTGGCGACCGCCGGAGCGCACCTCGTGCGGGTGGCCGTTCCCGATGCCGAGGGCGCCGCTGCGTTCCCATCTCTGGTGGCCGAGTCTCCCGTGCCTCTTATCGCCGACGTGCATTTCGACCACAGGCTGGCGGTCGCGGCTCTGGAGGGCGGTGCGGCGGGCGTCCGGATCAACCCCGGCAACATCGGCGGTATCGCAGCGGTCCGTGCCGTCGTGGAAGCGGCACTGGCCCATGGCGCCGTTATTCGGGTGGGGGTGAACAGCGGTTCTCTGCAACGAGACCTGCGTGACCTGGAGGAACGTGACCCCGCGGCCGCGCTGGTGGAATCGGCGGTCAGGCAATGCGCCCTCCTTGAAGACATGGGCTTTGCGGCCATCAAGGTCTCGGCCAAGTCGTCTTCGCCGATGGTGACCATCGCGGCCAACCGTCTGCTCGCCGAGCGCATCCCCTATCCCCTCCACATCGGCGTCACCGAGGCGGGCACGCGGTGGGCGGGCTCGATCCGGAGCGCGGTCGCTCTGGGAGTCCTTCTGTCGTCGGGGGTGGGCGACACCATCCGGGTGTCACTGGTCGGAGATCCCGTGGAAGAGGTCCGCGTGGCCTTGGAGATACTGCGGACCCTGGGACTGGCACCTCGTGGCCCTCGCGTACTGGCCTGCCCTACCTGCGGCCGTACCCGCATAGACTTGGAGCCTTTGGCCGCAGAGGTGGAGAGGCGGCTGGAAGAGCTGGGCCTCGACCTGGAAGTGGCCGTCATGGGCTGCGTGGTCAACGGTCCAGGCGAGGCTCGGAAGGCCGACTTCGGCATCGCCGGCGGGGAAGGCGAGGGCGTGGTCTTTGCGGGGGGACGGCCGGTGTGCAAGGTCCCCCAGGAGAGACTCGTCGACGAGTTGTTCGCCCATATCGAGGCGGCGACGGGTAACGCGGCGTTGCGGGAGCAGAACCAGCCAGACCCGCGGTAGGATTCGTCCAACCGTGTCCGGGCCAGCCCGGTTCTGCCCCAAGCTTCGGACTGCTAGACTGTCTCGATGCGCGCATCGCCGCGCTGCTCGCCACCCATCCGTTCGTCCGAGGAGGACCTGATGCGGGCCACAGCCCTTTTTATGCCCACGGTCAAGGAAGACCCGGCCGACGCCGAGGCGATCAGTCACAAGCTGATGGTCCGGGGCGGCTTCGTACGTCAGTTTGCGTCTGGGATATATGTCTTCTTGCCGCTGGGCTGGCGGGTCATGCAGCGCATCTGCGGCATCATGCGCGAGGAGATGGAAGCCATCGGTGCACTGGAAGTCTCCATGCCCACCCTGCACCCTGCCGATGTGTGGCAGGCCACGGGCCGCTACGACGCCATCGGCCAGGAGATGTTCCGGCTCGAGGATCGTGGGGGGCGGGATATGGTCCTGGCCATGACGCACGAAGAGGTGTTCGCCTGGCTGGCGTCCCGGGAGCTTCGCTCGTATCGTGACCTTCCGCAGACCTGGTATCAACTGCAGCTCAAGTTCCGGGACGAGCCCCGGCCCAAGGGGGGCGTGCTCCGCGTACGCGAGTTTCTGATGAAAGACTCGTACACCTTCGACCTCGATGAGGAGGGTCTGGAGAAGAGCTACGCCAAGCACAGCGGGGCCTACGACCGTATCTTCGCTCGTTGCGGCCTGGAGTTCTATCGGGTGGAGAGCGACAGCGGCTTCATGGGCGGTGCCCAGGCGCACGAGTACATGGCACCGTCACCCGCCGGCGAGGACCGAGTGGCCATGTGTCCCGCCTGCGGCTACGCGGCCAACGTGGAATTGGCCCGCTCGGTGGCCCGAGCGCCGGAAGACGGCGGCGAGGGCGCGGCCCAGCCGGGCGATGAAGCCGGCGTGGGCGATGCCGGTGTCACGCTCGTGGGTCCGGAAGAGGTCTCGACGCCGGACAGACGATCGATCGATGAGGTGTCCGCGTTCCTGGACATCGCACCTTCGTCCCTCATCAAGGCCTTGGTATATGTTTCGGCCGACGGGCCCGTCATGGCTCTGGTGAGAGGCGATCACGACCTGCACGAGAACAAACTGTCCCGCTACCTGAAGAGCGAGGTGCGTCCAGCCCACCCCGAGGAGGTCAAGGAGGCTACGGGTGCCGACGTGGGTTTCGTGGGGCCCGTGGGCGTGGAGTTGCGCATCGTCGCCGATGAGACCCTCGATCCCCGGGGCCCGGGCGGGTCGCGCGCCTACGTCGTGGGCGCGGGCAAGGAGCATGCGCACCTGCGTGGCGTGGTCGTGGGCCGGGACTTCGCGCCTGAGTTCGCCGACCTCAGAGAGGCGGAAGCCGGGGACGCCTGTCCCGAGTGCGGTCAGGCGTTGACTATCAGACAGGTCATCGAGGTGGGCAACATCTTCAAGCTGGGGACGAAGTACTCGCTTCCTCTCGGTGCCACCGTCCTGGACGAGGAGGGCGAGGAGCGCCCCATCGTGATGGGCTCCTACGGCATCGGTCCGGCCCGGATCGCGGCGGCTGCCGTGGAGCAGAGTAATGATGCCCGCGGGATCGTGTGGCCCAAGAGCATCGCTCCCTTTGACGTACACCTGGTCCAGGTACAGGCCAAGGACGAGGCTCAGAGCCTGGTGGCGGGCGATATCTACGAAGGATTGCGCGCCGAGGGCTGGGAGGTGTTGTGGGACGACCGCGACGAACGTCCCGGCTTCAAGTTCGCGGACGCCGAACTGATAGGTTGCCCGGTGCGGGTGACCGTGGGCAAGAAGGCGGCCGTGGGGGCTGTCGAGGTCGAGCCGCGAGGGGAAGGCGAGCGTCTCGAAGTGCCGGTGGCGGACTGCAGCCGGGTGGTCGCCGAACTCTGGGAGCGGGCGCGATAGCTCCAGCCGGCTCTCGTACTGAATGTGACCGCTCGCTTCAATCCGTGAAGTGGCGATGCGTTGTTACGCCCTGGGCGCGGTGCTATAATCCCCGAGCAATCAAAGCCAAGCTGTCTTTCCAAGTGGGTGCAGGTGGGCCCACTTTTGTTTTCGTCAAGGGAGAGGCTGTGGAGCTCACCGAGGCTTGGTTCCAGGAGGTCATCGACCGCGAAGGCGGAGATGTGGAACTGGTGATGGCGCAGGTGGCTGGTGGCAGGCGACAGAGGATCATCCGCTTGTTCATCGACCAACCCGGCGGTGTCACCCATGACGTTTGTGCCCGGGTGTCGACCCTTGTGGGCCTGGCTCTCGACGAGACCGAGGCGGTGGACGGGCCGTATACCCTTGAAGTGAGTTCGCCGGGCATTGAGAGACCACTGCGTAAGCGCAGCCATTTCGAGGCCCAGTTGGGACAGACCGTGCATGTGAAGACCCTGGTCCCGATCCAAGGGCGCAAGGTCTGGCAGGGAGTTCTCACCGAAGTGGGACTCGAGGATATTGAGGTCGAAGAAGCGGGAGAAGTAGTACGCATCCCGCTGGGCGATATACGTGACGCCCATCTGAAATTCGAGTTCAGATAGGGGGAGGGAATGAACAAGGAGACAATCGAGGCTCTCAGGCAGATCGAGAAGGAAAAGGGTATTCCCTTCGACCTGCTCATCGAAGCGCTGGAGGATGCCCTCCACTCGGCCTACAACAAGAGTGCGAATGCCGTCCCCTTCTCCGAGGTAGAGATTGACCGCGAGACGGGGGAGATCCACGTCTTCGAGCTGATCTTCCCGCCCGGGGAGGAGCCGGAAATCGAGGACGAAGAGACGGTGATCGACACGACGGGCGCTGAGCGGCAGGAGATCACGCCGGAGGATTTCGGCCGTATTGCTGCACAGACCGCCAAGCAGGTCATCTACCAACGTATACGTGAGGCCGAGCAGGGGATCGTTTTCAAGGAGTATTCCGATCGCGTGGGCGAGATCGTCACAGGCATAGTGCAGCAGTCGGACAGCCGCTACACCCTGGTCGATCTGGGCAGGGTGGAGGCGCGTCTTCCCAAGAGTGAGCAGGTCCCGACCGAGCGCTACGAACACGGCATGCGTCTGAAAGCGGTCATCAAAGAGGTATCGCAGAACCCGAAAGAGCCTCCCATCATCCTTTCGCGGCGCAGCGAGGAACTCGTGCGCAGGCTGTTCGAGCTTGAGGTGCCGGAGATATCCGACGGACTGGTCGAGATCGTGGGTGTGGCGCGCGAGCCTGGTTACCGTTCCAAGATCTCGGTCATCTCGCACAGCGACGGAGTCGACCCGGTGGGTGCCTGCGTGGGGCCGCGAGGTTCGCGAGTGCGGATGGTCGTGTCCGAGTTACGTGGCGAGAAGATCGACATCATCCCGTTCGACGATGAGCCTGCGCGCTTCGTGGCCAAGTCGCTCTCTCCGGCCCGAGTGCGGGAAGTTCTTCTGGACGACGAAGGGCGCGAGGCTACTGTGGTGGTCCCGGACGACCAATTGTCCCTGGCTATCGGCAAAGAGGGGCAGAACGCCCGTCTCGCCAATCGGCTCACGGGATGGAAGATAGACATCAAGTCCGAGACGGAGATGAGCGAGGAAGACAAGGTCTTCGCGACGACCGAAGTCGAGTCCACAGTCGACGATGGACGCTGTCACGCCCTCACAAGTGGGGGCAAGCGATGTCCCAACGCGGCCTTGGCAGGCAGTCGATACTGCGGTATACCTTCACATCAAGCCCTCGAAGACGAGCGGCGCTGAGCGGAGTGCGGATGTTGCAGGAGCCGATGCGCGCCCAGCAGGGAGGTCCTGAGGGTATGGGGCGTCAACCCGAGCGGCAGTGTATCGGATGCGGCCGGAGAGGACCCCAAGGGGGTTTCATACGGCTGACGTTGGACACCAGTTCCACGCCGTCACGGGTCGAGGTGGTAAGAGGTAAGGAGCATCGGGGCAGGAGCGCGTACTTGTGCAGGCAACAGTCGTGCCTGGATCGGGCCCTGCATCGGAGGGCTTTTCAGCGCGCCTTCCGGATGAGCGTTGTTCCGGGCGTTGATGAGATCATGCGGGCGCTGACGACGGAATGCGCGACGGGGACTGAACCGAACGACACGGCAGGTGGGTAGTGGCGAAGAGACGGGTCTATGAGATTGCAAAGGAAAGGGGTCTGACGAACCAGGAACTCCTGGATCGTCTGCGTGGCGCAGGCATCGAGATCAAGAGCAGTGTCTCCAGCGTGGAAGAAGCCGATGTCGAACGCGCCCTTTCTCCTGCGACGAAGAAGAAGAGCGCCGCCAAGCCGGATAAGAGTGCCGCCAAGCCCGAGGACAAGAAGGCTTCGGAGGGCAAGAAGGCTCCCGAGGGTAGCACGGGAGAAGGGTCCTCTGCGCCCCGTGCCCGTCGAACCAAGGACGCCTCCGCCAAATCCTCAGCTGCCCCGGCGGCCAACAAGAAGGCAGCGGCTACCAAGAGCGAAGCGCCCGCAAAGGCTGAAACGCAGACGGACGCCGACCCGACCGCTGCTGAGCCTGCGGCGCCCAAGACTGAGTCGCCCAAGACCGAGAAGCTCCATCCTGCCACAGAGAAGTCCGAGGCCCCTCGACCGGACCCACAGGAGTCGGACGGCAAGCAACCCGAAGGTCCCAAGCCGGAAGGCCCTAAGGCCGAAGCTCCCAAGGCCGAAGCTCCCAAGGCGGAAGCAGCGAAGCCGGAGGGCCCACGTCCCGACTCGGGGCGTCCGCCTATGCCCCGCAAGCCGACCGGCCGCCCGCCCAGGGGTAGAGGACCACGTCTCGAAGACATGCCCACAGTGGTGGGGCCGGGAGTGCCTCTGCGCAAGGGGGTCAAGCCGTCTGGCAAGGTAGTCACGAAGGAAGAGTTGGCCCGTATGGAGGCCGAGAAGGCTGCCAAGGCCGAGGAGGCACGGAAGGCGGCCGCGGCTGCCGCCGCGGCCAAACCGGTGTCCGCCGAGCAGCCGGCTGCGACGGGCAGGGGCCCAGCCTCACGCCCATTCACCCCCGCGGGTCCTCGCCCCCCACGGTCCGGCCCCGTCGGTCGCGACAATAGGGGTCCGGCACCGTTGCCCGTCGACCCACGCAAAGATCGCACGGATGCCCCCGCGGCCGCCGCCCCTTCGCGCAGCGCGACTCCATCACGAGTGCGGCGGGGCGATGATAAGCCCGCCAAGCGCCGGGTCATCATCGATTCCCAGGCCGGACGCAAAGGTAGTAGGGGCGGTCCGCGCGACCAGCGTGGAGGCGTCGCCGAGGCCGAGAGACCGGTGGCCAAGAAGAAGGCCCCTCCGGGCAGCGAGGGTCCTGTCAAGGTCAAGAGCGGGGCCAGCGTCAAGGATCTGGGCGAGGCTCTGGAATTGAGCGGCGGCGAGCTCATCAAGACGCTGATCCGCTTGGGCGAGATGGTCACCATCACCCAGTCGCTATCCGACGATGCCATCATGATCCTGGCGGAGGAGTTCGAGCGTCAGGTGGAGATAGAGCACGCGGAGGAAGAGAAGGAGGGGCCGGAGACCTATGTCGACGACCCCGCCGATCTGACCCCACGTGCGCCCGTCGTGACCGTCATGGGCCACGTCGATCACGGCAAGACCTCCTTGCTCGACGCCATCCGCGAGACCGAAGTGGTGAAGTCCGAGGCCGGTGGCATCACCCAGCACATCGGTGCCTACCAGGTCACGCATGCAGATAAGAGGGTCACCTTCCTCGATACGCCGGGCCACGAAGCCTTCACGGCCATGCGGGCCCGGGGCGCCAAGTCCACGGATATCGCCGTCATCGTGGTCGCTGCCAACGACGGAGTCATGCCGCAGACATTGGAGGCCATCAGCCACGCCAAGGCCGCTGAGGTACCCATATTGGTGGCCATCAACAAGATGGACCTTGTCGACGCCAACTCCGACCGGGTCAAGGCTCAGCTCTCTGAAGAGGGTCTGGTCCCAGAGTCTTACGGTGGAGACACGGTCATGGTGGAGGTCTCCGCCAAGCAGCGCCTCAATCTCGAAGAACTCATGGACATGATCCTGCTCGTTGCGGAAGTGCAGGAGTTGAAGGCCAACGCCGCCGCTTCGGCTTCGGGGGTGGTCATAGAGGCTCAGTTGGACGTGGGACGGGGTCCCGTGGCCACGATTCTCGTGCAGCGAGGCACTCTGCAGGTGGGGGACGCCCTCGTCAGTGGAGAGGCTCACGGCAAGGTCAAGGCCATGTTCGACTTCACGGGCAACCCGCTCATGAAAGCCGGACCCTCCGTGCCCGTGCAGATACTCGGCTTCAACACGCTCCCGGCGGCCGGCGATTTCGTCATGGTCGCCAAGGATGAACGCGAAGCGCGGCAGAAGGCCGAGCAGCGGACCTCCCGCCTGCGCCAGGAACAATTGGCCAAGAGCCGGGGTGGCGCCAGCAGTCTGGAGGAGTTCTACCGCCGCATCAAAGAGGGCCGGGTCAAGGAGCTGCCGCTCGTCATCAAGGGTGATGTGGCCGGGTCGGTGGAGGCTCTCGAGGAGTCTTTGCGCAACATCACCCATGCCGAGGTGAAGGTCGAAGTCATCTTTGCCGGAGTGGGGGGCATCAACGAGTCGGATATCATGCTGGCCTCCGCTTCCAAAGCGGTCGTCATCGGGTTCAACGTGCGGCCTTCGGTCGCCGCCAAGGCCCTGGCTGAGCAGGAACAGGTGGACGTTCGCACCTACAGAGTCATCTACAAGGCCATCGAAGATGTCGAGGCGGCTCTGGTGGGCATGTTGGAGCCCGAGCAGGTAGAAGCGGAGTTGGGGTCGGCCGAGATCCGCCAGGTGTTCCGCGCCTCTCGCATAGGCACTATCGCGGGCTGCTACGTGCTGACCGGAAAGATCGTGCGCTCGGCTCGGGTGCGCGTGGTCCGCAACGGCAGCATCGTCCACGAGGGGACCATCGGCACGCTCAAGCGTTTCGCGGACGACGTCAGAGAGGTACAGACAGGCTACGAGTGTGGTATCCATCTCGACAACTTCGACGATATCCACGAGGGAGACATCGTCGAGGCCTACGAGATCAAGGAAGTTGCCCGCACCCAGTAGAAGCAACAAGGGCTTCGTAGGCATCCTCTCGGTGGAGTTGTTCTTCCCCGAGAGCGGTTCCTTGAAGGGAAAACGCATGTTTCTCCGGCGGATCCGAGATCAGGTCACCCGCCAGCATGGCGTTTCTTTTGCCGAGGTCGGCTTTCAAGATGTCTGGCAACGCTCGCGTCTCGTGATGGCTGTGGCCGCTTCCGACGTACACGTGCTCGAGGAGCGGTTCGACCGTCTGAGGGCGTATCTGGATGGACAGGAATGGGTCGTGACCGCGTGTACGACCGAGGTGGTGGATGTGGATGCGTAAGGTCGATTCCTATCGTATGCGCCGGGTGAATGTGGCGCTCAAAGAGATCATCGGCACAGCTCTGACCCAGGACATCAAAGATCCGCGTATCGGGTTCGTGACTCTTACCGGAGTCGAGGCCTCTCCCGACCTCGCGCACGCCAAGGTCTTCGTGTCCGTGTACGGGAAGAAGGCGGAGAAGGACGCCACCATGGAGGGCTTGCGGGCGGCTCGTCCCTACCTCCAAAGGCTCATCAGCGACGAACTCGATCTCAAGCGCACGCCCTATCTGGAATTCGTCTACGACGTCAGCGTGGACCAGGGCATGCGCATCCAGGCGATGCTTAACGCCAGCGGGGTGTCCGATCTGCCCCCGGAGGAGATCGACGAAATGGCCGACACCCTTGCCCCATCCGAGTGCGGGGAAGACGTCGCGGAGCCGGGGTCTGGGCCCGATGCCTTCGGCGAAGAGCCGGCGACCCCGGAACACACGGAGCGGGAGCTTGGGCGATGACTGCGGCCGGGACGCCGAGCATCACGCCGGCCGGGGTAGCGGAGCGGCTACGCGCGGAGAAACGGATCTTGGTCGTGACCCACGAGCAGCCCGATGGAGATGCGCTTGGGTCCCTGGTGGCCTTGTCGCTCGTGGCGGAGTCGTTGGGGATCGTTGTGGACGCGTACGTTCCCGGTGACGGTCCCTTTCCCGGCGAGTATTCCTTTCTGCCTGGACTCGCGGCTGTGCAGAGGGGCGGTCCCCCTGAGGTGGACGATGGAACCACCGTATACATGCTCGACTGTGCCTCGCTCTTGCGCTCACACGGGGATCGCTTCGAGGCCGGGGCTTTCAGGGTCAATATCGACCACCATCAGGACAATCCCGGCTATGGTGAGCTGAATCTGATCGTTCCCGCGGCGCCCTCTACCACGGCCATCCTTCACGACATCTTCAAGACGGGCGGCCTCGCTGTGGACGCGGAGGTGGCGACAGCCCTCTATGTGGGGTTGGTCACCGACACCGGTCGGTTCCAATACTCCAATACCACTCCCGGTGCGCATCGCATGGCGGCGGAGCTCATCGAGGTCGGACTGGACGTCAACGCCGTGTACCGGCGGGTATTTGAGAGCACTCCGCTGCCCAAGCTCGTCCTGCTGCAACAGGCCCTCTGCCATCTGGAGGTGCGCTTGGAGGGGCAGTTGGTCATGGCCTGGGTGGGACCTGATGATTTCGCCCGGGCCGGGGCACAGGAGAGTCACACCGAGGGTCTGGTCGACCAGTTGCGGCGCATCCAGGGAACGCGGGTGGCGGCCTTCGTCCGCCTGCGGGCAGGGGATGGTGTGCCTGAGTGCAAGGTGAGTCTGCGCTCCACCGACGGCACCGTGAACGTGGCCGACATCGCCGGTCTGCAAGGTGGGGGCGGCCACGTACGAGCTGCCGGCTTCACCTGGGGTGCTGCCGTTCCTGAAGTCCTGGATTGGGTCGAGAGCGAGGTACGGTCTCGGCTGTGAGTTCGGAGCCCGGAGTCTCCTGTGTCGTTCTCGTGGACAAACCGGCCGGACCCACGAGCTTTGATATGGTGCGGGTCGCGCGCCGCGGTACCCGCGGGCGCGTGGGCCATGCCGGCACCCTGGACCCCTTCGCCACCGGACTACTCCTGGTCATGGTCGGTCAGGCTACGCGCGTCTCGAACCTGCTCATGGAACTGCCCAAGGAGTACGAGGTGACCGTACAGTTCGGCGCCGAATCGAGCACTGCCGACCCCACGGGAGACATCATCGCCACCGGCAGGCGGGTGGAGGTGGAGCAGATCGAGGGCGCTCTGGGGTCGTTCCGGGGAACGATCAAGCAGAGAGTGCCCATGACCTCAGCCGTGAAGGTCGACGGGGAACCGCTGTATCGCAGGGCGCACCGAGGGGAGTCCATAGAGACGCCGGAGCGTGAGGTGGTGGTGCACGACCTGCGCCTGCTGGCCTTCGACGACGCAGCACAGACGGCTCGGATGGTGGCGGTCACCGGCAGCGGCACGTACGTGAGGAGTCTGGCCGAGGACCTGGGGCGATCGACCGGCTCCGGAGCGTATGCCGCGTCCCTGCGTCGCACGCGTTGCGGACGCTTCAGTGTGTCCGAGGCGCTCCGCCCGGAGGATCTTTCCCCCGAACGATACGCGGCCGGCGGGAAGGGCGTGTTCCCTGTTGGGGAGGCTCTAGACTTCCTCCCCGCCTATAGCCTCGATGATCGTCAGGCGCGACTGGCGGCCAACGGCAACCCTCTTCATCACGCCCCGACGGGCCGCTTCCGGGCCTACAGCGCCGAGGGGTTGGTGGGCGTGTATGAGGGTATGGGCGAGGTGGCACGCCCTCTGATCGTGTTCGCGAGCCCGGTATGAGCCTCCGCCTGTACGAATCGCCCACAGATATCCCTGAGGCGCCCTCCGGGGGACGCGTGGTGGCCATCGGCGTGTTCGACGGCGTCCATCGGGGACACCAGCGCATACTGCGCGCAGCTGTGGAAAGGGCGCGTAACACGCCAGGGTGCGCAGTGGCGGCAGTCACCTTCCGGCCCCATCCCGAGGCCGTGCTCAGGCCGCAGAAGGCTCCCCGTCAGCTCACGTCTCTGGCGCGGAAGGCCGAGTTGATGGAGCGCCTGGGCATTGAGGAAGTGATCGTGGTGAAGTTCGACCGCGCTTTCGCTCAGCTTTCGCCCGCCGCCTTCTGCACCTCCGTGCTGTCTGAGCGTCTGGGTGCCCGTATGGTCTTCGTGGGAGAGAACTTCCGCTTTGGGCACAACGCCTCCGGCAGCCCGGCCGACCTACGCGAATATGGCCGGCGGCATGGCTTTGAGACCTGCACGGTCTCGCTCAGTGAGTACGAGGGGGAGACCATATCCAGCACACGCATCCGCCAGATGGTGAGCGCTGGGCATGTGGCTGAGGCGGCCCGCCTTCTGGGCCGTCCCCACCGCATAGAAGGAGTGGTCGTTGCCGGCGTCGGCCGGGGGCGGACGCTTGCCGCCCCCACAGCCAACCTGGCCACGGAGGCCGAGACGGCTATGCCGCGCCAAGGGGTGTACGTCACCCGCTCTGTGGTCGCCGGTTCCGAACCTCATCCCTCGGTCACCAGCGTAGGCACCAACCCCACCTTCGAGGCCGACGACCTCATCCGTGTCGAGACTCTGATCCTGGACTACGAGGGTGACATCTACGGCAGTCATATGGCGGTGGACTTCATGGAATGGATACGGGGCCAGCAACGATTCTCCAGTGGAGAAGCTCTGGCGGAGCGGATCAGGCTTGACGCCGAGGCTGCCAGAGGCTATCTGGAGGGGCGCCGCGACCTGCTTGGTTGAGGGGGTCGAGGCGACGGGTGTGGTAACCTACATCACCGCTCCAGACAGGTAGTTCTGGGCGGGGCGGCCCGAGAATCGTACGGCGACGTCGGTATCGGGTCCGTCGGCATTGAAACCTGCATCTCGGCTCGGACCGCAGCGTCCCGGCTGGGAGCACGGAGCCATGGAGGCTATGCATGCTCAGCAAAGACCGCAAGACCGAGATCATCGACCGCTTCAAGAAGCATGATGTGGACACGGGATCCCCGGAGGTGCAGATAGGCATCCTCACCGAACGGATCGTCGTCCTCACCGAGCACCTCAAGACCCATTCCAAGGACCATCACTCGCGTCGCGGCCTGCTCAAGATGGTGGGCCACCGGCGTCGTCTCCTTAACTACCTGCAGAAGCAGGATGTGGAGAGATACCGGGCGGTGGTCAAGGATCTGGGTCTGCGTAGGTAGGGAAGCAGAAGGGATCGTCGGACGGATAGTGGCAGCGGAGTAGTAACGCAGGAACGGCGGGACCAGGGAAGGTCCCCAGACGGGAGAAGACAGTGGGAAGTGGAGTAAGCACGACAGAGGTCACACTAGGCGACAAGAGGATCACGTTCGAGACAGGCAAGTTGGCGAAACAGGCGAGCGGAGCTGTGGTCGTCCGCTCTGGCGACACGATGGTACTTGTGACCGCCGTGGTGGCGAGCAACGAACGGAATGTGGATTTCTTCCCCCTCACGGTAGACGTGGAGGCGGGGATGTACGCTGCTGGGAAGATACCTGGCGGTTTCATAAAGAAAGAGGGGCGGGCCAGCGATCAAGCTATCTTGAACGCGCGCCTCATCGACAGGCCTATCAGGCCTCTGTGGCCGAAAGGCTTCAACAAAGAGACGCACATCGTGGCCACGGTGCTTTCTGTCGACAAGACTAACCCCTACGACGTTCTCGCCCTGGCAGGCGCTTCGGCGGCTTTGAGCCTGTCGGAGGCTCCCTTCCACGGACCTGTGGGTGCTGTCCGCGTGGCCAAGGTCAACGGCTCTTGGGTGGTCAACCCCACCTATGACGAGATCGACCAGAGTCCCGTTGAATCTGGTGGTAGCCGGTACTGCCGACGCCATCGGTATGGTGGAAGCGGGCTGTGAGGAAGTCGGAGAGGCCGACATCATCGCGGGCCTGGAAGTCGCTCACGAGGCCATCAAGAAGCAGTGTGGGGTGATCAGCGCCTGGGCGGCCGAGATCGGCAAGCCGAAGATGGAGTTCGCCGAGCGTCTGCCCGATCAGCTCCTCGTGGACAAGATCAAGGCCCGTTTCGCCGACGACATCAGTCGTGCCAGCGCCGTGCTCGACAAGCACGAGAGGTCGAGCACGCTCGCGGCTATCAAGCAGGAAGTGCTGGCAGCCTGGTCGCCCGCCGAGGGCTCCGACAATGCGGCCGCCGACGCGGCAGCTCTGGCCAAGGCCTTCGATGCGGTGGAGAAAGAGACCGTGCGTCGCCAGATCGCCGTGGAGAAGAAGCGGCCCGACGGTCGCGCGGCCGACGAGATACGCTCGATCTCCTGCGAGGTGACAGTAGCCCCGCGCACCCACGGTTCCGGTCTTTTCACCAGAGGACAGACCCAGGTGCTCACCCTGCTCACGCTGGGCGCAGCCCGGGACGAGCAGCGCATCGATGGCCTCGATATCGAGGAATCGAAGCGCTTCATGCACCACTACAAGTTCCCGCCCTTCAGCGTGGGCGAGGCGGGCTTCATGCGCGGCCCCGGCCGTCGTGAGATAGGCCACGGCGCCTTGGCCGAGCGGGCTCTCATTCCCGTCATCCCCGACGAAGAGACCTTCCCGTACACGGTCCGTCTCGTGTCGGAGACCCTGGAGTCGAACGGCTCCAGTTCTATGGCAAGCGTCTGCGGTTCCACCCTGGCTCTCATGGACGCCGGCGTGCCCATCGCGCGTCCGGTGGCGGGGATCGCCATGGGCTTGGTCAAGGAACAGGACGACTACGTGGTCCTTACCGACATCGCCGGCGTGGAAGACCACCTGGGCGACATGGACTTCAAGGTGGCCGGCACCGATCGCGGCATCACGGCCCTGCAGATGGACATCAAGATCAAGGGCGTGACCTTCGACATCATGCGCGATGCCCTGGAAAGCGCACGCAAGGCCCGGCTGTTCATCCTCGACAGGATAGCTGAGGCTCTGAACGGTCCGCGTGTGGAACTGTCCGAGTTCGCCCCCCGCATCGCCACCATCCGTATCGATCCCGAGAGGATCGGGGCGGTCATCGGCAAAGGCGGCGAGACGATCCGCGGCATGGAAGCCGACTTCGAATGCACCATCGACGTGGCCGAGGACGGTCTCATCAAAGTCTTCGCCACCGACGGTAAACTGGGCGACCAGTGCATCGAACGGATCGGTCTGCTCACGCGTGAGACCAAGGCCGGCGACATCGTCGAAGGCCGCGTGGCTTCCACGACGTCCTTCGGCGCTTTCGTCACCCTCAAGCCGGGCACGGACGGCCTCATCCACATCTCCCGTTTGGCAGATCACCGCGTGGGTGCCGTGGAGGAAGTAGTCAACCGCGGCGACATGGTGCGGGTGGAGGTCATCGAAGTGCAGCAGCAGGGCGGCAAAGAGAAGATCAGCCTTCGCCTGCTGGAGAACCTTTCGGCAAAGGAAGGCAGTGTCGACTGACGACTACCGCCTGGAGCGGCTTGGCAACGGCCAGCGCCTTATAACCGAGAAGCTCGACCATCTGCGGTCGATCTGCTTGGGTTTCTGGATCCCGGCCGGCTCGCGAGACGAGCCGGCCGAGCTCTATGGCGCCAGTCACTTCATCGAGCATCTGCTCTTCAAGGGTTCCTCTAAGTACACCGCGGAGGAGACGGCGCAGGTGTTCGACACTCTGGGCGGTGAGTTGAACGCCAGTACCTCGCGGGAGTACGTGGTGGTGTACGGACGCTTCCTCGACGAGCAGCTGCCGGTGGCCATGGACGTGATGACCGACATGCTGCTCACCCCGACGTTCACCGACCTGGACCAGGAGCGGGAAGTCATCCTGGAAGAGATCGCCATGGTGGAAGACTCGCCACAGGACCTCATCCACGATGTACTGGCCGAGGTGGTCCTCGACGGGCATCCGTTGGCCCATCCCATCTTGGGCACACGCGCCAGCATCGCCGAGGCGTCTGAAGGGGATCTGCGCGCCTTTCACGGGCGCCTCTTCGGCTTCAGCGACATGGTTGTCGCCGTCGCAGGCAACGTGGACCACGACGAAATCAGTTCTTTGCTTCTTGAACGCCAGTCGGCGGCCGACCGTTCGCCCCTGAAACGGAGCAGCTCCGCCCTTGGTCCTACGCCCTGCCGCCGTTTCCTCGCGAAGGAGACGGAGCAGATGCACGTATGTTTCGGCGGAGCCGGGTTGGCTCGTGGCGACGAGCGTCGCTTCCAACTCTCGGTACTCGACAGCCTCTTCGGCGGCTCGCTCAGCTCGCGTCTTTTCCAAGAAGTGCGTGAGAAGCGTGGCCTCGTCTACAGCGTCTATTCATTCGCCAACCTCTATCGAGAAACGGGGATGGTGGGGCTCTACTTCGGATGCCGGCCCGAGCGTCTGGGCACCGTGGTGGAGACGGTCGGTCGCGAACTGACTCGCCTTGTGAAAGAACCTGTGCCCGCGGAGGAGCTGCTCCGGGCCAAGGAACACCTGAAGGGCCGTCTGATCCTGGGTCTGGAGAGCACATCCAGCCGCATGAATCGCCTGGGTAGGGCGGTCATCACCGACACCGATATCCTGTCGCTCGACGAACTGGCCGAGCGTATCGATGCAGTGACCAGCGAGCAACTGCTCGAGTTGGCCGCGGACCTGTTCCGGCCCAGCGCTCTTTCCGTAGTGGGCATCGGTGCAGATGAAGCGGCCTTCACAGACGTGGTGCCGATCGACTGCCTAGCCGGCCTCGTCGACTGAGCGGGGGGCGAACATGCTCGTAGCCGGGCAGGGTGATCAGAGAGGAGAACAACCCTCCTCATCGGTGGGCGCTGTGGTGCGCGTTGCCGTGTCCGGTGCTCTGGGACGTATGGGCGCAACGACCTGCGAGGCAGTGGCCGCCGACTTGGAGTTGGAACTGGTGGCGCTGATCGATCCTGGCCTGGCCGCCGTCCGAGGCGGGGAGACGGCAGGGGAGGGGATTCCGCCTCTGAGCGATGGGACCGTGCCCGTCGAGCGCCCGCGAGACTCCGCCGGGCGACCCCGCGAGTACGCGGACCTGGCTGAAGCCCTCGCGGATGGGGATATCGACGTCGTGATCGACTTCACCACTCCCAGTGTGGTGCGCGGCAACGTGCTCGCCTGCTTGGACCGGAGCGTCCCAGTCGTGGTGGGCACTACGGGTCTGTCCGTCGCCGACTTGGCAGAGATCGAGCGGCGGGCGCTCGAAGCGCAGACGCCCGTGCTGGTGGCTCCCAACTTCGCCATGGGCGCCGTTCTGATGATGCAGTTCGCGCGGCAGGCGGCCCGACACTTCCAGGCCGGCGAGATAGTGGAGCTGCATCACGACCGCAAGCTGGATGCTCCCTCGGGGACATCGGCATTGACCCGCCTTCGCATCCAGGAGGTCTGGGCTGAGAATGGCGTGGAGAAAGAAGTCCCCATCCACAGTGTCCGCCTCCCGGGATTGGTCGCTCATCAGGAGGTCATCTTCGGAAGCCTGGGGGAGACTCTGACCATCCGACACGACTCTTTGAGCCGGGAATCGTTCATGCCCGGTGTCGTCATGGCCGCGAAGCGCATCCGGGGTCTGCAAGGACTCGTGGTGGGTTTGGAGAACGTTCTATAGAAACCCTGCGCAGGAGGCATACCCCCCTAGTGGTAACTGAGTCACTCAAAGTAATACCCCTGGGCGGACTGGGGGCCATCGGCAAGAACATGATGGTGTTGGAATATGGCGACTCCATGTTGGTCGTCGATAGCGGTCTAATGTTCCCCGATGATGAGATGTTGGGCATCGACTTGGTCCTGCCCGACTTCACCTACATCCTCGACAACGGTCATAAGGCCCTGGGCGTGATCCTCACCCACGGGCACGAGGATCACGTGGGCGCGCTGCCCTATCTCCTCAAAGAGCTGAACATCCCCGTCTACGGTACGAAGCTCACCCTTGGACTCGTGAACGCCAAACTGGGTGAACACGGCCTGCAAGGGAAGGTCAGCCTCCACGAGGTCGCCCCGGGGCGGGACCTTGTCCTCGGTCCGTTTCGCACCGAGTTCCTGGAGGTCTGCCACAGCATCCCCGACGGGGTCGGACTGGGGATCCACACGCCGGTGGGCGTGGTCGTGCACACTGGCGACTTCAAGCTCGATCAGACGCCTATCGACTGCCGCGTGACCGCCATGCAGAGGTTTGCGGAGTTGGGCCGGAAGGGAGTGCTCCTTCTTCTGGCCGACAGCACGAACGCGGACTCCCCGGGCTTCACCAGGCCGGAACGGAGCGTGGGGGAGAGCCTGGAGACTATCTTCGCTTTGGCTCCGGGACGGATCATCGTGGCTTCTTTCGCCAGTCATATCCACCGCATCCAGCAGGTGTTCGACGCGGCCCACCGTCACGGCCGCTCCGTGGCCGTCATCGGCCGGAGCATGGTGAAGAACGTCAACATCGCCTCCAACCTCGGCTATCTGACCGTGCCGGACGGAGTGCTGGTCCGACCACACGACATCAACGTCCTCCCCGCCGACAAGGTGGTCATCCTTTCGACCGGCAGCCAGGGAGAACCTCTGTCCGCGCTGGCCCGCATGGCCTCCCAAGAGCATCCGCTGGTGGAGATCACCAAGGGTGACACCGTGGTCATCTCGGCTCGGCCGGTTCCCGGCAATGAGACCAGCGTGAACCGCACGATCGACCGCCTGTTCGCCGCCGGTGCAAGGGTCATCTACGAAGCCTCCGCAGGCGTCCATGTCTCCGGACACGCCGCGGCGGAGGAACTCAAGGTCATGCTGAATCTGGTCAAACCACGGTTCTTCATGCCCATCCACGGCGAGCACCGCCACCTGTATTTCCACGCCGAGTTGGCCCGCGCGGTGGGGGTGAAGGAGGAGGACATCTTCCTGCTCGAGAATGGAGACGTCCTGGAGTTGCTGCCCGACCAGGCCGCCGTGACCGGACAGGTGCAGGCAGGGATGATCCTCGTAGACGGCTTCGCGATGGGCGACCTGCATGATCTGGTCCTGCGCGACCGCAAGCACCTCTCGACCGATGGATTGGTGATGGTCGTGGTGGCGCGCAGCGCCCAGGACGGGAAGGTGGTGGGTGAGCCGGAGGTCGTGTTCCGGGGTTTCGCGCATGCGGGGAACCTCGATGAATTGATCGCGGAAGCCAAGCGCCGGGTGATGCAGACCCTCGAATCAGGTGATATGAGGCGTGTGACCGACGCAACGCTGCTGAGGAATCACGTGCATGATGTTCTGCAGAAGTACCTCCACAAAGAAGCCGGCAGACGGCCCATGGTCCTGCCGGTGATCGTCGAAGTCTAGCCGTCAGGCGGTGGGCCGTGGCCGGTCGGACTACCTCAGCCAAGAAGAAGACGGACACGCGTCGGACCAAGGGCGCGCCCGAGGCGGGCGGCGCCCGACGTGACCCCGTGCCGGGGCGGCGCCAGGAGATCACGGCGCTGGTCCTTTTTGGCGCCGGGGTCTTCCTGCTGTTCGTCCTCCTGGCGGGCGAGACGGCAGGAGCCGCGGGCAGAGGAGCGGGCACGGGCCTCACCTTCCTCTTCGGCAGGCTGGCGTTCCTCCTTCCTCTGACCCTGTTCGCCTTCGCCGCCACCAGTGCTCTTGGTATCAAGGTGTGGCGCTCTTTCTGGCTTCTGGGTGCTGCGCTGTTCCTCTTTGGTCTGTTTCTTCTCACCGCTGCCGGGTTCCCACCTTTCGGTTCGCATGGGGAGGACACCTTCGTCCGCTCGGAATACGAGGCTCATGCTGGGGCGTTGGGTGAAGCCTTGTATGCCCTCTTCCACAGCATCGTGGGCACGGCCGGTGTGGCCATCATCGGCTGGGTGACGCTCCTGGCCGGCTTCAGTCTGGCGACGGGACTCACCGTGCGGCGTCTGGGCAGGGGAACCAAGAAGGCGGCGGATGCGGTGGTCGCTCAGGCCGAGCGAAGCACGCTCGTCATGAGGGGGCGTGAGGCCCAAGCCGCCAGAGCTGAGGCCCTCGGCGTCACGCAGTCGCGCACGGCTGATGGCTTCGGTGATCTGCTGACCGGGGGTGGGGTCGCGGCTTCGCCCGCGCTTCATCTCGGACCTCGCGACCTTGTGGGTGACGGGGGCCTGGACGGTCCGACCTATGCGGCCGCACCGGGCGGGGGATCGGCGGCCACAACGGTGCAGCCTGGATTCGACGGACCTTTCGCGGGCGAGTTCGACGACTGGTCAGACGGTCGTACGGTCGCCCGGAGCCCGTTGGCGCCGCTGGGGCCGGGTCCTTCAGGGTCTGCGGGGGGGGCTGGCCACGGAGTGCTCGACGGCGCTCAGGCCTTTGCCGACCTGTACGGGGGGGCGGCCGCGTTCGCTGCCGGGTCCGCGGCCGCGGCATCTTCCGCTGTGGGTGGGGCCACAGCCGGAGTGATGAGCGCGGGGGTTGCGTCGGCCATGGAGAGCGAGACAGGCACCGCCGGCGCCCTGGCCGGCGCCTCGGCTCGCGGGGGACAGCTCGCCACGGAGCACGCACAGGATCTGGGGGCAGACTCCGACAGCGAGGACGAGGAGTCGCTTCAGGAGACCCTACCGGGCCTCGCGAGGGCTCCCAGGCAGATAGCGCTGCCTGTGGAGCAGCCCGCCTACCTGCTGCCGGAGCCCGATCTGCTGCGCAAGAGCACTCCGGCCGCGGTCAGCGGACATGCGAGTGAGCGCGACACGGCGGGAGTACTTCTGCACGCTTTGGCTCAGTTCGGGGTCGAGGCTCGCGTGATCGGCATGGTCGTCGGTCCCCGGGTGACACGCTACGAACTGCAGTTGGCGCCCGGCACGAAGGTCTCCAAGGTCACCAACCTCAAAGATGACCTTGCCTACGCTTTGGCCAGCACCGAGATCCGCATTCTCGCTCCCATCCCGGGCAAGTCGGCCGTGGGAGTGGAGGTGCCCAACCAGCGGCCCGACTTCGTGACCCTGGGTGACATCTACAGGGAGTTCCCCAAGACCCAAGGTCCGCTCATGGTGTGGCTGGGCAAGGACATCTCTGGCAAGGCCGTCTTCACCGACCTCACGCGCATGCCGCATCTGCTCATCGCCGGCACGACCGGATCGGGGAAGAGTGGCTGTGTCAACTGCCTCGTCTCGTCGATCCTCCTGCGCAGCACTCCCGAGCAGGTGCGCTTCATCATGATCGACCCGAAGAAGGTGGAACTGTCGCACTACGACCGCATCCCGCATCTCCTGGTGCCCGTGGTGACCAACATGAAGGACGCGGCCGGCGTCCTTCACAACGTGGCCAAAGAGATGGAGGACCGCTACGAACTCATGGAGTTGGAGCACGCCCGCAACCTGGCCGAGATGAACAAGAGCCGGGCCCGACGGGGGGAACGGTCCCTGCCCTACATCGTGGTGGTCGTCGATGAGTTGGCCGACCTTATGATGGTCTCCCCGCAAGAGGTGGAGGAGTACGTCATCCGTCTGGCCCAGAAGTCGCGAGCGGTGGGGATCCATCTGGTAGTGGCCACCCAGCGTCCCTCGGCGGACGTCATAACGGGCATGATCAAAGCCAACATCCCCTCGCGTATCGCCTTTGCGGTCTCCAGCCAGACCGACTCCCGCGTGATCCTGGATGTCAACGGAGCGGAGACTCTGCTGGGTATGGGCGACATGCTCTTCAAGCCGCTCGGAGCGAGTCATCTGCAGCGGGTGCAGGGCGCATACATCACCGAGGAAGAGATAGCCGTCCTCGTCACACATTGGCGTCAGCAGGCGGAACCGGAGTTCCGGGAAGAGCTTCTGCGCAGGCCGCCCGACCCCAAGAAGAGGGGCGGTGGCGATGGCGACGATCAGTTCGATCCTGACTCGGACGAGCTTCTGGTAGACGCGGCCCAGCTGGTCATCGAGACGGGGAGTGCGTCCGTCTCCATGCTGCAGCGGCGCCTGCGTGTGGGCTACACCCGGGCCGGGCGTCTGATCGACATGCTGGAGAGACGGGGCATCGTGGGCCCTTGGGAAGGCAGCAAGCCGCGGCAGATCATCGTGGAGGCGGATGATCTGGAGCACGTGCTGGCCGGACTCGATCGGGTGGCGCCGGACGATGACGGGGCGGCCGGTGACTGATCTGCGGGTCCCTTCGGTCACAGCGGCCGAAGCGATGGACGGTGTGTATCAGGTCGTCGATGTGCGGTCGCCGGGCGAGTTCGCCGAGGGTCATATGCCGGGAGCCGTTAATCTGCCCCTTCTGGGCGACCCGCAGCGAGCTCGAGTGGGGACGGTATACGCAGAGGAGGGTGCGGCTCGGGCGCGCATTGTCGCCATGGAGGAGGTCGCTCCACTCCTCACTCCCTATCTGCACTCGTTGGCCGACCTCGCGCGGTCTCAGCCGCGTGGGCGTCGCTTGGCCATCATGTGCTGGCGGGGGGGAGAGCGGAGCCGCAACGTGGTCCTCCTGCTGGCTTTGATAGGCATCCACGTCGTCACCGTGGCCGGGGGGTATCGGGCATACAGAAAAGAGATGCTCTCCCGACTCGCGGCCTGGCGGGCGCCGGTGCCGGTGGTCACCCTGTACGGCCATACGGGTGCCGGCAAGAGCGCTGTGCTGAGGGCGTTGGGCGAGGTAGCTCCCCGGCTGCGGGGACTGCGTCCGTGGCCGGTGGACCTGGAGGCGCTGGCGCTGCACCGCGGTTCGCTCCTAGGAGGATTGAACCAGCCCGGCGAACGCCGGCAGAAGGACTTCGACGCCCTGCTGTGGGAGGAACTGCGCCTCCCCCGCGGGGACTATCTCGTGCTGGAAGGCGAGGGAGGCAAGATAGGCCGCTTGTTCCTGCCCGCGTCTGTGGCTGAGGCCGTGCGGTCGGGTCTGCCCGTGAGCGTGACCGCTCCGGTGGAGACGCGCGCGGAGCGCATCCTGCGCGAGTATGCGCCCGAGGGATGGAACGATGAGGATATCGCCCGTTTTCGCCACAGCCTGCAGTTGATAGGCGCCAGGCTGCCCCGGAGCACCTATGTTTCCTTGGAAACAGCGTTTGATGATGGTAGATTTACCGACGTTGTCGAGGAGCTTCTGGTCGCGTACTATGACCCGCTCTATCAGAGATCGTCCATCGAGGGACGCCACTTCGTGTATGAGCTTAGGACCAGTTCCGATCCCCACACAGATGCACGCCGATTCGTTCGAGGCATGGGCCGCGTGATCCGAGAGGTACTCAACTGACTCCCCCCCAAGACATAGGCAGCGCGCTCCGCGAGGCGCGCGTCAAAAAGGGCCTCACCATTCGGGATGTCGAGGATGTCACCAAGATCCGGGGCAAGTACCTCGAGGCCCTCGAGGAGGATGACTTCGAAGTCCTTCCCGGCTCCACGTGCACCATAGGTTTCCTGCGCACGTATGCCACCTATCTGAAGCTCGATGCCGATGCGCTCGTGGAGGCCTACCGGAGCGGCTACGCCCCCCGCGCTGAGGAAGCTACGGTGGTGCGGACCGATGTCACCAAGTCTCCGCGATCGCACACCAGCGCTGAGCGTCGTCAGAAGCGGGTGCGCAAGCAGCATCGGGGCTATGTGGTGGCCGCCTTCATAGCCATCGTCATCGTCGTCCTTCTGGCCTGGTTCGGCACGGGGAGAGGCCAAGAAGCAGCTTCCATCGACGCCGATAGCATAACCAGTTCAACGTTGACCACCACGGCTCCGTCCGGGAGTGGCTCCAGCGATGAGGCGGGGGCCGGAGGCTCGACCACAACAGCAGGGTCAGGCGCCGGGACCACGACCACCGCAGGGGCCGAGGATGGTCCGCCATCCACGGATGGGACGATCGAGGTGGTGGTCGCCGTGGACAGGGAGAGTTGCTGGCTGGTTGTTCGCGAGGACGGCGAAGAGGGGGCTGAGGTATTTGCCGGGACCCTCTCCGCCGGTGGCAGGCAGACCTTCGATACTGCGAAGCAATACTGGATGCGGGTGGGAAATCCCGAAGTGCTCAGCGTGTCCGTGGCCGGGGTGCCCCACGAGTTGGCCGCTCCCGCCGGGGCCTTCGTCGTGAGCGGAGCCGGCGTAGAGCGCGTGCAGTAGATGACGGCGCCCGCCGCTTCTCCTTGTCGGGTCTACATACACACTCTGGGCTGCCCCAAGAACGAAGCCGACAGCCGCAGCTTGGCCCGCTCCCTCTCAGCCCTCGGCATCGAGGTGGCGGACGATCCCGAGGCGTCGACCCACATAGTCATAAACAGTTGTGGCTTCATCCAGGATGCCAAAGAAGAATCTATCGGGGCCATACTTGCTGCCTGCGCTGGGCAGGGGGGGCGGCGGGTGGCCGTCATGGGATGTCTTGTGCAGCGCTATCGCGCGGAATTGGAAGCGGGCATCCCGGAGGTCGAGGCTTGGTTCCAGTTGGGAGAAGAGGCCCGTATCGCAGAATGGCTGTCGGCTGATAGGCCAGACGAAGCCCTTCCTGTAGCCTTGTCGGCGGCGCCCGCGTCCAAGACACTCCCCGCCATGCTGGGTCTGTCCTCGGATGAGACGCCCCGCGTACACCAGCCATACGCGTACATCAAGATCTCCGACGGCTGCGACGAGCCGTGCACCTTCTGCGCCATCCCCTCCATCAAAGGCCCGTATCACTCCGTCGACGCGAGTTCTGTATTGCGCGAGGTGGATGCCTGTCTGCGGGACGGAGCCCGAGAGATCGTGCTCGTAGGGCAGGACACGGCCGTGTGGAGAGACGACGACTTGGACCTCGTCGGGCTTCTCAGCCTTCTGGTTGGCGATGAACGTCTGCTCCGCCTCCGCCTGATGTACCTGCAGCCGGAGCACGTGACCGACGAGTTGCTCACATACATGGCCGGGCAGACGAAGGTGTGTCGCTATCTTGACATACCCTTCCAGCACGCCGCCGCGGCCGTTCTGAAACGTATGGGGCGTTGGGGTGATGACCAAGCGTTTCGCGCGCTGGTAGACCGAGCCCGTCGTCTCATGCCCGATGTCTCGCTGCGCTCGACCTTCATCGTCGGCTTTCCGGGAGAGACGGAGGAACAGTTCGAGGCTCTCCTGGAGTTCGTCGACTACGTGGGTTTTGATCACGCCGGCGGCTTCATATACAGTCCCGAGGAGGGCACTCGGGGTGCCTCTCTGCGTCCCCGGGTGCGGCGGTCGGCGGCGCTCGAGCGGCTCAACCGACTTTCCGACCTCATTGCTTCCCGGGCCGAAGCGGAGCATCGCCGCCTTGTGGGAACGTCCCTCGAGGCCATGATCGATGAACTGGTCTTGGACGACGACGCGGACGTCACGGCGGTCGCCCGAGTAGAGGGACAAGCGCCGGAGATAGATGGGGTAACCTACATCGAGGGGGACCTACCGGAAGGAGCTGGCCCCGGCGACTTGGTGATGGTGACCGTGACGGACGCGGTGGCACACGATCTGATAGGCAGGTGTGATGCGCCCTAACCTTCCCAACAGCATAACCCTCTTCCGCGTCGCCTTGGTGCCTCTGCTCATGGTCTTCATGCTCGTTGATATCCCCGGGGGAGACATCATCGCCCTCGTCATCTTCCTCGTGGCGGCCGCCAGTGACTCTCTCGACGGGTACATCGCCCGGCGCCGGCGCCAGATCACCGTGGTGGGATCCTTCCTCGACCCCCTGGCCGACAAGCTCCTGATAACGGCGGCACTGGTTTCGCTGGTCTCTTTGGATGAACTGTCCGCCTGGGTTGCTATGGTTGTCATAGCGCGGGAGTTCGCGGTATCGGGTCTACGTATGGTGTCGGCCGCTCAGAACGTAGTCATCTCCGCCAGTAGATGGGGCAAGGCCAAGACCGCCTCACAGATGCTGGCCGTCGCCGCCCTACTGATCCAGCCGCGCTGGCTGAATGAGGAGTGGACACTGGGAGGACATACCATCACGTGGTATCTGGTCTTGATCATGCTCGTGCTTACGGTGGGGAGCGCTATCGACTACTTCTTGCACGCGCGTGGCAAGCTACAGGGTCCGCCCAGGTCCGTAGGAGGGGACGCTGAGGCCGAGGGCGGCTCCCACCATCTCGATCATGCGAAGGTGAAATGAGCGGGGAGCGGCAGAGGTTGTTCGTGGCCGTCCCCCTGCCTGAAGGGCTGCTACCTCTGGTGGAGACCGCGCAGGCGGCTCTGCCGTCGCTGCCCGGTCTGCGGCTGTTGCGCGCCGAGCAACTCCATGTGACACTGGCCTTCATCGGCGAGGTGGGCCAAGAGATGGCAAGCGCCGCGCACGAGGTGATCGCCGGACTGCCGGAGGGACTCGGAGGCAAGGGCCTCGTGACCGGGTTCCTGCTGTTGCCATCAGCCGGGAAGGCGCGGGTGGTGACGCTGGCCATCGATGATGTCAAGGGAGCGTTCGCGCGGTTGTTCCAGGTGGTCGTGCGGGGTTTGGAGGAGGCCGAGGTCATGAAACGCGAGAAGAGGCCCTTCCGGCCCCATCTCACGATAGCCAGGCTGCGCACGCCCGGACCTGTGCTACCAAAGTATGAGTGTGTCGAGGCGCCGTATCCGATAGAGTCGGTCTGCCTCTTCAAGAGTCTGCTGAGGCGAGAGGGTGCCGACTATTCGGTGCTCTGCCGCAGGATATTGGAGGGATAAGGGTGAGCAAGAGTCTCGGTGCAGGAGGAGCAGTGGAGAAAGAAAAGGCCCTCGAGATGGCCGTCCTTCAGATCGAACGGCAGTATGGTAAGGGCTCGATCATGCGGCTGGGTGACGAGTCGGCAGCATTGCGGGTCCCCGCTATCTCTACCGGGTCCCTGACCTTGGACTTGGCGCTGGGGGTAGGAGGAGTCCCCCGGGGCCGCGTGGTGGAGGTGTTCGGACCTGAGTCGAGTGGTAAGACCACGCTCGCGCTCCACATGATCGCCGAGGCCCAGCGGGCGGGCGGCAGGGCGGCCTTCATCGACGCCGAGCATGCCATGGATTCGTCCTACGCGCGCCGCATCGGAGTGAACATCGACGAACTCCTGGTATCGCAGCCCGACAGCGGGGAGCAGGCACTGGAGATCACCGAGCTGCTTATCCGCAGCGGAGCTCTCGACATCGTGGTGATCGACTCTGTGGCAGCTCTGACACCTCGTGCTGAGCTTGAGGGCGACATGGGCGACTCTCATGTTGGACTGCAGGCTCGCCTTATGAGCCAGGCATTGCGCAAACTGGCGGGGACCATCAACAAGACCCAGACCACGGCTGTGTTCATCAACCAGTTGCGCGAGAAGGTCGGGGTCATGTTCGGCAACCCCGAGGTCACACCGGGTGGCCGAGCTCTGAAGTTCTACGCATCTGTGCGTCTCGATATCCGGCGCATCGAGACGTTGAAGGAAGGTACGGAGGCGGTCGGCAACCGGGTGAGAGTGCGGGTGGTCAAGAACAAGGTGGCGCCGCCCTTCAAAGATGCCGAGTTCGACATCATGTACGGCGTCGGTATCTCCACCGAGGGAGATGTGCTCGACCTGGCCGTCAACAACAAGATCGTGCAGAAGAGCGGAGCCTGGTTCTCATACGGCGACCAGCGCCTGGGCCAGGGTCGCGAGAACGTGCGGCAGTTCTTGCGCGACAACCCGGAACTGGTTCAGCATCTGCGCAGCGAGGTCATCCGGGTGCTCAACCCCGAATGGAACGCATCTCCCGTCGTCGAGGTGCCCGCTGAGGACGCCGTAGACGCGCCTGAGGGGGCCTAGAAGGGCACAGGAGACGGCGGAGGCCGAACTATGCCCGTAGGCAGGCCGCAAGCGACTCCTGAGCACCGGTCGGGGATCCTCTCTCGACTGGCGGTCCTTCCCAATCGGCCCGAGCGCACGGTGTTGTATGTGGACGGCAGGCGGGCGGGAGACATCGCTACCGAGGTGGCTCAGGCCGCCGGACTGCGTGAGGGGGATTTCCTCTCGGAGGAGGCCTTCGCATCTCTTCAGGCGGAGGATGAGCCGCATCGGGCGCGTTCGCGGGCGCTGCGGCTACTGTCGGTGCGCGATCGGTCCATCGCCGAAGTGGAGTCTCGCCTGCGGCTCTCCGGCTTCACGGCCGCGACGGCAGCGACGACTACTGAGTGGCTGGAGGGACTTGGCTACTTGGACGATGAGCGCTTCGCTGAGCGGTATGTCGGCGAGAAGTCCAGAACCGGATGGGGTGAGCGCCGCATCCGCGCCGAGCTACTGGCCAAGGGTGTCGGCCGCGCGACCGTGGACGCCGCCTTGACAGCACTCTCTGAGGACGAAGAGGGGGAGACGGAGCGCTCAGAGAGCCTCGCCGCCCTGGTACAGCGGCGGTTCGGGAGGCAGTGGCAGGAAGACCGGGACGCAGCGGCACGCCGTCTGACCGGCTTCCTTCTCCGCCGCGGCTACGACTGGGAGACGGTCTCGGGGGTCATCCGGCGTATGGATGCGTCTCCTTGACACCCGAGATACGGCGACTGTAAACTCCGAGTGTGTGATGATCGGTCGACGGCTTTCTGTGCGACCTTGCTCTTTTTGGCTATAAATGGCGTTGAGTCGGCGGTTTGGTGTATGAGGGTTTTGGGCCGATAGACGTAGTTTATTCTGGGATATATCAGGTGTTGGGTCTGTGGGGGCATCACAGGCATCGGCATCGTTGGAGACCACCGAGGCAAGGAATAGCCAGTTGGGTCATCGGCCGGGCATAAGCTCGGCCCTTTTTGCGTCCGGCGTCGTTCATCACTTACCGGCAATATTGGCCGTGAATTATGCGAGTGGAGTGATGAAATGAGCACTGTTCTGACCATCGTGGTAGTGGTAGTGGTGGCCGTCATCTGCGCGGCTGCCGGCTACTTTGCCCGCAAGCACCTGGGAGAGGCCAAGATCACCTCTGCCGAGGGAGCGGCGGCGAAGATCCTGCAGGATGCCGAGCGCGACGCGGAAGCCCTGAAGCGTGAAGCTAGAGTTGAAGTTAAGGATGAACTCCATCAGCTCCGCGTGCGCTCTGAAGCGGAGGCGAAGGAGCGACGCCAGGAACTGGTCCAGCTGGAGAGTCGGCTGCTGAGCCGCGAAGAGGCCCTCGACGATCTACAGAAGGACATTGTCCGGCGCGAGCAATCGGTTACCGACCGAGAGGGTCATTACCGCAAGGTGATCGAAGAAGCCGAGGAGAAGAAGGCGGAGCAGGAAAGGCTATTGGAGGAGATCTCCGGCTTGACCAGGGAACAGGCGGCGGAGGTCATCCTCAAGCGCACCGAGGACGAAGTGCGTCATGACATGGCCAAGATGGTGCGCGCCATCGAGGAAGAAGCGCGTCATGAGGGCGACCGCAGGGCTAAGGACATCCTCTCCGTGTGCATCCAGCGTTCGGCCGCGAGTCACGTGGCTGAGACCACAGTCTCGGTCGTTCACCTGCCCTCAGATGATATGAAGGGTAGGATCATCGGTCGGGAGGGGCGGAATATCCGTACTCTCGAGAACCTCACCGGCATCGACTTCATCATCGACGACACGCCCGAGGCCGTGGTGCTTTCCGGTTTCGACACCGTGCGCCGTGAGATCGCTCGGTTGACCCTCTCGAAGCTTGTGGCAGACGGTCGGATCCACCCGGCCAAGATCGAGGAGATGTACTCCAAGGCTCGCGAAGAGGTGGAGAAGGAGATCCAGGAGGCCGGGGAGCAGGCCGTCTTGGATGCCAACGTCCATGGCGTGGCTCCTGAGCTTCTCCGTCTTCTTGGGCGCCTCAAGTTTCGCACCAGCTACGGGCAGAACGTGCTCATGCACTCGCTGGAGGTGGCACATCTGGCCGGACTCATGGCTCATGAGTTGGGGGTCAACGCCAAACTGGCCAAGAGGGCGGGGCTGCTGCACGACTTGGGCAAGGCCGTAGACCATGAGGTAGAGGGTTCACACGCCGGCATAGGCGGCAATCTGGCCCGCAGGTACGGCGAGTCTGAGGCCGTGGCCCACATCATCGAAGCTCATCACAACGAGGTGGAACCCTCCACCGTCGAGGCGGTTCTGGTGGCGGCGGGCGATGCCGTCTCTGGGGCGCGTCCCGGAGCGCGGCGGGAGACGCTCGAGACGTACGTCAAGCGGCTGGAGTCGCTCGAGCGCATCGCTGAATCCAAACCGGGTGTGGAGAAGTGCTACGCCATCCAAGCCGGCCGGGAGATCCGTGTGCTGGTGAAGCCCGACGAGGTCGACGACCAGAATGCGGGTCTGCTCTGCCGTGAGATCGCCAAGGAGATCGAACAGGAACTCGACTACCCCGGCACCATAAGGGTGACGGTCATCCGTGAGAGCCGCGTAGTGGAGTACGCCAAGTAAGAGGGGCCCGCATGGTGGGGGAGGGCCCGGAGAGCTCTCGGTTGGATAGTTACTTCCTGCGCTCGTTCGGCTGTCAGATGAACGAGCACGATGCTGAGCGTATCGCCGGGCTTCTGGAAGGCATGGGTCTCGCTCGCGCATCCGTCCCCGAAGAGGCCGGCATGCTCGTGTACAACACCTGCTCCATCCGCGAGAAGGCCGACAACCGCCTGGCCGGTCACCTCAGTCTCGCCGCGCGTCTGAAACGGGAGAGACCCGACCGCTTGGTGGTCGTGGCCGGGTGTCTCGCTCAGAGCCGGCGGGAGGACTTCTTCGCCGACTTCCCCTGTGTGGATGTGCTGGTCGGGCCGCAGAGCCTTCATCGCCTCCCAGCGCTCATAGAAGAGCGCCTGGAAACAGGCCGGCGGGCGACCGTCTTTGAGGAGACGACCACCCTGTGGAGCGCCGATCTGCCCCGCAGTCGCGTGTCCGGCCCGACGGCCTGGGTGCAGATCGTCGCCGGTTGTAGCAACTTCTGCTCGTACTGCATCGTGCCCCACGTGCGCGGACCGGAGGCGTCACGCCCGGCGGAGGCCATCGTGGAGGAGGTGGCGACGCTGACCGCGGCGGGGGTCCGGCAGGTGACCTTGCTGGGGCAGAATGTCAACGCCTACGGCGCGGAACCAGGGTTCACGGGCCAAGAGGACTTCCCGGGGCTGCTGCGCAGAGTCTGCGCCAGTCCGGGCCTGGAGCGCGTGCGCTTCATGACCTCGCACCCCAAAGATATGTCGGACGAACTCATCGCCGTTCTGGCGGAGGATAACCAGGTCTGCGAACATCTTCACCTGCCGGTCCAATCTGGGAGCGACCGCACACTCGAGGCCATGCACCGCGGCTATGACCGTGCCCGCTACCTGGATCTGGTGAGGCGACTTGGCGCCTCCGTTCCCGACTTGGCTCTGACCACGGATCTCATCGTGGGCTTTCCTGGCGAGACCGAGGAGGATTTCTCCAACACGCTTTCGCTGGTGGAAGAATGCCGTTTCGATGGGGCCTTCACGTTCATCTACTCCCCCCGCCGACAGACCGCGGCCGCGCGTCTGCCCGGTCGTCTGGATGCGGCGGTGGCCGAGGAGCGCATGCAGCGCCTCGTGGCGTCTGTCCAGCGCATCGCCCGCGAGCGCAACGAAGCCCTCGTTGGGCGGGTGGTCGAAGTCATGATCGAGCGCCCCAGTAAGCAGGCACCGGGGGAGGTGATGGGGCGCACCCGGGGACACAAGCCCGTCAACTTCCCCTCCGACGGCAGCGCCGGCGACCTTGCCCTGGTCGAACTGCTTGAGGCCACGTCGACAAGCTTCAAAGGACGACAGGTGTCGTGACCGCGACCGTTATCGGCATCATCGGACCCACCGGCGTGGGCAAGACCGCCGTGGCCATGGAGCTGGCCGTCAGGCTCGGGGTGAGGGTCATCTCCTGCGACTCCATGCAGGTGTACCGAGGCTTCCCCGTTCTCACAAACCAGCCCACGGATGCCCAGATGCGGGCCGTCCCCCACGAACTGGTGGGGATCATCGATCCCGCATGTTCCTTCTCAGTCGGCGAATACGCGCAACTGGCCCGTCCCATGGTGGAGGACGATGTGGCCGGGGACGGGTGGGCGCTCGTGTGTGGGGGCACCGGCCTGTACCTGCGCGCGGCGCTGGCTCCTCTGGCCCTGGCTCCCGCGGTCGACCCAGGGGCGCGGCGCGCGCTCGAGCAGCGACTCGCGGAGGAGGGCGCCGACGCGCTCCATGCCGAACTCGGTCGTCGCGATCCGCGGGCGGCCGCCGCCATCAGCCCTCATAACTCGCGCCGGTTGATACGGGCTCTGGAGGTCATCGAGGCTACGGGAGCGCCATGGTCGGGGAGGCAAGATCTCTGGTCTCCGGCGTACTATCACCCCACATTGCTGGTGGCTTTGACCCTTGACAGGGACGGACTCTACGCCCGCATCGACGCGCGGGCGGCAGACATCGTCAGGGGAGGGGGGGCGGACGAGGTGCGGCGTCATCTGGCAAGGCTTGCAGCCGCCGGTGTGGAGTCGCCGGCAGTGGCGCTTCGCGCCGTGGAGTCGCCGGCCGAGGAGTCACCGGCAGCGGCGCTACCAGGCGTGGAGCCGGTCGGAGACGCGCTATCTACCGTGCCGCTGCCGCCGGCGGCGCCGGTCTCCACGGGCGTCGAATGCGCCATAGGCTACCGCGAGATCAGCCGCTACCTGGAGGGTCGGCAGAGTCTGGATGAGACCATCTCTCAGGTGGCGGCGGCCACACGCCGCTACGCCCGCCGTCAGTCGACCTGGCTGCGGAAGCTGGAGGACGCTGTTATCATTAACGACCGTGACCGCGACCCCGAAGCGGTCGCCGACGAGATACTCGCTCTCGCATTGTCCGGTCAACACACCAGGGGGCCTCATCAGTCGTGAGATTGGCCAAGTGGCAGGGACTGGGGAATGACTACCTCATCGTGGAAGCGTCGGCTCTCCCCGGGCCGTTGTCCGAGCGGGCCATCGCCGCACTCTGTGATCGTCACCTCGGCGTGGGTGCGGACGGCATCCTCGTGGTCGAACAGCCGACCGGGGTCGTACCCGAGGCCGTGACGCGCATGCGTGTCTTCAATCCCGACGGCAGCGAACCGGAGATGTGCGGCAACGGCATCCGCATGTTCGCGCGCTATCTGGTCGCCTCCGGCGCTGTGGCCGGACCGGAGTTCGTGGTGGAGACCCTGGCCGGTCCCGTCAAGCCGCGTCTCCTCGAAGACGGCCGGGTGCGGGTGGACATGGGCAGGGCCCGCTTCGCTTACGCCGGCCTGGAGCAGACCCTGGAAGCTGGGGGCCGAAGCTACCACTACACCTTCGTGGACGTGGGTAATCCCCACTGCGTGATCCTGGTGGACGACCCGGCTGAAGTCGCGGTGTCTTCGCTCGGACCGATGATCGAGCACCATCCGGCCTTTCCCAGTCGAGCCAACGTGGAGTTTGTGCGCGTGGAGGAAGACGGCTCGGCGCGCATGCGGGTGTGGGAGCGTGGAGTGGGTGAGACGCAGGCCTGTGGCACTGGAGCCACGGCTGTGGGCGCGGCTCTCGCAGGTCTGGGACTGGCCGCCAGTCCCGTGCTGGTGCACCTGCTAGGGGGCGACCTGACCATTGAAGTTGACGACGAGGGTATCGGCGCACCGGGACCGGACGGGGGCGAGGGTATCGGCGAAGACCGCCGGCCTTACTCGCCGCGGGTCTTCATGACCGGGCCGGCCGAGGAGGTCTGCTCCTGCGACTTATCCGCCGACCTACTGTACCGACTGGGATGGCTGCCGACTGTCGGTCACCGGCCACCGGCGACTGATCACCGGCCATCGGCCACGGGCGACTGGTCACCGGCACCTGACCGCCGGCGACCGATCACCGGAGACTGACCAACAAGGAGGCGACTGTGCTCTTTTCGCGCCGAATGGACAACCTGGCCCCGTATCTCTTCGCGGAGATGGAACGGAAGATCGCTGAGAAGCGCGCGAGTGGAGTGGACGTCATCAGCTTGGGCATCGGCGATCCCGACCTGCCCACCCCCACGTACATCGTCAAGGAGATGCAGCGCCAGGTCGCCGATCCCGGCAACCATAGCTATCCCAGCAACTGGGGAGTGCCGGAATACGGAGAGGCTGCGGCCGCCTTCTACAAGAGGCGCTTCGGGGTGGACCTGGACCCGAAGAGGGAGTTCTTCCCCCTTCTGGGCGCGAAGGAGGGTCTGGCTCATGTCTGCTGGTCGATGCTGGACCCAGGGGACCTCGCGTTGGTGCCCGATCCGGGCTATCCCGTCTACGCAGGCGGTTCGCTCATTGCCGGGGCCGAGGTGCGCTATCTCCGCCTGTTGCCCGATAAGGGCTTCCTCCCCGATCTCGACGGGATCAGCACGGAAGAAGCTGAGCGGGCGAAGGTGCTCTTCCTCGGATACCCCAACAACCCCACCGCGGCGGTGGTGGAAGACGACTTCTTCGAACGAGTGGTCGCCTTTGCCAAGAAGTACGATGTGGCTGTGGTCCACGACAACGCCTATTCGGAACTCACCTACGACGGTTACGTAGCCCCCAGCTTCCTGGCCACTCCGGGAGCCAAGGACGTGGGCGTGGAATTCTTCAGCTTCTCCAAGCCCTTCAACATGACCGGCTGGCGCGTCGGCTTCGCCGTTGGCAACCACGAGATATTGGCCCATCTCTGGCGGCTCAAGACCAACATGGATTCGGGTGTGTTCGACGCCCTGCAACGCACGGGTGCTTTCATCCTCAACGGTCCGTGGGACTTCGTGGGTGAGATGTGTGAGATCTACCGCAGGCGACGGGACCTCTTGGCCGAGGCCCTGACCGCGGTGGGTATGCAGGTGCCCAAGCCCAAGGGGACCATCTACATGTGGATCCCAGTTCCCGAGGGGTACACGTCGGCGAGCTTCAGCGAGCACGTGCTCGATCAAGCCGCGGTGGTGGTCACACCTGGTTCGGGCTATGGACCGGCCGGCGAGGGGTTCGTGCGCCTGTCTCTCACCACTCCCGACGAGCGCATCGCCGAGGCCGTGGGCCGTATCGAACGCTCTCTGCGCCTGTGAGCGGCCCCTTGGATCTACCGGTTAAGTTGCTCCACCCGCAGGCACGGCTGCCGCGGAGAGCACATCCCGGCGACGCTGGGGCCGACCTTTGCTCGGTGGATGAGGTGACCATCCCGGCCGGGGAGCGGCGCGAGGTGGGCACGGGTCTGGCCTTGGCCATCCCTGAAGGGTACGCGGGCTTCGTGCAGCCGCGCTCCGGTCTGGCCTTCAAGCACGGCATCATGGTGGTGAACTCGCCCGGACTCATCGACGCGGGCTACCGGGGTGAGGTGAGGGTCTCGCTCTTCAACTCCGGCACGGAGCCTTTTGCAGTCGCCGTGGGGGAGAGGATCGCGCAGTTGGTGGTCCAGCGTGTGGCGGAGCCGGATTTCGTGGCCAGCGACGAGCTGCCGCGTACGCCTAGGGGCGATGGGGGTTTCGGCAGCAGCGGGCGCTGAGGGGGATTCGCCTATGCCAGCGGGTTCAAGGCGGGGCAAGTGAGCCCAAGGTCTCACCGGCGGTCGCCGCGCAGGCGGCCGTCACACAAATCCGTCCGGCGCGTACCTCAGTTTGGTCAGTTGGGCACCGTGTACTCTTCCCAGGTGTTG